>NZ_JBDGKA010000004.1:0-561721 GCF_057656615.1 Luteimonas sp. Soil_C_5
CAAACTCGCTGCGCTCAGACATGGGCTGCTCTTCGGCCCCGACGCCCTGCGATGCTCGGCTCGCTTTACGGCTCGATACGTCAAAGGCTGAAAGCCAGAGCAAAGCAAAGCCAAGCCAAGCCAAGGCCACAGCAAAAGCCAAAGCGACGGCGAAGAAACGGAGGAAAAATGAACGCAGGTGCAGGTGCAGGTGCAGGTGCAGAAGCGAGGGCAATGAAGCAACGCTACAACTGGAGCGCCGAAAGCACCTTCTCAACGCCAGCCACGCCGCACGAAACGCAGCGCGTCCCTACTTACGCCGCCCCCAACATCACCGCCGCCCGACCTTCCGCCAACACCACGCCATCGCACTCGATGCGGAATGCGTACTGCTGGCTGTCCTCCGACTCCACCAGCACTTCGGCAGTGCAGACGAGATCGCCTGCCAGATCGTCGATGCGGGCGGCATGCAGCTGCACGCCGCGCAAGGCGACCAGCATGCCCGGACGCACCGGGGCGCCGCTGTCGCGGGCGCGCAGGCCACCGTGCACGGCCATCGCCTGGGCGCCGTATTCGCACAGATGCAGCGCGCGCAGGCGGCCATCACTGCGCAGGGGATTGGCCGGGTCCCGGTGGGAGGCGCTGCGCAGGATCACCTGCGCGTCGTCCCAGGCGGTGACCGCATCCCACAGGCACATCGCACCCTGGTGCGGAATCATCGCCATGATCGTGGCGCGATCGACGTGGCTCATGCGATCGGCGCCGGTTCGGCGCGGGCCGCGTCGATCGCGGCGCGGTGGCGTGCGACCAGCAACGACAGCACGAAGTTGCAGACCACGCCGAGCGCGACCGTGCTGCCGATCGCGCGCAGCACCGGGATCGACGACAGCGCGAGCAGGCTGAAGACCAGCAGCGTCATCAGGCTGCAGACGATGATCGCGTGCAGCGTGCGGATCTGGTCGGCGCGGTCGTCGCCGGCATGTTCGAAGAACAGCGCGTAGTCGAGCCCAAGGCCCGCGGCGAGGATCAGCGCGACGAGGTGGAACAGCGTGAGTTCGACCCCGGCCAGGCGCAGCACCGCGACGATCACCAGCAATGTCAGCAGCGTCGGCAGCAGCACGCGCCACACGCGTCGCGGCTGGCGCAACGCGATCCACACCGTGGCCACCAGCAGCACCAGGGCGAGCGCCATCGCCGCGAGCACGCGGCCGCGGTATTCGATCACCAGCGATTCGGACGCATCCTTCATGTCGAGCAGGCGCAACTCGGCGCCGGGCGCCTGTGTCTGCGCGGCCAACGCGACCAGATCGGCCGGATCGTCGAGGCCGCTCAGCGACACCAGGGCGGTGGCGCGATCCGGATGCACCAGCAGCAGGCCCGAGACCGCGCTCGCGAGCGGCGAGCCCTGCAGGTCCGCCAGCGTGAGCGGCGGCGCGGTGCGCGCGCGTTCGACGTCGGCGAGGAACGGCGCGAACGCCTCCGGCAGGAACGGCGAATCGACCAGCACCTCGTCGAGCAGCGCGCGCAGGGTCGGCGTGTCCGGCAGCGCGGCCTGGCGGGCGCGCTGGACGTCGGCATCGGGCAGGTAGCGTGCGGCCATGTCGTAGCCGTCGAGGCGACCGTCGGCGACGCGGGCGTCGAGCGCCGGACGCAGCGCCGAGGTCGCCGCCAGCACCGCGTCGGGCGCCGTGCCCTGCGCCACCAGCACGTAACGCACGTCGGGCGCGCCCAGTTCGGCGCGCAGTTCGGTGTCCAGCGCCATCGCGTCCGCATCGACCGGCGTCAGCTTGGACAGGTCGTTCTGCCAGGTCGGGCCGGGCGCGAAGGCGATCGCCGCGACGCTGGCCGCGGCCAGCACGGCCAGCGACCACTTCGGACGCGGCAGCGCTTCGATCCGGTGCCAGAGGCGCTGCAGGCGCGGCGAATCGGCGATGTCGGGCGGCGCCGGATCGACCAGGCCCGGCAGCAGGTAGCGCGTGACCAACGCGGCCACGGCCAGCGCGGCGACAGTGAACACCGCCAGCTGGCGCAGGCCGTCGACACCGGAGAACAGGAACGTCGCGTAGGCAATGCAGGTCGCGATCACACCGGTCGACAGCGCCGGCCACAGCCCGCGCACATTCTTCCACGGCGACAGGCCGGCGCGCTGGTGGCTGAAGAAGTGGATCGGGTAATCCTGCACCACGCCGATCAGGGTGAACCCGAACGCGATGGTGATGCCGTGCACGCCGCCGGGAAACAGCAGCGCGACCGCGCCGAGGCCGGCGATGCCGGCGCTGGCCAGCGGCAGCGCGCCGAGCAGCGGCATCTTCCAGCTGCGGTAGGCCAGCAGCAGCAGGATCACCAGGCCGATGGTGTCGGCCAGGCCGATCCGCTGCGCCTCGCGCCGCGTGCGACCGCCGATGTCGACCGAGAACGCGCCGGGTCCGGTCATCTGCAGGGTGGCCGCACTGTCGCCGCGCGCAGCGTCGAAGGCGCCGCGGATCGTGTCGACGGCGTCCAGCTGCCCGGTCGGATCGAAGCCCGCCGCGCGGGTTTCGACCAGCAGCAGGGCGCGTTCGCCGGCACGGTCGAACCAGACGTCGAACAGCCGCTGCGGCGCCGCGGCCGGCGCCCAGCCTTCGGCCAGCACCAGGGTTTCCAGCGTCGGGTCCGAGGGCAGCAGCGGCTCGACCAGCCCGGCCGCCGGCGAGCCGAGGTCCTGCAGCCGCGCATCGAAGGCATCGCGCAGCGCATCGGCGTCGAGCGGCGTCTCGTCGAACGACGGCGTCAGCAGATAGCGGTAGGGCAGCAGTTCGGCGGGAAATGCCGACAGATCGGCATCGGCGCCATTGGCGACGACCGTGAAGCGATCGTCCGACGCGAGCGCCGCGTGCAGCGCATGGGACTGGTCGGCCAGCACCTCGGGCGCATCGCCCGAGACCGCAAGCAGCAACAGGCGCGACCCCGGGCCTTCGCCCAGTTCGTCGATCAGCAGCTTCTGCTCCGGCGTGCGCGCGTCGGGCAGGAACCGGCGCAGGTCACCGCTGAATTCCAGGCGCGCCGCGATCAGCCAGCCGGCCAGCAGCAGCACGACCAGCCAGGCGACGGCCAGCGCCAGGCGCAGGCCGGGACGCTGCAGCAGCGCGTCACGGATCAACGCGGCACGTCGCGGCAGGCGCGCAGGGCGTCGTCGAGGGAGGCGAGTTCACCGGCGCCGCTGGCCGCGCCGCCCAGCAACGTGGGCTGCGGATCGCCCTGCTTGGGGCGGGTCTCGATGCAGCGCAGCTCGTCGTCGCGGCCGCGCAGCACCACCGCGGCGATGCGCGTGGCCGTGCGCGCATCGCGCGGGGTGAGCGTCATCGTCCAGTCGGCGGGCACGCCGTCGGCTTCGATCGCGTAATGCGTTTCGAGCAGGGTGCGGTCGCCCGACAGCAGCGCGCCGAAGCTGCCCTGCAGCGCGGCGAGCTCCGGCACGCGGGCCAGCGAGGCGGTGCGCGGCGAACGGCCGGCGCGCGCGACGACGGCTTCGCCATCGCGGATCGTCGTGGTTTCGGCGTACGGCACGCGGACCTCGCGCACCAGGGTGTCGGCGTCCGGCCGGCGGTATTCGCCCGACACCACCAGCGGCCGGCGCAGGGTCGCCGAGAGGCGCAGTTCCAGGAATGGCGTGGACTGCGGCGGCGGCCGGGTCAGCCGGTGCAGGATCCAGTCGGCGTCGACCTCGCGGCCACGCGCGGCGACCGGTGGCGGCACACGATCGCGCGACTGGTCGGCGCGCGGCGCAGGACGCGCCTGCGAAGGCTCAGCGGCCTGCGGAGCGGCCCAGACCGGAAGCGTCAGCAGCAGTGTCGTCAGCAGCAGGCAGGCGCGCGGCCGCGGGCGGCACATCGTCGTCGCGTTTCCAGAAGTCATAGAAGTTGAACCAGTTGTAGGGGGCACTGCGGACGTGATGTTCGAGCCGCTCCGCATAACCCCGGATGAGCGCGGTGACGCCGGCCTGGCGCTCGCGTCGCGACAGCGCGACGCCTTCGCTGAAGGGTTCGAACATCAGGTCGTAGCGGCGGCCACCACGGTACAGCCCGAAGGCCAGCATCACCGGCACCTTGAGCACCGCAGCCAGCAGCCACGGCGCGACCGGGAATTCCGCCGGCGCGCCGAGGAAGGGCACGCTCTGGGTCGGGCCGCCTTCCTGGCTGCGGTCGACCAGCAGCGCGACCATCGCGCCCTCGTCCAGCGCCGCGCCGATCGCCAGCGCGACCGAGGGGCCGTCCTGGCTGGCGTCGATCACCGTCGCGGCGATCTCGGGATTCAAGGTATCCAGCAGCTCGGTGATCGCCTTGCCGTGGGCCTTGTCCAGCACCACCCGGATCGCATATTCCTTGCGCTGCCGCGACAGCACGCGCAGCACTTCGAAGCTGCCCAGATGCGAGCCGTACAGCAGCACGCCGCGGCCGGCGTCGAGATGCCGGTGCAGCGTGTCCAGGCCCGTGGTGCGCACGTCGAAACGGCGGGTGTTCTCGCTGAGCAGGAACAGCCGGTCGAGGATGGTCGAGGCGAAGGTGTGGAAGTGGCGCCCGACCTCGAGCAGCGTCGCCGGACGTCCGAACACCCGGCTCAGATACGCGCGCGAATCGCGCCGCTCGGCACCCCGGCGCAGCATGAAGTACAGCGTCACCGGATACAGCAGCAGGCGCGTCGGCGCACGTCCGCAATAAGTGGCGAAGGCGCGCATCACGGTCAGGGCGAAGCGGCCGCCGCCTTCGCGGCGCGCCTTCCAGCCGGCGCTCATGCCGCGTTGCCCGCCACGACATCACCGCTGGCCAGCAGGACGCCGTCGCGTTCCACGCGGAAACGCCAGCGCGTGCCGGCATCGACGGGCGTCGCGTCCAGCGCGATCTCGGCGGTCTCGTCGGGGGCCAGCGGCTGCACGAACTTGACCTGCGGCAGGCGCAGCGCGCCCAGCGGCCCGTGTTCGGCTTCGATCGCTGCGACCACGTGATCCAGGATCACCACGCCCGGCACCAGCGGCCGACCGGGAAAATGTCCCGGCAGGCACGGATGCGTGCCCGGGACGACGAACGTACACCGGCTCATGGACGGGACGACCGCCCCAGCATCGCCGCGACGGCGTCCTGCGCCTCGCGTGCGAGCGCCTGGCGACCGGCCGCGCCGACGCGGTCGGCCACCGCGAGCGGACGCCCCACCGTGGCCCGCATCGGGCCGCGGCTCACGCGGAAGAAGCCACGGGCCGGCAGCACCGCGCCGGTGCCGTGCAGCGCGATCGGCAGCACTTCGACGCCGGCATCGATCGCCGCCTGGAACGAGCCGGACTTGAACTCGCCCAGACGCCCGTCACGGGTGCGCGTGCCTTCGGGGAACAGGCACAGCGACTGGTCCTCGCGCAGCACGCCGGCGACCTGGCGCCGCAGCTGCGGACCGGCGCGGCGATCGTCGCGGGTGATGAACAGCATGCCGGTCGCACGCGCGTAGCCGCACAGCAGCGGCACGCGGCGCATTTCTTCCTTCAGCAGGAAACGCAGCGGCACCGGCACGGCCATGAACAGCACGCAGATGTCGAGCAGCGATTCGTGGTTGGCGACGATCAGGTACGGCCGCGACCAGTCGATCGATTCCGCGCCCTCCACCGTCAATCCGCCGGCGGGGCCGACCAGTCCCGGCGCCCAGTGCGTGCGCGCCATGTCCAGCGCGAGATCGCGCCGTCCGGTCAGGGTCTGGCGCAGCAGCGCCACGCTGATCCACCAGGCCGTCCAGGCCAGGGTGAATGCGAATTCGAGCACGTTCAGCACCCGCCGTGACATCTCGGCGATGGCGGGCGCTACGGCGTCGGCACGGGTCTGTCGGTATTCCATCTCGGACATAGGATAGCGTTTGCTGCGTGTGAAGACGGGTCGACTGGCGCGCATCAGCGCAGCAGGTCACGCCAGAACATCGGCCCGAGTCCGGCCAGCTTGCGCAGGAAATCGAAAAAACTGTGGTAGCGCCCGGGAAAACGCCGCTTGCGCACCGCGAACTCGATCAGGAAGAACCCGCCGATCACGCCGTAGTTGAGCAGGTTGGCGCACCAGGACCACTGCTCCCAGGTGATCGGCAACGGCGAGGCCACGCCGACGCTTTCCAGCAGCCCCGCAGGACTGGCCAGCATCGCCAGCAGCAGGTTGGCGCCGGCCATACCGGTCAGCGCCACGGCCCAGGCCGCGGTCAGGGTGCGGGTGTACTGGCGCAGCTCGGGCTCGATCGAAGCCGGCGTGCCGCCCTCGATGCCGGCGACGATCCGGGTGATCAGTGGCTCGGAACCGGCGCGCAGCGTGCGCGCGAAGATCCACGCGATCGCCAGCACGAACACCACCGGCACCAGCAGCAGGGGCAATGCCGCGTGCCCGGCCGTGTACAGCGCCCAGGCGCCCCAGCAGGCCAGCGGCAGCGTGAGCCAGGCCCACAGCCGCCGCCCCAGCAGCGGTTCGACGAGCATCATCGCGATCAGCACGCCCAGCGCACCCAGCGCGCAGGCATCGCTCTGCCACAGGCTGGCGAGGTGGGCCAGCGCGGCGTAGGCCAGCGCCAGCAGCAGTTGCAGCAGCAGGATCAAGTGGTGCGGTGCTGTTCGATATGCGCCGACAGCGCGCGCAGCGAGGCGAAGATCTGACGGTTCTCGTCGTTGTCCGAACGCAGCTGGAAGCCGTAGCGCTTGCTGATCGCCAGCGCCAGCTCCAGTGCATCGATCGAATCGAGGCCGAGTCCGGCATTGAACAGCGGCGCCTCGGGATCGATGTCGCCTGCCTGGGTGTCCTCCAGGTTCAGACTTTCGACCAGCAGTTCGGCGAGCGCGTGCTCGGCATCGGTTTGGGCGGACATTGCGGAATTCCGTGGACGTGGCAGGGCTGTCACGATCCGGCATCGGCCCGGCCTGCGCAAGCACGCATTCGCCCGCCGGACGCACGGAATGCTTCCGTTTATGATGCGCGCCTGCCCGTACAGCACGACGATGACCGGATGAGTTGCACCGCACCTGCCGCCGCCAGCCCCGATCCGGCCAGCCTCGAAGTCGACGTTCTGGTGATCGGCGGCGGTCCGGCCGGCACCACCGCGGCCACCCTGCTGGCCCGCCAGGGCCGCTCCGTGCTGCTGCTGGAGAAGGACGCCCATCCGCGTTTCCACATCGGCGAATCGCTGTTGCCGATGAACCTGCCGATCCTCGAACGCCTGGGCGTGCTGGAGCAGGTGCGCGCGATCGGCGTGCTCAAGCTCGGCGCCGACTTCCCGGTGCACGATGCGGACGACACCACCCACGTGTTCCGGTTCGAACGCGCGCTCGATCCGAAGTTCGGCTACGCCTTCCAGGTGCGCCGCTCGGAATTCGACGCGCTGCTGTTCGAGAACGCGCGCGCCAACGGCGTCGATGCGCGGATGCAGGTGCGGGTGGAATCGCTCGAACACGACGCCGGCGGCCGGCCCGTGGGCGCCACCGCACGCGCCGCCGACGGCAGCGCGCTGCAGGTGAAGATGCGCTATCTGGTCGATGCCAGCGGCCGCGACACCTTCGTCGGCAACCGTCTGAAGCTGAAGCGCAAGAGCGCGCAGCACCAGTCGGCGGCGATCTTCAGCCACTTCCGCGGCGTGCAGCGCCGCGAGGGCGACGACGCCGGAAACATCACCGTCGATCGCTTCGCCCACGGCTGGTACTGGCTGATCCCGCTGCCCGACGACGTCATGAGCATCGGCGCGGTGTGCTTCCCCGAATACCTGAAGCAGCGCCGCAGCGACGGCAATGCCGGGCGGTCCAACGAGGACTTCCTCATGCAGACGCTGCTGCAGACACCGTCGGTGGCCAGCCGCATGCAGCAGGCCGAGCGCATCGCGCCGGTGCACGCCACCGGCAACTATTCCTATGCCTGCACGCAGATGAGCGGCCCGGGCTGGGTGATGGCGGGCGATGCCTATGCCTTCATCGACCCGGTGTTCTCGTCCGGCGTGTATCTGGCGATGAACAGCGCCGAGCATGCAGCGTCGGTGGTCGACGGTGCGCTGCGCGAGCCCGCGCGCGAGGCGCAGCTGCAGCGCGCGATGAGCCGCCGCCTGCGCCGCGGTCTCAAGCACTTCAGCTGGTTCATCCATCGCTTCACCACGCCGGTGATGCAACGGCTGTTTGCCGCGCCGCGCAACGACTGGCAGCTCGAACAGGCCGTCATCTCGATGCTGGCCGGCGATGTCTTCGACAACCGCGCGGTGATCAAGCGCCTGCGGCTGTTCCGTCTGGTCTATGCGGTCAATGCGATCGCGATCGCGCCGAGCGCGCTGCGCGGCTGGTTCGCGCGGCGCCGCCAGGTCGGCGCGCGTTTCAGCGGCGACACGCTGCACGAGGGCAATCCATGAGTCGTCCCCACCCCCTCGGCGTGCCGCCGGGCGCACCGCGCCTGCGCGTCGAATACGTCGACGCCGCGCCCGCGGCCCTGCTCGCGGGCGACGATGTGCTGGCCGTGCTCGGCTTCGGCAGCGATGCGCCGCACGTCGACGATCCGCGCTACCTGCGCGTGCCGCTGCAGCCGCACGGCGCGGCGCCGCTCGAGGTCTGGCATGCGCAGGCGCCGGTGCACGCGGGTCGCGATGGCGAGATCGCCTGGTCCTGCGACGGCGAGCTGCTGTTCGGCGCGATCGAGGTCGACGAGCCGGAAGGCCACACCGGCGACGGCGACCACAGCGGCATCCTGCTGGCTGCCGAGCACGCGTATCGCCAGATGTCGCGCTTCATCGAAGGCAGCGACTATCCGCACCTGCTGCGGATCTGGAACTACCTCGACGCGATCACCCACGGCGACGGCGACACCGAGCGCTACCGCCAGTTCTGCGTGGGCCGTGCGCGGGGGCTGGGCCGCTTCGACACCTCGAACCTGCCGGCCGCGACCGCGATCGGCCGCTGCGACGATGCGCGCACGATCCAGGTGTACTGGCTGGCCGCGCGCGTGCCGGGCACGCCGGTCGAGAATCCGCGTCAGGTCAGCGCCTACCAGTACCCGCGCGAGTACGGCCCGCAGTCGCCGAGTTTCGCCCGCGCCATGCTGCCGCCCGCCGGCAGCGCGATGCCGCTGATGCTCTCGGGCACCGCCAGCGTCGTCGGCCATGCCTCGCAGCACGAAGGCGAGCTGCTGGCCCAGCTCGACGAGACCTTCGCCAACTTCGATGCCCTGATCGCGTCCGCACGCCAGCGTCATCCCGACCTGCCGGCCGAATTCGGCCCCGGCTCGCGGCTCAAGGTCTACGTCCGCGACGCCGAGGACCTGCCGATCGTCGCCGACGCCTTGGACGCCCGCTTCGGCGACCGCGTGCCGCGCGTGGTGCTGCACGCGGCGATCTGCCGCCGCGAGCTGGCGCTGGAGATCGACGGCGTGCACGACGCCGGCTGAGGCCGGACGGCAGCGCCTGCGCGGGGCATTCCGTGCAGTCGCATTGCGACCGGGACGGCGGCGTGCCGGTCTCGGCGCGCCGGCGCGCATCAAGCTTCGCGACCAAGGTCGCGCCCACACCCTGCAATTGCCGTGCGGGCTCCGTGAGCGCGCGCATGTGCCGACAGGTCCCGACGGGCGCACCGGCTGTGGTGCCACAGGCAGCATCGCGAGCGGGGCCGCGCCCGCAGCATCCGGGCGATCTCGCAGCACCTTCTGCGCGCGCGCTCGCGCGCAGACCTGGCCCGCTGATCCTGGCCGACCGGCCGGTGCGGCCAGGCCCCGGACTCTGGTCACCCGCATCCGCTCCGGCATCGTCCAGGCAGCTCCTGCGACCCCGCGTCGCACGGCCGTCTGCCGGCGCCCGCGTAGAATCCGCGCCATGACCCGACTCGATACCCGCATGCGGCGGATGCGCCGCGACGACTTCTCGCGCCGGCTGATGCGCGAAGCCACGCTGACCGCCGACGACCTGATCTATCCGGTCTTCGTGCACGAGGCCGATGGCCGCGTCGCCATTCCGTCGATGCCCGGCGTCGAGCGCCTGTCGATCGACGAACTCCTGCGCGTCGCCGAGACCGCGAGCGAACTGCGCATTCCGGCACTCGCGCTGTTCCCGGTTACCGCGCCCGAAGCCAAGTCGCTCGATGCCATTGCTGCCTGGGACGACGACGGCCTGTGCCAGCGCGCGATCCGCGCCCTGAAGTCGCGCTTCCCGGAGCTCGGCGTCATCACCGACGTCGCGCTCGACCCCTATACCTCGCACGGCCAGGACGGCATCACCGATGCCGACGGCTATGTGGTCAACGACATCACCGTCGACGCGCTGGTGCAGCAAGCCCTGAGCCACGCGCGCGCCGGCGCCGACGTGGTGGCGCCCAGCGACATGATGGACGGACGCATCGGCGCGATCCGCGAGGCGCTCGAGACCGACGGCCACGTGCACACGCGCATCCTCAGCTACGCGGCCAAGTACGCCAGCGCGTTCTACGGCCCGTTCCGCGACGCGGTGGGGTCATCCGGCGCGCTCGGCAAGGCCGACAAGTCGACCTACCAGATGGACCCGGGCAACTCGGACGAGGCGATGCGCGAGATCGCGCAGGATCTCGACGAAGGCGCGGACATGGTGATGGTCAAGCCGGGCATGCCCTACCTCGACATCGTGCGCCGCGCGAAGGACGAATTCGGCGTGCCGGTGTTCGCCTACCAGGTCAGCGGCGAGTACGCGATGTTGAAGGCCGCCGCCGCCAACGGCTGGCTGGACGAGCGCAGGTGCGCACTCGAAGCCCTGCTCGGTTTCAAGCGCGCCGGCGCCGATGGCGTGCTGACCTACTTCGCACTCGATGCGGCGCGCTGGCTGCACGCGCGCGCCTGAGTTCCGCACCGCGCGGCCGCACGGATACGCAAAAAAAAACGCCCGGGCATGCCCGGGCGTTTTCGTGGGTGACGCGCGCGGTCAGTTGACCGTCAGCACCACCGGCGTCGCCGCCTTCGGTGTGACCGGATCGTTGCTGGTCACGCAGAGGTGGCCGACATGGCGACCCGCCGGCAGGCCGGCCGCGCTGAGCGCCAGGCGGTTGGCCTGGCTGGCACCGGGCTGCACCGTGCCCGACGGCGGTGTGACCGCGCCCAGCCACGGCGCGCCGCAGCTCACCTCACCCAGGATCCGCGTCGACAGACCGCCGAACGAGGTGGTGGCGGCCCATGCGCCCACGCCGGTGCTGGCGATGGACAGCGTGGCGAAGCGGCCGTCGCCCTCGGCGGTCGCGAACCAGGCCCAGCCCGAGGCGTACGGGCCGCGAGCATAGGTCACCAGCCAGTAACGGCCGGCCGGCAGCACCACGTTCTGGTTTGCCGCGACCAGGTTCAGACCGTAGTTGGTCCCCGCCGCCGTGACGCCCGGTCCGTTGAGCGCGGAGGCGTAACGCCACACCGCGGCATCGGGCGCGGTCACCGGATTGCCGGCGGGCAGGCCGCCCACGTCCGGATAGATCGCCCAGCCGAGGCTGGTGCTGGTCGAGGTGCCGCCGACTGCGAAGCCTTCGTTGAACAGCGAGGTCAGACGCGTTTCGCCCTGCAGCACGAAGTCCTCGGCCGCGAACTGCGCCACCGGCGTGCCGGCATCGGTGCGGTACACGCTGCGGAAGCCGTTGCTGACCGCGCCGCGCAGCCGGTCTTCGACCTTCAACGCGCCTGCGCCGGTGTTGGCGACGCTGTAGACCAGCGGCGAGCCGCCGGCATTGCCGACCGAACCCAGCGCCGTGCCGGAACGTCCGGCCTGCAGCGCCAGCCCGATCGACGCCGGCAACTGCACCACCGGCGGCTGGACCGCGATCGCGATCGGCAGCACCAGCGGCGTGCGCTGCGGCCCGAGAATGGCGCCGCTCGACTCGAGCACCATCTCGCCGAAGCGCCAGTTGCCGTCGGCCGCGACGTCGCGGCTGTTGACGGTGATGCGCACCGTCGCCGTGCCGCCCGCGGGCACCTTCAGGGTCGCCGGGACCGCGGTCGCGTTGACGCCGGTGAAGCGGATGCGCCAGTTCGAGGCCGCCGCGTGCGGATTGCGGAAGGTGCGTACGAAGGTGCAGCCGGCATAGCAGTTGCGCTTCGCCAGGCTGGGCTGGTTGAGCGCCGACACGTCACCGCCCGCAGCCGGATTCGCCGCCAGGTAGTTGGCGCCGGTCTCGTGCATCACCAGACCCGCATTGATCGCCTGGTCGACCCGGATGCGGCCGCTTCCGCGGTCGAACGGCGTGCCCGGCGTGACCGTGTCTTCGCGGTACACCAGCGTCTTCGAGGTCAGGGCCAGCGCGGACTTGATCTCCGGCACCGACCACGTCGGACGCGCCTGACGGATCAGCCCGGCCGCGCCTGCCTGGTGCGGCGACGCCATCGAGGTGCCGTTGAGCAGGCCCAGCGCGTCCTCGAACCCGCTGATCGTGGTGCCGGCGGTGACCGCGAGGATGCTGACACCGGGCGCGGTGACGTCCGGCTTGACCAGATCGAAGCTGCCGGCCGGTCCGCGCGAACTGAACGACGCCAGCGCGTCGACCACATTCGGCAGTGCCAGTGGCGGATAGGCGATGCCGGCGGTGGCATCGGCATGGGCGAGCAGGAAGTCGCGCAGCTGGTTGCCTTCGACCTGCGGCACGCCGAACGCCGGCACCGAGGTGTCGGGCACCGACGGCGTCAGTGCACCCGGCTGGTTGTCGGCGATGATCACCGCGATCGCGCCGGCGGCGCTGGCGCTGTTGACCTTGATCGTGAACGAGCAGGTGCCGCGACGGACCAGCGCGATGGCGCCCTGGAAGGTGCCGGCCGGGAACGCCGTACAGGCGTCGTCGGCGGCATCGATCCGCGGGCTGACGCGCAGGGGCGTGGTCGCCGGGATCGAGGTCGTCAGCGGCACGCCGCTGCCGCCTTCGATCAGCAGCAACGGAGCCAGCGGCTCGGGCACCGGCTGCGGCCCGCTGACGTTGAGCGCGAATGCGAAGGCGCCGCGGCCGTGCTGGGACGCCGCCGTCGACGACACCCACGGCTGCAGGTGGCCCATCGTGTTCGGACCCGGGCCGCTGTTGCCGGCCGAGGCCGCGACGAAGATGCCGGCGTTGCTGGCATTGAGAAACGCCAGCGAGACCGCCTCGGTCCACGGCGTGGCACCGCCGCCGATCGAATAGTTGAGGACGTCGACGACGCCGTCGGCCACGGCCTGGTTGATCGAGGCGACAGTGGCGGTGTTCGGGCACGAGCCCTGGCCGGTCGCGGTATTGGTGTAGCAGGCGTCGAACGCGACGATGTTGCCGCGCGGGGCCACGCCCGAGATGCGCCGCGGGCTGCCGCGGAACAGCACATCGCGGTAGTTGCCCGCGACCGTCGAGGCGACATGGCTGCCGTGGGTGTTGGTGTCGCCGAAGCCGGGTTCCTCGCGGATGTTCGGCTGGCCGCAGGCGAAGGTCGGCGCGTCGCAGACGAAGTCGTAACCGCCGATCAGCTTGTCGTTGCAGCGCCCGGCATCCACGCCGCCGGCCGCGCAGGTGCCCAGATAGGTGCCGCTGCCCAGCGGATTGACGTGCTGGTAGCTGTCCACCGGATCCACGGCCGCGAACGAGGGCGCGCCGAAGTTGATGCCGGTGTCGATGATGCCGAACACCACGCCCTCGCCCTTGAAGTCGCCGGTCGCGCCGGCCCACTCGCCGTTCCAGACCGCGGGGGCGCCGATCAGCGCCGGGCCGGTATCGGTATCCAGCGCGTATTCGCGATAGGCCTCGACCAGACGCACGTCGGGCATCTGCTCGACCCGCGCCGCTTCGGCCGCGGTGAGCTCGACGACGACGCCGTTGATCGCGTGCTGCATGCGCCGCTCGACATCCAGCGGGCGCCCGGTGCGCAGCGCGATCGCGCCTTCAAGATCCGCCTGGCGGCGCTGCAGGTAGGCGACGTAGCTGCGGGCGCTGGCGCTTTTCACGTCCAGGCGCAGCTTGCCGCGCGCATCGGCGCGGCGCGCGGGCGCGGCCAGGCCGCTGACCTCACCCTGGTAGGTCGCCAGTGCGGGTTCCTCGAACACCACGATGTAGCGCTCGGGCGTGGGATCCGACGCCGCCACCGCGGTCGCCGTGCCCGGCGTGCCGGGCGGACCGGCTGCGAGCGCGACTTCGGCCGGCGCGGCGCCGAACAGCGATCCGACCCCGGCCTTGGCCGAATCGACCGCGGCCTGGACGGCCGGCACACGGGAAGGAAGTGCGGTACTTGCGACCGCGACAACAGCGAGACCGAGCAACGCGGACACCGCGCCGACCTTACGAATGCGAGACATGCGGAGGGTTCCCCGAATTGGAATCTGCCAGACCACGTGCGCACGACGCCCGGACTGCCGGACCGCCGCGGCTCCCTGTCGTGTCGACCGCCCCACAACCGACACGATGTGACGTTATATACAACTTTCTGACGCACTCGGCACAGTCCGGCGCCAGATTTTTGACAGATCGCCCCGAACCGAGCGGCTCAGGCCCCGGTTTTCGCGTGCCCGCCTTCGCGGCGCCGCCGCTAGACTGCGGCGATCCCCGCTCCGCGCGCCCTTCTGGAGACGCCATGACCCATGCCACCCGCCTCGCCGTGTTCGGACACCCCGTCGCCCACTCGCTGTCCCCGCGGATTCACGCCGCGTTCGGCCAGCAGCTCGACCGCCCGGTCGACTACACGGCGATCGACGCCGCGCCCGAGGGCTTCGAGGCGGCGCTGCAGGCCTTTGCCGCAGCCGGTGGCACGGGTGCCAACGTGACGCTGCCGCTGAAGGAGGCTGCGTTCGCGCTGGCCAACACCGCCAGCGATCGCGCCCGGCGCGCGGGCGCGGTCAATACCCTGGTCCGCGAGGGCGACGGCTGGCACGGCGAGAACACCGACGGCACCGGCCTCGTGCGTGACCTCACCGACCGCCAGGGCCTCGACCTGCGCGGCCGTCGCACCCTGCTGATCGGCGCCGGCGGCGCAGCGCGCGGCGTCGCGCCCGCCCTGCTCGACGCGGGCGTCGACGGCCTGACCGTGGTCAACCGCACGTCCACCCGCACCGACGCACTGGCCGACGCGCTCGGCGATCCGGCGCGCGTGCATCCGCGCTATCTCGAACAGCTGGGCGAGATGGGCGAGTTCGACCTGATCGTCAACGCGACCTCGGCCGGCCGCGCCGGCGTGGTCCCGGACCTGCCGCGCTCCCTGGTGGGCATGCGCACGGTGGCCGTCGATCTGAGCTACGGCGAAGCCGCGGTTCCCTTCCTCGCCTGGGCACGTGCGCATGGCGTGCGCCAGACCGTCGACGGCCTGGGCATGCTGGTCGAACAGGCCGCCGAGAGTTTCGCGCTGTGGTACGGCGAACGCCCCGAAACCGATGCCGTCTACGCCGCCCTGCTGCTGCGCACGTCCACACTGGTGACGGCCGACTGAGTCGGCCATCGCGATGACTGCGTCCACTCCGGCCTGCCGCGCCGGCTGCGCGGCCTGCTGCATCGCCCCGTCGATCACCTCGCCGATTCCGGGCATGCCGCACGGCAAACCGGCGGGCGTGGCTTGCGTGCAACTCGATGCGGATCTGCGCTGTCGGCTGTTCGGCCATCCGGACCGGCCGGCGGTGTGCGGGTCATTGCGGCCGTCGATGGACATGTGCGGCGGATCGCGGGCGTCGGCGTTTGCGATGCTCGAGCAGTTGGAGCGGTTGACGGCGCCCTGAGCGGGTGTGGTGATCGGGTGGCATGACGCGAGGGTTGGTGGTTGCGCGTAGGCGTGACGTCGCGCGTTCGACGTTGCGTTTGCGGTTTGCGGTTGGTGGTTGGTGGTTGCGGTTGGCGTTCGCGTTGGATTCTGTGTCGACAGCTGGCCCTTTCGCCGTCATTCCCGCGCAGGCGGGAATCCAGGGACCTTGCGCCTCCGAATCTCGAAGTCTCTGGATTCCCGCCTGCGCGGGAATGACGAGCTGTGGGTTCGGCTTCGGCCTTGGACGTCCTCGGCTTCGGCCTTCCTTGGCTTTGGCTTTGGCTTTGGCTTTGGCTTTGGCTGTCAGCGTTTGATCTACCGAGCCGTAAAGCGAGCCGAGCATCGCAGGGCGGCGGGGCCGAAGAGCAGCCCATGTCTGAGCGAAGCGAGTTTGGGCTGCGTGCCGCGTCAGGCGAGGCGCGCAGGGCACCGGCGCGGCGCAGCCGTGCCGGATCGCGTCCGGCGAACGGGCTTTTTGGTTCCTTTTTGGCCGGTCAAAAAGGAACTCGCACGCGTCAGCGTGCGAAAGCCGTGCAATTGATCCACCGCTCTTTTCTTGATTCGGCTTTAAATCCAATCCAATCCAGATCCGGAATCGGAATTGGAATTGGAATCGGAATCGGAATCCGCGCGAGGTGTTCGCTGTTGGGCGCGATCAGCGTCCTTGCCAAGGACAGGGCTTCCGCGCTGTCGCGCGGCTTACTTTTGTCTTGCCAAAAGTAAGCAAAAACGCCGTCGCCGGACGCGATCCGATGCGATGAAGCCGCATCGGGCCCCTGCGCTTCTCGGGCGACGGGGCACGCAGCCCAAACTCGCTGCGCTCAGACATGGGCTGCTCTCCGGCCCCGCCCCCCCTGCGATGCTCGGCTCGCTTTACGGCTCGATACGTCAAAGGCTGAAAGCCAGAGCAAGAGCCAATGCGACAGCGGGAGCAAAGGCGACCGCAACTGCGACTGCACTGCACTGCCACTGCCACTGCTACGACAACGACAACGACAACGACAACGACAACGACAACGACAACGACAACAGGCTTGTCGAAAGCCACCGCAAAAACGCGAGCGACAGGAAGCTGGGACAACCAAAAAACGGAGCACCGGCTAAAGCGGCAGAAGGAACGGAAACATCGGAAGCAGAAGCTGCCTCGCCAGAACAACGCAATACAAAAGCGCCGCCCACTTACCGATACCGCGCCTCCAGCAGATCCAGATCCCGCACCAGCCGCCGTGCGACTTCGTCTGAAATCTCACGCTGCCGCACAAGCCCATAGATGCAGTCGCGCTCGGCCGCGACCGCCGCCAGCCGCAGGGCACGCTCGGCGCTGTCCGCGCGGCGCAGTTCGGTCGCGTCGACGACGCCGCTGGTGCCGCGGCGCAGACGTTCCTGGTACAGCGCCATCACCCGCACCGCGGCGCTGGCGTAGAGGTCGGGGTCGGCCTGGGCGGCAGGCAACGCGTGCTGGGCGCGCTCGACTGCAGCCACGGCAGCAACGGCGCCGGCGTGGCGGGCGCGGTCGGTTTCCAGGTCGGGTTCGTCTTCCACCGGCAGGGTCAGGCCGCGCAGCAGGCGGGGCAGGACCACGCTGCCCAGCAGCAGCGAGACCACGATCACCGCGGCCGCCAGGAAGATCGCCAGATCGCGCGCCGGGAACGGGCTGCCGTCGGCGAGCAGCAGCGGCAGCGTGAGCACGCCGGCCAGCGTGATCGCGCCGCGGACGCCGGCCAGCGACATCGCCGCGACCAGTCGCCATTCGGGCAGGCGCCGGGCGTGCCGCCGGTACAGGCCGATGTGCAGCGACACCCACACCCAGGCGAAGCGCAGTGCGAACAGCGCGGCGTAGATCGCCAGCACGTAGACCGCCAGCCACCAGGGCGTGACGTGGCCGGCTTCGCGCACGGTGGTCGCGGCGCGTTCGACGATCCACGGCAGCTGCTCGCCCAGCAGGACGAAGATGATGCCGTTGAGCGAGAACTGCACCGTGTCCCAGACCGCGGCGCGCTGAACGCGCGTCGTGGCCAGCGCGCGGCCGCTGAATTCGACGTAGCTCATCGTGATGCCGGCCGCGACCGCGGCCAGGATCCCCGACGCGGCGACCTGTTCGGCCAGCAGGTAGGCGCCGAACGGCGTCAGCAGGCTGATCAGGATCGGCGTGCCGGCTTCCTCGCCGAAGACGCGCGACACCAGGGCATGGCCGCGGTTGATCGCCACCGTCACCGCGACGCCGATCGCCACGCCCGCCAGTGCGACCCACAGGAAGGTCAACGACGCAGTTACCAGCGAAAAACTGCCGGTCATCGCCGCGGCCACCGCGAAGCGGAAGCACACCAGGCCCGAGGCGTCGTTGAGCAGCGAT
Source organism: Luteimonas sp. Soil_C_5 (assembly GCF_057656615.1). Lineage (NCBI taxonomy): Bacteria > Pseudomonadati > Pseudomonadota > Gammaproteobacteria > Lysobacterales > Lysobacteraceae > Luteimonas > Luteimonas sp. Soil_C_5. The sequence continues at coordinate 18,016 of NZ_JBDGKA010000004.1, forward strand.
TCGCCTTCGAGGATGTGCATCATCCGCGGCGGAATCGGCGCACGCGCGGCGATCGACGACACCGCGATGGGATCGGTCGGCGACAGGATCGCGGCCAGGGCGAACGCGACCGCCAGCGGCATTGCCGGGATCAGCCAGTGGATCAGCAGGCCCGCGCCGATCACGGTGAACACCACCAGGCCCAGCGCCAGCGGCAGGATCAGGCCACGATCGCGGAACAGGCCGCTCTTGGGAATCCGCCAGCCGTCGAGGAACAGCAGCGGCGGCAGGAACAGCACGAAGAACAGATGCGGGTCCAGCGCCACGCCCTGGCCGAACACGCCGGCGATGGTCGCGCCGAGCGCGATCTGCACCACCGGCAGCGGCACCGGAAACCAGCGTTGCAGCACGCGGGTCAGATAGCCGCTGACGACCACGGCCAGCAGCATCACCAGCACGACTTCGATGGAATGCATGGCCCACGCACGCACGGAAAGAGCCGCCACGATACGGCACCTGTCGCGCACCGCCGCCCCACGCGCCGCTCAGGTCCGGGCCCCTAGAATCGGACGCGTCTTCCGCACCTGCGCCCGTCATGACCAATCCCCTGCTCGACACCGCCGACCTGCCCCGCTTCGATGCGATCGAACCGGTCCACGTCCAGCCCGCACTCGATGCGCTGATCGCCGAAGCGCAGGCCGCGGTGGCCGTGGCCGGGCAGACGCAGCCGGTGGGCTGGGAGCGGGTGATCGCGCCGCTGGAGGATGCGACGGAGCGCCTCGGCCGGGCCTGGAACCAGGTCTCGCATCTCAATGCGGTGGTCAACACGCCCGAACTGCGCGCGGCCTACAACGCGGCGCTGCCGGCGGTGACCGGGTTCTTCAGCGCGCTCGGCCAGGACCAGGCGCTGTTCGCGCAGTACCAGCGGCTGGCCGACGAGGCCGACGCGCTGGGACTGGATCCGCTGCGCCGGCGCGTCGTCGATCATGCGCTGCGCGACTTCCGCCTCGGCGGCGCCGCGCTCGACGATGCCGACAAGGCCCGCTTCGCCGCGATCCGCCAGGAACTGGCGACGCTGGGCTCGACGTTCTCCGAACACGTGCTGGATGCGACCGATGCGTTTTCGCTGCAGGTCGACGACGAAGCGCGCCTGGCCGGCCTGCCGGCCGACGTCGTCGCCAACGCACGCGCGGCGTCCGAGTCCCGCGGCCACGCGGGCTGGACGCTGACCCTGCAGATGCCCTGCTACCTGCCGGTGCAGACCTACGCCGAGGACCGCGACCTGCGCGAAACGCTGTACCGCGCCTACGGCCTGCGCGCCTCGGAGTCCGGTCCCGCCGAACTCGACAACGGCCCGCTGATCGCGCGCATCCTCGCGCTGCGCGCCGAGCAGGCCGCGTTGCTGGGCCATGCGAGCTACGCCGACCTGTCGCTGGCCACCAAGATGGCCGGTACGCCGGACGAGGTGCTGACGTTCCTGCGCGACCTCGCCGCACGCGCCCGCCCGCATGCCGAGCGCGACCGCGCGGAGCTCGAAGCCTTCGCCCGCGACACCCTCGGCCTCGACACGCTGCAGCCCTGGGACATCGCCTTCGCCGGCGACCGCCTGCGCCAGGCGCGCTACGACTACTCGGCCCAAGAGGTGAAGCGCTACTTCACCGAGGACCGCGTGCTGGCCGGCCTGTTCGACGTGATCCACGCGCTGTACGGCCTGCGGGTCGAACCCGACAGCGCGCCGCTGTGGCACCCCGATGCGCGCTTCTACCGGCTGCTCGATGCCGACGGCGCGCTGGTCGGCCAGTTCTATCTCGACCTCTACGCCCGCGAGGGCAAGCGCGGCGGCGCGTGGATGGACGACTGCCGCAATCGCCGGGTGCACGGCGATCGGACGCAGACGCCGATCGTCTACCTGGTCTGCAACTTCGGCCGTGGCTCCGGTGGCGGCCCGGCGACCTTCACCCACGACGAGGTGACCACGCTGTTCCACGAGATGGGCCACGGCCTGCACCAGCTGCTGACGTCCATCGGCGAGCTGCCGATCGCCGGCATCAACGGCGTGGAATGGGACGCGGTGGAACTGCCCAGCCAGTTCATGGAGAACTTCTGTTGGGAATGGGACCGGGTGCAGGCGATGACCGCCCACGTCGACACCGGCGAGCCGCTGCCGCGGGCGCTGTTCGACCGCATACTGGCCGCGCGCAATTTCCACAGCGGGCTGCAGACGCTGCGCCAGATCGAGTTCGCGCTGTTCGACATGCAGCTGCATGCCGGCTTCGATCCGGCCCGGGACGATGCCCTGCAGCTGCTGGAGCGCGTGCGTGACGAGGTGGCGGTCAACCGCACGCCGGCCTGGCACCGGTTCCCCTACCAGTTCAGCCACATCTTCGCCGGCGGCTACGCGGCCGGGTACTACAGCTACAAATGGGCCGAGGTGCTGAGCGCGGATGCCTACGCCGCGTTCGAGGAAGCGCCCGACGACGTGGCCGCGACCGGCGCGCGCTTCCGCGACGAGGTCCTGGCGCGCGGCGGCAGCCGCGATGCGATCGAGAATTTCCGCGCGTTCCGCGGACGCGATCCGGACATCGCCGCCCTCCTGCGCCATGGCGGCATGACCGCGGCCTGAGCCCGCAGACCACCACACGCGCCCGTCACACCGGGCGCGTGTGGCGCGTTTCGACGCCAAGTCAGCGAATGCGTGCGACGCGCGGTGTCCCTTCCGACAAGGCCCTCACGCGGCCGGTGCGAGCATCCGCGCCGATTCCGCCGGAGACACCCCATGCGTCTGCTCGTCCTGTTGTGTGCGATCGCGATGCCCGCCGTCGGCTGGCTCTCGCAGACCGGGATGTTCGGACCGGACCAGGGCACGATCTCCGACCGTTATCCCACCCTGCTGGTCGCGGCCGGCTATGCGTTCTCGGTGTGGGGCCTGATCTTCCTGCTGGATGTCGCCTACGCCGCGTGGCAGGCCACGGGCACGCGCCGTCGCGATCCGCTGCTGGGTCGCATCGCACCGGTCGCGGCTGCCGGCTTCGCGCTGACCACGATCTGGATGCCGCTGTTCTCGGCCGGCATGTTCTGGACCTGCGTGGTGGTGATCTTCGCCGCGCTGGCGGCGACGGCCTGGTGCGCGCTGCAGCTTTCGACCGCCGGCGGACGCGGCCGGCGTCTGGCCTGGCTGGCGCTGTCGCTGCATGCGGGCTGGCTGTCGCTGGCCGCGTTCCTCAACCTCGCCCAGGCGATCGTCGCCTACGAGCTGCTGTCCACCAGCCGCATGCTCAATTGGACGCTGGTGCTGTGGGCGGTGGCCGCGGTGCTGCTGCTGGTGCTCAACGCGCGCATGCGCGGCAACATCGCCTATACGGCGGTGGCGGTGTGGGGCCTGTTCGCGGTGTGGTTCAAGCAGACCGGCTGGCCGCTGGTCGGGGCGACGACGTCCGCGTGGATCGCGCTCGCGATCGCCGGTGTGCTCGTGATCCAGACCGTCGCCCTGCAGTTGCGTCGACGTCGCCGGCGCTGACCCGAGCGCATTCACGTTCACGCGGCATGGGGCCGCGGCGCGGCATCGTTGGCGCCCTGTCCAGCCGAGGAGATCCGCCATGACCCTGCGCCAGCGCCTGTCCGCAGCGGCCGTTCCGTTCGCCTGTTTGCTCGCCGCGCCGTTCGCCTGGGCCCAGGTCAGCACGAGCGCGCTGGAGACCGGCGTCGATCCGCCGACGATCGCCTCGCAGTCCGGCCGCCAGACCGGCGTCGCCACCTACGGCCAGGCCAGCGGGCAGCAGGTGATCATCCGCTCCTATGAGCCGCGGTCGGTCACGGGCGACCAGTACCGCATCGATTTCGAAGCGCTCGATACCGATGGCGACGGCGTCATCAGCCGTGCCGAGGCCCGCGCGCATCCGACGCTCGACGCCGAGTTCAACGCGATCGACGTCAACCGCGACGGCCGCCTGAGCCGCGAGGAACTCGCCGGCTGGCTGCGTTGAGCACGGCGCCGGGCGTCCGCCGCCGCGGACGTTCAAACCCCGTGCGCTAGCCTATGCACCGCGCCGGACGGTTCCGGCAGCGGAGTCGATTGTGGAACACCCCCGTTTGAACCCCGACGACGGCGTGCGCCGTTCGCGCACGCCGATGCTGATCGGCGCGGTCTTCGTGCTGCTGGGCGGCATCTTCATCGGCGCGCTGACCACGACGGTGATCCTGCGCACGACCATCGGCTCGGCCGGCGACCTCAAGGCGCGCGAGGCGGTCCGCCTGCATGCGCTGCTGGAGGCGCCCGGCGGCCTGGCGCCTCCCGATGCGACCGTCGAACGCACGACTGCCGGATTCGCGTACAGCTTCGTCGTCAGCGCCGCGGCGCTGGATGCGGTGGCCTCGCTGGACGAGCGCGCGCGCATGGTCGACATCGGCCGCTGGATGGTCACGACCGGCGCGCTGGGCGACCGCGACGACGCGGTGTCACGCTGGGCGGTCATCGCCGCGCAGTGCCTGGTCGAACACGAGACGGCGCCGAAGACCGCCGCCAACTGCGTGCGCGAGCGCATGCCGCACGACGTGCCGGTGCCCGAGCACGCGCGCAGCTGACGCATCACGCCTTGCGCGGAGGCCTTGACTGCGCGCTGATGACGACGATTCCTGCGCCACGCTGTGACGTGCTGACGCCTGCGCGATCGGCCTGACGCTGGATGCAAAAAGGCCCGGCATGCGCCGGGCCTTTCGCGTGTGCCGCAGTGGCGGTGTTACGGAATCAGTCGCGGGTCTGGCTGACGATACGACCGTCCTGCGGGTCCAGCTTCAGGTCCATGCGCTGGCCCTGGGCGTTGTCGGCCTCGGCCTCCCACATGCCGTCGTCGAACTTGACGTCTTCGATGCGGGTGAAGCCCTCGGCGGTCAGCTTGGCGCGGATGTCGGCTTCGCCGAGGCTGGTCGCGCCGGCATTGTCCGGATAGATGCGGCCCGTCGCGGGATCCAGGCGCACGTCGATCTTGCTGCCATTGGCATCCTTGACGTCGGCCTTCCAGACGCCGTCCTTGAATTCGACATCGGTGATCTCGGTGTAACCGCCTTCGGTCAGCGCGGCGCGCACCTGGGTGCTCGTCATCGCGTCCTGCGCAACGGCAGCGCCGGCGGCCAGGGACAGGGCCAGCACCAGGCCACGGACAGCAGTCGACTGCTTCATCGGGAGACTCCTTGCATTTGGGGTGCGGCGAGTCTTGGCGGGCTGCCGCGAAGCAGGAGTGAACGGTGCAGCGCCCCGTTCAGCCAGAACGCGCCCGCAGCGCGTCAGGCCTCGACCAGCCGACGCAGATCGTCGACGAAGCCTGCATAGGCGACCGCCTGGGCCGCGGCTTCGCCCTGCCGCAGCACCCACGAGGGATGCACGGTGGCGAACGCGCGTACGCCGTCTTCGCGGGTCCGCCAGATACCGCGTTCCTCGCTCAGCCGTACGCCCGGCCCGAACACCGCGCGCGCAGCGCTGGCGCCGAGGCAGACGATGCGCTCGGGCTTCACCTGCGCGATCTCGGCCTGCAGCCAGCCGTTGCAGGCGGTGATGTGGGCAACGTCGGGCCGCTTGTGCAGGCGGCGCTTGCCGCGCGGTTCGAAACGGAAATGCTTGACCGCATTGGTGAGGTAGAGCGCGCGGCGATCGATGCCCAGTTCGTCCAGCGCACGTGTGAACAGGCGCCCCGCAGGTCCGACGAAGGGACGTCCGGACAGGTCCTCCTCGTCGCCCGGCTGCTCGCCGACGATCATCGTGCGCGCATCGGCCGGGCCCTCGCCGAACACGATCTGCGTGGCCGGCTGCCACAGCGGACACCGCCGGCAGTCGCGCGCCGATTCGCGCAGGGCCTCGAGCGTGCCGGCCTCGACCGGCGCCGCTGCCGGCGCTGCGGGAATACGGCGACGCGGCGCTTCGTGCGCGCGCTCGGCCATCTCGCGCACGCGCAGGCCGGCGTCGCGCACCAGATCCGGCAACAGCGCGGTCTCGGGCAGATGCTTCCAGTATTTCTGCGGCATCTCGGCGCGCATCATCGTGGTGTTGAGCCGCGCCGGATTGAAGATATTGGCGTAGTAGGTGCGCCACAGGTCCTCGCGCGCATCTTCCGACGGCGCATCGGCGCGCGTGCCGCCCGCGGCGAACACCAGCGTCTGCCCGTCCCACAGCGCACTGCGGTACGGGGTGACGATCGCCCAGCGCATGCCGGCGAAGCGGCGCGCGAAGAACGGCGCCACGCGATCGACGATCCAGTGGTCGGGCTCGAACCAGGCGACGTATTCCTCGTCGGCGCCCGGCACGGCGCGAAAGCGCACGAAGGCCTTCATCTTGTGCGCGTCGCGCCGCACCGCCTGCGCGAGGGTATTGGCGCGATGCACGTCGGGATCCGAGGCGCGCTGCAGCAGCGCGCGTTCGCCTTCGGCAATGCGCCAGAGCATGCGATAGAGCAGGCCGTGACGATCCACCGCGCGATGGCACAACGCCGCGCCGGCCAGTGCCAGGAATTCGGCCGGCACGTTGGGCACGGCACGCGTCGCCGGCAGCAGGGCGAGATCGGTGCCGCCCAGCAACGAGCCCTGCGCGCCGCCCGACCAGTCGATGCGCTCCGGCGACACGCCCGCCCGCAGGGCCGCACGTGCGGCAGCGCGCCACACGCCCGCATCCCAGGGCGGTTCGACCTCGGCGATCACATGCGCCGCAGGCGCGGGATTCGACGCACGTGGCATGTGCGCGCCTAGCGGAGAACAACCGCGACGGATGCGCCGTTCGCGGCCGTGCCCACGGGGAGCAGCACCACATCGCACCTCGACTGGATGGCGCCGCGTCTCCGCGACATCAGAACAGGCTCGCCTGGCGCGGCTGCGGCGCCAGCTCGGCGCGCAGACGCGCCGGATCGTCCAGCCGCTGACGCGGGTGGTGCCCCGGTGTGGTGACGAAGGGCATGATCTTCTTCAGCGGCACGCGCAGCCGTGCGAGGTCGTCGAGGCGCAGCGCGCCATGCGGGCGCGCGGAGAGGATGCGCTCGACGTTGCGCGTGCCCAGGCCCGGCACGCGCAGCAGCATCTCGCGCGGCGCGCGGTTGATGTCCACCGGAAAACGCGCCGGATTGCGCAGCGCCCAGGCCAGCTTGGGATCGACATCGAGATCGAGCATGCCCGGCGTGTCGGCATCGATGTCTTCCGTACCGGCCGCGTCGGGGGTGATTTCATCGACATCGAAGCCGTAGAAACGCAGCAGCCAGTCGGCCTGATACAGCCGGTGCTCGCGCAGCAGCGGCGGCGATTGCAGCGGCAGGTTCTTCGATGCATCGGGAATCGGACTGAAGGCCGAGTAGTACACCCGCCGCATCCGGTAGGTGCCGTACATGCGGTTGCTGGTTTCCAGGATGCTGCGGTCGTTGGCCGAATCGGCGCCGACGATCATCTGCGTACTCTGCCCCGCCGGTGCGAAGCGCGGCGCCTTCGCGCGGCGCACGGTCACGCCCTGGCGCTTGACCCGGCGCGCATCCTTGTCCTCGTCGATGCGCCACTTGAGTTCGCCCATCGCGCCGTGGATGCCGGCGTGGGTCTTCTCCGGCGCCAGCGCGGTCATGCCGGCCTCGGTCGGCAGCTCGATGTTGATGCTCAGGCGGTCGGCGTAGCGGCCGGCCGCGGCCAGCAGTTCCGGCGCGGCATCGGGAATCGTCTTGAGGTGGATGTAGCCGGCGAAGCGGTGGTCCTCGCGCAGGCTGCGCGCGACCTCGACCATCTGCTCCATCGTGTAGTCGCCGCTGCGGATGATGCCGCTGGAGAGGAACAGACCTTCGATGTAGTTGCGCTTGTAGAAATCCAGCGTCAGCGTCACGACCTCTTCGGGCGTGAAGCGCGCACGGCGCACGTTGCTCGATACGCGGTTGACGCAGTACGCGCAGTCGAACACGCAGAAATTGGTCAGCAGGATCTTCAGCAGCGACACGCAGCGGCCGTCGGGCGTGTACGAATGGCAGATGCCCATGCCCTCGGTACTGCCGATGCCGCCGGTCTTCGACGAGTCGCGTTTGTTCGCGCCGCTCGACGCGCAGGAGGCGTCGTACTTGGCGGCGTCGGCGAGGATCGCGAGCTTTTCGGTCAGATTCACGCGTGCACGGTGGCGGATCGATGTCTCAGCGCGTGAGACTGCGCCGGCCCCGCGCTGAATGCCGTGATGGAGACGCGTTATCGCGACGCATTCACATTCCGTGGCCGTCACGATCGGTAGCGTGCGCGCCTGGCCTGTCGACCGGCGGCCTGCAGCACGCGGACCTTGGGGCGGCACGATCATCGACATCCGGACACGACACCGCCGCGCTGGCAGCGCCCTCTTCGCCACGTTGGTGGTCACGCTGGCCGGCTGCGCCGGGCCGCAATCGACGCTGTCGCCGGCCGGCCCTGCCGCCGCCGAAATCGCACGCGGCGGCTGGCTGATGACCGGCATCTTCACCGTGGTGTGGCTGGGCGTGATGCTGCTGCTGTGGCGCGTGCTGCGCCGGCGCACCGGTGGCACCGCACCGCAGCGTCCGGAACGCCTGATCCTGTGGGGCGGCGTGGTCCTGCCGACCGTGGTCGTGGCCGCGCTGCTGGTCTACGGCAGCCTGACCAGCGCACGCATCACCGGCGTCGGCGTCGAGCCCGACGCGGTGGTCGAAGTCACCGCGCGCCAGTGGCAGTGGCACTTCCGCTACCGCGATGCCGACGGCCGCGTGATCGGCGAGAGCATCGACGAACTGGCGATGCCGCGCGGCCGCATGATCGAATTCCGGATCACCAGCGACGACGTCATCCACAGCTTCTGGATTCCGCGCCTGGGCGGCAAGATCGATGCGATTCCCGGCCGCGTGAACACCCTGCGCCTGCGCGCCGACCGCGACGTGCCGATGCGCGGCCAGTGCGCCGAATTCTGTGGCCTGGAACACGCGCGCATGCTGTTTCCGGTGCGCGTGATCGAGGCCGACGCGCTGGACGAATGGCTGGCCGCGCGCCCGCCCGCGCCCGCAGACGAGCCGCCCTCGTCCGGCGCACCTGCCGGACGCGCGCCGCCGCGTCATGGCGCTTCGGAGAATGTGCTGTGAGTACCGTCGCGCCCGACCACGTCAATCCCACGCCCGGCGACCAGCTGCGCCACGCCGACCGCATCGCCCTGCTCGAGCGCGTGTGGGCCAATGGTCGCGGCCTGGTCGGCCAGCTGACCGCGGTCAACCACACGACGATCGCGCTGCGCTTCATCGTCACCGGTCTCGGCTTCCTGCTGATCGGCGGCATGCTGTCGATGTTCATCCGCCTGCAGCTGGCGTGGCCGGGCCTCAACGTGCTCGACCCGGAGCGCTACGCGCAGTTCGTGACCATGCACGGCACGACGATGATGTTCCTGTTCGCGGTGCCGATCATGGAAGGCTTCGCGATGTATCTCATCCCGAAGATGCTCGGCACGCGCGATCTGCCGTTCCCGCGCCTGTCGGCGTTCGGTTGGTGGTGTTATCTGTTCGGCGGCCTGTTCCTGTATTCGAGTTTCATCTTCGGCAGCGTGCCGGACGGCGGCTGGTTCATGTACACGCCGCTGACCGATGCGACGTATTCGCCGGGCAAGGGTGCGGATTTCTGGCTGATCGGCGTGACCTTCGCCGAGATCGCGGCAGTGACCGCGGCGGTCGAGCTGATCGTCGCGATCCTGATCACCCGCGCGCCGGGCATGGATCTCACCCGCATGCCGCTGTTCGCGTGGGCGGTGCTGGTGACCGCCTTCATGATCGCGTTCGGCTTTCCGCCGCTGATCCTCGCCAGCCTGCTGCTGGAGATCCAGCGCGCGTTCGATTTCGCGTTCTTCGAGGTCGGCCGCGGCGGCGATCCACTGTTGTGGCAGCACCTGTTCTGGCTGTTCGGCCACCCCGAGGTCTACATCATCTTCCTGCCCGCCGCGGGCGTGGTGTCGACGATCATCCCGACCTTCGCGCGCCGGCCGATGATCGGCTACACCTGGATCGTGCTGGCGCTGGTGGCGACCGGCTTCCTGAGTTTCGGCCTGTGGGTGCACCACATGTTCGCGGTCGGCATTCCGTTGCTGGCGCTGGCGTTCTTCAGCGCGGCCAGCATGATGGTGGCGATCCCGACCGGCATCCAGATCTTCGCGTGGATCGCCACGCTGTGGGCCGGCAAACCCTGGCTGCGGGTGCCGATGCTGCACATCATCGGATTCTTCGTGACCTTCGTCTGCGGCGGACTGACCGGGGTGATGCTGGCCTTCGTGCCCTTCGACTGGCAGGCCCACGACACCCACTTCGTCGTCGCGCATCTGCACTACGTGCTGATCGGCGGGATGATGTTCCCGATGTTCGCCGGCCTGTATTACTGGCTGCCGCTGGCGAGCGGGCGCATGCCGTCCGAATCGCTGAGCCGCAGCGCGTTCTGGCTGGTGTTCATCGGCTTCAACCTGACCTTCCTGCCGATGCACATCACCGGCCTGGCCGGTCTGCCGCGACGCGTGGACACCTATGCGCTGGAACTCGGCGTGCAGTGGCTCAACCTGCTGTCGACCGCGGCCGGGTTCGTGCTGGCGGTGGGCATCATCGCGATCCTGATCGACGTGGCGCTGTGCTTCGTGCTCGGCCGCCGCCAGGCCGAGAATCCATGGCAGGCCGGCACGCTGGAATGGGCGTTACCGCACCCGGCGCCGAAGTACAACTTCGCCTCGATTCCGGTGGTCGACGACCGTTATCCGCTGTGGCGCGATCCCGGCATCGTGGCCGCCACCCGCCGCACCGACGGCCTGCTCGGCGATGCGCACGGCGGACACCGGTGGATCCTCGGCACCGGCATCCAGTCCGCGCAGCCCGAGCAGGTCATCAAGTTGTCGGTGTCGACCTGGTATCCGCTGCTGGCGGCGCTGGTGATCGCGGTGCTGCTCGGCGGCTTCATCACCTCGCAGTACTGGCTGTCGATCCTGATGCTGGTGCCGCTGATCGGCCTGTTCCTGCGCTGGCTGTGGACGGTCAACGACCGCCACCTGCCGATCGAACTCGAGGTCGCGCCCGGCCTGCGCCTGCCGACCCAGGCGGCGGCGAAGAACGCGCCCGGCTGGTGGGCGCTGGTGGGCACGCTGCTGATCGACGGTTCGCTGTTCGCGTCGCTGGTGTTCGCCTATTTCTACCTGTGGCTCAACGCCCCGGCCTGGCCGGCCGGCGGCGCGACCGTCGCGGCGTGGACGCCGACGCTGGTCGCGCTCGCCCTGCTGGCGGTACCGCTGCTGGCCGCCTGGCGCGGACCGGCGGCCCTGCGTGCAGCCAAGCCGCGACTGGCGATCGCCTGGCAGCTTGCGGCGATCGTCGCCGGCGCGCTGTTCCTGTGCGTGCACCTGCCCGCGATCTGGGCCGCGACCGGCCTGCCGCAGGTCCACGCCTATGCATCGGTGGTGTGGACGCTCGCCGGCTTCCAGGCCCTGCATGTCGCGATCGCCATGCTGATCGGCGGCTTCGTCGCGATGCGCATCTACCGGGGACACGTCGATGCGGTGCGCAGTCTCGAATCGCGGATCGCCGCCGGCTTCTGGCGTTACGTCGTCGGCCAGGGTGCGATCGCCTGGGCGGTGCTGCACCTGATTCCGAGGTGGCTGTGAGCACGCCTGTCCAGATCAGCCTGACCCGCATGTGCGCGCCGCTGATCGTGTGGGCGGTGCACTTCGTCACGGTCTACAGCCTGCAGGGCATCGCCTGCGCCCAGCAGGTCTGGCGTACGCGGATCGCCGGCATGGAGAGCGTGACCTGGGCGCTGTGGGCGGTGACCGCCGCCGCGTTGCTGCTCATCGCCTACGAAGGCCTGCGCGCGAAGCGCATCCACCGCGCCTGGCGCGCGCATGCCGAAGATGGCCGCGCCGCGCCGGACCGGCAGCGCTTCATCGCCCTTCTGAGCCTGCTGGTCGCGATCGTCGCGGCCGTAGGCGTGACCTTCACTGTGGTGCCCGTGGCACTGCTGCCGACCTGCGCCTGAGGCGCCAAGGGACCCATGCGCAAGGATCTGAAACAACCCGTCCCGGACACCCAGAGCCACACCGTGGAGAGCGTGCTGGCGATCGCCAAGCATCCGATCCATCCGATGCTGGTGACGTTTCCGATCGCCTTCCTGTCGATGGTCGTGGTGACCGACGTCCTGTACCTGTGGCTCGGCGCCCCGTTCTGGGCCGAACTCTCGTTCTGGTTCAACGTCGGCGGCCTGGGCTTCGGCGTGCTGGCGGGTGTCGTCGGAACGATCGACATGATGTCGATCCGCGTGGTCCGCCGGCACGTCTCGGCCTGGAACCACTTCATCGTCGCGGTGATGGTGCTGGCGATGGCCGCCCTCGGCGTGTGGCTGCGCCTGCCCGATCCTGTGGCTGCGGTGTGGCCGTGGGGCCTGATGTCGTCGGCGGTCATGGCCCTGCTGGTCGGCGTCGCCGGCTGGCTGGGCGGCACGCTGAGCTTCCGCCATGGCATCGGTGTGTATGGCGACGAGGAAACCGAGGCGGCGAGTGGGCGGGATGCGGTGGAGAAGCCGCCGGCGGAGTGATGGGCGGTCGCGGCGCAGCGCTTGTTTGCGTCTGCAGTTGCTCCACACCGCGAGGGCATAGATGGCCGCTTCTGCCGCCTTCTCTTTTCAGCCGCACCCGCACCCGCACCCGCACCCGCACCCGCACCCGCAGTTTCAACTGCGATCACGCCTGCGTTCTCCATGGGCCTGATGTTGCTGTTGCTGTTGCATTGCCGGAAGAACCAAGCGCCTACGCACCTTCCAGACCCGAAGGGCGCCGCACATGGATGTGCGGCGTTTTTCGATCGAGCCATGGATGGCGAGTCGAAAAATCCCGGAACAAGTGAATTGCCGGATGTGCTCCGTCGGGGAGACGTTTTTCTTTGGTTCCGTTTCTTTTGTCGTCCGACAAAAGAAATGAACTCGGCCGCGCCAGCGGACGAAAGCGTTTGAGGCCGCGTCGGCATCGCCTGCGGCGTGCGGGTGTAGAGGCAAGGCTTCCACTCGCCTGCCGGCGAGCGGGTCCCTTTTCTTTGCTGGCCCAAAGAAAAGTAACCAAAAGAAAGGGCCTATGCCCCGACGAAGCAGCCCCACGCGGGAAGGCGTTCCGGGATTTTCCGACTCGGCATCCTGCCTCGGTCGGAAAACGCCGCACGTCCATGTGCGGCGCCCTTCGGGTCTGGATGCAATCCGGCTAATTCGCGTCTGCGCAACGCCAAAGCCAAAGCCAAAGCGAACAGCAGACAGCAGACAGCAGACAGCAGACAGCAGACAGCGAACAGCGAACAGCGAACAGCGAACAGCGAACAGCGAACAGCGAGCAGCGAGAGCGTCGCGCCGCCTAAGTTGCGATGAGGGAATCAGGCATCACGAGACAAAGAGCGCGACGCGGCTGCGCCCCGCTAAGTCCCCGGCAATTCGAGCGGCGGCAACTCGCCGCCCTCCTCCAACCCCGGCACCAGCTCCTCCGCATCCGCCGCCCCCGAAGGCGGCGCTGGCAGATTGCCGAGCGTCAACGGCTTCGCTCCGGTAATCCCCGCAATGGTCAGCAGCAGTACCAGCGGCACCCAGCCGATGACGCGATAGAACGTCGGCCCGTGGTGGTCGCGGTCATGGCCCAGTTCGTAGAGCAGCAGGCCGAAATACAGATGCAGCAGCACCGCAGCCGCGACCACGACCAGCTTGAGCACCAGCCACGCGCCCGCGGGATTCCAGGCGATCAGGATGCCGCCGAAGGTGATCGTCAGCAGCGCCGCCGGGGTCATGATCCGGAAGAACAGCGTGTTCGCGACCGGATTCCAGAACACCGGATCGGCGTCGATCTCGCCGCGATGACGCGCAACGAACAGCCGCGGCAGGAAGAACAGGCCGGCGAACCAGACGGTCATCGCGAGGATGTGCAGCACCTTGAGCCAGAAATACACCGCGCCACCTGCATCAGAACGATGTGCGAGGGTACGCGGAGGCGGATCAAGCCCGTGTGCCCATCGCGTGCAGCGACGTGCGCGGCGCGCTAGGGTGCCCGCCATGCGATTGCCTGCCCGCCTGTCCTGCCTGCTGCTGACCACGGCCGCCCTGCCCGCCGCCGCGGCATTGCCCGAAGGGCCGCCGCCGACGCTGGCCACCGCCTGGACGCCGACGGCCTGGTCGCTGCTGCCGCTGGCGGTCCTCGCGCTGGTCTATGCAGTTGGCCTGACGCGCCTGCGCCGTGCACCGGAATCGCACGGCGACCTCACCCCGCGCCACGTGGCGGCATTCGCCGGCGGCCTGCTGGCCCTGGTACTGGCCCTCGTCTGGCCGCTGGATGCCTTCGGCGCGTACGCGCTGTCGGCGCACGTGGCCCAGCACATGACCCTGCTCGCGCTGGCGCCGCCCTTGCTGCTGAGCGGACGTCTCGCGCAGGTGTCGTGCGCGGCGTGGCCGCGTGCAGGGGCCGACCGGTTGCAGGCCTGGCTGCGTCCGCTGGCCCCGCTCGCGCAGTCGCTGTCGCTGGCGACGGTCGCGCATGTCGCGACGATGCTGCTGTGGCATCTGCCGGGCGCGACGGCGGCGACGCTGGCGAGCGAGCCGGTGCATCGCATGATGCTCGCGAGCATTCTGCTGGCCGGACTCTGGTTCTGGTCGGCGGTCTGGCATCGACGCAGCACCGATGCGGGCGCGGTCGGTGGGCTGGTCGCGCTGGTGACCGTGATGATGTCGATGGGGTTTCTCGGCGCGCTGCTGACGTTCGCGCCGCGCCTGCTGTATCCGACCTTCACCGACCGCGCTCTGCTGGTCGGTCTGGATCCGCTGCGCGACCAGCAGCTCGCCGGCCTGCTGATGTGGGTCGTCAGTGGCGCGCCGCATCTGGTGGTGGGCCTGTCGCTGGTGATCGCGCTGATGCGCCGCGTGCGTGGCGCCGCGGAGTCACCGGCACTGCGCTGATCACCGGAAGCCGTCGCACGGTCCACATGCCCTCGACCTGCCGCAGTGCACCATCGGCCGTCCCCATCGAACACTGGAGACGTGCATGGTCTGGGACTGGAACATGCTGCTGGCCACGATCTGGCCGCTGGCGGTCGCCCTGCTGCTCGGCGTGATGCTGCATCTGGGCCTGCGCGCACTGGCCCGGACCGCGGGCCGCCATGCACGCGAACACCTGCGCGCCCGCATCGCCTACGTGGTCGCGGTACCCGCCGCGATCGCGCTGCCGCTGCTGTTTCTGGCGATCGCGTTGAATGCGACGCCGCTGGATCCGGTGATCATCGGCACCCTGCGCCACTGGATCGCGATCGGCGGCATGTTGTGCCTGACCTGGCTGGCGGCGCGCGTGATCGGCGCGGTCGAGGATCGCGTGCTGCTCGATCATCCGGTCGACGTGGAGGACAACCTCGCCGCGCGCCGCGTGCATACCCAGACCCGCGTGATCAGCCGCGTGCTGCAGGGCGCCGTGGTGCTGGTCGGCGTCGCGCTGGCGCTGATGACGTTTCCGCAGGTGCGCCAGGTCGGCACCGCGATGCTGGCTTCGGCCGGCATCATCGGCCTGATCGCCGGCGTCGCCGCGCAGCCGGTGTTCGGCAATCTGATCGCCGGTCTGCAGATCGCGCTGGCACAGCCGATCCGGCTCGACGACGTGGTGATCGTCGAAGGCGAGTGGGGCCGCATCGAGGAGATCACCTCGACGTATGTGGTGGTGCGCATCTGGGACGAGCGGCGCCTCGTCGTGCCGCTGCAGTGGTTCATCTCCAATCCCTTCCAGAACTGGACGCGCAGCAGCGCGCAGCTGCTGGGCACGGCGTTCCTGTGGCTGGATCACCGCGCACCGATGGAGGCGATCCGCACGGAACTGCAGCGCCTGTGCGACGCCAGTCCGCAGTGGGACCAGCGCGTCTGCGTGGCCCAAGTGACCGAGACCGACCGCCACACCATCGAGGTGCGCCTGCTGGTCAGCGCGCGCAATTCCGGCGATCTGTTCGACCTGCGCTGCGCGGTACGCGAAGGCATGCTCGCCTTCCTGCACGCGCACCATCCCGACGCGCTGCCGCGGGTGCGCAACGAGGTCAGTGCACTCGATGACGCGTCCACGCGCGCCGCAGGCGATCACGGCGGCGGACGGTCCGACACCCGTTCACCGGGTGCGGAAACCGTCAGCGCGGCCGACGTCGACGCCGGCTTCCCACGCCAGCCCGCACAGTGAGCCACCTTCTGTTCGACGGAGTCACCCGATGAAGACCCGCACCCTCGGCCTCGGCGGCCCCACCGTTTCGGCCATCGGCCTGGGCTGCATGGGCATGAGCGCGTTCTACGGCGGCCGCGGCAGCGATGCCGATGCGATCGCGGTCATCCGCCATGCGCTCGACCAGGGCCTGACCCTGCTCGACACCGCCGACATGTACGGCCCGCACATCAACGAGGAACTGGTCGGCCGTGCGATCGACGGCCGCCGCGACGATGTGTTCCTGGCGACCAAGTTCGGCATCCAGCTTGATCCGTCGAACCCGGACGCGCGCGGCATCGACGGCCGCCCGGAATACGTCATCGCCGCCTGCGAGGCCAGCCTCAAGCGCCTGCAGGTGGAGACGATCGACCTGTACTACCAGCACCGCGTGGATCCGCAGGTGCCGATCGAGGACACCGTGGGTGCGATGGCGCGCCTGGTCGAGCAGGGCAAGGTGCGTCATCTCGGCCTGTCGGAAGCCTCGGCCGATACGCTGCGCCGTGCCTGCGCGGTGCATCCGATCGCCGCGCTGCAGAGCGAGTACTCGCTGTGGTCGCGCGAACCCGAGACCACGGGCACGCTCGCGGCCTGCCGCGAACTCGGCGTCGGCTTCGTCGCCTATTCGCCGCTCGGCCGCGGCTTCCTCACCGGCACGATCCGCACCGTCGACGATTTCGACGAGGACGACTACCGTCGCCGCTCGCCGCGCTTCCAGGGCGAGAACTTCGACCGCAACCTCGCGCTGGTGGAACAGGTCCAGGCGATCGCCCAGGACTACGGGGTGACGCCGGGCCAGCTGGCGCTGGCCTGGGTGCTCGGCCAGGGCGAGGACGTCGTGCCGATCCCGGGCACCAAGCGCATCGGTTTCCTCGACGAGAACATCGCCGCGCTCGACATCCACATGACCGAAGACGACCTCGCGCGCATCGACGCGATCTTTCCGCCCGATGCCGCGGCCGGCACGCGCTATCCCGCGGCCGGCATGGGCGCGCTGAACCGCTGACGCCCAGCGCAGCGCAGACCCATGCTCACGCCGCCGCAGGTCGCGTTCGTCATTCCGGCCTGGAACGAGTCCGCATGCCTGCCGCCGACGCTGGACGCGTTGCGGCAGGCGATTACCGATGCGGGCGTGGATGCCGAAACGGTGGTCGTCGACGACGCGTCCACCGACGACACCGCGGCGCTGGCCGTCGCCGGCGGCGCGCGGCTGGTACAGGTCGCGCACCGGCAGATCGGGGCGACCCGCAATGCCGGCGCCGCGGCCAGTACCGCGCCCTGGCTGGTGTTCGTGGATGCCGACACCCGCGTCGACGCGACGCTGCTGCGCGCGGCGATGGCGGTGCTGGCAGCGGGCGCCGCAGGGGGCGGCTGTCTTGTGCAACTGGAAGGGCCGCGACCCTGGCACCTCCGGCTGGGCGTGCGGCTGGTCGGGCTGGCGTTCCGGCGCACCGGCATCGCGCCGGGCTGTTTCCTGTTCTGTACGCGCGCCGCGTTCGATGCCGTGGGCGGGTTCGACACCACGTGGTACGCCGGCGAGGATGTCGCGATGAGCCGCGCCCTGGCCGGCGTCGGGCGCATCGTGATCCTGCGCGAAGCGGTGCAGACCTCGGGCCGCAAGCTCGCGCACACGTCGCCGTGGCAGCAGCTGCGCATGTTGCTGCGCTTCGCCTGGCGCGGCCGCGACATGCTGCGCAACCGCGAGGCACTGCAACTCTGGTACGGCGGCCCGGATGGGCGACCGCCGCGCTGAACCCAGCGCATTCACGCGGAATCGGCAGCCGGTTTCCGATAGTGCCGCCTCCTCTGCGCCGGCACGTTCATGCTCACCACCATCTTCGCCATCGTCACCGGGCTGCTGGTCATCGCAACCCTGGTGCCGATGATCCGCAGCGGCGCCTGGTGGATCCGCGGTTTCGATTTCCCGCGCCTGCAGCTGCTGGTGCTGTCGGCGGTGGTGCTGGTGGCGCACCTGTCGCTGCATCCGCTCGACGACGCATGGACGGTGGCGATCGTGGCCGCGAACACCGCCTGCATGCTGTGGCAGGCGTGGTGGATCCTGCCCTACACCCGCGTGTTCCGGACCGAAGTGGAAGACGCCGCCGACGCCGGCGCGCCGCGCATCCGCCTGATGACCAGCAACGTGCTGATGCACAACCGCGATGCCGACCGGCTGCTCGCGCTGGTGCGCACGCACACGCCCGACGTGCTGATCGCGCTGGAAACCGACCACTGGTGGGAAAGCCAGCTGGATACGCTGCAGGACGCGATGCCGCATGTGATCCGCTGTCCGCTCGACAATCTCTACGGCATGCACGTCTATTCGCGCCTGCCGCTGCACGCGCCGAAGATTCGCTATCTGGTCGAGGACGACATTCCCTCGATGCATGCCACGCTGGAACTCGATGGCCAGCGCATCGCCTTGCACGCCCTGCATCCGCGGCCGCCCAGCCCGACCGAATCCGACAGCTCGGAGGAACGCGACGCCGAGCTGGTACTGGTCGGCCAGGCGGCGAAACGCTCGCGCATTCCGGTGATCGTCGCCGGCGATCTCAACGACGTCGCCTGGTCACGCACCACCCGTCTGTTCCGCAAGGTCAGCGGTCTGCTCGATCCGCGCATCGGCCGCGGCATGTTCAATACCTTCCACGCCCGTCTGCCCGGCCTACGCTGGCCGCTGGACCATCTGTTCCACAGCAGGCACTTCGCGCTGGTGGGCATGCAGCGGCTGCCGGACATGGGCTCGGATCATTTCCCGATCCTGGTCGAGCTGGCACTGGCGCCGGGCGAAAACGAGGCCGACGCCGGGCTGGATGTCGACGCCGAAGCCCGGGAGGATGCGGAAGCCGCGCTGGACGGCACGCAGACGCGCGAGGCGCCGGTCCCGAACTGATACCGCGACCGCGGATGCGCCGCCGCTCAGCGATCGAGCCGCGCCCGCAGATCCCGCAGGTCGCGCTTGGCGACATCGCGCAGCGTGCGCTCCCGCCAGGCGTCAGCATCGTCGCCTTCGGCCAGGCGGCGCTCGTACTCGGGCTGGATCTGCGCCATGCGCAGATCGCGGATACGCCGGTATTCCGCGCGCAGCGCGGACATGCGGCGGATCGGCCGGTCGCGGTCGATGGGCTGCAGCCACGGCGCCTGCTCGTGCGCCGATGAATACGCCGGCTCGGTGACAGCGGCGTCCACCTGGTCGCTGGCGCATACGGCGCCGATGCTGCCGCACAGCGCCGCCAGCAGCAGCGCGCAGCGCCGTGCAGGCATTGTCTGACTCGCGTCCATCGCACCCTCCCATTGCGGAGACGGACGCGCACACGCTACCAGCGTCAGGCGACGTGCGCGTGCACGCGGCGTGTCAGCCGCTGGCGGGGCGCAGGTCCAGACCGAGCGCGTGCCCGACCAGACGCATGCCTTCGTCGTCGTCGCGCTGCGCGACCACGCCGGCCACCGTCGCGTCGCCCGGATCCCAGGTCCAGATGGTGTAGCCCTCGATGCGCAGCTGGTCGTCGGCCACGCCGATCAGTGCGCCGGGCGACATACCCGCGAGCTGCGCGGTGTCGGTGGGATCTTCGAGGTTCCAGTCGATCTCCACGCGGAAGCGCCCGGCCAGTGTGTTCAGCGCATCGATCAGCGTGACCGGATCGTCCTCGTGCACGCGGAAGCTGGCGCGCCAGTCGGTGGCGTCGAGCAGTGCGGCGACTTCGGTGTCCAGGTCCTCGTCGCCGGGACGCGCATCCTGCCAGTCGCGGAACTGCTGCTGCGCCGCATCCTCGTCGCCGGGATTGACCAGCAGCAACCACTGCCAGGCGAGCGCTTCGATGTCGGCGTCGTCGTCGAGCTCCTGCGACTCGCCCGGCTCGCTGGCGGCGAAGTTGTCGTCGGGATCGAAGTCGTCGTGATCGGGCAGGTGCATGGCGGCGTGTCGGATGCGGCGGGGCGTGCAGTGTGCCGTTAAAGCACCGGACGGCGCAGCCTTCCGGCGCGCCTCGCATGCCCCGCCTTCAGTCGCGCGTGCAGCGAAGGCGCAGCACCCGGACATGGAACGGCCCGCTTTGTGCGGGCCGTTCGTGTTGCATCCGCTGCGCCGGGGCGCACGGCCCTCAGCGGGCGGTCGTCTTCTTCGCGGCCTTGCGGGTCGCCGATTTCTTCGTGGCAGTAGCGGTCCTGGGCGCGGCCTTCTTCGCAGGCGTTTTCGCTGTCGCGCCTGCAGTCTTGCCGGCGGGTTTGCGGGCGGCCTGCTTGCCGGCAGCGACCGACTTGCGCGCGGGCGCCTTGCCGCTGCTGCGCGCATCGGCGTGGCTCGGCGGCAGCGTCGAGGTCTTGCGCCCGGGGCGCAGGTCGACGATGCGGTTCTCGCCCATTACCTCCTCGCGCTTGGTCACCCGCGCGACCGCGAATGCGAAGGCCTTGGAGATCAGCGAGCCGGGACCGTCCCAGAATTCCGCGGTGCGCACCGCGACTTCGATCAGCGTGAGCTTGGGATCGTGCACACCGCGCGGGAAATACGCTTTCAGCGCGTCGTTCCAGAAGGCCTCGATCTTCACCGGATCGTTGTTGACGTAGGCGTCGCCGGCCATCGAGACGTAGGTGTTGCGGCCCTTCGAGGCGTAGGCCAGGTTGACCTTGGAATCGCGCGCGATCTCGGCCACCTTCGGGCTGTCGGAGGCGACGAAGAACCAGACCCTCTCGCCGTCGAACTGGGCCTTCTGCGTCGACAGCGGCCGGCTGACCAGATAGCCGTCCTTGCCGACGGTGGTGAACATCGTGACGTCGATGTCCTCGATCAGTTTCGCGATCGTCTGCGCGTCATCCCCGGCCTTGCTCTTTCGCGTTGCCATCTCGCACTCCACATGTGGATTCGACGGCCAGTGTCGATGCGCTTCCGGCTGCCGTGCGTGAAGGCGTGGCGCGTCAGCCGACGGCGTCCGCCGTGCGCAGACGACGCGCATCGCGGCGTGCCCACACGTAGAGCGCCAGGCCTGCGGCCGCGGTGGCCGCGCCGACGTAGCCGGTCGCGGTCCAGCCGAGTCCAGCGCCGATCGCGATGCCGCCGAGCCACGGACCCAGTGCATTGGCGGTGTTGAAGGCGGCGTGGTTCGAGGCGGCCGCGAGCGTCTGCGCATCGCCGGCGACATCCATCAGCCGCGCCTGCAGCACCGGTGCCAGCGCGCCCATCGTGCCCAGTGCGACCACGGCGGGCAGGATCGACCACGGCGACTGCGCAGCCAGCGGGAACACCAGCAGCACCGCCAGCGACCACGTCAGGATCACCGCGACGGCGCGGAACTGCAGCCGGTCGAACAACCAGCCGCCGGCGAGATTGCCGACGATGGCGCCGACGCCGAACGCCGCCAGCGCGACCGGGATCCAGCCTTCGGCCACGCCGGTCACCGCGACCAGCGTCGGCGCGAGATAGCTGAAGACGCAGAACATGCCGGCGAAGCCGACCGCGCCGATCGCCAGCGCGAACCAGACCTGCGACCGGTTGAACGCGCGCAGCTCGCGCATCGGCGTCTGTCCGGGCTCGGCCGGCGTGGACACCAGCAGCCGCCAGACCCAGGCGGCGGTCAGCAGCGACAACACCGACACCAGGGCGAAGGTCCAGCGCCAGCTCGACAGCTGGCCCAGCCACGTCGCCATCGGATTGCCGACGAGGATCGCGACCGACAGGCCCAGCAGCACCCGGCTGACCGCGGTGCCGCGCTGCCCGGGCGGACTGATCGACGCCGCCACCAGCATCGCCACGCCGAAGTAGGCGCCATGCGGCAGGCCGGCGACGAAGCGGGCGAGCAGCATCGTCGGATAGTCCGGCGCCAGCGCCGTGCCCAGGTTGCCGAGCGCATAGAACCCCATCAGCGCGATCAGCAAGGTGCGCCGGGGCCAGGACGCGCCCAGGATCGCCAGCAGCGGCGCGCCGATCACCACGCCCAGCGCGTAGCTGCTGATCATGTGGCCGACCTGCGGCTCGCTGACGTCGAAGGCGCGGACCAGCTCCGGCATCAGGCCCATCATCGCGAACTCGCTGGTGCCGATCGCGAACCCGCCCAGTGCGAGCACGAACAGGATCCAGCCGGCGGTACGGCGCGGCAGCGGGATCGGGGTCGTGGGGGCGGGCGTGGACATGTCGGGCTCGGCGTGGGCGTGCAACGGCGCATTATTGTGCATTGCAGCAAAATGCAGCCGGAACGGGGGTCTGCGACCTGCCGGCCTGGACCGCCTCCGACGACGACGGCGCGTGGACGCGGGCCGGTCGACAGTCGCGGTCCACACCGCCTGCGTGGACATGTCGATGCCTCTGACCGCCTTCGGCCTCAACTGCACCCTCAAGCCCGGCGATGCCGCATCGTCGACCCAGCGCATGCTCGACCTCGTGCTGGAAGCGCTGGCACGGCACGACGTCCGCACCGGCAGTCTGCGGGTCGCGGACTTCGACGTCCGGCCCGGCGTCAGCGCCGACGAGGGCGATGGCGACCAGTGGCCCACGCTGCGCCAGCGGATCATGGATGCCGAAATCCTCGTGCTGGCGACGCCGATCTGGATGGGCCACCCCTCGAGCATCGCCCAGCGCGTGCTGGAGCGCCTGGATGCGGTGCTGGGCGAAATCGGCGACGACGGCCGCTATCCGACCTTCGGCAGGATCGCGATCCCGGCCGTGGTCGGCAACGAGGACGGTGCGCACCACGTACATGCCCAGCTGTGCCAGGGCCTGGTGGACGTGGGCTTCACCGTGCCCGGCGGGTCGCCGCCGTACTGGGTGGGCGAAGCGATGGGCAGCACGGATTTCAAGGATCTGAAGACCACGCCGGACAAGGTGGACGACACCATCCGCACGATCGCCAGCAATGCCGCCCATCTCGCACGGCTGCTGCAGGCGCACCCCTACCCGCCGATCCGGGACTGAACGCGCGCGGTAGCGGCGCCTGCCTGACGCGTCGCTGGCACGCAGACGCCGGCGTCACTGGAAATTGACCGAGCCGTGTCGTCCGCCTTGCGGATCGGCCGGGCGAGGCTGCACGAAAACCGGCGTCGTCGCTGACGGTGTGCAGCCGTGATCCGGAATCGCTCCGGTCGCAGTGAAGAGAGTTCGCCTCGAAGGCGGCAGGCCGGGTGACGCACGACGGCTGCTCGGCAGCCGCAGCTGCGCAGCGATGCAGGCGCCGCACCGTCGCGATCACGCGAACCGACGACCGGTTCCGCTATCAGCAGGGCTCCTGTCCCCGGATCAACCTGCTGCCATGACGTCCGCGCCGCCACCGGACACCGCACTGCGCATCGGCTGCGCCGGCTGGTCCATCGCCGCGCGCGATGCCGGCCTGTTCGGGCCCGGCGGCAGTGCACTGGCCCGCTACGCGACCCGCTTCGCGTGCGTGGAGATCAATTCGTCCTTCTACCGCCCGCACCGGCCGGCAACTTATGCCCGCTGGGCCGCCAGCGTGCCGCCCGGCTTCCGGTTCTCGGTCAAGCTGCCGCGCACGATCACCCACGACGCACGCCTGCGCGGCTGCGGCCCGGCGCTGGACGCGTTTCTCGAAGGTCCGCTGGCGCTGGGCGATGCGCTGGGCTGCCTGCTGGTGCAACTGCCGCCGTCGCTGGCCTACGACGCACGCACGGCCGGCGGCTTCCTGCGCATGCTCCGGCGTCGCTGGCACGGCGATATCGCCTGCGAACCGCGGCATGCGAGCTGGTGCGCCCCCGCTGCCGACGCGATGCTGCAACGACTGCGCGTGGCGCGGGTCGCCGCCGATCCGGCGCGCCTCGGTGACGATGCGCGTCCGGGCGGCGCCGCGTCGCCTGCCTACTGGCGTCTGCACGGCGCGCCGCGCATCTATTACGACGCCTACGACGCCGAAGCGCTGCAACGCATCGCGCATGCGGTCGCCGCGCATGCGTCGGCCCGGCGCTGGGTGATCTTCGACAACACCGCGGCGGGACACGCGGTGCCCAACGCCGTCGCACTGCAGACCATCACGGCGTCCTCATCCCCCCGCGACAACCGCCTGTGGCAGGATGCCGCGTTCCGCCGTGTCCCCACCGACTGTTGAACGTGCCCGCGCCTACCGCCGACCGCCTCGATTTCCTGCCCACGCACGGCGACATGCCGGCCAGGATCGCCGCGTTCGACTGGAGCACCACGCCGCTCGGTCCCATCGAAATCTGGCCGCAATCCCTGCGCACCACGCTGGCCCTGATGCTCGATTCGCGCTTCGCGATGTGCCTGTGCTGGGGCCCGGATCTCACCCTGTTCTACAACGATGCCTATGCGCCGATGCTCGGTGCCAAGGAATCCCGCGCACTCGGCCAGCCGCTGCAGCAGATCTGGTCCGACGTCTGGAACGACATCCAGCCGCTGGTCGACAGCGTGATGTCGGGCACGGCGACGTGGAACGAGGACATGCCGCTGACGATGCTTCGCAACGGCTATCCGGAAGAAACGTACTGGACGTTCTCCTATACGCCGGTGCGCGACGAAGCGGACACGATCGCCGGGCTGCTCAACATCACTACCGACGTCACCCGCAAGGTGCAGAACGAGCGCCGCCTGCAGGCGGACGTCGCGCAGATGGGCCGGATGTTCGAACAGGCGCCGAGCTTCATGGCGATGCTGACCGGGCCCGAGCACGAGTTCCAGTACATCAATCCCGCCTACCAGCGGCTGATCGGCGACCGCCAGGTCATCGGACGGCGGGTCGCGGATGCATTGCCCGATGCCGTCGCGCAGGGCTATCTGGAGCTGCTCGACCAGGTGTACCGCAGCGGCCAGGCGTACGCCGCGGACGGCGCGCAATACATCGTGCAGCCCGGTCCCGGCAGCGCGTCGGTCGAGCGGTATGTCGACTTCGTCTACCAGCCGATCACCAGCGACGCCGGTGTGATCGGCGTCTTCGTCCAGGGCGTCGACGTGACCGCACGCCGGTTGTCCGACCTGGCACTGATCGCGCGCGAAGCGGAGCTGCGGACGATCAACACCGATCTCGAACGCCAGGTGGTCGAACGCGCCCGCGAGCGCTCGCTGACCTGGCAGGTCACGCCGGATCTGCTGGCGGTCGTGGACCCCGACGGCGCGATCGAAGCCGTCAACCCCGCCTGGACCCAGGTGCTGGGCTGGAGCGCCGAGGATCTGGTGGGCCGCGCGTGGTGGGAGCTGGTCAGTCCCGACGACCAGCACGTCACCCGGGATGTCCTGGCGTCGCTGCGTGCCGGCCGTCCGGTGCGCAGCTTCGAGAACCGCTGGCGTACCCGCGCCGGCAGCCTGCGCACCCTGTCGTGGGTGGCCACGCCGGAAGCCGGCCGCTTCTATTGCAGCGCGCGCGACGTGACCGACATCCAGGCCGCGGCCGAGGCGCTGTCGCGCTCGCAGGCGCAGTTGCGGGTGCTGTTCGAGACCAGTTACCAGCTGCAGGCCATGTGCACGATCGACGGCACACTGACCGACGCCAACCGCACCGTGCTCGACACGCTGGGCATCGGCTTCGACGACATCGTGGGCCAGCCGCTGTGGTCGACGCCGTGGTTCTCGCGGACGCCGCACATGTCCGACCACGTGCGCGCGATGTTCCTGCGCGCGGTCGGCGGTGAGACCGTCCGCGACGAGATCGCCGTGGATCTGACCTCTGGGCGACGCAGCTACGATCTGTCGATCCGCCCGATCCGCGACACCGGCGGCCGCATCATCGCCATCGTGCCCGAGGCGATCGACACGACCGACCGCCGCAACGCCGAAGCCGCGCTGCGCCAGTCGCAGAAGCTCGAAGCGATGGGCCAGCTCACCGGCGGCGTCGCGCACGACTTCAACAACCTGCTCACGCCCATCGTCACCGCACTCGACCTGGCCGCCGATCCCGAATCCCGCCTGGAACGACGCACCCGCATGGTCGCCGTCGCGCGCCAGTCCGCCGACCGTGCCGCCACGCTGGTCCAGCGCCTGCTGGCGTTCTCGCGGCGCCAGCCGCTGCAGCCGGTGAACGTGGATGCCGGCGAGCTGGTCGCGGGCATGGCCGACCTGATCGACAGTTCCAGCAGTCCGCGGATCCAGATGGTCGTCGACATCGCCGACCCGCTGCTGCCGGCGGTGGCGGATCCGAACCAGCTCGAGATGGCGATCCTCAATCTGAGCGTCAACGCCTGCGATGCGATGCCCGATGGCGGCGTGCTGACCCTGGCGGTGCGCAACGACCGGGTCGGCGTGGCCGAAGACGACACCGCCGCCATCGGCGACTACGTCGTGATCACGGTGCGCGACACCGGCCACGGCATGGACGAAACCACGCGCCAGCGCGCGATCGAACCGTTCTTCTCCACCAAGGGTGTCGGCAAGGGCACGGGACTGGGCCTGTCGATGGCCCATGGTCTGGCCTCCCAGCTGGGCGGCTGGCTGGCGATCGACAGCGCACCGGATGCGGGCACCACCATTGAACTCTGGCTCCCCGTCGGCGTCCGCCGCGCGGGCACCGACGCACATCACAACGAGGGGCAACACGTGAACACTTCAGCGGATTCCCGCGGCACCGCACTGGTTGTCGACGACGAGGACGGCGTACGCATGTGCACCGCCGATGCCCTCGACGACATGGGCTATCGCGTGGTGGAGGCCGCGTCGGCCGAAGAGGCGCTGCAGGCACTGGACGGCGGCCTGACGCCGGACGTGATGGTGACCGACCACCTGATGCCCGGCATGACCGGCGCCGAACTTGCGCGCAATGTGATGGGACGCCTGCCGGCGACCGCGGTCGTGATCGTCTCCGGCTACACCAGCATGGCCGACTTCGAGCCGGGCCTGACCATCCTCAGCAAGCCCTTCCGCCAGCACGAGCTCGTCGCGAGCGTCGAGGCGGCGGTGCAGGCGCAGCAGTCCGCCGCCGCCTGAGATGCCGGACCGCATCCGCCGGCAGGCCCGGCGGATGTCACGTCCCCCGTCGCGCCTTGCGCATGACCGGATCGATGCAGGGCTGCGTCGCGATTCGAACCCGGACGGCCGCGCGGGCGACCTTCAGGCACGCGCCGATGGCTGACATCGCACGGCCCGGGCACGTCACAGGCCGCCTCCGGCACGCACACACCGCAGTACCGCGCGCTGCACGGACGCCGGCCACTGGCCGCGCGTTCACCTGGTAGATCGCAGGATGTTGCCGCCATGACCCCGCCCCGCCTCCAGCGCTATGCCAACCGCAACGGCGACAGCGGTGTGACCGCCTGGTCGATCCATGCCGAGACCCTGTCGGTCGAGTTCGGATATGGCGCCGTGTACGTCTATGCGGCGCGCGAGCTCGGCGCCGACACCTTCCTGGCGCTGTGCACGGCGGCGCGCGTGGGCCACGGCCTGGCGACGGCGATCAGCCGCGATGTCGGCGACCGCTACGCGGCCCGCTTCGAGGACCGCGTGCAGTGGACACGCGCGGTCGCTCAGACCTCGGCGCCGTCGAAGCGGTAGATGTCCATCGCCAGAAAGCCCATGTCGATGCCGGCGTCGATCCGCTGCGCGCCGAGCCGGTCGCCACCGGCCGCGCCCATCGCCACGAACAGCGGCAGCAGGTGCTCGTCGGTAGGATGCGCACGCGCCGCGAACGGGGCCTGGCGGCGGTAATCGAGCAGGGCCTGTGTGTCGTCCGCGCGCATTCTTGTTTCGACCCAGTCGGTGAACAGTCGCACGTACTCGGCTTCGACCGCATCGTGGCCGCGCCAGTCGTGCAGGTTGTGGGTGATGCTGCCCGAGCCGATCACGAGCACGCCGTCGTCGCGCAGCGGGGCCAGCGCACGGCCGACCGCAAGCTGGTGCGCCGGACCCAGCGTCGGCTGGATCGACAGCGGCACCACCGGGATGTCGGCATCCGGATACAGCAGCCGCAAGGGCACCCAGACCCCGTGATCGAGGCCACGCGCCGGATCGACGTCGACGTCCAGTCCGGCATCGCCGAGCAGACCGGCGACCCGCTGCGCGAGTGCTGGATCGCCCGGCGCCGGATAGCGCAGATCGAACAGCGCCTGCGGAAAGCCGCCGAAATCATGGATCGTCTCCGGCGCGGCCGCCGCCCCGACCTGCGGTCGCGGCGCCAGCCAGTGCGCCGAGGCGACGACGATCGCGCGCGGACGCGGCAGGTGGCGGGCAAGTTCGGCCAGGCGCTCGCCGACGCGGCCGGGCGCGAGCGCGGTCATCGGCGAACCATGGGAGATGTACAGGGCGGGCTGGCGGGACATGCGGGGCGACCGGCGCGTCGCGGACTGCGACCCCCGTAACGATGGGGCCCCGGGCAGCGCGCGGAAGCGCCATGCCCGTCCCGCAGCGTCGCGGGGGTGCAACACTCAGCGCGACTGGGTGGCCAGGATGCGGCCCATCAGGCCGTGCAGCTGGCCCAGATGTCCGGACCGCGCGGTGCCGGTGCTTTCGTCGGACGTCATGACCACCGTCAGTTCCAGCGCCGGCACGATGTACAGCATCTGCCCGCCGTGCCCCCAGCCGTAGCGCACGTCGTGGCCTTCGATCCGGCGCGTGAACCAGCCGTAGCCATAGCCATCACCGGTGTAGATCGACTGCGTGCGCGGTCGCCAGGACTGGGCGATCCACGTCGCCGGCAACAGCTGCGCGCCGTCACTGGCGCGCCCGTCGTTGCGGTAGAGCTCGCCGAAGGCCAGCAGCGAGCGTGGCGTCATCGCCATCTGGTTGCCGCCGAGATAGATCCCCTGCGGATCGCGTTCCCAGGCGGTGATCGCGAAACCCGGCTGCGGCCCCAGCCACTCGCGTGCGAGCTGCAGCGTCGGCTTGCCGCCGACGCGGGTGAGGATCGCCGACAGCAGATGCGTCGAGCCGGTCGAATACAGCATGCCGCCGCCGGGCGCGTCGACGAAGGGCTGCGCCAGCGCGGCGCGCACCCAGTCGCGCTGCGCGACCCAGCGTCCGTACTGGCGACCCGAGGTCGGCTGCAGCCCGGCCTGCATCGACAGCAGATGGCCGATGGTCAGGTCCGCCATCCGCGGATCCGGCGACGCCGGCAGGCGGTCGGCGAGCAGCGGCGCGACCGGCTGGTCGACGCCGTCCAGCAGGCCACGTTCGATCGCGACGCCGACGAGGGCCGAGACCACCGATTTCGACGCCGACTTGATGTTGGTCGAGCGGCCCGGCGATCCACCGTGGTAGCCGCGCTCGGCCAGCACCGCGCCGTCACGCGCGACGATCACCGTGCGCAGCGGCGCCAGGGCCTGGGCATCGTCGAGTACGGCATCGAGCGCGGTGGTCGAGGCAGCGGCCATCGGCGCGCACAGCGCGAGCAGCCACAGGCAGAGCAGACGTGTCATGGCTGCAGTATCCGGGCCCACGCGGAAACTCGCGGTGAACCCTTGCCGTCCACGACCGCGTCCGCTCAGGCCACGCGCCTGCCTGCGCCCGCAGCCTCGGCGACCAGCGACTGGTGTGCACCGACACCCGCCAGCACACCGGCGGAGATGGCCGCGGTCGCGCTGTGCATCGGACTCGCGGCATCGCCGGCGGCGTAGACGCCCGGCACCGTGGTGCGCTTCATTGCATCCACGCGGACGTGCGCGCCCAGCAGGCCGTCGTCGAACGCGCACCCCAGTTGCGCGGCGAGCGGGCTCGCCTGGTGGCTCGCCGGAATCATGAACACCGCCGCGATCGCGACCACCCGGCCATCCGCCAGGCGCACGCCGTCGAGCGCCGGCGCCTCGCCGAGCAGCGCGACGATCGGGCTGTGTTCGATCGTCACGCCGCGCGCGGCCAGCTGCGCGGCCGTATCCGCGTCGGGCGGGAAGCGTCCCTGGGTGAAATACGTCGTCGGGCCCCAGTCCGGCAGCATCAAGGCGTGATGCGCCGCGCCGGGATGGTTGGCCAGTACGCCCAGCGCGCGACCGGCGACCTCGTAGCCGTGGCAGTAGGGGCAATGCAGGACGGTGGCGCCCCAGCGCGCAGCGACGCCGGATACGTCCGGCAGCGTGTCGCGCAGGCCGGTCGCCAGCACCAGCCGACGCCCGCTGCGCGTGCTGCCGTCGTTCAGGGTGACCAGAACGCCCGCGGCGTCCGCGGTCGCGGTCAGCACTTGGGCCGCCAGCAGTTCGGCGGTCGGATACCGCGCCAGTTCCGCACGTCCGTGCGCGAACAGCTGCGCCGGCGGTGTGCCGTCGTGACCGAAGATGTTGTGCGCTGCGGCGGCGAAACGGTTCCGCGGCAGGCCGCCATCGATGACCAGCACACGCCGCCGCGCACGCGCCAGCGCCTGGGCCGCGGACAGTCCGGCGAAGCTGCCACCCACCACGATCACGTCATACCTCATGTCGTCTCCATCGCGCGGCGCCCGTCACCGACGGCGACGTCATTACGCCACTTATGAAGTTTCATGATGCGCCGATCACGCGCGCTCTTGCAACTTGTGTTGTGTCGTGAGCGGGCGGCTGCTATACCGGGCGTCCCCGGCACCCCGATGCTTCCGATGCGCAACGACAGTCGCCTGAGCCGCATGCTGCATGTGTTGATCCATCTCGCCGAACGCGATGCGCCGGCGACGTCGGACGACATCGCCGCGATGCTTGACACCAATCCCGTCGTCGTGCGGCGGACCATGGGCGGCCTGCGCGATGCAGGCCACGTCCATTCGCTGAAGGGACACGGCGGCGGCTGGTCGCTGGCGCGGCCGCTGGCTGCGATCACCCTGCTCGACATCCACGAAGCGCTCGGCGCGCCGGCCCCGTTCGCGTTCGGTGTGGCGAACGACACCCCGAACTGTCTGGTGGAACAGGCCGTCAATGCGCATCTCATCGAGGCCATGGGCGCAGCCGAGACCCTGCTGCGCACGAGGCTGGCGGCGGTGACGCTGGCCGACATCGCCCGCGATTTCGAAGCGAAGCGCGCCACGCATGCCGGCCGGCGAGGCAGACACCGCGCCTAGGACGGGGCCGCCACCTGGAGGGCAGCGCGACGTCGACAGGCGCGTCGCCGCCAGCCCGCGCTCAGGGCACGGAATCCGGGGACTCGGCCTGCACGCCGCGCTCGAGCGTGCGATCGAAGCAGGTCTCGCCAACGGGATGCTGCCAGTCGCGCTGCGTCCACGGTTCCGCCTGGCGCAGGGCGTTGCGGCTGTCGGTCGCGAAAGTCGCGCACAGGCGGAAGGTGCGGGGATCGACGACGGTGTAGCCGTAGGCCAGGCCGCTGACCGGATCGACGACGCGGGCGTTGCCGCCCAGCGCCGCCAGCGATGCCGGCAGCGCGTTCTCGCGGCGCGCGTGGGTGTTGACCAGCTGCTCGATACGCACGAGATCGCGGATGCGCGCGGCATCGAGTCGCGACTCGCGCTGTGCCGACGGCGATCCGATCAGCACCAGCACCGTACCCACGGCCAGCAACGCCACCACACCCCCGGCGATCAGCAGGCCGCGGCCGTATCCGGAGACCGTCATGGCTCCATCTCCTCGCGGCGCAGATCGAGCAGGTAGAACGAGAAGATCGCGCCCGAAATCATGCCGGCGACCAGCACCTTGAGCAGGAAACGCACGCTCAGCTCGCCGCCCAGCACGTTGTAGACCAGCGCGATCAGATCGCACAGCAGCACGGTCGCCGCCAGGAACAGCGTCATGTAGGTCAGCCATCGCCGCACCGCCGACAGCCGTTTGAGCGGACTGCGCGCGATCTCCCGCGACAGCTTGTGGGCGACGAAGGCGAACACCGGGAACGCGATGACGACCGAGGCCGCGGCCCAGCGCATCGACTGGCCCAGCCGTTCGAGCCGGTAATCCGGATCGGCCGGATCCGGGAAGGCGTAGTTGATCAGGTCGAACAGCAGGCTGCCCAGCTGCCACGCCGAGACGTAGAGCGTGGCGAACAGCACCAGATGCAGGAAGGCCTCGCGCGCCGAGAGATACGGACGCGGACGCGGCACCGGCACCGCGAACGGGATGTCGGCATAGGTGCCCAGCGCGCTGCGCACCTGTTCGGGCGGCCAGCCGGCCCGGTCCAGCACGTCGGCTACTTCATCGCGGCTGGCGCCTGACGCCAGCGCATCGCGGACGAATACGTCCAGATCCTGTGTGGCCGCGGCCATCGGCATCTCCCTGTCGAAGGCGCGAATCTAGCAGCCGCCTGGCCGTCCGGTCATCGCGTTCAGAAATCAATCTCGGCCTGCGGGACCGCGCGTGGGAAAATGCGCGCATGGGCGAACCCGAACTCCAGTCGCCGGCCGAACCGGCCGCCGCGACGCCGCGCGCGTTGACCGACGCGCTGAAGGCCGACATCCGCGATGCGTACGCGAAGCTGCAGGCCAATACCCCCGGCTTCAGCACCCGCCGCTCGCAGAGCCAGATGATCGCCCTGGTCTCGCGTGCGCTGGCGACGTCGGGCGGCATCGGCATCGCCGAGGCGCCGACCGGCGTCGGCAAGAGCCTGGCCTACATGACCGCCGGCGTGCCGATCGCGCTGGCGACGAAGAAGAAGCTGGTCATCAGCACCGGTACCGTGGCCCTGCAGTCGCAGCTGGTCGAACGCGACATTCCCGCGTTCCTGAAGGCGACCGGCATCGAGGCGACCGTCGCGCTGGCCAAGGGCCGCACGCGCTACCTGTGCACGCGCAACGCCGCCGAGCTGCATGGCGAGACCAGCCAGGCCGGCATGTTCGGCGATGCCCCGCTCGGCGCCGACGAGGGCGGCGACTACGAGGCCCAGCTCTACGACCGCCCGCTGGCGCCGCACGAGACCGAGGCGGCGCGCCGGCTGCTGGAAGCGCATGCCGACCGGCTGTGGGACGGCGATCTGGATGCCGCGCCCGAACCCGTCTCGCCGGCCCTGCGTACGCGCATCACCACACCGGCGTCGGGATGCGCCGGCCGCCGCTGCAGCTTCGCCCAGCAGTGCCCGGTGCTGAAGGCGCGCAACCACGTGCGCGAGGCGCAGATCGTGGTGACCAACCACGCATTGCTGCTGTCGTCGCTGTCGCTGGGCGATGTCGAGAACGGCCAGCCGCTGCTGGCGGCGCCGGCCGACATGCTGCTGGTGCTCGACGAAGGCCATCACGTGGCCAGCGTCGCGATCGACCAGGGGGCGGCGAAGCTGCCGCTCGGCGACATGGCCCGGCGCGTCTCGCGGCTGCAGATCCTGATCGCCGGTGCCTACCGGCTGGTCGACAAGGAGAAGATCGGCACGCTGCTGCCGAACGAGGCGATCGAGCTGGCGACGCGCGTGTCGAAGGCGCTGAAGGCGTTCCGGCTGGAAATCGACGCGGTGTGGCGGCCCGAGCCCGACGACCGCGATCCGATGTGGCGCGCGGTCAACGGACGCCTGCCCGAGGCATGGCAGCCGGCGATCGAGACGCTCGGCGAAGACAGCCGCGCCCTGTTCAACTGGGTGCACGCGGCGCAGACGCTGGTCGCGCGCAGCAAGCAGGACGATCCGGCGCGCGAGCGCCTGCAGCGCAGCCTCGGCATGGCGCTGGAGATGGTCGAACAGCAGCACGACCTGTGGTCGGGCTGGCGCCGCGAGGACCGCGACGGCCAGCCGCCGTTCGCACGCTGGGTCACCGCCACCCGCGATGGCGACCTGGTCTGCCACTGTTCGCCGGTGTCGGCGGCGCAGGTGTTGCGCCAGTTGCTGTGGAAGGACATCGACTCGGTGGTCATGACCTCGGCGACGCTGACCGGCGGCGGCGATTTCCAGTCCTTCGCGATCGATACCGGCCTGCCCGATCACGCCGAGATGGCGTCGCTGCCCTCGCCGTTCGACCTGCGCCGGCAGGCGCAGCTGATCGTGCCGAATTTCCCGGTCACGCCCGACGACCGCGAAGGCCATCCCAAGGCGATCGCCGAATACCTCGTGCGCGAACTCGACTGGAAGAAGGGCAGCATGGTGCTCTTCACCTCGCGCTGGAAGATGGAGAAGGTCGCCGAACTGCTGCCGGCCTCGCGCCGCGCGCAGGTGCAGATGCAGACCGGCACCAACAAATCGCAGGTCGTCGCCGAGCACCTCAAGCGCGTGGCGGCGAAGGACGGTTCGGTGCTGTTCGGCCTGAACTCGTTCGGCGAAGGTCTGGACCTGCCGGGCGAGGCCTGCACGACGGTCGTGATCACCCAGGTGCCATTCGCGGTGCCGACGGACCCGCAGACCTCGACGCTCAGCGAATGGCTGGAAGGCCGCGGCCTCAACGCCTTCAACCTGATCGCGATTCCGCATGCGCTGCGCACGCTGACCCAGTTCGCCGGTCGCCTGATCCGCACGTCCAGCGATACCGGGCGCGTGATCATTCTCGATTCGCGGCTGATCAGCCGGCGCTACGGCAAGAAGATCCTGGATGCGCTGCCACCGTTCGAGCGGGTGATCGGCTGACGGCTGTCTGCGCGGTCACACGCGGCGCGGGGTGTGATGCGCCGGCATCAGAACCGGCGTGTGTTCCATAACTCCCCCAAATGCGACAGGCGGCCGAAGCCGCCTGTCGAGTGACGCGTCGCAGTTGGAACTCAACGACCCTTGCGGGCGTCGTCGTTGGCCTTGCCGACCGCGCTCTGCACCTTGCCGGCCGTTTTCTGGGCCTTGCCTTCGATCTGCTTGCCGGTGTTGCCTGTCACCTTGCCGGCGATTTCCTTTGCGGTGCCCTTGACCTGGTTCTTTGCACCTTCGGTACGGTTCTTGTCCATCGTCATCGCTCCGCCTGCGGGGATTGCAGGGTGCGCACGTTGTAGAAGCGATCGCGCGATGCAGAGGTGAAGTTTTCCGCTGCAAAACCCGCGTAACGCGACGCTGGATGCCACACGTTCATCCAGCAGCGCATTCAGTCGCCTGCGCATCAGCACCGGGCGCGCGGGGATCACAGGATCGGTGCGCCACCGGTCACCGCATAGCGGCCGCCGCTCATGTAACTCGCTTCGTCCGACGCCAGCAGCACATAGATCGGCGCGCACTCGGCCGGCTGGCC
This sequence comes from Luteimonas sp. Soil_C_5, assembly GCF_057656615.1. NCBI lineage: Bacteria > Pseudomonadati > Pseudomonadota > Gammaproteobacteria > Lysobacterales > Lysobacteraceae > Luteimonas > Luteimonas sp. Soil_C_5. The sequence continues at coordinate 53,086 of NZ_JBDGKA010000004.1, forward strand.
AGGCCGCTTGAGCGGGACCTGCGAACCGAACGAGGCCACTTGGTCCGGCGGCATCGTCGACGGAATCAACGGCGTCCAGATCGGCCCCGGTGCGACCGAGTTCACGCGTATCCCCTTGTCGGCCAGCAGCTGCGCGAGACCCGCACTGAAGTTCGCGATCGCGCCTTTCGTCGCCGCGTACGGCAGCAACGTCGCCTTCGGCTTGTCGGAGTTGATCGAACTGGTGTTGATGATCGACGCGCCCGGCTGCATGTGCGGCACCGCGGCCTTGCACAGGTGGAACATCGCGCTGACGTTGACCTGGAAGGTGTAGTCCCACTTGTCGTCCGGAATCTCCTCCAGCGATGTGTAGCTCATCTGGTAGGCGGCGTTGTTGACCAGGATATCGAGCCGGCCGAACGCATCGACCGCCTTCTGCACGATCGCGCGACAATGCGCGGGATCGGCCAGATCGCCGGGCACCAGCTCGCAGCGGCGGCCGGCGGCTTCGACCAGGCGCTGCGTCTCGCGCGCATCCTCGTCTTCGTTGAGATAACTGACCAGCATGTCCGCGCCTTCGCGCGCGTAGGCCAGCGCGACCGCGCGTCCGATGCCGCTGTCGCCGCCGGTGATGATCGCGACCTTGTCCTGCAGGCGGCCGCTGCCGCGGTAGCTGTCTTCGCCGTGATCGGCGGGCGGATCGAGCTTGCCTTCGACGCCGGGGACCGTCTGCTGTTGTGCGGGCTGTTGCATGGGGTGCCTCTCGACCGTGGAGAGCCGCCACCCTGCCCGCCCAGACGTCGGCCGATCGTGACCGGCGCAGGCAGACCCGCTGCGGTGTGTGCACGGGCTGCACATCGCGTCGTCTACGCTCGCGCCTTCGAACGGGAATGTCCAAATGCGCCTGCAGGCCGGTTGCGAGATCGTGGTGGAGGCAGACGCCGACTGCGCAGTGGTGGCCATGCTGCGTCCGCGCAGTACCGCCAGCCAGTGGCTGGTCAGCGAAACCTGGCGGTTCACGCCGCAGGTGCGGCCTGCGGAATTCATCGACGGCTTCGGCAACGTCTGCCAGCGCTTCATCGTGCCCAAGGGCCGGATGACGCTGCGCGCCGAGATCGAGATCGAGACCGAGGCGGACATCGCCGTGGCCGGTCACGCGCCGGCCACACCGCCCGCGCAGCTGCCGCACGACACCGTGCAGTTCCTGCTGCCCAGCCGCTATTGCCCGTCGGACATGCTGTTCGACGAGGTGCTGGGCATCGTCGGCAATGCCGCGCCCGGCGGCGCGCAGGTCGATGCGATCTGCCAGTGGATCCGCGACCACATCGTCTATCGCTACGGCGAGAGCAACGCGAGCACCGATGCGCTGGAGACCATGCGCCACGGTGCCGGTGTCTGCCGCGACTACGCCCATGTCGGCATCGCGCTGTGCCGTGCGCTGCGGCTGCCGGCACGCATGGTGGTGGGCTATCTGTACCAGCTCGAGCCGATGGACCTGCATGCCTGGTTCGAGGTCTGGCTCGACGGGCGCTGGTACACCTACGACCCCACCCAGGCCGAGCCGCGTGGTGGACGCATCGTCGTGGCGACGGGCCGCGACGCGGCGGACGTGGCCTTCCTCACCAACCATGGCGGGCTGGCGACGATCGACATGCAGGTGTGGGTCGGGCTGTCGCCCTGACCTGCGCAGTTTCAGTCCGGGCGTTGGGTCGCCGGCTGCGATGGATCGCCCGCGGCGTCCGCGCGGCACGGCATCGAGAACACCAGATGCGTGCCGCGACGATCGACGTTCGCATCGAGGCGGCCACCATGGGCGCGCGCGATTTCAGCGGCGATGAACAGATCCCAGCCGGGTGCGTCCCGATCGCTGCCGTGATCCAGTGCGGACGCCGGCTCGAACAGCTGCGCGAGCATCGTCGGACCGAGCTCGCGGCCGCCGACCAGCACCGAGACATGCAGCGTGTAGTCGCGGGTGTACGCGTCGAGGGTGACGGTGTCCTCGGCGTCGCCGCTCTTGAGCGCATGCGTGGCCAGAATCACCAGCAGCTGACCGAGGCGCGGCAGATCGCACTCGACCGGATGGTCGATCCCGATCGACGCCGCGAGCGGCCGCAGGGGATGCTGCGCCGCGACCTGTGACACCACGCGTTCGAGTTCATGCGCCACGACGTGGGCCGACTGCAGGACCGCCGGACTGCTGCCGGACAGGCGCCGGTGGGAGAAGTCGACGATGTTGTCGAGCAGCGCCGACATCTTCCACACGTTCGCTTCGATGGCGCGCACGCGCGTGCGCAGTCCGGCATCGAGTTCCGGGTGTTCACGGATCTCGTAGGTGTCCATCAGCACCGCCTGGATGGGCGCCCTGAAATCCTGGCTGATCACCGAAATGAAGGTTTCGCGCAGCCGTGCGACGTCGAGCGCCGTCGACAGCGCCGATGCACTGGTGCGCAGGCGGTCCTCGCTTTCGAGCTGCATGCCGATCAGGTCGGCGAACAGTTCCAGCGTGCGCACGATGCCGGGGTTGTCGAGATCCGCCGGCCTGGAATCGATGGCGCACAGCGTGCCGAAGAACGCACCGTCGCCGCGGTGGATCGGCACCGAGATGTAGCTTTCCAGTCCGTAATGCCGGGTCGTGGGATGGTCCGCCCATACCGGATCCCGACTGGCGTGGCCGAACACCACCGGCTGGCGGTGCTGGCGGACCTCGTTGCAGATCGTCGTGCCGAGTTCCAGTTCGCCCCCCGGCTGCAGACCGAAGGACATCGCGTCGTGGACCGCGCAGGCCATCCAGCTGGCCTCGGTCACCCGCGCGATCGCGACGAAGCGCATCCCGGTCAGATGCACGATGGTGTCGAGGATCTTCGGAACGGCCCCGATGCGGGCAACCGCTTCGACATCGGCAATGGCCGGATCAGGCTCGCGCGTCGGAGAACTCATGGGGCGTCAGCGTACGCGGCCACCCGGGCGTGCGCCATGGCCCGAATGCAGCGATGCGCGGTAACGCCATCGCCTGACGACCGGACGCTGGCGGTCACGCCTGACCCGTGGAGGCGAACGGACAACCGGTGCCTAACGGTGCGCCCTGTTTCCCGGCGCGGAACCCCTGCGACGCGGCGTACGCGGAGCGGCGCAGCCGCATGATTTCGCCCAGCGGCCGGTGCGCCTCCAGGCCATGCCAGGGGCTGAAGCCGACACCGTCGTCGATGGCATGGCTGGCGGCCTCGCTCCAGGCGTCCTGCGCCGGCGCAATGACCCGCGCGACGATCCGGTACGGGCTGCGCGTCTCGTCCCACTCGGCCTGTGCATCGTCGATCGGCATCTCGGCGAGCGAGGTGCACAGCTGCGCACGCAGCTCCCATTCGGCGTCGTGGCTGCGGCAGAAATCGACGACCGCCGAGCGGATCGCATCGTCGTCCGCGAGATCCAGCTTCGAATCCGCCAGCGCGCGCAGTGCGGGCGAGACCGGCACCATCTGCAATTTGGCGATGTGCTCGCCGTAGCGCAGCGGCAGCTGGCTGAAGAAGGTCTCGCCCAGAATGTGGTGCGGCGGCTCGCCGCCCATGGCCTTGAGCGTGCCGCTTTCGCCGCCCAGCGCCTCGAGCCCACGTTCGGTGCCGCGCAGGATCGCCGACACCAGCTGCTTGGTACGCGTCATGCGATCGGTCGTTCTGGCCAGCAGTTTCAGGCTGCGCAGGAAGGCCTTGCCGTCCGGCGCACTGAAGTGCGGCCCATTGACCATGATGAAATCCTGCACGCCGTCGGGACCATCGCCCGGCAGACGTACGCCATCGACATTGCACAGCCGCAGCGCGACACCGCGTGGCGTCGACACGCGGTCGGCCAACAGATCGCCCGGCGTGGTCGAAAAGCGCAGCACCGCGGGGTAGTGCGCCGGCGTTGCGAACACGCCCTGCGCCAACTCGGGTGCCAGGCCGGCGGGAATCTCCACGCGCGCCTGCAGCAGGCCATGACTCTTGGCGTGGACCGCGCGCAAGGCGTGGCCTTCGTCCTCCCAGGTCTGTTCGCAGATCGACAGCAACACGGCGTCGAGCTCGGCCGAAAGTTCGGCCTCGTCGGGACCCGGTGTGGACAGGTGCGCGTCGTAACGCTGGTACGCGAGGGGATACGGCGTGGACATGACGCTCTCCTGGACAGTCGGTCAGCACGGTCACGACGCGCAGGCTGGCGGCCCCGTGGGACCGCCAACGCTGCGCCAGCCCCACTCAGCGGGCGAGGAAGTCCAGCAGCGCGCGGTTGAAGGCGTCCGCGTGGCTGACGTTGAAGCCGTGCGGGGCATCCGGCACCACCACCAGTTCGCTGCCGGCGATCGCCGCGTGGGTACGCTGGCCCGAGCCTTCGAACGGCACGGTCGCGTCGCCATCGCCGTGCAGTACGAGGGTCGGCACGGTGACCTGGGTGAGATCCTGGCGGAAATCGGTCGTGGCGAACGCCTTCATGCAGCCGAGGGCCGCCGTCTGGTCCGACTGGCGGGCCAGCGCGATCGCCGCCTGGCGCTGCGACTCGTCGACCTTGAGGGTGCCGTCGACGCTGAAGAAATCGGTGGTGAAGCCGTCGAAGAACGTGTCGCGATCGGCCTTCAGGCCGTCTTCCATCTCCTGGGCCTTGTCCTGCGTCAACGGGCCGTCCGGGTTGTCGTCGGTCTTCATCAGATACGGCGGCACGGCCGCGGCGAAGACCACACTGTGCAGCCGGTCCTCGCCGTGGTTGGCGACATAGCGCGCGACTTCGCCGCCGCCCATCGAAAAGCCCACCAGGGTGACGTCACGCAGATCGAGATCTTCGAGCACGCCCGCGAGATCGTTGGCGAGGGTGTCGTACTCGTAGCCGTCCGCAGGCTTGTCGGAACGGCCGAAGCCGCGGCGGTCATAGGCGACGACACGATAGCCGGCGTCTTTCAGAGGGCCGACCTGTTCCGACCACGAGGCGGCCGAGAGCGGCCAGCCGTGGATCAGGACGACGGGGCGGCCGGTGCCACCGGAATCTTCGACATGCAGACGGACGCGCGGGGAAGCGGAGACAGAGGACATGGGACTTCCTGATGGACGGGGAGCGGCCATGCTGTGAGCCGCTCCTTCCGTCGGGCGTGAAGCGGCGCCTGTGACGCAGTTCGCGATATCGACCCGGTACAGCTGCGCGCGCACGGTGTGATCGTGAAGGGCCGTGTCGGAGTTGCCAGCCGGGCGTGGAGACCGGGCATCCCGGTTCACACGCCGCCGATGCAGGCGTAAGCAGACTCGCGGCCTACCCGACAGGAGGAGCGCCCCGTGGAGAGTTTCACCCTGGAATACGACATGTCGCAGAGCCTGTGGGTGCTGCGCAACGACGGCACCGGCCAGGTGGTTCGGGCGTTCCTGAGCCGGCGTGAGGCGACCGAAGGCGGCCTCGTGCAGGAACTGGTGGGCGAGCACGCGACGCTGCGCATCCGCAATGCCGACGGCAGCTACGAACGCGAACTGGCGCGTCATCTGGGCCTCGACACGCCGACCGTGGTGGCGACGGACGCGGCCCGCGCCGCGAACGTGTCGATGCTGGCGGTCCCGACCGCGGCCTGAGCCTCACCACGCGGCGGGCCTCCGAAAGGCGGACATGACAAGGGCGCCCGAGGGCGCCCTTGTCGTATCGCGGAACCATCCCGGCGCCGGAGCGCCGGGACAGCGTGGATCAGAACGTGTACTCGGCCTGCAGACCCAGCAGTGCGGTCGAACGCTTCGGACCGTCGAAACGACCACCGCTCACCGGATCACGCACGTCACCGGACTTGGCGCGGTAGTAGTCGTAATGCACACCGACGCTGAAGTTCTCGGTGGCGTTCCAGCCGGTGCCGACGCCGGCATACCAGCTGTTGCGGCCATCGCTGCCGCCGCTCTCGAGGCCCAGGTTCTGGCCGACCGAGTTGTAGTAGTCGAAGTTGTTGTCGGAAGCGCGGAAATAACCGCCGCGGCCGCTGACGTACCACGCCGGCATCACGTTCCAGCGCGCGTTGCCGCCGATCTGCCAGCCGCGCAGCGCGTTGGTGTCGCGGCTCTGGTCCACATTGTCGCTGTTGGTGACGTTGCGGATTTCGATGTTGCCGAGATCGGCGTAACCACCTTCGATGCCGATGCCGAAGCTCGGCGCGACCTTCCAGCGGTAACCGGCGACCAGGCCGTAGCCGGTCTTGCGGCCATCACGGCTTTCGAACACGTTGAAATCGCCGGTGCCGAAGCGGCCAGCGGTGCCGCCGTCGGTACGACCGACGTTACCGGCGACGAATGCGTTGCCTTCGCCGACCTGCAGGTCGGGACGGTAGGTGTCGCCGCCCATGCTCTGGGCGAATGCGGACGGGGCGCACAGCGCGGCCGCGATCGCGGCAGGAATCAGGAGCTTCTTCATCGGGGCCTTCCTTTTCTTGGTCTTGGAGACGCGATCAACCGCGTCTTTGCGGGGGAATTCCGCAACGCCAAGCGGCGTCGCGGGGCGCAGTAAAGACCGTCCAGCCTGAAGCGCACACAAACCTTCACGCGCACTGCACCTATTTGCAGGGCGCGTGTTCAAGTTGCGTTTACGGCGATGAGGAACCTGTCCCCGTTCCACGGGTCACGGCCTGTGTTCGACAGGCCGCGCGCCCGACGCGACTACGCAATTCAGGGCGCAGTCACCGCCTCGACGGCCGGCGGCGGCTCGACGCCGTCGATGCGCGCCTGCACTTCGAACATGCCCGATCCACTGCCGAGGCTTTCGACGCGCACGGTGTAGCGGCCCGCCGTCAGGCGCGTGGACAGGCGCGAATTCGTGCCGGCACCACCATCGTCATCTTCGAAGTCGCCCCCCGGACCCTGGACATGCAGCACGGTGTCGAATTCCTCCGAGCGCGCATCCAGGGTGACCTGCGTATCGCGCGGCACATCAAGCACGAACTGGCGACCGCTGCCGCCTTCGACACGCGCGAACACCGTCTGGCCCGAGACCAGCGCCGTGCCGTCCTGGGTGACCATGCCGCCGGGCAGCGGCGCGTAACGCACGGCCAGATTGAAGTCGCCACTGCCGCCGCCTTCGAGCGCGGCGACGTTCATCGTGTAGCTGCCGGGTTCGAGGAACAGGCGCAGCAGCGAATCGGTGCCGCCGCCGCTGTCGTCGTTCTCCGCCTCGACGCCCGGTCCGCGCACGCGCAACACCGGATCGAACGCGGTCGACGCCAGCGTGATGGTGTACAGACCGGCGCGCTCGACCTGCAGCGTGTAGTCCTGCGCACTGCCGGTCAGCCAGTCCATGACCTCGCCCTCGCCTGCCAGCGGCTTGCCGTCGTAGGCCGCGATGACCTTCGCGCCCAGACGGAACGGGCCGTAGGCCTCGGCGCCGCGGCCGCTGACCACGACCAGATAGTCGCCGGCCGTGGTCGCGCGGAACGAGAGCCCCGGACCTTCGCCGCGGCCGATCATCTGGTCGCCGTTGAACACCGCCAGCGTGCCGGTGAGCGGGCCTTCCAGCGTCAGCGACACGGCCTGCCCTTCGGTCAGCGGCAGCGAGAACTTCTGGTAGCGGCTGCCGTCGCTGTAGTTGACGCCACTCGACGAGGTGATCTCGCCGGCCACTTCGCCGTCGATCTCCAGCGCGGTCGTGCCGGCGTCGGCGCGTGCGGTCGTCGCCGCCTCCGTCTTCCCTCCGTCACCCGACACGTTGAACCCACACCCCGACAGCAACAGCCCGGCCGAAACGGCCACGGTGATAGCGGCAACGCGCATGCGACGACTTCCGAAAATGGACGGCATCCGTCCGGAGCCGCGATTCTCGTCGAAGCGCAGGCAATCGGACAGGGGGCGCCTGCGGACCGGTTACGATGCCCGCCCGATCCGAGTCCGACTCCGCGATGCCCCACGCCACCGGCCCCCTGTTGACCCGCGAGACTGCCGAGGCGCTGCTCGCCGCACGCGGCGCCGGTGCAACCGAGTGGTCGGGATCGCTGGACCTGGGCCGAAGCGTCGACACGGTGACCGTCGCCGACGATCACTGGTCGTGGCGCGGCCATGACTATCCGTGGCCGGGCACGCTCAAGGACCGCACGCTCTACGTGCTGGAGGGCGATGCGTGGTCCGCGGTGTCGCGGTATGGGCGCTCGCTGATCAAGCTGGTGCCGACCGACTGGGGCCCGCCGACGTTCGAGATCGACGGCATCAAGATGCTGGTCTCGGCGCGGATCTCGCCGATCGAGGATGCGCGGCAGAAGGTCGCGCTGGTCGCGCCGCGCGGCAAGACCGTGCTCGATACCTGCGGTGGTCTGGGTTACTTCGCCGCGTGCTGTCTCGAATCGGGCGTCGCGCAGATCCGCTCGTTCGAGAAGAACGAGGACGTGCTGTGGCTACGCACGCTCAATCCCTGGTCGCCCGATCCGGAGGCGCCCGGGAGCGGCGGTCGCCTGCTGCTGGCGCATGCCGACATCTCCGAGGCCATCGTCGACATCGCCGATGCCAGCGTCGACGCAGTGCTGCACGACCCGCCGCGTTTCGGCATCGCCGGCGAACTGTATTCGCAGGTGTTCTACAACCACCTCGCGCGTGTGCTGCGCCGGGGCGGACGGCTGTTCCACTACACCGGGGCGCCGAACCGCCTGACCAGCGGCCGCGACGTGCCGCGCGAGGTCGCGCGACGGCTGGAGACCGCGGGGTTCAAGACCGGGCTCGCGCTCGACGGTGTGCTGGCGAACCGGCGCTGATCACGGCTGACGCGTCGCCTGGAAAAACGCCGGCCAATTGGCCGGCGTCATGTCTTCGTCCGATCCGATGATCAGCGGTTGCCGCTGATCCCGTCCGAGTCGCGACGGATGTTGGCGCGGTCCTGCTCGTTCTCGATGCCGGCCAGCATCTGCTCCTCGATCTGCACCTGGAGCTGCGACTGCTCGATCACGTCGGCGTAGTCCTCGCCCAGTGCTTCAGCCAGTTGCGACTTGGCCTCGGTGGTCAGGCGACCGGAGACCTCGCTGACGATCTGCCCGCTCAGGCCCTGCACCGCCTCGCGGATCGCGCCCTCCGGCAGCGCATCCGCCAACGCGTTCTGGACCGCGTCGCCGGCACGCAGGTTGGCAGGCAGTGCGGCCAGGGTCAGATCCACCAGGAAGCCGATGGCCTGGGCCGTGGATTCGCGGCTGGCAGCGATGGCGTCGTACTGCTGGGCCACGGCTTCGCCGGTGGCGGCGCGCAGCACGACCAGCTGGCCGGATGCCTCTTCGAAGCCCTCGTAGTTCTCGCGGCCGGCGCTGGCATTGATCTCGCTCGTCAGCTGGGCGCTGTAATCGAGCACGTTGGCCTGTACGACGCCCGGAAGCGAGGCATCGGGATTGAACAGGATCTCGCCGAACAGCGCGCCCAGTGCATCGACGTTGGCGCTGTAGATGCGCTCGCCGGGATCGGCCGCGTTGCCGGCGCTCGCGCTGTCGTAGGTGCTCATGGCACCCAGCACCGCATCGCTGTGCGACAGGAACAATTGGCTCAAGGCCGTGTTGCGATCGCCGGCCTCCATGCGGCCGAACCAGTCGGCGTTCGACGCCGGCAGTCCGGCGAATTCGATCGCGAGCGTGGCCGCGGCGGGATCGGCGCTGCGCGCGACGGCGGACATCAGCAGGCTGAGGCCGTCCTGCAGGCGGATGTCGGCCGGATCGGGCTGGCGCGCATCGCCATTGGCGAGCCCCGTGATGCTGTCGTTGCCGAACAGGCTGGACGACCGCTCGACGTGTTCGAGGAACGTCGCGCGATCCTCGGCGCTCAAGCCCGACAGCGCGTCGACCACGCGATCCGGACGCGTGGTGTCGTTGCCGATCATCTGCGCGGCAATGCCGGCCGCCGCATCGCGGGTCACTTGATCGACCGCGTCGTTGAGCACGTACTGCTCGATCAGATGCTCGGCGTAATCGGCACGGAACTGCGACGCTTCGGGGCCGGTGCCCGCCGACATCAGTTCGACGAAATCACGCGCCTGCTGCGCGGTGTCCAGTCCCGAACCGGTGCTGTAGGCACTCTGCGACAGCACGGCGCCATCGAGCGGACTCTGCTGGCGTGTCTCCGGACCGTACGACGATGGATTGGCCGGCACCTCGAAGGTCTCGAGCGCCGGATGCCCGGCGTTGTAGGCGCCTGCGATCGCTTCGCCCACCAGTCCGAGCTGGCGTGCGTCGAGACCGTTCAATTCGGACGGATTGAGCCAGGAGTTGAGTGCGTTCGAATCGGCATCGAGGATCGCCGCGGTCAGCTCCTGCCGCTGCTGCGCATCCAGCCCGTCGAGGCTGTCGGCGAACGCGTCCGCGCGCGCCGCGTAGTCGTCACGGAAGATCTGCGAGCCCACACCGAGCAGGCGCTCGGCCTCTGCCTGCGGGTTCCAGCCGGGCTGCTGGCTCGGCGTCTGGGTCGGAAGCTGGGTGGGCAGTGCATTCTGCTGGACGCTGGTGTTCATGGGGGCTCCGGGCGAGCACGATGACTGGCCGCCACTCTAGGCAGCGGCCCGTGCCGGTCGCATGCGGGGCAACCCTAGGTCCGGACCGGCGTTCATGCCCCGGTCGGCCGGACCTTTGCGGACCGGCGGGTCCGCCCGGCCGTTCCGGTCAGTCGGCTGTGGCGGACATCTGCATCTCCCGCCACCAAGCCGAGGTCGGCTGCGGCGCGGTGAGGTCGACACGCTCGCCCATCTTCGGCGTGGACAGCGGCAGCCCCTGGTCGGTAGCGAGCGCGCTGATCCGCTCGAAGGGCTCTTCCCAGGCGTGCATCGCCAGGTCGAAGGTGCCGTTGTGCACCGGCAGCAGCACGCGGCCGCCGAGATCGCGATGCGCCTGCAGCGTCTGCTCGGGCAGCATGTGCACGAAGGCCCAGCGCCGGTCGTAGGCGCCGGTTTCGACCATGGTCACGTCGAACGGCCCGAAGCGGCGGCCGATCTCGGCGAAGCCGTCGAAATAGCCGGTGTCGCCGCTGAAGAACAAGCGCAGGCCCGGATCGTCCGGAGCGGCCGGCGGATCCACGATCACCCACGACGCCCACAGCGTGCGGTCGCCGTCGAACAGGCCGCGCCCGGAGAAATGCTGGCCCGGCGTCGCGGTGAACTGCAGACCGTCGACTGTCGTGCCCTGCCACCAGTCCAGCTGACGGATCCTGTCGGCCGGCACTCCCCAGCGGATCAGGCGGTCACCGACGCCGAGCGGCGTGAGGAAGACTTCCGCGCGTTCGGCCAGCGCGCGCACGGTGGCGCGGTCGAGATGGTCGTAGTGGTCGTGCGACAGCACGACGCCACGCAGCGGCGGCAGGTTCTCCAGCGCGATCGGCGGCGCGTGGAAGCGACGCGGACCGGCCCACTGCACCGGCGAGGCGCGTTCGGCGAACACCGGATCGGTGATCCAGAAACCGCCGCGCAGCTTCAGCAGCAGCGTCGAATGGCCCAGCCGGTACAGGCTGCGGTCGGGCGCGGCATCCAGGTCGGCGCGGGTCAGCGGCAGCACCGGGACCGGCGACGTCGGCACCGTGCCGTCCGGCTTGTTGAACAGGACATCCCAGAACAGGCGCAGGCTCTTGCCCAGCCCCATCGCCGGGCGCTCGACCGGATTGCGGAACTTGCCGTCGACCGCCTGGGGCGAGGCGGTGTAGTCGGCGACGGGGTGGCTGGTACGGGCGTACGACAGCAGACAGGCACTCATGAGGACAGCTCCGGAGACGAGGACGGTCAGGGCCAGGCGTCGGCGGACGGACCGGCGTGGCGCAGGCGGGGGACGGGAAGGCACGGCGGATGGCTCCACTGAACTACACCGTGCAGTTTACGTATTGAATCCAGGAAGTAAACCGGTCGGTGTAGAATTGCCCTGTGACGACCGCACCCGACCCCACGCTCCGCCTGACCGACCGCAAGCACGCCGCCATCCTCGAGGCGGCCGTGGCCGAGTTCCGCGCCTCGGGCTACGAGGCCACCAGCATGGATCGCATCGCCGCCCGCGCCGGTGTGTCCAAGCGCACGGTCTACAACCACTTTCCAGGCAAGGAAGCGCTGTTCGTCCGCATCCTCGAGGAAATGCTGGAACGGGGTGTCTGCGGTCCGGACCTCGCCTACCGCCCGGACCGTCCGCTGCGCGCACAGCTGCTGGAACTGGTCGACCAGAAACTGCGGCTGTTGCACGACCCGCATTTCGTCGACCTGGCCCGGGTGGCGATCGCCGCCGGTATCCATTCGCCGGACCTGGCGCGCACCATGCTCGACCAGCTGGGCGATCGTGAGGAAGGCCTGACCACGTGGGTCATCGCCGCCGCTGCCGATGGCCGGCTGAAGACCGACGATCCCCGGTTTGCGGCGATGCAGCTGCAGGGCCTGCTGAAGGGGTTCGCATTCTGGCCGCAGCTGTCGATGGGGCAACCGCCGCTGGATGCCGCGCAGGAAGCGCAGGTCGCCGGCTCGGCGGTGGACATGTTCCTCGCCTACTACGCCTGAGCCGTCGGCTATGGCCGAAGCTGTCGCCTTGCGTCGCCAACGACCTGCACGCTGCGCACGCGGCAGCGCACTGCCCGCAGGGTGACCGTCCCTTGACGGCGCCGTGGCGACACTCGACGCCCCGCCGTAGAGAGACCGAAACCGATGGTCGCAGCGACGTCCCCCGCCCCGCACACCGAATCCGCACGCCAGCGCGCGCTCGACCGCTACCACGTGCTCGACAGCCTGCCCGAGGCCGCCTACGACGACATCGTCCATCTCGCGGCCACGCTGTGCGGCACGCCCAGCGCCCTGATCACGCTGATCGACCACGACCGCCAATGGTTCAAGGCGCGCACCGGCATCGACGTGCAGCAGACCCAGCGCGAGGTGGCGATCTGCGACCACGCGATCCGCGCGCCGGACACGCTGCTGGAAGTCGCCGACCTGCGCGATGACGACCGCTTCGCCGCCAACCCCTACGTCAATGGCGACGCGGGCGACATCCGCTTCTACGCCGGCATGCCGCTGGTGGCCCCGGACGGCGCGGCGATCGGCACGGTCTGCGTACTCGACGACGCACCGCGCACGCTCACCGACACGCAGCGCACCGCCTTGCAGTCGCTGGCGCGCGTGACCATGACGCTGCTCGAAGCGCGTGCACGCGAACGTGCGCTCGAACACACCGCCTTCGTCGCCGAGGCCGCGCCGGCGACCAACGCGCCCGAGGCGGACGATGCGGGTTATCTGCTGGCCCTGATCGAACTGCAGGACCACGCCGGCACCGTCGAACGCATCGGCGAACGCACGACGGAGAAGCTGCTGCTGCAGCTCGATGCGGCGCTGGAACAGGCGCTTGCGGGCACCGCCGGCGACGCGGTGACCCGCAGCAGCGGCAGCGGCGAGTACGTGGCCGTGCTGCACGGCGAGGCGGCGGCCGACACGCTGGCGCGCCTGCAGGCGGTGATCGCGCAGGAGACCGGCGCCCAGGGTCTGCGCTTCCTCAGCGGCACCGCCCATGGCCGGGCCGGAGAGCCGACCGGTGCGGTCTTCCTGCGCGCCGATGCCGCGCTGCTGGATCGACGCGACGCCGATTTGCGCTGATCACCACCAGCGCGGCGTGCGCGCGTCCGACTGCGAAACCGATCAGCGCTGGAACAGCACCCGCTGCGGCCGGTGCAGACCGAAGCCCTGCCCGTAGTCGACGCCGAGCTCGGCCAGCACATCACGCATGCGCACGTCGTCGACCCATTCGGCGACGACCTTCAGACCGCGCTGATGTCCGATCTGCACGATCGCGCTGACGATGGTGCGGCTCATCGGATCGGTTTCGATTTCGCGGATGAAACTGCCGTCGATCTTGATGATGTCGACCGGCAGATTCTTCAGATAGCCGAACGAGGACATGCCGGCGCCGAAGTCGTCGAGCGCGATGCGGCAGCCGGCCGCGCGCAGACGCTCGATCACGCCGGCCACCTTGAGCAGGCTGCGCACCGCGACGGTCTCGGTAATTTCCAGGCAGAAGCGGTCCGCCGGCACGCCGTGTTCGGCGATGCAGCCGAGGATGAACCCGGCGAGGTCGTCGTCCTCGATGCTGGCGCCCGACAGGTTGATCGCGCAGGTGCGCAGGGCCGCGCCGTCGGGATGCAACGCTGCGAAATTGGCGACCGCGGTGCGGATCACCCAGCGGTCCACCTCGGGCATCAGTCCGTAGCGCTCGGCGGCCGGCAGGAAGGTGCCCGGCATCACTTCATGGCCCGACTCGTCGCGCAACCGCAGCAGCAGTTCGACGTGCGCGCCGCTGCCGGGCGTGTCGATGACCGGCACGATTTCCTGGAAGTCGAGCAGCAGGCGGTCCTGCTCCATCGCACCGCGCAGCCGGTTGGCCCATTCCATCTCGCCGTGCCGGCGCGTGCTGTCGTCGTCCTCGCGGTAGAGATGCACGCGATTGCGGCCGTTTTCCTTGGCCTGGTAGCAGGCGCTGTCGGCCCAGGCCATCACGTCCTTCAGGCTGAGGCCGACGCGGTCGGCCATCACCACGCCGATGCTGGCGCTGACCGAATACGTGCGTCCGTGCCAGACGAAGCGCACCGCATCGATGCAGCGGCGCAGCCGCTCGGCCAGGGCCAGCGCCATTGCCTCGTCGACGTTGAAGGCCAGCAGCCCGAATTCGTCGCCGCCCAGCCGCGCCAGCAGATCGCCTTCGCGCATGTTCATGCGCAGCGCCATCACCAGTTCGACCAGCAGCTGGTCGCCGGCCATGTGTCCGGACAGATCGTTGATGACCTTGAACTGGTCGAGGTCGAAATACAGCAGGGCGAACGGTGCCACGTCGGGACGTGCGGCGCGTTCGGCCAGTACGCGCGACAGCCGCAGCTCGAACTCGCGCCGGTTGCACAGCTCGGTCAGCGCATCGTGCGAGGCCTGGTAGCTCAGCCGTTCGGTCAGCGCGCGCTGCTCGCTGATATCGGTCGCGGTCAGCAGCAGATGCGGCGCGCCGTCGACCACCACCACCGCCAGCGACACCCGCGCCCAGAACATGCCGCCGGTCGCGACGATCGCGACCTCCCGGCCGTCCCAGCCCCCGTCGCGCGCCGCAGCGTGGAGGTCGACACGCACGCTCTCGTCGGCGAACAGCGTCTCCAGCGGACGCCCGACGATCTCACCCAGCCGCTGGCGCGCGGTCTGGTTGGCGTAGGTGACGCGGCCCGCGTGCTCGTCGGCCAGCAGCACCAGGACCGGCAGCAGTTCGTTGAGCGCGCGGAACCGCGCTTCGCTTTCGCTGAAGCGCGCACTCATGCGCTGACCCAGCAACAACGCGCGCCGATGGGTGCTGGCCACCGACCACAACAGCAGGGCCAGCAGCACGCTGATCGCCACGCCGGCGACGACGGTGGTGCGCACGCCGGCGGCATCGGACCGCGCATCGAGCGGCTGGAACCGCAGCTCCCAGCGGCGGCCGCCGAACTCCACCGTGCGGGTGGCGACGCCGGCAGCCCCGTCCGGCCGCGGGCCGGCGACGAAGACGGCGTCCTCGCCAGGCGCCGCATCCAGATCGCGCACTTCGACGTGGAGGAATTCCAGGATCCGGCCCTTGAGCGCGGCGCGCACCATCGGGTCGAGCTGCAGGCTGATCGCGAGGGCACCGATCTCGCGCGCCCGGCGCTCGTCGATGTCGACCGGCACCTGGCCCTGCGCATATACGGGCAGGCGCAGCGTCACGCCCAGTCCGGCGGTGCCCGGCAGATCGAGTTGCGCCAGCCGGAACGGCGCGGACATGACCACGCTGTCGCTGTCGCGTGCACGCTGCAGTGCCTGCAGGTTCGCCGGCTGGGTGCTGACGTCGAAGCCGAGCACGGCCTCGTTGCCTTCCAGCGGCGTCACCAGCTCGTAACGGTAGGAGGACGACGTGCCGGAGGCATTCGGCGTGCTGCGGGCGAACCCGGTCAACCGGTAGCCGGGCACCTCGTCCACCGCGCGCAGGTTCTGCTGGAAGCGCGCGAACGCGTGCTGGTCCATCGCATCGTTGGACAGGAACACCGTCTGCATCGCGCGCAGTGCGATCGCGGCGCCTTCCAGCGGTTCCCGCAGCCGGCCCTGCGCTGCATCGGCAAGCGAGGTGTGCAGGCCGGCGGTGCGCGCATCGGCGATCCGCGACTCGCGCTGCGCCAGCACCGCGGTGACCAGCAGGCCCAGTACCAGCACCAGGGCCGCCCAGCCGATCGGCGGCAGCATCGGCAAACCGCGCCCGGGCGTCCGTCGCCTGGCGCCAGGCGAGGACGGCGGTGAATCCTGGATTGTCTCCACTGAGCGCATACGCATGACGGACCCGGACACGACGACGGTACGACCGATCGACACGCCGACGCCACCTGTTTCCAGACGACGCGCCCCGCGGGATCCCATCGCGAGGCAGGCAACGTGGCCGATCCGGAACTCTATCGGTCGATCGCATCCCGTCTTGAGCGGTGTGGCGAACGACAACCGGTTCACGGAACGCCGCAGCCACCACGCAGCAGCGGGCAATGGCATGACGACCGACCGCGGGACACCGCAACACCTGATCACCGCGCGGATGGCGCCCGCGCCCGGGTCACGCGCGGATCACCGGGCCATGGCCACTCTGGGCGCCCGATCGACCCCACGAGATGCCTCATGAAGATGCTCAGAATCGTTGCTGCCGGTGCACTCAGCTATTTCGCCTACAAGAAGTGGCAGGGTCGCCAGCCTGCCAAGGTCGCCAAGCCCACCGGATCGATCAGCGACGACGGTGGCCGCACGGCGCCGCATGGCGATCCGGTCCTGGTCGGCGAACAGCTCGATGTCGGCCCGACGCCGGGCGCCGGTGCGCACTCCAGCCGCAGCTTCGGCGAGCCCTGATCCGCGCGCGTTACGGCGTAGGACACACGTCTCGCGTGTCACGACGCGCGTTCTTGTCTCCAAGGGATGGCATGCGCCATGCAGGTCGCTGTTCGACTTCCTGCCTGATCAATGCATGCGCACCTCCCGGATCTTTGCCGGACTCCTGCTTCTGATGATCGTCATGCCCGCTGCCGTGCACGCGCACGGTGGTGGGCTGGACCGCAACGGCTGTCATCACGACCGCCGCAACGGCGGCGATCACTGCCACCGCGGCCCGGCCGCGGTGGCACCTGCGCGTGCTGCGGATGCCGCCATGCCGTCCCTGCGTTTCGACGCGGACGCATCGTCGCTGCGCAGTACAGGCGCATACCGGAACTGCACCGAAGCACGCGCCGCCGGCGCCGCCCCGGTGCGTCGCGGCGAGCCGGGCTATGGGCCACACCTCGACCGGGACAACGACGGTATCGGCTGCGAGTAGGGGCGAGGTGTCAGACGCGCACGACGCACGGCACGCCGGCCATGCGCATCATCGGGTTGCGCGCTGGATCATCTCCATCGCCATCGCTTGCAGCGAACCGGTGCGATGCCCGGTCCACCGGCGTCCCGCGCGGACGCGGACGCGTTACGACGCTGGCGACGCCTGGCGCTGATACAACTCCGATTCGTCATCGAAGCGGTAACGCTGCGTATCTGCAGGCCCGAGGGCGCGCGTCGTGCCCGGCGCGGCGATGGTCGTGCCGGTGTAGCTCACCTCGATGTCCGGCAATCGCGCATCGCCCGTGGCAGCCGCGAACGTCAGGGTGCCGACCGCGCGGATGCACGGCATCACCTCGCCCCCGGCGCAGGCCGCCGCGTTGTCCTCGCCACCGTCGACCGAGCCCAGGTAACGCCAGGGCCGGCCCTGCGGCTGCACCACCGACGCGGGATCGAACACGAACATCGCGAAGCGCTGCTGCGCGCTGCCGTTGATGAAGTCGCGCGTCGGGACGGCGATCAGCATCCGCCCGCCTGCGGTGTCGTGACGCGCGACCGCCCGCGTGGTGTCCAGCGCTTCGGGCTGCACGTTGCGTCCGAATTCGCCCACGTAGCCGTCCGTCGACTGCACGCGCCACGCCGCACCGGTCCACTCGAAGGTCGCCTGGCCCAGCGCGACCGTACCGTCATGCTTCATCAGCGAATCGTCAGCGTCCGCCGCATCGAAGCGCCGCGTCGTCGTGACGAACCCGGTGAAGCGGTGCACGCCCGCATCCGTGAACGGATAGCCCAGCCACAGGGTGCCCAGATGCCCGTCGTCGTCGGCCGCCCCGGCGACGGCATCCTCGCCGTGGAGTGCGACGCGCACCTCGGCTTCATCGGGCGGCGGCGGCAATGCGGCTGTCGGGGCGACCACGGCACGTTCCGTGGTCGCGACGCCGCTGTCCGCTTGAGCTGCGGGCGGTGCGGCATCCGGCACGTCGGTACAGGCGACCAGCACGCACAACGCAGCCAGCAGGCCGATCCGGGATCCGTAGGACATCGCGCGTTACTCCGTGTGTGGGGTCGATGGACGCAGGCCGGCTGTCCGGCCGCCGCGCCAGAGTGCCACGGCGCCATCGCGGGTTGCGATGAACGGCTGCAGCTACCTCGATCCGTCGGCAGGGACGCCCCGTCGCCCGCCCCACCCCGCTCACGCGCCATCGCCTAGGCTGATCCGGCGGATTCCCCCCACCCGCATGGTGCTGCACGTGAAATCTTTCCAGAAGCTCGTTCGACGCTTCAGTTCCCCCCTGTCCGCGCATACGAGCGGCGCCGCCACCCAGGTGCAGGCAACGATCCAGCGCGCGCTTGCGGCCTCCGGCATCGGCGCCGACAGCGCGACCGGCAGCGTGCAGCAGACCATCCACGACGCCTTGCGTCAGGCTGGCCTGGTATCGCCCGCGACCGATGAAACGCCAGCCCCGGACGCCGCTGACGTTGTCCGCGCACGCGGCGAGACAGCGCCGCCGGCGGCACGTGGCGCCGGCGACACCACCCGGTTCACCTACACCGGTGCAGCCGGCAGCCGGGCCTACACGCTGTACGTGCCCGAGGGCCTCGATCCGGATGCCGTCGATGGCGCCCCGTTGATGCTGATGCTGCACGGCTGCACGCAATCGCCGGACGACTTCGCGACCGGCACACGCATGAACGCGGTCGCCGCTGCGCACGGCGTGCTGGTGGCCTATCCCGAACAGACGCCACGCGACAACGGGTCGCGATGCTGGAACTGGTTCCGCCGCGAAAACCAGCAACGCGGCGCAGGCGAGCCCGCGATCCTGGCCGGCATCGTCGGCGAGATCGGGACGCGCCACCGCGTGGATCCGCGCCGCGTGTATGTCGCGGGGCTGTCGGCCGGTGCGGCGATGGCGGTGATCCTGGGCCGTACCTATCCCGAGATCTTTGCCGCGGTCGGCGCGCATTCGGGTCTGCCCTTCGGCGCGGCCCACGACGTACCCGGCGCCTTCGCGGCGATGCAGGGACGCGGCACCGCGCGCATGCTTCCGACCGGCACTGCCGACGCTGGCCCTCCAGTGCCGACGATCGTGCTGCACGGTACGGCCGATCGCACCGTACAGGTCGACAACGGCCGGGCGATCGTCGATGACGCGATCGCCGGCGCGGCAGGTGGACCGCCGCTGCAGGCAGATACAGGCAGCACCACGTCGATCAACGGACGCGAGGTCGTCCGGACCGTGTTCCGAGATGCGCAGGACCATGTGCGCGTCGAACACGTGGTGATCGAGGGCGCCGGCCACACCTGGAGCGGCGGCGATCCGGCCGGCAGTCATACGGATCCGAAGGGGCCCGATGCATCGACGCTGATCCTGGCGTTCTGTCTGCAACAGACCCGCTGAGCGCGGTTCGCGACGCTGCCCATGCAGCGCGCGCGCAGATTGCGGTGACCCCTGCGGCGTGTGTGCCCACCTGTCGTAACTGAGGGCCTGAAACGACGCACCGCTCACATTCGGGTCACACCCGGATCACCGCTGCGCGCCCACGCTGCCCGTCCCTCCACGGCTCCGGCTTCACCGCGACGTCTGCAGCGCAATCCGATGTGGCACCTGGCCTCCGGCCGTCTGGCCCGGATGTCCATGCGTCGACGCTTGACCACCGTCGCTGGATCCGTTTTCGAATCGACACCGTATTTCCGGACAGCGCCGCATTGCCCATCCGCGACGCCATCCGCCCACAGGCTCACGCATCGACGCCCCGCGTCCTGCCACCACCGGAGACACCCATGGATTCCATCAATCGCAACCAGCCCGAAGACACCCGGAAGAACCTCACCGCCGGAGATGCCGTCGCACGCATCCAGGACATGTCCGACGATGCCGACTCGTGTTTCTTCTGCACCACGCCACTGCATCACAGCGAGACCGGCGGCACGCGCCCGATGTCGATCAAAAAAGCGGACGCGGCCGGTGCGCTGTGGTTTCTGAGTTCGTCCGACAGCCACAAGAATGCCGAGATCGAAGCCGATCCGAACGTCCGGCTGTTCCTGCAGTCGGCGAAGCACTCCGGCTTTCTCGTCCTGGAAGGCCACGCCACGATCAGCCGCGACCGCGACCAGATCGATGACCTGTGGAACCCGGTGCTCAAGACCTGGTTCACCGAAGGCAAGGACGATCCGCGCATCACGGTGATCCGCGTCGCGCCCACCACGGGCTACTACTGGGACAACAAGCACGGCGAGTTCGTCGCGGCGACGAAGATGATGATCGGCGCGGCAATCGGCAAGACGCTCGACGACTCGGTCGAAGGCACGCTGACGCCCTGATGCCTGTGCGGCGGGCGGTGTCCACCGCCCGTTGCACCCAGCGCACACGATGACGGCGCCGCTAGCCTGCGGCGCCGTCATGCGTTGCGGCGAATCAGATCGGCGGACTTACGGTCCGCACTGCCACAGGCCTTCGATGGTGCGGCTTGCACCATCGGCGCGCTGGTAGGTCAGCGTCGCCGGACGCGCCGGCGACTCGCCGCCGCCGGTGGCTGGCCCGGTCGCTTCGATGCGGATCGTCTTGCCCTGCCCGGTGAACACCGGATTCTCGGCCATGCCGTCGAACCCGCCTGGCGCGCGCACGGGCTCCACGTAACCGGCCACCTTGACCACGCCCTGCGCGGGCTCGTCCGAAGCCACCACGCCCATGGCATGGAGCAGCGGCTGCGTCTGCCCGTCTTCCGAGAAACTGCAGGCCAGCTCGCCCTGCAGGCCGGCGCCGGACACGTCGTCGCCGGTCAAGGTATCGAGCTGGATCTCCGACCCGTCGCCACCCACGGTGCCGGACGCCGCCACCGGCGATGGCGGCGCCATGTCCGGCGTCACTTCGTCGGCTGCAACGGGCGTCGGCGCCAGCGCAGGGACGTCGGGTTCGGTCTGTGGATCCGGCGTGGCGGGTGCGCATGCAGCGAGCAGCGCGGTCGAGACCAGTCCGAGCGCGATCGCGCCCACGAGTGACTTCGGCTGACGTACGGATTTCCGGTGGGGCATGTGGACCTCATGATGGCGACCGCCGGCAACAATGGCGGATCAGGAACACCGATCCTCGCGGCGCGGGCCTTTGCATGTCGTGAAGCGTCGTGTATCGCGCGGTGCACACACGGCGACGCGATGACGCCCGCCCTAGACTCGCGCCATGCCGACCGACGCCACGTCCGCGCCACCACCGGTCACACCCGACGGCCGTTATCTCGTCGTACGCGGTCGCTTGTGGCGCGCGAGCAATCCCGCACTGTCCGACGCCGAGCGCGCGACGCAGGTGTCCGCCCTGATGGACGCGCGACGCGCGGTGAAGTCCGCCGGACAGCAGGATGACGCCGCGGCCCTGTCCGCTGCGCGCCGCGACGTCGACGCCGCCAAGCACGCGCTCGGCGAGCGTGGACCGGTGTGGTGGACCGACGGCGCACCCGATTTCAACCGCTATCTGGTGAAGAACACGCCGTATGCGGCGTGGTACCAGGCGCTGGCTGCATCCGACGATGACTGAAAGTCGCTGATCGCGCACATGTGCACGCGTGCGGCAAGCGGTATCGGACACGCGGCGGGCCCTGCCGGTCCAACTGCACGTCCGCTCCTATTGCACGTACACCCAGGTCTGCGCTTCGCCGCCGTGATCGCGGATGCGCCAGAACGCACGCGACAGCTCCCCTTTCGAACGCGATCTCGAGATCAACTGGCCGGCGATGCTCGCGGTCGTGGTCGCCTCGACCGACGCGCGTCGCCCACCGGGCGCCACATCGATCCGGGTGATGTCGACGACGAAGTCGACCTCCAGCAGGCCCCTTGTGCGGCGCGAGATGGTTTCGAGAGTCGCGGTGGAGTCACGCAGGTCTTCGCAGGTGTCGTCACGCAGCGAGTCGCGCCGGACCTGCGTGCCGCCGACGTGCTCCGTGGACCGCAACCTGAAGTCCTTCGCCATCGAATCGCACATCGTCTGGCTGTCGAATCGCCGGAGCGCTTCCATCTGCGCGCGATGGTGCGCACGGACGTCCGACTCGGAAATACGGCAGCCGTGCTCGTACACGATCACCGCCCCCACCAACAGCACGATGCCCAGCAACAAGGTCTTGATCATGTTCGATTCCCTTCGAAGATCCGATCGTCGCGTCCATGGGACGTCGTCCCGGCCTCGACGCTTCCCCACGTCGGGCCCGATCCGGATCGTAGACGGTGCAAGCCGCTGCTGTCATCGCCTGACCCGCCTTCGCGTCCGCTGTTGCGTCTCCCCATCCACGGTCACTGGCGGCTGCAGCACTGTGGTCTCGCGCTCTCGCACGCGACCGGCCATCTGCAACGCCTGTCCCGTGGACGCCGGAACCGCATCTGGAGGCTGCTGCCGTGCGCCGGCATCGGGTGTGGCGCCTGAAGACACCTGCCCCACGCGACGAAAACAGGATCGGCTACGCGATTTCGCCTTGAACGGCTCGCGTCGGCGGTGACCATCGCAGCAAAGAAAATGGCCGCATTCGCTGAAAAGACACGCGACGTTGTATCCGGGCATCCGCAGCGTGCGCCGTCAGACACTGGCTGCCACGCAGCGCGCACGCAGCCCCTCAAATCTCGTGGCACTGCGTCAACGCATGCGTGCAACGCCAGAGAGACACCGCGGTTCCCTACGCACGCCGTCCGTGTTTCCTGCCGGGATGGACCGCGCATTCGACCGCAGCCGGTGGCATCGGGCGAACGCCGTCGATCGGAATCGACGCGCGCGTATCCGGTCGACATCGCCGGATCCAGAGCCGTCACGTGGACGGCTCTGCCCTGATCGCCGGATCAGCGGTTGGCGGGCTGCAACGCGCGTGCGGCGTCGAGATGACGGGCGATGGCGGTTCGCGTGTCGCGCAGGTGGGTGAGCACGAGGGGATCGCTGGCACCGGGAATCAGCTCGTTGTCGAGCTTCGCCAGTGCTTCCTCGTGGCCGGTCACCATCGCGGTGACCCATGCAGTGGCGAAGGCGGCACCGGTCAACGACGACAGGCGCGTGCGCTCGGCCTCATGCTTGTCCTGCATCGCGGCGAGTCCGGCATCGACCGGCATCTCCGCGCTTGTGCCCGCTCCGGTCGCGGCGGGCGCTGCAGCGGCGTCCTGCGTCGCCGGCGCGGCCATCCCGCCGCCGGTGCTGTCGATCAGGCGACGCGTCGCCGCGAGGTTGCGGGTGTGATCGTCGCGCAGCGACTCCGCATAGCGGCGCACGTTGCCCTCGACGTTCTTGGACAGGGCGTCCTGTGCGGCGGCGATTTCGTGGCGATCGACTTCCTCGACCGCCATCAGCGCCTTGCGGTCGCCTTCGCTCGCAGCCTGGCCGGCAGCGGCCGATGCAGCGTTGTCGGTGCCTGCAGCCATCGTGGCGGGCCCGGAGGCTGCGGGATCGACGGGCGGCGCGGGCGGATTCATCGCGGCCGAGGACGCACCGGCTGCATCGGTCGACGCACGATCGTTCCCGGCCTCATCGTTGGCGCAGGCGGACAGAACGAGTGCAAGCGCGGCGGCAAGCAGACTGATCGCAGGTTTCATGGCTGTGTACTCGGCAAAGGAAGCGTGAGCCTGGCCCGGTTGCCGGATGGACACAGTGAGTGCCGCGCGCCGTCTTGAACGGAACCCGGCAACACATGCCACCCGGCCAATCGACACGATGCATCAGAGCTGCAACAGAGGCCTCGTGTGCACGCGCACATGCAAGTGCTGCGCGCCAAACGCGATGACGTCATCCGGACCGGACGCGCGCCGGCGCGTCCGATCCATCCGCCCCAAATTCATTCCTCTTCGTTCTGATCCTGACCCGGGCTGCTGCCGCGGTTCGGGTCACCCCGGCCCGGCGCCTGCTCGCCCGGATCGGTCTGGGGATCGTGGCCCGATTGGCCACCGGGGTTCTGGTTCGACTGGTTGTGTGTCATGCGCGGACTCTCCATCGGCGGACATTCGCCGGTGATGCACGCTGCGCGCCGCTTGGTGAAGCGCGCGCCATCGACGGGCATTCATCTCCGGCGCATCCGTGAAAAGCTGACGGCGGACAAAATCATCCCGCGCTGATGCAGGCGCACCCTGTTACGGCGCGGGTGCTGCGTGCAATGGGTGACGCCGTGGACACCGGCACGCATGGAATCCAGCGACTAAGACGTTCAACGCCGAGGACGCCGCATGGCGAATGATCTGCGTTGCGGAGCAGGCGCGATCGCGCAGCCCCTGCCGTCCGATGGCTGCGTGGCCGAATCCGGATCGCAGCCGCGTCATCCGGCACCGCACAGTCCCGCTATCGCATCCCGCAGGTCAGACCTACGCAGTGCCCCGTATCGAGGAACTGGATCGCCGAATGGCCGGGATCACCGGTCGGCGGCGGTGCGCCGCGGGCGACGAAGAACGTGGCCGAATGCGCGCCATGCAGACCCGCCGGAATCTGGAAGGCCTGCAGCACCGTGTAGCTTCGATACGGCACGCCTGGCGTACGCGATGCGCTGCCGCCCACCACCGGCGGCACATCACGCGTCCCCGCCTGCTGCTGCGCGCGTTCCCAGGCCTGCACATCGGCCGGCGTCGTCGCCCGCAGGATGCCGGCGCGCAACGCCGCATCGATGCCCGCCTGCCCGGCGAGGGGCGCGTCCTTCAACTGAAAGTGCTCCACCGGAGCGGCCGCGGCATCGGTGACCAGGTCGGCGCCAGCGGGCAGGTCGCCCACGGTGACGCGTCCGTTGCGCGCCGCGTAGGCCACATCGACCGGACGTCCGAACAGCTGGCGCGCGATCGGGTTGAGCTTCGCCGATCCATCGTCGCCCACATAGGCATAGCCGCAGGCGCCGCGGTTGTCGTAAGTGCTCACCAGGACCGGCACATCCGCCGGCAGGCCGGTCACCTGCTGGCGGTGGTAGCCGGTCACCACCACGGCCGCGATCCGCGTGCGTTCTGTCCAGCCCACCGTCCAGACCGTGGGTTCGTAGGCGCCCAGCAGCAGCACGACCGGCGCATCGGCCTCATGGACGGCGACCTGCATCGTGGTCGCCGAATGACCACTCTGGTCGATCTGGAAGCCCGCGGCCGCGCCGGCATAACCGCCCGCGGCATAGACGCGGGCATCGGCCGGCATCACGAAGCCATCGAGTCGACAGACATCCGGGGACGACACCTCCCCGCTGGCCGGCTCGAACTCGAAGGGTTTCGTCGCGGCACGCTGGTCTGGTGTCGTGACTTCGCTGGCCGGGGGCGCGGCTTCATCGGCCACTGCATCGGGTGCAGCCTCCGCCTGTATTGCTACGTCATCAGCATCGGTCGCGGCACCGGGGGATGCGATGTCCGAGCATCCGGTCACGGCGATGACGCCTGCAAGCGTCATCGACATCATTCCTTTGCGAAACCACCTGCGTGCCATGTCGTGATCCATCACCGGAAAGACGGCAATGTAGCGTGCAGCGGGGCTGTCGTGGCAGCGTCCGCGGGCGGCGCGCGACGCCCGGCGGAGTCACCTCGGGATGCAGTGCTTGGACGTCAGATTGCGGCGGCCCTGCGCCCTGGTCATTCCCCGTGCACGGGTGCGAGCCAGGCGACCTCCAGGCTGAAGCCGCCTGCGCGCCCGTCGCCGATCAGCAGGCCGATTTCTTCGACCTTCGACAGGTCCAGCGCTGGACCTTCGAGCACTGTGCCACGGTACGTGGGCTGCATGTCGGCGAACGCAACGGTGACCTCATGCCATTCGCCCGCGCGCGTCGCGAAGTCGCCGCGCCAGGACACGTGCGAGCCACGGTGGCGTGCATCGGTTGCGATGCGCAGCTGATACGCGCGGCCATTGCCGAGGACGCGCAGACGCAGGCCGATCGCGTCCGCAAGAGCGAAGGCGCCCCGTGCGCGGATGGACGCGAAGCCGCCCTTGTCTTCCAGCGATGTCGTGCCCGAAAACCGCAGCACGCCATCGCGCACGGCGACGCGGCTGCGCGAATGCCCGCCCATCACATCGTCGTCAAGCGTGATCCAGTGCGCCTCGACGTCACCCACCGGAAACACGGGCGATGCGCTCACGGGAACTCCAGCACCACCTTGCCGAAGTGCTCGCCGCTTTCGAGATACGCATGGGCGGCGGCGGCTTCGGCCAGCGGGAAGGTGCGGTCGATGATCGCGTTGACCCGGCCCTCGGCGATCCACGGCCAGACCACACGTTCGACGGCCACGGCCAGGCGCGCCTTCTCGTCGGCACTGCGCGGGCGCAAGGTGGACCCGGTGAGCACCGCCTGCTTCTGCATCAATTTCATCACCGGCACCTGCAGCACCGGGCCACCGAGCGTCGCGATGTAGACGATGCGGCCCTTCGGATTCAGCGCGTCCAGCGTGGCATCGAACGTCGGCGCGCCGACCATGTCCAGCGCCACGTCGATGCCACCGTGTTCCTTCGCGATCGCACCGAAGTCCAGTGTCGATGTATCCACCGACACATCCGCGCCCAGCGCGCGCGTGCGCGCCGCCTTGTCGGCGCCGCGGCTGCTGGCCAGCACATGCGCGCCGGCCGCCTTCGCCATCTGGATCGCGGCCACGCCGATGCCCGAGGTCGCACCATGCACCAGCAGCCATTCGCCCGACTGCAACGCGCCGTGTTCGAACACATTGGCGTACACGGTGAACACCGTTTCGGGCAGCGCCGCCGCATGCGCCCAGTCGAGGCCTTCCGGAATCGGCAGCACATGGCGTGCATCGGCGACGGCGTACTCGGCATAACCGCCACCGCCCAGCAGCGCACAGACGCGATCGCCGGTCTTCCAGCGGCCAGCGCCGTGCACGATCTCGCCTGCGACTTCCAGACCAAGCGTTTCAGATGCACCGGGCGGCGGCGGGTACTTGCCGCCGCGCTGGGCGATGTCCGGCCGGTTTACGCCGGCGGCGCGTACCCGGATCAACACCTCACCATCCCTGGGCTCGGGCCGCGGCAGCCGCACCGCGTGCAAGGCATCGGCATCGCCCGTGCCACCCCGGATGGCGATGGCGGTCATGGTCGACTCTGGCATGGCAACAGTCCTGCGGTCGCGAGCGTGGCTCGCAGAGCGGTGGACCATAACGGCACGCACGTTGTGATCGGGTCAGGCCTTCACCCTGCCCGCATGGATCTGGCCGCTCAGCGGCGCTCCAATCTGCGCGCGCCCTGCACTGCCGTCGCAGCAACCGGCGCATCTGCTGCATCAGCGGCGTGCCGAGGCAGGGGCCGCAGACGGGACGACAGGCGCAGCTGGCTGGGCAACAGGTAGTCGCCCTGCATCAGCGGCAGGGCAACGCGGGAAAAGCGGACGTCCAGGTCGACGCCGCCACGGCGCCAGGCGTCCCAGACCAGCAGCGTGCAGTACGTGCCGCTGGCATCGCCGACGCGGAACGGCATGCCGCGGACATCCAGCGCATGGCGCACGGCGGCATCGCGTTGCCGGGGCGTGGCGTGCACCGCATAGAACGCATGGTCCGTGCTGCGGGTGGCGTCCAGAAAGAACGCCATCGAATCGAGCGTCACCCCGTCGGGCTGCCCTGGCACTTCCGAAGGCGTGGCATGGAGCACCTTCCAGTCGCCCGGCCGGCCCACCACCATTCCGACATGACTGAAGCGGCCGCGGTCGACGGCCAGCACCAGCGCGCTGACCGACTCGGTGCCACGCCGGAAGACCAGATCCCCGGCCTGCAGCGTGCCTCTCGACGATTCACCGTCGGCTGCCGCGGACACTGCCGCAACGGCGGCCAGCGCGAGTCCGCAGAACCATCGCACGCGGGTTCGAACGCTCAGCGCAGGACGATCTTCCACTTGCCGTCATCGCGGCTCATCCGGTGCGATTCCGTGGTGTCCTTGCCATTGCCGAAGACGAGACGGACCCTGACGCGTGCGGTCTCCCCGCCTTCATCGACGTTCGATTCCAGAACCTCGACCTTGTCCAGACCATCGTTGGCGTCAATGCGGGACTTCATCTCGCCCACCACCATCTGCACCTTGCCCTTGGCCTGCACCATGCTGTCGGCAGACACGTCCGCGAACGAGAAGTGCTCGATCGCCTTGTCGATCTGGCCCTTTTCCACGGCCCGGTAGAACTCCTGCACGGCGGCTTCCGGCTTGCTCGACGAACAGGCGGCCAGCGTCAGCACCGTCAACAGAAGGGACATCAGCACGAAGGGACGAAACGTGCGCATCGGAGCTTTCCTTGCAGATTATGTATGGGAGATTCTACGACGGTCTGTGCGCTTCGCAGCTCAACATGTGCATTGCCCATCGGCTGGTCGATGGCGTGCGTCGATAGAAGCCCTGCGCGCGCGGATGGCCCTCGACCCTGGCCACGATTCGCGGCCAGCCATCAAGGCGATGCGTGGTGCACGGATATCCGCTGCTCACGCCGCATGCCAACGCACACGCCACGCAGACCTGTGACTTTGCGTCCGGACCGAACCCAGGCTGCGGTGCGCGCAAACAGACCCAGCGCGCAGTCGCTCCCGACCCTCAGGCCAGCGTGCGCGGCAGCGCGATGGCGAATGTCGTCATGCCGTCGGCCGATGCGGCAGTCGCGCTGCCGCCGTGGGCGCTGGCGATCTCGCGCACGATGAACAGTCCGAGTCCGAGGCTGACGTGTTCGCCCGTCGATGCGGTCTTGGCGCCGCGGCGCAGGGGGTCGAACATCGCGTGCAGCGCGTCGTCCGACAGCGGTGCGCCGGCATTGGCGACCGTGATCAGCACGCGGTCTGCCTCGCCGGACACGCCCACACGCAGAGCCGTGCCGGGCTCGCCGTACTTCGCGGCGTTGGTCACGAGGTTGTGCAGCGCCTCGCGGAGACGCGATGCATCGAAGTGGCCGTGTGTCGAGCCGTCGACATCGAAACGGATCGAGGCCTGCGGCAGGGCCGCGCGCAGCAGTTCCACTTCCGCGCCGAGCACCTGGCCGAGATCGCAGGCTTCGCGATGGATGACCATGCCGGCGCCCAGCTTGCTCTTGCTGTACTCGAGCAGGTCGTTCAGCAGTTCGGTCATGCGCGCACCGCCACTGATGATGCGTTCGGCATAGCGCGCATACGGCGTGCCGCGTGTCTTCTCGGACAGCGTGTCGGCCGTCAGCACGATCGCGGTCAGCGGACCGCGCAGATCGTGGCCGAGCGCGCCGAGGAAGATCTGGCGCCAGGATTCGACCTCGGCGGAGTATTCGGCCAGCGACTCGGCCACCGCCTGATCGATGGCTTCGTTGAAGCGGATCACGTCCTCGACAGCCTTGGCCGAAAACGTCTCGTGCTCGGCCCACAGGCGGAGCACTGCGGCACGCAAGGCGCGGTACTCGGCGACCATCTGGTTCAGACCGAATCCGGCGACGGCACGCGTCCTGCCGTGATAGCTCGCGGCCGACTCGGGGCCGGTGTCTTCGGGGGCGCGCCCTTCGGATTTGGCGTGCTGTTCCGCGGCGCTCTGTGCGCTGCGAAGGTCGCGCACGACGGCTTTCAGGATCTGCGGCAGATGATTGCGCAACGCCTTGACGCTCAGCTCGACGCCGGCAGGCGCCTGGGTTTCGGCGAATGCTTCGGCCCCTGCCAGAATCTTCGCGTCGTGCTGTTCGATGAAATCGGCCAGGCGCATGTCATCGCTCCGCACTGCGTGGAGTGGCGATCATACAGTGCAGGTGGAGGCCGACCTTCCGCGCCAAACGCAGCGCACGGCGTCGCGGTGAGCGGCTCGCGCTCCATGCTCGCGTCGTGGTGCGAACACAGCACGCTGCGCGCTGCATGCCAACCGGGCTAAGGACACGTCACCTGTCATCGGCACGACGCGCACGATGGCCCGGTCGCACGGGCGCCCTCCCGCCGAGCGGTGCGCCGCCTCTGCCCAACCGCAACTCCATTTACGCGCAGTACTATCGGGCGCCTTCGACGCGACCACCGGGGCGACGCCCAGGTTCGAAGTCGCGTCAGAATGCGCGCCTCCCCATTCGTGGCAGCTCGCCCGCGATCTTGGGAACACCGACCGACGACCGCCATCCCTCGAATGCCTCGACCATGCTGAGCCAACACTTCCTGTTCTTCTTCGCCATGCTCGGCGCCTTCAACGGGATCGGCGTGGCGTCGTTCCTGTGGTGGCGGGCGAAGGGGCAGCCCACGCAGCGCTGGCTGGCGCTGCTGATCCTGATGGTCGGCGTGCGCACCGGAAAGTCGGTGGCCTTCCATTTCTGGCCGGACATTCCGCTGGTCGTGCTGCAGCTCGGCCTGACCGCCTGCTTCATGATCGGGCCCTGTCTGTTCTTTCTGGTGCGCTCGAGCCAGGCCGATGCGCCCGGCCCCGGCACGGCGGACCGCTGGCACACCGGCGCGCTGCTGGTCGTCGCCGCGGCCGTCAATCTGCTGTTTCCCTATGTCGACCATGTCGCGCTGTGGCGCGGCGTGATCACGCCGGGCATCAACTACGCGTGGCTGGGCTATCTGCTGCTGGCGACCGCCCAGCTGTACCGCCATCGCGCGCGGCTTCGTGGCACGCCATCGGGCACGTTGCTGCTGGGCGCTCTGGCCGGAATCTGGATCATCTGGACCGCTTACTACACGGCCGGCTACACCTCCTACATCGTCGGTGCGCTGTCCTTCACCTTCGTGCTCGCGGCCAGCGTGCTGGTCTACCTGCGCCTGCGCGCGGGCCAGGCGCCGATCGAGCCCTACCAGGACCGCCAGATTCCAGAGTCCGAGGCCGCCGCACATCTCCAAGCGCTGGCCGACCTGATGGCGCGCGAGCGTCTGCATCTGGATCCGGCGCTCACGCTGCCCCGTCTCGCACGTCGACTCGGCGTGCCCGCCACCCGGCTGTCGCAGCTGTTGAACCATCACAACCAGACCTCGTTCAAGCAGTACCTCGCGCAGCTGCGCGTGATCGAGGCCAGGACGCTGCTGCGACAGACCCCCGCGAAGCCGCTGGAAGTCGTCGCAGAAGAAGCCGGCTTCCAGTCGATGTCGACCTTCTACAGCGCCTTCAAGAAGCACGAAGGCGCCACGCCGGCGGCGTTCCGCGCCGCACGCGCCGACTCCCAGAATCGATTCCAGGACTCCTGAAAGACGTTGCAATGCATTGATCCGAAAGGGATCACCTAGGGTACCGGCTCCTTCCTTCGAGCCAGCGCCATGCACGCAGTCCGCCTCCTCCTGTCGCTCCTGCTTCTGGTGTTGTCACCGTGGCTGTGCGGCATTTCCAGCGCCTATCCGATCGACGCGAGCGCCGGGCCAGCCGCCGTCGACCGCCTGCTGACGGCCGCGCCCACGGCGTGGGCCAGCACCGTCACCACCGCCGCCAGCGCGCGCAACCGGACACCTGCGCCGGCGGGTCCTGAGCGCATCCTCTTCATCCTCGCCAGCAGCCAGGTGCACGGCAGCTCGGCCATCCCGGCCAGCATCAGCTTCGGCGAGGTGGTGCACGCCTGGGATACGTTCCACGCCGCGGGCTATGCGGTGGACTTCGTGACGCCCGACGGCGGCGACGTGCCGATCCTGCCCCCGTATATCGATGACGAGGTGGCGCCCCGCCTCGAAGACGCACGCATCATGGCCGGGCTGCGCAACACCGCGACGCCCGCGCAGATCGATCCCGACCGCTACCGCGCCGTCTATTACGTCGGCGGCAGCAACGCCATGTACGGCGTACCGGAAGATGCGGCGCTGCAGCGCATCGCCCTGCATGTGTACGAGCGCAACGGCGGCGTGATCTCGGCCGTGTGCCACGGCACGGCGGGCATCGTGCACCTCCGGCTCGCCGATGGCCGCTATCTGGTGTCGGGCAAGCGCATCAGCGGCTATCCCGAAGACCACGAAGACCAGGACGCCGCGTACTTCCGGGAATTCCCGTTCCTGATCCGGCAGACGGTCGAAGCCCGCGGCGGCGACTTCCGCATGGTCGACAGCAGAGCCCCGTACATCGAAGTCGATGGCCGCGTCGTCACCGGCCAGAACTACGCCTCCGCAGCGCCCGTGGCCGAGGCCGTCGTCGACGTGCTGCGCAGGCTTGCCGCATCGCCCGGCGTCAACGACGCGCAAGGCTGATTCCTCCGGCGCCATCGCCAGGCGCCGTCGCTGTTGCACACCTCCAAACCACCACCACAAGGATCGACCCATGCACACCTCACACCGCACCACGGCCTTCGCGGCCGCCCTCTTCCTCCTGCTGCCCGCCTCCGCCATGGCCCAGACCAGCGACCGCGACGCCGTGGACCGCGTCATGCAGACCTTCATGCGCGCCTACAACACGGCCGACAACGCATTGGCGAAACAGGTGTTCCGCACCGATGGCGTGATGATCGGCACCTCGGAGAATCGCGGTCCCGCGCTGCTGCAGCGCACCGGCGCGCAGTTCGCGGAAGGCTTCAACGGCGCACCCGCGGCGAACGAAGACCAGCGCAAGCGCAGCTACGAAATCGTCGACGTGGCCCGTGACCTCGCGGCTGTGCGCGTGGATCTGGATTACCCCGGCTGGCGCGGCGTGGACTATGTCGTCCTGATCAAGATCGAAGGCCAGTGGATGATTGCCAGCAAGACGTGGACGGGCTTTCTGACGGACTGAAGACGCCGCCCACCGCGTCACGTACCCGGCAACGCGCCGGCCACCGGGTGGCTGGCGCGTTCCGTGTGCGTCGAGATGCGCCGATGCGTTCGAACCGCGAACACGACGTTCGCCCGGCGCGCACGACGATGCGGCCGATGTCGCCAGGCGCGGTCGCGACGTCGCGACGCGCCTCTGTCATCCGCAGTGCGCTGCACGACACCTGCATGCGCACAGGCGAACAGCGGCGCGCATGACGCACGCCGCGCACCCGATCACTTCAGTCCGCCGTATGCAAAAAGCGTGATTCCAGCGAACCGTTCGCAACGGACGATTCGATGCGACATTCGCGCACATCACACCGCGCAGGCGCGCCGCGTTCTCAACCCGCCGGCCAAGCCGCCACTTCGTCGACACCGAAACGCATGCGTGCCGGCAGCTCGAAGATGTAATACGGATTGACCATCGGCGGCCGGCTGACCGCATCCAGACGCGCCTGCTGCGCATCGGTCAGCACCATGTCCAGCGCGGCGATGTTCTGGTGCAGCTGCTCGACGCGGCTGGCGCCGATCAGGACCGACGACACGCCCGCGCGACCCGCGACCCAGGCCAGCGCGACCTCCGCCATCGAACGCTCCACTTCCGCCGACACCTCGCGCAACGCATCGACGATGTCGAAGTTGTGTTCGGTGAACAGCATGCCGCCGAAGGGATTGTCGCCATTGAGCCGGCCATCGCTCTGCGTATCGCCCTGCGTCGGCTCGCCCGCGTGTTCGGGCAGCTCCGTCCCACGCGCGGCCTGGGCCAGCATCTCGCGCCCGTACTTGCCGGTCAGCATGCCGGCGCCCAGCGGACTCCATGGCACCAGGCCCAGACCGAGTGCGTTGCCGGCCGGCAGGATGTCGAACTCGACGCCGCGATCGAGCAGCGAATACTGGTACTGCAGGCCGATCGGCGCAGGCAGGCCATGCGCCTGCGCCAGCGTGGCCACGCGCGACACGTACCAGCCCGGCGCGTTCGAAAATCCGTAGTGCAGGATCCGGCCGGCGCGCACCGCATCGGTCAGCGTCTGCAGAACCTCCTCGGGCGGCGTCACCCGGTCCCAGACGTGCGTCCAGTACAGATCGATGTAGTCGGTGCGCAGGCGCCTGAGCGATGCGTCCAGTGCGGCGCGGATGTTCTTCGCACCGTTGCCGCCCGCGGTCGGTGTGCCCGGCGTGCGCGGAAAGCCGGATTTGGTCGCCACGACCAGCGTGTCGCGCTGGCCACCCGCGGCCAGGAAGCCGCCGAGCATCTCCTCGCCGCGGCCGGCGGCGTAGATGTCGGCGGTGTCGATGAAGTTGCCGCCTGCGTCGACATAGGCATCGAACACCGCACGCGAGGCGGCCTCTCCGGTGCCCCAGCGTTCGGTGCCGAAGGTCATCGTGCCCAATGCCAACGGACTCACCAGCAGGCCGGAGCGACCGAGGCTGCGATAATGCGTCAGATTCATGAAAACTCCCATCCGTCGCCTGGGGGTTGGCGACCTGCCTACAGGCTACGTCCGATCGCTGCGCGCGATTAGCCGTTGCCGATCACATGGGCTTGTGAGCACACTGCAGCAATGCAACGAGGCGAACTCAACGATCTGCTGGCGTTTGCGGCCGTCGCCCGCGCGCGCAGCTTCACGAAGGCCGCCGGCACCCTGGGCATGTCGCCGTCGGCGCTGAGCCATGCGATGCGCGGTCTCGAAACCCGGCTGGGTGTGCGCCTGCTCGCGCGCACCACGCGCAACGTCGCGCCGACCGAGGCCGGCGAACGTCTGCTGCGTTCGCTGACGCCGGCGCTTGCGGAGATCGAACAGGGCCTGCAGGCGCTGGGCGACTGGCGCGACGCGCCCTCGGGGACGATCCGCATCACCACGTTCGCCTACGCCGCGCAGATGGTGCTCGAACCGAAACTGCCGGCGTTCCTGCTGGCCAATCCCGACGTGCGCGTGGAAGTGAGCATCGACAACGGCCTGACCGATCTCGTCGGCGAAGGCTTCGATGCCGGCATCCGGTTCGGGGAAGACGTCGACCTCGACATGATCTCGGTGCGTGTCGGTCCCGACCTGCGCACGATCGTCGTCGGCACGCCGGCGTACTTCGCGCGGCATCCGCCGCCCGTCTCGCCCGGCGACCTCGATCGCCACGCCTGCATCGGCTACCGGCTCAAGAGCACCGGCGGATTGCTGCCCTGGGAGTTCGAACGCGACGGCCGCGAATACAACGTGCGCACCCAGGGCCCCCTGGTCGTCGACGAGGTCCCGCTGACCCTGGCCGCCGTGCGCGCCGGCGTGGGCCTCGGCTACGTGATGACGCATGAAGTGGCCGACGACATCGCCGCCGGCCGCCTGGTCCAGGTGCTCGACGACTGGTGCGTGCCCTTCCCCGGTTACCACCTCTATCACCCCAGTCGGCGACAGACGCCACCCGCGCTTCGCGCACTGATTGATGCACTACGCGTCGAGTGAGACGTGGCAGTGCGCAGTGCGGCTTGTGACGTTGGAGTCTCCAGCCATGTCCCGGCGAGCGGCACGCACATGACGGCGCCGGTGCCGCGTGCAATCGGCGCCATCGCTCCGGTCCGCGGTTTCCCTGTCGCCCTGTGACTTTCGACGTGGGCCGTCCGGCCTGACGAACTGCTAGCGTCGCGGACCTTCCATGGAATCCCATCGATGCGCGTCTACGCGGCCGTTTTCCTTCTGATCTCCGGCACGTGGCTGCCGCATACGACGCGCGCTGCCGATGTGCCGGCGCCATGTCCGGACGCGTCACCCGCGCAACTGTTCGCGGGCAGCGAGTGCGTGATCGCCACCCTGCCGCTGCGCCACGAGGCCCCCGACGACGCCAGCATCGACGTCTTCGTCCGCCGCGTGCCGGCGCCCGATCCCGACCGCCGTCGCGGTGAAGTCTGGTTGATCGCCGGCGGACCCGGCGAGCCCGGCGTCTCGCTGCATCCCATGTTCGCGACCTTCCGCGCCGCGTTTCCCGATCACGACCTGGTCATTCCTGACCATCGCGGCACCGGGCGCTCCACGCGCCTGTGCCCGGCGCAGGAATCGCCGGACAGTACCGACGGCGTCGCGCTGGCCGACAGCGAATGGGGACCGTGCATCGGCGCGATGTACGCCGATGCCGCGCGCACCGCAGCGTTCACCATTACCCAGTCGGCGCAGGACCTGTCGGCGCTCATCGCCAGGCACCGCCGCGCGGGCGATGTGCACGTCTACGCGGTGTCCTACGGCACCCAGCTCGCGCTGCGCATGCTGCAGATCGCACCCCAGCCGCTCGATGGTCTGGTGCTGGATGGCCTGGTGCCGCCGGAGTCCGAGGCGCACTGGGATCTGAGCCATCGCACCGCGCTGGTCGATGCCGTCGGCCGCGAAGTGCTGGGGCCGGACGCCTCCGCCGCCTACGCAAGCGTGTTGGCCAACGCCGAGCCGCAAGCCGCATGGCGCACGCACGTCCCCAGCGGCGATCTGCGTCGCACTCTCGGCACGCTGCTGAATTTCCCGACGCTTCGCGACCGCCTGCCGACCATCGTCGACGCCCTGACCCGCAACGACGCCGCTCCCCTGCAGGCCGCGCTCGTCGACCTGCAGGAGATCCAGGCAGTGCTCACGGCAGACCCGCTTGCACCGCCCTCGCTGCCGCTGGTCATGCTGATCTCGTCGTCGGAAAACAACAGCCGTCCGGACCTCGACCGCACGACCGTCGACACCGAAGCACGCGATGCGCTGTTCACCAGCGCGATTCCCGGCTTCCTGGTCGATCCGCCCATGCCGCTGTATCCGCGCGACCGTTTCTTCGGCCGCACGCCCGATCGCCTGCCCCGCACGCTCGTCATCCACGGCACGCTGGATCCGAATACGTCGTACCCAGGCGCCAAGGCCCACGTGTCCACGCTGGCGAACGCGGGACCGGTCCAGATGACGACCGTCGAGCGCGGCGCGCACATGCTCGCGTTCTTCGCGCCGACCTGCTTCGTCGCAGCGACCACTGCATTTCTCGATGACGCGGAAGTGATGCAGACCTGCGGCGAGCCAGAGACGGCGCAGTAAACGGGACGGGCATCTCCGTGGGCGGCTTTGTGGTCAGGGCGCTACAGAGGCCTGCGGCAGATGCCGCTCCAGGAATGCACGAATCACAGGCACGATCTCTCTCGCATGCGTTTCCAGTGCGAAGTGTCCCGTATCGTAGAAGTGGATCTCCGCTTCCGGCAGATCACGCCGCCAGGCCTCCGCACCTGCCGGCAGAAAGTAGGGATCGTGGCGCCCCCAGACCGCCAACAACGGCGGTTGGTAGTCGCGGAAGTACTGCTGGAAGCGCGGATACAGCGCGACGTTCGAGGCGTAATCCAGCAGCAGGTCGAGCTGGATGTCGGCATTGCCGGGTCTGGCGACGTGCAGACCTTCAAGCGTGTATCCGTCCAGAGGGACCAGGCTCGCATCCGGCACGCCTTCGAGATACTGCCAGCGGATCGTCTCCGCGGTGGGGAAGTCCGCGAGCGCAGCGCGATGCTCGTCGGTCGGCGAGGCCCAATAGGTCTGGATCGGCGCCCAGCCTGCGGCCAGGCCGTCCTCGTACGCGTTGCCGTTCTGCGAGATGAGCGCGGTGATTCGCTCCGGATGCGCGGTGGCCAGACGCCATCCCACCGGCGCCCCGTAGTCGTGGACCATCAGCGCATAGCGATCAAGCCCGAGCTGTTCGGTGAAGCGGTCGATTGTGTGCGCCAGATTGTCGAAGGTGTACGCGTACGCCTCGCGCGCCGGCGCCTGGGTAAAGCCGAACGCCGGCAGGTCCGGCGCAATCACGTGATAGCGGTCGGCCAGTGCCGCAATCACGTCCCGATACATGTAGGACGATGCGGCGAAGCCGTGCAGCAGCAGTACCTTGGGCGCAGTGCGGGAACCGGCTTCTCGATAGAACACGTTGACCTCGCCTACCTGTGCATAGCGGTAGTGCACTTGCGTATTCACTGCGGCGCCCCGGGCACTTCCAGCCGCCGTCCCGGTACTCGGCCCCGATCCCGCCGCAACGTGTATCGGTTTCATGTCGCCACCTCCGTAACCTTCAATTCGTTCTTTTGAAGGTTACGGAGACAAGTGGTAACCTGTCAAACAGAGATTATGAGGTTACGCATTGAGTACCCCGAACGCACCCGCACCCCATTTTTTAGCCGGTGATCTGGCACTGGATTTCATCAACACCAGGTTCGGCCCGGCCGCACAGCGCCTGGATGTCCTGCGCGATGACGACAGTGTGCTGCAGTGGCTGAGGCTGGCCGGCATACAGTGCGACACCGCCGTGCGCGCGCCCAAAGGCATCGGGAAGCTCGCACGTGCCTTACGGGACGAGATGGAGCGACTGGTCACCGCGGCCTGCGCCGGAGAGGCGTTCGAAGCAAAGATTGTCAACGACGTGCTGGAAGCCGGTCGACCCGGGAAGGCGCTGGTCTGGGATGCACGCGTGCGTCGGCCGGCACTGGTCGAGCGCCGCCGCAACGACAGCAGTGGCAGCCTGCTGCACTCTGTCGTGGTCGCCCTGGTACAGCTGCTCACGGAAAAGGACCTGCGCCACGTCCGACACTGCGAAGCACACGACTGCACGCTGCTGTTCCACGACACCACCAAATCGCACCAGCGTCGCTGGTGCAGCATGGCGCTATGCGGCAATCGCATGAAGGTGGCGGCATACCGTGCTCGGCAATACGCCGACTGACGCGGGTGTGCCGCTGGCGCCCTGCGGACTAGGCCATGGTGCAACGCGCTTCGCATTGCGCACGCGTCTGCAAACCGACATGCCGCCTGCCGCCCTGTGTTCTACAGACTGACACCGGCACGGACGCAGCGCGCATTCGATGTACACCTATTCCGGCGCGCAACGCCCTTCGGCAATGCGCCGCCGCGCGGCAGGCAGCGCGTCGCCGAGTGGCTGCTTGCACGCGATGTACGCGGATTCGAGTACGCGTCTCTGGCGACGACTGCTGCGTCCACGCAGGGCGGTCGTCGTCGTCATCAGCGCCAGCACAGCGCGCTGCGTCGCTGCATCGGCATCGGCGAGACGGGTGCGCACCCCGGTCCATTCGGGGATACGGGCTTCAAGCCCGAGCGCTTCGCACAGGCGCGCGAGCAGCAGGTCGTAATTGGGATGCGCGTCCTCGGCTGCGACCACGAGTTCCGCGACGGCATCCAGGGCCAGGCGCTGGCCGTCGTCATCCAGCTGCGCCCGCTCCAGCGCCGCGACCGCTTCGCGAACAGCCAAAGGACCGGCGGCGCGCACGCGCGCCTCGCGGATCACCCACCAGGCGATCAGCGCATTCCAGCCGGCGAACACGGGCACCGCCGCGAACGGCAGCAGCACACGCAAGCCGCTTCGCGCGAGCACACGGCGGGCGAGAATGCGCACGATGAAACTGGTCGCGCCGACCTTGACCCGGTAGAGCGCGGTGTACGCCAGCAGCTTGAAGCGCGAGGTGCGCGCATAGGGATCGAGACCATGCAGCGAACGCCGCGGATTCGGAATGTCCAGCGCCGCGCGGGACAGGCCCGTCGTCAGCACGTCGCCGACATCGCCCCGGGCAAACGACAGACCGGCTGCGTCGGCAATGCCCGCGACCGCGCGCAGCAGCACCCAGTACATCGCCAGGATTTCCAGGAGGCTCAGCAGCAGCGCAATCCCGCCGTACCAGGCCCAGTACGCGACATCACTGCCCGGCGACAACAGCGAGGGATCGCTTCCGGTGCCCATTACGTTGCGGAGCCACAGATCCGCCGCGCCGATCAGCGCCGCAGACACCGCGCCCGCCAGCCCGCACAAGCCGATCGCCCAGATCTGCAATCGCCGGATGCGCGCACGGTCTTCGTCCTGCCAGGGCCGGATCTCGCTGTCGTCGCGACGGCAGCCACGGCGCAGGAACGCCAGTCCGGTGCGTTCGACGACGTTGAGGCGTTCGGCGTCCGCTTCGGTATTCAACGATGCTCCAGCGCGATGAAGGGCGGTCGAGTCTAACGACCGCTTTGACAAGACCGGATGCACGCGCAGACGGCCGATGGTCTGCGGCTACGATTGAGCTGGAGCGATCCCAGGCGTTGACGCTTGCGACCGGCAATGCCGGTGTTCCATTCGCTGTTCCTCGAATGTGTCACCCGGCGTGCTCCGCGTCTGGCTTGGGCTGAGCCAACGGAGCTCACAACCACGCTCAGGTCACGGGATGCGGATTTCGCACTCGCCGCGCCTTGGGGTCTGGCGTAGTCGGAATCGAGCCCGCTTCTCTTCGTCGCAGCACTCGAGAGTTGTCCGTCGACGTCGCCATCCATCGTGGAGGTCGCAGCGATCAGCAGAGCCGGCGCCGTCAGGTGCCGAGGATGCTTCACGGTACGGCTTGTCGAGAACATGTCGGCGACTCGACAATCACGCTCCACCCGGGACGTGACAGGAACAGACCCATGAAGCAGGGAATCGCAGCGCTGGTGGCCTCGACAGCGCTGATGTGGGCGGCACAGGCACAAGCCACGGACTGTAACTTCAATGCGGTCGGGGATCCGCGCAATGGCATGACCTTCGTCGCCCTGCAACAGCATCCGGGCGTCAGCGTGTCGAGCGGCCTGGGCCAGATCCGCAAGCTGGCACGCGACGAGAAGTTCGAAGTCGGCTACGACAACATCAAGCCCGACGAAGGCCTGCTGTTCCTCATCCAGACCACCAACAACCCGCCCGTCATCGTGACGGCCAGTGGCGAGCCCGGCGGCAAGTTCGGCCTCGTCATGTCGCTGCAGCGCGGCCAGCAGATCGCCGACGCGGATGCGCAGCGGCACATGTGCGGCATGTTGGCCGGCATCGTGCCCGGCGCCGCCGGCGAAGCGATCGCGCGCGACGCACGCGCAGCCGACAACATGGACACGGTCACCGCGGTCGACGCCGTCGCCTTCTCCGACGAGCTGGGCAAGGAAGCGCGGCGCGTGGGCGCCAGCACCACGACCGCCTCGCTCAAGGACGCGCTGCTGGGACGCAACGCCCGCTCACTCGGACAGCGTGACGTGGACGCGCGCGTGCTGCCCTTCATCGCCAAGTACCTCGGCCGGCGCTACCGGATCGACGGGCAGGTCTACACGACCAGCCGGGGCGGACTGAGCGACACCATGACCGTCGGCTATCTCGTTACGCCGACGCGCGGGCTGCTGCGGGTACGCGCAGACAACGACATGAACAACAGCTTCTTCACCGTGCACTGCCAACTGGCGAGCGACCAGGCGGCCCTGTTCGCGACACTCGGTTCGCAGGACTGGGTGACGCTGGAAGGTGTGGTCGACGACCTGCAGTTGAACGGCATCACGCTGCGCGAGTGCCGGCAGGCAAGGTAGTCGCACCCAGGAGCGACGCGGTGATCGCATGGGACCGGCGGCCGCCTCGCCTCACTCGAATCGGCATCGAAGGGACCAAGGCGTTGGCAGCATGTCCGATGCCCCCGCCTCCGCATCAGGCAAACCCACATCACGTGCCTTGGTCATTCGGATCGCCACGACGCGCCGTTGCGGCCGTCGGCCAGGTCGACCCGTCACGTGCGTAGGGGCCTACGAGTCGCCGACGTCGTCCGCCTGCGTTTGCGCGGCACGGTCCCGCTCAGCCTTCTCCCGCTCGGCCTTTTCCCGCGCGTCCTGCTTCGCCTGATCGTGATGCCACTTGATCGCGAAGAACATGCCCGTGCCGAGCACGACGACCTTGAAGACGATGAAGACTATCGGGAACCAATCGTACATTTGTGCTGCATCCAGGCTGTCATTCGACATCCGTCGAGTGGCATCTTAGACCTGTCCCCAAGGGCACCCGCGCGACAGTTTGTCGCACCTGTGGGCCTTGGCATGCGCTCACAGTCAGCGGCGTGAGCGCGAGCGGCCTGACCTCTGCCTGGCAGCCCCTCTCGAAGCGTCGCGCCGCAGGACCGACCGGCCGCGTCCAGGCCTCGGTGTGCGCCGCGACATTCGGCCAGGATCTGACGCCGCGGTCGCTCGAAGCCGCGACGAAGCGCGCCACCGACCTTCCGCCTAGGGCTCGCCCCAATGTTGCCGCGCCAGCAGACGCGCTCAAGATTCGATACCACTCCTGCGCGCTGGTCTGCACATGTCCCCGTCCATCCAGTCCTGCACCTACGCCCCTCCAACCGGCCCCGTGGATCGCTGTGAACTGCCCCCCGCGGATCCTCGCGGGCCCGGCATGACGCCCAGCACGACGGTCGACGCCGGACCCAACGCGTTCACGCTCGGAGTGGATGGACCGGACCCGGATCTCCAGGTGGGCGGCAGTCACGACGATCAGGAACATCAGCGCGATGCGCTATTGGCACTGAGCGTAGACGCTGCGGCGAGTTACGCCTCCGGCCAGATCCCGGGCGCCACCCGCACGCCACCCGACAATGAAGTCGTCGACACCCTCAACCAGCTCGACCCGAACCCGCCCATCGGGCTCGACGGCCAGGACGTCACCCACGCCGTCTATCAAAGCGAAATCCCCAACACCACCGCGCAAGAGGCATACGAACACTTCGTCAACAATCCGAACGAAGTGTTCAACGCGGGCGGCATGGAAATACGCCCCCCTGCCGACCGCCTCGTCGATGGCGAGCGCTACATGCTCGAAGTCGGTGGCCCGCCGCCTACATGGCTTCCCGTCGAGATCCGCCTGGATCCCGGCAGCAACGCCATCACCATCAACACCCTCGACGGCCACGTCCTGCGCGGCGAACAGACCTTCACGTTCACCGACTGCAATGGCGGCGCCGTCCTGACGCAGGACGCCCGCTTCCAGGCCAGCACCCAGATCGTCGGCGATGCCCAGGAGATCGCGCCGATCTCCACGGCCCAGCACCAGAGCTGGCAGTTCGCGCATCGCGAGATCTATGAACAGTTCAACGGCGACCGCGGCTACGAAGGCCTCGGCACCGGTATCCAGCCGGCGGCAGTGCTGGGGCCGGTCGTCGAGATCCTGCGTGACCCCGGTGCAGCCGCGGATGTCTTCATCGATATCGGGGGTGAGCTGGCCAACGAGACCTTCGATCACTGGGGCGCCGAGGCCGGTGATGCCATGGATCGCCTCGGGATTCCGGGCGGTGACGTCATCCGCGACGTGTCAGACAGGGCGGGCGACGTCGTCAGCGATGCCGCCGACTGGACGGGCGACCGCGTCGAGGACGGCGTGAACTGGGTGCGTCAGTGGTTCTGAGATGAGGCGCAACGCCCTCAACGCTGAGCTACGCACGACCCTCTGATTTTCACATCCACGCCATGCTGAGCGAGGGTGCCGTGCAGCCGGGCGGATCGGACACGTGAATCTGCCGGCTGGCACGCGCTTTACGAGGCCGACGCCTTAAGCCATGAGCGTTAGAGGCCACCGCGGACCAGACCAAATCACCCTGATCACCAGACACACCAGAATTCAAGATGCAAGATAATTCCCTTCATCATCTACCCAAATAATGGTGGGCATTTCAAAAAAGTACATCACAAGATCCTCGTCATCTTCATTTGCAACATCGCGTGGCCACTGACTCCTCAAATAGCACACGATATCTTCCGCTTCGATTGACCAGTGACAACTCTCGTCTTCAATTTTGAAGGCA
This sequence comes from Luteimonas sp. Soil_C_5, assembly GCF_057656615.1. Taxonomy (NCBI): domain Bacteria; kingdom Pseudomonadati; phylum Pseudomonadota; class Gammaproteobacteria; order Lysobacterales; family Lysobacteraceae; genus Luteimonas; species Luteimonas sp. Soil_C_5. The sequence continues at coordinate 96,501 of NZ_JBDGKA010000004.1, forward strand.
GGATCAGGATTAAGGTCAGAGACATAGACGTCCGCGCCAGGCGCGATGAATTTTATTACCCCGGCATCCAGAAGCTCCTTTAGCACCAGAAAAAATTCGTTCTTGTGCTGATCGAAAGTCAGCTCCGGATGCCAGCCCACCACCGTCTTGAACAAGCCCGATATCCATAGACCGAAAGCATCACGCGCTATCGCTTGTGTTGCCTTTTTCACTCCCCTCCCCTTTAGAGCTTGATCGTCTCGACCAAGTGAACTGCTGCGTCAGCAACGCCGAAGCGACGCCGCCTCTGCCGCCTAGCGCTGCACCAATCGCCAAGCTTGCCAGTTCTGCGAGGTCACGAAGGCTCTGGTGCCCTCCACCAGCCCGCCAGCTCGTGAGCCGCCGCTGTGGCTTGGATGCAATCTGGTTGCCGGACGCACCGCGTGCGCCATTGAACGCGCTCCCCGTTAGCGGAGAGACCGCAGCATCCACCGCGCCGTGAAGGAGGACCTTCGGAGGATGACCGCCCTTCAGATAGAAGTGAAACTGGCATCGGGATCATCTGGATCGAATCGACGCTGCTTCGAATCAGCATCCAGTGCGAGACGACGTTCCCCGTAGGCCCCCCGTTAGCCTTCTCCCGGAGACGACATGGCGTCACCATGTGGCGCTGGCGCTCAAAGAACGATCAAAGAATGACGGATGTAGATGGCCACGATCAGCACGGAATGCTGAAATTCCAGACCACGGCGCGTCGCGAGAAGGTGGCCGCCATTCTGTTGCTGACAGGCGTGGCGTGCATCGTCCTCGGGCTGGCGTGGACCGTGTGCTACTGGTATTTCGATCGCGCGGAACTGTCGGGGCTGTTCTTCGCCGTTGCGGTGGTCGGCGTGCTGGCACTGACCCGCAGCAAGCGAAGCGACGGCAAGTCGGTCCTGCTGGTCGCACACGGTATCCTGGTCGCGGTGTGCGCCATCGCGTTGATCGATGCGCCCATTGCGTGGGTGCCACGATCCGCACACATGTTCCTGCTTCCGCTGGCGGCTGGAGCCGCCTTCATTTTCGAAGCGCGGGAGCGCTACGGCTCCCTGATCTTTCCAATGATCTGCCTGGCGGCGTTCGCGGCGTTCGCAGCCGGGGCGCTGGATCCACTGGCGCCGGGAATTTCGCCGCCCGTCGAGGTGAGGGAGTGGGGCGCACGCTCCAACATCATCTTCGCCATCGCGCTGCTGGCCGCCATTTTCAAGATCTACCGGGCGGACGTCGGCAGGCGCCTGCAGATCGAGCGTGAACTCGGACGCGCCGTGCGCAATGGGGAGATCGAGTTGATGTACCAGCCGCAGGTGCGCGGCGACGGCACGGTCACGGGCGTGGAAGCGCTGGCGCGCTGGCGCCACCCGTCGGGCACCCTGCTGTCACCCGATGTGTTCATCCCCGTGGCCGAAGAGAGCACGCTGATCAACGACATCGGCCTGGAGGTCCTGCGCCAGGCCTGCGAGACGCTCAAAGCCTGGTCCGGCGGGGCGCATACACGTCACCTCCGCATCGCGGTCAACGTCAGCCCCATGCAGCTGATGGACGAGGCGTTCACGACGTCGCTCACGGCCGTCATCCACCAGGCGGGCATCGACCCTGCCCTGCTGGAGCTGGAACTCACGGAATCCGCGTTGTCCGCCAACACGTCTGCGATCGTCGACAAGATGCGCGCGATCGAAGCACTGGGCATCACCTGGGCACTCGACGATTTCGGCACCGGCTATTCGTCCCTGGCCACGCTGCGCCAGCTGCCGGTGCGCAAGCTCAAGATCGACCGCCAATTCGTGCAGGAAGCCGCCAGCCAGGACCGCGCGCAACACCTGCTGGGCAAGATCATCGAGATCTCGCAGGTGATGCACATGAGCGCGCTGGCCGAGGGCGTCGAAACCGTGGCCCAACGCGATCTGCTGATCGGGATGGGTTGCGACCACTTTCAGGGGTATCTGTTTGCACGTCCCATGCCCGAAGCGATGTTGGAGGCCTGGCTGGACGCGCATTGAAGAGACGGTTGGCGGCATCAGCCCGCGAGGTAAGTGAACCTGCCACCGAGACCCCTCGTTATCCCATCGATTTAGCGCTTCGGAATCGGTAGCGCAGCGTGGCGCAGAGCATGATTTTTCGCCGGTCCGCAAACTGGCGCATACCCGCGAGCGACGTTCCCGCCCCAGCTTGGCGCTTCCTCCCGCACTTCAACGCTTCAGGCGCTTGGCCATCTCTTCCGCAGGCGTGAACACGAACGCCTTTCCGCTGCGCCCTTGATCGAGCAGTCCAAGCTTGACCAGGCCCAGCAGATCCGCGCGCGCGGTTGGATAGGTGACCCGATGGGCCGCCTGATGACCGGCGATCTCGTAAGCGCTTTCGGGGTTGCGGATGGCGTGCAGCAGCAACGCACGCTGACGATGGTTCAGCAGCGCGCCAAACGGAGAACCGGGACGCAACAGTGTTTCGGCCTGGCTGCGTTCGCGTCCTTTTCTCGCGAGGTAGCCCCGCAAGCCCTCGACGGCATCGATGATGACGTTCAACTGGTGCGCGACGAAGTAGGTCAGGTCGGTCCCGTCGCTCTCCGTGTAGAGGTAGGCGCGGATGTAAGGCACCGGCGCCTTCTTCAGCACGCTGGAGATGGAGATGTACTCGCTCAACCAGTATCCAGACCGCAGCATTGACCAGTAGAACAAGGCGCGCGCGGTGCGGCCGTTGCCATCGCAGAACGGGTGGTCGTAGCCGATCTGGAAATGGATCGCGATCGCACGGACAATCGGATGCAGGAACTCGCCTTCGTCCTTGGCATTGGCGAAATCGCAGAGTGCCTGCAGGCGTTGCGAAAGTTCCGCAGCACGCGGCGGCACATGCAGCACGATCTCCGGGTCGAGCCGGTCCTGGACGACGACATTGTCTTCGGCCGTGCGCAGACGGCCCGCCTGCGATGGATCATCCATTGCGTCATCCATCAACTCGCGATGGATCTCGAGAATGGAATCGATGGTGAGCGGATCCGCCTGCCGTCGCCGCAGCGACTGCATCATCGCGTAGTTGTTGTGGATCATCCGTTCGCTGCGATCGCGGGGCGCACGCCCGGTGCTGAGCATTTCCTTGGCGATCTGCCGCGTGGTGGAGGCGCCTTCCAGTTGCGATGAGGTCATCGCTTCCTCGATCAGCGAACGCATCAGATAGTGCTTTCGGGTCGTGTCTTCATCCACCAGACCGCTGGCCTGGATCGCACCGGCCGCCTCGCGGTCCAGGAAGTGCAACTGCCGCTGCATGTTGCTGGTCAGCGACACGGTGAACGGCTGCCCCGCCTTGTCGGCCAAGGCGACAGGCCGCTCCAGACCTGCACGGGCCAACTTGATGCCGGCCCACCAGCGCTCGGCACTCAGCCCAGCAGGTGGCGTCAGATGCCTGACATGGTCCCAGTGGTCATAGACACCGTTGACCTCCGGACCGATCCCGTGGCGCAGCAGCGCCGCAATGTCGGCGCCGCCCTTTCGAAGAAAATCAGCGAGTTGCGGTGCCTTGACCGGTAGCTTCATGGCGAACTATCAGTTTTCTATAAATCTGATAGATATTTATATCAAATCTTCCTGGCACGCAAACCGCGTTCATGACGCGGCTTCGGGATGAACGTGCCTGGCTCACAGCATTAGCGTTCCGAGGCGTCGCTCGCTGCTGCCGGCGGCGACAGATGCCAATGCAGCCGCGTCAGCAGGCGATCGCAGATCGGCGGATCGCGGTTGCTGAGGCACACCATGGTCATATCGTTAGTCGGATAGATCGACAGCGCGACGCTGTTGCCGGGCGCACCGCCGCCGTGGCCCCAGTGCGGAAACTCGGGTGGGCCTGACGAGATGAAGCCGTAGCCGTACCAGTCGGTCTGCTGCTTGATCGCCTCTTCCAGCAGCGGCAGCGGGATCAGCTTGCCGGCCTTGAGCGCTTCGACGAATCGCACTTCGTCATCCGCCGTGGTGACGCCGCCGCCTGCGGGTGTGCCGCGCCATGGCAACTGATCGGTGTTCGGCACCAGCGTGCCGTCGTCGGCCTGCGTGTAGCCGCGTGCGACGCCATCCATTTCTTCCAGCGTCGGGAAGCGCGTGGCCGTCATGCCGGCGGGCGCGAAGATGTGTTCGGCCACGTAGTCGTAGTAGCTCTGGCCGCTGACCGCCTCGACCACCGCGCCGAGCAACAGGAAACCGTAGTTCGAGTACTCGAAGTCAGATCCCGGCGGGAACGCCGGTGCGCGGTCGCCGTTGAGCTTGATCATATCTGCAATGGAGCGCACCCATGCGCGGTTCGCGCTTTCGTCCGGCTGCAGCACGCCGATGTCGCCGGTGCCGCCCTGATGCGAGAGCAACTGCCGGATCGTGACGGCCGCCATCTCCTGATTGGGGTAGTCGGTCAGGAACTTGCCGACGGGATCGTCGAGGCCCACCTTCCTGGCATCGACCAGCTGCAGCACTGCCGCGGCGGTGAACATCTTGCCCTGCGATGCGAACAGGAACGACGTGTCCAGCCCCACCGGCGTGTCGTCTTCGCGATTGGCGATCCCGAATGGCTTGGCATAGAGACGCTGGCCGTTCTGCTCGATGACCAGCACGCCCGAGAAGCGATCCGCTGCCGCCAACTGCGTGGCGAACGCGTCGAAAGCCTCCAGCGCCTTCGCCTGCGAAATCTGCAGCGGCGCCTGTGTGATGTGTTCGAGACGCCCCGACGCGGCGTCCTCGACCTTCACGGTGATGCGTCGCTGGACGGGAAAGCTGCGCTCCTGCGTCAGCGCGACGAACTCCAAGGGCTCGCTGCGTTCGACCGCGACCACATCCAGGCCGCCGGTCTCTTCGCGACTGTCGAGCAGGTACTCGATGTTGTGCTCGGGCTCGCCGAATCGTCGTTCGTTGAATTCGGTCAGCGCAGCGCGTTCATTGCGGTTGAATGCGTCCAGCCATTCGTCGAAAGCTGTCTCAGCGGAGGGCTTGGCCAATGCCGGCATTGCGAGGCAAAACAGCAAAACTGCCGCTTTCAACGGGATCCACATGAGCACTCCTTCCTTGCCGGTCACCGGAGCGGCGAGTGTGTCCCCAATCGAGCCGAGAAGTGAACTTGGGATCGTTAACTATTGGTTGGGAACGGTCTCACGCCCGCTCTCTTGTCCCACCGCGCCTCGCTTGTCGCAAGAAAACGCGCATGAAAGGTGGAAAATCCACCGAGCAGTGCGGCCCACGCTATCTGCGCCAGCGGATGGTCGGGGTCTGCCTCTGGAAAATAAATCACTGAAGGCACGAAAATCACTAGAAATTTGATCCAGACCCAGAAGTGCATGCGCCGAAAGCTCTCATGCCCCAGATAAGGTTCCATCACACCAAGGGGCGCAGTGGGAGTCCACGCCCAATAAAAGCCTGCCCCAAGCACGAGCCCTCCGATCAGAACCCCTAGGGTTGATGCATCCATCGCGCGCGCTCCTTGCAGCCTCGGTTGTAACCTGCTCTCACCGAGAGCTCACAGAACGTGGAAGTGAACCTGACCCCGTTATCTGGATGCTGGGCCTGCTTGCGGCCTACGCATTCGGCGCGATGACGTTGGGACTTGCAGGGGCCTATGTCTCGGGCGATCCGGTGCTGAGTCAGCTGTCGCTCGGACTGCTCGCCTTCGGTCTGGGCATGGTGGGCCTCCTGCGAACCGCGATGGAGATGCGAGAGCACCATCGACTCGACCGCAACCTGCAACCGGTCGACGCCGACACGATGGGTTCGACTCCGTGAGTGGCAGCCTGCCTCAGCTGCAGAAGGGTTAGAACCGGCGGAACCTAGCAGCAACGGGAGCAAGGAAGTGAACCTGACCCCGTTATCCGACCCCGTTATCCCGCTTAGAGCAGCATCCGCTATTTCCGAGGCGAGACGTTAGATTTCCGACGCCATATTCGACCCGCCGCTCGCTTCCTCTCATCAGACATTGAAAATCCGATCGGCAACGGCTTCCAGTCCTTACCAGTGCCGCGTGACCGATGAAATTTTTTAAGATCGGATGCGTTCAATGGCGCCACAACGTAGTAGTCCTCGTCACCGCCTTTGACTTGGACCACGTCACGTTTATAAGACTCAACAGCCGGGGCCCTGACGCGGCTATCACCATACTGACGGCTGTTGACTTGAACGACGTATGCGTGAAGATCCTGTGCCGCCGCTTCCACAAGCGCGGAAAACGAATTGACATCGCGATTCCACTCGAGAACGAACAGGGTATCTACACAACCCTGGAAGCTTCTCCTGTTATCGATGTTAGTGAGGTCACTGCAAATAAGAACGCCGAAGAAATGATCTCCGTGCTTGTAGATCGGCCTAGCACGCTCGAGCTCAACCGGCCGCAAAATTCTTCCTGCGTTAGCAAGTGCTTTCCGCTCCTCGTGGGCCGGCAACATCTTTGGTTGAATATAAGAAATATGAGAACTATATCCAGGCCATCTAGTGCAAAGGGCGATGAGGGCATCGTTATTGAAGTACCCGGACGCCGCCTGATTCTCCAATCCCGCCAGAAACGATACATTCGACCTGGCAAGTTTGGCCGCTGCACTGAAAGCCCAGCGCCGCGGGACAGATGCCTCTGGAAAGACCACATAGTCAAGCTTAGATTCGCTTGACAAAATATCGTTTATTATTCGATTAAATCGTTTATATCTAGCCAAGCTGCGGTTTGGCTTTCCGGCGAGCGCAGAGCTCCAGTCCTCCTGATCTGTAAGATAGCTCACGATGGCCACCCTAACGGTATCTTTAATTTTGTTAGGGACTGACAAAATTACCTGTGCGCTTCGTCCCTCTGACCTGGATATCATAGGCGCTCCGCGAGCCCTAGATCTTGCGCCTCGAAGAGCAAAAAGAGCGCTCCTTAGCAACACCGGAGAAGTCAATAGATCGGGAGCAACAGCTGTCATCTCGTGGACAGTTAGCGGTCTTGTTGCAAAGGCCACACCGGGCCAGTAGATCTTTTGATAGTCTCGATCGGCTACTTGCGTGAATCTTCGCAGACCTCCCAATCGAAGCTCCCTCTGGACCGCAAGATCAGAAGGAGCGCGAGGCGATCGCGGCCCTTTAGTCGCCGGCTGATTAATCCACATGTCTTTGTACGCTCGCCGACCCATGTCAGAAAAGAGAAGCCTATTCGACGCCTCCCTGAGCGGAGTTTTCGAGACGCTCGGCGTCTGAATCTCGCTGATTGACTTTATTTTCCTCATCAATGATAAGTATGCGGGCTGAACTTTAAACCCTTTCACTGTTGCCGACTGCAGAGAGACCTGAAAAAAGTTTCTAGCGTAGAGCTGTTGCAGCTTATCCAATTTGTTCGGATCGTGGCTGACGGTTTCACGAATCAACCCCATGACCTTACTGAACTTGGCTACGAGCGACGAGGCTTGCTTGAAATCACTGCACGCCACTGCGAGGCCAATTACGCGCACAATGTAATTAAAGTAGTCAAATACACCTACCGGAGTGATTACGTAGCGCTCAACCATTCCGTAGAAGATATTCCGAGTCTTCTTCCAGCTTCCCGGCGTCAGATCTCGAGCATGCGCTTCGACGTCACCTAGAAGCATCGCAAATCCAAGGCGCCTGATTGAAACCGTATCCGCCTTACGTAAGGCATCCGCCTCAAGACTTGCATCTGAAGACGTAAGTAACGCCTTTGCCAGCATCCCCTCTGTTGTTTCAGGAAGAACCGGCAGCAGCCGATATTCGCTCGATCTGCTGCGAATCTGCTGCTCTATCTGGCCCACCAGATCCAAACCGAAATTCTTCTCCACCTTGAACACTTTCTGCTTTTCATTTGAAAACTGAATCCTACTGTCGGTCAGATAGGGCGTCCTTAGCTCGGTGGACTGACTAACACTGTCAAATAAAAGATCCTCCCCGTATTTTTCCGAAATCCAGCTAAAAAATTCGCTAGAGGATGATATTTCATCAGGAGCTTGAACCACCAGAAAAATATCATCCACGTATCTTCCATAATATTCGGGTGATATTTTAGACTCAATTTTCTTATCGAATTCAGAAAGCGCTACATTGGCGATAACCTTGGAGGCAGAAAGCCCTACCGGCAGAGCTCCCTCAGGCCGCTCCTTGAAGTCAGGCGTAGCTTCATACCAAGAATGAAGGCTGTCTATAAAAAGTCGAGTGAAGCCCACCTGCTCATCCGAAAGCGAAACCCCTATAGAGTCAATATACTGAGACCGAAGTAGAAACTCAGGTGAGATATTGTGGTAGTAGCGCTTCGCGTCCATTGTTGCAGCAATGACAGACTTGTTCTGCGACACGGCGCGGCGGATCGCTGTAAGCCCATTCTCTCGCCAAGCTTGGTAAGCGCTAAAATACGGCGTAAATAATCCAAGCGAGTCTCTATTGAGCCCACCCTCGGCCATGGGATCTCGCCAAGAACTACGTCGGCGAAGTCTGTTTCCGTAGCTAAGCCTCTTATCAAGGCTAGCTTCGAAAACATGGCCAACTTTTATAATCCATAGCGCACTTATTATCTGGTAATCGACCGACGCCGACATTATCAGCCGGAAATCCGCCGCCGGTTTATCACCGGTGCTTTCAAATTTTTTGCGCCAATCTTCACATGGATCAAGGCTAGAGAAATGCCCGCGGGTATCCATCCAGCTTCTTGGCAAAGCGAGTCCCTTCGGAGCAAACAAGTGCCCGCCTATCCGCAATGGGTCTTTCCACCACCCTCCTGATTTAAGCTCCCTCAGCAGACGGGTCAGGTTCTTGTGCAGATGCTCCTCATACCTTGAAAATGCAAGGGCATCAAAATGCACTGCTTCGAAGAACGCATCCGACTTAGCCTTCTTATAAGCGAGGTAGAGCTCTGACAGCTCTAGAAATTCCATCTTCATTTGTAAACTTTCCCCAAAAAAAAAGGGCAGCCTAAGCTGCCCTTCTGACTTGAATTCAATCAAACCCCAACCGGATTCGCCTTCTCCGGATCGATCTTGTACAGCTTGATCGCCCGGGCGACATCCTTGCCGGTCATCTTGCCGTCCTTTGCCAGCGCGTCGATCGCCGCCTGGGCGATGTAGTAACGATCCACCTCGAAGTGACGGCGCAGATTGGCACGCGTATCCGAGCGGCCGAAGCCATCGGTGCCGAGCACGGTGTACGTGGCGGGCACGAAGGCGCGGATCTGGTCGGCGAACGCGCGGACGTAGTCCGTGGCGGCGATGACCGGGCCCTGGCGGCCTTCGAGCAGCTGGGTGACGTATGCCTTGCGCGGGGTCTTGGCTTCGGGGTTGAAGCGGTTCCAGCGCTCGGCATCCCAACCGTCGCGACGCAGCTCGGTGAAGCTGGGGCAGGACCAGATGTCGGCGGTGACGCCGAAGTCCTTATCCAGCAGTTCGGCGGCGGCGATGGCCTCGCGCAGGATGGTGCCCGAGCCCAGCAGCTGCACGCGCAGCTCGCCTTTCTTGGCCTTGCCGGCATCCTTGAGCAGGTACATGCCCTTGATGACGCCCTCGGCCGCGCCTTCAGGCAGCGCCGGGTGGCTGTAGTTCTCGTTCATCAGGGTGAGATAGAAGAACTCGTCTTCCTGCTGGTCGAGCATGCGCTGCATGCCGTAGTGCAGGATCACCGCCACTTCGCCGGCGAACGTCGGGTCATACGCGCGGCAGTTCGGGATGGCGCCAGCCAGCAGGTGGCTGTGGCCGTCTTCGTGCTGCAGGCCTTCGCCGTTGAGCGTGGTGCGGCCGGCGGTAGCGCCGAGCAGGAAGCCGCGGGCGCGCATGTCGGCGGCTTGCCAGGCGGAGTCACCGATGCGCTGGAAGCCGAACATCGAGTAGTAGATGTAGAACGGCAGCATCGGCACGTCGTTGGTGCTGTAGCTGGTCGCGGCGGCCATCCAGCTGGAGAACGCGCCGGCCTCGGTGATGCCTTCTTCCAGCACCTGGCCGGCCGCGTCTTCGCGGTAGTACGAGAGCTGGTCACGGTCGACCGGCTTGTACTTCTGGCCCTGCGGGGCGTAGATGCCCAGCTGGCGGAACAGGCCTTCCATGCCGAAGGTGCGGGCCTCGTCGGCCACGATCGGCACCACGCGCGGGCCCACCTGCTTGTCGCGCAGGATGATGGACAGCGACTGCACGAACGCCATGGTGGTGCTGATCGAACGCTCGCCGGTGTCCTGCATCAGGCGGTCGAACACCTTGAGCTCGGGCGCCTTGAGGGTCTCGGTGCTCTTGCGGCGACGCTGCGGCAGGAAGCCGCCCAGCGCCTGGCGGCGCTCGAGCATGTACTGCACTTCCTCGGAATCCTTGCCCGGGTGATAGAACGGGATTTCGCCGTCCTTGAGCGCGGCGTCGGACACCGGAATCTTGAAGCGGTCGCGGAAGGTGCGCACGGCTTCGTCGTCGAGCTTCTTGGTGTTGTGGGTCGGGTTGAGCGCTTCACCGGCGCTGCCCAGGCCGTAGCCCTTGACCGTCTTGGCGAGGATGACCGTGGGCTGGCCCTTGGTGTCCATCGCGTTCTGGTAGGCGGCGAAGACCTTGTGCGGATCGTGGCCACCGCGGTTGAGGCGCCAGATGTCGTCGTCGCTGAGGTTGGCGACGAGGTTCGCGGTTTCGTCGTACTTGCCGAAGAAGTTCTCGCGCGTGTACGCGCCGCCGAACGCCTTGCAGTTCTGGTACTCGCCGTCGACGGTCTCCATCATCAGCTTCTTGAGCATGCCGTCCTTGTCCTTGGCAAGAAGCGGATCCCAGTAGCTGCCCCAGATGGTCTTGACGACGTTCCAGCCGGCGCCGCGGAAGCCGCCTTCCAGTTCCTGGATGATCTTGCCGTTGCCGCGCACCGGGCCGTCGAGGCGCTGCAGGTTGCAGTTGATGACGAAGACCAGGTTGTCGAGGCCTTCGCGGCCGGCGACCGAGATCGCGCCGAGGCTTTCCGGCTCGTCCGTCTCGCCGTCGCCCATGAAGCACCACACCTTGCGGTCGGACTTGGGCATCAGGCCGCGGGCTTCGAGGTACTTCCAGTAGCGCGCCTGGTAGATGGCGGCGATCGGGCCCAGGCCCATCGAGACCGTGGGCACCTGCCAGTAGTCGGGCATCAGCCAGGGGTGCGGATAGGACGAGATGCCCTGGCCGTCGACTTCCATGCGGAAGTGGTCGAGCTGGGCCTCGGTGAAGCGGCCTTCCAGGAACGAGCGCGCGTAGATGCCCGGCGAGCTGTGGCCCTGCGTGGCGATGACGTCGCCCGGGTGATCGGCCGACGGCGCGCGGAAGAAGTGGTTGAAGCCGACGTCGTACAGCGTGGCGCTGGAGGCGAAGCTGGCGATGTGGCCGCCGAGGTCGCCCGGCTTGCGGTTCGCGCGCACCACCATCGCCATCGCGTTCCAGCGGATGATGGAGCGGATGCGCCATTCCAGCTCGGAATTGCCCGGCATCTGCGGCTCGAGATGCGTGGGGATGGTGTTGACGTATTCGGTGGTCGGCGCGAACGGCAGGTGCGCACCGGCGCGGCGCGTCAGCTCGACCATGTTTTCCAGCAGGCCGTGCGCGCGCTCGGCACCATCGGCTTCGATGACGGCCTTGAGCGACTCGACCCATTCGCGGGTCTCGGTCGGATCGGGGTCGTTCTGCAGGACGTCGTTCAGCCAGTTCATTCTGTGCTCCAGCGCGACACTCTGGGTCGCGGTGTAAGGGTCGATCGGACCCCCGATTCTAACAGGGGTGACACCGGGTACCGGACGGTGCCGAACGGTGGCGATTGCCAGCGGTGCGGGCCTCGGCGATGATCCGCTGTTCAGGGGAGGCTGCGGCATCATGGCGCGCTTGCCCGTCCGTGCCCGAGTCCCGCCTCCGATGCCCTTTTCCGCCACCTCGCCCTTCAGTCGCTGGCGCACGCCCGTGCTTGCCGTGGCGATCGCGCTGATCGTGATCGGGCCGTTCCTGATCATCCGCAATGCGACCACCGAGGCCGAAGAAGCGACCACGGCGGTGATCCACACGCGCGAAGTGCAGACCCTGATCCACTGGGTGTCGGCCGATGCGCGCAGCCTGGAAGGCGCGGCGATCGCGCGTACGCGCGGCATCGACACGCCGCTGCTGCGCCAGCGCATCGAGGACGCCCGCGAGCGGGCGCTGCCCAATCTCGACCAGGTGCTGGTGCTGACCCGCGACAATCCCGAGCAGCAGGCCAGGCTGGGCGCGCTGCGCAATACGCTGGAGCTGCGGCTGGGCCGGATCGACATCGTGGTGGCCGCGGCCGAGGACGCGACCTACGAACAGATCGACGAGATGATCGTCCTGTACCCGATCCAGCGGCTGGTGCAGGACATCGTGGCCGCCGAGGAAGACCTGCTGCAGGACCGCAAGGCCTACGCCGACGCCGCCAACCGCCGCGCCACGATGGCCAGCTGGTCGGCGATGATCGTGCAGCTGCTGCTGTTGCTGGGCGCCAGCTACTTCGCGCTGCGCCAGCAGAGCGGTCGCGTCAGCGCCGAACGCCAGGCCAGCCAGGCCAGCAACCGGGCCGTGGCCGTGCTGGACACGGTGCGCGAGCCGATCGTGCTGATCGATGCCCAGCAGCGCGTGGTGATGCACAACGCCGCCTTCGCCGAACTCTACGGCGTGGACGAGGACGCCCGCGGGCGCCGTCTGGCCGAACTGGGCGGCGGCGCCTGGGAAAACCAGGACACCCTGCGCCGGCTGCACGACGTGCTGGCCCGCGACCGCGAGCTGTGGGACTACACGCTGAGCCAGCCGACCGCCGACGGCGTCGAGCGCACGATGCTGATCAACGCCCGGCGCATGCCCCTGCCCGACCGCGAGGATGCGGTGGCGCTGATCACCGCGTCCGACGTCACCGCGCAGAGCATCAGCGAGCGCCAGATCCGCGAGCTCAACCAGCAGCTGGAAGGCAAGGTGGAGCAGGTCTCGGACGTCAACCGCGAGCTGGAGGCCTTCAGTTATTCGGTCTCCCACGATCTGCGCGCGCCGCTGCGCCACATCGCCGGCTTCGCCGACAAGCTGGGCCGCCACCTCGGCGACGAGGTCGACGAGAAGAGCACGCATTACCTCAACGTCATCGGTTCGTCGGCGCGGCGCATGTCGGCGCTGATCGACGACCTGCTGGTGTATTCGCGCCTGGGCCGCAACGCGATGCGCCTGCAGAGCGTGGACCTGCAGTCGATGGTCGCCGACACCCGGGCGATGCTGGACAGCAATGCGCATTCCGAGAATCCGGACCACCGCATCGAATGGTCGGTGGCGCCGCTGCCGATCGTCGTCGGCGACGAGAACATGCTGCGCCAGGTGTGGATGAACCTGCTGGGCAATGCGGTCAAGTACAGCAGCGCCACCGAGCCGGCGCAGATCACCGTCGACTGCACGCGCCTGGACGAGGGTGGCTATCAGTTCAGCGTGCGCGACAATGGCGCCGGCTTCGACATGCAGTACGCGGGCAAACTGTTCGGCGTGTTCCAGCGCCTGCACTCGGCCAGCGAGTTCCCCGGCACCGGCGTCGGTCTGGCCAGCGTGCGTCGCGTGCTGGGTCGCCACGGCGGCCGCATCTGGGCCGAGGCCGCGCCAGGCCAGGGCGCCACCTTCTTCTTCACGTTGCCCGCGTCCGGTCAGGACTCGGGTGCTTCCACGACCACCGGAACCCACTGACATGAGCGAAATCCGCACGATCCTCCTCGCCGAGGACAGCCCGCACGATGCCGAGATGGCCATCGATGCGCTGCGCGAGGCCCACCTCGCCAACCCGATCGTGCATGTCGAGGACGGCGTCGAGGCGATCGACTACCTGTTCCGCCGCGGCAAGTTCGCCGACCGTCCCGAGGGCGACCCGGCGGTGCTGCTGCTCGACATCAAGATGCCGCGCATGGACGGTCTGGAAGTGCTCAAGCAGCTGCGCGACCACGAAACGCTCAAGCGCATGCCGGTGGTGATCCTGTCGTCGTCGCGCGAGGAAAGCGATCTCGCCCGCAGCTGGGACCTGGGCGTGAACGCCTATGTCGTCAAGCCGGTGGACGTGGACCAGTTCTTCGACGCGGTGCGCACGCTCGGCAAGTTCTGGGCCGTGCTCAACGAAGTGCCGGACGTCGAATAAGCGCATGACGCCTGACGAGACGGCGGCACCGGATGGCCGCCTGCGCGTGTTGATCCTCGACGATTCGCGCGACGACGCCGAACTGACGGAACTGGCGCTGGCCGATGCCGGCCTGGCGGTCGACGTGCGCACGGTGCACGGCGAGGCCGGGCTGCGCGAGGCGCTGCAGGCCTTCGCGCCGCAGCTGCTGCTGTCGGACGTCAACCTGCCCGGCTTCTCCGGCGCCGAAGCGCTGGAACTCACCCGCGCCCTGCGCCCGGGCGTGCCGGTGCTGTTCCTGACCGGCTCGGCGATCGGCATGCCCGGCGAAGAGCTGCCGGTCGGCGACGGCCTGGTCTACAAGGACGAACTGGACCGGCTGCCGGACGCGGTGCGCGAAGTGCTGCCGACGGTCTGAACGGCGCGGTCGACACGTTCGCAACATGAAACAGGCCGGTGCAGTGCACCGGCCTGTTTCGTTTCCATCAGCGCAGCGCGCGCGGACCTCAGTCCGCCAGTTGCGCCTTGCGGATCTGCGCATCCACCGCGGCGATCGCGGTCATGTTGATCACCCGGCGCGGCGTGGCCGACGGGGTCAGGATGTGCGCGGGCTTGTTGACGCCCATCAGGATCGGGCCCAGCGCGGCGCCGCCGGTCATCACCCGGATCATGTTGTAGGTGATGTTGGCGGCGTCCATGTTCGGGAAGACGAACAGGTTGGCGCGGCCGCTGAGCGTGGTCTCGGGCAGCATGCGCCGGCGCAGCGTCTCGTCCCACGCGGTGTCGCCCATCATCTCGCCGTCGAACTCCAGCTTGGGCGCGCGGCGCACGAGGATCTCGCGCACCTCGCGCATCTTGCGGGCGCTGGGATCGTCGTGGCTGCCGAAGTTGGAATGCGACAGCAGCGCGATCTTGGGCTCGATGCCGAACAGCTTCAGGCGGTAGGCGCCCTGGATGGTGCTCTCGGCGATCTGCTCGGCGGTCGGGTCCGGCTGCACGTGGGTGTCGAGGAAGAACCACAGGCCCTGGTCGTTGACCACGCCGGTCATCGCCGAGGTGCTCTGCAGGCCCGGGTCGAGGCCCAGCACGCTGCGCACGTAGCCCAGCTTCTTGTGGAAGCGGCCGACGATGCCGGTGATCATCGCGTCGGCTTCGCCGCGGTCGACCATGATCGCGGCGATCAGCGTCGGGCGCGAACGCAGCAGGTTCTTCGCCGATTCCGGCGTCACGCCGCGACGCGAGGTCAGCGCGTGGTAGTGCTGCCAGTATTCGTTGAAGCGTGGATCGTCGTTGATGTTGGTGAGTTCGAAATCCTCACCCGCGCGCAGGCGCAGGCCCAAGCGCTTGATACGCATCTCGATGACGTCGGGGCGGCCGATCAGGATCGGCGTGGCCAGGCCTTCGTCGACGACGGTCTGCACCGCGCGCAGCACCACTTCTTCCTCGCCCTCGGTGTAGACCACGCGCTGGCGGTCGCCGCGCGCGCGGTCGTAGACCGGCTTCATGACGAGGCCCGTGCGGTGGATGAACTGGCCCAGCTTCTCGCGGTAGGCGCGCATGTCCTCCATCGGACGCAGCGCGATGCCCGAGTCCATCGCGGCCTGCGCCACGGCCGGGGCGACGACGGTCAGCAGGCGCGGGTCGAACGGGCGCGGAATGATGTAGTCGCGGCCGAAGCTCGGAATTTCCTCGCCATAGGCGCTGCCGAGGTCGCTCGATTCTTCCTTCGCCATCTGCGCGATGGCGTGCACGCAGGCGAGCTTCATCGCCTCGTTGATGCCGGTCGCGCCGACGTCGAGCGCGCCGCGGAAGATGTACGGGAAACAGACCGCGTTGTTGACCTGGTTGGGGTAGTCGCTGCGGCCGGTCGCGATGATCGCGTCCGGGCGCACGCGCTTGGCGTCCTCCGGCATGATTTCCGGATAGGGATTGGCCAGCGCCAGGATCACCGGATTCGGCGCCATCGCCGCGACCATTTCCGGCTTCAGGATGCCGCCGGCCGACAGGCCCAGGAACACGTCGGCGCCGTCGAGGATCTCGGCCAGCGTGCGCTTGTCGGTGTCGCGCGCGTAGCGCGCCTTGGCGTCGTCGAGATCGGTGCGGCCGCTGTGGATCACGCCGTCGCGGTCGAAGGCGAGGATGTTCTCGGGCTTCAGGCCCAGGGCCACCAGCATGTCGAGGCAGGCGATGCCCGCCGCGCCGGCGCCGGTGGTCGCCAGCTTCACGGTGTCGAGCGTCTTGCCGGCGATCTCCAGCGCGTTGACGATCGCCGCGCCGACGATGATCGCGGTGCCGTGCTGGTCGTCGTGGAACACCGGAATCTTCATCCGCTCGCGCAGCTTGCGCTCGACGATGAAGCATTCCGGCGCCTTGATGTCTTCGAGGTTGATGCCGCCGAAGGTGGGCTCGAGGCTGGCGATGATCTCGACCAGCTTGTCGGGGTCGCGCTCGTCGACCTCGATGTCGAACACGTCGATGCCGGCGAACTTCTTGAACAGCACGCCCTTGCCCTCCATGACCGGCTTGCCGGCCAGCGCGCCGATGTCGCCCAGGCCCAGCACCGCGGTGCCGTTGGAGATCACGGCCACCAGATTGCCGCGCGCGGTGAGCTCGCTGGCCATGTTGGGGTCGCGGACGATCTCTTCGCAGGCGTAGGCGACGCCAGGCGAATACGCCAGGGCCAGGTCGCGCTGGGTCAGCATCGGCTTGGTCGCGCTGACGGTGATCTTGCCCGGCGGCGACGAGCGGTGATAGTCGAGGGCGGCCTGGCGGAATTCGTCGTTGGACATCGTCGGGGGATCTACTCTGGAAAAAATGACGCGGGACAGGATTCTAACCCCGCCCCGCGCTCGCCCCTGGACTGGGGCGTGTGGTCCGCTTCAGGCGCGGCACACGAAACGGCCCGGCCGGTGCGCCCGGCCGGGCCGTCCGGTCAGAACACCACCTGGGTGCGGACGTTGAACGTGTGGCCCGAATCCTGGCCGGCGTAGGCGCCGACCTGGTTGTCGGTATTCCAGCGCACGACGTTGAACATCACGCGGGACCAGTTGTTGAGGTACCAGTTCAGGCCCAGCGTCCAGGCATCGCCCTCGCCGCCGCGCGCGGCGTCGGTGAAGTCGTACTTGTCGTAGCGGGTGGCCAGTTCCCAGGCGCCGATGCCGCCGTCAGTGACCGGACGCGCGACGCGGGTGGTGCCCCAGACGCCCGAGCGGGCGCTGAAGCCGGGACGCTCGCCGGTGATCAGCCAGCCGGCATAGGCCGAATGCGCCTTCTGGTCGACGTTGCCGACCGAGGTCGACTGCAGCGTGGTCTCGCTGGTCTCGGCGAAGGCCCAGAAGTTGCGGAAGGTGCCGCCCAGTTCCGCGCCCCAGACGCGCTCGCCGGTGACGTCGTTGATCGCGCTGGCCGACACGCGGACGTTGTCGTTGAAGCGAGACGCCACGCGCGGCGTGCGGTTGATGCGGTTGGTGTCGATGCCGTAATCCTCGTGCACGTACCAGCCACCGAGGTGCAGGAAACCGGCCGGACGCTTGATCGGATTCACGTGGCCGCGGAACGAGTAGGTCAGCGAATCGCTCTCGGTGCCGCTGTTGCCGACGTCGTCGCCGGTCACGCCGAAGGTGGTGTGCCAGTTCTGGCCGATCATCTTCATCTGCACGCCGAGGCCGAAGTAGCCGCTGGCGGGCATGCCGACGCTGGCGACCGCGTTGCGTTCCATGAAGGGCGTGCGGGTCAGCGTGGAGCTGGAATCGATCGCGCGATCCTTCAGCTTGTTGCCGATGTAGAACTCGGTCGGAATGCTGCCGAGCTGGGTATTCCAGCGCACGTAGGCATCGGACAGGCTGACCGTGTTGCCGGACAGTTCGGCGTCGATCTTGTAGCCCAGCGGGCCCATGTTGCCCTGCGCGCCGAGTCGGGCCTGGCGCAGGTTGGTGCCGGTGATGTTGCGCGTGTCGAAGCTCGAGCCATGGGTGGACGAGAAATCGACCAGCACGCGGCCGCGCGGGTTGAAGGTGAAGCTGCGGTCGCTGTTGCGGAATTCCGGTCCGCCGCGGCGCCAGCTGACGTTGCCGCCACCGCCGCCACCGCCGCCGGCCGCGATCTGCGCGACCTGGGCCTGCAGGATCGCCATGTCGTCCTGGCGGGTATCGGCGACGGCGGCGTCGACTTGAGCCTGCACGCCGTCGATCGGGGCGCCGGTCGCGTCGGGGGCGGCGGCCACGGCCGGCGCGCCCATCGCATCGAGGCGCTGGTTGAGGGCCTGCAGCTGGGCGGATTGCTGACGGATCTGCTCGGCCTGCAGGCGGATCAGTTCACGCAGTTCGGTTTCGGTGGCGGTGTCGGCGGCCAGAGCGGGCAGCGTGGCCAGGCCCAGCAGGGCGCCGGCGGCCAGCGCGCGAGTGGTTGTGCGGTTCATTCGGTGGTCTCTCCCGGTGTGCGGTTGCGTGGACGGCTCAGTCGCCGTCTTCTTCGAAATCGGCGTCGTCGTCCTGGGCGGGCGGCGTCAGGTCGGCGGTCTCGCCGGTCAGCGGCTGCAGGCTGACCGGCGGCGCGGCCATGAAGCCGTTCGCGCGCGCCCAGGTGGTGAACAGGCGTGGCCACTGCGCGACCTGCGTGCCGGGCCGGCCCAGGCCCCAGCTGTGGCCGCCGCGGTCGAAGATGTGCAGTTCCACCGGCACGTCCTTGGCGCGTGCGGCCTGGAACATCAGCAGGCTGTGGTTGACGTCGGCGATGCGGTCATCGGCGGCGTGCGCCAGGAACACCGGCGGCATGTCGCTGCGCGCGTGGTTTTCCACCGAATAGGCCTCGACGGCGTCGGACTGCGTGGCCAGTTCGCGGCGGCTGCGCGTGGTGTCGTACGGCGGCTTCAGCGTGACCACCGGGTAGAGCATCGCCAGGAAGTCCGGGCGCGACGGCAGGCGATCGCTGGCGTCGAGCGCGGGGTAGAAATCGTGGTCGAAGCGCGTGGCCAGAATGCCGCCCAGATTGGCGCCGGCCGACGAGCCCATGACGCCGATCTTGTCCGGGTCGATGCCCAGTTCGCCGGCGTTCGCACGCAGCAGGCGCATCGCCCGCTGGCCATCGGCGAACGGCGCGGACGCCGGCCAGCCGTCGACCGGCATGCGGTAGTACAGCACCGCGGTGGTCACGCCGATCGACGTCAGCCATTGCGCCATCGGACGCGCGGCGGTGCCGATCTGGATGCGGAAATAACCGCCGCCGCCGAGGATCAGCACGGCCGTGCCGTTCGGATTCGCGGGGCGGTGGATTTCCATGCGCGGCTGCGAGACGCGGGTGACCGCGCCCATGGCGCTGCCCTCGTTGCCCACCAGCTCGGGGCCCTGCACTACGCGCGGCAGGTGGCCTTCGGGCCACAGGTCCATCATCTGCACGCTGCCGGTCGGCTGGGCCATCGCCGGGGCCGCCAGCACGCAGGCGGCCAGCAGCGCCAGCCAGGCGGCGGCGTATCGTCGGTTGAAAGTCATAGTCGTGCCCTCCCGCACGGTTGATTCGATGAAGCGGTCCGCCGGGGCGGGATCGGGCGGAGTGCCCGGGGGTCGCCGATGCACGGCGCGGACAGCCCCCGCTGTCCGGATGGGGCAGCGCGCCGGCACCGGGCAGGCCGGTCGATGACGCGATGCAGGTACGGCACATGCCGATGGCACGTGGTGGAATCCCCGATGCGGCGAGGCCGGCATCGAATGCAGGAGTGCTTTTTACGCGGGCAGGCCGCGGCTGCCGATAGCGCATTGGTGTTACCGGCCGCATGCCTAATACTTTGGGACTAGGCCGCCTGCGCCGTCCCGCCCCGACGCCTAGACTTCCGGCTTCGCGCCCACGCGCGCGAGACCGCCCCCAGTCCACCGCAGCGCCATCGCCCCCGCGAGCCGCTGCCGCCTCCCCCGAGGATTCCATGCGCCATTCCGTCCTTCCGCTGCTGGCGCTGTGCGCCTGCGCCCCCCTGTCCGCCCTGGCCGTCGAGGCCCAGCCCTGGCCGCCGAAGCTGACCTTCGGCAACGAGATCACCCTCAGCGCGACCGGCAATTTCGCCTGGGACCACGCCGATTTCAGCGGCACGCCGCAGCTTGGCAGCGAGAACGGCATGCGCCGCCGCGAGTTCGGCGCGACGATGAAGCAGGACGGCGTGTGGGACGCGATGGTGTATTTCGATTTCGAATCGAAGAGCTGGCTGGACGTGTTCGTGCGTTTCGAGAGCGAAGCCTTCTTCGGCCGTGATCTCGGCAAGCTGCGCGTCGGCTACATGAAAGTGCCGGTCGGCCTGGAAGGCGTGACCAGCTCGCGCGCCGGCACGTTCATGGAACTGGCCTCGCCGATCCAGGCGATCTACCAGGGCCGCCGCACCGGCGTGGAATGGACGCTCGAACGCGATCAGGCGCTGCTCCAGCTCGGCGGCTACGGCGGCCAGGACCTGCAGGGCGACAACCCCGGCCAGACCTACGCCGCGCGCGCCGCGTGGACGCCGCGCAAGTCCGCCGGCGACGTGCTGCACCTCGGCATCGCGGCCTCGCGCGAGAACCCGCAGGGCTGGACCGACGGCCGCGGTGTCGAATTCGAACCGAACGCGCGCCTGCGCGCCCGTCCGGCCACGGCCCTCAGCGATGTGCGCCTGATCGATTCCGGCAATCTGGCGCCGGTCGGCCACATCCGCCGCACGGGCCTGGAAGGCATCTGGATCCGCGGTCCGGTGTCGATGCAGGGCGAACTGCTGCGCGCCGACATCGGCCGCGACGCCGGCCTGCCCGACTACACCGCCGAAGGCGGCTATCTCGCCGCCAGCTGGCTGCTGACCGGCGAGAGCCGTCCGTATTCCAGCGGCAATGTCGCCAACCCGAAGCCGGCCAACGGCTACGGCGCGGTGGAACTGGCGGCGCGCTACAGCACGCTCGATCTCGACGACCGCGGCATCGCCGGCGGCCGCCAGCACGACTGGACCTTCGGTGCGAACTGGTACCTGACGCCGTTCGTGAAGCTGCAGGCCAACTACGTCCGCGCACGGGCGACGCGCAACGGCGTCAGCTCGGCGCCGGATGCGATGGAAGTGCGGGCGCAGGTCCACTTCTGATCGAGGGTCATGACGTGCGCCGGCATCCCCGGCGTGCGTCGTCCTGTTCGCGCCGTGCGCTGTGCGCAGGCGCGGACTGCTGACACCGCGCGGGGTCGTGACGACCCTGCGCCGCGCATGGGATTCACGCTGTTGATGCGGGGCGTGCACGGATTGCGCCCTGTGCGGCGCCGCCCGCGCATCGAAGCCGCCGGGCACACGCTGCTGCGCGGCTGACAACTTTTTTCGACATGCAGGCCCGTTGCATAGGGCCTGTCGCTGAATGCACGGCGCCTTCATGCCCTGCGTGCTTCAGCGCGCGCGCCTGCGGCCGATACCCCGGACTCGTCTCCCCCGGTCCTGTCGCCATGTCTCCCTTCGCTCCGCTCCAGCGTCGCCTCGCCGATCTTCCGGTCGCCCGCAAGTTCATCCTGCTGTGCGCGGTGCTGGCACTGGGCATCCTGGCGCTGAGCGTCTCGGCGGCCCGGCTGCAGTACGTGGAACTGGTCGACGCGCGCAAGCAGAGCGTCGAGACCCAGATCGAAACCGCGATGAGCATCGTCGAGCACTACGCCAGCCAGGCGCGGGACGGGCAGATCACGACCGAGCAGGCCCAGACGCTGGCCCTCGGCGCGCTCGGCTCGATCCGCACCAACGACGGCACCGACTACTACTTCATCGCCGATCCCGAGCTGAAGATCGTCATGCATCCCAGCCGCGATGTCGGCGCGGACATGAGCGACTACCAGGCCGAAGACGGCGACTACGTCTATCGCGACATCCTGGCCGCGGTGAAGACCGGCGACGGCTTTTCCGGCTACCGGGCCCCTAAGCCGGGCCACGAGGGCCAGTTCGAGAAGATCAGCTACGCCCAGTCCTTCGACGAGTGGGGCTGGATCGTGGCGATGGGCGTCTACGCGGACGACATCCAGCAGCAGGCGATGGTGTTCACCCGCCTGCTGGCGCTGTTCGGCGGCCTGGTGATCCTGGCGGCGATCGGCCTGTCGTGGCTGATCGGCAGTGCCATCGTGTCGCCGCTGCGCGCCGCGACGCGCACGGCGGAAGCGATCGCGTCGGGTCGCTTCGACAATCCGATCGCGATCACCTCGCGTGACGAGACCGGCCAGCTGATGGCCAGCATGCGCCAGATGCAGGACCAGCTGCAGCGCTTCAACGGCGAGATGAACACGATGATCCGCCTGCAGCAGGGCGAGGACATCAGCCACCGCATTCCGGAGGATTTCCCGGGCGATTACGGCGCGCTGGCGCGCGGCGTCAACACGGTGGTGTTCGAACATCTCGACGCGATCGCCGATGCGATGGCGGTCATGGACGAGTACGGCCAAGGCGACCTGAGCCGCGACATGCGCCGCCTGCCCGGCCAGCGCGCGCGCCTGCACGAAGCGCTGGATGCGGTGAAAACCAACATGGGCGCGGTCAATGGCGAAATCGCCACGCTGGCCGAAGCGGCTGCGCGCGGCGACTTCGGCGCACGCGGCGACGAATCCCGCTACAGCTTCGCGTTCGCCGAGATGATCGAAGCGTTGAACCGGCTGATGCAGCAGGCCGATGCCGGCCTGACCGACGTCGGCCGGATCATGGCCGCGATCGCCGATGGGGATCTGTCGCAGCGCGTCGATGCGCGCTACCAGGGCGCATTCGGCCGACTGGCCGACGACGCCAACCGCACCGCGTCGCAGCTGGCCGATGTCGTGCGCGGCATCCAGCAGTCGGCGGTGTCGATCGACGGCGCAGCCGGCGAGATCGCGGCCGGCAATGATGATCTGTCGCGCCGCACCGAAAGCCAGGCCGCGAACCTCGAAGAGACCGCGGCCTCGATGGAGGAACTGACCTCCACCGTGCGCCAGAACGCCGACCACGCGCGCCAGGCCAATGAACTGGCACGCAGCGCTGCCGACGTCGCCGGCCAGGGCGGCCGCGCGGTCGAGGAAGTCGTCGCGACGATGGCCTCGATCGACGCGTCTTCCGCGCGCATCGGCGCGATCATCGGCGTCATCGACGGCATCGCGTTCCAGACCAACATCCTGGCGCTCAACGCGGCGGTCGAAGCGGCACGCGCCGGCGAGCAGGGCCGCGGTTTCGCGGTCGTCGCCAGCGAAGTGCGCACGCTGGCGCAGCGTTCGGCCGAGGCCGCGCGCGAGATCAAGCAGCTGATCGGCGAGTCGGTGTCGCGCGTGCGCGAAGGCTCCAGCCAGGTCGCCGTGGCCGGCGCCACGATGGCGCAGGTGCTGACCTCGGTCGACCGCGTGACCGAGATCATGGCCGAGATCAGCGCCGCGTCGCAGGAGCAGTCCTCGGGCATCGACCAGGTCAACCAGACCGTGATCCAGCTCGACGAAACCACGCAGCAGAACGCCGCCTTGGTGGAAGAAGCCACCGCCGCGGCGCGCAGCCTGGCCGACCAGGCGCAGCAGCTCACGCGTGCGGTCGCGACGTTCCGGCTGGTGCCGGCGACGCGACGCCAGCCGGCGCTCGCCGAAGCCTGATCCGGGCCTGCGTGTCACCGCCATCTGCCGATCCGGCGGATGGCGGTCTGCCTTGCGGGGGCCTTGAGAAATCGCGTCCGACACGGCGCGCGACCGGCGCAGCGTGTTGCACGTGCGGCACGCGCACCCGGCCTCGCGCAGGCACGCCTTTACACTGTCGCCGATGCATCCCGGTTCCAGACTCCGCCCGTTCCTACTGACGCTGCTGCTTGCCGGTGGCGGGCTGGTGCTGGTCACGGCGCTGGCCTACCGCGAGGGCAGCCGCCGCGCGCTGCGCGACGAGTCGGCCACGTCGGCCCAGCAGTTGCTGCTGCACGCGCAGGCGGTGAACCAGCGCATCGAACGCTACCGCGCCCTGCCCCAGGTGCTGGCGCTGGATCCGGACCTGCGCGCGAGCGTGATCGCGCCGGTCGATGCCGCCAACCGGCACCGGCTGAACCTGCGGCTGGAAGAAGCCAACCACACCGCGCAGGCGTCGACGCTGACCCTGATCGGCACCGACGGCGTGGCGATCGCGGCCAGCAACTGGCGCGAGACCGGCAGCAACGTCGGCGAGGACTACGCGTTCCGGCCCTATGTGCAGCAGGCGCTGCGCGACGGTCGCGGCCGGTTCTACGGCATCGGCCTGACCACCGGCGTGCCCGGTTACTTCCTGTCGGAAGCGATGCGCGACGACAGCGGCCGCACGATCGGCGTCATCGCGATCAAGATCGAACTGTCGGCGATCGAGGAAACCTGGCCGCGCAGCGGCGACATCGTGCTGGCCAGCGACAGCCATGACGTGGTGTTCCTGGCCAGTCGCGTCGACTGGCGCTACCGGTTGCTGGCCCCGCTGGATGCCGATGCGCGCGCCGAACTGGCGCAGACCCGCCAGTACCTCACCCAGCGCCTGCTGCCGCTGGACGTGCAGACGGTGCGCGAAGTCGGCGATGCCGGCGCGCTGGTGCGCATCGACCGCCCGGCGATGCCCGGCCTGTGGCTGTGGCAGCGCGCGCCGGTCGACGACACCGACTGGACCCTGCACCTGCTGCACGATGCCGCGCCCGTGGCCGCGGCCGCGCGCCAGTACGCCGCGTTCGGCGCCGCGTCGTGGCTGACGCTGGTGTTCGTGCTGCTGTTCGCGCAGCAGCGGCTGCGTCTGGGCTCGCTGCGGCGGCGCAGCCGCACCGAACTCGAAACCCTGGTGCGGCATCACGCCGAGGAACTGCGCACCGCGCAGGACGGCCTGGTGGCCGCGGCGCAGGAAGCCGATACCGGCCTCAGCCGGCGCCTGGCGCATCTGCCGCAGGGCGTGGTGATCATCGACGCGGACCTGCGCATCGTGGCCTGGAACGCGCGCTACATCGAGCTGTTCCGGTTTCCGCCGGAGCTGGTGCAGGTGGGTACCTCGATCGAGGACGTGTTCCGTTACAACGCGCGTCGCGGCCTGCTCGGCCCAGGACCGGTCGAAGAGGCGATCCAGCGCCGGCTGGACCATTTGCGCAGCGGCAGTCCGCACATGCGCGAAAGCGAGAAGACCGACGGCACGGTGCTGGAGATCCGCGGCAATCCGCTGCCCGAGGGCGGCTTCGTGACCAGCTACGCCGACATCACTTCGTACAAGAACACCGCGCGCGACCTGCGCTCGCTGGCCGACGCGCTGGAGCAGCGCATCGCCGAGCGCACCGCCGATCTGGAACAGGCGCGCGCCGAGGCCGAGGCCGCGAACCGCTACAAGGGCCGCTTCGCCGCGGCCGCGGTGCACGACCTGCTGCAGCCGCTCAACGCCGCGCGCATGTTCGCCGCCGGCCTGCGTGCGCGGCTGCGTGACGACGACACGCGCGCGATCGTCGACAACATCGACGGCGCGCTGTCGGCACAGGACGGCATCCTCGCGAGCCTGCTCGACCTGTCGCGGATGGAAACCGGCACGCTGCGCACCGACGTGCGCGACCTCGCGCTGGGTCCGCTGCTGGACGGCCTGGCCCGCGAGACCGGCGTGCTGGCGCAGGCGCGCGGCCTGCGCTTCGACCACGTGGCGACGCAGGCCTGGGTGCGCAGCGATCCGATGCTGCTGCGCCGGCTGGTGCAGAACTTCCTGTCCAACGCCGTGCGCTACACCGCGCGCGGCGGCATCGTGCTGGGCGTACGCCGCCACGGCGACCGGCTGTGGATCGAAGTGCACGACACCGGCCCGGGCATTCCGCCGAACCGGCAGCACGAGATCTTCGAAGAGTTCCGGCGGCTCGACGACGGCAACGCCGGCGACCGCGGCGCCGGCCTGGGCCTGGCGATCGTCGACCGCATCGCCAAGCTGCTGGGCCATCGTATCGATCTGCGCTCGCGTCCCGGCACCGGCAGCGTGTTCCGGGTGTCGGTGCCGCGCGCCGACGCACCGGTGCAGCCGGTCGTCGAGGCGCCCGCAACGACGGTGCCGCCCGAGGACGACGCGCCGCTGCGCGGCTGCCGCGTGTGGGTGGTCGACGACGATGCCCTGGCCTGCGCCGCGACCCGGCAACTGCTCGAGCGCTGGGACTGCGACGTCCAGCGCGCCGACGGCCCGCAGGCCGCGCTGGCGGCGGCGGTGCGCGGCAACGCGCCGGATCTGGTGCTGCTCGACGCCTCCACCGACGGGCACGCAGGCCCCGTGCTCTTCAGTGCGCTGTGCAGGCGCTGGGGGACGACGCCGCTGGCGATCCTGGTCACCGGCGACACCGATCCCGCATTGCGCGCGCAGGCGCGTGAGGCGGGACACGGCTTCCTGCCCAAGCCGTTGCGCCCGCCGGCGCTGCGCGCGCTGATGATGCAGATGCGCTTGCGGGGGCATTGAGGCAGCGGCGGCGCGTGCACCGACACGCGCTGAGCGTCAGTGGAATTCGCGCTTCCCGGACCCGGTGCTCGCGCTCGAAGTCCCCGGGTCCCTGCCTGCGCGGGAATGCCGATGTCCGCGTGTGCGGGCGTCCCGGCGCGCGGCGGCGGCCTGTGTTCCCGAACGCCGGATCAGGGCCATCCCCAGGAATTGTTCGAAGCGCGACGCGACGATCCGGCGAGGCCCAGCCAATGCCGGGCGTTGCGTTCGGACTACGCCTCGTCCTCGCGCTCCAGCGCCTTGACCAGCACCGCCGCCTGGGTGCGGCTGTTGCATTCGAGCTTTCGCAGGATCGCGGTGACGTGCACCTTGACCGTGTTTTCCGCGAGCCCCAGCTGGTGCGCGATCTGCTTGTTGAGCAGGCCATCGGCCACGGCCATCAGCACCCGGAACTGCTGCGGCGTGAGCTGGGCCAGGCGCGTGGCGAGCCGGGCGTCTTCTTCCGAACGCTCGGCGGTCAGCGGCGGGAACCAGCTGCCGCCGTCGAGCACCGTGGACACCGCCTGGCCGATCGATTCGGCCGGCGCGGATTTGGAGATGAAACCGGCGGCGCCGAACTGCTGCACCCGGCGCACGATGCGCGGATGGTCGTTGGAGGAGATGACCACCACCGGCAGTTCCGGCCGCTCGCCGCGCAACCAGACCAGCGACGACAGACCGCGCGCACCGGGCATGGCGAGGTCGAGCAGGACCAGATCGATGTCGGGCTGGGCCTCGAGCGCGGGCGCGAGCGCCGAGGCGCTGGCGGCCTCGACCACGCGCAGCTCGCCCAGACCGTCGCGCAGCGCATGCAGGACCGCTGCACGCAGCAGCGGGTGATCGTCGGCGACCAGGATCGTCGGAATCGTCATGGCGACAGTCTGGCATGGTCGCGCGCGGCGACCGACCCTCTGGCACGTTTCTGGCATGCACAATCGCAACCGGGGAGTCCGAGTCCAGAACCGATCGACGTGCCTTGCCGCCAGCCTGCCACTGCTGCCGTCGCCGACGGCCGGACCGCGTCGCGCGTGTCCGGCCGGGCGTCGTGGCGGCTGGCACTGGCGGGCGCGCTGGTATCGATCGCACTGGCGCCCGTGGCCTTCGCGCAGGCCACCGACGACGCCCTGCCGCCGCTGAGTCTGGAGGTCTACGGCCTCGACGAAGGCCTGTCGCAGATGACGGTCTCGGCCATGGCCGCCGACGACCAGGGCTTTCTGTGGGTCGGCACGCAGGACGGCCTGAACCGGTTCGACGGTCATCGCTTCCGCACCTACCGCGCCCACCCGGAGCCGGGCGCGCGCGGGCCGGGGCTGGCCAGCAGCAGCATCGAAAGCCTGACGTTCGAGCCGGCGCGCACGCGGATGTGGCTGGGCACCAACGATGCCGGCCTCGAAGTGCTGCATCTGCCGACCTGGCAACACCGCCGGCTCGGCGTCGAGGACGGCCTCTCGCATGTGCGCGTGACCCGGATCCTGCTCGATCCTGCCGGCGGCGCATGGCTGGGCACCGAGGCCGGCGTGGATCACGTCGACGCCGAGGTCAGCGGCGTGCGCAGACTGGGCACGACGTCGGAAGTGGTCGGCCTGGAGTGGTCGGCCGCGCGCGCGGCCCCGGTGGCACTGGATGCGACGTGCCGGCTCTGGACCGTCGACGGCGATGCCCTGGCGCCGCTGTCGACCCTCCCGGGCGCGCGCCGCTGCATGGGGCTGCAGAGCGGCGCCGAGGGCCTGTGGGCGATCGCCGACAACGGCCTGCACCGGCTGGATGCCGACGGCCGTCCGCTGCGTGCCTGGGCAATGGACACCCGCGCCAGCGTGGTGCCCAGCGCGCTGATCCGGCTCGACGACGGCCGCATCCTGGTCGGCTTCGTCAATGGCGATGTCGCCCAGCTGGCGCCGGGGCAGACCCGCCCGCAGCGCCTGCGCTTCGACCGGCCACCGCGCAGCGCGATCACCCGCTTCCACCAGACCGCGACGGGTGCGTGGTGGATCGGCACCTACACCTCGGGCCTGTACCGGGTGCGGCCACTGGCGGCGGTGATCCGTCCGGATGCGGCCGGCACGGGCGCGACCGCCGACTGGCCCAGCCAGAGCGTGCGTGCGATCTGGCGCGGCGGCACCGACGTGCTGGTGGGCACCGACAGCGGCCTGCACCGGCGCAACCGGATCGGAGGCAGCTGGCAGGCGGCCGCGGCGCTGGACGGCGTGTCGGTACGCGCGGTGGTGCCGGCGGCCGATGACGGCTGGTGGATCGGCACGATGTCCGGACTGTGGCGGCTGCACGCCGACGGCACGCTCGAACCGGGCGCGGCGCTGGACGATCCACGCATCGATGTCCTGCTGCGCGAGGACGACCTGCTGTGGGTCGGCAGCCGCAGCGGCCTGCGCCGCCTCCGCGACGGGCACCTCGAAGCGGATCCGGCGCTCGACGTCCTCGATGGCGACATGATCACCGCGCTGATGCGCGATTTCGACGGCAGCCTGCTCGTCGCCACCAACACGCGCGGCCTGTGGCGCCTGCGCGGCGGCGCGCTGGTGCCGGTGGAACCCGGCGGCGCGGGCCTGCACCGTTCGATCTGGGGCCTGCACGTGGACCGCGATGCGATCTGGGCCGGGTCCTTCGGCGCCGGGCTGTACCGCATCGACCGCGCCACCGGCGCCTCGACCGTGCTCGACGAACGCGACGGCCTGACCAACAACGTGGTCTACCGGATCCTGCCCGACCCCGGCGGGCGCCTGTGGGTCAGCACCAACCTCGGCCTCAGCGTGTACGACCCGGCCAGCGGGATCTTCCAGAACATCGGCCGCCGCGACGGTCTGCGCAACCAGGAATACAACAGCGGCGCGGCCTTCGCCGGCCCGGGCGGGCTGCTGTTCTTCGGCGGCACCCTGGGCCTGGATGCGATCGCCCCGCTGCAGTTGCCGCCGCGCAGTGCGCCGGCGCGGCCGGTGCTGACCGGACTGCAGCTGCTGAGCCGGCAGACCGATGCCGAGGCCCGTCTCGGCGGAGAGATCGACATCGTCTATGCGCCCGAGATCACCCTGGGCAGCGAGGACAGCGTGTTCACCATCGGCATGACCGCGATCGACTTCCTCGCGCCTGCCGCGGCGCAGCTGCGCTACCGGGTCGACGGCCTGCACACGGGCTGGATCTATCCGCACCAGGCGCGCACCGAGATCTCGCTCAACCACCTGCCGGCCGGCCGATACCGGCTGGACGTGCAGGCCGCGGGCCGCGACGGCCAGTTCGGAGCATCGCGCACGCTGACCATCCACATGCCGCCGCCGTGGTGGCGGCATCCGCTGGCCTATCTCGGCTATGCGCTGTTGCTGCTGCTGTGCCTGGCGCTGATGGCGCGGCGCACGCGGCGCACGGTGCGCCGTGAGCGCGACCGGGTGGACCTGCTCAACCGCACCGTCGCCGAGCGCACCGCGCAGCTGGAGCAGGCCAACCAGCAGCTGCAGCAGAGCAACGCGCAACTCGACGCGGCCAACCGTCTCGATCCACTGACCCACGTCGCCAACCGGCGCGAACTGCAGGACTGGCTGGCGCGCGAATCGGGCCGCGTGCTGCACCGGCTCGATGCCGGCGGCGGCGCCGACACGCTGTACTTCTTCATGATCGACATCGATGCGTTCAAGCGCATCAACGACGGCCACGGCCACCAGGCCGGCGACGAGGTGCTGGTGCAGTTCGCGCAGCGCCTGCGCACGCTGTGCCGCGAGGACGATCTGCTGGTGCGCTGGGGCGGCGAGGAATTCGTGCTGGTCACGCGTCTGGGCGATCCCGACAGCGCAGCGCGCCTGGCCGAACGCATCCGCGCCGCGGTGGCCGGCGAGGCGATGTACCTGAGCCACGGCGCGGTGCTGTCGATCACCTGTTCGATCGGCTTCGCGCCCTGGCCGTTCTCGACCACATGGCCGGCACTGGGCGACTGGCAGCAGACCAGCGCGCTGGCCGACCGCTGCCTGTACGCGGCCAAGGCCGCAGGCCGCAATGCCTGGGTCGGTCTAGCGCCGGGGCTGGCCCCGGACCGTCAGGGCCTGCAGGCGCTGCTGGCCGGCGCCAGCCCACACCAGCTCGGCGACAGCGTGCGCCTGCTGCATTCGACCGCCACCGCGCCGACCTTCGGCCTGTAGCGCGGCGTCACAGCCGGTCGAGCCGGATGCGGTTGGCGAACAGCGAGAACGCGAGCATGCCGGCCAGTCCGCCGGCATCCGCCAGCCACGGCGGCAACCAGCGCGGCGGCGCGATCGCACCGGCCTCGAACATCGGCGCGAAGCGCTGCACGTCCTCCAGCGTCATCTTGCCGGCGAACAGCTGCCGGCACCGCGGCAACGCGCGCTGCGCCAGCGACTGGCGGAAGAAGGTGTGCACGTCGATCAGCCCGCGCAGGTAGACCGCGTCCTTGGTGAAGGCATGGCCGCCGGTCAGCGGCACGCCGCGGAACACGCGCTGGGCGGAGGCGAAACTTTCCGCCGCGTCCTGGCCGGCGCGGTGGAAGACGTCGAACACCTCGAGGAAATCCGCGCCGTCGAGTGCCTGCGTGATCGCCTCGGTACGCAGGCTGATGCGCTTCATGCGGTTGATGTCGATGTGCCCGGTGATCTGCTCGGCCAGTACCGCCAGCCCTTCCTGGGTGCAGGTGGTGCGCGGCGAGGCCATCGCCAGGCTGGGCAGCACGGTCTGCTCGCGGCCGTTGAGCGCGGTCAGCGAATGCACGAAGGCCTCGTGCTGCAACAGCTGGCCGCGATCGTGGATCGAGTACCGTGCGTCGGCGCGCAGGCGCAGCCGGTACGCGCCCGCGGCGGCCTTGGCGATCATGTCGGGATCGAGTTCGACCGCGATCACGCGTGTGCCGAAGAACGCATCCAGATCCGCCTGCAGTTGCGCCTGCAACGCCGGCGCATCGAGACCGGCATCGGCCAGCAGACCGGGATCGAGTTCGTCGGCGATGCGGATGAAGTGCTGCGCGGCGTCGCAGGTGGTCGCCAGGCCGCCGGGCACCGGGGTGTCGGGACGGCCGTAGAGCGCGATCGAATGCGCGGTCACGGCCGGCGTACCGAGGGCTTCGAGCAGCTGCGCGGCGGTGTGCCAGGCGCGGGTGGAATCGCGCAGGTACGCGCCCAGCGGATGATCCGGATCGGCGGCCGCGGCGATGGCATCGAGTTCGCGCCGGGCCTCGGCGAAATCGAGCGCGGGATAGACCACCTCGGGCAGGACGCGCCGGCCGCCGGCGAACGCGGTGAGGAACCGTTGCTGCACCTGCGGCGACCAGCTGGCGAGACTCAGCAGCCGGATTCCGCGCGCGGCCGCGACCATGCGCGCATCGAGCGCGGCGTGGTGGGCGATGTCGGCAGCGTCGGGCATCGGGACTCCGCAGGCGAGACGGTCACGCTAGCCGATCGTGGACGAGGGCTTCAATTCCGGGGCGCGGGCTGGTCCGGGCGAAGCGGTGTGCGGATGCGGGCTTCGCCGGGAATTCCGCATCGCCGGCTGCACGCGCGCCCGTGAATCGCGTGCAAGCGCGCGCCTGCAGGCGGCTCGCTACGCCCCTCTGGATCGACCTCCGGTGGGAGCGGCCTTGGCCACGATCGCGAAGCGACTCGGTGCAGCTGACATCCCCAGCATCGCGCGCAAGCGCGCGCCTACAGGCGGCTCGCTGCGCCCCGCTGGATCGGCCTGCGGTGGGAGCGGCCTTGGCCGTGATCGCGAAGCGACTCGGTGCAGCTGACATTTCCAGCATCGCGCGCAAGCGCGCGCCTGCATCCCCATGCGGCCTCGATCCCGACGGGCTGCATCTGTAGGAGCAGCCTTTGCAGGAGCGGACTTGGCCGCGATCGGGTGCCTCTGTCCGTCTCCCGGGAATCGCGCGCTCGCGCCTGCGGGTTGCCAACGGCGCCACTCGACAGTGCCATCCCGAGGCGCAGCCCTGGCCGCGAGCCCGACCCGTTATCTCCGCCGGCGCCACACGCATGCCCGGAAACCGCAAGCCCGCGGCGATCGCGCCGCGGCATCCGCTTCAGCTGTCGCGCGTCCAGTCCGATCCGCGACGCGCCGGCTTGATGCCGGGCCGGCCGCCGGTCTTCGGTGCCGGACGCCCGCCCGGCTTGCCCGGAGCCGGGGTGGTCTCGGCCTTGTGCGCCAGACGATGGGCCAGCTGGCCGGCGGCGCCCGCCAGTTCGTCGCGCAGCTTCAGATAGCTGCCCAGCCGCTTGGCCGACAGCGTGCCGCCCTCGACCGCGGCGCGCACCGCGCAGCCGGGTTCGCCGCCGTGGGTGCAGTCGCGGAACCGGCAGTCGGCGGCGATGGCCTCGACGTCGGCGAAGCCACCCTCCGACAGGTCCTCCTCGCCGGTGGGCTTGAGCTCGCGCATGCCGGGCGTGTCGATCAGGCAGGCGCCGGACGGCAGCGGGATCAGCGCGCGGTACGTGGTCGTGTGCCGGCCGCGGTCGTCGGTCTCGCGCACCGCGGCGGTCTTCATGCGCTGGATGCCGAGCAGGCTGTTGGTCAGCGTGGACTTGCCCGCGCCGGAGCTGCCGACCAGCACCGCGGTCATACCCGGGCCCAGCCAGCGGTGCAGGCCATCGACGCTGTCGCGGTCGAGAGCGTTGACCGGCACCACGGCCACGCCCTGGCCGGCGATCTCGGTCAGCGCCGCCACCGCGGCGTCGATGTCGGCTTCGGGCTTGTCGGCCTTGGTCAACACGATCACCGGCGTGCCGCCGCCCTGCACCAGCAGCAGGTAGCGCTCGATGCGGCGCGGATTGAAGTCCGCGTCCAGGCCGCAGACCACCAGCACGGTGTCGATGTTGGCGGCGATCAGCTGCTGCTTGTAATGCTCGCCGGCGGCGGCGCGCTTGATCGCGCTGCGCCGGGGCAGCATCGCGGCGATGCGCTTGCCGTCCTCGACCAGCACCCAGTCGCCGACGGCGGCGCGGTCTTCCGGCGCGATCGTGCCCTTGCGGTAGCCGCTGCGGCGCAGCCACTCGGGCAGCGATTCGACCGCGATCGCCTCGCCGGGCGCGGCGGCCACCAGGTAGCCGGAGCGGTGCTGTTCGACCACGCGCATCGGTGCGGCGGCCGGATGCGCGGCCATCGTCTCGGCCCAGGGGCCCGACGGCGGCCCGTCGAACGGCCAGCCGATGGCACGCAGGGCGGGATCCGGGGAATTCAAACGGGCAGTCGGGGATTCGGCATGCCGCGGATTCTACGGCGCGCGCCCCGCAGACGTGCCGACACCGGCGGCCGCTCGTCGGCAGGGGCCGCATCCGGACGGCATTTCCGCTAGCATCCGGCGACATTCCGCCCCGAGCGATGTCCGATGTCCGCCCCCCAGCATGCCCCCTTGAAGACGCGCGAACGCCTGTCCGAAGTCCGCTACGAGATCCGCGGCGAACTGGCGCGGCGAGCGCGGGAGCTGGAGTCGCAGGGCCGCACGCTGATCAAGCTCAACATCGGCAATCCCGGCGCGTTCGGATTCCGCGCGCCGGAACATCTGCAGCGCGCGATCGCCGAGCGCATCCACGACACCGATCCCTACACCCACCAGCAGGGCCTGCCGGTCGCGCGCGAGGTCATCGCCGCGCACCAGACCGCGCGCGGCGCTGCCGCGGTGTCGCCCGAACGCGTGTTCATCGGCAACGGCGTCAGCGAACTGATCGACATCGCGCTGCGGGCGCTGCTCAATCCCGGCGACGAAGTGCTGGTGCCCTCGCCCGACTACCCGCTGTGGTCGGCGGCGACGATCCTCAACGACGGGCGTCCGGTGTTCTACCAGTGCAAGGCGGCCAACGGCTTCCTGCCCGACCCCGACGAACTCGAAGCGCTGGTGTCATCGCGCACGCGTGCGATCGTGCTGATCAATCCGAACAACCCGACCGGCGCGGTGTATCCGCGCGCGCTGCTCGAGCGCCTCGTCGCGATCGCCGCCAGGCACGATCTGCTGCTGCTGTGCGACGAGATCTACGACGGCATCACCTACGACGGCGCGGCGTTCGAACCGATCGCACCGATCGCGGGCGATGTGCCCTGCGTATCGTTCGGCGGCCTGTCGAAGGTGCACCGTGCCTGCGGCTGGCGCGTGGGCTGGGCGGTGCTGTCGGGCGACGAGTCGCGCAGCCGCGACTTCCGCAACGCGATGGACCTGCTGGGCGCGTTGCGCCTGTGTGCGAACGTGCCCGGCCAGTTCGCGATCGAGGCCGCCCTGACCGGCATCGACACCATCGGCGCCCTGTGCGCGCCCGGCGGGCGTCTGTACGAGGCCAGGCGTGCGGTGGTCGAGGCCTGCGCCGCCAGCCGCTACCTGCAACTGGTGGAACCGGCGGGTGCGCTGTATGCGTTCCCCGGCATCGACCCGGCGCTGTCCCAGGGCTTCGACGACCATGCGTTCGCGCTGGACCTGATGGAAAGCGAAGGCGTGCTGGTGGTGCCGGGCAACAGCTTCAACGTGCCCTACCGCAACCATTTCCGCGTCACGCTGCTGCCCGAACCCGCGCAGCTGCGCGAGGTGTTCGCGCGCATCGAGCGCGTGCTCGACCGGCACATCGGGGATGCCCGCAAGGTCGTGCCGCTGGCCCCGCGCCAGGCGCGTTCCGGACGATGACGGCGCGGTACCTCGCGCTCGGCGACAGCTACACCATCGGCGAAGGCATCGCTGCCGAAGACCGCTGGCCGGTGCAGCTGGCGGATGCCTTGCGCGCCGACGGCATCGCGGTGGATGCGCCCGAGATCATCGCGACCACTGGCTGGACCACCGACGAACTCGACGCGGCGATCGATGCCGCCGCGCCGCGCGCGCCGTTCGATCTGGTGAGCCTGCTGATCGGCGTCAACGACCAGTACCGCGGCCGCGACGTGGCGGATTACGCGCCCGCGTTCGAGGCCCTGCTGCAGCGCGCGATCGGCTTCGCCGGCGGCGATGCCGCGCGCGTCGTCGTGCTGGCGATTCCCGACTGGGGCGTGACCCCGTTCGGCGCGCACTCCGGCCGCGACACCGCCGCGATCGCGCGCGAACTCGACGCCTACAACGCCGCAGCCGCCGCAAGCTGCGCCGCGCACGGCGCTGCCTTCGTCGACATCGCGCCGGTCAGCCGCACGCATGGCGGCGAGGCGGAGATGCTCGCCGACGACGGCCTGCATCCTTCGGCAGCGCTGCATGCCGAGTGGACGCGGCTGGCGTTGCCGGTCGCCCGCGCCGTATTGTCTCGGGCATGAATACGACCGCCCACGACGCCGCCCCGCTCTCGACCGCCCCGTTTCCGCGTGAGGACGCCCGCAGCATCGCGCGCGCGTTCCTGCCGAAGCACATGCTCGGCAACCGCTACGACTACTACTACACGCTGACCAAGCTGCGCACCGATCCGCTGTATCCGGGCGTGCTGCAGGCGCTGCGTCCGACCACCGCGCCGGTACTGGATCTGGGCTGCGGCCTGGGCCTGCTGGCGCATGCGCTGCGCGCCGATGGCCAGGCGCTGCCGTTCTACGGCGTCGACATCGACGCGGCGAAGATCCGCCGCGGCCGCGAGGTCGCCGCGCGCACGGGCTTGGCCGATGTGCGCTTCGACGTGCTCGACCTCGGCGCCGGCATGCCCGACCACCACGGCAGCGTGGCGATCCTCGACGTGCTGCAGTACCTGTCGCACGACCGCCAGCACGCCCTGCTGGCCGGCGTGCTGCGCATGCTGACGCCCGGCGCGCGACTGGTGATCCGCAGCGGCCTGGCCGATGAATCGACGCGCAGCCGCACGACGCGCATCACCGACCGCATCGCCAACCTCGCCGGCTGGATGCAGGAACGCGCGAAGTGCTACCCGACCGCCGAAGGCCTGCGCACGCAGCTCGAAGGCGCCGGCCTGCGCACCTCGATCCGCCCGCTGTACGGCGACACGCCGTTCAACAACTGGCTGATCGTGGGCGAGCGCACGTGACCGCACGCGACGGCTTGTGCGATGCGCCGATGCTGGCGCTGGACGATCCGTCGTGGACCCGCCTGACCTGCGCCTCGGGCGATGCGCGCGGCATCCCCGCCCTGCTCGCCCAGCTCGACGGCGCCACCGAAGTGACCTGGCAGAGCGAACCCTGGGCCTCGCTGTGGTCGGCGTTGTGTCATCAGGGCGCGGTCTACAGCGCCTCGTTCGCGGCCGTGCCGCACATCGTCGCCGCGCTGGCGGAAGCGCCGGAGCGCGCGACGCCCAGCCACTTCGTGCTGCCGGCCAGCATCGAACTGGGCCGCGCACTGCATGACGCGGAAATCCCAGAGCATCTGATCGACGGTTACGTCGCCGCGCTGTCGCGTCTGCCGCTGCTGACCGGCCTGGTCGCCGCGCCCGACTGGAGCGAGACCCTGTGCGCCGCCGCCCTGGCCGCGACCGCGGCGGCGACGGGACAGCACGCGCTGGCCGAACTGCTGCTCGAGGCCGACGACGTGCAGGCGCTGCTGGAGCATCTGCGGTCCGATTGAACGCGGGATCGCGGATCTGCGATCGAGCAGACGTGCACACAGTTTTGCAGGCAGCGGTTGCATGTCGCTGCAGAGCGAGGCCAACGTCTTCAGCACGTCGCGCATCGCGCGAAAGCGCGCTCCCACAGGCGGATGATGCGGACCGCGGCGCTCAGGACGCGCTGCGGTGCTCGACGACAGGCACGCGCGCGCGCAAACCCTTGTCGCGCATCTTGGCGAGCACGCAGCCGAGCATCGCGACATTGCACCCATGCGCTGCGCCCTCGTGCAGCAGCACGATGGCGCCGGGCGCGAGATCGGTATCGATGCGCGCGACGACTTCGGCCACGTCGGTCTTCACCGCATCGAAGCCGCGCGCGCTCCAGCCCACTCGCGCAAGCCGCGCATCGCGCAGCGGCGCGTGCACGAAAGGATTGGTGTGGCCGACAACCGACCGGAACCAGACCGGCGCCTGCCCGGCGATCCCGGTCAACGTGGCCTGGCACGCGGCGATCTCGCGGCGCATCCGCGCCGGCCCCAGCGCCCAGAACATCGCCTGCGGATGGGTCTGGCTGTGGTTGCCGATGCCATGCCCGCGCGCCACGATCTCGCGCACCAGCTCAGGCCGCGCGGCGGCGCGTTCGCCGACGAGGAAGAAGGTCGCCTGCGCGTCGTGGGCGTCGAGCAGATCGAGCAACGGGCGGGTGTCATCGGAAGGACCGTCGTCGATCGTCAGCCAGACGTCGTCACCCGGCAGCATGGTCAGCACCGGCCCATAGAGTCGCGAGGCGGGTGCGAGTACGCCCCACAGGCACAGCGCATGGCTGGCGAGCAGCAGTGGCAGGCCGATGGGCCAGCCCAGGCGCCACCACGCGAGTGCGATCAGGGCTTGCGAGAGCAGCAGCAGAGGAAGCCACAGGTGGGGGTGGCGGGGGGGGCGATGCGATGGCATGGGGCAATGATGCCACTCGCTTGGATGTTGCTTGCGGCGTCTGGGGCCGGGTCCGGTTTTGTGTTGGCTGCGGGGGTGCTTTTTTTAGGCGACTGCCGGAGGCAAATCTAAAACAGGGCTTCCGCGCTGTCGCGCGGCTTACTTTTGTCTTGCCAAAAGTAAGCAAAAACGCCGTCGCCGGACGCGATCCGATGCGATGGAGCCGCATCGGGCCCCTGCGCTTCTCGGGCACCGGGGCACGCAGCCCAAACTCGCTGCGCTCAGACATGGGCTGCTCTTCGACCCCGCCGCCCTGCGATGCTCGGCTCGCTTTACGGCTCGACACGTCAAAGGCTGGAAGCCAAGCCGAAAGCGGACGCAAGGGCAAGGCAAAGGCAAAAGCAAAGGGACGGAAAACCGCAGACACAGCGAGCTTCAAGCCAAAGGCAGAAGCGGAAGGCTGAAGCAGAGGCAAAGGCAGAGCTGGAGCTCGGAACAAAAGCGACAGCGACAGCGACAGCGACAGCAACTGCAAAGTCGGCGAATGCACAGCGGTGATCGCTGCATCGATGACAGCTACGAAAAGAAGTGACGAAGAGAAACAGTGAAGAATCCAGGACCGCGCTTTCGCGATTTTTTGCGAACCCGTTGGCGGCAACGCGGCAACGCGGCAACGCCATGCAGTCTCCGCAGCGCCATAATTTTTTACAGGCTTTAAGACGAAATTAAGGGCCGCTTGATTTCGCACTGGCATGCCATCGCCGTCGTTGATGTCGCGCTAGTCAGAGCTGCAGCATCGCCAGCCCGAAGCTGTTGATCACCTCGATCATGGGATGGCGGCAGCCGCGAGCGTGCGCGACAGCGCGATGTGGCCGCCCTGGATCGGACACGCGTCCACGACGACCCGAACGCCGACATGCTCAGGTTCGGCTTTGCTTCGGCTGCTGCAACCACGCTTGCTCTTTCCACTGCACTCGCCATTGCTCCGGCCTAGGCCCTGGCTTTTGGCACCGGCTCCGGCTCTTGTGCCGGCTCCGGCTCCGGCTTCGGCTTCGGCACTGCCTTTGCTTTGGCGTTTCGCCTTTGATCTTGCGAGCCGTTCAGCGAGCCGAGCACCGCAGTCTGGCGCGGCCGAAGAGGCGCCCATGTCTGAGCGCAGCGAGTTTGGGCGCCGTGCCGCGTCAGGCGAGGCGCGCAGGGAACCGGCGCGGCTGTATCGCGCCGGCTCGCGCCCGGCGAGGGGACTTTTGGGTTCCTTTTTGGTCCATCAAAAAGGAACTCGCACGCGCAGCGGGCGAAAGCCCTGCCCCTGAAGAAAAAACTCCAAGGCCATCGCCGTCCTTCAAGGGCGACGGCCCCGCGCGGCCGTGCAACACAGCGTTCGCCCTCGACGCACAGACCCCATCCACCAGCCAAAAACACGGTCAATGAAGCGATTCCGCCAGCAAACGAGAAATCGCGCACTGCTCTAGGCCCAATCCCTCCCGAACCTCCGCCAACCCCCGAACCTTGCAACAGACCCCCCGCGTTACCATGTCCGTCTTCCCGCCCACCGGAACCCTGCCATGTCCCTCGATCCCGCCCTGCGCACCCGCATCGACACCCTGCTCCAGGGCAACCGCGCCGTGCTGTTCATGAAGGGCTCGCCGCTGGCCCCGCAGTGCGGCTTCTCGGCCAAGGCCGTCGCGGCCATGGAAGCCGTCGGCGTCGATTACCTGCACGTCAACGTGCTCGAAGACGGCGAGATCCGTGAAGGCATCAAGGCCTACGGCGACTGGCCGACGATCCCGCAGCTCTACGTCGACGGTGAACTCGTCGGCGGCAGCGACATCATCGAGCAGATGGTCGGCAGCGGCGAGCTGCACGGCGTGTTCGGCGTCGCCCCGCCCGACCGCACCCCGCCGTCGATCACGATCACGCCCGTCGCACGCGAGACGATCGCCAAGGCCGTCGCCGACGCCGGCGGCGACTACGTGCTGCAGGTCGACATCGACAAGAGTTTCCGCACCCGCCTGCAGTTGGCGCCGCGCAATCCGGGCGCGATCGTCGCCCAGGCCGACGGCATCGACGTGCAGTTCGATCTGGGCGCCGCGCGCCGCGCCGAGGGCATGACGATCGATTTCGCCGACGACATCCGCGGCCGTGGTCTGGTTATCGACAATCCGAACGCGCCGAAGCCCGTGCAGGACATCAGCCCGGCCGACGCCAACGATCGACTCGCCGCCGGCACGCTGACCCTCGTCGATGTACGCCCGCCGGACGAACGCGCCACCGCCAGCGTCGCGCGGCCGTTCGAGGTGCTCGACGGCGATGCCATCACCCGCCTGCAGCAGCTGCCCAAGGACACGCCGCTGGCGTTCCTGTGCCACCACGGCGGCCGCAGCCAGCAGGCGGCCGAGCATTTCCGCAACCAGGGCTTCACCCACGTCTACAACGTCGCTGGCGGCATCGACGCCTGGAGCGACAGCGTGGATGGCGGCGTCCCGAAGTACTGACGGCGCGCGCCGGACGGACGAAGAAAGGAGACCACCGGGTCTCCTTTTTTCATCGTCGCCACGCGCGCCAGCGCCATCCTGCGGTGTCCGCGCCACCCTGATTTTCAATGTGTCTGTCCCCGAGGATCGGACCATGTCCACCACCCAACGGCACCTGCCGCTGATCGACCTGTCGCAACTCGAAGCCGGCAGCCCTGGCGATCGCGCCGCCGCGCTGCAGACGCTGCGCCAGGGCGCACGCGAGGTCGGCTTCTTCTACGTCGGTCACCACGGCGTGCCGCCCGAGCTCGACGCCGCACTGCTGCAGCAGGCGCGGGCGCTGTTCGCGCTGCCCGACGCGGACAAGCAGGCCATCGCGATGGTCCATTCCCCACATTTCCGCGGCTACAACCAGGTCGGCGCCGAACTGACCCGCGGCAAGGCCGACTGGCGCGAACAGATCGACATCGGCGCCGAACGCGAGGCGGTGTTGCAGGCGCCCGGCGTGCCGGCGTGGACCCGCCTGCAGGGCCCCAACCAGTGGCCCGCGGCATTGCCGGAATTCCGCACGGTCGTGCTGGCCTGGCAGGACGCGGTCACCGGTGTGCTGCTCCGCCTGCTGCAGGCCTGTGCCGAAGCCCTCGGCCAGCCGCGCGACGTGTTCGCTCCGCTCTATCGCGACCACCCGTACCAGCTGATGAAACTGATCCGCTACCCCGGCCGCGAGCGGGTGGAGAACGACCAGGGCGTGGGCGCGCACAAGGACAGCGAGCTGCTGACGCTGATCCTGCAGGACGGCGTCGGCGGCCTGCAGATCGAACTCGACGATGGCCAGGTCATCGACGCCACCCCGCGACCCGGCACCTACATCGTCAACATCGGCGAGCTGCTGGAACTGGCATCGGACGGCTACCTCAAGGCGGCCGTGCATCGCGTCAGCAGTCCGCCCCCGGGTATCGAGCGTCTCTCCGCTGCGTTCTTCCTCGGCGCGCGCCTCGATGCGACGGTGCCCGCGCTGACGCTGCCGCCCGAGCTCGCCCGCGAAGCCAGCGGCTACACCCGCGACCCGCACAATCCGCTGTTCCACCAGGTCGGCCAGAACACGCTGAAAGGGCGCCTGCGCTCGCATCCCGACGTGGCCGCGCGGCATTACGCGGATCTGCAGTCACCATCCGAACCCTGATCCAACGACGAGCAGGCGCGGCCAGCGACCCTGGACGCACCTGCGCGTTCCGCCGACGTCCGCTCGCCATCGCGAGCACGACCTTCAAGTGCGCCGACAGGGACGCGCTCACCCGTCTGCAGCGGTGCCGCAGGGGCCGGACCGGCGGCTCTGTGTCGCTCCAGCTGTCGACCGGGCATTGCCGCAGCCAGGGTCCACGCACGCCCACAGCATCGCCAACGGCTTCGATGGCAGGAACCACAGGGTGTCGAAGTGCCGAGTGCGGCGCCACAATGCGGTCACCTGTCCCGGATGAGGCGTCGGATTGCCCGTTCCGTGTCGGCCGCCATACGCCAGCGCACTCAAGTGGCGCGCGGATCGGCCGATAGCCGGTGACCGAATCCGGGAGATACGCGCATCCCTGCGCGCCATCGCCTTCACGCCGTGAGCGCCATGCCCAAGCCGACCGACGCCGACGTCACCGCCGACCACGCCCCGCGTGGCCGTGCGCGTGGTGCCGGCAGTGCGATCGGCGCCGAGGCGCTGCTGACGCTGTTCGCGGGTGTCGACGAGCCGCAGCGCCTGCTGGTCGCGTTCGCCGACGGCATGGCCGGCCTGCACGACGAACTGGGCGATCTGGGCCGGTATCTGCAGGCGGCCGCCACCTCCGGCGACTGGCTGGCCTATGGCCGCGCGATGCGCCAGCTGATCGACAAGTACGTGCGCCACGTCGAGCTGGACACTCCGTCCCCGGCCGGCGCGGACACCGAGCGCCTGCGCGATCTGTTGCGCCACACCCTGGGCGCGGCGCTGGCGGCGCTGCTGCGCAACGAGCCGGCCTTGTCGGACGAGGCCTTCGCGCTCGCGACCGGTTTCCGCAACTGGACGCCGGGCCAGGACCTGTCGGGGCTGGGGCGGCGGCTGACCGACCTGTGCCATCGGGTCGGCGTGCACACCCAGGACACCGAAGAACAGATCTCGCTGCTGATCGGCCTGTTCGACCTGCTGCTGGAGAACGTGGGCGAGCTGCTGGAAGACAAGAGCTGGCTGCACGGCCAGGTCACCCAGATCCGCGCCCTGCTGGCCGGTCCGATGGACAAGACGACGGTCGAGGAGGCGCGCGCCAGCCTGCGCCAGGTGCTGTACCGGCAGACCCTGCTCAAGCAGGGCATCGACGAATCGCGCACCGCGATGCGCTCGATGATGGGCACCTTCGTCGAACGCCTCGACGGCATGGCCGCGCACACCGGCGAATTCCAGGACCGTCTGGCCGGCCACGCGAGCCGGATCCGCGAGTCGCGCAGCATCGCCGAGTTCAACGGCGTGCTGGATGCGGTGCTGGACGACACCGGCCGCATCCAGGCGCGCGCGATCCGCGCCCGCGACGATCTGGTGGCCGCGCGCCGCGAGCTGGAGGAAAGCGAGCGGCGCATCCACCAGCTGGAACAGAAACTCAGCGATGCCTCGGGCCTGGCGCGCGAGGACGAGCTGACCGGCTGCCTCAACCGCCGCGGTTTCGACGAGGCCTTCGAGCGCGAGGCGGCACGCGCGCGCGAAGACCGGCCGCTGTGCATGGCGCTGGCTGACCTCGACGATTTCCGCCGCCTCAATGCGGTGCACGGCCATCTGGGCGGCGACGCGGCGCTGCGCCATTTCGCCGACGTGGCCCGCCTGACCCTGCGCGACAGCGACGTCGTCGGCCGTTTCGGCGGCGAGGAGTTCGTGATCCTGATGCCGGCGACGACGCTGCCGCATGCGCTGGCCGCATTTGCCCGCCTGCGCACGGTGCTGACCCACCGCCCGGTGCTGCACGAGGATGCGCGCATCTCGATGACCTTCAGCGCCGGCATTGCGATGCAGCGGCCGCGCGAGACCTTCGAATCCCTGCTCAAGCGCGCGGACCTGGCGATGTACGGCGCCAAGCGCGAGGGCAAGGACCGGAGCATGGCCGCGCCGGGCTGATCCCGCCGCCGCACGCGGCCTGCGCCGCCGGCACGCCTGCGCCTGCCGCGTCGATCGGACGACGCACCCGGAGCGCCACGTACACTGCGCGGATCGCATCGCGGGAAACGACATGCTGCCGGGCTGGGTTCTGCTTCTGGTGTCGCTGGGCTATGCCGCGCTGCTGTTCGGCGTGGCCTGGTTCGGCGACCGCCGGATGCTGCACATCGACCGCCCGTGGCTGCGCTCGGCGGTCTACAGCCTGGCGCTGGCGGTGTACTGCTCGTCGTGGACGTTCTACGGCGCGGTGGGCACCGCCGCCCGCCAGGGCATCGGCTACCTGCCGATCTATCTCGGTCCGCTGCTGTTGCTGCTGTTCGGCTGGCGCATCCTCGAACGCCTGGCGCTGATCGCGCAGTCGCAGAACACGGTCTCGATCGCCGATTTCATCGCCTCGCGCTACGGCCGCTCGCAGCGTCTGGCGGCGATGGTCGCGCTGATCGCGCTGGTCGCCGCAGTGCCCTACCTCGCGCTGCAGTACAAGGCGGTGGCGATCAGCCTGAGCGTGCTCGGCGGGCCGGACGATCCGGTCACGCCATTCGGCGATCCGGCGTTCTATGTCGCCGCGCTGATGGCGCTGTTCGCGATCCTCTTCGGCACGCGCAAGGTCGATGCCACCGAGCATCGCCCGGGCATGATGCTGGCGGTCGCACTGGAATCGCTGGTCAAGCTGGTGGCCCTGGTCGCGGTCGGCGTGTTCGCGGTGGTGTGGCTGGGCGGGCGCGATCTCGGGCTTGCCGAAAGCACGCGCGAACTCGTCACCCACGCGCCGCCGTCGAGCTTCGTCGCCCAGTGCCTGCTGGCATTCGCGGCGCTGATCTGCCTGCCGCGGCAGTTCCATGTGGCGATCGTCGAATGCGGCGACGTGCGCGACATCCGCCGTGCGCG
Organism: Luteimonas sp. Soil_C_5; assembly: GCF_057656615.1. NCBI lineage: Bacteria > Pseudomonadati > Pseudomonadota > Gammaproteobacteria > Lysobacterales > Lysobacteraceae > Luteimonas > Luteimonas sp. Soil_C_5. Next base: position 140,861 of record NZ_JBDGKA010000004.1, read on the forward strand.
CTGGATGTTCGGCGGTTATCTCGTGGTGATCTGTCTGATGGTGCTGCCCATCGCGAGCGCCGGCGTGGCTCTGTTCGGGCGCAGCGGACCGGTCGCGCCGGACAGCTTCGTGCTGGCGCTGCCGATGGCCGAGAGCGCCGACCTGCTGGCGCTGTTTGCCTATATCGGCGGCTTCTCGGCGGCGACCGGCATGGTCATCGTGTCGTCGGTCGCGCTGGCGACGATGGTCAGCAACGATCTGGTGATGCCGGTGCTGCTGCGCCGGGGCTATGCCGAGCGCCATGGCGGCAACGTCGGTTCGACCGTGCTGTGGATCCGCCGCGCGGCGATCGTCGGCCTGGCCGGGCTGGCCTACGGCTACTACCGCGCTAATGGCACCGAAACCACGCTGGCCGCGTTCGGCCTGCTGGCCTTCGCTGCGGTGGCGCAGTTCGCGCCGGCGCTGATCGGTGGCCTGTACTGGCGCGGCGCGAGCCGCCGCGGCGTCGAGGTCGGCCTGCTGATCGGCTTCGGCGTGTGGATCTACACCCTGCTGCTGCCGACGCTGACCGACGCCGGCTGGCTCGATCCCCGGTGGCTGGAAACCGGACCGCTGGGCATCGCCTGGCTGCGCCCGCGCGAACTGTTCGGCCTCGCCGGCTGGGATCCGCTGACCCACGGCACGTTCTGGTCGCTGCTGCTCAATGTCGGCGCGCTGCTGCTGGTGTCGGCGCGCTGGCGGCCGTCGCTGGACGAACGCCTGCGCGCGGCGCCGTTCCTGGATCCGTATGCCGAGCGCCGCACCTACACCTCCGACGACTGGAGCGGCAGCGTCAGCGTGGGCGACCTGCTGACCCTGACCGGGCGCATCGTCGGCGACCGCACCGCGCGCCGCGTGTTCGACGACTACGCGCTGTCGCTCGAGCGCCCGCTGGTGCTCAACGCCGCCGCCGACCGGACCTGGCTGCAGTACACCGAGCGCCAGCTGGCGGCGGCCGTCGGCGCCTCGTCGGCGCGCCTGCTGATGACCAGCGCGCTCAAGGGCTCGGGCATGGAGGTCGACGAAGTCGTCGCGATGCTCGACGAGGCCGGCCAGGAGCTGCGCTTCAACCGCGAGGTGCTGTCGTCGACGCTGGAGAACATCGACCACGGCGTCAGCGTGGTCGACCGCACGATGCGGCTGGTGGCGTGGAATCGCAGCTACCAGCGGCTGTTCGGCTATCCCGACAACATGCTCTACGTCGGCCGCCCGGTCGCCGACCTGATCCGCTACAACGCCGAACGCGGCGAACTCGGCCCGCGCGGTTCGATCGACATCGAGATCGAGATCGACAAGCGCATCGCCTACATGCGTGCCGGCTCGCCGCACGTCTCCGAGCGCGTGCTCGGCAACGGCCAGGTCATCGAGCTGCGCGGACAGCCGCTGCCCGGCGGCGGCTATGCCACCAGCTACAGCGACGTCACCGACTACAAGCGCGTCGAGCAGCAGCTGCGCGAGATCAACGAGACGCTGGAGCAGCGCGTCGCCGACCGCACGCGCGAGGCGGAAGTCGCGCAGGAATCGCGCTCGCGCTTCCTCACCGCGGTCAGCCATGACGTGCTGCAGCCGCTCAACGCCGCGCGGCTGTTCACCTCGGCGCTGCGCGAAAGCCACGACGCGTCCGACCAGAAGCATCTGGCCGAACGCATCGACACCTCGCTGCGCGCCGCCGAGGAACTGCTCGACGGCCTGCTCGACGTCTCGCGCCTCGATGCCGGCGCGCTGAAACCGCAGATCACCGATTTCGACGTGTCGGAACTGCTGCGCCAGCTCGCCGGCCAGTACGCGCCGATGGCCGCGGCGCGCAAGCTCGACATCCGCCTGCACGCACCGCCCATGCCGGTGCGCAGCGACCGCCGCCTGCTGCGCCGGGTGCTGCAGAACTTCCTCGCCAATGCGCTGCGCTACACCCGCAGCGGGCGCATCGTGCTGGCCGCGCGGCGACGCGGAGACGCGATCGCGGTGCAGGTGTGGGACACGGGCCCGGGCATTCCCGAGCACCACATGAGCCAGATCTACGACGAGTTCCACCGCTACGAACAGACCTTCGACTGGGACGGCCGCGGCCTGGGTCTGGGCCTGTCGATCTGCCAGCGCATCTCGCGCCTGCTCGGCCACACGCTGGATGCGCGCTCGCACGTGGGCCAGGGCAGCATGTTCTCGATCACCGTGCCGCGCAGCACGCAGGCGATCCTGCCGACGATCGCGCCACCCGCGCCGCTGCAGGACGAATCGCTGCGCGGCCTGCGCGTACTGTGCGTCGACAACGACGACGACATCCTCGCCGGCATGCGCGCCCTGCTGCGCCGCTGGGGCGTGGAGCCGCTGTGCGCCAAGACCATCGACGAGGCGATCGAACGCATGGACGAGGCGCCCGACGTGCTGCTGGTCGACTACCACCTGCACGACCGCCACGACGGCCTGGACACGCTCGACATGCTGCGCGGCATGGCGCCCGACGTGCCCGGCGCGCTGCTCACCGCCGACGGCAGCGACACCCTGAAACAGGCCGCCCGCATCCGTGGCTACCGGGTGCTGACCAAGCCGGTCAAGCCGGCGTCGATGCGCGCCTTCCTCGGCGCGCAGCGCGCAGGCGGCAAGCGCCGCCCGGCCGCGACGTCTTGATCGCCAGCGGCCACGGTCGCGGCACGATGGAGACCTGCGTCACGGATCGCGTACAGTGCGCCGACGGATGGATGCGCGCCATCCGCCCATCGACGCGCCGGGACAGGCACGCGACGGCGGACACCACACGCGCCTGACGGGAGGGCTTCATGCGTATCGGAATCGTCGTCGACTCGGCCTGCGATCTGCCACCGGCGTGGCTGGACGCGCACGACGTCAAACTGCTGCCGGTCACCGTGCGGATCGGCGAGTCGAGCTTCGTCGACCTGCGCGACGAACGTGCCACCCTGGATTTCGTTGAGGCGCATGTCGCCGAGCGCGGCCACACCGCCGAGACCGGGGCCTACCCGTCGGACAAGATCAAGACGCTGTTCCTCGAACAGCTGGTGATCGATTACGACTACGTGTTTTGCCTGACGGTCACGCGCCACCGCAGCCAGATCCATGACAACGCCACCCACGCCAGCTTCGCGATCCTCAACGAATACAAGCCGATCCGCGCGAACGCCGGGCACACCACGCCGTTCGCACTGCGCATCGTGGATTCGCAGCAGGTGTTCGCCGGCCAGGGCATCCTGCCGGTCGAAGCGGTGCGTCTGCGCGATGCGGGTGCGACCGCGCCGGAGATCCGCAGTCGGCTGGAATTCCTCGCCGAGCGCAGCTACGCCTACATGGTGCCGCGCGACCTGGGCTACCTGCGCGCGCGCATCAAGCATCGCGGCGACAAGAGCGTGAGCCTGCTGGCGGCGCTGATCGGCAGCGCGCTCGACATCAAGCCGATCCTGCACTGCCATCGCGGCGACACCGGCCCGGTCGGCAAGGTCCGCGGGTTCGAGCCGGCCGCCGAGAAGCTGTTTGCCTTCGCCGCCGAGCGCGTGCGCGCCGGGCTGCTGACGCCGACGCTGTGCCTGAGCTACGGCGGCGAACTCGAGCAGATGCGCGCCCTGCCGGGCTACGCCGCGCTGGTCGAGGCCTGCGAGGCGCACAACGTCGAACGCTTCGAGACGGTGATGAGCCTGACCGGCATGGTCAATGTCGGCGTCGGTTCGCTGACCCTGGGCTTCGCCGCGCCGCCGCACGCCTTCGCCTGACGCAGCTTCGCGCGCGGCTGCGCGCGCATGTGGACGTGTGCTGCCTGCCGGGACGCTTCGCCCGTGTCTCCCGATCCGTTCGCGGCGCACGGGACCGTTGCCAGAATCGGCGCTGTCGCCCGCATGACGGATTTCTAACGGGCCGGATTGCTAGGCTGCGCCTTTCCTGCACCGACGACCGCGTATGAGCACCCGTTACCTGATCCGCATTCCCGATACCGACAAGGCCCGCGCGTCCGGCGAGTACGCACTGCGCTCGCAGGGCCCGGAAGGCATCGCCACCGAGCTGCAGGAAGCGCTGCGCGGCGAGGCCCTCTTCGGCCGCTGGCGCGATGCGCAGCCCGATCCGGACCAGGTGGATCCCGCGCTCGGCATCACCGATCCCGCGGCCCAGGTCACCGGCGCGCAGCGTGATCTCGGCATCGACCTGACCGTCGACACCACGATCTCCAGCACCGTGCTCAAGCACCGGCTGAAACTGCTGGCCGGTGGCGCCTGGGAACTGCGCGACGTCCGCGCGGCCTGAGTCCGCTGCGGTGACGCAGCGGACACCGCTGCTGCTGTCGTGGAGCGGCGGAAAGGATGCGGCGTGGGCCCTGCACACGCTGCGCAGCCGCTACGATGTCGAGGTGGTCGGTTTGGTCACCACGATCACCGCCGGTTACGAACGCATCTCGATGCAGGGCATCCGTGTCGACGTGCTGCACGCGCAGGCGCGTGCCATCGGCTTGCCGGTGATCGAGGCGCGCATGCCGCAGGCCGCCGACAACGCGATCTACGAGGCCGTGTTCGCCGATGCGCTGCGCGTGGCGCAGGCGCGCTGGCCCGGGCTGCGCACGGTCGCGTTCGGCGATCTGTTCCTCGACGACATCCGTGCCTGGCGCCAGGCGCAGTGCGCGCGTCTGGGCTGGGACGCGCTGTTTCCACTGTTCGGACGCGAGACGCTGGCGCTGGCCGGTGACATGCAGGCCGGCGGTCTGCGCGCGGCGCTGTGCTGCGTGGACACCACCCAGCTCGATGCGCGCTTCGCCGGGCGGCACTTCGACGCCGCGCTGCTGGAGACCTTGCCGCCGCAAATCGATCCCTGCGGCGAGTACGGCGAGTTCCACACCTGCGTGTTCGACGGTCCGATGTTCGACGCGCCGCTCGACCTCGTCGCCGGCGAGACCGTGCTGCGCGACGACCGCTTCGCCTATACCGATTTCCGCGTGCGCGACTGAGCCGCGGCGGTCAGGGCGTGGGCGGCAGCGCGTCGAGCACGCGCTGTCCGCGGCCGGTCGTCTCCGGCAGCACGTGCGCATCGGTCGCCACCAGCACAGTGCCGGGATGCAGGCGCGGCAGCACGCGTTCGACGAATCCGGGCGGCACCCGCACGCCGGCCAGCAGCGCCGGATCCAGCCCCTGGCCCGCGTCGGTTTCGCGGCCCGGCACCGCGATCGCTTGCCACTGCGGCAGCTGCCCGTCCGGCACGCCGTCCACATGCGCCGCCATCGTGCCGGTGCCCATGACGTAGACGTGGGTGCCGCGCGGCGTGTCCGTCGGCGGCACGACGACCCGTGCGCGGCCGACCTCACGCCCCTCGGAAAGCGCGATCAGGCGCTGGTCGCTGCGGCTGAGCACCAGCGACAGCGGACCGCCGGTCGCCGTGTCGTCTTCGGACCAGCGCCAGGGCTGGCCGTCGTCGAGCGGCAGCGACACCACGTCCGCACCGCTGGCTGCGTCCACCGGCGCGAGCAGGCCGGGATGCACGGCGCCTTCGGAGGTGTGTCCGGTCTCGGCGATGACCACGGTCATGCCCAGCGTCGTTGCCCCGAACAGCCGGCGTGCGAACTCGGTCGGCAGATGCACGCAGCCGTGCGATTCGGGATAGCCCGGCAGGCCGCCCGCGTGCAGCGCGATGCCGTCCCAGGTCAGCCGCTCCTGGTAGGGCATCGGCGCGTTGTTGTACTTGTTCGAGTGGTGGTCGCGGTCCTTTTGCAGGATCGTGAACACGCCCGTCGGGGTCGCATGCCCGGGCTTGCCGGTACTGACGGTGGTCATCGCGATCCGCAGGCCGTTGCGATAGACGACGCCGCGCTGCTCGTCGAGGCTGACGACCATCACCATGGGACCTAGCGCGGGATCGTCGCCTCCCCAGATCCAGTCGCCGGGACGCAGCTGGTCCGACGGCGTATCCACCGCGCTCGACTGCGGCGCGCCCCAGGACGGCACCGGGGAGGCGGCGCCCACCGCGAACGGCGCGCACAGCAGACAGAGCCAGCACAGCAGCCACACCCGTCGTATCGACATCGTCTTCGCCCCGGAACGCATTCAAGGCGACGCTAGCACGCAGCGCGGTGCCCGGCGGGCTGTCCGGATCACGGGCGCCCGGCTGCGCATCGCTGCAACCAGTCGACCCTCGACAACCACAGCACGCGGCAATCGTCGTCGCCGAACCGCCACGGCCCCAGATCGACGAAGCCCAGACGCGCGTACAGCGCACGCGCCCGGGCGTTCGATGCGAGTGGATCGAGCAGCACGCCGGCGACATCGGGCACCGCGAACACACGCGTCAACGCCGCTTCGAGCATGCGGGTGCCGTGGCCCTGGCCCAGGGCATCGGCCTCGCCGATCCAGATGTCGATCGCGCGCGAGACTTGCGCGGGATGGTCGGGATGCGCCGCGAGCCAGTCGGCCCAGTAGCCGTCGTCGGCGCGCGCGGGATCGGCGATTTCCATGAAGCCGATCGGACGCCCGTCGACTTCGGCGATCAGCTGCGTGCGCCAGTCGGGCCGGCGCAGCAGTTCCGTCTCCCAGGCCCAGTCGTCGTGGGGATCGGCATCCACGACCTGCGGCGCGTCGTCCCAGCGCCGCAGCAGCGCGAGATCGTCGATCGTCGCCTCGCGCAGCTGCAGCGTGGACATCGTCAGGCGTGCAGCGCCTGCGCGTGGTGCGCGATGTGGTCGCCGATGAAGCTCTGGATGAAGTAGTAGCTGTGGTCGTAGCCGGGCTGCAGGCGCAGCGTCAGCGGATGCCCGGCAGCCTCGCACGCGGCCTGCAGCAGCTGCGGCCTGAGCTGGCCGTCGAGGAACTCGTCGGCGTCGCCCTGATCGACCAGGAGCGGCAGGCGCCCGGTTGCGCCTTCGACCAGCGCGGTCGCGTCGTAGGCGCGCCACGCGGCGCGGTCGTCGCCGAGGTACGCACCGAAGGCCTTCTCGCCCCACGGCACCTGGCTCGGCGCGACGATCGGCGAGAACGCCGACACGCTGCGGTAGCGGCCCGGATTCTTCAGCGCGATCACCAATGCGCCGTGGCCGCCCATCGAGTGACCACTGATCGCACGCGCGCCGTTGGCCGGCAGTTCGGCTTCGACCAGCGCCGGCAGCTCGTGCACCACGTAGTCGTACATCCGGTAGTGCGTCGCCCACGGCGCCTGCGTCGCATCGACATAGAAACCGGCGCCCTTGCCGAGGTCGTAGCCCTCGGCATCGGCCACATCGTCGCCACGCGGGCTGGTGTCCGGCGCGACAAGGATCACGCCATGCTCGGCCGCGTAGCGCTGCGCGCCGGCCTTGGTGATGAAGTTCTGCTCGTTGCAGGTCAGGCCCGACAGCCAGTACAGCACCGGCAGTTTCGCGTGCGCCGCCTGCGGCGGCAGGTAGACCGCGAAGCGCATCGTGCAGCCGAGCGTCTTCGAGGCGTGCTCGTAGACGTCCTGCCAGCCGCCGAAGCAGGCGCGGTGTTCGACGCGTTCGATCGCCATGTCAGTGGCCCTTCTGCGGCAGGCGGATCTCGAAGGTCTTGAGCACCTGCGGATCGCCCTTGCCTTCGATGCACGCGGCCTGCACCAGCGCACGGATGCGCACGGCGTAGAACACCTCGGGCAGTTCCTCGTGTTCGTCGGGCGCGGCGATCATCACGCCGGAGGCGATGAAGCCCGCCTTCTGCCAGGTGTTGCCGAGCGCCGAGAGGATCGCCCGGTCGATCTGTTCGAGATCAGCGTCGTCCAGGCGCGCGATCGCATCGCGCTCCGCCTGCTCGAGCGTCAGGTCGTCCATCGCACGGTCGAGTGCGGTCTTGTCGAGAGCGTTCGTCATATCAGTAGTGGATCACGGTGCGGATGGACTTGCCGGCATGCATCAGGTCGAAAGCGTCGTTGATCTGCTCCAGCCCCATCGTGTGGGTGACGAAGGGCTCCAGATCGATGCGACCTGCCATCGCGTCTTCCACCATGCCAGGCAGCTGCGTACGACCCTTGACGCCGCCGAAGGCCGAGCCGCGCCAGACGCGTCCGGTCACCAGCTGGAACGGCCGCGTGGCGATTTCCTGACCGGCGCCGGCGACGCCGATGATGACGCTTTCGCCCCAACCCTTGTGACAGCACTCGAGCGCGGCGCGCATCACGTTGACGTTGCCGATGCACTCGAACGAGAAATCGACGCCGCCGTCGGTCAGCTCGACGATCACGTCCTGGATCGGCTTGTCGTAGTCCTTCGGATTGATGCAGTCGGTCGCGCCCATAGAGGTCGCGAGTTCGAACTTGCCGGCGTTGGTGTCGATGGCGAGGATACGGCTGGCGCCGGCCTGCACCGCGCCCTGGATCACCGCCAGGCCGATGCCGCCGAGTCCGAACACCGCGACGGTGTCGCCGGCCTTGACCTTGGCGGTGTTGTGCACCGCGCCGATGCCGGTGGTCACCCCGCAACCGAGAAGGCAGACCTGCTCCGGATTGGATTCCGGATTGATCTTGGCCAGCGAGATCTCGTTCACCACCGTGTACTCGCTGAAGGTGCTGCAGCCCATGTAGTGGTAGATCGGCTCGCCGTTGTAGGAGAAGCGCGTGGTGCCGTCGGGCATCAGGCCCTTGCCCTGGGTGGCGCGCACCTTCTGGCACAGGTTGGTCTTGCCCGACAGGCAGAACTTGCACTCGCGGCATTCGGCCGTGTACAGCGGAATGACGTGGTCGCCGGGTGCGAGCGAGGTCACGCCCTCGCCTACCTCGACCACGACGCCCGCGCCTTCATGGCCGAGCACGCTGGGGAAGATGCCTTCCGGATCGTCACCCGACAGCGTGAACGCATCGGTGTGGCAGACGCCGGTGTGGGTGATCTTGACCAGCACTTCGCCCTTCTGCGGCGGCGCGACGTCGATCTCGACGATCTTCAGGGGTTCGCCTGCGGCGAAGGCGACAGCGGCACGTGATTTCATTGGGGTCTCCCGGGGATAGCAGGGTTTATCGAAGGTAGGAGCGGACCAGCGCGACGGCGTCGTCGATACCGGCCCCGCGCGCGTCGGGCCCGACGTCGGCCGGTCCCAGCGTCTCGCGCAGATGGCTTTCCAGCACGCCGGACATCAGTCCGTTCACCGCACCGCGCAGCGCGGCGAGCTGCTGCAGCACCGGACCGCAGTCGGCGCCGGCCTCGAGTGCACGCTCGAGCGCGTCGAGCTGGCCGCGCATGCGACGCACGCGGGCCAGGACACGCTTCTTCTCTTCGGGCGAATGCGGCATCTCGGCGACGGCTCTGGATACTCGGGGGGAGTATAGACCATCGCCCGATGCGCGACGTGTGGCCGACGGCGTGGGTTCAGCAGCGAGACGCCGACGCGCCGCTGCGGGATGCGGTGTGCGTCGGCGCGATCAGGTCGCGGCGGGCGGCAGCGCCGCGTCGTCGAGCTGTGTGGCGCGCTGCCAGGCCGTGCGCGCCTGCAGGCGTTCGACGTAGGCCACGAAGGCCGGCCGCGCCGGCATCGACTTGAACATCAGGCCCCAGGCGATCTGGCTGCCGACGTAGACATCGGCCGCAGTGAAGCGCTCACCGGTGAGCCAGGGCGCGGCGCCTGCCGCGGCGTGTTCGAGAACATCGACCGTCTGCTCGAAATTGCCGTAACCGACCATCTGCGCACGTTCCGCCGGCGCCAGCAGCCCCAGCGATTTGGCGGTGACGGCGGCTTCGACCGGGCCCGCGGCGAAGAACAGCCAGCGGTAATAGGCCGCGCGCGCCACCGGATCGGCCGCGGGCAGCAGGCCGGCGTCGGGGAACGCATCGGCGAGATAGGCGCAGATCGCGGCGGTCTCGGTCACCACCGCGGTGCCGTGCACCAGCGTCGGCACCTTGCCCATCGGATTGATCGCCAGGAAGTCCGGCGATTTCATGCGCTCCCCGTAGCCCAGCACCTCGGTGCGGTAGGGGCGTCCGACCTCTTCGAGCATCCAGCGCGCGATGCGGCCGCGCGACATCGGGTTGGTGTAGAGGACGAGCTCGGCGTCGGACATGGGCGTGATTCCCGGGGCAGAGCCGCCAGTCTAGGCAGCGACGTCGCAGCCGGCGAGACGCCCCGCGTCAACCCGTGTTCTGGATGCCCGCGGCAATGCCGTTGACCGTCGACACCAGCGCGCGCAGCAGGCCGTCGTCCTCGCGGTCGCCGGCACGCCAGCGCTGCAGCAGTTCGACCTGCAGCAGGCTGATCGGATCAACATAGGGATTGCGCAGCCGGATCGACAGCTGCAGCCGGTAATCATCGGCCAGCAGCACCTCCTGTTGCTTGAGCAGCAGGATCGCGTCGCGGGTACGCAGGCATTCTTCGAGGATGCCGGGGAAGAAATCCGCGTGCGCGTCGCCGGCGAGCTGCGAATAACGCTCGAAGATCGCGATGTCGGTCTTGGCCAGCAGCATCTCGACGTCGTCGAGCGCGGCGCGGAAGAATGGCCAGTCGCGCGCCATTTCGGTCATTGCCTGCTGGCCGTAGGTGCGGATGCCGTGCTGCAGCGCGGTGCCGATGCCGTACCAGCCGGTCAGGCCGGAGCGGTTCTGCGCCCAGGCGAACACCCACGGAATCGCGCGCAGGTTGCCGATGCCGCCATCGCGGCGACGCGAGGGGCGCGAGCCGATCTGCAGGCGCTCGATGACGTCGATCGGCGTGGCCGCGCGGAAGTAGTCGGGAAAGTCGTCGCGCTCGTGGACCAGCGCGCGATAGTGCGTACGCGACACCTCGGCCAGATCGGTTGCCATGTCGCGCCAGGTGTCCTCGCGCGGATCGGCCGGACGCGGGCGCAGCGTCGCGCGCACCACGGCCGCGGTCGACTGTTCGAGATTGCGCAGCGCTAGCGCCCGGATGCCGTACTTGCGATGGATGACCTCGCCCTGCTCGGTGACGCGCAGGCTGCCGTCGACCGAACCGCGCGGCGCGGCGATCACCGCGCGCTCGGTCTTGCCGCCACCGCGGCTGACCGAACCGCCGCGGCCGTGGAAGAACATGATGCGCACGCCGGCCGCCTGGGCCAGCGCGGTCAGTTCGACCTGGGTGCGCTGCAGCGCCCAGCGCGAGGCCAGCAGGCCGCCGTCCTTCGCACTGTCGGAATAGCCGAGCATCACCGTCTGCCGGTCGCCACGCGCGGCCAGGTGGCGTCGGTAGCGCGGATCGTCGAACAGCTGGCGCATCACCGCCGGCGCGGCCTGCAGGTCGTCGACGGTTTCGAACAGCGGCGCGACGTCGAGCGGCACCTCGCCGTCGACGGTGCAGTCGGCGATGCGCGCCAGCGCCAGCACCGCCAGCGCATCGGCCGCGCTGCGCGCCATGGAGATGATGTAGAGCCCGGTCGCGGCGGCGCCGTGGCTGCGGCGCAGGTCGACGACGGCGCGGAACACGCCCAGCGTCGAGGCGACGGTGTCGTTCGATCCGGCGTCCGCCACCCGGGGCGGCGCATCGAGCATCGCGTGCAGGCGCTCGACGCGGGCGTCGACATCGCGCGCGGTCCAGTCGCTGCCGTCGATGCGACCGAGCACCTCGTCGTGCACCGCCGAATCCTGGCGCAGATCCAGCGCCGCCAGATGGAAGCCGAACGTGCGCGCACGCCACAGCAGGCGTTCGAGCGCGAACAGGCCTGCGTTGGCACCGCGGTGCGCGCGTAGGCTGGCGTCGATCAGGCGCAGGTCGTCGACGAATTCGGTCGCATCGGCATAGCCGGCGCGGTGGTCGGCATCGGTCGCCGCCAGGCGGGCCTGCATCAGGTCGAGCAACCGGCGATAGGGCATGTCGGCGTGGCGCGGATTGAGCACCGATTCGGCGCCCGGCACGCTGCGGCGGTAACCGTCGACGCGCGACAGTACCGCCTCGTCGATCTCGGCCCGGCCCAGCGTCTGGGTCAGCACGTTGCCCAGCGCGCGCAGATCGCTGCGGTATTCGGCCAGCGCCTGGCCGCGTTGCACGCCGAGCGCGGCGCGCATGGTGTCGGCGTTGACGTTAGGATTGCCGTCCATGTCGCCGCCGACCCAGGTGCCGAAGCGCAGCACCTGCGGCAGTTCGGGCCGCGTGCCGTAGACGCGCTCGATCGCATCGCCCAGCGCCTCGTAGAACACCGGCAGCACGCGGTAGAGCACGTTCGACAGGTAGTAGCCGACATGCTCGACCTCGTCGCCGACGGTGGGCTTGCGCGCCGGCGATTCGGAGGTCTGCCACGACGAGGTCAGCGCCAGCACGATGCGTGCATCGTCGGCGCGGCGTTCGGTCGGCGTGCGCTCGCGGTCGATGTCGGCCATCAACCGCTCGACGATGGTGCGCTCCTTCTCCAGCAGCACGCGACGCACGGCCTCGGTGGGGTGCGCGGTAAACACCGGCTCGATGTGCAGCCGGGCCAGGCAGTCCTGCAGTTCCGCCAGCGGCACGCCGTCGTCCTTGAGCGCGCGGAACACGGCTTCCAGTCCGCCGGGCTGCGGCGCGTCGCTGGCGCGCTGGTAGTCGCGCCGGCGACGGATGCGGTGCACCCGCTCGGCCAGATTGATCGCGCCGAAGTAGGCGGCGAACGCACGCACCAGCGCTTCGGCATCGTCGGTCGGAATGGCCGCGAGGGTGGCCGCCAGCGCATCGACCGGACGACCGGCCTCGCGGCGTTCGATCGACGCGCGGCGTACGGTTTCCACTTCGTCCAGCAACTGCTGGGAGCCCTGCTCGGCCAGCATCTGGCCGACCATCGCGCCGAGGCGACGGACGTCGTCGCGCAGCAGGGTGTCGGTGTCGGCGAATTCGAGGTGGTCGCGCAGCGGCGTGTCGGCAGTCGGTCTCATCGGGCCAGAGTAGCGCAGCGCGGATGGCGGCCGGCACTCGGCCCGCGACGTCTTACGCGTGCCATGGCTTGTCGGTGAATGCGGCCTGCGCCATGCTCCCGGCGCCGGCGTCCTCGCGCGACGCCACTCCTCCAAGACGGATGCAGGAACACGACATGCGGAATCGAATTTCGATGGTGGCACGCCCCCTCGCGGGCCTGGCGATTGCAGCGGCCCTGGCCAGCTGCTCGGGCGCGGGCCAGAGCCCGGACACGACGAACACGGCGGGTGCGACGGGCGCAGCAGCCGACGCTCCCGCGGACTCGGCGCAGGCCGGACTCGACCCGGTGCTCGCGGAGCCGCAGGTCGGCGACGTCTACGCGGCCGAGCTGACCCATTTCTCCGGTGTCGACTTCGCCGGCCCGGCGAACGACGAAGCCGCGTTCGGCCTGATGCGCGTGATCGCTGTGGCAGACGACCGCATCACGCTCAACACCGAAACCGGCGCATGGCCGAAGGCGCGCGGCGCGATCAACGAGCTGCGCGGCGACCAGGCCGAGATCAACTGGGACGAAGAGGAGAAGATCGAGGTCTATCGCCGGGAGCTGCCCGCGCTGGTGGCCGAAGGCCGGATCCTCGAAGCGCGACGGATGTAACCGGCCCGGCGCGCAGGCGCCGGCGCCTCTTGCCTGACCCGGGCCGCGCGGCCCGGGCGGGTGTCAGTACGCGAACTCGCGGAACACGCGGTCGATGTCGCCATTCCAGGCGCCATGGAACAGCGCGAGCTTGCGCTCGGCCGGCGTCTCGTTCGCCTCGACGATCTCGATCAGTGCGTCGAGGAACACACGTTCGTCCTGACCGCGGCTGTTGAGGCGCGCGCGGCGCTGCAGGCCGCCGGCGGAAATCTTCAGGGCCTCGACCGCGAGATCGCGCAGGGTGCCGCTGCGGAACGGTGTCTTCAGCCCGTGCTTCGGCACGTCGTCGCGCAGCGCGTTGCGCTCGACCATCGTGAAGTCGCGGACCAGATCCCAGGCCGCATCCAGCGCGGCATCGTCGTACAGCAGGCCTACCCAGAACGCCGGCAGCGCGCACAGACGGTTCCACGGACCGCCGTCGGCGCCGCGCATCTCCAGGTACTTCTTCAGCCGCACCTCGGGAAACGCAGTGGTCATGTGGTCCGACCAGTCGCGCAGCGTGGGCAGCTGGCCCAGCAGCGCCGGCAGTTCGCCGCGCATGAAATCGCGGAAGCTCTGGCCGCTGGCGTCGTGATAGGTGCCATCGCGGTACGAGAAATACATCGGCACGTCGAGCAGGTAGTCGACGTAACGCTCGTAGCCGAAGCCATCCTCGAACACGAAATCGAGCATGCCGGTGCGGTCGGCGTCGGTATCGGTCCAGATGTGCGAGCGGTAGCTGAGATACCCGTTCGGCCGACCCTCGGTGAATGGCGAATCGGCGAACAGCGCGGTCGCGATCGGCTGCAGCGCCAGCGACACGCGGAACTTCTTCACCATGTCGGCTTCGGTCGCGTAGTCGAGGTTGACCTGCACCGTGCAGGTGCGGGTCATCATGTCGAGGCCGAGGTCGCCGACCTTCGGCATGTAGTCGCGCATGATCTTGTAGCGGCCCTTGGGCATCCACGGCATCTCGTCGCGGCGCCACTTGGGCTGGAAGCCCATGCCGAGAAAGCCCAGGCGCAGCTCGTCGGCGACGCTCTTGACCTCGAACAGGTGCGAACCGACCTCGCTGCAGGTGTCGTGGATCGTCTCCAGCGGGGCGCCGGACAGTTCCAGCTGACCGGCCGGCTCGAGCGTCACCGAGGCGCCGTCCTTGAGCAGCGCGATCGTGCGGCCGCCCTCGTCGACGGGTTCCCAGCCGAAGCGGGTCAGGCCGCGCAGCAGGACTTCGATGCCGCGGTCGCCATCGAAGGTGGGCGCCTGCAGGTCATCGAGACGGAAGCCGAACTTCTCGTGCTCGGTGCCGATGCGCCAGTCGCCAATCGGCTTCTCGCCCGAGGCGAGCACCTCGACGAGCGTCGCGCGGTCGGTGATCGGGGTGTCGGCGACGTGGCTGGGGCTGGACAAGGCTCGGACTCGCGATCGGGCACTGCCCGCAGGCCGGCACTATAAGCGTCCCGCCCATCGCTGTCGGCCCCGCCGACGGTGTCGCAGTGTTCCCGATCCCGACGCGAGCGGCGGCAGGCCGCAGCTTGCGTCATGCCCGGTGGGCCCGCGGAATCCGCGACGCCCCGCCGGCGATGGATCAGGACGTGGTGTCGGGAGTGCCCGGCGCGGCCGTTGCGCGCGCCGCGCGCGGTGCGCGGCCCGATGCCGGGCGGCCGATCTCCATCCAGCCCGCGATGACGCCACGCGCTTCGTCGATGCCGATGTTGGTCTCGCCGGAGAACACCTGCACGCTGACCTTGTCGCCGTGCAGCGCCAGCAGTTCCTTGCGCACCGCCTGCAACGTATTGCCCGCCGCGCCGCGGCCCAGCTTGTCGGCCTTGGTCAGCAGCGCGTGCGCCGGCATGCCGTGTTCGACCGCGAACGCGATCATCTGGCGGTCGTATTCCTTGAGCGGATGGCGGATGTCCATCACCACGACCAGGCCCTTGAGCGCTTCGCGCTCGCGGAAGTACTGGGCCAGGAACGCCTGCCAGTGCGCCTTCAGGTCGCGCGGCACCTTGGCGTAGCCGTAACCGGGCAGATCGACGAGGAAGCGGTTGTCGTACGGCGGGAAATCGAAGAACACCAGCTGCTGGGTGCGGCCCGGCGTCTTCGACACACGGGCCAGCGCGTTCTGCTGGCACAGCGCATTGAGCGCGCTGGATTTGCCGGCGTTGGAGCGGCCGGCGAACGCGACTTCGAAGCCACCGTCGGCCGGCAGCTGTTGCGGGGTATGGGCGGCCAACAGGTATTTGGCGCGGGCAAAAGGATTCGACATCGCGATAGCTTGGCATGGTCGGCGCCGCCGCGTCTGGACACCGTTTGACCGGCCCGACCCCGCCACACATACTTTCGGAACTCGTGGCCTGCCGTCTGGCGGTTGCTGCGTCAAAGATCTCGGAGCCCAGCAATGCGCCACGCTCGCGCCTTTGGTATCGCCGGTCTTGCCGCCCTTGTGGTCGGTGCAGTCGCTTTCGCCCAGTCCACGGTCCTGCCCCTGCCGGATGCGCCGGCGGTGGAAACCGCGGAGCTCGACACCAATGCGGTGGCCGAGCTGGCCAAGGCCCATGCCGGCGACCCGCAGAAGGGTGCGCAGCTGGCCGGTGCCTGTGCGGCCTGCCACGGGCTGGACGGCAATGCCGAGATCGACCCGACCATCTATCCGCGCATCGCCGGCCAGAGCGAGCGCTACGTCGCCCGCCAGCTGGCGCTGTTCAAGAGCGGCGAGCGCCTGAGCCCGCTGATGCAGCCGTTCGCGCTGCCGCTCAGCGCCCAGGACATGCGCGACCTCGGCGCGCACTTCGCCCAGCAGACCAGCGGCGCCGGCATCGCCGACGACGCGGTCGTCGAAACCGGCCCCCACGAGGGGCAGAAGTTCTACGAGATCGGCCAGACGCTGTTCCGCAGCGGCGCGGCCGACCGCGGCATTCCGGCGTGCATGGCCTGTCACGGCCCGGCGGGCGCCGGCAATCCGGGTCCGGCCTATCCGCATGTCGGCGGCCAGCAGGCCTGGTACAGCTCGGCGCGCCTGTACGCCTACCGCGAAGGCCAGACCATCGAGGCCGACACCCACCTGTTCAACGTGATGGCGAGCGTCGCCAAATCGCTGACCGACGAGGAAATCGAGGCCCTGGCCAGTTACATGCAGGGCCTGCATGCGCGGCCGGATCCGACGATGCTGGCCGCGATCGAGGCCCAGGCGGCGGCCATGCCGACGCCGGCCACGCCGCCGCAGGACCAGCCGGTGCCGGCCACCGACGAGACCGCCGACGAGGCGCTGGACGCCGCGCCGGTCGCGCCCGACGCACGTTGAACCCGACCGGCACGCCGACCGGGGCCTGTCCGCCCCGCCGCCTGCCGTCCGCACTGGAGTGTTGCCCCCGATGAGCCGTTTCTGTTCCGCGCGTCGCGCGTTCGCCGCCGCGCTGCTGGCGCTGTCGATCCTGCTGCCCGCCGCGGCCCAGGACCGGACGCCGGTCGAGGGCGTGGACTATGTCGTCATTCCCGATGGTCAGCCCTGGGCGCCGCTGGACGGCCGGATCGAGGTCGTCGAGGTGTTCTCCTACGGCTGCATCCACTGCTTCCATTTCCAGCGTCTGATGGATGCCTGGGCGCCGAAGCAGGCGGACGATGTCCGCGTGACCTACCTGCCTGCGGCGTTTTCGGCCGCCGATACCTTCGCGCGCGGCTTCTTCGCCGGCCAGGCGCTCGGGATCGAGGCCAAGGCCCATCGCGCGATGTTCTCGGCCGTCAACGAGGGCTCGCGCCTGCCACGCAGCGGCGCCGGCATCGACGCGGTGGCGGCGGTCTACGCCGAACAGGGCGGGGCCTCGCAGGCCACGATCCGCACTGCGATGACCAGCGCCGCCACCGACGAAAAACTGAACGCTGCGCGCGCGTTCGCGGTGCGCAGTGGCGTCGAAGGCACGCCCACGCTCATCATCAACGGCCGCTATCGGGTGACCGCGCGGTCGCTGGACGACACGCTCACCGTCGCCAGCCAGCTGATCGCCCGCGAACGCGCCGGGCGCTGACCCCGTCTTTGTCGATACGCATTGATCCCGAGAGAACGCCCATGAATGTCCGTCGCACCCTGCTCCTGCTGCTTGCTCCCCTCCTGATCGCGGCCTGTGGCCAGCAGCCCGATACCGCGGCCGCGCCGGCCGCATCGCCGGACGCTGCCGCCGGGACCGAGCAGGTCGCACCGGCCGCCGCCGGCCCCGCTGCGGACAGCGCTGCCGCCGCCGAAACCGCGCCCGGCGCCGATGCGACTGCGGACGACGCCGCGCCGCCGGCGGCCGCGTCGTCGCCGGCGCGTGCGCCCGAAGGCCCGGCGCCGGTCGCCGGCACCGATTACGTGGTCATCGAGAACGGCCAGCCGTTCGCGCAGTCGGCCGACATCGAAGTCGCCGAAGTCTTCGCCTACTGGTGCGGCCACTGCGCGGCGTTCGAGCCGCTGGTCGGTGCCTGGAAGGCGCGCCTGCCGTCCGACGTGAACTTCGTCGCCGTGCCGGCCGTGTTCGACGACCGCGACCAGTTCCCGCGCGCGTTCTACGCGTCCGAGGCGATGGGCACGCTGGCCAAGACCCACTCGGCCACGTTCAACGCCATCCACCTGGAGCGCAAGCTGCGCCAGAACGCCGACGCCGACAGCATCGTCGCGTTCTACAGCGGTCTGGGCATCGATGCCGCGCGCTTCCGCAGCACGATGCAGAGCTTCGCGGTCAACGCGAACCTCGGCCGTGCCCGCCAGTTCGCGACGCGCAGCGGTGTCGATTCGACGCCGACGATCATCGTCAACGGCAAGTACCGCGTGATCAACAGCGGCTCGCTGGAGAACGTCCTGCGCATCACCGAGCACCTGGTCGCGATGGAGCGCGGCGCGCAGTAAGCGCCCCGGTCTTGGACATGCCCACCCCCACGCCGGCGCCCGACGCGTCGCGCCGGCTGAAGCTGCTCAGCGCGAACATCCAGGCGGGTTCCAGCACCCGGCGCTACAGCGATTACGCCACGCGCAGCTGGTCGCACGTGCTGCCCACCGGCAAGCGCACCGCGCTCGACGCGATCGCCACGCTGGCCGGACGCCACGACATCGTGGGCCTGCAGGAAGCCGACCCCGGCAGCCTGCGGTCGGGCTTCACCAACCAGACCCACTATCTGGCCGAACGCGGCGGCTTCGAATACTGGAGCCACCAGCCCAACCGGCGTGTCGGCGCGGTCGCGTCGAGCGCCAACGGCCTGCTGAGCCGGCTGGAGCCGATCGAGGTCATCAACCACGCTCTGCCCGGCCGCATCGGCGGTCGTGGCGTGCTGATCAGCCGCTTCGGCGAGGGCGATGCGGGTCTCACCGTCGCCGTCGCGCACCTGTCGCTGGGCGCGCAGTCGCGGCGCTCGCAGCTGTCGTTCATTGCCGAAGTGCTGTCGGACCACCCGAACGCGGTGCTGATGGGCGACTTCAACTGCACCTCCGACTGCGCGGAGATGGACGTGCTCTACCGCGGCACGGGCCTGCAGCCGCCGAGCTGCGCGGTGCACACCTTCCCCAGCTGGCGTCCGCAGCGCGCCATCGACCACATCCTGGTCACCAGCGGCCTGCAGTGCGCCAACATGCAGGCGCTGCCTGCCGCGTTCTCGGATCACCTGGCGCTGTCGACGGAACTCGTCGTTCCCGAACACGCCCTGCAGCGCTGACGCCACGCCGGCAGCCCTGGACGGCCACCGGCGCGCTGCGCAGCCGGATCAGAAGTCGAAGCCCACGCGCGCGTACCAGTAGCGGCCCGGCAGGTCGTAGGTCGAGGCGTCATAGCCGTTGAGGCTGCAGCTCAGGCACACCGGCGGTTCCTTGCCGGAGAGATTGTTGACGCCCAGGCTCAGCCGGGTGCCCTTGAACCACGCCGTGTTGTGCCAGGCCACCTGCAGGTCGTGGTACGTGGTCGACCCGATGCCGTTGATGTCGTTGGCGGGGTCTTCGCAGATCGCGAAGTCGCGCGCGCTGCCGCAGGATTCGGTCAACCGGTCGATGTAGCGCAGCGTCCACGCCAGCGACCACGGGCCCCGCGTCCAGTCGGTGACCACGGTGCCGGTCCACTCCGGAATCGCGCTGTTGTTGACCTCCACGCCCGGCCGGCGCGGCTCGGGATTGCCCGATTCGTTGACCAGCTCGTAGCGTGTGACCCAGGTGGTCTTGGCATCGAAGCGCAGGCGGCCCCAGTCACGGGTGGGCAGCGTCCAGCCGGCGGTGAAATCCCAGCCGTCAGTCTTGATGGTGCCCAGATTGGCCAGGATGTCGTCGAAGCGGATGATCTGGCCGCGGGCGCTGCGGTCGTACGAGGCGCAGGCGTCGGCGTCACGGGTGGCGATGCAGCGCTCGAGGATCGCCTGCGCATCCGGCGCCTGGATCGCATCGGTGATGTGGTGCCGGTAGAAGGTCACGCCGAGATCCAGACGATCCGACCACGAGACCTCGTCGGCGAACGACGGGCTCCACACCGCACCGACCATCAGGCTGCGGCTGTGCTCGGGCTCGAGCGCGGCGTTGCCCGACGTCACCACCGAGATCTGCGAATTGGTCTGCTCGTACCCGGCCGGCACGCCGTCCGCGGCGCAGGCAGGCGAGACCACGGCAGCGCCCGAGCACGGATCGACCAGGGTCGCGTCGAAGCGGCTCAGCGTGCCGTAGAGCTCGCCGATCGACGGCGCGCGGAAGCCCTCCGCATAGCTCATGCGCAGCAGCAGTTCGTCCGCCGGCTGCCAGCGCAGGCCGACCTTGCCGGTGGTCTCGCCGCCGAAGGTCGAGTAATCCGAATAGCGGCCGGCGAAGCTGAAATCGAGGCTGTCGCCGAGCGCGGAATCGCGCAGCAGCGGCAGGTTGAATTCGGCGTAGACCTCGTTGACGTCGTACTCGCCGCGGGTCGCGCCCGAGGGCACGCCGTTGTACTCGCCGGCGATGGTGATCGCGTCCGGCGTGTAGCTGCCCTCGTACTTGCGGTACTCGTAGCCGGCGGCGAACGAAAACGCGCCGGCCGGCAGCTGGAACAGGTCGCCGGTAACGTTGGCCGACACCAGGCTCAGCGTATTGCGGCTTTCGTCGCGCACCACCGGCTGGATGAAGGCCAGCATCTGCGACGTGATCGTGCCCGGCCCGCCGAACAGGTTCAGCGGCGTGCAGCCGGCGATCGCCGCACAGGCGTCGGGATCGCCCAGCGCCTCGTTGATGCGGCGGATGTTGTAACTGCCGGTGTTGACCTGCTCGGCGCGGCTCTCGCTGCGCATCAGGTTGACGTCCCAGTTCCAGGTGCGCATGCCCACGCCGAACGTGCCTTCCAGTCCACCGGCGGCGTACCAGGTCTTGACGTCCTGGGTGTAGCGACGCGGACCGCCTTCGACCGGACGCCGCGCCAGCAGGAACAGGTTGGCGTCGTCGCCGACCGTGGTCAGGTCGAAGCCGAAGGGATTGAACGGATTGCGCGCCGAGATCACCAGTGTGCTTTCGGCGTAGGGGTTGTACACACCGGCATCGGTGCCGAGGAAGATCGGCTCGGGCGCGGCCTGGTTGGACGAGGTGCGGGTGTTGTAGAGCACACGGGCATAGGCCGAGGCCTGCGGCGTGAACTCGAAACGCACCTGGCCGAACACCGACTTGCGCTCCGACGGTGTCAGCAGCAGGTTGTTGGGCGCGAAGTTGTAGCGGTTGGCGCCGGTGAACGGAATGAAGTCCTCGAGCGTCGCATCCGGCGTCCGCGTCTCGCCGTTGGGAATCGTGATGTTGCAGGTCGCGCTGCCCGGAATCGGCACGCCGGCCTCGGTGCGGTCGAGCGGACATCGACCGCCGAAGGCATTGTCGCCATCGGGCGATGCGAACACGAACCGCCCACCCGGCGTCGCCGAACTGCCGTTCGCCAGGCCCGTGCCCGGGACCGGCACGCTGGCATTGGCGAAGCGCGACGACGCGATCTCGCGCTGCTTGAAGTACGACGCACCGACGAACCACTGCGCGCGGTCGGTACTGCCGCCCCAGCCGAGATCCGCGCCCGAGGTCGCGCCGCCGAGGTCGTCGTACTCGCCGTAGTGCAGGTCGAGGCTGCCGCCCTGCGCGTCGCGCCGGGTGATGATGTTGACCACGCCGGCGATCGCGTCGGAGCCGTAGATCGACGAGGCGCCGTCCTCCAGCACTTCGATGCGTTCGATCAGCGCGAGCGGAATCGTATTGAGGTCGACCGCCGAGCCCACGCCGGACGCCGAGGATTCGTTGACCCAGCGGATGCCGTCGACCAGCACCAGCACGCGTTTGGCGCCCAGATGCCGCAGGTCGACCGTGGCCGCGCCGGCGCCGACACCGCCGCCATCGGGCGGAAAGCCGAAGTTGCCGCTGGAATTGAACTTGGTATTGAGCGCCGCGCCCGAGGCCGTGAGGTTCTGCACGATGTCGGCGACCGAACTGAAGCCGCTGCGCTGGATGTCCTCGCGCGTGAGCACCTGGACCGGCACCGCGGTTTCCATCTCGGCCTTGCGGATGCGCGTGCCCGTGACCTGGACGGTGTCGAGCGTGCGCGCTTCCTGCGCCGTGGGCGCGGCATCCTGAGCCGCAGCGGCAGGTGCGACGAGCAGCAGCAGGGACAGCTGGACCGCGGCGGTCAGCCGGTGGCGATGGGGAATCAGGGTCATGCGGGCGCTCCGTCCTGGGGATGTGGGCCGTCGGCGTCCCCGTATCGCCGACCCTTGCGTTGTAACGAATCCTTAACCTGTCCGCACCTGGGGTCAACCCCAGCTTGACGCGTCAGGCCGTCGGCGTCCGCCGCGCCACCGGCAGCGCCGGCAGCGGCGCCCCGGTCTCGGCCGTGGCCCACACGCGGGCGTCTGCATCGGCCATGTCGAAGCCCTGCGCCTGCAGCCAGTCCGGGTTGTAGTAGCTGTGCGCATAGCGCTCGCCGCCGTCGCAGAGGATGGTCACGATCGACCCCGCCTGCCGGGCCTCGCGCATCGCTTCGGCGACCTGCAGCACGCCGACGACATTGGTGCCGGTGGAACCGCCGACCCGGCGCCCGAGCCGCGCGTTGACGTAGCGCATGGCGGCCAGACTCAGCGCATCGGGCACCTTGACCATCGCCTCGACGCAGCCCGGGATGAAGCTGGGTTCGGCGCGCGGCCGGCCGATGCCCTCGATGCGCGACGGCGGCGCAGGCGCGATCGCGGCGTCGGCGGTCGCGCCGTCGAGGCTGCGCACGTAATGGTCGAAGAACGCCGAGTGCTCGGGATCGGCGCACAGCACCCGGGTCTCGAAGCCGCGATAGCGCGCGTAGCGGCCGATCGTCGCGCTGGTGCCGCCGGTCCCGGCGCTGCACACGATCCACGCCGGGATCGGATGCGCTTCCTGCGACATCTGCTTGAAGATCGACTCGGCGATGTTGTTGTTCGCGCGCCAGTCGGTGGCGCGCTCGGCGTAGGTGAACTGGTCCATGAAGTGGCCGCCGGTCTCGCGCGCCAGCTGCACGGAGGCGTCGCCGATGCCGCAGGCGCTGGGCACCAGATGGCAGCGGCCGCCCTGGAATTCGATCGCGGCGATCTTCTCCGGCGACGTCGACGCCGGCATCACCGCAACGAACGGCAGGCCGAGCAGGCGCGCGAAGTAGGCCTCCGACACCGCGGTCGAACCGCTCGACGCCTCGACCACCGTGCTGCCCGCGTGCAGCCAGCCGTTGGCCAGCGCATAGAGGAACAGCGAGCGCGCCAGCCGGTGCTTGAGGCTGCCGGTCGGATGGCTGGATTCGTCCTTGAAATACACGTCGATGTCGGGGAAGCCCGGCAGCGACAGTGGGATCAGATGGGTGTCGGCCGACCGGTTGAAATCGGCTTCGATCTTGCGGATGGCCTGGGCCACCCAGTCGCGCTGGGACATGGGGCACTCACGAAAGACGACGGCGCGCCGACGTGTGCCTGCGGCGCGGCGCACAGCTTACGCCGCGCGGACACGCCTCCGGCACCCCGGCAGCGCAACGCAAACGCTGTGGGAGCGCGCTTGCGCGCGATCGGGTGATTCAGGAGCAGCCCCCGTCGCACGCAAGCGCGTTCCCACATCGGACCCGAGGTGTGCGCGCATCGAATCAGAAACCCGCCCGCATCGGGGCAGGGACGGGCCCGGTCTGCGCCCGCTCAGCCCAGCCGGCGACGCACGATGCGGTCGAACACGGCCGCCGCGACCGGCAGCAGGCGGTCGTCGAAATCGAAGGTCGGGTGGTGGCACATCGCGCTCTCCTGGCCGAGGAACAGGTAGGCGCCCGGCCACTGTTCGAGCATGTAGGAGAAGTCGTCCGAGAACGGATACGCGCGCAGGTCGGTGGCGACGTTGTCCGCGCCCAGCACATCGGCGCAGGCCTGCGCGGCGAGCGCGGCCTGGGCCTCCGCATTGACGCAGGGCGGGCAGGAATGCGGCACGGTCAGCGCGACCGTGCAGCCCGACATCGCGGCGTAGCCGTCGCACAGCGCGCGCAGGCGCGCCAGCAGCGCCTCGTGCACGTCCTTCGACAGCGCGCGCACGGTGCCCGACAGCGTGGCCTGCGACGGGATGATGTTGTGCGTGCTGCCGGCCTGCAGCGAGCCGACGTTGATCAGCGCCGCTTCCATCGGATCGATGTGGCGGCCGACGATCGCGGGAATCTCCACCGCCAGGCGCGCGGCGACCTGCAGCGGATCGGTGGCCTTGTGCGGCGCCGCGGCGTGACCGCCGACGCCGTCGACGGTGATCTCGAACACCGCCAGCGACTGCAGCGTCGCGCCGCTGCGCACGCTGGCGCGACCGGTGCCGAGCAGCGGCATGTTGTGGAAGGCGTAGACCTCGTCGCAGGGGAAGCGCGCGAACAGGCCGTCCTCGGCCATGCGGATCGCGCCGCGCCCGCCCTCTTCGGCCGGCTGGAAGATCAGCACCACGCGGCCCGTGGCCGGCGGATGCGCGACCAGGTGCTGGGCCGTGCCCAGCAGCGCGGAGGTGTGGCCGTCGTGGCCGCAGGTATGCGCGGTGCCGTCGCGCTGCGAGCGGTAGGCGACGTCGTTCTGTTCCTGCATCGGCAGCGCGTCCATGTCCGCGCGCAGACCGATCGACAGGCCGGGCGCGCCGCTGTCGATGATCGCCACCACGCCGGTACCGCCGAGGCCGGTGTGAACCTCCAGCCCCAGCGCGCGCAGCGTGTCGGCGACCAGCGCCGAGGTGCGCTGTTCCTCGAAGCCGAGTTCCGGCCAGGCGTGGATCGTGCGTCGCCAGCCGGTCATCGTCGGGGCGAGCGCCTGCAGCGCATCGGGCACGTTCGGAAGGGCGGTGGTCATGGCAGGTCCTGCGACATCGGGGTCGGCATGATTGTGTCCAGCGCCCGCCGGGTCAAACCTCACCACAGCAGCAGGCTGGCGCCGATGCAGTACAGGAACACCGCGAACACGCGGGTCAGCGCGCGTCCGCTGATCGCATGCGCCAGCCGCGTGCCGTAGGGCGCGGCCAGCACCGACGCCAGCGCGATGCCGATCGCACCGGGCAGATAGACGTAGCCCCACGACGGCGGCGGCAGCACGCCGGCAGGCGCCTGCAACGCGTAACCCGCGGCCGCCGACAGCGCGATGAAGATGCCCAGCGCCGACGACGTGCCCACCGCGCGCACTGGCGAGACGCCCAGCCACACCAGCAGCGGCACGGTCATGCTGCCGCCGCCGATGCCCACCACCGACGACAGCGCGCCGATACCCGCGCCGGCGCCGGTCATGCCCGGGCCCTTGGGCACGATCGTGTTGCCGCCGGTCGCCGGCGTGCGCGACAGCAGCAGCTGGGTGCCGGCGACCGCGCAGTACGCGACCACGCAATAGCGCAGCACGTCGCCGTCGAGCAGGATCGCGAACTTGCTGCCCAGCCAGGCGCCGACCAGCACGCCCGGCACCATCCACGCCACCGTGCGCCAGACCACGCTGCCGCGCAGGTGATGCGCGCGGGCCGAGGACGCGCCGGTCAGGATGATGCTCGCCAGCGCGGTCGCGAGCGACGCGTGCATCGCCGCCTCTTTCGAGATGCCGAACAGCGGCAGCACCCAGACCAGGCCGGTGACCAGCACCAGCCCACCGCCGATGCCGAGCAGGCCGGCCAGCAGTCCGGCCACCGCGCCCAGCGCCGGGAACAGCAACATCCACCACGTCAACATCCAGACACCTTTCCTGCGCGGAACGGAATGCGCAGCCCGACAATTCTAAGGCGCGCGCCTCGCGAGGCCCGGCCGGCCACATGCAACGGTGCTTGTCGAAGCACGCCCGCCGCGCGGCGAACCGCTGCCACAGGGGCTTCAGACAGGCTTCGCTATAGTCGCCAGCCCCGGAATGCAGGACCCGTCGCCGATGCCGAGCCGAACCGCCGCCACCGCCCGCGCCGTCCATCGCCGCCGCGTCTGCGCCGTCGCCATCGCGGCCACGTTCGCCTGCGCACTGCCGGTGATGGCGCAATCGGGCAGCGACGATGCCGCGTTCCGGACGGCGATGCAGGCTGCCGAGCGCGGCCAACCGTCGCCGCCGGCGATGCGCGACCATCCGGCCGCGGCCTGGCTCGAACTGGCCGCGCTGCGCCGCAACTTCGACACCCTGCCGCTGGCCGACGGCCAGACCTTCATGACCCGCTACGCCGGGCAGCCGGTGGCCGAGGTGTTCCGCGAAGGCTGGCTGCGTGCACTGGCCACCCGGCAGGAGTGGCAGGGCGTCCGCGCGGCGTGGTCGCCGTCGATCACCAACACCACGCTGCGCTGCATCGAGCTGGACGCGCGCGCGAAGACCGGCGCCCTCGACGCGCAGTGGACCCGTGACACGCAGGCGATCTGGCGCAGCAGCGGTGCATCGCTGCCCGACGCCTGCAACGCGCCGCTGCAGACGCTGGCCCAGCGCGGCGAACTCGGCGACGCGCTGCGCTGGGAACGGTTCGAACTGGCGACCGCCGAGCAGGACGCGGCGATGATGCGCGCCATCGGCCGCAACCTCTCGGCCTCCGAACAGGCGCTGGCCGAGGATTACGCCGCCTTCATGCAGGCGCCGCACGCGCGCGCCGCGCAGTGGCCGAAGACCGCGCGCAGTCGCCTCGTCGCCTCGCACGGGCTGGCGCGCTTCGCCAAGGACGACCCGCTGGCCGCCGAGGCGCAACTGCCGGCGATCGCCACGGCGCTCGGCTTCACCGAAGCCGACACCGGCCGTGTGCTGTACCAGGCCGCGCTGTGGACCGTCGCGTCCTATCTGCCGGATTCAGCGCGCCTGCTGGGCCGCGTGCCCGAGAGCGCCTACGACGAGCGCCTGCACGAATGGCGCGTGCGCGAGGCCCTCGCACGCAAGGACTGGGCCGCCGCGCTGACCGCGATCCGGAAGATGGGCGACAGCCAGCGCAGCCAGTCGCGCTGGACCTGGTTCCAGGCGCGCACGACCGAACTCACCGGCGACCGCGCCGGCGCGCAGCCGCTGTACCGCGCGGCGGCGACGCAGCCCGACTTCCACGGTTTCCTCGCCGCCGACCGCGTCGATCAGCCCTACGCGCTGTGCCCGCTGGATTTCTCGCCGTCGAGCGAGGCGCGTGCGAAGGTCGCCGCCGATCCTGGACTGACGCGTGCACTGGCGCTGTACCGCATCGACCGCCCGGGCTGGGCGACGCGCGAATGGACGGCGGCGCTGCAGGGATTCGACGACACCCAGCGCCGGATCGCGGTGCAGGTCGCGCAGGAGAGCGGCTGGTACGACCGCGGCGTGTTCGGCCTCGGCCGCCAGCCGGAGGAAACGCGTCTGTACACGCTGCGGTTCCCGCTGACGCAGCAGGCGCTGATCGAACGCGAGTCGCGCCGCCAGAACCTGGATCCGGCCTGGGTCGCGGCCGAGATCCGCGCCGAAAGCACGTTCAATCCGAACGCGCGTTCGCCCGCGGACGCCCGTGGCCTGATGCAGGTGATGCCGGCCACCGGCGCTGCCGTCGCCCGTCGCCTGGGCCTGAGCTGGAGCGGACCGGACAGCCTCTACGACCCGTCGACCAACGTCGCCATCGGCACCGCCTACCTGCGCGAGAAGAAGGACATGTACGGCCTGCCCTACGTGGCCATCGCCGCCTATAACGCTGGGCCCACGCCGACCGGCCGCTGGCTGGCGCAGCGGCCGGACATGGATCCCGACATGTGGATCGAGACGATCAGCTATCGCGAGACGCGCGAGTACGTCGCGCGCGTGCTGGCCTTCAGCGTGATCTACGACTGGCGCATGTACGGTCAGGCCGCGCCGCTGGAACCGCGCATGCGCGGGGCCGAGGCGCAGCGCACCAGGCGCTTTGCCTGCCCGGCGGGCTGAGTCCGCACGTCGACGGTGCACCGCGCCTGCGCGCGCAGCGTCGGGCGGCGATAATGCCCGGCTCTTCGCGACGGATCGCGCACGCCAGGTGCCGGACGGCGTGGATCCCGTGGTGCAGAAGGACGGCGTTGGATGACGAGGTGGCGTGAGGTGTGGCCGGGCGTGTGCCTGGCCTTGATGGCGGCATGGCCCGCACTGTCCGTCGGGGCCTCTGCGCCTGCCGACACGGCCGTGGTCTTCGTCGCGCACGACGTCACCATCGGAGAGGACGGCGCGCCGCGGCTGCGCCACTGGGCCTACAACCGCATCACATCGCAGGCCACTGCCGACGGCGGCACGCGCCTGCAGATCCGCCCGCTGTGGACGCAGCCGCGCTGGCGCGGCGGCCGCGGTTCGCATGCGCTCGATCCGGGGTACGCGGACGACCGCGCATTGCGCGACGTTCTCGTCGGCGGCTTCGACCTGGTGCTGCCGGCCGACGGACAGGGCGCGACCCTGCAGGCCGCAGACCCCGCCGCAGCGCAGGCCCTGTCCGCGCGCGGCGCCCGCTACGACACGCTGGCGGCGGCGCAGCTCGAAGCGCTCGGCTGGCGCCCGGTGGACTTGCCCGCCATGCTGGCCCTGGGCCAACAGCTCGTACGCCGCGACCGCACGGGCGACTTCGCGCCGATCGAGACGCGCCTGCAGGTGCGCGCGATCGACGACGCGGTCGTCCTGCTCGATCTGACCTTCGACGGCGACCGCCTGCAGGGCCACGGCCGACAGGCAGTGCGCCGGCACGACGGGCAGCCCCTCGAGACGCGTCTGTATCTCCTGCGCGGCAGCGACCCCGCGCAGCCCGCCACCACGCACCGGCTGCACCTGGTGGACATGTCGATCGAGCCGGCTCTGGATCTCGAACCCGATGACGCGCAGCCGCGCGGCATGACCGAGGTCTTCAGCGAGATGCTCGCCCAGCCGCCGTTCTCGGCACCGTCCGACGATCCCGCGCACTTCACGCTGCATCCGGTCGCCGAAGGCGCGCTGGAAACGTGGATGTTGCCGAAGGAGGCGCTGCCGGGCATCGAAGACATGCTGCTGTTCGGCCTGCAGTCGCAGCACGAAGGCGGACGACCCCTGATCACGATCGGTGCCCACAGCCGGACGCCCCAGCCCGCCGACACGCAGCCCTTGCAGCTCGCCTGGCTGCGCATGCGCGGCGTGACGCTGCGCGATCCGGCCGGTCGACCGCTGCCCGGCGTCGACGCCACGGTCGTGCAGCCGCGCCTGGTGATGCACGATCGGCAACGCGTGCAGGAAGGCCAGGCGCAGTTTCCGTTCCGGCTGCCGATCGATCTGCAGCCATCGGCGCTGGCTGCACTGGATTCGATCGAGACCGATGTCACCGTGAGCACCTACGCCTGGGATCGCGCGGAAACCGTGGCGCGCAAGACGCAATCGGGCCACAACCCCGATGCGCGCGTCACCTGGACCTCGCCGCGCCGCGTGACCCTCGTGCAGCCGAACAGCCTGCCCGGCCAGTCGCAGGGGACATGGACCACGGCGGTGCCGCTGGATGCATCCGGTCGCGAGATTCCGTACGCGCAGGTCGTCATCAGCAGCGCGCTCGAGGTACCCGGCGACTGGCGGACGCCGGAGACGATGCCGAGGCTGCGACGGGAATCGGACTATGTGCCGCAGCGGCTGGAGATCGCCACCGCGACGCCGATCGCGGCCCTGCGCCTGCGGCATTACACCTGGCAGGCGCTGCCGCAGACCTGGACGTTCCGCGACATGCGCACCCGGATGACCGACGCCGAACGCGACGCGTACGAGCAGGAATTTCGCTGAAGCCGCAGGCGCGACCGATTAGGCTGTGCACCGGTTTCCTGCAACGGGCGACAGAACGCGATGCCCATGAAGATCCATCTCGTCGGTGGCGCCGTGCGCGACCGCCTGCTCGGACAGCCGGCAGGCGATCGCGACTGGGTCGTCGTGGGCGAAACCCAGGCGTCGATGGAAGCCGCCGGTTTTCGCGCGATCGGCCGTGATTTCCCGGTATTCCTGCATCCGCAGACGCAGGAGGAGTACGCGCTCGCGCGCACGGAGCGCAAATCCGGACGCGGCTATCGCGGGTTCGTGGTCGACGCCGATCCGTCGGTGACGCTGGAACAGGATCTCGGCCGCCGCGATTTCACGATCAATGCGATCGCCGAAGCGCCGGACGGCACCCTGGTCGATCCCTACGGCGGCGCGCGCGACATCGAAGCGCGCGTGCTGCGCCATGTCGGCGAAGCATTTTCCGAAGATCCGCTGCGCGTGCTGCGCGCCGCGCGTTTCATGGCCCGCTTCGCCCCGCTCGGCTTCACCGTCGCCGCCGAGACCCTGGCGCTGATGCGCGGCATGGTCGCGGCCGGTGAACTCGAAGCGCTGACGCCCGAGCGCGTGTGGCAGGAGCTGTCGCGTGCGCTGGCGTCGAAGCAGCCGTCCGCGTTTCTGCGCACGCTGCACGACTGCGGCGCACTCGCCGTGGTGCTGCCGGAAGTCGATGCCCTCTACGGCGTGCCGCAACGCGCCGAGTACCACCCGGAAGTCGACACCGGCGTGCACCAGGAACTGGTCAGCGACATGGCCGCGCGTCTGGCACCCGGCGATGCGGTGATCGGCTTCGCCGCACTGACCCACGACCTCGGCAAGGCGCTGACGCCGCACGACCAGCTGCCGCGCCACATCGGCCACGAACACGCCGGCCTCAAGCCGCTGGACGCGCTGTGCGCGCGCCTCAAGGTGCCCGCCGCGCAACGCGAGCTCGCCGTCGTCGCCTGCCGCGAACACCTCAACGTGCACCGCATCGCCGAACTGCGCGACACCACCCTGCACGACCTGATCGCCCGCTGCGACGGCTTCCGCAAACCCGCGCGCATCGACCAGCTGGCGCTGGTCTGCGAATGCGACAAGCGCGGCCGCCTCGGCAGTGCAGACGACGCCTATCCGCAGGCCGAAATCCTGCGCCGGGCGCATGCCGCCGCCCTGGCGATCAACGCCCGCGACATCGCGGCGGACGGCATCACCGGACCCGCGATGGGCGAAGCGCTGCGCAAGGCCCGGATCGCGGCGATCGCGGCGGTACGCGCGCCGGACTGAGCGCGCTTTGAACGCCTCGGATTGTTGCGCGCCTTGTGTCGTGCGCGTACGGGGGCGGCGGCCGGAAACGCATACGGCCGTGACCGTGGGTGCCGGCGATTCCACAACGCATTGAATGCGCGGACGCGCGTCACGGCAGGCGGGACGGAACTTCCGCCATGTTCCGTGGACGACCTCGATAACGCGCTTGCGTGCCGGAATGTTCCACACACGCCAACTGCGGCGACATCGACCCGGCAGATGAGAGGCGCACACCGCATGACGGACAACGAACGCCGCGGTCCAGCGCCAGGCCGCGATCAGGCGTCCGGGCTCAGAGCCGCTGCTGCAACGCCATCGCCGCCGCGGGGTTGCGCGCCTTCTCCGCGCCGATGAAGAACACGAACACTTCGCGTGGCGTCGCCGCAGCGGCGGTGCGCTCACCGATATAGGGCAGGTCCGAGGGCGCCTCGCCGCGTGCCCACTGGCGCGCGCGTTCGGCCCAGGCGTCGAGCTGCAGGCCCGGATAGCCGTCGCGGTGCTGCTCGCGACTGGCCATCAGGCGCGCGTAGACGAAGTCGCCGCTGAGATCGGCGAAGGACGGGTAGTCCGGCGCATCGGTGAACACCGACGGCACGCCGTGTTCGCGCATCAGCGCAAGATAGGACGGCGTCTGGAAACCCGGATGCCGGACTTCCAGCACATGCCGCAAGGACGCGCCGTCGAGTGTGCGCGGCAGCAGATCGAGGAAGGCGGCGATGTCGTCATGGTCGAACGCACGACGCGGATCGAACTGCCACAGCACCGGACCGAGCCGGCTGCCGAGCTCGGCCAGGCCGCCATGGACGAAGGCCTCGATCTTCGCGCCGGCATCGGCCAGCGTGCGCGCGCCGACGATCGCGCGCGGCGCCTTGACCGCGAATACGAAGCCCTCGGGCGTCTCGTCGCGCCAGCGCGCATAGACCTCGGGCGGCTGCGCGCCGTAGAAGGTGCCGTTGATCTCGATCGCGGTCAGGTGCCGGCTGGCGTATTCCAGCTCGCGCTTCTGCACCAGACCCTTGGGATAGAAGTTGTCGCGCCAGGGCGCGAAGGTCCAGCCGCCGATGCCGGTGCGGATGCCGTGGACGGGCTTGGGTGCATCTGCGAACAGGTCGTCCATCGGGCTCTCCGTCGCGCCGGTCGGCGCGATCAGTCGGGATGCTGCGCGAAGCGCAGGCGGTTGTGATCGGGATCGACGAGCACCATCTCACGCGTCCCCCAGTCCGTGTCCCACGGCGCCGTCACGATCGGCACGCCCGCGGCCGCGAAGGCCCGCGCGCAGGCATCGACATCGGTCACCTTGAAATACACCGCGCCGCCGACCACGCAGTCGCCGGCATGGGCGGTCAGGAACAGCGTCTGCCCGTCGCGCGTGAGCCGCGCGAACAGCGGCATACTGGCCTCGAAGCGGTGTTCCCAGTCGACCACGAAACCGAGCGCGCCGTAGAACGCGAGGCTGCGACCGGCGTCGGTCATGCGCAGCTGCGGGATGACGGTCTGCATGGCGACGGGGCCTGCGGATCAGCCTGCGGCGAGCCGCGGGCGCACGTGGCGGTCGAGCAACGCGCCCAGCGGCGCGAGCGCGGCATCGAGCGGCACCGCCGCGTCGAGATAGGCGAGAAACCGCGATGCGTCGGCGAGGTATTTCGGCTTGCTGTCGCGATGGTGCAGGCGCGCGAAGATGCCCATGACCTTGAGGTGCCGCTGCACGCCGGTCAACGCGGCATCGTGGACGAACTGTGCGCGCGCAGGCACCGGTAGACCGACCGCCTGCGCGCGCGCGTGGTACTGCGCCAGCCACGCATCCGCCTGCGCGGCAGGCCAGCTGTGGAAGGCGTCACGCAGTAGACAGGCCACGTCGTAGGCGATCGGCCCGGTCACCGCGTCCTGGAAATCCAGCACCGCCACGCCGCCTTCGACCGGCATCAGATTGCGCAGCATGAAGTCGCGATGCACCAGCACCTGGGCCTGCGAGAGCATGGCCTCGACCAGATGCGCCTGCACCGATTCCCAGCCGGCGCGTTCCTCGTCCGACAGGGTCACTCCGAGATGCCGGCCGAGGAACCAGTCGTCGAACAGTGCGAGTTCGCGCCGCAGCATCGCCGCATCGAAGGCCGGCAGATCGTCTGGCGGCGTGATCGCCTGCAGCCGCAACAGCTGTTCGAAGGCCGCATCCATCAATGCGTCGGCATCGAGCGAGTCCAGGGCCTGCAGGCAGGTCTCGCCGCCGAGATCCTCGAGCAGCAGGAATCCCGATTCGACATCGCGCGCCCGCACGTGCGGCACGCGCACGCCGTGCAGTTCCAGCAGATCGCGGATGCGCAGCCACGGGCGCACGTCCTCCAGATCCGGCGGCGAATCCATGACGATGCGCGACAGGCCGTTCGCTTCGCCGCGCCAGTAGCTGCGGAAGCCGGCATCCATCGACGCGCGCATGAGCGTCAGCGTGGCATCGCCGCTGGCTTCGCGGGCCCAGGCCAGACGCGCGTCGGCACGGGCGGCATCGTCGGCGGGCGCAGGGGACACGTTGGGAGGCAGGACAGCGGACATGCGGTGGACCAGGTCGGGGACGGGGGAATTATCGGGGAATCGATGTCGCGCTCAGCGCCCGAGTCCGGCCAGCCCGCGCGTGTCGAACTGCAGCAGCAGATCGCGGAACGGCGTGAGCCGGGTCGACAGGCCCACGATCACGCCCAGCGTGTTGGCGAGGGCATCGGCCGGATCCTGCATGCGCGTCTCGGTGAGCGCGCCCTGCGCGTATTCGAGGCCGATGCCGAGCAGCACCAGGCCGACGCCGGCGCCGAGCAACGCGGGCCAGCGCGCGTAAAGCTGCACCGCGGCGGCAGCCAGCGTGAAGTAGGCAAGGAAATGCCCGATCTTGTCTCCATCGGTCACGTCAGGCGTCGGCACCGACGGTGTCAGCGACAGCACCACGACGACCGCGATCGCCACGATCCACAGCCCGCCCCAAAGCGCCGGGCGACGCAGCGGCTTGAACGCGCGTCCGAAACGCGGGCGTCGGCTCACGAGCGCGCGCTCACAGACGGTGGCTCATGTCGCCGATCAGGAAGGCGTGGTCGAAGTCGACGTCCTTCGCGAATCCGATCGCCTGGAAGGCCTCGCCCATTTCGCCGGGCAGCGTGAGCCGCTTGGCCTGCTGGCGCAGCGCATAGCGCCCGGCCTCGTCCGTTGCCAGCGCCTCGTGCGCGGCCAGACGCTGTTCAAGACGGTTGCCGAGCAGCAGCGAAGTCTGGTTGCAGTAGCCGGCGTAATCGAAGCCGGCATGCGTGCCGGCCTCGGCCAGCGCGGTGAAATCGACCGACGCGGTCAGATCCTGCAGGCCCGGCAGCGCGAACACGTCGCCGGTGACCTGGTGGCGATGGAACGCGCGCAGCGTGCCAGCGTCGCGATCGTCGCGGTAGAACTCGCGCCGCGCATAGCCGTAGTCGACGAACAGCATCGCGCCACGGGTCAGGCCGCCGGCGACGGCCTGCACCCAGTACGGCAGCTGCGGCAGCAGCTCGGAACGGTAGCCGTCGGGCAGCGGACCACCGCGCTGGCGCTCGACATGGCGCACGGCCGAGCCGAGCAGCGCATCGGCGGGATGCACGGTACGGCCGAAGCCGTCGCCGTCGCGGGTCACGTACTCCTCGAACACCTCGCCTTCGCCGATGACGAAGCGTGGCGTCGGCAGCGCATCGACGACCTCATTGGCGAACAGCACGCCCTGCCAGTCGCCGGGCATCGGGCCGTCGACCCATTCGACGCGCGCGAACAGATCCGCCGGCAGGCGTTGCTGCAGATGCGCGCGCTGGCGCTCGCGCAGATCCGCGCTGGGTTCGAGGATCGCGTAGCGCGCGGGCGTCGCATCGAGCGCCGCCAGATGCGCCAGCGCATCGCCGGCGAACGCACCGCTGCCGCCACCGATCTCGAAGAACTGCGCGTCCGCGCCGATCTCCCGCAGCACCGGCGCGAACGCCTCGGCCACGCACTCGGCGAACAGCGGCCCAAGCTCCGGCGCGGTCACGAAATCGCCGGCCGCGCCGAACTTCGCCGCGCCGGCGCTGTAGTAGCCCAGGCCCGGCGCGTACAGCGCCAACTCCATGAACTTCCAGAACGGAATCGCACCGCCGGCGGCCTCGATCTGGGCGTGGATCAGCGCACGCAGTTCGGCGCTGTGGGCGAGCGCGTCGTCGCTCGGGGCAAGGGGCTGGCTGGACATGCAGGGCTTCCGGAACAGGCGCGGTCAGGATACGCGAGCCTGCCTGACGGCCTGCCGTCACGCGCGCGCCTTCAGCTCCACCACGTTGCCTTCCGGATCGGCGAAGTACAGCGACGCGCCGTCGCCCTGGGCACCGAAATTCAGCGAGGCCGGTCCGTCCGGTGCGACCCCGTGTCCGGCCAGATGGGCCATCAGCGCGGCCTCGTCGAACGGGGCGATGCGCAGGCAGACGTGATCGACGTTGCGCGCCTCCTCGCCGGGCGCGGCGCCGCCGCGCAGTCCGAGCCGGCCCATCGTGTGCACGAGGTCGATCATCGAAGTACCCGCGCGCAGGTGGACCAGACCGAGATCGTCGCGCCGGCGTTCGACGCTGCAGCCGACGACGTCGACGTAGAACGCGACCGCGCGTTCGAGATCCCGGACGCGCAGCACCACGTGATCGATGGCATCGATGGTGTACGGCGTGGGCATGGTCGCTTCCGATGCGGGTCTGACGGGAGATTACGCCTGCCGGTACGGACCCGGCACATGGCCAGGTCGGCGAGCGCTCGACAGCTCCGGGTGCGGCGGCTTGCACGCCGAAGGCTGGACGCAACCGCCTGCCGCCACCCCACGTGCTGCGTGCCATCGGGCGCCGGCCAGTGCGCGGCCCACAGGATGTCTGCCGCGACAACACCGACCTGTCGCGCTGCGCCCACGACGCGGTCCCGGCGCGTCGCGTAAGGTGAGCCACTGTCGCCACCACCGCCCTGCCCGGCATGTCCGCATCCGCTCCCGTTGTCCTGATCACCGGCGCCGCCCGTCGCATCGGCGTGGCGATTGCCCGTCGCCTGCACGCCGACGGCTACGCGGTGGCGCTGCATTGCCAGCATTCGCGTGACGATGCCGATGCGCTGGCCGCGGGGTTCGAGGCGCAGCGCGCCGCCAGTGCATGCGTGCTGCAAGGCGACCTGAAGGATGCGGCCGTGTTGCCAGCGCTGGTCGAGCACACCGTCGCGCGCTTCGGCCGGCTCGATGCGCTGGTCAACAATGCGGCGGCCTTCGCGCCGACCGCATTCGACGCGACCGGTGCCGAGGCCTTCGATGCGCTGATGGCGACCAATGCGCGGGCGCCGTTCCTGCTGGCGCAGGCGGCCGCGCCGCATCTGCGCGCAGCGCGGGGCGCGATCGTCAACATCGGCGATCTGTACGCCGAGCGCCCGCGCGCGGATCTGGTGGCCTACGCCGCGTCGAAGGCCGCCCTGCTGGGCCTGACGCGCGGTCTGGCCGTCGCGCTGGCGCCGGATGTGCGGGTCAATGCGGTATCGCCCGGGGCGATCCTGTGGCCGGAAGACGGCGCGGATCCGGCGCAGCAGGCGCGCATCCTCGAAGCGACCCCGCTCGCCCGTCTCGGCACGGCCGAGGAGATCGCCGATGCCGTTGCCTGGTTGCTGCGCGGCGGCTTCACCACCGGCGAAGTGCTGCGGCTCGACGGCGGCCGGTCGCTCTAGCGCTCTCGACCTGATCTGCGGCACGCAGCATCTGCTGCAAGGGCGCGCTTGCGCACGAACAGGCGTTCCAGCGCGGCCATCGCGCGCAAGCGCGCGGCTGCAGTCGGCTGCGGCAAGGATCTAGCGCTTGGGTTCGAACGCGTGTTCGAGCTGCGCACCGGAGAAGCCCGCAGGCACTTCGTGCGACACCGCGTAGCGATACAGCGCCGCGGAATAGATGCCGGTCAGCGCCGCCTGGTAGATCGCCAGCAACATCAGCCCGAGCGCGCACAGCACGCCGATCACGACGCCCAGTGCGGCCGACGTCATGAACGCGACGTAGGTCAGGGCGACCGCGGCCACTGCGCACAACCCGGTCAACAGACCGAACGCGGCGCCGATGCCGACGCTGCCGAGCGCGTTCTCGCCCCAGGTGCGCTTGAGCAGCGCGACGCTCTGCTTGAGGGCATCGATCGGGCCGACATCGCGGCTGACCAGCACCGGCACCACCAGGAAGGCCGCCAGTGTCCATGCAACGCCCAGGCCGCTGCCGAGCAGCCGCACCAGGAAATTGTTGTCCTTGTGCTTCATCGTCTGCAGCAGCACGCCCACGGTCGCAGCGATCGCCGCGTAGCCGAGGATCGCCGGCAGGCGACGCTTCGCCGCTGCGAAGCCGTCCGACAGCGACGGATCGCCGCCGTCGAGGCGGATCATCGCGGCGGCCACCAGCGCGGCGTTGAAGAACACGATCACCGCGTACTGGCAGAAGTAGAAAACGAACGCGAACAGCAGGCTGGCGACGCCGATGCCGTGTTCGAACACGCGCAGCGCGAACATCGGCAACGCGAAGGTCGCCAGCACCACCAGCGAGGCCAGCCCGGACAGCACCGGGAACAGCATCAGCTCCTGGTCCGAGCGCAACACGCCTGCACTCGCCTTCACCAGGCCCCAGCTCCGCGACAGCGTCTCGAACATGATCGGTCTTCCCCTGTGTGTACGCGACGCCGTCACTTCGACGTCGACTGGATGGTGTCGCCCGGCGGGCGCGATGCCCAGTGACAGAGGTCACCTTCTGCCCTCGGGCTTTACCACGACGTATCGTCGGCGACCGATGTGACCAGCGGATGCGCGGCGAGCTTCGCGCGCACCGCGGCCTGCAATGCGGGCAGGCCCGCGAACAGCGCGGGCTCGGCGAATGACCGGCGCACCGCACCCTCGAGGCCAGCCGGATCGCGCAGCCACAGCGCCGCGCGCGCGTGCTCCAGGCGCGCGGCGTGGTCGAACT
Source organism: Luteimonas sp. Soil_C_5 (assembly GCF_057656615.1). Classification (NCBI taxonomy): domain Bacteria; kingdom Pseudomonadati; phylum Pseudomonadota; class Gammaproteobacteria; order Lysobacterales; family Lysobacteraceae; genus Luteimonas; species Luteimonas sp. Soil_C_5. The sequence goes on from NZ_JBDGKA010000004.1 coordinate 178,729, forward strand.
GGTCGTAATCCTGCGGGCAGACGATCGCGGGCCGTCCCGCCGCCAGGCACTGGTAGAGGATGCCGGCGCCGCCGTGGTGCACGACGAGGTCGTAGTGGCCGATCCAGCGCGCATAGTCGATGTAGGCCAGGCGCTGATGGTTGCCGGTGTGGTCGTGATGCCCTGCAGTCGCGTCGCCATCGGTGAAGTGGAATTCCACGTCCGGCATCGCCGCGGCCAGCGCGCGCAGACGTAAATCGAATGCGTCCTTCGCCCAGCGCAGGTGCGTGCCCAGCGTCACCAGCACATGGCGGCGGCCTTCGACGAAACGCGGCGCCGGGCGCTGCGCCAGCCAGGGCGTCTCGGTGCCGGGCGCCGGCAACTGCGGTCCGACGAAACGCAGCGCCGCTGGCCAGGTGCGCGGAAACTCCAGCGCCTCGATGCCGAGCGCGAGGATGCGTTCGGGCGAGTAGACCGCCTCGCTGCCGTCGTCGCGGTACAGCCGCGGCAGGCCCAGCGCGGTCATGCGTCGGCGATACGTGCGATGCACGCCGCCCTTGAAGCCGCGTACGGCGAGCCGCGCCAGCGCGTGCCGAAGATGCTGGCCTGCATGCGTCGCAGGTGACAGACCGCCCATGTAGGCCGGCGGTCCGTCTGCCGATTCGAGCACGCACGGCGACGGCAGGCTGGTCCACCAGCGGATGCCGAGCGACTGCGCGACCGCGCCGGCGGCCGGCACGGTGAAGTCGGCGATGACGAGTCCGGGTCGCATCGCCGCATCCGCGTACGTGTCGCGCAACGCCTGCGCGAAACGCGCCATGACGTCGAGCGCGGCGCGCAGTTGCCGGTGCATGCGCAGCGGATGGTTGCGCACGGCGTGGCGCGGATCGGAGATCGCATCCAGCGCGTGTTCGGCGTCGGCATCGAGCAGCGGCACGCCGACCAGACCGGCACGGGCGATCTGCGCCAGTGCCGATGGCGTCGACAGCACGCGCACCTCGTGATGCGCGGCGAGTGCGCAGGCCATCGCCAGCACCGGATGCAGATGCCCGCTGTAGGGCGGCGCGATCAAGTCGATGCGCATGGCGTCGCCGCGATGAAGTCTTTGCACAGCGCCAGCACGTCGGGCTGGCGCAGGTAGTCCATATGACCGCCGTCGACGCGACGCACCGGCCCGCGCCAGCCGACGCGCGAGATCCAGTCGCTGCGGCCCTGCACGCACAGCAGTCGGGCGACGTCCGGCGCGTGTCGCGCGACCGGGCCGTAGGCCAAGACATGCAAGCGCGCGCGCAGCGAGGCGTCCAGGTGCAGGTTCGCCAGCAGTTCGAGGCCGCAGCTGCCGGCCAGCAGCACGGCGGCCCCATCGCCGTCGAACGCGGAAGCTACGGATGCGCGGTGACGGCTGGCGAATGCGGGACGACGCGCACCGATGTAGTCGCCGAGATTGCGCCACGCGGCCAGCGGCAGCGGGACAGCGACGTGTCCGCCATCCCGCGCGGCATATGGAAAGTTGCGATCGACCAGTTCGCGGCCCGGCGCCTGCAGCGCATGGAGAAAGGCGTGCTGCTCCGGACTCAGCCCACAGCGCGACGGATCGCTGCGCCCGGTGAGGAACGCGATCCGGATCGGCGTGGCGGCTTCAGGCGACATGGAAGCTGCCATCGGCATGCACGCGATAGCGCCGGCTGCGCCAGCGCACCGTGCGCACGCAGACCGCGTGCAGCAGGTGCAGCGGCTGCAACAGCTCGGCCAGCAGCGACAGCAGCGGGCGCTGCGGCGCGGAGACGCCGAGCCTGCGCTGCAGCCAGGCGGGCACCGCTGCGCGCAGTGCGAGCATGCCGACCGCGCAGACCGCGCCCGTCACCGTGGGCTGCAGCGCCAGCGCGATGAGTGTCGCCCACAGCAGCAGGGGCGGCAGGCCGTGCAGCAGCGTGATCAGGACGCGCATGCGCAGCGGCTGACGTCGCAGCAGCAAAGTCGCGAACAGCATCCAGCGATGCATCTGGCGCAGGTAATGCGCGGGGCCGTCGATGCTGGTGCGCACGCGCACCGGGGCGATGGTTTGCGCGATGCGGCCACCGTGCGCCCGCACCTGGTCGGCCATCGCCAGGTCGTCGGCCAGAGCGTGCAGCAGCGGCGCGAATCCGCCCAGCGCGCGCAGGCGCGCGGTGCGCAACGCGTAGCACATGCCGTTGATCGAGACCGGCGGCGCCCACATCAGCGGCGCGAGATAGGTCAGGGCCGCGTTGTCGTTGACGAACTGCGCCAGCAGTCGACCCGGCAGGCGTTCGCCATCGTCGACGTAGCCGGGCAGCGCCGTCGCGATGTCGGCGGTGCCGAGTGCCGCGACCAGACGCGCGAGCGCGTCCGCCGACAATGTGGCGTCGTCGTCGAGCACCAGGCATACCGGCGCTTCGATCGCAGCGAGCGTGCGGTCGAGCTTGAAGCTCTTGGGATTCACGCCGTCGGGCGCGGACGGATTGAGGTGCACGACGATGGCGGCGTGCGGATGCGTCGCCTGCAGGGCTGCGATCACCGACTGCGCGTGCGTGTCGCCGTCATCGATCAGCCAGTGGAAGCGTGCATCGGGCAGTGCATCGAGCGTCCCGCCCAGTACGTCGATCAGCCGCGGATCGCCTCCGAGAATCGGCTGCAGAACCGCGACCTCGTGCATCGCGAAAGCAGCATTCGCGCTCGGCAATGCTGTCTGCCGGTGGATTTCCCGGGATGCGCAGACCGCACGCAAGGCCAGCAATGCGCCGTACGCGCAGGCGAGCACCACCGCGAAACTCAGGCCGCCCACTGCGCCCGCTGCCAGGCGATGAAATCGTCGATGCCGGTGTCGATCGACACGCTCGGCGGGCCGAGATCGGCGAGCATGCGCGCCGGATCGAATGTCTTCGAATACGCGAACACGCCCACACCGAATCGCGTCAATGGCGGCTCGCCGCGCAGTCGCAAACCACGCCACAGCCACTCGGCGACGGTCGCCATGCGCAATGCAGCGCCGATGCGCACGCGGCGTCGCGGCGGCGGCAGCTCCAGACGCGCCAGCACGTCGAGCAGCAGGGCCTGGATGTCGACCGGCTGCGCGTTGGTCAGGTTGTAACTGTCGGCCGGGCGGTCCATCGTCGCGACGCGCAGCAGGTAGTCCGACAGCGTGTCGATCTGGATCAGATCGCCGACCACGGGCCGGTCCTGCCCGGTGAACAGCGGCAACGCGCCGCGACGCGCGGCTTCGAGGATGCGCGGAAACAGCACCGTGTCGCCGACGCCGAACACCGCCCGCGGCCGCACGATCACGTGCTCGCCGGGATAGTCGCGCACCAGCTCTTCGCCGGCGTACTTCGTCTCGGCGTAGGTGTTGACGAACGTCGGGCCGACCGGGCTGTCCTCGCGCAGGTCGACCTGGTGCGCTTCGCGATAGAACACCGAACTCGACGACAGATAGACCAGCCGCGGATAGCCGTTGCGACGGCAGAAATCGATGACGTGCCGGGTCGCGTCGACGTTCTGCGCGATGTACTCGGCGCGCGTGCCCCACGGCGACGAACGCGCGGCGGCATGGATAACGACATCGGGCCGCACCGGCAGATCGAAGGGCTGGCTGAGATCGCAGCGGATGTAATCCGGTAGATCGCACGCGCGTCGCCCGGTGCCGGTCAGCTGCAGATCGGCGCGCCCGGCATGACGGCGCAGGAACGCCCCGCCGACGAAGCCGGATGCACCCGTCACGAGGATGCGCATGCGGGTCCTCCATGCGTCGCCGCGCGATACGTGTCGAGACTGGCCTGGCAATGCGACGGCAGGATCGCGACGTCCGGCGCGGCGTGCGCGAGCGTGTGCAGCCGTTCGACGGTGCGCACGTAGGCCGCCCAGTCGTGGGTCACCAGCCGCGCCGGCCAGGTCGGCAGGCGCCGTTCGCGGAACGTCAGATGCGACCAGCACGCATCGGCGCACAGCAGCACCGCACGGTCCTTCGCGTCGCGCAGGCACAGACCCATCTGCCGCGGCGCGTGGCCCGGCATCGGCACCGCGAACAGGCTGCCGTCGCCGAACAGGTCGAATCCCTCGCCCAAGGTGTCCCAAGGCGCCGGCAGCGCGCGTGCAACGCCATCGCCTGCGTAGCGCACGCGCACATCGAAATCGGACGGGAGCAAGGCCGGTAGCCAGCCGTTGCGCAGGCCGCGCACGCGCGACATCGCGCGCATCGACTCCAGATCCTCGCGCATGCACACGAAGCGCGCGTTCGGCAGATCGCGCAGGCCGGCGATGTGGTCGGCATGGAAATGCGAGACCAGGCACCAGCGGATGTCGGCCGGTCGCAGGCCATGCGCGGCGAGCTGCACCTCGAGCCGCTGCGCCTGCGGCAGGTCGACGGGCGTCGCCCAGCGGTACAGGCGCTCCGGGAATCCAGCGGTCGCGTCCATGAAATGCGGCGCGTAGCCGGTGTCGTAGAGGATCGCGCCCTCGGTGGGATGCACGATCAGCGCGACCATCGACGGAAACGTCACGTTGCCCCAGCGCCCGCCGGCCAGCGTGACGCGCTCGCAGTGGCGGCACTGGCCGACATCGAACAGGGTCAGGTCGACGCGCACGTCAGTACCGCAGCACGGCGCCGCCGACCGACAGGCCTGCGCCGGTGCCCAGCAGCAGGCAGGTCTGGCCGCGCTGCAGGCGGCCGGCAGTGATCGCGTGGTGCAGCGCATGCGGCAGCGAGGCCGCGACCTGGTTGCCGTGTGCGCCGAGGATGCGCACCGTGCGGGCTTCCGGCAGACGCAGCGCCTGCACGATGCGGTCGAGACCACCGCCCGAGGCCTGATGCGGGACGATGCAGTCGAGCGCGTCGAGCGTGAGATCGGCCGATTCGAGCAGGCGCGTCAGCAGACGCGGCAGACGACGGCCGGCCATGCGGAACGTCGCCGGTCCGTCCATCTCGAACCGATAGGCATCGCGGTCGTCATGGCGCGGATCGCCGGGCGCAATGCGCGTGCCGCCGCCGCGGATGCGGCAGGCGTCGGCGCCGTCGGCGAATGTTTCCATGCGCCAGGCCAGCAGCGCCGAGTTCTCATCAGGCGCAGCGGCGCCCAGCACGACCGCTGCCGCGCCGTCGCCGAACAACGGCGCAGTCACCGGATCGTCCGCACGCAGGCCGCGCGACGGCACTTCGCTGGCGACGACGAGGACGCGTCGATACCGGCCCGTCGCGATCGAGGCAGCGACCAGATCCAGCGCAACCAGAAAGCCGAGGCAGGTCGCGTTGATGTCGAAGGCCGGAATGCCGGATCCGCCGAGGCCCAAGGCGCGTTGCACCAGCGCGGCCTGGCAGGGAATCGGCTGCTCCATGACGGCGCAGGTCGAGACGATCGCATCGAGCGCGCTGCCGTCGAGACCGGCCGCCTGCAGCGCCGCTTCGGCGGCGCGGGCTGCCATCCAGGATGCGGTTTCGTCATCGCCGGCGACGCCGCGCATCGCGACACCGGTCGCGGCTTCGCTGCTGCCCGGCGCAAGGCCAAGCCGCGTATCGAACACCGTCGACGCCACGCGCTGCGCCGGGTGGTGGCAGCCGGTGCCCAGTACACGCAATCCCGCGGCGGCCTCCATCAGCCGGCGGCGTCCGCGTCGAATCCCTCCACCCGCTCGAACACCGTGTCGCGGTCCGCGTGCGCATCCCACAACTGCGCCAGCGGCGTGCCGTCGACGGGGTGCCGCCAGCCGGGCACGATTTCCGCCGCGGGCCGCAGCACGAAGGCGTGGCGCAGTTCGTCGCGCGGGATCCGCAGATTGCCTGCACCGTCGAGCACCGCGTCGTCGAACAGCACGATGTCGATGTCGAGCGTGCGGTCGCTGTAACGCGGGCCGCTGCGATCGCGGCCGTGTGCGTCTTCGAGTGCGTGCAGCCAGTCGTTCAGCGCCTCCGGCGCGAGACCGGTGCGCACCGTCGCCGCGGCGTTGAGGAAATCCGGTCCCGTGTAGCCGACCGCCGGAAAGCGGTAGACATCCGACACCACGACGTCGTCGAAGCGCGCCCGCAACGCGGCGATCGCCACGCGCAGGTGGGTCTCGGGATCGACGTTGCTGCCGAGGCTGAGCAGGGCGATGGACATGGCGCGCTCCGGTGGGGGCGCCATGATCGCCGATTGCCCCGCATCCGTGCGAGGCATCGCGTGGGGATCAGCCGGCGTCGGGCGCAGGCACCGGCGGCTCGGCACGTGGGCGCAGGTCTCGCGTACCTGACGCATCGTCCGGGTCATCGATGCGGCGCAGATTGACGTCCAGCGGCGCGTCGCTGTGCGCCTGGAAGACGCGCAGGTCGAACTCCGGCAGGATCGCCAGCATGTGGTCGAAGATGTCCGACTGGATGCCCTCGTAGACGCCCCACGCGGTGCTCGAGGTGAACGCCCAGATCTCCAGCGGCAGGCCCATCTCGGTGGGCTGGTGCTGGCGCACGAGCATCGTCAGATCCTGGTTGATGCCCGGGTGATTGCGCAGGTAGTGCTCGATGTAGGCGCGGAACGTGCCGAGATTGGTCACGCGCCGATGGTTGACCGGCTCGGCGCCATCCGCGGCCAGGCGTGCGTTCCATTCCTGCAGCTCCTGTTCCTTGCGGTCGAGATACCCGTCGAGCAGGCTGAAACGGCGGAAATGTTCGATCTCCGCAGGCTCGAGGAAGCGCACGCTGCGCTGGTCGAGATGGAGCGCGCGCTTGATCCGGCGACCGCCACCTTCCGACATATGCCGCCAGTTCTTGAACGAATCGCTGACCAGCTTCTTGGTCGGCACCGTGGTGACCGTGCGGTCCCAGTTGCGCACGGTGATGGTGTGCAGCGCGATGTCGATGACGTCGCCGTCGGCGTTCTGGCCCGGCATCTCGATCCAGTCGCCGAGACGCACGCGGCCGTCGTTGCTGATCTGCACGCTGGCGACCAGCGACAGGATGGTGTCCTGGAAAATCAGCATCAGCACCGCGGTCATCGCGCCGAGGCCGGTGACGATGTGCAGGAACTCCGCGCCGATCAGGGTCGCGACGACCGAGATGCCGACCAGCACGAACATGATGATCTTGACGACCTGGAAATAGCCCTTGATCGGCTTGTTCAAGGCGTCCGGGCGGCGCTCGTAGTTGCGGTTGATCGCATCGAGGGCTTTGGAGATCGCCAGTGCGATCGTCACCACCACGAACACCTGGCACAGCGCCTTGACCACGGTCACTACCTGCGGCGGCAGGTCGGGCACGATCGAGATGCCGGCCGAGATCACCAGCGCCGGCACCACGTTGGCGAGGCGCGGGATCACCCGCATGCGCACTTCCTGGTCCTGCTGCGCGCCGCCCAGCGGCGTCTTCATCAGCAGGCGCGCAAGGCCGCGCAGCAGCACGTGCTTGGTGACGAAGTTGGCGATCCACGCCAATGCGAGCAGGCCTGCCAGCACCGTCAGCGTGTAGGCCCACGGATACGGGGCCATGACGTCGCGAAGCCGTTCGAGCTGGGTCTGCATCAGTGGAATCTCCTGGTCTGGCGCGCCCTGCGGGCGCGGCGCCGGAGTCCGTCTGTCAGGTCCGGCGACTGCGTTCGATGGTCACGCCGACCGCGCGTGCACCACGCACCGCACCCGGCTTGCTGAGCTTCAATCGTACCGAAGCGACATTGAACTCCTCGATCACGATCGCCGCGCAGCGTTCGGCCAGCGTCTCGACGAGGCCGAATTCCGAGGCCGACACGTAGTCGATCAGCCGCTTGCTGACGGCCTTGTAGTTCAGCGTGTCGCCGATGTCGTCACTGGCCGCGGGCACGCGGTTGTCGAATGCCATCTCGATGTCGAACACCAGCGGCTGGCGGATGCGCCGCTCCCAGTCGTAGATGCCGATCAGCGCCTCGATCTCGAGGCCTTCGATGAAGACGTAGTCCATGGAGGAGCCGGGATTCGTGATTGGGGATTCGTGATGATCGGACATTCGTCCGTTGAAAGCGGTGATTCGGAGCAGCAACGGCACTGGCAGCAACAGCTTAGGGCAACGCTGAAGTCGTCATTCCCGCGAAGGCGGGAATCCACGGACGTTCAAGCCATTGAAATCAAAGTCCATGGATTCCCGCCTTCGCGGGAATGACGAGCAAAAGCACACTTGATCAGCGTTGCCTCAGCGAGTGTTCGATATGGGATCGCCACGTTCGCGACAGAGCCGCTCTTTCGAATCACCAATGACCAATTACCAATCACGCCGCAGTCAGCGGCGACAGCACCGCCATATCCCAGCGCGGCGTCGCGCGCACAGTGGCATCGTCGTGCTGGCCGGCCTGCAGGCGCAGCGCGCCGGCGAAGGCGATCATCGCGCCGTTGTCGGTGCACAGCGCCGGACGCGGGAAGCAGACGCGGCCACCGCGCCGCTGTGCATCGGCGTGCAGCTTCGCGCGCAGGCGCAGGTTCGCGCCGACGCCGCCTGCGACCACCAGGGTGTCGCAGCCGGTCGCGTCCAGCGCGCGTGCGCATTTGATCGCCAGCGTGTCGACCACGGCATCCTCGAAGCCGCGCGCGATGTCGCGCCGGGTCGATTCGCTCTGGTCGCTGGCCTGCCAGGCCAGCAGCACCTGGGTCTTGAGGCCGCTGAAACTGAAATCCAGGCCCGGGCGCGTGGTCATCGGGCGGGGAAACTTGAACGTGCCGGGCGTGCCCTCTTCCGCCAGCGCGGCCAGCTGCGGGCCGCCGGGATACGGCAGGCCCATCATCTTGGCGGTTTTGTCGAAGGCCTCGCCGGCGGCGTCGTCGAGGGTTTCGCCGAGCAGGCGGTAGCTGCCGATGGTGTCGACCGCGACCAGCTGGGTATGCCCGCCCGACACCAGCAGCGCGACGAACGGCGCGGCCGGCGGATCGTCTTCCATCAGCGGCGCCAGCAGATGGCCTTCCATGTGGTGCACGCCGATCGTCGGCACGTCCAGCGCCCAGCCCAGCGCGCGCGCCACGCCCGCACCCACCAGCAGCGCGCCCACGAGGCCCGGGCCGGCGGTATAGGCAACGCCGTCGAGATCTCCGGTCGACAGGCCGGCCTCGGCCAGGGTCTGGCGGATCAGCGGCAGCAGCTTGCGCACGTGGTCGCGACTGGCCAGCTCCGGCACCACACCGCCGTACTCGGCGTGCAGCGCGATCTGGCTGTAGACCGCGTGGGCCAGCAGACCGCCCGCGCCGGCGATGCCGGTGTCATAGACGGCCACGCCGGTTTCGTCGCAGGAGGTTTCGATGCCGAGGACTTTCATCGGGAAGCTGCCGGGAAGCGGAACAAAAGGCCGCGTCGGGCGCGGCAGCCCCGCGGCTTGCACACGGCGGCGGGACACGGCTATGATACGCGGCTCGCCGGGCCTGAGCCCGGTGATTCGCATTCGAAATTCGATTCGAACCGGCCAATGAAGGCCGGACGATCAGATCCCCGGAGATTCCATGCCTAGCGTCAAAGTCCGCGAAAACGAGCCCTTCGAGTTTGCGCTGCGTCGGTTCAAGCGCACCTGCGAGAAGGCCGGCGTGCTCGCCGAAACCCGCAAGCGCGAGTTCTACGAGAAGCCGACCCAGGAGCGCAAGCGCAAGGCCGCTGCCGCTGTGAAGCGTCAGTCGCGTCGCGTTTCGCGCGACGTCACCAAGCGCCAGCGCCTGTATTGATCGGCGCGGACCGGGCCTCGCCCGGTTCGATCGTTTGATGACGCGAAAGCCGGCAGCGCATTGCGCCGCCGGCTTTTTGTCGTCCCCGCGATGCAGCCGCGTCGCACTGTATTCCCACTTCCGATGGAGTCCGCCGTGTCCCTGAAGCTTCGACTCACCGACGACATGAAGGCCGCGATGAAGAGCGGCGACAAGCAGACGCTGGGCGTCGTCCGCCTGATGCTGGCTGCGATCAAGCAGCGCGAAGTCGACGAGCGCATCGAGCTCGACGATGCCGCCGTGCTGGCCGCGCTAGAGAAGATGGTCAAGCAGCGCCGCGATTCGGTGAGCCAGTACGAGGCCGCCAGCCGCGAGGACCTGGCCCAGATCGAGCGCGACGAGATCGTCGTGATCGAGCGCTACCTGCCCGAAAAGCTCGGCGAGGACGAGATCCTGGCCGCGATCGCCAGCGCCAAGGCCGAAACCGGCGCCACCAGCCCGGCCGACATCGGCAAGCTGATGGGCGTGCTGAAGCCGATGCTGGCCGGCAAGGCCGACATGGGTGTGGTCTCGCGCCTGGTGAAGCAGTCGCTGGGCTGATGGCTGCGGGCGACGGCATCGTCCTGCGCCCGGCACGTCCGGGCGACGTGCCGCTGGTGCTCGCGCTGATCCGCGAACTGGCGGACTACGAGCGCCTGTCCGATGCCGTCGTTGCCGACGAGGCCCTGCTCGCCGACGCGCTGTTCGGCAGGACGCCCGCGGCCGAAGTCGTGATCGCCGAGGTCGACGGCGCGCCCGCGGGCTTCGCGCTGTTCTTCCATACGTTCTCGACCTTCCTCGGCCGGCGCGGCCTGTATCTGGAAGACCTGTTCGTGCGCCCCGCCTATCGCGGCCGGGGCCTCGGCCGCCGGCTGATGGCGCACCTCGCCGCGCTGGCGGTGGCGCGCGGCTGCGGCCGGTTCGAATGGACGGTGCTCGACTGGAACGCGCCGGCGATCGGGTTCTACCGTGCGCTCGGCGCCGTCGGCCAGGACGAGTGGACCGTGCAGCGCCTCGACGGCGTTGCGTTGCGCGCACTCGCATCGACCGCGCAATGAGTCGCGCGCTTCACGCGCTGCTACGAGACGGTCCATAAGGTGACGGCAACGCCGCAGTGGATGCATGCGCTCCGCACATCGGCCATCTCGAATCGCCCCGCATGAGCACGTCGCCACAGGACACCCGTGAACCCGAAGCCCCCGTGCGTCACACGCGCTGGGGAAGACTGCGCACGCGCGTCGACAAGGGCGTGTCCCGCTTCGAGGAAAGCCTGCCGGCCGCGATGGTCAAGCGCTTCGTCGATGCCGACCTGCTGACCCAGGCCGCGTCGCTGTCGTTCTACACGCTGATCTCGCTGGCGCCGATGCTGGTGCTGGTGCTGTGGATCACCGCGTCGCTGTATCCGTCCGCGCAGGAAGCGCTGCTCGAGCAGATCGGCGCGCTGGCGGGCGACGGCGCACGCGATGTCGCCGGCACCGTGATCCAGAACGCCACCGAACAACCCGACATCGGCTCGCTCGCCGGCCTGTGGAGCACGCTGCTGCTGTTCGTCGGTGCGACGGTGGTGTTCGCCCAGCTGCAGGGCACGCTGAACCTGATCTTCCGCACCGACGGCGACCGCCTGCCGGGCGGACTGATGGTGTTCCTGCGCAAGCGCGTGTTCTCGGCCGGCGTGGTGTTCGCGCTGGGCTTTCTGGTGCTGGTGTCGACGCTGATGACGACCGCGGTGGAGTTCATCTTCGCCAACGTGCCGTCGATCCTGCCGCTGGTCGGCAACACGCTGATGCTGGTGCTGTATTCGTTCGCGTTCGCCGTGCTGTACCACTACCTGCCCGACCGCCGCGTGCGCTGGCGCCAGGCGCTGTTCGGCGGCGTGGTGACGTCCGTGCTGTTCGTCGTCGGGCGCTGGGGCATCGGCATCTACATGACCCACGCCGCGCCCGGCAGCGCCTACGGCTCGTTCGGCACGCTGGTGATCCTGCTGGTCTGGATGTACTACGCGGCGACGATCTTCTTCGTCGGCGCGCTGATCACCGCGGTCGTCGACGAACGCGTGCGTCGCAGTTCGGTGGATCGCGCACTGCAGAAGCGCGCCGAACGCCAGGCGGCCGCACTGGCGAAGGGGCCGCCGCCGGCGGTCTGAGTCCATCCGGACGCGGCATTCCGCACGCCGCGTGGCATCCTAGCGTCTGCATGATCCGCGTCGCTCCCACCCTGTCCTGCCTGTCCCGTGTCCGCCCTGCGGCCGCGTGCGCCTGCCTGCGCGAGACACGCTGATGGCACGCATCCCCGACGCGTTCATCGACGATCTGCTGGCGCGCACCGACATCGTCGAGGTGATCAACGCGCGCGTGCCGCTGAAGCGGCAGGGCAAGGAATATTCGTCGCGCTGCCCCTTCCACGACGAGCGCTCGGCGAGCTTCACCGTGTCGCCGACCAAGCAGTTCTATCACTGCTTCGGCTGCGGGGCGCACGGCACCGCGATCAGCTTCCTGATGAATTACGACCGCCTCGAATTTCTCGACGCGGTCGACGAGCTGGCCAAGCGCGCCGGCATGGAAATCCCGCGCGACACCCAGCAGCGCGAAGCGCGGCCCGACAGCGCGCCGATGTACGACGCGCTCGATGCCGCCTCGCGCTTCTTCGTCCGCGAGCTCGCCGGCAACGACGCCGCACGCAGCTATCTCGACGGCCGCGGCGTCGACGCCACGATCCGCGAGCAGTTCGCCATCGGCTACGCGCCCGATGGCTTCTCCGCGCTGAAAGACGCGCTGGGCAAGGACGACACCCGCCGCATCGCGGTGCTGGAGAAGGTGGGCCTGCTGTCGAAGAACGACCGTGGCCACAGCTACGACAAGTTCCGCGACCGGGTGATCTTTCCGATCCACGACCGCCGCGGCCGCGTGATCGCGTTCGGCGGCCGCGTGCTCAAGCCCGAGGATTCGCCCAAGTACCTCAACTCGCCCGAGACGCCGCTGTTCCACAAGGGCCGCGAGCTCTACGGCCTGTGGCAGGTGCGCCAGGCCAACCAGAAGATCGAGCGGCTGGTCGTGGTCGAGGGCTACATGGATGTGGTCTCGCTCTTCCAGTTCGGCGTGCCGCAGGCGGTGGCCACGCTGGGCACGGCGACGACGCCCGATCATGCCGAGCTGCTGTTCCGCAACGCGCCCGACGTGTTCTTTTGCTTCGACGGCGATGCCGCCGGCCGCCGCGCGGCGACGCGCGCGATGGAATCGGTGCTGCCGCGCATGCGCGATGGCCGTCAGGCGTTCTTCCTGTTCCTGCCCGACGGCGAGGATCCGGACACCATCGTGCGCACCGAGGGCGCGCCCGGTTTCGAGGCGCGCCTGACGCAGGCGATGCCGCTGTCGACGTTCTTCTTCGACACCCTGGGCGACGGCATCAACCTGTCGACGCTGGACGGCAAGGCGCGACTGGCCGAGCGTGCCAAGCCGATGCTGGCGCAGATTCCCGACGGCGCCTTCGCCGACCTGATGCGCCAGCGGCTGGGCGAACTCACCGGCCTGGCCCAGGCCGGATCGTCGGCGCAGATGCCACCAGCGCGGGCACCCCGCGGCGGTCGCGCGGTGCCGGCGCCCAAGCGCAGCCTCGTCCGTCATGCGATCGCCCTGCTGCTGCAGAAGCCGGGCATGGCCGCGCTGCTGCCACCGCCGTACCCCTTCGTCGCGCTGCGCCAGCCGGGCATCGAACTGCTGACCGAACTCATCGCACTGGCCAGCGTGCGGCCGGACATCAGCACCGGCATGCTGCTGGCGCACTTCGACGAGCGCGAGGAAGCGCCGGCGCTGCAGAAGCTGGCCAGCCAGAGCCTGCCGGGCGACGAGACCATCTGGCAGGCCGAGCTGCACGACGTCATTACGCAGCTCGACCGCCAGGTAGTGCAGCAGCGCATCGACGCCCTGCTCGACCTGCAACGCGGCGGCGCGCTCGATCCCGCCGGCAAGCAGGAGCTGCGCGATCTGCTCACGCAGCGCGGCGGCAGCGCGCGCCCGATCTGAATCCGGGCAGGTCGCATCCGGCCCCGCACGCGGGCCGCGGATCGCCGTGGCCACGCGGATCGTCGCGTCGCATCCGGTCTGAAGATGCCAAGATTCGCGGGCATCTGCGCCGACCTGTCGACATCGCGTTAACCCCGGCGCTGGTCTGATCGTCCGCAGGGGGATCGACAGGTAAGCGAAATGGGCCATCGGCCCAGCCGTCCGCCTGTCCGTCCGATACCGGATTCGACGAGGCCGCACAGACGTGCCCGGCGCGGTGCCCTGCCTTCCCTCCCCTTGCGACAGGTTGCAGCCATGACTTCGAACGTGTTCCGCCCTTCCCTCATCGCCGTTGCGCTTGCGGGCAGCCTGCTCAGCGCCTGCGCGAAGATCGAATCGCCGCCGGCGCTGGTCAAGCCGCTGCACATCGACCTGTCGGCGCCGGTCGCCGAACAGGTCGACCTGGCCTGGCCCCAGCGCAACGGCGCGCTCGCGGCCGAGCATCTGGTCGGTCAGCCGCGCCAGGTGACCCTGCGTCTGCCCGATGGCCGCCAGTTCACGGTGCCGGCCGAGCGCGTGGCCTTCCGCCAGCAGGACGGCATGCTGGCCAGCGTCAATATCGAGCCCAGCGGCGCCGCCGGCGAACAGGCCGTGGCGCTGGACCACGTGCGCAGCCTGCTCGACGACAACCGCCTGCTCGATCCCACGCTGGCCCATGCGCTCGACGGCTGGGCCCTGACGGACGCTGGCGACCGCACCGCGCGCGTCGTCGTGCGCGATGTCGACGTGCAGGTCGCCCTGCGCCCGGACACCAAGCTCGGCTGGCAGCCGACGCTGGATTTCGAACCGCGCGCCTGCAGCATGCCGGCCGGCCTGGACGGCAATCCGGATGCGTGCCTGCACATCGCACCGGCCGACGCCGCGGTGGCCGAAGTCCAGAGCTGAGCACGGCGATGTCCGCAGCAGGCCGGCGCGGAACCACCGCTTCGCCGGCCTGCCGCGTCTGATCCAAAGGAATCGACGCTGCGCACCGACCGGCGCGCTCGCGCCTGCGCGGTGACCTCGATCCGCTCGGGAAGCCCTGATGTCAGGCGAGCGCCTGGCTGCTCGCGCGCCGTGCCCGCAGCCTCAGCCCACGCGCTGCCAGTCCAGTCCGCCGGCGGCCGCGCCTGCGCCCGGCAACCACGGCAGCAGCCAGTGGTCGACCAGCAGGAAGGCGAACAGGGCCATCAGGTAGACGACCGAGTAATTGAACATCCGCATCGCGAAGAATTCGTCCGGCGGATCGAGCAGGCGCCAGGCGTACCAGAGGAACACCAGGCCCAGCACCACCGCGCCGCCGAGATAGAACAGGCCGCTCATGCCGATCGCGGTCGGCAGCAACGTGACCAGCACGAGCAGCACGGTGTAGATCAGGATCTGCCAGCGGGTATAGGCCACGCCGTGGGTGACCGGCAGCATCGGCACCAGCGCGCGGGCGTAATCCTCGCGGCGGAAGATCGCCAGCGCCCAGAAGTGCGGCGGCGTCCACACGAAGATGATCAGCACCAGCAGCAGCGCGTGCGCCCAGTCCCACTGGCCCTGCATGTTGGTGACCGCGGCCCAGCCCAGCAGCGGCGGCGCCGCGCCGGCGATGCCGCCGATGACGATGTTCTGCGGCGTCGCGCGCTTGAGGAAGCCGGTGTAGATCACCGCGTAGCCGATCAGCGACGCGAACGTCAGCGCGGCCGTCAGCAGGTTGACCAGCAGCACCAGGATCGCCATCGACACCGCGCCCAGCGACAGCGCGAACACCAGCACCTGCACCGGGCGCAGCGTGCCGGTGGCCAGCGGCCGGTTCGCGGTGCGCGCCATGACCTTGTCGATGCGCTGGTCGATCAGATGGTTGATCGCCGCGGCCGAGGCCGCCGCCAGCCAGATGCCGAGCAGGCCGAACACGCTCTCCCGCCACGGCGGCAGGCCGGGCACGGCGAGGAACATGCCCACCAGGGCGGTGAACACGATCAGCGCGACGACGCGCGGCTTGGTCAGCTCCCAGTACTGGCTCGCGATATGCGCCATGTCAGTCGGGCCGCTTGAGCCGCGCCAGCAGCGACACCAGCACGAACAGCAGCAGCGCCGCGCCGCCGTTGTGCAGCACCGCCACCCACAGCGGCAGCGCCAGCTTGACGTTGAGGATGCCCAGCGCGACCTGCGCGCAGGTCAGCAGCGCCAGCGTGACCGCCCAGCCGCGCAGGCCGGGCGTGCGCAGCAGGCGCCACGCGAACGCGATCAGGCCGGCGAAGACGACGACCGCCATCGCCCGGTGCGCGAGCTGGATCGCGATGCGCGCCGCGCCGTCCAGCACGCCGCCCTCGTAATCGACACCGACGCCGCGCCACAGCACGAAGCCTTCGCGGAAGTCGGCCTCGGGCATCCACTGGCCCATGCACTGCGGGAAATCGATGTAGTGATGCGCCTCGGTCGTCCAGCCACCGGCGCCGCAGGCCAGCGCGGCGTAGTTCGCGCTGACCCAGCCGCCGAGCGCGATCTGCACGCCGACCAGCGCGATCGCCGCGATCGTCCAGCGGCGCAGCACCGCCGCGTCCACCAGCACGATGGGCTGCACCGTCGCGCGCCAGGCCATCCACAGCAGCAGCGAGAACGTCAGCATGCCGCCGAGCAGATGGCCCATGACGATGACCGGCTTGAGCAGCATGGTCACCGTCCACTTGCCCAGCAGCGCCTGGAAGATCACCACCGCCAGCGTCAGCGCCGCCACGCGCGCCAGATCGACGTTCGACCAGCGCAGCGCCGCGAGCAGCAGGATCGCCTCGCCGAGCGCGGCAATGGCCAGCGCCGCCATCACGTGGCCGCCCATGTAGAGCGGGATCGCCAGGCCCACCAGCAGCGAGGCGCCGATCACCTGCGCCAGGCCGTAGCGCCGCCTGCGCGCGGCCAGCAGCGCCAGGCCCAGCACGAACACGCCGAGCGTCGCGGCGAGATGGCGGTGCACCTGCTCGCGCCAGGCGCGGTCGGCCTCGAACGGCCGGATCGCACTGGCCGCGTGGTCGGTCATGTCCTCGGTGGCCTGCGGCCACGCCGCACGCCCGTAACAGGTGGGCCAGTCCGGACAGCTCAGGCCGGCATCGGACAGGCGCACGAAGGCGCCGAACACGATCACGCACAGGGTCAACGCGGCGGCGAACCAGGCGATGCGGTGGAAGTGGCGGTGCACCGACGGGCGGAACGCATTGCCGTGCGCGGATGGAGTCTGGGTCATCAC
Organism: Luteimonas sp. Soil_C_5; assembly: GCF_057656615.1. Taxonomy (NCBI): domain Bacteria; kingdom Pseudomonadati; phylum Pseudomonadota; class Gammaproteobacteria; order Lysobacterales; family Lysobacteraceae; genus Luteimonas; species Luteimonas sp. Soil_C_5. The sequence continues at coordinate 195,634 of NZ_JBDGKA010000004.1, forward strand.
TTGAGCTTGAGCAGCCGGGCCATGTCGCTGCGCAGGTGGCCGGGGTCGAAGCCGGGGGCGTAGCGCAGGATCACGAACCCGTTCGGGTCCACGACGTAGGCGGGGACGCCATTGTCCGCTTCACCGGCGCCGCCGTCGACGCGCGGCAGCGCCGCACGCAGCGCGGGGTCAGGTTCGAGCACGCGCCACGCGGTGTTACGCACCGCACCGGCAGGCACCTCGCCGAGCCAGAGGATGTCAACATGATCGGCATTGCGCCCGAACAGCTGCCAGACGAGGTCCAGCTCCTGCGCGAGCGCCGTACACGGATCGGCGCAGCCTGCCGGCGGCGCCACCAGGATGCGCCAGCGGCGCTCGGCCGGACGCCAGTCGTAGGCCATGCCGTCGACCAGACGCGGCGACAGCGCGCGCAGGTCGGCCGGCGGATCGAGCAGCTCGCCCCGGTTCTGCATGCCGGACGGACGCCAGCCGGAGAACCGCAACGCACCGGCCACCAGCGCGCTGCCGAGGAACAGCACCACGATCAGCACCAGCAGCGCGCGGTTACGGTTGCGCTGGGTGCGCGGCAGTTCGGCGGTCATCGGCGGACGCTCCGGAAGGTGAGGACGAGCGCGATGACCAGCGCGGCCAGCGCCAGCCCGAACCACTGCACGGCGTAGCCGAGATGCTTGTCGGGCGACAGGGTGTTGGGCAGGACGTCGAGATCGCGGGCATAGCCGAGCGGCAATGCGGGGTCGAGCCGCAGCACGCGGCGTGGCGGCGCCTGCAGGCCGGCCGCGGCGGCGATCGCATCGGCGTCGAAACGGGTCATCAGCCAAGCGTCGCCGGCGCCGAGTGCCGGCCCCATCGCGAGCCCCGCCGACGGCGGTGGTGCGAGCAGGCCGCGGACGGCGATGTCGCGATCCAGCAGGCCCTCACCGCGCACCACCTCGGCCGCGGGCAGGCGGGTGACGCGGTCGGCGATCGGGGTCCAGCCCAGGTCCACCAGCAGCGGTGCGCCGTCCGTGGGCTGGAACAGGCGATAGACGCGCAGGCCGGGCTGCCCGGCATGGATCTGGTTGTCGAGCACGAAGGCCGGCGCATCGACGAAACGACCCGTGCCTGCGGCCCAGTCGTAGTCGCGCGCCCGCTCGGGCTGCGCGGCGCGTGCCAGCGGGCCCGGCGTGCGCTCCGCCAGTACGCGGTCCACCGCGTCCAGCGTCGCGCGCTTGTCGTGCATGCGCGTCAGCTGCCACTGTCCCAGCGCGCTGCAGGTCGCGATCACGACCAGGGCCACGATCCAGCCGACGATCCGGGTCGTGCGCAGGCTCACACCCGGCCCCCGTTCCACTGCGATACTCCGCTCACGTCCCGCGCGCCACGGAGCCCGCCATGGTGATGAACGATTCGCTCAAGACGCTGCTGATCATCGGCTTCGTCATCCTGATCCTCTGGAACCTCGGGGCCGGTCTGTATTACATGCTGACCGACAAGGGACGCAGCGACCGGACGGTGAACGCGCTGACCCGCCGCATCGGCCTGTCGGTCGCGCTGATCGCGCTGGTGCTGCTGGCGATCTGGATGGGGTGGATCAAGCCACACGGGGTTTACGGCTGACGCCGTAAACCCCGTGTGGCTGTGATTGGTGATTCGTGATTGGGAAAGGCGGGTCGCGCGAGCGTTGGCTCTTTCGAATCACCAATCACGAATCACCAATCACCAATCACGTTCGTCTACGTCGTCGTCAGACGACGTAGACGAACAGAAAGAGAATCAGCCACACCACGTCGACGAAGTGCCAGTACCAGGCCACCGCTTCGAACGCGAAGTGGTTCTCCTTGGTGAAGTGGCCGCGGAAGCAGCGCAGCCAGATCACGATCAGCATGATCGTTCCCAGCGTGACGTGCGCGCCGTGGAAGCCGGTCAGCATGAAGAACGTCGAGCCGTAGATGCCCGAGCCCATCGTCAGGTTGAGATCGCGGTAGGCGTGGACGTATTCCTCGATCTGGAAGAACAGGAACACGCAGCCGAGCAGGATCGTCGCGCCGAGGAACACCAGCAGCTGGGTGCGGCGCGCGGCGCGCAGCGCATGGTGGGCGATGGTGATGGTCACGCCCGAGGCCAGCAGGATCAGCGTATTGAGCAGCGGCAGGCCCCAGGCGGGGATCGTCTGGAACACGCCACCGACTTCGCCGGGGCCCGACGAGGGCCACGCCGCGCTGTAGCCGTCCCACAGCACCGCGTTGGTCATCGCGCCACTGCCCTCGCCGCCCAGCCACGGCAGCGACAGCGTGCGCGCGTAGAACAGCGCGCCGAAGAACGCGGCGAAGAACATGATCTCCGAGAAGATGAACCACACCATCCCCATGCGGAACGACAGGTCGACCTGCTTGTTGTAATAGCCCGACACCGATTCGAGGATCACGTCGGCGAACCACTTGAACAGGATCAGCGACAGCAGCGCCGCGCCGACGAAGAACATCGGCCGGCCCCAGCTGTGTTCGTTGAACCAGCTCGCCAGTCCCAGCATCGTGAGGAACAGCGCGACCGAGGCGAACAGCGGCCACTTGCTGTCGTGCGGGACGAAGTAGACGTTGGGGTCCTGCGGGTCGGGCTTGGCGTGGGCCATGGCGATGTCCGTGTGGCGGGGCGCGGTAACGGGGAAGACGCGATGACTCAGGGGGCCGCGGCCGGGCCCGGACGTCCGGGCGCCGCTGCATGTGCGGCCAGTCGCGAAGTCAGCACATCATTCTTGAAGAAGGTATAGGACAGCGTGACCGTGTTGACGTCGGGCGGCAACGACGGATCGATGATGAAACGCACCGGCATGTCGCGGGTCTCGCCGGCTTCGAGCGTCTGCGCGGTGAAGCAGAAACATTCGGTCTTCTGGAAGAAGCCCGACGCGCGCGCCGGCGCCACCGATGGCGTGGCGCTGCCGACGACCGGCGCGGTGCTGTCGTTGTGCGCGTAGTACGTGGTCTCGTACTGCTCGCCCACCTGCACGCGCATGCGGGTCTCGTTCGGACGGAACGACCACGGCAGACGCGAATTCACGGTCGCGTCGAATTCCACCGTGACCCAGCGCTCGGCCGGTGTGGCGCTGGTGGCCGGCGCGGTCACCGCGCTGTTCTCGAGGCGGATGCCGAACACCTTCTCGCAGGCGATGCGGTACAGCGGCACCAGCGAGAAGGTGAAGGCGAACGCCACGATCGAGATCCCGACCAGCTTGCCGATGCCGGCCGTCCCGGCGCGCCGGGGCGCGTCGGTGGCTGCGGGCTCGTGGCGGGTTTCGTCGTTCATGCCAGCAGCACGCCGCGCAGGATGAAGCCCACGTAGATCGTCGCCGCGATCACCGCCACGGCGATCGCCGTGCGTCGTGCGCGCCGGCGGCGGGCGACGAGATCGTCATTGGCATCGGGCATGGGCATCGTGGCCTGCATCGTATCCGCGGACTCAGTGGCTGATGTCGTCGTGCGCGAGGTCGCCGGACTTGAGCACCGGCGGCTTGGCGAAGGTGTGGTGCGGCGCCGGCGACGGCACCGTCCACTCCAGACCGCGTGCACCTTCCCACGACCGCGCCGCGGCGGGTGCGCCGCGCAGCTTCGAGTGCAGCAGGATCGCGAACATCATGAAGGGCGTGACGAACATGCCGAACGCGCCGACCGAGCTGATCAGGTTCCAGTCGGCGAACACCACGTTGTAGTCGGGAATGCGCCGCGGCATGCCGGCCAGGCCGAGGAAGTGCTGCGGGAAGAACAGCAGGTTGACGAAGACGATCGTCCACCAGAAATGCACCTTCGCCCAGAACTCGCTGTACATGCGCCCGGTCCACTTCGGCCACCAGTAGTAGACCGCCGCGATGATCGAGAACAGTGCGCCGGTGACCAGCACGTAGTGGAAGTGCGCGACCACGAAGTAGGTGTCGTGGTACTGGAAGTCGGCCGGCACGATCGCGAGCATCAGGCCCGAGAAGCCGCCGATGGTGAACAGGATCACGAACGCGACCGCCCACAGCATCGGCGCCTCGAACGTCATCGAACCGCGCCACATCGTCGACACCCAGTTGAAGATCTTCACGCCCGTGGGAATGGAGATCAGCATCGTCGCGAACATGAAGTAGATCTCGCCGCCCAGCGGCATGCCCACGGTGAACATGTGGTGGGCCCAGACGATGAAGCTCAGGAACGCGATCGCCGCCGTCGCGTAGACCATCGCCTGGTAGCCGAACAGCGGCTTGCGGCTGAAGGTGGGGATGATCTCCGAGACGATGCCGAACGCCGGCAGGATCATGATGTAGACCTCGGGATGCCCGAAGAACCAGAAGATGTGCTGGTACATCACCGGGTCGCCGCCGCCGGCCGCGTTGAAGAACGAGGTCATGAAGAACTTGTCGGTCAGCAGCATCGTGACCGCGCCGGCCAGCACCGGCATCACCGCGATCAGCAGGAACGCCGTGATCAGCCACGTCCAGCAGAAGATCGGCATCTTCAGCAGGTCCACGCCCGGGGCGCGCATGTTGAGGATGGTGGCGATGACGTTGATCGCGCCCATGATCGAGCTGATGCCCATCATGTGGATGGCGAAGATCGTCAGCGACACGTTGCTGCCGCCCTGCAGCGACAGCGGCGGATACAGCGTCCAGCCGCCGGCCGGGCCGCCGCCTGGCAGGAACAGCGTCGCCAGCAGCAGGGTGAACGCGAACGGCAGGATCCAGAACGACCAGTTGTTCATGCGCGGCAGGGCCATGTCCGGCGCGCCGATCTGCAGCGGCACCATCCAGTTGGCCAGGCCCACGAAGGCCGGCATCACGCCACCGAAGATCATCACCAGCGCATGCATGGTGGTCATCTGGTTGAAGAAGCTCGGGCTGACGTGCTGCAGGCCCGGCGCGGCCAGTTCGGTGCGGATCACGACGCTCATCGCGGCGCCGATGATGAACATCACGAACGAGAACAGCAGGTACAGCGTGCCGATGTCCTTGTGGTTCGTGGAGAAGAACCAACGCTGCACGAAGCCCTGCGTATGGGCGTGATCGTCGTGGTGCGTGTCGGCTGTAACGGGAGTCGTCGACATGGGCGGTGGACCTCAAAGCGATCAGCCGGCCGCGGGCGCGGCGGGAGCGGAAGGAGACTGCACGGTAGCGTCATCGGCCGCCGGCGGTGCGGCGGTCGGCGCAGGTGCAGCGGGCGCCGGTTCGACCGGTGCGTTCTTCGCCTTCTCGGCGGCCAGCCATTGCGCGAATTCCGCCGGCGGCACCGCGCGCACGACGATCGGCATGAAGCCGTGGTCCTTGCCGCACAGTTCCGCGCACTGGCCACGGTAGACGCCGGGCTCGAGGATCTCGGTCCAGGCCTCGTTGACCAGGCCGGGAATCGCGTCCTGCTTCCAGCCGAACGCCGGCACCCACCAGGAGTGGATCACGTCGTCGGCCGTGACCACGAAGCGGATCTTGGTATCGGTGGGCAGCACCAGCTGGTTGTCGACGTCGAGCAGGTAGTGGCCGTGGGCATCGAGCTCGGCGCGCGTGGTGTCGCGGCTCTGGCGCAGGCGGTCGCTCTCGCGGTCGAGACGGCTGGTCAGGGTGACGTCCTCGCCCATGTACTCGTAGTGCCACATCCACTGCACGCCGGTGACCTTGACCGTCATCGCCGCGTCGCGGGTGTCGTACATGGCGATCAGCTTGCGCGTCGCCGGCACGGCCATGATCACCAGCAGGATGATCGGGACGACCGTCCAGATGATCTCGGCGGTGGTGTTGTGGGTGAACGTAGCCGGGGTCACGCCGCGCGACTTGCGGAAGCGGAACATCGCCACCGCCATCGCGCCGAACACCAGCGCGCCGATCGCCACGCAGATCCACAGCGCCAGCATGTGCGCGTCGTAGGCGTGCTGGGCGGACGTGGTCACGCCCTTGCCCATGTTGAGTTGCCAGGGCTTCGGATCGGCGGACTGCGCCGCGACGTTCGCCGACAGCGCCAGTGCGGCGACGCCTCCCACCCACTGCTTGAAACGACCGGCTTGCTTCACATCGGACCCCATGCCTGCGCTGGCGTTGTCTGGCGGGAACACGTCCGATCCGCGCCCGGTCGAACGACCGGGAATTGCATGCGCAGGAGCGGCGGCGTACTGCGAATAACCAATGAATGGTAGCTGTCGGTGCTCGACAGGGGCAAGCCGAGTCGTTCCGGGACCTCTTGACAGATCGGTGCTGCGCTGCGACATGCCCTGCCGCCGCCGGCCGCGCACCCACCCAGCCTGTCCGAGAGAGCATGCGGGGCACAGTCCCGGACCCGGTCGGCAGGCTAGAATTCCGCTTCTATCCCTGTTGGTCGCACGCCTTGAACGCCAGTCCGTTGCCCGCCGTTCCGGCGGCCTCCCTCGAGCCGCAGCGCGCGGCGATCACCGCCGCCTGGACCCGCGACGAGGGCGTTCATGTGCGCGAACTCCTCGAACAGGCACGCCAGCCCGATGCCGACCGTGCCGCGATCCAGGCGACCGCCGCCGATCTCGTGCGCCGGGTGCGCCTGCGCGCGCAGAACCAGGGCGCGATCGAGGCCTTCATGCAGCAGTACGACCTCGGCAGCGAGGAAGGCGTGCTGCTGATGTGCGTGGCCGAAGCGTTGCTGCGTATTCCGGACCAGGACACGGCCGATGCGCTGATCCGCGACAAGCTGGGCGAGGCCAACTGGCGCAAGCACATGGGCCAGTCGGATTCGGTGCTGGTCAACGCCTCGACCTGGGGCCTGATGCTGACCGGCCACCTGGTCGACCTGGCCGACGACACCAAGCGCAACGTGCACAACGCCTTCCAGCGCCTGATCGGGCGTGTCGGCGAGCCGGTGATCCGCCTCGCGGTGCGCCAGGCGATGCGGATCATGGGCCACCAGTTCGTCATGGGCCGCACGATCGGCGAGGCGCTGACGCGCTCGCGCAAGGGCGCCAACGCGGCCTATCGCTATTCGTTCGACATGCTGGGCGAAGCCGCGCTGACCCAGGCCGACGCCGACCGCTATCTGAAGGCCTACCGCGACGCGATCGACGCGATCGGCCGTACAGGCCCGTTCGAGGACGAGATCACCGCGCCGTCGATCTCGGTCAAGCTCTCCGCGCTGCATCCGCGCTATGAACACGCCAAGCGCGAGCGCGTGCTGGCCGAACTGGCGCCGCGGGTGCTCGATCTCGCCCAGCGCGCGAAGGGCCACCGCATCGGCCTGACCATCGACGCCGAGGAAGCCGATCGTCTCGAGCTGTCGCTCGACGTCATCGAAGCCGCGTGGACCGATGCCTCGCTGGCCGGCTGGCATGGCTTCGGCATCGTGGTGCAGGCCTACCAGAAGCGTGCGCCGTTCGTGATCGACTGGATCGCCGCGCTGTCGCGCGCGCACGGCCGCCGCATTCCGGTGCGCCTGGTCAAGGGCGCGTACTGGGACAGCGAGGTCAAGCGCGCCCAGGTCGAAGGCCATCCGGGATATCCGGTGTTCACGCGCAAGCCCAATACCGACGTCAGCTATCTCGCCAATGCGCGCCGGCTGCTGTCGGCGACCGACGCGATCTATCCGATGTTCGCCACCCACAACGCGCACACCATCGCCGCGGTCCACCGTCTGGCGATGACCGTGCTGCCGGCCGGTGCGGGCGCACGCAAGCCCTACGAGTTCCAGAAGCTGCACGGCATGGGCGACGACCTCTACGCCGAGGTCATTCCCGCCGATCGCCTCGATGTCGCCTGCCGCGTCTACGCGCCGGTCGGCTCGCACGAGGACCTGCTGCCGTACCTGGTGCGCCGCCTGCTCGAGAACGGCGCCAATTCCAGCTTCGTCAACCGGATCAGCGACGAGGACGTCGCGATCGACGACCTGATCCGCGATCCGGTCGAGGTCGTCGCCGGTTTCGAATCCATTCCCCACCCCCGCATTCCGCTGCCGGTCGATCTCTTCCGCAGCCAGTCGCACGACAGGAGCAACTCCATGGGCGTCAATCTCGCCAACGACGCGCAGCTCGCCGCACTCGCCGAGCAGATCCAGGCCCATGCCGGCCCGTGGACCGCCGGTCCGCTGGTGCCGGGCGCGACCAGCGCCGGCGACACGATCGAAGTCACCAGCCCTGCCGACCGCCGCGTGCGCGTGGGCCAGTGGCAGGCCGCCGACACCGCGACCGTCGAACAGGCGCTGCGCAACGCCACCGATGCCCACGCCGACTGGAACGCGATGCCGGCCGCCTCGCGCGCGGCGATCCTCGAGCACGCCGCCGACCTGCTGGAATCGCGCACCGCCGAATACATCGCGATGTGCACCCGCGAAGCCGGCAAGACGATTCCCGATGGCGTCGCCGAAGTGCGCGAGGCCGTGGACTTCCTGCGCTACTACGCTGGTGAGGCGCGCCGCCTGTTCATCGTCGAGGCGCTGCCCGGTCCGACCGGCGAATCCAACAGCCTGCAGCTTTCGGGCCGCGGCGTGTTCGTGTGCATCAGCCCGTGGAACTTCCCGCTGGCGATCTTCGCCGGCCAGATCGCCGCCGCGCTCGCCGCGGGCAATACGGTGATCGCCAAGGCCGCCGAGCAGACCACGCTGGTCGGCCATGCCGCGGTCACGCTGCTGCATGAAGCCGGCGTGCCGGCGGCGGTGCTGCAGTACGTGCCGGGCGACGGTGCGAGCGTGGGCGCGGCGCTCACCTCGGACGCGCGCGTGGCCGGCGTGGTGTTCACCGGTTCCAACGCGACCGCGCTGGCGATCAACCGCGCACTCGCCGCGCGCGACGGTGCGATCGGCACCCTGATCGCCGAGACCGGCGGCCAGAACGCGCTGATCGCCGATTCCTCGGCGCTGCCCGAACAGCTGGTCAAGGATGCGCTGGGCTCGGCGTTCACCTCGGCCGGCCAGCGCTGCTCGGCCGCGCGCGTGCTGTTCGTGCAGGACGACATCGCTGACAAGGTGCTGGAGATGCTGGCCGGTGCGATGCAGGAACTCACCGTCGGCGATCCGGCGCTGCTGTCGACCGACGTCGGCCCGGTGATCGACGCCGATGCGCTGCGCATGCTCGACGCGCACGCCGAACGCATGGCCAAGGAAGCACGCCTGATCGCGACCACGCCGATCGGCGAGGCCGCCGCGCACGGCACCTTCTTCGCGCCGCGTGCATGGGAACTGCACTCGCTGTCGCAGCTGCAGCGCGAGAACTTCGGCCCGGCGCTGCACGTGATCCGCTGGAAGGCAGATCAGCTGGACACCGTGATCGAGGCGATCAACAGCACCGGCTACGGCCTGACGCTGGGCATCCACTCGCGCATCGACGAGACCGTCGAGACGATCACCGCGCGCGCCCGCGTCGGCAACGTCTACGTCAACCGCAACCAGATCGGCGCCGTCGTCGGCGTGCAGCCCTTCGGTGGCCAGCGCCTGTCGGGCACCGGCCCCAAGGCCGGCGGTTCCCACTACCTGCCGCGCTTCACCACCGAGAAGACCGTGACCATCAACACCACGGCCGCCGGCGGCAACGCCTCGTTGCTGACGCTCGGCGAATGAGCCCGCGCGATGCGGCCGGCACCCGCCGGCCGCATCCGACGCACCGGTCTTGCCGTGGGGCCGCGATCACCGCACGCCTCCGCTAGGCTCTTCCGCTTCCCCCGCTAGTTCCGGCCCCGATGGCCTTCGACGCCTTTGCCCTGATCCTGGCGATGCTCGCGCTGGGCATGCTGTTCGCCCGTCTGCGCGTGATGCCGGCCAACGCCGCCGAGGTGCTCAACCTCGTCGTGCTCTACGTCTGCCTGCCGGCCGCGGTGCTGGTGCATGTGCCGAAGCTGACCTTCGACGCGTCGCTGGTCGGTGTCGCCATGACGCCCTGGCTGCTCGCGGTCGCGACGGTCGCGCTGGTGTTGCCGCTCTCACGCTGGCTGCGCCTGCGACGCGACGAGACCGCCGTGCTGCTGCTGTGCGTGGGCCTGTGCAACAGCAGCTTCATCGGCTATCCGATGGTCGCCGCGCTGCTGGGCGAGGACGCGGTGGCCTATGCCGTGGTCTACGACCAGTTCGGTACTTTCGTGCTGCTGTCGACGTTCGGCCTGACGATCCTCGCGCGCTACGGCGGCGACACGCCGCCGGGCTGGCGCGACATCGTGCGCCGCATGCTGCGCTTCCCGCCGCTGTGGGCGCTGGCGGTCGGACTGACGCTGATGCCGGCGGCGCCGCCGGCCTGGATCGCCGCCGCACTGGAAAACCTGGCCGCGGCGATGTTGCCGCTGGTGATGTTGGCGGTCGGCCTGTCGATCCAGCTGCGTATGCCGCGCGACGAGGTCCGTCCGCTGGCGGCGGGCCTGGTGCTGAAACTGCTGGTGATGCCGGCGCTCGCACTGCCGCTGTCGTGGGCCTTCGGCATGAGCGGCACGATGCTGCAGGCCAACGTGCTGGAGTCGGCGATGCCGACGATGATCACCGCCGCCGCGCTGGCGATTGCCGCCGGCCTCGCGCCGCGGCTGGCGGCGGCCCTCGTGGGTTACGGGATCCTGCTGTCGCTGGTGACGCTGCCGGCGTGGGCGTGGCTGCTGGACAGGTTCGCGTAGGCAAACGCGACGCGCGCAGAGGGCGTTGCCGCCAACGGAAAGCGTGCCGCACATGCAGCGCGAGATCCGGATGTGGGCGCGCGCTTGCGCGCGATGCCCCGTGGCGGCTGAAGCGCGATCGCGCGCTAGCGCGCTCCTACGGGAGCAGGCCACGAACCGTGCCCACAAAAAAGCCCCGCCGGAGCGGGGCCTTTTCGTTCCACGATGTCCCGGAATCAGGACCCGTGAATCTGCGCAGGCCGCTTAGAAGCGGTACTGCGCCGACACGCCGAACAGGTTGGCATTGCCGTCGTAATCGCCGACGACGCGGCCCAGGCCACCCGTGGGGGTGTTGACCTTGGGATCACGCGGCTCGATGCGGGTGTAGGCGAAGTTGAGGTCGAACGCGTCGCTCATCGCCCAGGTCGCACCGACCGAATAGAACAGGCGGTTCGCGTCGGGCAGACGCGGGGTGCGGTGCTCGATGCTGGTCGGGCTTTCGTCGTACGCGACGCCGCCGCGCAGCTTCCAGCTTTCGTTGAGCGTGTACTCGGCGCCGACAGCGGCGAAATAGCTGTCCTGCCACTCGAAGGGCTCGACCGAATCCGGATCCGGGTTGTCGAACTGGATGCGCACTTCGCGCAGCGACGACCAGTTGGTCTCGGCGTAGGTGGCCGACAGCTGCAGCGCGTCGGTGACCTGCCAGGCGGCGCCGACGTTGAGGATCGACGGGGTGGTCAGGTTGGCGAACACGTCACCGTCCTGGAACCAGCCCGGACGCGCCTGGTTGAACACGGCGGCCGCGCCCGTGGGCACGGTCCAGTCGGCGGTGCCGGTCAGCTCGTAATCGATCTCGGAGCGGTAGCTGACGCCAATCGACACGCGATCGGTCGGACGGAAATGCGCGCCCAGCAGGTAGCCGAAGCCGTTGTCGTCGCCCTGCACGTCGGCGATACCGTCCGCGCCCTGCGGCTGGGCACCCGGGACACCGGCCTGCGCCAGCAGCGTGCCGAAATCGACGGCGCGCGACAGCGTGACGTCAGCGCGCGAGGCGATGACACCGATGCCGACCGAGAAGCGGTCGCTCAGATCGATGGCGCCCGACAGGGCCAGATCGATGATGCGCACGTCCGATTCCAGCGCCGTGTAACGGCCGACCCAGCCGGCGTCGTAGTCGGTGCTCAGGCCGAACGGGGCGCTGACCATCGCGCCGAGCGCGACGCCGTTGTCGAGCTTGTGCACGACCGAGAACGCCGGGACCGGGGTCACGCCACCGGCGTTGCCGCCGTTGCCGCCCGTCATCGGACGGCCGAATGCGTCGGTCGCCGTGCCCTGGAATTCATAGTTGAGATCGATGACGGTCAGGTCGGCCTGCACCGTGGTGCCTTCGAACTGGGTCATCACGGCCGGGTTGTTGGTCACGACCGAGCTGTCGCCGGTCTTCGCGGCGGTGCCGGCGAAGGACGTGCCCTGCGACTTGACGCTGTTTTCCTTGAGCTGGAAGCCGGCCGCCTGGGCCTGACCTGCGAACGCCAGCGCGCCGGCGATGCCGAGGGCCAGTGCGGTGCACTGGATGAAGCGGGGGGTGGTAGCCATGTGTCGCGTTCTCTCCGAATGGTGCAGGTAGGGGTGCTCCGCCGGACGAGACGAAGCCCCTTTCGTCGCCGTCGCCTGTCGGAATTCCCCTCCCGAACGCGCGTAGCGGGGCGGATCATACCGTACGTCCCCGTCCGGACCCTTGCTGCAATGCGGCATTTCCGGGCGCCCGCGGGCGGCGCTTGTCGGCGTCTGCCACGCGGCCGGACAATGCGCGCACCGATGTTCATTTCAATTCCCCACCGACGCGCCAAGGCCCCCTTCCGCTGGGCCGTGCCGATGCTGTGCGCGCTGCTGTGGCTGGCCTTTCTGTGGGCGGCCACCCGTTCGGCCAGCGACCACTACACGCTGCTGCTGGACTGGGGCGCGCTGTACGGCGAACCGGTCGGCGCCGACGGGGTGCTGGTGAACTGGCTCGACCCCGGTCCCTGGCTGCGCCTGGTCACCGCGCTGTTCCTGCATGCCGACTGGGCGCACCTGCTCGGCAACCTGGTGTTCCTGCTGATCTTCGGTCTGCCGGCCGAACGCCTGATGGGCGCCTGGCGCCTGCTGCTGCTGTTCGTCGTCGGCGGCGCACTGGCGAACCTCGCGGCGGTGCTAATGATCGGCACGCCCGACCGGCTGATCATCGGCGCGAGCGGCGCGGTGTCGGCACTGATCGGCGCCTACCTCGCGCTGTTCCCGCGCGCCCGGCTCGGCGTGGTGGTGCCGCTGGGCCTGTTCCTCGAATTCGTCCGCGCCCCGGCGTCGCTGCTGATCGGCATCTGGGCGCTGCTGCAGGTGTTCTTCGCCTACATCGGGCCGGCCTACGGCGCCGTGGCCTGGGCCGCGCACGTAGCCGGCTTCCTGTTCGGCATCGTCTTCGCACTGCTGTCGCGGCATGCGATCGGGCAGCGGCTGCGGCGGTTGAAGGGGTATTGATGGAGCCGGGATCGGGGGTTCGTGATTCGTGATTGGTGATTGGTGATTCGAAACAGCAGACACCGGCGCATCGGTCCCGCGCGCAGAGCCGACTTTTCCAATCACGAATCACCAATCACCAATCACGGCTTCTACACTTGCTCGCATGATCACCAAGACGCTCCACCGAGTGACGTTCCTCAGCCACGGCAAGGTCTACGTACTGTACGCGCAGCGCGTGGAGAGTGGGCGGTTGTGGGGCTTCGTCGAGGTGTCGGGACTGGTGTTCGACGTGCACGACGGGCTGGTCGTCGATCCGACCGAAGAACGCCTGCGCGACGAGTTTGCCGGTACGCGCACGCTGCATCTGCCGATGCAGAGCGTGCTGCGCATCGAAGACGTGGAGACCAAGGGGCCGTCTGCGATCCGCGATGCGGAATCGGGCGAACAGGTGGTCACGCCCTTCCCCCTGCCGCACCGTCCGCGCTGAGCGCGCACGGCACGCACGCTACACTCGCGCCCCGGCCGCGGTTCCGACACGCGGCCGTCGCGACGCCGCCGCCATGCTGTGCGGCCCGCTTCTTCCGCGACCCAGGCCAACGCCCAAGGCAACGATGACCACTCCCCAGGAACTGCTCGACACCCACGGCCCACGCGAATCGATGGAGTACGACGTCGTCGTCGTCGGGGCAGGTCCCGGTGGTCTGGCGACGGCGATCCGGCTCAAGCAGCTGGCGGCCGAAGGCGGACGTGAGGTCTCGGTCTGCGTGCTGGAGAAAGGTTCGGAGCCCGGCGCGCACATCCTGTCGGGCGCGATCGTCGATCCGCGCGCGCTGACCGAACTGATCCCGGACTGGAAGGACAAGGGCGCGCCGCTGAAGCAGGCGGTCACCCGCGACGAATTCCTGTTTCTGGACGAGACCGGCCAGAAGTCGACGCCCGATTTCCTGTTGCCCGACTGCTTCAAGAACCACGGCAACTACATCGTCAGCCTCGGCGCGCTGACGCGCTGGCTGTCGACCCAGGCCGAAGCGCTGGGCGTGGAGATCTTTCCCGGTTTCGCCGCGGCCGAAGTGCTGTACACCGACGCCGGCGTCGTGCGCGGCGTGGCGACCGGCAATCTCGGCATCGGCAAGGACGGTCAGCCCACCGGCGAGTTCCAGCTCGGCATGGAACTGCATGCGAAGTACACGATCTTCGCCGAAGGCTCGCGCGGACAACTGGGCCGCGAACTCATCGCCAAGTTCCATCTGGACGAGGGCCGCGATCCGCAGAGCTACGGCCTCGGCATCAAGGAACTGTGGCAGGTCGATCCGGCGAAACACGAGCCGGGTCTGGTCGTGCACACCGCCGGCTGGCCGCTGGACGGCGACACCTACGGCGGCTCGTTCGTCTATCACGCCGAAGACGGCAAGGTCGCGATCGGTCTGGTGGTCGGTCTCGACTACCGCAATCCGTGGCTGAGCCCGTTCGAGGAGTTCCAGCGTTTCAAGACGCACCCGGCGATCCGCAAGTATCTGGAAGGCGGCAAGCGCATCGGTTACGGCGCGCGTTCGATCACCGCCGGCGGTGTGCTGTCGATCCCGAAGCTGGTGTTCCCGGGCGGCGCGCTGGTCGGCTGCGAGGCCGGCACGCTCAACGCCAGTCGCATCAAGGGCAGCCACGCCGCGATCAAGACCGGCATGCTGGCTGCCGACGCCGCATTCGCCGCGCTGGGCGAGGACCGTGCCGGCGACGAGTTGACGGCGTATCCCGCCGCGTTCGAGTCGAGCTGGCTGCATGACGAACTGCAGCAGTCGAAGAACTTCAAGCAGTGGTTCAAGAAGGGTCGCACCACCGCGACGCTGATGACCGGCATCGAACAGTGGCTGCTGCCGAAGCTCGGCATCCGCACGCCGCCGTGGACGATCCATCGCGACCGGCCCGACCACGCCTGCCTGGAACCCGCCGCGCAGCACGAGAAGATCGTCTACCCCAAGCCCGATGGCGCGCTGACCTTCGACCGCCTGAGCTCGGTGTATCTGAGCAGCACCAACCATGCCGAGGACCAGCCGCCGCACCTGACGCTCAAGGATGCGTCGGTGCCGGTGGACGTGAACCTGGCGACCTACGCCGGCCCCGAGGCGCGCTACTGCCCGGCCGCGGTCTACGAATTCCTCGACGGACCGGACGGCCCGTTCCTGCGGATCAACGCGCAGAACTGCGTGCACTGCAAGACCTGCGACATCAAGGATCCGACGCAGAACATCGTCTGGGTCGCGCCGCAGGGCGGCGGCGGTCCGAACTACGCCGGCATGTGATGCAAGGCGCGCCTGCGTCGCGATGCGGCGACGCAGGCACTGCATCGAAACCGGCGTGTTCTGACCTGCATGCGCCGCACGCCGCGGCCGTGCGAGATCCGTGCAGCCACCACTCGATCACCGCGCAGGGCGATGGCAACGCAGCCGGATTGCCGGCGCCGGGCGGCACGCCGCGCAGCATGATTGCCATCCGCTCGAAGCGGCACGCAGGTTGCCCTGCCGATACGGCCGGCACGCGTGCCGCCATCGCCCCGCTGCATGCGGCTGATCGCGACACCGCTCAGGGGCCGCATGCGCCGCGGACGCCCGGCTCCGCGCAGGGCCGGGGCCGGCCGCAGACAATTTGGAAACCCTGCCCGTATACTCGGCCGCAGCTGTGGCCGAAGCGCCATGCCGCCAAGGGTGTTTCGTGCGTAATTACGATCTCGAATTCCTCAAGCGTTTCTCGCTGGTCCTGCTGTTTCTGACCATCGTCACCCTGGGGCTGATGGTCGGTGCATGGTTTCTGCACCAGTCAGTGCCCACGGAAACGCCGCCCAGCGTGGCCAAGCGCACCGAAGCGCGTATCGCGCCGACCGGCGCGGTCTATGCCGGGACCACGGGCGCCGCGGCGCAGGCCGCCGCGACCGCAGCCGCTGCAGCCGCCGCTGCTTCGCAGTCGGCCTACGGCGGCACGCTCGACGGCTCGGTGATCTACCAGAACCTGTGTGCGGGCTGCCATACCTCCGGCGCCGGCGGCGCACCGACACTCGACCACCAGCACTGGGATGCGCGCATCGCCCAGGGCACCGAAACCCTGTATCGCCATTCGATCGAAGGCTTCACCGGCGCGGCCGGCGTGATGCCGGCGCGAGGCGGCAATCCGGCGTTGACCGACGAGCAGATGCACGTCGCGGTCGACTGGATGGTCGACAACCTCAAGTAACATTTTTCGGGTCACATGCCCGTTCCAGACGCCGCCTCCGGGCGGCGTCGTCACGTCAGGCCGTCGAGGCCGATGGAGTTCCGCCCGATGACCCGATCCGCCCGCCCTGCCCGCCTGCTGACGGGCCTGCTCGCCTGCGCCCTGCTCGCCGCCACTGCACCGGCCGCCGTGCAGGCGGTCTCGCCGATCGTCGACAGGCCTGCGCCTGCCGCACGTACGGTCACGCTGGAAGGCCGGGTCACCGGCGCCTTCGATGGACTGGGCGGCTGGTTCCTGCAGACCGATGGCCGCGACCGCGCCGCACCGGTCGCGGTATTCGTGGACGCGGCCGACGGCGGCCCCGCCCCCGTGGCCGGCGCGCACGTGCGAGTGGCCGGTGCGTTACTCGATGTCGACGGCCTGCCGACGCTGCGTCCGGCGCGCGTCGATGTGCTGCCGACGCCGGCGCCCGAGCTGGTGCCCCTGCGCCTGACCCATGCGCCGCACGACTGGGCGACGCTCGCCGGCCAATGGGTGCGCATCGATGCGCCGCTGACCCTGACCGGCCAGCACGAACGCACGCGACGCGGCACGCTGGTCGCGAGTTTCGACGGCCGGCAGTACGCGCCGACCGAGATCGCGTCGCCCGGACGCGATGCCGTGATGGTGCAGGCCGCCAACGCATCGCTGCGCGTGCTGCTGGATGACGGCCGCGATGAGGCACCGGTCGACGGCCGGCTCTGGTATCTGCCCGACACCGCGCAGGCGCTGCGCACCGGCAGCGTGCTCACCGGCGTCGAGGGCGTGGTCGACCATCGCCACGGCGCGTGGCGGCTGCAACTCACGGCCCCGCTGCAGGCGCAGCCTGCCCCGCGCCCGCCCGTCCCGGTGGTCGAAGGCGACGTGCGCATCGCCGCCTTCAATCTGCAGAACCTGTTCAACGGTGACGGCCGCGGCGGCGGCTTCCCGACACCGCGCGGCGCACGCACGCCCGAGGCACTCATCCGGCAGGTCGAGGGCCTGGTCGCGACCATCGGCGCGCTCGATGTCGACGTCGCCGCCCTCATGGAACTCGAGAACGACGGCTACGACGCCCACTCCAGCATCGCCCAGCTGGTCGATGCCCTGAACGCAGAGACCGCGGCGCGCGACTGGCGCTTCGTCGATGCCGGGGCAGGCCCCGGCACCAATCCGATCCGCGTCGGCCTGATCTACCGCAGCACGCGCGTGCGTCCGCAGGGTCAGCCGGCGACGCTGGACGGCGGACCGTTCGCCGAGCTCAGCCGCGTGCCGCTGGCGCAGGCCTTCGTGCCGCTGCGCAACGGCCGCGTCGATGGCGCGGATTTCAGCGTCGTCGCAGTGCACTTCAAGTCCAAGGGCTGCAGCGAGGCCAGCGGCGCAAACGCCGACCGCGGTGACGGTCAGGCCTGCTGGAACGCCACGCGCACCGAGTCGGCGCAGCGTCTGCGCGACTGGCTGACGACGTCGCCCACGCCCGCCGCCGAGCGCGTGGCCGTGGTCGGGGATTTCAACGCCTACGCGATGGAAGATCCGGTGCGTCTCTTCATCGATGCCGGCTGGCGCGATCCCTTTGCCGGCGGCGCCGAGCCCCCGCCGCACAGCTTCGTGTTCGACGGCCAGGCCGGCCGCCTCGACCACCTGCTGCTGAGCCCGGCGCTGGCCGCGCGCGTCGCCGGCGCCGCCAAATGGCACAGCAATGCCGACGAGCCGGTGGACACACGCGAGCGCGAGGCCGCCGGCCCCTGGCGCAGTTCGGACCACGATCCGCTGGTGGTCGGGCTGCGCCTGCGCGGCCGCTGAGCGCACCTGTGGAAGCGCGCTTGCTGCGCGCGAATAGGCATTCCTGGCAACGCCCATTCGCGCAAGCGCGCTCCTGCAGGTATCCGTGCAGACCAGGCGTTGGCCGATCCGAGGTGGTGGCCCGGAGTATCGGGGCCTCCCGGCCGGAGCGCGTGTACGGGGGATATGCCGCGGTTCGCCATTGCATGCGGGAGTGTCGCCCGAGCCTGCAGACGGCAGCCAGATTCCTCTGCGATACCGACGAGCCCGCGGACCTCCGCACGCAGGACGCCGCCGCCCCGTCGCGCGGTCGGGACCATGCGCCTTTGCAGATCGGGCTGGGCCTCCGCAGTCGCGGTCTGCACCTGTGGGAGCGCGCTTGCGCGCGATGACGCGTTCCCGGTCATGCCCATCGCGCGCACGCGCGCTCCTACGCATTGCGTGAAACGTGATGCGCGCGCGGGACACGGCGGATCGCCGATGCCCTGACGGAACACACGCTCTCGCACGCGCCCGCCACGGCCCCGTTGTGGACGGGCCGGTATCATCGCGGGCATGACATCCCCCACGTTCCCCACCGAATCCGGTCCGCTGACGCTTGCGGGTCCCGCCGGCGCCCTCGAGGCCGTCGTCGATCTGCCCGATGCCGATATCGACGCGCGTCCGCTGGTCGCCGTCGTCTGCCATCCGCTGCCCACCGAAGGCGGCACGCTGCATAACAAGGTCGTGACCATGGCCGCGCGGTCGCTGCGCGAGCTGGGTGCGACCACGGTGCGCTTCAATTTCCGCGGCACCGGCGACTCCGCCGGCACCTTCGATCACGGCGACGGCGAGACCGGCGATCTCACTGCAGTCGTCGAGTGGGTCCGCCGCGAACGTCCCGGCCACGCGCTGTGGCTGGTCGGTTTCAGCTTCGGCGCCTATGTGTCGCTGCGTGCGAGCGACGCGCTGCAGCCCGACCTGCTGGTGTCGATCGCGCCACCGGCCGGGCGCTGGGATTTCGAATCGATCGTGCTGCCGACCTGCCCGTGGCTGGTGATCCAGGGCGAGGCCGACGAGATCGTCGATCCCGAGGCCGTCTACCGGTGGCTCGAAGACAGCGGCGTGCAGGCCGAACTGGTGCGCATGCCGGGCACCAGCCACTTCTTCCACCGCAAGCTGATCGACCTGCGCGGTGCGATCCAGCACGGCGTGCGCGCCCACCTGCCGGATCCGGCCGCCTGATGCGCGCCCTGTCCTGCATCCCGGCCGCTGCCGGTGCCGGCGCGCGCGCGGCGGATCAAGGGCACACGCCGCGATGAGCGACATTCCCCGCCCCTCGCAGCGTTACGACGACGGCGTCGCGCGCGGCGACTGGCAGGCCGATCCCGCCCAGCGCCCGGCCCTGGTCGAACTCGATCGCCTGCACGATGCCCTCGTCGTGGCCGCGCCGCGGCGTGGCCTGCTGGGTCGCCTGTTCGGCAGCGCCGGTGAGGGCGACGATGCGCCGGCCGGGCTATACCTGTGGGGCGGCGTCGGTCGCGGCAAGACCTTCATGATCGACCTGTTCCACGATGGCTTGCCGCTGGCGTCGATGAAGGCCGCCTCCGGCGAGGCCGCGCCTGCGACCGCACGTTCGCCCGCGATCGATCCGAAGCTCGGTCGCAAGCGCCGCACCCATTTCCACCGCTTCATGCGCGAAGTGCACGAGTCCCTGCGCGCGCACAGCGGCGAACGCGATCCGCTCGCGGCGATCGTGCGCGGCTGGCGCGATGCCGGCCTGCGGGTGCTGGTGCTCGACGAATTCTTCGTCAGCGACATCGGCGATGCGATGCTGCTCGCGCGCCTGCTCGACCGCATGTTCGCCGACGGCATCGTGCTGGTGACCAGCTCCAACGTCGATCCCAAGGATCTCTACAAGGACGGCCTGCAGCGCGCGCGGTTCATGCCGGCGATCGCACTGCTGCAGCGCCATTGCCATGTGGTGTATCTGGAGAGCGACACCGACTACCGTATGCGTGCCCTCACGCGGTCACCGGTCTACCGCACGCCGCTCGATGCCGACGCCGACAGCTGGCTCGACACGCGCTGGCACGAACTCGGCGGCGACGATGAGCATCGCAATGCCGGCGTCGAGATCGACGGCCGCCGCATCTGCGTGCGTGCGCGCACGCCGGGCATGGCCTGGTTCGATTTCGACGCGCTGTGCGAAGGCCCGCGCGGCGCCAGCGACTACATCCACGTCGCGACCGAATTCCACACCGTGCTGCTGGGCGGCATTCCGCACATGGATGCCACCCGCGACGACGCCGCGCGCCGTTTCGTCACCCTGATCGACGAGCTCTACGACCGCCACGTCAATCTGGTCTGCACCGCCGCCGCCGAGCCGCCGTCGCTGTATTCGGGCGAGCGCCTGACCGGTGCGTTCGAGCGCACCGCGTCACGGCTGATCGAAATGCGCAGCACCGAGTATCTGCAGCGCGAACACCGCGGCTGAGGCCACTCAGCGCGCCATGTAGGCGCTGGGCGGCTGGCCGAAGGCGCGGTGGAACATCGCGGTGAACGCGCTTGGGCTTTCGTAGCCGACGTCCAGCGCGACCGAGGTGATCGAGCGGCCTTCGGCGAGCAGCGAGATCGCCGACAGCAGGCGGATGTGCTGCCGCCACTGCGCGAAGCCCATGCCCAGCTCGTCGCGGAACGCGCGGGTGAAGCTGCGTCGGCTCATGCCCACCTGCGCGGCCCAGGCATCGATGTCGCGGTTGTCGGCAGGATCGACCAGCAGATGACGACAGACGCGCAGCAGGCGCGGGTCGGTGGGCATCGTCGCCTGGTAGGGCGCGCTGGGCATGCTGCCGCACTCGTCCAGCAGCAGCGAGGTGATGCGTCCCTCGCGGCTGGTCGGCGTATAGCCGGCGGCGAATCCGACGACCTCCAGGATCAGCGCGCGCAGGAAATCCGAGACCTGCAGCAGGCGGCAGCGATCGGGGCTCGTGTCGTGCACCGTGTCGATGTAGAGCGTGCGCACCGAGACCGCGCCGCGGCACGAGACCTCGTGCATCATCCGCGCCGGCAGCCAGACCGCACGTTGCGGCGGCACGACGTAGCTGGTCTGCGGTGTCGCCACCGACATCACGCCGGACGAGGCGTAGAGCAATTGCGCGCGTTCGTGGCAGTGCATCGGATCGACGAAACCCGGCGGATATTCGTCGGCCAGCCCGATCACGGGATGCGGCCTGTCCAGGTAGTCGGCGCTGCGTTTCATCCGTCCGATCACACTGCATTGCCGCCGAACGCGCAACTGCCGCGCAGCGCGCGCGATGGCCCGACCGCGCGACCCGCCGACCTGCCGCGACCAGCCGGTACGCGGCGCGCTGGCTATCGTGCAGGCACGCAGACGACCGGAACCGCCATGCCCTCCACTCCGCCCGCACCGATGCCGCACGACGACGTGGCGCCCGAGATCCGCGACTTCCATCGGCGCATCAACGCCGGCTACGCGAATGCGGGCGACTTCTCCCGGCTGTCGCTCGCCGAGGCGCGCGTGGTCGCCGAACGCATCCGCGCGCCGTGGACACGCGGCGGCCCGACGATGGCGCGCACGACCTCGCTGCCACCGTCGGTCGCCGGCGTCGGCCTGCGCATCCACCACCCCGGCCCGCCCGCCGCGCGCCTGCCCGCGCTGGTGTATCTGCACGGCGGCGGCTGGACGATGTTCAGCGTGGACACCCACGACCGGCTGATGCGCGAATACGCCGCGCGCGCCGGTATCGCGGTGGTCGGTGTGGATTACAGCCTGTCACCGGAGGCGAAGTTTCCGCAGGCGATCACCGAGATCGCCGGCGTCCTCGACTGGCTGCGCCAGCAGGGCGGCGCGTACGGCATCGACGCCGCGCGTCTGGTGCTGGGCGGTGATTCGGCCGGCGCCAATCTCTCGGTGGCCACCAGCCTGTGGCTGCGGCAGCACGACATGCCACCGGTGCAGGGTCTGCTGCTGAGCTACGGCGCGTTCGACCGCGAGCCCAGCGCCTCGTGGCACCGCTACGATGGCCCGCACTACATGCTGGAAATCGGCGAGATGCACCGCTTCTGGGACAACTACCTGCGGGACGAGGCCGACCGGCTCGATCCGCTGGCCGAGCCCCTGCGCGGGGATCTGCGTGGACTGCCGCCGGCGTTCTTCGCGATCGCCGAATGCGACATCCTCGCCGACGGCAACCGGCGTCTGGCGGCCGCGCTCGAGGCCGCCGGTGTCGCGGTCGAGGTGCAGACGTATGCGGGCGCGACCCACAGCTTCCTCGAAGCGGTGTCGATCTCGCCGCTCGCCGATCGCGCGTTCGACGACGCCGCACGCTGGCTGCGTGCGACGGTGCCGGCATGAGCGCATTCGTGCCGCGCGGCGAGGCCGACGTGCTGGCCCTGGTCCGCGCCTATCCGCTGGCCTGGGTGATCGGTCACGGCCATGCGGACACCGGTCCGTTCGATGCGACGCCGCTGCCGCTGTTGCCCGAACGCGACGACAGCGGCCGTCTCGTCTCCTTCCTCGGCCACTTCGCACTGGCCAACCCGCAGGTCGCCGCGCTGCGCGCGGACCCGCGTGCGCTGCTGCTGTTCAAGGGCCCGGACGGCTACATCGCCCCGCGCCTGGTCAGCAACCCGACCTGGGGCCCGACCTGGAACTACGCGGTCGCGCGGTTCCACGTCCGCATCGAATTCGCGCCCGACGACAACGACCACGCGCTCGACGCACTGGCCGCGACGCTCGAGGCCGACAACCCGGATCCGTGGACGACCGCACGCATGGGCCCGCGCTACGCGCAGCTGCGCCAGCACATCGTCGCCTTCCACGCGCATGTCGAGCGCGTGCAGGCGACCTTCAAGCTGGGCCAGGACGAACAGCCGCAGACCTTCGACGAGATCGTGCGCGGGCTCGACGATGCGCCCCTGCGCAGCTGGATGCAGTCGCAGCGCGACTGACCTGCAGTCACCGGCCGCACATCGCGTGCGGTCCCCGCGGCCGACTGCGGACGCGGGGACCGTCAGGCCTCAGAGCTTCATCGTCACCGTCGCCATGATCTGCCGGCCCTGGCCGTAGATGCAGTTGGCGATCGCCGAGCAGCGGCCGACGTATTCTTTGTCGAAGAGGTTGCTGGCGTTGAGGGCGAAGCGCCAGTTGTTGAGGTCGTAGCGCACGATGGCGTCGTAGAGCGTGGTCGACTTGCCGTAGAGCACGTTCGCATTGAACGCGCTGCGCAGGCTGCCGGCCGATTCGCTCAGATACCGCGCACCGAAGCCCGCACCGAAACCCGCCAGCGGCCCGTCGACGAAGCTGTAGTCGACGAAGCCGGTGAGCTTGTGTTCCGGCGTCGTCGGCAGCGGATCGCCGGTCGAGAAGCCGCCCTGGTCGGTGATCACTTCCGAATCGGTGTAGCTGTAGGCGCCGTTGAAGCTGAGCCGGTCGCGCACGCGCGCAACGATCTCCAGTTCGCCGCCCTGCGCGCGCACCTCGCCGATCTGGCGGCCGAACATCGGCGTCTGTCCGGACTGCACGTTGACCAGGTTCTCCTGGTCGATGCGGAACAAGGCCGCGGTCGCGAACAGGCGCACGTCATCGGAGAAACCGCGCGCATCGAACTTCACACCCGCCTCGACCTGGGTCGCGGTGCTGGGCTCGAACGCGCGGCCGGTGGCGGTGTCGGTGCCGAGGATCGGCTCGAACGAGGTCGCATAGCTCACGTAGGGCGCGATGCCGCTGTCGAAGACGTAGTTCGCACCGGCGCGCCAGGTGAACTCGTCCTGCTTCGTCGTGACGCCGGTCTGCCGGTTCTCCAGCTCCACCTTGTCGAAGCGGCCACTCGCGGTCAGGACGGTGCGGCCGATCTTGATCTGGTCCTGCAGGTACAGGCCCGCCTGCTGCACGCGCTGGTCGTTGAAGGTGTTGGTCATCGCCGGCGTGACAATGGGCGCGGCGCCGTAGACCGGCGCGTAGGCATCGATCGGCGGTGCGGCCGCGAAACCGAGCCGCGCGAAGTTCTCCAGCGCGCGGACGTCGAGTCCGGCGAGCAGCGCGTGCTGCACGCGCTCGTTGCCGAAAGTCATCGACAGGCGGCTGTCGACCGCGAAGCCTTCGACATCCTCGGCATACGGATACGCGGACCGGTTGACGGTGCGCTGGTCGGCCCGGAAGCCGGTCGAATACACCAGCTTCTGCGCTTCCTCATAGCTGTTCCAGCGCGCGTTCTGCTGGAAACGCACGGTGTCGCTGAAGGCATGGCTGAAGTCGTAGCCGATGCCGTACTGGGTGCGGTCGTAGCGGTTGTAGTCGGGCTCGCCGAGGTTGCGGTGGCGCGGCAGCGGTCCGTTGGGATTGCCGAGCAGCGTGCCCGAGGCCGGCAGGTAACCGTTGGTGTCGCCGGTGTTGGCGTCCTTCTGGTAGTAGGCCAGGCCGGTGAACTGCGTGGCCTCGCCGATCTGCCAGGTGAAGGTGGGCGCGACATAGGTGCGGTTGGCTTCGACGAAGTCCATCTGCGAGCCGCGTTCGCGCACCAGCGCGGTGACACGGCCGCTGAGCGTGTCGGTGAGCGCGCCGGTCACGGTGCCGTGCAGCTGACGGTAGTCGTCGCTGCCCACGCGCACGCCGACCTCGCCGCCGAAGGTGGTGTCGGCGCGACGGCTGGTGAGGTTGTAGATGCCGCCGGGCGGCGCGTTGCCGTAGAGCACCGACGCCGGGCCCTTGAGCACGTCGACTTCCTGGAAGCCGTAGAGATCGAGGCCGACGTTGAAGATGGTCGTGGTGATCGGTGCCTGCAGGCCGTCGATGTACTGTTTGGGCGTGAAGCCGCGCAGCGTGAGGAAGTCGAAGCGCAGGTCGGGCCCGTAGTTCTCGCCGACGATGCCGGCGGTGTAGCGGATCGCCTGCTGCACGTCGGTGACCGACAGCAGGTCGATCTGGTCGCGGGTGACGACGGAGATCGACTGCGGCGTCTCGATCAGCGGGATGTCGGACTTGGTCGCGGTCATGCTGCCCGACGGCACGTAGTCGGGCGCGATGGCGGTGACGCGGTCGAGATCGGTCGGCGATGCACGACCGGCCCCGGTCGACTGGGCCTGCGCGGCGCCGGCGATACAGACGGCGGACACCGCCAGGGCCAGTGCGGCACGTTGCGGATGGGAACGCGGGTACGCCTGTCGAACCGTCATCGTCTTCTCTCCGGTAGGGGGGGCGTCTGCGGCGCGTCCATGTCGTCTTCCGTTCGGGAATTCACGCAGTCGTCATTGGAATATGCGACGCGCGGTTGCGGGCAGATGACGTGCGAGGGTCCGATGCCGTCGTGAGCGGGCCATCCATCGGATGCCCGGCCCACGCCACCGGTCGCCGCTCAGTCCGCTGCCGACTGGCCCAGATGCCGGTCCAGCCAGGCGAGGACACGCACCAGCACGTCGCGCTCGTGCGCGCGTTCGTGGAACCAGTGCGGACCGCGCGGGTAGCGCACCATTTCCACCGGCGTGCCGTGGAAACGCAACGCGCCGTAGAGCTGGTCACCCTGCGACACCGGCACGCGCGTATCGGCCTCGCCATGCAGGATCAGCACCGGCACGTCGATGCCGTCGACGTGCCGGATCGGCGAGTGGCGGTCGTAGAGATCACGGCGCGCGACCGGATCGCCGAAGTAGCCCGGCAGGTAGTCGGGCGTATCGGTGGTCAGGGCCATCGCGCCGATGTCGCTGACGCCGGCGCCGACGATCGCGGTGCGGAACCGGTCGCTGCGTGCGACTGCCCACGCGGCCAGATAGCCGCCGTAGCTCCAGCCGCCGATGGCGACGCGCGCCGGATCGGTGATGCCCTCGGCCACCAGCAGGTCCAGGCCGTCGAGCACGTCCTGCAGATCGCCGCCGCCCCAGTCCTCGCGCACGGCTTCGGTGAACGCCTGGCCCTGGCCTTCGGAGCCGCGCGGATTGGGCAGCAGCACCGCATAGCCGTGCGAGGCCAGCAGCTGCGCCCAGTCGTGCCACGAACCGAGCCAGCCCGATGCCCACGCCCAGGCCGGGCCGCCATGAATCTGCAGCAGGGTCGGCAGCGGCGTGCCGGGCACATGATCCGGCGGCAGCACCAGTACGCCGTGGACGGTGGTGCCGTTGCGGCTGCTCGGCCACGACAGTTCGCGCAGCGTGCCGCGGGCCCAGCCGGCGGTCTGCGGATTGCTGTCGCTGCGCACGCGTGTCACGGGCGCGCCATCGCGGGCCGGCTCCAGCAGCCAGACCTCCGCGGGCTGGTCGGACTGCGTGCCGATGAAGGCGATGCGGCCGGTCGCTGCGCGTTCGAACGCACCGCCCGCCGTCTGCACCGACGCGAGCGCGGTCGCTGCGCCGCTGTGCGCGTCGATGCGCAGGAACTCGCCGCGCACGCCGCGGATGCCGAGCGCGACCAGATGCGCGTCGTTCTCCCAGCGCAGGCCGCGCAGCGTGCCCGGCCAGTCGCGCGCCAGCCGCACGCGGTGCCCGTCGGCCAGCGTCTCGACGATCGCATCGGCGCTCATCGCATACGGATGCAGTGCGCCGTAGAGCAGCTTGCGTCCATCGGGCGACCAGCCGAGATCGCGGGCGGCCGCACGCGGAAACACGACGCGACCGGGGGCGCCGGTGACCGCGTCCAGCAGCATGATCCGCGAGCGGTACCAGTAGTCGTTGATCGATGGGGTGTCCGCGACGCGCAAGGCGAACTGGCGGCCGTCGGGCGACCACGCCGCGTCCAGCACCTGCAACGCCGGCGGCGACAGTGCGCGCACCGCGCGTGTCTGCACATCGAGCAGCCACAACCGCTGGAAGGTGTCGTGGGTGTCGCGCACCTGCGCGTCGTCCTTGCAGGCCGCACGTCTGCGCGCGTCCGGCGACGGTGGATCGGTGACCAGCAAGGCGACCTGGCGGCCGTCGGGCGACCAGTGCGCGGCGCCGATCCCGCCCGCGAGCGTCGTCAGGCGTTCGGCGCCCTGTCCGTCGCGATCCACGCGCCACAGCTGGGTGGACGCGGGCGCGGGCGCGCCGTCGACCGCCACGCCGTTGCGGCAGGCCGCGTCGTCGCTCGCGTCATCGGAGCCGGCCTCGCCGCTGTGGTGTTCCGGTCCGTCTTTGCGGTCGGACAGGAACAGCAGCGACGCGCCATCCGGCGACCAGCGCGGCTGCGCATCCGTAGCCGTGTCGGGCGCGGCCAGCGATCGCGCCGGCGCGTCGCCATCGGCATCGGCAAGCTGGATCTGTCGGCGTGGCGACGCGCCATCAGGACGCGGCGTTTCGAGGACCCAGGCCAGGCGCGTGCCGTCCGGGCTGATCCGCACGTCGTCGACCTCGCGCAGATCGACGATGTCGTCGGGGGTGATGACGTGGCCCGGTTGCGCGCCGGCGACCTGCGTCGCGAACGCCAGCCCCATGACGGCCAGCAGCCGTCCTCCCGTCCACATTCCCCGAAGCCTGCGCATGCGTTCTCCCGTGCCGTCGCGCCGGTCGGATGCCGTGGCGCTTCGCCTTCGACTATGCCGGCCGCCGGACGCGACGGGTCGGCACGCCGGGTCGCAAACCGTTGCGGCTGGGCCAGACGGCAGGATCGCGACCGGGAGACGGGCCGTGGGTGCGCCTTTGGAGGCCGCGCATCGGACGCACCGGATCGGCGCTCGCTGCTGCCCTGGAGCGGCAGGCCGACGTCGATCCGGGCGGGACGCAGCGCGTGGTCATGGCCGGCACGAGGCCCGCGAAAGCGCGCGCTGGACGCCTGATGCCACCGGTCCGATTCAGCGCGGGGCGCCAGCGCACGGCATTTCCCGACATTCCAATCCGGACTGCCCCCAGTCGGGATCACCATTTTTTTACCTGGCGCCGCCATGGCCCACTGCCTGCCCACTCATTTATTGCGGTGCAGCAAATGCCACGATCCTCGCGTCTCGCCGCCGCCGTGCTGGCGGCCCTCGTTGTCCCCGCTGCCGTATCGGCGCAAACGCCGGCAGCCGCCGAGGCGCGCACGCTCAATACGGTCACGGTGACCGGCTCGAACATCCGTCGTGCCGAGGCCGAGGGCAGCAATCCGGTGCAGGTCATCGACGCCGAGGAACTGGCGACTTCGGGCAAGGTCACCGTCGCCGATGTGCTGCGGTCGATCTCGGCCAATACCGGCAACTCGACCAACGAGACCAGCAACAGCGGCTGGGCCTCGGGTTCGGCGGGCATCGGCCTGCGCGGCCTGTCGCAGAAGAACACGCTGGTGCTGCTCAATGGCCGGCGCCTGGCGAACTACGGCTTCCCGGCCGGCGGCCTGTCGGACACCTTCGTCAATCTCAACGCGCTGCCGCTGGTCGCGGTCGAGCGCATCGAGGTGCTCAAGGATGGCGCGTCGGCGGTCTATGGCTCCGACGCGGTCGCGGGCGTGGTCAACATCATCACCCGGCAGAACTTCCAGGGCCTCGAAGTCGGCGGCAGCTACGGCACGTCGGACGAAGGCGGTCTCGACACGCGCCGCGCGCGACTGGTCGGCGGCATCGGCGATCTCGACACCGACGGCTACAACCTGCTGGTCAGCGTCGAAGCCTACGACCGCGCACGCCTCGACCAGAGCCAGCGCGATCTCACCGCGTCCGGCATCTACAGCGATCTGCCCGGCGGGCGCTGGAACGGCTGGTCGGCGAAGGGCGCGCGCTTCCTCGTCGGCGGCCGCTCGGTGCCGTTCCTCGACGCCGCGGGCAACTGCCCCGAGGGCATGACGCTGACGCCGAGCGCGCCGATCGACGGCCTCGCCGGCGACACCTGCGCGATCAACCTCGCGCCCTACACCACGCTGATTCCGTCGACCGAGCGTTATCAGGCCTTCGTCAACGGCACCGTGCGCCTGACCGACGACGTCGACCTGTTCGGCGAAGCGCTGGTCAGCCAGATCCGCGGCGCGTCGATCTTCGGCTCCAGCCCCTACTTCACCCTCGAAGGCGGCCGCTTCGCGCTCAACGCGCAGACCGGCCTCGCCGAGCCGGTGTCGAACCTGCTGCCGGCCGGTAATCCCTACAACCCCTACGGCGTGCCGACGCAGATCGAATACACCTTCTTCGATCTCGGCCAGTCCCTGAAGACCAACCGCTCCGATTCCTTCCGCATCCTCGGCGGCGCCCGCGGCCGCGGCGAACGCTTCGACTGGGAGTTCACAGGCTTCTTCGCCAAGAGCACCGAAGAGGAGACCGTCGCCGGCGGCTTCGCCAACCGCTGGCCGCTGGCGCAGTCGCTGGCCGATGGATCCTTGAACCTGCACGAGCCGGGCGCGACCTCGCCGGCGGTGCTCGATGCGATCCGCCTGTCGACGGTGCGCGAAGCACAGTCTTCGCTGCATGGCTTCGACTTCAAGTTCAACGGCGATCTGTTCGACCTGCCGGCCGGCCCGGTCGGTTTCGCTGCCGGCATCGAGGCGCGCACCGAATCGCTGACCTCGCGCAATCCCTGGCAGATCGATGCGGGCCTGCAGGTGCGTCCCGCGATCGCCGCGGTCGACGGCGAGCGCGACGTCGCTGCGCTCTACGCCGAGTTCAACGTGCCGATCGTGCAGGGCCTGGACCTGCAGCTCGCCGGCCGCGGCGACGACTACAGCGATTTCGGTAGCGCGTTCTCGCCCAAGGCCGGACTCCGCTGGCAGGCGCTCGACACCCTGCTGGTGCGCGCATCGGCCTCGCGTGGCTTCCGCGCACCGTCGTTGTCGGAGAATTCGGCGTCGACCAACATCTCCTATGGCAGCGTCGTCGATCCTTTCGATCCGGACATCGCCGGTTCGCGCCAGAGCCCGACGTTCTTCACCGTCGGCAATACCGAACTCGATCCCGAACGCACCAAGTCCTACAACGTCGGTTTCGTCGTCTCGCCCTGGGCTGACACGAGTCTGTCGCTGGACTGGTACCGCATCGAACTCGACAACCTGATCGGCACCAACAATTCGACGACGATCGTGCAGAACAACGATCCCGCCGACGTGATCCGAGATACGCGCGGCAAGCTGGTCGCCGTCTACAACCGCTACCAGAACCTCACCGCGCTCAAGACCTCGGGGCTGGATGCGGAGTTCAACCAGACCTTCCGCACCAGCGCCGGCGATTTCAAGATCGCGAGCGTCTACACCCACGTGCTCGACTACAGCCGCCCGCAGGTCGTCGGTGGTCCGCTGGTCGATTACGCCGGCAGCAACCTCGGCCCGTCGCTGCCGCGTAACAAGCTGACTTCGCGCTTCGGCTGGTCGACCGGCGATTTCGAGACCGCGCTGACCTGGTACCGCACCGGCGGTTACGACCAGAAGGCGAGCGTCGCGGCGACTGCGGTGCAGTCGCGCGTCGATGCGTTTGATCAGCTCGATCTCTATGCCGGCTGGTCGGGTATCGAAGGCCTGACGCTGTACGCCAAGGTCGACAACATTCTGGACGAAGCACCGCCGCACGACGCGTCGTTCCCGGGCATTCGCGCGCCGTATGACTTCAGTCAGTACGATCTGCGCGGGCGGTATTTCCAGGTGGGGTTTGATTACCGGTTCTGATGGTGCGGACGTGGGTCGGCGCTTCGAGCGTGGGCCTGCGTCGTGAGATCGCGGCGCTCCATCAGTCGGTCATTCCGGCAAACAACCAGACCGTCATTCCCGCGAAGGCGGGAATCCAGGGACTTTGCTTTTCCCGGCCTGACGTCCATGGATTCCCGCCTTCGCGGGAATGACGGACCTGGGAATTGCGGCAGCTGAAAGATGCCCGCAACCGCGAGCAATCGCTGCAACACTCGATGTGCGACACCCTCTTCTGCAGGACACACCACTGATGCTTCGATTTCCATCCTCGCGCAGCCTGTTACTGACTGCATTGCTCCTGCTGCCGTTCGCCGTATCCGCGCAGACCGCGTACTACTTCCCCGACGCCGCGCCGGATTCGCACGACACCGCAATCCCGACGCCCGAGCAGTTCCTCGGCTATCCGATCGGCACGCACTACACGCGTCACGACCGCATCGTCGATTACCTGCGCGAACTCGAGCGGCTGTCGGACCGCGTGCATGTCGAGGAGATCGGCCGCAGCTACGAGGAGCGCCCGCTGCTCGCGGTGCTGGTGACGTCACCGGCGAACCACGCACGCCGCGAACAGCTGCGCGCCGCGCACGCCACGCTGGCCGATCCCGATGCGCCCAACATCGATCCGGCGCAGGTGCCGGTCGTGGTCGGTCTGTACTACAGCGTGCACGGCAACGAGACCTCGAGCGGCGAAGCGATGCTGCTGACCGCCTGGCATCTGGCGGCGAGTCGCGACCCGCAGGTCACGCGCTGGCTCGACAACGCGGTCGTGCTGATCGATCCGGCGCAGAACCCCGACGGCCGCGACCGCGCGGCGAACTGGCACAACGCGTGGAAGTCGAATCCGCCGATTGCCGATCCGCTCGACAAGGAACACGTCGAACCCTTCCCGAACGGCCGCAGCAACCACTACTTCACCGATCTCAACCGCGACTGGCTGGCGGTGAGCCAGCGCGAGACGCGCGCCAAGCTCGACGTGTTCCACCAGTGGTTGCCGAACATCCAGATCGATTTCCATGAAATGGGTTCGGGCAGCACCTACTACTTCGAGCCTTCGCCGAGCAGCATGCACAGCCCGCTGCTGCCGCAGGCCTCCTACGACTGGAACGTCACCCTGGCGCGCTACCACGCGCAGGCGCTCGACAGCCTCGGCTCGCTGTACTACACGAAGGAAAACTTCGACAACTTCTCGCCGGTCTACGGTTCGACCTACCCGGATTTCCACGGCGGCGTCGGCGTGACCGTCGAACAGGCGAGTTCGCGCGGCCTGGTGCAGGACACCGCGAACGGGCCGCTGGAATTCCGCTTCACGATCCGCAACCAGCTGGCCGTGGGCCTGGCGACGATCCGCGGCGCGGTCGCC
The DNA here is from genome assembly GCF_057656615.1 of Luteimonas sp. Soil_C_5. Lineage (NCBI taxonomy): Bacteria > Pseudomonadati > Pseudomonadota > Gammaproteobacteria > Lysobacterales > Lysobacteraceae > Luteimonas > Luteimonas sp. Soil_C_5. Next base: position 227,548 of record NZ_JBDGKA010000004.1, read on the forward strand.
GAACACGCGGGGCTGTTCCAGCTGCAGAAAGACTTCTTCCGCTCGGCGCGTGAGCAGGGGCGGCGCAACACCTATTCGGCCTATGTCTTCGGCGATCCGGCGGATGCGACGACATCACGCCGTCTGCTCGATCTGCTGCTGACCCATCGCATCCAGGTGCACGCGCTCGATGCGGCGCTGACCGTCGACGTCCGCACGTACACGCCCGGCAGCGCCTGGGTGGTGCCGGCCGCGCAGCCGCAGTTCCGGCTGGTGCATTCGATCTTCGAGGAAACGCCCGACACCGGTGGCGGCGTCTACGGCAGCACCTCGTATGCGATCGCGCATGCCTACGGTCTGCGCAACGATCGCCTGCGGCGCGCACCGCGACTCGGCGCGGCGATCAGCGAAGTGCCCAAGCTCGACACCGGCGCGCGCGGCGAGACGGCGTATGCCTGGGCGATCGACTGGCGCGATCTCGGCGCGCAGCGCGCGCTCGCCGACCTGCTGACCCGGAACGTGCGCGTGCGCACCGCGTTCTCGCCGTTCACCACACGCACCGCCGCCGGCGAGACCGCGTTCGGCGAAGGCACGCTGGTGATTCCGGTCGCCGGTCAGGCGCTGGATGCCGCGGCCCTGCGCGCGATCGTCGACAGCGCAGCGCGCGATGCGGGCGTCGTCGCGCACGGACTCGCGAGCGGACAAAGCGTGTCCGGCATCGATCTGGGCAGCGACGGCATCCGCGCCGTGCGCAAGCCTGCGATCGCACTGGTCATGGGCGAAGGCGTCAACGCGACCGAGATCGGCTCGACCTGGTTCGCACTCAGCGAACGCCTGCACTACCCGGCGACGCGACTCGATCCTGCGCAGCTCGGCCGTGTGCCGCTCGGCACCTATACCAGCATCGTGCTGGCCGGCGGCCGCTACGACGATCTGCCCGAGGCCACGGTCACCGCACTCAAGCGCTGGGTCGAGGCCGGCGGCTCGCTGGTGACCTTCGGCAGTGCCGCACGCTGGGCGCAGGCCAAGGGCCTGACCGGCGCCGCGCCCGCACCCGCCGAGAAGGACGCACCGGCACCGACGGAACGCCTCGACTTCGCGTCGCGCCGCGACACGCTGGCCGAGCAGCGCAGCGCCGGCAATCTGGTCTCGGTCGATGTCGACACCACGCATCCGCTGGCCTTCGGCGTGCCGCAGCGCGCAGGCTTCGTGCACAAGGAAACCGACGTGACGCTCGCGCCGCTGGCCGATGCCTTCGCCAACGTCGTGCGCATCGACGACGACCCGCTGGTCAACGGTTACCTCGGCGCCGACCTGCGCGCCGCGCTGGCCGGCACCGTCTGGGCGCAGGTCGCGCGCGTGGGCAGCGGCAACGTGGTGCTGTTCGCCGACGATCCGGCGCACCGCAAGTACTGGCTCGGCACCGAACGCATGCTGGTCAATGCGCTGTTCTTCGCCGATCAACTGGCGCCGGCGCCGCCGCGGCGCTGACACCCCGCGGTGCCGGCCCGTGCCGGCACCGCCCTCTGGAGATCCGACCATGGACCGGTCGCCCCGCCGCACCCCGGCCGTCGCCGTCCCGCGACCGGGCACACAGTGTTGCCCGCCATGGGACACGTCCCCCGGGCGGCTGCCGCAAGATCGGGCCCATGGCCGATGTCTTCTCCCGCGTCGTCGACGCACCACCGACGTGACCCTGACCCAGCTGCGCGGATTCCTCGCGATCGTCGAGAGCGGGCACAACATCACCCTGGCCGCGCAGCGGCTGCACGCCACCCAGTCCGGCCTGTCCAAGCAGCTGGCCCAGCTCGAAACCGCGCTGGGCTGTCCGCTGTTCGAACGCCGCGCCCGTGCGCTCGAAGGCCTGACCGATGCCGGCCACCAGGTCCTGGCGCATGCGCGCCGGCTGCTGGTCGAAGCCGACAACATCCAGACGCTGGGCGACAACCTGCGCCGCGAACGCCAGGGCGCGCTGCGCATCGCGACCACCCACACCCAGGCCCGGCACGCGCTGCCGCCGGCGCTGCAGTTGCTCGAACGCGACTGGCCCGGCGTCGCGGTGCACGTGCTGCCTGGCGACGACGCCGCGGGACTGCAGGCGCTGGTCGATGGCGACGCCGACCTGGCCCTGCTCAGCGGCACCGGGGCACCGCCCGACGACTGCATCGCCGTGCCGCTGTACCGCTGGCAGCGACGCGTGGTGGTGCCGGCCGGGCATCCGCTGGCCGCGCTCGACCGCCCGCTGCGGCTCGACGACCTGGCCGACCGGCGTCTGGTCAGCTACGCCTCCAGCCAGCGCCCGGGCTCGTCGTTGCAGCGCGCATTCGCCGCACGCGGGCTGCGCGCCGACGTCGCGGTGACCGCGCGCGACGGCGACCTGATCCAGGCGTACACCCGCGCCGGCCTCGGCATCGGCATCGTCGCGGAGATGGCCCTGGATCCACGCGACGATCTGATCGCGCCGCCGATCGCCGACGACCTGCTGCCGCCCTGCACCACCTGGCTGCTGCTGCCGCCGGCGCGCGTGCTGCGCGACTTCGGCTTCACCCTGCTCGCCGCACTGGCGCCGCACCACGCGGTGGTCGATCTGCGCCGCCTGATCGCCGATGGCCAGGCGCTGCCGGACACCGCGCCCGACTGGCAGGCCTGGCGCGCCGCCACGCGCGCCGCGCGCATCCCCGCGTCGAAGGCCGCGATCGCCACCCGTTGACGACGCGCCGCATGGGCGCACGCGGCAGGTAGCATGCGGACATCCGCCGACTGCGTGTTCGGATCCGCCATGAGTGTCGTTCTCCGCTTCGCATGCGTGCTGCTGGCGAGCCTCGCGCTGGCACAGCCGCTCGCCGCGCGCGCGCCGCTTCTGGCCGGCGCCGCGGCGATGACCCAGGCCCCCGATCCCGCGCCGGCCGATGCATCCGTCGCCACCGATGCCTCCGCCGCGGTGAACGTCGCCGACATTCCCGCCCAGGCCGACGTCGACCAGCGTCTGGCCGAACGCACCCGGTCCACGATCGCGGAGACCGGCGCCGCGACGCCCGCGGCCGGGTACGCGCGCCGGCTGGCGACGATCGAAGCCTCGGTCGAAGATCCGTTCTGGCGTTTCACGTCCGCCGAGATGCGCACGCTGCCGATTCCGCGGCTCGAAAGCCTGTCGCGGCACTGGAGCTTCCAGGCCCGGCAGCTGGCGCAGTGGCAGGACGACCTGCGCCAGACCACCACGCACCAGGCCGGCGACGCGGCCGGACTGGCCGCCCGTCGCGCCGCCTGGGAAGCCACCGCCGCCGCGGGCCAGGAACTGCCGGCCGCGCTGCGCCAGCGGGTGGACGAGGTCATCGGCGATCTGGCCCGGGCCGAGGCCGCGCTGTCGGATCCCCTCGCGCGCCTGATCGCACTCGGCCGGCGCGGCAATGCGGTCGATGCCAGCATCGCGGCCGCACGCAGCCGGGTGAACGATGCCGTCGCCGCCTATGACGCCCGTCTGCTGCGCGTCGATGCGCCGCCGCTGTGGCGCATGAATGCCGCCGGCGCCGCGCCCACGGCCGACACCGGCGACGTGATCCGCAGCGGCCTGGCGATCGAATCGCGCTTCGCCGCCGAGTACGCCCAGGGCGATTCGATCAGCGGCGTACGCGCCCTGCAGACCCTGCTGCTGTGCTCGCTGCCGCTGCTGCTGTGGCTGGCCTGGCGCAGCCGCGCGCCGATCCGCGCCGGCCAGGTCAGCCATACCGAGGCGACCGTGCTGTCCCGCCCGCTGTCGTGCTGGCTGCTGCTGGTGGTGATCGGCGTGTTCGTCTTCCAGCCCGAAGCGCCGATGCTGACCCACCAGATCGCGCTGCTGGCCGGCGTGGTGCCGGTGTTGCGGCTGCTGCCGGCCTCGCGCCGGCACCTGCTGGGCATGGCGCCCTATGTCGCCAGTGCGCTGTTCCTGCTGCTGCGGCTGGGCTTCGTGTTCCTGTCCAGCGCGGCGGCCTACCGCCTCTACATCCTTGGGCTGGGCCTGCTCGGCCTGGCCGCGGCCGGCTGGCTGCTGTGGCGCGCGCACCGGCATGGCCATGCGGCCCATACCGGGCGCCTGGGCCAGGCCTTGCGCGGGTCGGTGCTGGTCGGCGCGCTGCTGCTGGCGGTGGGCCTGGTCGCCAACGTGTTCGGCAACGTGTCGCTGGCCGAAACCCTGACCGGCGGCGTCATCGATAGCCTGTATTTCGCGCTGCTGCTCGCGGCCGGCCTGACGGTCATCGCGACCTGGATCCAGCTGCTGCTCAAGCGTCCGGGCGTGTCGCGCTTCCGGCTGGCGCGCGAACACGCCGGGCCGGCGGTGCAGATGCTGCTCAAGCTGCTGGTGGTCGCCGCGGTGGTCGGCTGGATCGTCTACGCGCTCGACCGCTTCCGCGTTCTGTCACCGGTGCATGCCTCGCTGTCGGCCCTGTTGGGCCACAGCTGGGCGCTGGGCGATCTGCGCCTGAGCCTGGGCCACGTGCTGCTGTTCGTGCTGTCGGTGATCGTCGCGTTCTGGCTGGCGAAGACGGTGCGCCTGGTGCTCGACGGCGAGGTGCTGTCGCGGATGTCGCTGCCGCGCGGCGTCGCCAACAGCGTTGCCTCGCTGAGCTATTACGCGGTGCTGCTGCTGGGCCTGATCGGCGCGCTGTCGGCGGCCGGCTTCAAGGCCAGCCAGCTGACCTTCGTGCTCGGCGCCCTGGGCGTGGGCGTCGGCCTGGGCCTGCAGAACGTGGTCAACAACTTCGTCTCCGGCCTGGTGCTGATCTTCGAGCGGCCGTTCCAGCCCGGCGATGTGGTCGAGGTGGGCGGTACCACCGGCCGCGTGGTCGACATCGGCATGCGCGCGACCCGGGTGTCGACCTTCGACGGCGCCAACGTGGTGGTGCCCAACGGCCAGCTGATCTCGCAGCAGCTGGTCAACTGGACCCTGCGCGACCGCAGCCGCCGGCTGGAGGTGCGCGTCGGCGTGGCCTACGGCAGTGCGCCGGCCGAAGTGGTGTCCGTGCTGGCGGAGATCGCCGCCGCCACGCCCGGCGTCGCGGCGACGCCGGCGCCGGTGGTGCTGTTCGACGGCCTGGGCAGCGTGGGGATGGAATTCATCGTGCGCGCCTGGACCCACGAGTACGAGGATGCCGGCACGATCCGCAGCGCCCTCGTCGGCCGCGTCTACGACGCCCTGCTCGCGCGCGGCATCGGCCTGGCGCATGCGGCGGCGACGGTCTATCCGCCGCCACCGCCCGGTCCCGCGAACGCCTGACCGCGGCGCCGCGTCAGCGGCAGTTGGACGCGTCGACGCCGCGAATCGATTCGATGCGGCCGTTGCCCGTCGCCACGTGCACGCACTCGCGCGAGCGCGCGTTCCACCAGGTCACGACGGAGCGGCCGTCGCGCTGCTGCGCGTCGCGATCGGTGAAGCCGCGCGCGCGCAGTTCGGTGTCGGCACCGGCCGCGCGGGCGCCGACCAGATCGTCCAGCCGGCTGCTGCCCGCGCCCCCCGTGTTGCCCGACTGCCACGGCACCTGGGCCGAGCGTTCGCGCAGGCCGACGCCGTAGCCGTCGCTGTAGGCGCCGCTGTCCTGCTCGGCCCGGTAGCCGTGCAGCGCGTCGCGGTAGCCGCGCTCGTAGTCGGCCTCGTGGCGCGGATCGTCGTTGTGGTCGCCGTCGTCGTGGTGATGCGCCTGGTGGGCCAGCGCGGCGATGCCGAGAATCGCCGCTGCCGCAATTGCCGCCTTGGCGCCGTCGCTCATGCCCTCGCGATGCCCATCGCCCGCCTGCTGCCCGCAATCCGGCGCCGGCGTGGTGACCACGGAAACCACCCGGCCGCTGTCGCTGCGCACCATCACGCAACGGCGGTCGCGCGCGTGCCACCAGCTGCTGTAACCGTCCGAGCCCGACTGGCGGACATACCCGCGCGCGCCCAGGGTGCGCGACGCGCTGCGGTCGTCGAGGCCCTGGACATCGCCGAGGCCGGGGGCGGGATCCTGCGCGGACACCAGCGGCGACGCGAGCAGGGCGGACAGCGACAGCGTGGCAGCGGCCAATGCACTGCGACGGATACGGGACATGAGGCACCTCCGGATGTGCCGGCCGGGCTGGCCGCGCTCGGCGCAGCGTGCGCCGGAATTCGTTCAGGGGGTGTGGCGGCGTCGCGGTTTTCGAACGGTCGATGCAGGCGTGCGGATGGCGCCGCCCGGTCGTCGGTCGCAGCCCCCCGCGGAGGCCGGTCCTGTCCAGCCTGCAGACACCGGTCCGGATACCGGCCGGAACCCGACCCCACGGATCCGGTGTCCGCAGGGCCTGGAGGGCGGCGGCCCTTGGACCAGCCTGACCTGGTGGGGGTTTCCCCGTCCTTCAGCCGGTCCGCGATGCGCCGGCCCTTGGACCTGAACCTCTGGCCCGGGCGCGGTGGACACACCGGAAACACCCCTCGGGCACTTGCTCTTCGCACCCCGATCTGCATGCCCGGGGCCATCCGCAGGACTTGACGAACCCGGATTCCCGTCCTGAAGCGGCCTGCCGCATCTTCACTACATTTAGCGTTGACGCTGCCGACCACCCCCACTATCTTGGGCCGGGTCGGTTCCGCAGCCCCGCAAGGACGGCGGATTCAAAGGGAAGCCGGTGACGCCTTGCGCCATTCCGGCACTGCCCCGCAGCGGTAATTGGGAACGAGCCCGCCAACAGCACTGGAGCGATCCGGGAAGCGGCGGGCGAGGCGAAGGCGCTGCCTTCATACCCATGAGTCCGAAGACCTGCCGACAGCCGCGCGAAAGCACGACGCGCGGTGCCGGCTGCGGAATCTCCGGGGGGAGAGGGCCGGCGGAGCGGATTGCGATGGCGCCTGCGCCCGATCGCGATTCCTGCGACGCCGCCCGACCACTCTGGGCCTTCCGTGGCCGCCGGACCCCGACGCGGGCGGGGACGGTGGTGTGCGCGAATGCACTGGACAGAAGGACACCGCATGACCAGCCACGAGACCGTCGCGACCAAGACCCCGGCCGCCGCCGCAGACGCCACACCCGACACCGCCACCGCACCTGCCACACCCACCATTTCCGTTGCGCCACCCGCCGTCGAGCCTGACGACGATGTGCCGCCACCCCCGAGTGCCGCCATGAACACCGCGATTGCAGAAGTCACCGACGCCGATGCCGGCGTCTCCAACTGGATCACCAAGGAAGCCGGCAACCGCCGGATCCCGTACGACCGTGCGCGCCTGGAGCGCAGCATCGACCGCACCCATGCCGAGTTCCCGCAGCTCGACATCGTCGACTACAAGCGCAGCGTGTTCGGCTTCGTCGAGCGCAAGGACGCCGTCAACGCCGACGACCTGGTCGACCATCTGATCCGCGAGGCCGAAGCCCGCGTCGATGTCACTGCGCCGGAGTGGGAATTCTTCGCCGCCCGCCTGTACCTGCACCGCCTGTACAAGCGCGCCAGCCGCAACCGCTTCTACGACGCCGAGCAGAAGTACGGCTCCTACGTCGGCCTGCAGGAATCGCTGGCCGACCGCACCATCTATTCCAACGACATCCTGCGCGCCTATTCCAAGGAAGAACTGCAGGAAGCCGGACGCATGATCGAGCCCGAGCGCGACAGGCTGTTCGCCTACAACGGCCTGTACCTGCTGGCCACGCGCTACCTCGCCACCGACACCTCGCGCGCCGTGTTCGAGCTGCCGCAGGAGCGCTGGCTGACCATCGCCCTGTACCTGATGCAGAACGAGACCAAGGGCGGCCGCGAGCGTCGCATGCAGCTCGTCGGCGAGGCCTACTGGGCGCTGTCGAACCTGTACATGACCGTGGCCACGCCGACGCTGCAGAACGCCGGCAAGGTCGGCGGCCAGCTGTCGTCGTGCTTCATCGACACCGTCGACGATTCGCTGCAGGGCATCTACGACTCCAACACCGACATCGCCCGCGTCTCCAAGGGCGGCGGCGGCGTGGGCGCGTACATGGGGTACGTGCGCTCGTCGGGTTCGGCCATCCGCGGCGTGCCCAATTCGTCCGGCGGCGTGGTGCCGTGGATCAAGCAGCTCAACAACACCGCCGTGTCGGTGGACCAGCTGGGCCAGCGCAAGGGCGCGGTCGCGGTCTACCTCGACATCTGGCACCGCGACATCGAGAACTTCCTCGACCTGCGCCTCAACAACGGCGACCAGCGCCTGCGCGCGCATGACGTGTTCACTTCGATCTGCATCCCCGACATCTTCATGGAAGCCGTCGAACGTCGCGGCGACTGGTACCTGTTCGACCCGCACGAGGTCCACAAGATCAAGGGCTGGCACCTGCAGGATTTCTTCGACGAGAAGAAGGGTGACCCGAACGGCAGCTTCCGCCGCAAGTACGAGGAAGTCGTGGCCGACGAGCGCATCTCGCGCAAGACCGTCAAGGCGATCGACATCTTCAAGCGCGTGATGGTGAGCCAGCTCGAAACCGGCAACCCCTTCATGTTCTACCGCGACGAAGTGAACCGGAAGAACCCGAACAAGCACGTCGGCCGCGTGTACTCGTCGAATCTCTGCACCGAGATCCTGCAGAACATGAGCCCGACGAAAATGATGCAGGAGATCATCTCCGGCAATCAGATCGTCACCACCAAGCAGGCCGGCGACTTCGTCGTCTGCAACCTGTCGTCGGTGAACCTGGGCCGCGCGATCGTGCCGCAGGCCGGCCAGAGCGATCTGATCACCGACGTGCTCGAGCGTCTGATCCCGATCCAGGTGCGCATGCTCGACAACGTGATCGATCTCAACATGCTGCCCGTGCCGCAGGCGACGATCACCAACCAGAAGTACCGCGCGATCGGTCTGGGCACGTTCGGCTGGCATCACCTGCTGGCGCAGAAGGGCATCCAGTGGAACGAGACCGCCGCCGAGGACTTCAGTGATTCGCTGTACGAGCGCATCAACTTCCTGACCGTGCAGGCCAGCATGGAACTCGCGAAGGAAAAGGGCGCCTACCCGGTGTTCGCCGGTAGCGACTGGCACACCGGCGCCTACTTCAGCGACCGCAGCTACAACTCGCCCGAGTGGATGGATCTGGCCGCGCAGGTCGGCGTCAACGGCATGCGCAACGGCTGGCTGATGGCGGTCGCCCCGAACATGTCCACCGCGCAGATCGCCGGCTCCACCGCGTCGATCGACCCGATCTACTCCGCGTTCTATTACGAGGAGAAGAAGGACTACCGTCGTCCGGTCGCAGCCCCCGGCCTGTCGCTCGACACCTGGCCCTACTACGAGAAGGGCGCCTACAAGGTCGACCAGTTCGCCTCGGTGCGCCAGAACGCGCGCCGCCAGCGCCACGTCGACCAGGCGATCAGCTTCAACCTCTACGTGCCCAGCACCATCCGTGCGAGCACGCTGCTCGACCTGCATATGACCGCATGGCGCGAAGGCATCAAGACCACGTACTACGTGCGTTCGAACGACATCGATATCGCCGAGTGCGAGTGGTGCAGTAGCTAAGCGCATTCGCGCTTCGCTTCCACGGTTCGCGTTGCGAACCGTGGACCCTGGCTCATCAACATCCACACCCCTGCGCCTTTGGCGCGCCCCCTGACTCAGGGGGGCTCTGCTCCAGACAGGTCTGCGGCATCGTTGTGTGGACTTGGTGCATCTGAATCCGCTCCGCTCGCGACACTGCTTTTGATCGTCATTCCCGCGAAGGCGGGAATCCAGCGCCTTCAACGACACGCTCGAAAGTCGCTGGACCCCCGCCTACGCGGGGGTGACGGGTTCCTTTACTGACCGATTCCCGATCCTCGCCGCACTTGGCGGGATTGCGCGGAAGAAACGAGAAACGCCCATGGCCGCCACGTCCACCCCGCTCGACCGCATCAAGATCCTCGAGCCGCGTCATCCCAACCGCTCGACCGGCATCATCAACGGCCAGACCAGCGGCATCCTCAACTGGAACGACATTCCGTATCCGTCGTTCTACCGCGCCTACAAGGAACTCTCGACCAACTTCTGGATTCCGGACGAGGTCGACATGAAGGGCGACGCCAAGCAGTACGGCGAGCTCTCGGCGCGCGAGAAGAACGCCTACGATTCGATCATCGGCCTGCTGGCCACGCTGGATTCGCCGCAGACGCGCTTCATCTACAACGTCGCCGAATACATCACCGACCCGGCCGCGCACGCCAACGCCGCGATCATCGGCCAGCAGGAAGTGATCCACAACGAGAGCTACAGCTACGTGCTGGCCTCGATCACCGGCCTCGCCGACCAGAACCGCGTGTTCGAACTCGCGCGCACGCATCCCACGATCATCGCGCGCAACCAGCCGATCATGGATTCGTACAACGACTTCATGCGCGAGCGCTCGGCCGAAACGCTGATCCGCTCGCTGGTGCAGTCGTCGATCCTCGAGGGCATCAACTTCTATTCCGGCTTCGCGTATTTCTACAACCTGGTCCGCCAGAACCGGATGACCGGCACCGGCAAGATCATCAGCTTCATCAACCGCGACGAACTGGCGCACAGCAAGTTCATCAGCGAACTGATCCGCGCCATCGTCGGCGAGAACCAGTCGCTGCAGGGCGACCAGCTCACCCAGTACGTGCACGACGCCTTCGAACACGCCATCGAACTCGAAACCCGCTGGACCGCCGAAGTGCTCGACGGCATCGACGGCATCGATGTCGACGAGATGGTCCGCTACGTGAAGTACCGCGCCAACAAGATGGCCGGCATGCTCGGCATCGAGAAGCTGTATTCCGACACCACCGACAACGTGATGCCGTGGATCAAGGCCTACGCCGACAACTTCACCGAGACCAAGACCGACTTCTTCGAGATGCGCAATGCGTCGTACAAGAAGACGAATTCGGATAACGGGTTCGACGATTTGTAAGTGTCATCATCCAACTTGGATTCCAAGATGATCCGGTCTGACATTCGACAATCAGTGCAGCTAATCTGCCCGACCTGTGGCGAAAATCAGTTTGAACGGCAGGAAGGCATCCAGGCTGATGCAGATGAGTTGATGACATGCGTATCGTGCTCTCTGCAGATCAACAGAGGCGAACTGATTGAAGCAAATCAGGCGAGCATCGATGCTGCGAAAGACCAAATCAAGAAGCAGGTCATTGACGAGCTAAGAAGGGATCTTCGGAAATCCTTTGCCAAATCTAAGTTCATAAAGATTCGGTAGTGAGCACTTCTTTCTCGCTAGGCGATCTCATTGCAACGGTTGCGCTCGTGCTGTCGGCGTATGCGACTTGGACGACTGCGAGATTCAATTCCCGGCAGAAGTCTTTAATCGATTCGCAGGAGGCTCTCAACAAACGGTTGCTCGCCAGAGACTTGGCGGAGTCCGAACAAGAAAAGCGCGCCGACATCGGCGCAAAGCTCATCAAGTCTGGAACTGGTTACCGCATAAGAATTTTCAACAAGGGCAAAGCTCAAGCGACCCAAGTCGACGTCAGCTTTCCGAAGGGAACCAACATCGCCAGCGAATCGGATCTGGCCCGCAAATTCCCGCTGGAAGTTCTTGAACCACTGCAGTCGGTCGACGTGCTCGCGATCGTCCACCTTGGTACGGAAAGCAAGCATGTCGCCTGCGTTCGCTGGATCGATGGCCTTAGCGATGCAAATGAAAAGCACATCTATCTGACGCTCTGATTCAAACACCGATGCGCATCCTTCTCGCCCACACATCGCTCAGCGGCAACACCCGCGATGTCGCGCGCGCGATCCACGCACGCTGCGAAGAGATGGGCCATGCCGTCACCTGGATCGATGCTGATATCCAGACGCTGGCCAAGGCCTGCCCCGATGGCGCCGAACACGATCTCTACGTGCTCGGCAGCTGGAGCATCAACGCCGGGCGCACGCCGCCGGAGATGAAGCGTTTCATCGAAGACCTCGTCGCCGCGGTCGGCAAGCCGGAACATGTCGCGGTGTTCGGCACCGGCGAAACGCAGTGGGGCGAGGAGAACTACTGCGGTGCGGCCCGCCGCATGGCCGCGTTCTTCGGCACGCGGTATCCGCGGCTGGAGATCGAACAGATGCCCCACGGCGAGCGCGACGCCACCAAGATCCAACGCTGGACCGACACCATTCTTGCCATCACTGAAACACCGTTCGAGAACACCCCCCATGCAGACGCTCCACGCCACCACGCCTGACGACTACGCCGCCGCCCTCGCCGCGCACCCGCGCCTGCTGGTGGATTACTACAAGGACGATTGTCCGGGCTGCAAGATGCTCGACATGTCGCTGGCGAAGTTCGCCGCAAGCGAAGACGCTGCCGGCGTGGCGCTGCTGAAGGTGAAGATGGAAGTGATCGGCGAGGACTTCTTCCGCGATCTCGGCCTGCGCCAGACGCCGACGCTCGCGCTGTTCAAGGATGGCACCGAAGCCGCGCGCCTGCCGGGCTTCCAGGCCCCGGCGCAGATCTCGCAGGCGGTCGCACTCAATCTCTGATGCGTGTCGCGATCGTCCAGTTGCCGGCCAGATTTGTCGAGGATGCAAGTCTTGCCGCGGGGCTACGGTCGATAGCCGTGATTCTCGAAGCTATCCAATTCGAGGAGAGCATTGATCTCGTTGTTTTTCCCGAGAACTTTCCTGCATCCAACATCCATGCCTGCGCTCGAGAAGGCGACGTGGCAAGCGCGTTGGCGAGGCTCTGCACAGGACCAGACCTGGCATTCATGGCAGGCGGCTACGTGATCGATGAAAGCGAGGCAACCCGCAACGCCTGCTTTCTCGTGAATGGCCAGAAGTGTGTCGGGACGTACTACAAGCGAATTCCCTGGCAGGGAGAGGCGATCAAAGCAGGCGAACATGGGGCTGCATTTCGCTGGAAGAATTTCGAAGTTGTCCCCTTGATCTGCGCAGATGTCTGCGATGCACGAAACATGGAGGGACTCGGCCGTTCGAGGGTGGACGAAGTTTGGCCGGCGAAGCTCGTACCTGATGACTCGTGCGCCTTCAAAGCAGTGGTTGTGACCACTTATGGCGCAGATCTCCGTGATCCGTACTGGACAGAGCCGCTGAGCGCTTTGGTGCAGCGCACCCGCGTCCCCGCAGTTGTGAGCGGCGTCTCAGGTGAGAGCCTTGCGACATTCTGGGAAGGCGAGGAAACGGAAATCGAGCGCCACTACGGTGGCGGCGGGAGCGGAGCGTACTTTCCTACCGAAACAGCCTCTCCTCGCGTCTGGCCTGAGAATCTGCCGCGATCTGCCTCGCGCGGTATTTATCTGATCGACCTCAAGGAGCCTGACCAACGCCGGCGCATCGCGATTCCTTACGAAGCGCTTCGCATTGGTTCAATCCAGTACTGAATTACGATTCTTAGCCGGACGCATCATGACCAAAGATTCTGTAACACCAAAAACTGAAGCCCGCATGCTGGAGATCGTGTTCCCCGATCACACCAACCATCTGGGCACGCTGTTCGGCGGCACCGCGCTGGCGTGGATGGACAAGGCCGCCTTTATCGCCGCGTCGCGGTATGCGCGCCGCACGGTGGTGACCGCGCGCTCCGAGCAGGTCGACTTCAAGCTGCCGATCAAACAGGGCCAGCTGGTGGAGATCATCGCGAGCGTGGTCGAAGTGGGCCGCACGTCGATGCAGGTGGAGGTGGAACTGATCGCCGAAGACCTGCTCAGCGGCGACCGCGAGCTGTGCACGCGCGGCCGCTTCGTGATGATCGCGCTGGATTCGCGCGGCCGTCCGGCGCAGGTCGCGCAGCTGCCGGGGAGCGCAGCATGAACGAACTGACGATCCTGCAGTGGCTCGCCCTGGGCCTGTTCATCGGCATCGTCTGCGGCGCGGTGCTGACCTTCTTCAACCGCAAGCGCTGAATCCCGCGCGCCTGCAGTGCCGACCGGCTCAGCCGGTCGGCATGAATACCTCGACGATGTCCGAGGTCGCCGTGTTGGCGGTTTCCACGCCGCCCCCGATCGCGTAGATCGATCCGTTCAATGCGACCGCGGCCAGCCCGTGCCGCGGCGTGCGCATGTCGGGCAACGCCGTCCAGGTGTCGCGCAGCGGGTCGTAGCGCCAGGCATTGGCGATGACGCCTTCGGCGCCTTCGACGTCGAGCGCCTCGCCGCCGAACACGTAGAGCTGGCCGCCGAGCGCGACGCCGGCCAGGCCGCCCGCGGCTTCGGGCATCGGCTGCAGGGCGTCCCAGCGATCGGCGACGAAGTCGTAACGCAGCAGATCGGCGAGATTGCCGCCGTCCATCGTGCGGCCGCCCGCGACGTAGCCGATGCCATCGATGACCGCGCCGGTGGCGCTGTTGCGCGGGCCCGGCAAGGGCGCCGCGGTCGACCAGCGGTCGCGGTCGGTGTCGTAGACCTGGTGCAGAGCGACATCGCGATAGTCGCCCCAGAGCGCGGCATCGGCTTTGGTCGGCAGACGGCCGCCGACGATGTGCACGCGGCCTTCGTGGACCAGGGCAACGCCTTCGGTCTGCAGCTGCGGCATCGGCGTGGCGCGTTGCCAGGCGCCGTCCTGTTCGACGAACACGTCGGCGCGCGGCGACCAGTGGCCGGCCTCGACGTGCGTGGCGCCACCGAATGCATACAGACGCGTGCCGACGGTGGCGACCATGGGATGGTGGCGCGGCTCGGGCAGCGACGGACCGGCGTCCCAGCGATCGGCGACCGGGTCATAAAGACCGACCGCATCGATCGCCAGCGCGCGCTCGCCCGGCCGCACCATGCCGCCGACGATCACCGCACGTCCGCCGCGTGCAACGCCGTAGACCTCCTGCACCACCCACGGGATGGAGGCGCGTGCGCGCCAGGCAGCGGCGTCAGGCGTTGCGGCTGCAGCGACGGGCGATGCGCCGCGAGCGAACGCGGGCAGCAGGGACAGGGCGGCGGTGGCACCGAGGAAGTGGCGGCGGCTCGTCATCGGATCGATTTCCGGTCAGGACGGCGACTGCACTTGAAGTGCGCACAGGCGTGCGCGGACTGCGGGCATCGGTCGCGAGGCAGCGCCGGTCGATGCGGCTCGACCGTAACATGGTGCGCTGCAGCAGAATGTGCAGTGCGCGCACCTTCGGCCGTGTTGCCGCCGCTGGCCGTTGCGAACGCACGTCGCCCAATTCCGGTGGGACGCGCCCACATTGCAACGCCACGCCATACCTCTGCGCTCGACCGTTCCGATTCCCGGGCTACCCACTTCCCATCGCCGAGTGCTCGCGGCGGAAGTGCCGACGCCCGTGTGCAATGCGGCCGGCATTCGATGTCGAACGGGACGCCCGGAACGCCCTCCGGATGCGTGGCGCGTGGAGTCCGCATGCATCGCATGTCGCTGCGGTGCCTGTCGGCAGCGCCTGCGATCACGCACGCCGACCGGTTGTGTCAACGGCGGTCGGCCAATGCTGCCCCGCGCGACTTACGCGATGACATCGACGCACGCCTATGTGGACGCCATTGCACGCAGGCGCGTACACGTGTGTCGGCCGCCCGTGGCGTCATAAACCTTCAGTCCCGTATGTGGACGGCACCGACGCTTCGTCGCCGACGCTGTCTGCATCACGCACAGCATCCGCGCCTGCCGATGCCGGCAGCCACGGGTCCGGACCCGCGTGCGTCTGCGCAGGCGCGACGTGCTCGGTCCACTGCTGCAGCACCGCCTGCAGCCCCGTGCGCTGGCGACCGCGCCATGCGCTTGCGCGCACACGCCCGTCGCGATCCACCAGCACCAGATTCGGCGGCGCCATGCCGCCCAGCGCGCGGATCGCCGACAGCGCACGCAGACGGCGATGGTCGATCGCCGGCCACGGCATCGCCTGCAGGCGCATGTATCGGCGCATGTCCGATTCGCGCGCATCGAGGCTGACGTAGACGACTTCGGTATCGGCGCCGGCCGCGCGCAGCGTGTCGCGGACCTCACGCAGCGTGGGCACGAACGCGTGGCAGGGCGCGCACCAGTCGGCGCCGAAGTACAGCGCGACGATCTCCGGTTCGTGCGCCCAGCGGTCGGGCACGAAGCGTGCGCCGTCGGGGCGGACCAGTGCATCGGCAATGGCCGGGCGCAGTGATGGATCGGGCGGCGCATCTTCACCGGCCTGCACAGCCGCCGGCAGCAGCATCAGCGCTGCCAGCAGACAGGCAGGCCAGACCCGGCGCGGACGCGACCGCCCGGCATACGCGTGATGCCGCTCAGAAGTTGAAGCGCGCACTGGCATAGACCGAACGCGCGAAGCGCGGGCCGTAGACGTAATCGCTGTCGCGACCGGCGCCGATCTCGAGATCGCGCTGTCGCTGGTCGAACAGGTTGCGCACGCCGAACGCGAGATCCCAGTGGCGATCGCCCTGCCCCAGATGCCAGGTGGTGCCGGCATCGACCACCCAGAACGTCGGCGTGCGCACGAGGCTGGCGTTGTTGTGATTGAGCGCCCACATCGCGCCGGTGTGCTTCACGCCGACGTAGGCATCGAGCAGCGGCGACGGCGACCACGCCAGCTGCGCCTGTCCGCTCCAGCGTGGCGTCTTGAGGTAATCGCGGAGGGCGATGACGGTATCGCCGCCGTCCTCGACGTCGTCGTACACGGTCTGCGCCGTCTCGAAGCGCGAGCGGTACCAGGCGACGCCGGTGGTCAGCCGCAGGGCATCGCTGGCCTGCCAGCCGAGATTGGTTTCGAAGCCGGCGACCTGCGCGCCGTCGGCGTTCTCGCGCAGCTGGAACAGGCCGTCGGCGTCCTCGCGCAATTCGCTGAGCACGAAGCTGTCGCGCAGCCTGGTCAGCGAGGCGGTCGCGTCCCAGGTCAGGCGACCGTCGCCCGGTCGCCAGTCGAGGCCCAGCATGGTCGTGGTGGCGCGTTCCTCGACCAGGCCGTCGGCGTTGCGGATGCGGATGGGGGCGGCGCCCAGCGTGTCCACGTGCAGGTCCTCGCTGAAGACTTCGGGCGCGCGGAAGCCGGTGGAGACACCGGCGCGGAATTTCCACGCATCGCTGGCTTGCCAGGCCAGTGCGAGGCGCGGCGAGACGATGGCATCGCGCAGCGCGGAATGCTTGTCGACGCGCGCGCCGAGCACGAGGTCGACCGCCTCGCCGACCGCCCATTCGTCCTGCACGAACACACCGAGATTGCTGAAACGCTCGCGCGCGCCGCGCAGCAGCGTGTCGCCGGCCGCATTGCGCTGGTCGTCGCGCACCGATTCGCGCGTGTACTGCAGGCCGAACGCCCACGCATGCGCGCCGCGGCGCAGGTTGAACTGGCTGTCCAGGTAATGCAGCGGATTCTCGGTGTCACCGTACTGGTCGAACGACGTGGCGGCGGCGCTGCCGGGCACGGCGGGATCGAGTTCGGCCGGATCGAAGGCGGGATCCGCGGGATCGGTGACGACCTCGCCCAGGCCACCGTAGAAACTCGCACGGCGGATGAAGGCGAACGCGTAGCCCAGCGTGAAGTCCGCATCCGTGCCCAGTCGCTGGTCCCAGTACAGGCCGCCGCGGTGGTAGTCGGTCTCCAGCGATTCGGCGGTGTTGGCCAGCCACTCGGGCTGGTCGAAGCGATTACCGCCGCGGCGCGTCTCGTGGGTGAACAGATAGTTCGCGCGCAGCGTGGTGGTGTCGTTGGGCGCGTACCAGCCCTGGGCACCGGCGACGCGCTGGTCCTTGTCGACGATCTCGCTGTAGCCGTCGCCGTTGAAGTCGATGGCATCGCTCTTCGACCACTGCCCGACCACCGACAACCCGGCGCGGCCATCGTCCGAGACGCGGTCGCCGCGGCCGTCCACGCTCCACGCCGGTGTGCCGCGCTGCACATCGGTCCCGGCCTGCACGAAGCCACCGTTGCGCATGGGCTGCTGCGGAATCAGGTTGACCACGCCCGCGACCGCGCCTGGTCCGTACATCGACGAACCGCCGCCCTTGACCACCTCGACGCGATCGATGAACGCCGCCGGGATCTGCTCCAGCCCGTACACGCCGCCGAGCGTGGACAGCAGCGGCGCACCGTCGAACAGCAGCTGGTTGTAGGCGCCGCCCAGGCCGAGCAGCTGCACTTCGGAGGTATTGCAGTTCTGGCAGTTGCTTTCGACCCGCAGGCCGGTGATGAGTTCGGCGACGCGCGAGAAATCGGTGACCGCGCGCAGGGCGATGTCTTCGCCGCGCAGCACTTCGGTGCGGATCGGCACCTCAGACAGCAAGCGTTCGCTGCGCGTGGCGGTGCTGACCACCTGCACGCTGTCCAGCTGCACGGCGTTGCGTTCCGACGCGCCCGCGATACCGGCCGAGACGGCGAGCGACAGCGCGGTCACCACATGGAGCGGGCGACGCAGACGCGCGCCACGACGTGACGACGCAGCCGGGCTGCGCAGGGGACGGCGGCATGACGACATGGAACTCCTCGGAACGGACGGCGCCGTATTATAGCAATTGCTATATTGTGTGTTTGCTGCTTTATAAGTGAGCGCGCGCTCCACTTTCGACGCGTGTGTGGCCGCAATTGGCGACAATGCGGACCATCGACTGCAACGCCGTACCGCGCGCCCATGGCCAACGTCTTCCCGCCCGAGAAACCGAAACCCGGCCAGCCCGCGCCCCTGCTGGAGGCCGGTGTCCAGGTCGAAAGCTTCCGCCAGGTGCGCGAGGCGCGCCGCGCGGAGCTGGTCGAGGACTACGTCGAACTGATTTCCGACCTCATCGCCGACGGCGGCGAGGCGCGCCAGGTCGACATCGCCGAGCGCCTGGGCGTCGCCCAGCCCACGGTCGCCCGCATGCTGCAGCGTCTGGTGCGTGACGGTCTGGTGCTGCAGAAGCCCTACCGCGGCGCGTTCCTCACCGATGCCGGCGAAACCCTCGCCCGCGCCAGCCGCGCCCGCCACCAGACGGTGGAAGCCTTCCTCGTCACCCTGGGCGTGCCCGAGGCGATCGCCCGGCGCGATGCCGAAGGCATCGAGCACCACGTCAGCCCGGAAACGCTGGCCGTGTTCGAGGCCTTCGTGCAGAAACACCGCGGCTGAGGCTGCGCGATCAGGGCGCATCGTCGCCCTCCGGCACATAGATCATCCGGCCGTCGGGTAGACGGTAGGTCACGCCCGCACGCACGCCGCCGCCTTCGCCGATCTCGCCGGTGGACTCGTAGCGGGTGAGCTCTTCGCCCTGCTTGATGGTGATGCGCATGTCCGCCTCGCCCGGGTTCTCGATCAGCACCGCGTTGGCCTGCGCGAACGGATTGAGCGGGTTGTTGACGATGACGATCATCAGGATGCCGATCACCACCAGGAACAGATCGACCAGGTTGACCACCGAGAGGATCGGATCGTCGTCCTCGTCGCCGTCCAGGAACCGCATCAGTGCGACTCCACGGCCGCGTCGCGCTCGATCGCGCGCAGTTCTTCCAACAGCCAGCGTCGGCGCACGGTCAGCACCAGAAAGCACAGGCTGGCCGCGACCAGGGCGAGGATCACCGCCGAGAACGCGACCACGAGGTTCTCGCCCACCGACTGCGCATCACTGCGGGTGAGCGCCAGCAGCGCCGGGCCCATCGGGATCATCGTCGCCACCAGCCCGAGCATCGGCGCGGTACGCGAAGTGATGCGCAGCCATTCCAGCCGCTTGAGAATCCACAGCTCCAGATCGTCGCTCGCACGCGCGCCGGCCAGGTGCACGGCGCGCAGTTCCGAGCGGTGGCGTCCGCGCCGGCGCTGCACGGCTTCGAGGGCAAATGCGCCGAACGCCGCGAAGGCGTACAGCAGCGCACACAGGATCAGCAGCAGCACCGGCATCAGGAACAGGTGGGCGACGTCGTAGAGCAGGGATTCGAGGGCGTTCATGGGCTCGTGGGCAGACGGTGGATGAAGGTGGATTGCCGCGCGCGATAGCGCCACGCACCGGCAGCGGCGGACAGTGCGAGCAGCAGCAGGCCCAGCAGCACGGCCCAGCGCTGGCCGACCACGGGTGGCGGTGCGTCTTCGACCTGCTGCAGCACGCGACCGCGCACGGGGGGGGCCACTGCGGCGGGCATGGCGTCTGCGGGCGCGGCATCGGCCGCTTCCGCCGATGCGGCAGGCTCGGGCGCGGCCACTGCCGGCGCGACGCCGAAACCGGCCGGCGGAGCGGCGGACTCCGAGGCAGGCGCGTCGTCGGTTGCGGAGTCGCTCATCGCCTGTTGCAGCTGCTGCAAGCGCTGGTCGAGTTCGTGACGTGTGGCGGCGTCGGCATGCCACAGACCGCGCGCGATGGCCTCCTGCAGGCGCCGCACCACCTGCGCCTGCGCGGCAGGATTGTCGCGTTCGAACCAGTCGCCGATGCCGAGGTTGCGCACGTCGCGCACGTAGGTGTCGTGCACCGCCTGCCACTGCGCGTCGCGCACCAGTGTCGGCGCGGTGGTCTGCCAGCCGTAGAGATTGTTGACGGTTTCCAGGACCTGCAGCGTGCCGGCGTAGCCCTCGGCCTGCATCGAGGCGATCCACTGCGGGTTGAGCTGGCGGCTGCGCAGTTCGTCGGCCAGGAAGCGCGACGCGGCCACGGTGCGCGGCTCGGTCCTGCGCAGGTCGGTGATGTACAGCGACAGGTCGCGACCATCGAGATGGCGCACCGCCGTGGCGAGGCCACCGAGATACTCGAATGGATGATCGGTCGACAGCATGCCGTGGGTGTTGGACGAGCGCGACAGCACCGCGGCATCGGTACCGCGCAACTGATCGGCGAACAGGTTGCCGCCGTCGACGGTCACGCCCCAGTCGCGTGCGCCGTAGGCGTACTGCAGGTTCGACAGGAACGTCGCGGCCAGCGTCGCATCGCGTTTGTCGGCGTCCGGATCCTCGACCAGCACCTGCGCCGTCATGCCGCTGCCGTAGGCGCCGGGCGCGTTGCCGAAGATGCGCAGTGCAGCCAGCGTGCGGGCGCGTCCGGGATCGAGACCGGTGGCCACCAGCGCCTCGGCGCGTGCGCGCACGTTGCGCGCGAGGGCGTGGTCGCCGCGATCGGCCAGCGTGTCGATCGCACCGGCCAGCAGGCGCATGAAGCCGTCGAACTGGTCGCGATAGACGCTGGTCACCTGCAGCACCACGTCGATGCGCGGACGCGGCAGTTCGGCGTCCGGCACGATCTCCAGCGCGGTCACCCGGCCACCGGCGTCCCACACTGGCCGCAGGCCCAACGCATGCAGCACCTGCGCCTCCAGCACGCCCAGCTGCCGCATCGCCTCGGACGACCACAGGCTGAAGGCGAGCTTCTCCGGCGCGCGTCCATGTTCGGCCTCGAAGGTCTCGACCAGCTGCGCCAGCGCCTCGGCGCCGGCGTCGAACGCAGCGCGCGTGGGAATGCGGTCGGGCTCGAAGGGATAGAGATTGCGGCCACTGCGCAAGCCCGGATCGCGCACCGGATCACCGCCGGCGCCGGGCGGCACGAAACCGCCGGCCAGCCCGCGCAACAGACTTTCGAGCTCCTGCGGATCGGCCAGCGCCTGCTCGGCAGTGCGCGCCTGGTCGAGCAGGTCGCGCAGCACCGGATCGTCGACGCGCGCATCCGCCTGTGTGTCGTGCAGATGGTCGTGCAGCCAGTGCCACGCGGGATTGGTCTGCAGCGCGGACGCGTCCTCGGCGAACAGTTCCTCGGCATCGAGGCCGAGCGCGGCGTAGTACGGCGTGCCGAGCTGCTGCATCACCGTCGAGATCCGATGCTCAGGCGCAGCCGGCCGGCCGAAGGTGTGCAGGCCCAGCGGCAGCGTGCTGCGCGCCAGTTCGTGCAGCTGGTCGTGCAGGGCCTGCAGGAAGGTGTCGATGTCGGCCAGTGCGTCCTCGCGGCGCCAGCCGAGGTCTCCGCCGATGCCGGCCTCGAATGCGGCGTGCACCAGCGCGGATGCGGTGCGGTCGCGCACGCCGCCGACCTCGAGCTGCTGCAGCTGGTGCACCAGTCCGTGCAGGTCGCGCAGTTCGTCGTAGAGGCCGGCCGGTGCGACAGGCGGCACCTGGTGACTGACCGTCACCGCGCGCCCGCGCCGCTTGGCCTGCACGGCCTCGCCGACGTTGTCCTGGATGTAGGGATAGAACACCGGCAGATCGCCGAGCAGCGCGAACGGCCAGTCGAACGCCCACAGGCCGCGATCCTTGCCCGGCGTCCATTCCTGGCTGCCGTGCGTGCCGAGATGGATCAGTGCATCGGCCTGCAGGCCGGTGCGCAGGTACAGGTAGGTCGCCAGATACCGGTGGTCGGGCACGGCGGTGAGGTCGTGACTGGATTCGCCCCGACGCGCGCCACGCGGTGGCTGCGGCAGCAGTGCGAGATGCCCCAGCGCCAGGCGTGGAATCACCATCACGGGCGTGCCGTCAACGACGCGCATGGCGGGACTGTCTGCCGGTGCGCCGTGACGCTGCAGCACCGCCTCGCGCTGCTCGGCCGGCAGCGTCTGCAGCCAGTGTTCGTAAGTCGCCAGCGGCACGGTGCCGGCCAGTCCACGCGCCCGCAGCGCATCGAGCGTGTCCGGGCGGTACAGCGCGGCGAGCATTGCCTGCGCGTCGGCGATCAGGCCGGCCTCGTCGGCGGCATCGACCGCGTAGCCGTGCGCGCGCAAGGCATCGGCGATCGCGACGATGCTGCGCGGCACGTTGAGGTGCGATGCCGACAGGTTGGTCTCGCCGCCCGGGTAGTTCCAGAACATCAGCGCCAGCTGCCTGTCGGCCGCTGCCCGGTGCCGCAGTGCGGCGAGGCGGGCGAGCTTGGCGGCCAGCAGATCGACCTGCTCGGGAATCGGGACCTGCACGCCCTGCGACACCGCGCTGATCACCAGCGGATCGGACGCGCCCCAGGCTTCGGGCACCGCGAGGAAGGTCGGCACCAGCGGCATCGCGACGCCGCTGTCGGCGGCGCGCCACTGGGCCGGCGTGCCCTGGCGCCAGTTCAAGGTCTGCAGCACCGGCACGTCGAGACGCGCGAACTCCACCGCGCGCAGTGGCACCTGCTGGAGGTGGGTCACGTTGACGATCGCATCGACGTCGATGCCGGCGAGCGCGGTCTGCAGCGCGTCCGGCGCGTCGCCGTCGAACCACAGCCCGAATGCGTGCACGCCGTGGGCGCGGCTGGCGGCGATCACCGCATCGGCGACCGCGGTCTGCAACGAGGCGACCGATCCGGGCGCGACCAGCAGCGCGACCGTGGCCGGTGCAGCGTCAGGAGACGCGTGCTGCGCGCGCCAGTCGAGATACGCCCCGGCGTCTCCGAACACGGCCGGCGCATCGGGGTGGTAGTAACCGGTCGCCGGCAGCGCGACCGGCGCCGGCACCGCCGCCGGATCGCCGCTTCGCAGCAGCGTCTGCAGGTAGGCAGCCAGATGCCGCAGGTTGGCCTCGCCGCCGCCGGCGTAGTACCCGGCGATGCGCATGATGTCGGCGCGCGGCAGTCCGTCACCGGCAGGCGGCCCGCCGCCGATCCGCACCCACGGTGCACCGGCCTGCGCCAGTGCATCGCCGAGCGCCTGCTCCACCTCGGCGACATCCGAGCCGCGTGGCGTGTCGAGCAGCACGAGATCGTGTCCGGTCAGGCGCGCGTCGTTCGCACCTCCGGCCGCCACCGGCACGTGCACGAAACGCACGCCGGCCGGCCGGGCCAGCGCATCGAGCCGTTCGACCTTGTCCGGCAGCACGAAGTCGTTGCTGACCACGGCCACCCGCAGTTCCTGCGCAGCCAGTGGCAGGCTGACCAACGCCAGCAGACAGATCAGTGCGCGGCACGACATCCGCATCGTCAGAAGCCGATCTCGACGTTCGCGTGCAGATAGCGGCCGGTTTCCGGGTACGCGTACAGCGCGTCCGACTGGTCGAGGCGTTCGTTGGCGAGGTTCTCCACCCCACCGCGCAATGCGATGCGCGGAGTGATGCGATAGCCCAGATCCAGCGACCACAGCGGATAGCCGGGCAGCCGGATCAGGCCGGTGCTGCCGGTCTGCCACTGCGGACCCGTGTAGTCCAGGCGCAGCCCGGCGTTCCAGGCATCGTCGGCCCAGCGCAGTCCGGCATGGCCGCTGCGATGGGCGCGCCCGGTCAGCGGCACGTCCAGGATCTGGTCGCGCGCCTGCAGCCAGCTGTGGTTGAGATGGACACTGAAACCGGCCGGCAGCTCGGCGCGGGTACCGAGCTCGATGCCGCGGATGCGCGCCTCGGCGATGTTGGTGTAGCTGCGCCGCTCGCGTCCGCGGATGCCGCAGAACGCAGAACACTGGGTCTGGATCAGGTTCTCCAGATCGTTCTGGAACGCGGTCGCCTCCAGGGACACGGTGTCGTTCGTCCACGCCGTGCCCAGTTCCCAGGTCAGCACGGTTTCCGGCTCGAGTCCGGGGTTGCCGACGATCGTGAACATGCCGCCGCCGCCGACCGCCGAATAGCCCGGCGACAGTTGCTTGAGCGTGGGCGCCTTGAAGCCCGCGCCGACGCCGCCCTTGACGGTCCAGCCGTCACCGGGACGCCCGACGACATAGGCACGTGGCGACTGCTGCCAGCCGAACTGCGCGTGGTGATCGGCGCGGTTGCCGAGCACCAGCGACACCGCGCCGAACTCGATCTCGTCCTGCACGAACAGCGCGCGATGGACGGAGGCGTCCCGGCCGGCAGCGTT
This sequence comes from Luteimonas sp. Soil_C_5, assembly GCF_057656615.1. Lineage (NCBI taxonomy): Bacteria > Pseudomonadati > Pseudomonadota > Gammaproteobacteria > Lysobacterales > Lysobacteraceae > Luteimonas > Luteimonas sp. Soil_C_5. The sequence goes on from NZ_JBDGKA010000004.1 coordinate 252,050, forward strand.
GACGGTGCTGTCCTCCAGCCGTTCGCGCCGCCATTCCGCGCCGGCGCTGAGCCGGTGGCGCTGGCCCAGATGCAGCGTCGCCATGCCGTCGACGGTGTCATCGGTCAGCGACTGGGGCTGCGTGGCCGCGCCGCGGTCACGGCGGTTCTCGCGATCGAGCGTGGCGCGGTAGCCGCGCACCTGGGTGTCGCCCCAGGCCCAACTGCCGCGGTGTGCGAGCGAGGTCTGGCGGCGGTCGATGTCGTCGATCGTGCGATAGACATAGGGCGCCGCGCCTGCCTGCAGTGCGTCGCGCTCGCGCCGCTCACGTCCGGCCAGATGGCTGAAGTCGACGCGCTGGCCCGCGCCCGGCGTCCAGGCCAGTGCCAGCCGCGCGGTGTCGGCCTCGCGGCCTTCCTGCTCGGTCAGGCGCGTGTCGTCCGGATCGCGGGTCGGGTCCTTCGTGCGGCGCTCGGCCTGGAACGTCATGCCGAGGCGATCGCGCACCAGCGGTCCGGACGCATACACGCTGGTCTGCAGCACGCCGCCACCCTGACCACCGGCGACCACGCCACCGCCGTGCCGCAGGCTGCCGTGCCAGGTCGACGTTGCGGCCCGGGTGATGATGTTGACCACGCCGCCGAGCGCCTCGGAGCCGTACAGCGACGACATCGGCCCGCGCACCAGTTCGATGCGCTCGATGCCGTCGGCCGGGAGCCAGCCGAGGTCGAAATCGGCATGCGCGATGGCATCGCTGGCCGCACTGATGCGCTGGCCGTCGATCAGGACCAGCGTGTATTCGCTGTCCATGCCACGGATGCGGATACCGCGCCGGCCCATGCCGATGCCGTCGAAGGTGACGCCCGGTGCGCCGCGCAGCGCGTCGGCCAGATCCAGCACCGGGCGTTCGAGCAGATCTTCGCGAGTGATGACGGAGATCGACGCCGGCGCATTGGCCAGCGAAGTCTCGGTGCCCGTCGCGGTGACCACCACGGCGTCGAGATCGCGGAGATCAGATCCCGCAGCGGCAAGGGCAGCGACGGGCAATACCAGGACAAGCCCGAGCAGGGCTGCGCCTGCGACGGAACGGGAAATGTGCGACATGGATGACCACAGAAAGAGAGGCGGAAGACGGCCCAGGACCGGCAAACCCCTCTGCCGCACCCCGGTAAATGTAATGTTATATCAATGTGAATTGTAATGATATAACTATTGCAAGTGCCGTCGAGGTTGCAACTCGTAGGCACCGCCTTTCGGATGGCAGTCCGCACGCGCTTGCATCCTCATCCGTGTTTTCAGCCCCGCCGATCGGCTCGGGCATTCGGACATGGCGAAATCCAGCCCTTCGCCTCCCGGATCGACAGAACGGCGAGCGTCGAGGGCCACGTGACGGAGAACCGGGTTGTCCTACGCGCCACGACCAGTTCATCCCATCGAGATCCGGGCACAAAAAAAGACCGGCGCATCGGCGCCGGCCTTCTGGTGGAACTGTCGCCGCGCAGACGCGCGTCGGGCTGGATCAGGTGATCGATGCCCGGTAGATCGACTCGATCGCCTTGTCGAGCGAGGCATTGAAGTCGTCATCGCTCTGCTTCGCGCTCAGGCCTTCGGTCAGCGCACGGCTGAAGCTGGCGACGACGCCCGGGTTCTTCGCCAGGCGGGCGTTGGCGTCGTCGCGGGCGTAGCCGCCCGACAGCGCGACGACCTTGAGTACGGCCGGGTGATCGACCAGCGCCTGGAAGAAGCCGTCGACCTCGGGCAGGGTCAGCTTGAGGATCACCGGCGTCGCCGGGTCCAGCGCGTCGAGGCGCTCGATCAGGCCCTGCTTCAGCGTGGTCTCGATGTCGGCCTTGTCGCCGGCGTTGATGTCGACCTCCGGCTCGATGATCGGCACCAGACCCGCCGCCAGCACCTGGCGGCCGAGTTCGAACTGCTGGTCCAGCACGCGGGCGATGCCGGCGGCGTTGTTCTGCTTGATGACCGAGCGCTCCTTGGTACCGAACACGCCCTTGGCCTTGGCCCGTGCCAGCAGCGCGTCGAGGCCCGGGATCGGCTTGAGCGTCTGCACGCCGTCGGCCTCGTCTTCCAGCCCTTTGTCGATCTTCAGGAACGGCACGACGCCCTTGACCTCCCACAGATAGGTCGCCGCGTCCTGGCCGTCGAACTGGTCGTCGAGCGTGCGCTCGAACAGGATCGCGCCGAGCACGCGCTCACCGGTGAAGGCCGGGCTGGTGACGATGCGGCTGCGCATCGCGTGCACCAGGCCGAACATCTCCGCGTCGTTCGCGTATTCGGTCTCCTCGATGCCGTAGAGCTTGAGCGCCTTCGGCGTGCTGCCGCCGCTCTGGTCGAGCGCGGCCACGAAGCCCTGGCCCGATGCGATTCGGTTCTGCTGTTCCTGATTCACTGCCACGTGCCTGAGTCCTGTGCGAGCGGTGGAGACCGGGCCGGCGATGATACCGCCCCCCTGTCGCCGGCGCCGTCGACGCGCCGCCCGTCCCGATGCCGGGACGCTGCACGCGCGCGGGTGCAACATCGCCCCGGCGCCGGCCTGCTAGGCTGCCCGGCCGCCCGCAGCCCTGTGCCCACGTGATCCGGTTCGAAGGCATCCACAAGTCCTATCCCGTCGCCGGCCGCGAGGTCGTCGCGCTGCAGCCGCTGGATTTGGAGATCGAGGCCGGCGAGGTGTTCGGCATCGTCGGCCACTCGGGCGCGGGCAAATCCACGCTGTTGCGGCTGATCAACGGGCTGGAGACGCCGAGCGGCGGCCGGCTCACCGTCGACGGCGAACGCCTCGACACGCTCGACGGCGACGGCCTGCGCACCTTGCGCCGGCGCGTGGGCATGATCTTCCAGCACTTCAATCTGCTGTCGGCGAAGACCGTCATCGACAACATCGCGTTTCCGCTGCGCCTGGCCGGTGTATCGAAGGCACAGGCGCGTGCGCGTGCGCAGGAACTGCTGGTGCGCGTCGGCCTGGAAGCGCATCGCGACAAGTACCCCGCGCAGCTCTCGGGCGGCCAGAAGCAGCGCGTCGGCGTGGCGCGTGCGCTCGCGACGGAACCGAAGATCCTGCTGTGCGACGAAGCCACCAGCGCGCTCGATCCGCAGACCACGGCCTCGGTGCTGCAGCTGCTGGACGGCATCAATCGCGAGCTGGGCCTGACCATCGTGCTGATCACCCACGAGATGGACGTGGTGCGCCGGGTCTGCGATCGCGTCGCGGTGCTCGACGCCGGGCATCTGGTCGAAAGCGGGCCGGTGGCCGATGTCTTCCTGCATCCCCAGCATCCGACCACGCGGCGCTTCGTTGCGGAAGCCGGCGATGACGACGCGACTGCGGACGACGACGTCGCGCACATCGAAGGCCGCCTGCTGCGGCTCACCTTCACCGGCGATGCGACCTGGCAGCCGCTGCTGGGCCGCGTCGCGCGCGAGACCGGCATCGACTTCACCATCCTCTCCGGACGCATCGACCGCATCAAACGCCTGCCCTACGGCCAGCTCACGCTGGCGGTGACCGGCGACCGCGCCGACGATGCGGCGCGCCACTTCACCGATGCCGGCGTGCACGTCGAGGCGCTGTCGCGATGAGTACGCCACTGCTGCCCAATGTGGATGCCGGCAAGTGGGCCGAGATCGGCCAGGCCACGATCGACACGCTGCTGATGCTGGCCGGCTCGCTGCCGCTGACGTTGCTGATCGGTCTGCCGCTGGGCGTGCTGCTGTTCCTCACCGCGCCGCGTCAGCTGCACGCGCGCCCCGCGCTCTACGCGGGCCTGTCGCTGGTGGTGAACCTGCTGCGCTCGGTGCCCTTCATCATCCTGATGATCGTGCTGATCCCGGTCACGCTCAAAGCCATGGGCACGTCGCTGGGCGTGCGCGGCGCGATCCTGCCGCTGGTCGTCGGCGCCGCGCCGTTCTACGCGCGCCTGGTGGAAACCGCATTGCGCGAGGTCGAACGCGGGGTCATCGAAGCGAGCCTGACGATGGGCGCGACCACGCGCCAGCTGGTCATGCGCGTGCTGCTGCCCGAAGCCCTGCCCGGCCTGATCGCCGGCGCCACGGTGACGACGATCGCGCTGATCGGCTTCACCGCGATGGGCGGCGCGATCGGTTCCGGCGGACTCGGTGATCTGGCGTATCGCGACGGCTACCTGCGTTCGCGCACGGATGTCGCCGTGGTCACCGTCGTCGCGCTGCTGGTGATGGTGCAGGTGCTGCAGATGGTCGGCGATCGACTGGTAGCGCGGTTTACGCGGCGGTAGGGCGATTCCCCGAGCGCTTTTGATCGTCATTCCCGCGCAGGCGGGAATCCAGGGACTTTGCTTCTATCGCGCCAACGTCCATGGATGACCGGACATGCGTCCGTTGGAAGCCCCGCCAGAGCAGACATACGTCTGTTGAAAGCCGCGGGAATGACAGCCGTGTGCGTGACGCTGGATTCGAGCGTGTGCGTCCGTCCGGGTCGCGGTCTTAGGAATCCCGCTCGCGCCCATCCCATCCTTCCAGCCCTGAAGGGTGCAATTTCCGGTGCGCAGGAAAGGAGCCACCACCCACCACCGCACACTGATTTCCACCTCCGCACTCGATCCCCACGCGCAGACCCCGATACTGGTCGGCCTCCCGCCTCACCGGATCCGCCATGGCCCGTCTGCTGCCCCGTCTCGCCACCGCCGCCCTGCTGCTGTCCGCCCTCGCCGGTTGCGGTGGCAGCGGATCCGGCGCCAACGGCGAACGCCTGACGATCGCCGCGACCGCGGTGCCGCATGCCGAGATCCTGGAGGTGGTGAAGCCGCTGCTCGCCGAGCAGGGCGTCGATCTGCAGGTGCGCATCTTCAACGACTACGTGCAGCCCAACGACCAGGTCGCGCAGGGCCAGATCGACGTCAACTATTTCCAGACCGAGCCCTATCTCGACGCCTACAACCGCGACCGCGGCACCGATCTGACGACGCTCGTCGGTGTGCACATCGAACCCTTCGGCGCGTACTCGCGTCGCTTCGACTCGCTGGACGCGGTGCCGGCCGGCGCCGACGTGGTGATTCCGAACGATCCCAGCAACAACAGCCGTGCGCTGATCCTGCTGCACCACAGCGGCGTGATCACGCTGCGCGATCCGGAAGACGCGATGGCCACGCTGCGCGACATCACGGCCAACCCGAAGAACCTGAAGTTCCGCGAGCTGGACGCCGCGATGCTGCCGCGCGTGCTCGACCAGGTGGACCTGGCGCTAATCAACACCAACTACGCGCTCGATGCCGGCCTCGATCCTGGCAAGGACGCGCTGGCGATCGAAGGCACCGATTCGCCGTACGTGAACTTCCTCGTCGGCCGCCCCGACAAGCGCGATGACCCGCGCGTGCAGAAGCTGATCGCCGCACTGACCAGCGAAGACGTGCGCGCCTTCATCCAGACGAAGTACGACGACGCGGTGATTCCGGCGTTCTGATCGAGCGCAGCCGACCCATGACCGCACACGACACGCCGCTGCAGACCATCACGGTCACGCGCGAGGCGGTGTGCTCGGCGGACGACCAGGCAGGCCCACTGACACTGGCGGTGCCGTTGTCAGGCACGGCATCGCTCTCGGCGCTTATCGATGCGGTGCTGGCGCAGGATTTCCTGCAGTTCTCGTCGTCGCATTCGATGATCATCGGGGTGGCATCCGGGGTGCCGCTCGTCCGCGTACACGCCGGTTTATTCCGCACGCGCGCCGAATTTCTGCTGTCGCCGAACGCGCGCGTGCGGGACTGCGTGCCGCACGGGCTGATCGATTTCAGATGGCGCGGCGTGATGTCCAGCCGGGCGCTCCCGGATGACGGCGACGCGGGCTGATCCAAGGGACGCGCGCGTCATCGCGGCAACGCATGATGGGTGACGCGTGCTGCGGCATCTGTGGCGTCTCTGCGCGCGATCCATCCAACGATGACGCCACCGCACGCCGGACGATCCGGCGTGCGGCGTTCCTGCCTATGCCGCCTGCGTCACCGGCGTCGTCCCGCGCATCCGCCGTGCGGCCTCCACCAGTGCCTGCAAGGCGGCCTGCGTTTCCGGCCAGCCGCGGGTCTTGAGGCCGCAGTCCGGATTGACCCACAGCTGCGCGGGTGGGATCAGTGCCGCGGCGCGTTCCAGCAGGCGGGTCATCTCGTCGACGTCGGGCACGCGTGGCGAGTGGATGTCGTAGACGCCGGGGCCGATGCCGTTGGGATAGCGGAAACGCACGAAGGCATCCAGCAGTTCCATGCGCGAGCGCGAGGTCTCGATCGAGATCACGTCGGCGTCCATCGCGGCGACGGCCTCGATGATGTCGTTGAACTCCGAGTAGCACATGTGCGTGTGGATCTGGGTGGTATCCGCCACACCCGATGCGCTGATGCGGAAGCTCTCGACGGCCCAGTCCAGGTACGCCGCCCAGTCCTCGCGACGCAGCGGCAGGCCTTCGCGCAGCGCCGGCTCGTCGATCTGGATCACGCCGATGCCGGCCGCTTCGAGATCCAGCACTTCGTCGCGCAGCGCGAGCGCGATCTGCCGGCAGGTGGCGGCGCGCGGCTGGTCGTCGCGGACGAAGGACCACTGCAGGATCGTCACCGGTCCGGTCAGCATGCCCTTCATCGGCCGCTCGGTCAGCGACTGCGCGTAGCGCGACCAGCGCACCGTCATCGGCGCGGGTCGCGCGACGTCGCCCCAGATCAGCGGCGGTTTCACGCAGCGCGAGCCGTAGCTCTGCACCCAGCCGAGCTTGGTGAAGGCGAAGCCGTCGAGCTGCTCGCCGAAGTACTCGACCATATCGTTGCGCTCGAACTCGCCGTGTACCAGCACGTCGAGGCCCAGCGCCTCCTGTGCGCGCACGCAGCGTTCGGTTTCGGCGGCGATGAAGGCGTCGTAATCGGCGTCGGCCAGCGTGCCGGACTTGTGCGCCGCGCGTGCCTCGCGCACTTCGTGGGTCTGCGGGAAGGAGCCGATCGTGGTGGTGGGGAACGCCGGCAGCGGACGCAAGGCGTCCTGCGCCGCACGCCGGATGTGGAACGGCGATGCGCGGCGCCCATCCCCGGGCGCGACCGCGGACACGCGCGCGGCGACATCATCGCGATGCACGCGCGGGGACCGGCGGCGGGCGTCCACATCGGCGCGCGCCTGCGCGAGGCGTGGTTCCGCCGCGTCCGCATCGGCCACGGCGTCGGCCAGCAGGCGTAGTTCGCCGAGCTTCTGCACCGCGAATGCGAGCCAGCTGCGCAGTTCGGCATCCAGCGCCTTCTCCTGCGCGAGGTCCACCGGCACGTGCAGCAGCGAACACGAGGGCGCGAGCTGCACCGGATCGGCGCCGCGCGCCTCCACGGCGTAGCGCGCGAGCACCAGCGCCTCGTCCAGTCGCGTACGCCAGATATTGCGGCCGTCGACGAGGCCCAGCGACAGCGTGTGACCGGCCGGCAATGCGCGCAGCACGGCATCGAGCTGCGCGCGGCCGCGCACCAGATCCACGTGCAGACCGTCGACCGGCAGCGATGCGGCGAGGTCGAGATTGTCGTCGAGCGCACCGAAGTAGGTCGCCAGCAGCAGCTTCGGCCGGGGGCTGCAGGCGAGCGCCGCGTAGGCGCGGCGATACGCGTCCCGCGTGGCGACGTCGAGATCCAGCACCAGCGCCGGCTCGTCGATCTGCACCCAGTCCGCGCCCGCGTCATGCAGCCTGCCCAGCAGTTCGGCATAGACCGGCAGCAGGCGCTCGAGCAGTGCGAAGCAATCGCTGCCATCGGTGGTCTTCGACAGCCACAGCAGCGTGACCGGACCGATCAGCACCGGCCGCGTTTCGATGCCGGCGGCTTTCGCTTCGAGATATTCGCGCACCGGCTTGTCGTCGCGCAGCGCGAAGGTCTGGCCGGCATGCAGCTCGGGGACGATGTAGTGGTAGTTGGTATCGAACCACTTGGTCATCTCGAGCGCGTGCAGATCGGTGCCGCCGCGTTGATGCCCGCGCGCGAGGGCGAAGTAGCCGGCCAGCGGATCGGCATCGGCCAGTGCGCGATAGCGATCGGGAATGGCATCGACGCAGAACGCCGCGTCGAGCACCTGGTCGTAAAGCGAGAAATCGTTGCTGGGTGGAACGTCCACACCCGCCTCGCGTTGCAGCGTCCAGTGCCGCAGACGCAGGGTGCGGGCGATGTCCTGCAACGCCGCGGCGTCCACGCCGCGCCAGTGGGCCTCGACCGCGCGCTTGAGTTCGCGGCGCGCGCCGATGCGGGGAAAACCGAGATTGCCGATCTGTGTCATGTGCTGTGCTCCTCAATGCGCTGGATGCTTGAGGCACGAAGGACCGCACGCCGCGACCCGGGGGCCACGGACAGCGCAGGCGACCTTCGCCCCCTCGGGCGAACCGGGCCTGCGCGCGGACATGCGGGATCGACCACGCGCTGCGTGGCACGACACCGATCACCTCCCCGCGGAGGTCCAGGTCGAACGTCCACGCGGTCATGCGCGGACGGCCAGGGCAGGTCTTCGGGCTCATGGACGGGCCACGTACGTGGCGGGCCTACTGTCCGTCGCTTCCCGGCCCGTGCGGGCGCCAGTGCGATGACGGAGGTCGTTTCCAATTACCGCTGCGGGGCAGCGCCGGAATTGCCACGGACGGACCGCGGCGCACCGGCTTCCCTTTTAATCCATCGCCATATCGCGATATAGAGATGGAACCAAGGCCCGGCGAAGGTACGCCGCGCGTGGGGACAGGTCAATACGGCCCGCGGCGGGCCGTCCGCTCAGCCGGCATCCGGATGGCGCAGGCGCCACGCGGCCAGCTGCTCGCGGTAGTACTGCAGCTCTTCGGCGTAGGTGTCATGCACGCAGACCGCGCAGCCGCTGTCGCAGCAGTCGCTGGGCAAGGGCGGCTCGGGCGGCAGCGGCTTCGGATCGGGGTCGGACACCGGCGACGGACTCGTCAAAGCGGGGGCGCCGATGATGCCGGGCCGGGCGCGGCGCGGCCAGCCGTCGCTGCGACGACGGTCAGCCAAGTGCCTACGCAGCACGGCAACCGGGGCCGGTCGCCGCGTGCGGACCGCGGGTCAGAAGCGATAGCTGACGCCGGCAAACAGCGAAGGCACGCCGTCGGCGCCGCGCTCCAGCAACGGGCTGTCCGTCAGCTCGTCGGGCAGCAGGCGATAGCTGGCGCCGCCGATGAAGCTCCAGCGTTCGCCGAGCGGACGCATGGCAGCCACGCTGACCGAGGGCACGACGGCCGAGCCGGGGTTGTAGCGGGTCACGCCGCGCGCGACTTCGGCATCCAGCGTGCCGAAGTAGTAGTTGGTCAGATCCTTCGACAGCCAGCGCACGCCGGCGCTGGGCAGCAGCGTCCAGGCGCCGGACCGCAGCATGTAGGTGTATTCGACGCCGAACTCGTGACCGCCGCTGGTATCGGTGACATCGGCCAGGGCCTGCACGCGCACGCGGCCGAAGCTGCCCGACCACGAGGCGCCGATGCCGGCATCGAGGCCATGGTCGCGATCGTCGAGCAGGCGCGCGTCGAGCCCGTTGCCGGCCAGGCCCGACGTGCTGAGATCGTCGATGTCGAAGCCGTCGAGACGCGCGGACACGAGCGCGTCGAGCTGGAACGCGCCGGTGTCGACCAGATGGATGCCGCCGGCGATACCGCGCAGGAACAGGCGCTCGCCTTCATACGCGAACGTCGGGAACGGCAGTACGCGTGCGCCTTCGCCGACATAGGGGCTGTCGGCCGCGGCGATGGCGATGCCGAGCGACCAGCCGGGCGGCTGGTCGGGCGGACCGGGGCGTTCATCGCGTGTCTGCGCCAGGGCGAGGCCCGGAACCAGAGCGAGCAGTACAAGAGTGGATTTCATCGGAGCGTCCAGGCACGGGGGAAAGGGGCAGCGCGTCGGGCGTCTCGCCCGGTCGCACCATACCGGCTCCGGGCGACACCTCGCGCTCACGTCGGTGGAATCTCGAAGCGGTAACCGACGCCATAGACCGAACGCACCCAGTCCTCGCCGCCCACGTCGCCGAGCTTGCGGCGCAGGTTCTTGACGTGACTGTCGACGGTGCGGTCGGTGACGATGCGATGGTCGGCGTAGAGACGGTCCATCAGCTGTTCGCGCGAATACACGCGTCCGGGCGATACGGCCAGCGTGCGCAGCAGGCGGAACTCGACCTGGGTGAGATCCAGCGCGCGGCCGTCGACGGTGGCGCGGCGCCGTCTGCACAGGGTCGATCACCTTGCGTGGACCTGGAGATCGGCGGCACTCGGCGCAGGGGTTGCGTACGCACTGGCTGATGCGTGCAGTCGCAGCCCCGACCGACGCGCTCAGTCGACGGCGTCGGCCGTCGGCACGGGCGAACGACGCAGGGCGATCGTTTCGGCATCGCAGCCCGTGGGGTGTGCGCCGCGCGCGCGTTGCGCGGCGACTTCGCGTTGCGCGGCTGCAAGGTCGGCCTGGAACTCCGGGCTGGCCTGCAGCCGCGCGAACGTGGCCGCACCGACCAGCTGCGCCTGCACGATGTCGCTGTACCAGTGCACGTTGCAGACCAGGCGGCTCTCCGCGAAGCTGCGGCCGCGCTGCAGCAGCGGGTCCGCGCGCTCCGGCGCCACGGCGACCAGGGTCAGCGCCCAGGTCCAGCCGATCGCGGTGTGGCCCGACGGATACGCCGCGCTGGTCCGCAGCCGCGCATCGTCCTCGGGCGTGCACACCGCGCCGCCGTTCGACAGGAACGGACGCGGACGCTGCCACTGGTCCTTGGCTGCGCGGTTGGTCGCCGCCGCATCGGCCAGCGAACGCCGCAGCAGTCGCACCAGATGCGGCGTGTCCGTCGCATCGACCGGCACGCCCAGTGCGCAGGCGAACAGATCGCCACCGGCCGGAAAATCGAGATCGGCATCGACCGTCGCCTGTTGCCAGCGGCGGCTGTCGTGCAGGGCCAGCGCGCGCCGGGCGATGTCGTCGTCGAGCGCATGCGCCGCCGTGCCCGGGGCCGGCGGTGCCGGCACCAGCGCGGCGCTGTCGAAGGCCACGCCGTCGAGATAGCCGATCGTGATGCCCGGGCTGCGCTCGGGCACGACGACGGCGTCCGGCACCGTCTGCGAACGCGCCGCGCAGGCAGCGACGCACGCGCTGACCACGACGGCCAGCACCACGCCCGCGGAGGGCCGGCCGATGCGCATGCTCAGCGCGCGCGCAGGCGCTGGGCGATGGTTTCGCGCAGGGCGTCGAGATCCTTGGCGAACGCGGCGATGCCGTCGCGCAGCTTCTCGGTCGCCATCGGATCGGCGGCCATGGCCTGCACGAAGGCTTCGGCATCGACCGGCGTCGACGCCACGCCGTCGCTCTTGCCCGCCTGCAGCTTGCGCGGCAGCGGGCCGTGCTCGGCCGCCAGCGCCTCCAGCAGTTCGGGCGAGATCGTCAGGCGGTCGCAGCCGGCCAGCGCCTCGATCTGTGCGGTGGAGCGGAACGAGGCGCCCATGACGATCGTCGGCGAGCCGCGACGCTTGAACTCGGCATAGACGTCGCGCACGAAGCGCACGCCCGGATCGTCGTCGATCGTCGCCGGGCTTTCGCCGTTGGCGACGTACCAGTCGAGGATGCGACCGACGAACGGCGAGATCAGGAACACGCCGGCCTCGGCGCAGGCGATCGCCTGGTCGCGGTTGAAGATCAGCGTGAGGTTGCAGTCGATGTCCTCGCGCTGCAGTTCCTTCGCCGCGCGGATGCCTTCCCACGTGGCCGCGATCTTGATCAGCACGCGCTCGCGCGAGACGCCGGCGTCCTGGTACATCTCGATGAACTGGCGCGCCTTGGCGATCGTCGCTTCGGTGTCGAAGGCGAGATCGGCATCGACCTCGGTCGAAACGCGGCCCGGCACCAGGCCGGACAACGTGCGGCCGACGCCGATGGTCAGCCGGTCGGCGACGTGCCGCGCGACGTGCTCGGCGTCGCCGTCGATGCCCTGGGCGCGCTCCAGCTCGCGTTCGATCAGCGGCGCGTACACCGGCAGATCCAGCGCCTTGCGCACCAGCGTGGGGTTGGTGGTGCAGTCGACCGGCTTGAGCCGGGCGATCGCATCGGCATCGCCGGTGTCGGCGACGACCACCGAGAGGTCGCGCAGTTGATCGAGCTTGGAGGGCGATGCCGTCATGGGAATCTCGTGTCCGATGTGGACGGCCATTGTCCGCGTCCATGGGCGCGAGGGCCACCCGGGGCATTTCGGGGGGTGCGGCGCAGCGCTGGACGGGGCTTGCGTAGCCCATGGCGGGCGCGCCCGCGTGCGATCCGGGCCGCTGGCGCCGGGTCACCCGTGGGAAATCGCGATCAGGGCCGGTGCGAACGATCGCGGCGTCGCGACGCACGACGGGTGCGTTGCAGCCGTTGCAGGCCAGCGTTCCGCCCGCCGGCGACGGCAGCCGGCGCCGCGGCGCTAGCATGCACGGCCCGACCGACTGGAATCGCCGATGCGCCGTTCGCTGCCGCTGTCCGCCTGCCTTGCCCTCGCTCTCGCCTGCACCGCCGCGCCGTCGTACGCCGCGCCCGATGCGCTCGACCCCGCGCTCGCGCAGAAGCTGGTGGACTGGCGCCGCGATCTGCACGCGCATCCCGAACTCGGCAACCAGGAAACGCGTACCGCCGCCAAGGTCGCCGAGCACCTGCGCAGTCTCGGCATGGCGCCGCGCACCGGCATCGGCCCGACCGGCGTGGTCGCGGTGCTCAAGGGCGGCAGGCCCGGCCCGCGCATCGCGCTGCGCGCCGACATGGACGCGCTGCCGGTGACCGAACAGACCGGCCTGCCCTTCGCCTCGACCGCGCGCGCGACCTATCGCGGCCAGGAGGTCGGCGTGATGCACGCCTGCGGCCACGACATGCACGTGGCGATCCTGATGGGTGTGGCCGAAGCGCTGGCCGGCATGCGCGAGCAGCTGGCCGGCGAAGTGGTCTTCATCTTCCAGCCGGCCGAGGAAGGGCCGCCGGAGCCGGGCGAGGTCTTCGGCGCCAAGCGTATGCTCGACGAAGGCGCATTCGACGGCGCGAAGCCGGACGCGATTCTCGGCCTGCACGTGTGGGCCGGCCTGCACACCGGCCAGATCGGCTTCCGCAGCGGGCCGTCGCTGGCCAGCGCCGACGAATGGTCGCTGACCGTCACCGGCAAACAGACGCACGGCTCGCGGCCCTGGGACGGCGTGGATCCGATCACCGTCGGCGCGCAGATCCTGCTGGCGACGCAGAGCATGCTCGCGCGCCAGATCAACATCGTCGATTCGCCGGTGGTGCTGACCGCCGGGCAGTTCCAGAGCGGCGTGCGCTTCAACATCATTCCCGACGACGCGCGCCTGGTCGGCACCCTGCGCACCTACGACGCCGACGTGCGCGAGGACGTCATCGCCCGCTTCGAACGCATCGCCAGCGGCTATGCCGACGCGGCCGGTGCGAAGGCCGAGCTGTCGGTGGTCAACAACGCGCCGGCGACGGTCAACGATCCCGACCTCGCGCGGCGCGTGCTGCCGTCGCTGCAGGCCGCGGTCGGCGCGGACAACGTGGTCGAGATGCCGCTGCAGACCATCGCCGAGGATTTCTCGCAGTTCGCCAACGTGGTCCCCGGTGCGTACTTCTTCGTCGGCACCACGGCGCAGGGCCAGAACCCGGCGACGATGCCGATCAACCACTCGCCGCACTACGCGCCCGACGAGGCCGCGCTGGCGGTCGGCGTGCGCACCATGCTGCGCGCGACGCTGGATCTGCTGGAGACGCCGCCCGCGGGCTGAGCGGCGCGGGAATCGCCCGGGTCGGTGGGTCCGGGCGGTTTCGGGTTCAAGACGATGTCTGAAGCACGCCCGTGGACGGGGTGTGGGAGCGCGCTTGCGCGCGATGGCGGCAATCGCGATCCGCGACGGCGGCCGGGATCGCGACCGAGGTCGCGCCCACGGGACGCGCAAGCGCTTCGACGACCACGGCCCGCACGCCGTCGACGACCGTCAGTCCGCTGCATCGTCTGCGCGAACGGCTTCGCGCATGACCGCATCTCGCGCACCGCGCGCGCGGCCGCGCACAGACGATGCCGGCCATCGCACACTGCGACAGCAGCCCGCATCGCGACCCGGATCATGCCTGCACACGACGGCGCGCCCATCCGCTGCAACACCCACCCGCGCATCGCCGCGCGATTCGCCCTAGCATCGGAGCTTCGTCCTGCCGGGGAACCTTGCCGATGCCACGTCTTGCCACTGCGCTGCTGTGCGCCTGTATCGCCCTGCCCGTCGCCGCCCTTGCGCAGGAGGCGCAGCGCAGCGAGGTCACCGTCGCTGCGACCACGCTGCAGTCCAAGGTCGTCGACTGGCGCCGTGACATCCACCAGCACCCCGAGCTGTCCAACCGCGAAACCCGCACCGCGGCCAAGGTTGCCGAGCATCTGCGCGGGCTCGGCCTCGAGCCGCGCACCGGCATCGCCCATCACGGCGTGACGGCGGTGCTCAAGGGCGGTCGTCCCGGGCCGCGGCTCGCACTGCGCGCGGACATGGACGCGCTGCCGGTGACCGAGGAAACCGGCCTGCCGTTCGCCTCCACCGTGACCGACACCTACCGCGGCCAGACCACCGGCGTGATGCACGCCTGTGGCCACGATGCGCATACCGCGATCCTGATGGGCGTCGCCGAAGCGCTGGTGGGCATGCGCGAGCAGCTGGCCGGCGAGATCCTGTTCGTGTTCCAGCCCGCCGAGGAAGGCGCGCCCGAAGGCGAGGAAGGCGGCGCCGGCCTGATGCTGAAGGAAGGCGTGTTCGCCGACTTCAAGCCCGACGCGGTGTTCGGCCTGCATGTCTTCAGCACGCTCAACGCCAACCAGATCGGCGTGCGCGCCGGCCCGACGATGGCCGCGTCCGACCGCTTCGGCATGACCGTCATCGGCCGCCAGACCCATGGTTCGCGGCCCTGGGGCGGCGTGGATCCGATCGTCGCCGCGGCGCAGATCGTCAACCAGTCGCAGGCGATCGTCAGCCGGCAGATGGACATCAGCAAGCAGCCGGTCGTCGTGACCTTCGGCGCGATCAACGGCGGCATCCGCTACAACATCATTCCCGATTCGGTGGAACTGGTCGGCACCATCCGCAGCTTCGACGAGGACATGCGCGCCGATGTCTTCAAGCGCCTGACCTCGATCGCCGAACACGTGGCCGCCGCCAACGGCGCCACGGTGGAGACGCAGATCCCGGCCGAAGACGGCAATCCGGTCACCTTCAACGACGAAGCACTGACCGCGCGCATGCGCGCCAGCCTGCAGGCCGCATCGGGCGCGGAGCCGGTGGTCGACATGCCGCTGATCATGGGCGCCGAGGATTTCTCGCTGTACGCGCGCGAGGTGCCGGGCCTGTTCTTCTTCGTCGGCGCGACGCCCGTGGGCCGCGATGCCGCGTCCGCGCCGAGCAACCATTCGCCGCAGTTCGATGTCGACGAGGCCGCGCTCGATCTCGGCCTGCGCGCGATGCTGCAGGCGACGCTGGACTATCTCGACACTCCGGCCGGCTGAGCCACTTCTCTTCGAGGCGCCCACCATGCACATCCGTCCCGTGTTTGCCGCCGCCCTTGCCGCCCTGCTGGGCGCCGCGCCTGTCGCGGCGTCGGAGCTGTACCGCGTGGACACCGAACTGCAGCACGACGGCGTCGCCCTCGGCGCGCCGTCGCTGGTCGTCCGCGCGGGCGAAGCGGGCACGGTGGGGATCTCCGGCGCGGACGGCTACACGCTGACCGTCCGCGTCCGTCCGGACGCCGGTGACGCCCTGCGCGTCGACGGCGAAGTGGCCCGCACGGCCTCCGACGCGCCGCCGGACACCTTCGCGATGGTGGTCGTTCCCGGACAGACGGCGCAGCTGGACGCCGGCGCCCTCGGCATCGCGCTGACGGTCACGCCGACCGTGCCCGGAACGCGCTGAGCCGCTGCACCGCCGCGGCGTGACCGTGCGCGGGCGGACTGCAGCGCGCGGCGCGCCCTGCTCGCGATACGCGGTCGCTGCACCCGGGTCCGGCGCAGCCGCCCGATAGAATGGGCGCATGAGCACTCCCCAGGATTCCAGCCTCGGCCGCAGCGTCGCCTATCCGGACCATTACGACGCGGCGCTGCTGTTCCCCATCCCACGCGCACCGGCGCGCGCCGAACTCGGTCTCGATGCGGCCGCCGCGCTGCCGTTCGCCGGCCACGACCGCTGGCATGCCTACGAACTGGGCTGGCTCGACGGCCGCGGCAAGCCCGTCGTCGCCACCGCGACCCTGACCGTGCCGGCGGATTCGCCGCATCTGGTCGAGTCGAAATCGCTGAAGCTGTATCTCAACTCGCTCAACAGCAGCCGCTTCGACGACGCCGAAGCCGCGCGCACGCGCATCGCCGCCGATGTCTCGGCTGCGGCCGGTGCGCCCGTGGAGATCGCGTTCGGGCTGCCTGCGTTCGGCACCGACGCCGCGCACGACGTGATCGACCTCGACGCGCTCGACATCGACATCGACGACTACGGCCCGCCGAATCCCGCGCACCTGCGCATCGCCGATACCGCGCCCGTGCGCGAGCGTCTGGTCTCGCAGCTGCTGAAGTCCAATTGCCCGGTGACCGGCCAGCCCGACTGGGCCAGCGTGCACATCGACTGGGACGGGCCGCGGCTCGACCCTGCCGGCCTGCTGCGCTACCTGGTGTCCTACCGCGACCACGCCGGGTTCCACGAGCAGTGCGTGGAAGGCATCTTCCTCGACCTGGTGCGCCTGGCCGCGCCGCGCGCGGTGTCGGTGGAAGCGCGTTACACGCGCCGCGGCGGCCTGGACATCAATCCCTGGCGCGCGACGCCGGGCCATGCGCCGACGCCGGTCTGCCGCGAACTGCGCCAGTAGGCGCGATGGTTTCTTAACGCCGCGGGTGGGAGCCTGCCGCCTCGATCCACCGCGAGGTTCCCCCGATGACCGGTTCCAGGCCCCCCAGCCACGATGCGCCCGACTTCTCCCGCGTCACCGGCAGCGTCCGCGGCGCGGAGACGGTCTCGAATGACGCCGCGCCCACTTCCGTGCGCACCCACGTCGTCAAGAAGGGCGACACCCTGTCGACGATCGCCCAGCAGACCTATGGCAAGGCCGGGCGCTGGACCGACATCTACGCCGCGAACCGCGACATCCTCGACGATCCCGACTGCATCCACGCCGGTCAGGTACTGCAGCTGCCGGCCGACTGAGTTGATCGCCTGCGCGCCTGCCGATTCCCGCATCCCGTTCCGGAGCGTTCCATGACCCGACCCGCGCTTGTTCCGCTGTCCGCCGCCCTCGCCGCCACGCTGCTGCTGGCCGCCTGCAACCGTGATGCCCCCGCGCCCGCGACGCCGCCGCCGGCTGCGCCTGCACCCGCGCCTGCGCCGGAACCCGAACCGCCGGCACCGGCCACCGTCACCGGCGTCGAACTGGGCAATGCGGTCGATGCCGAGAACCGGGTCACCACGCCGGCATCGGAGTTCGCGACCACCGATACCATCCACGCCTCGGTCGCCACCGATGGCGGCAGCGCCGCGCGGCTGACCGCCCGCTGGACCTATGGCGAGGCGGACCAGCTGGTGCGCAGCACCGATGCCGACGTGCTGGCCGGCCCGCAGGTCGTCGCCTTCGACATCCAGCATCCGGAAGGCTGGCCCACCGGCGCCTACACGCTGGAAGTGCTGCTAGACGGCACCGTGGTGGAGACGCGCGAGTTCGCGGTGAAGTAAAGCCGCCCGTCCGTTGCACGTTCGACAGGCGCGGCATGTCCGCGCCTGTCGCGTTTCCGGCGCACGACGACCGTCTCCGCACGCGCGCCGTGCTGTCCCGTATGTCTCCCGCGACAGACATCGCCTTTCCCCGCCGCCGCCAACGCGCGACAATCCCCGGGCTGCGTCTTCCGCGCACGAGGCTGTGTGCCTCGCGATGCGCGGATGCGCCGGCGCACGCGGCCACTGGATGCCGCAACGCGCGCCGGCCACGCACTCCCCCCGCTTCCAGACGAGACACGCCCGCATGTCCGATACGCCGAAGATCCTCTACACGCTCACCGACGAAGCCCCGTACCTGGCGACGCAGTCGCTGCTGCCGATCGTGGAGGCGTTCACCAAACCGGCAGGCATCGCGGTCGAAACGCGCGACATCTCGCTGGCCGGCCGCATCCTGGCGCAGTTTCCGGACGTGCTGACCGACGATCAGAAGATCGGCGACCACCTCGCCGAACTCGGCCAGCTGGCGACCACGCCGGAAGCCAACATCATCAAGCTGCCCAACATCAGCGCCTCGGTGCCGCAGCTGAAAGCGGCGATCAAGGAACTGCAGGGCCAGGGCTATGCGCTGCCGGATTACCCGGACGTGCCCAAGACCGATGCCGAGACCGACATCAAGGCGCGCTTCGACCGCACCAAGGGCAGCGCGGTGAATCCGGTGCTGCGCGAAGGCAACTCGGACCGCCGCGCACCGAAGTCGGTGAAGGCGTTCGCGCGCAAGCATCCGCACCGCATGGGCAAGTGGGCCAGCGATTCGAAGTCGCACGTCGCGCACATGAGCGAAGGTGATTTCTACGGCAGCGAACGTTCGGCGACGCTGGAGAAGGCCGGCGCGCTGAAGATCGAACTCGTCGGCAGCGACGGCGCGACCACCGTGCTCAAGGATGCGGTGAAGGTGCAGGCCGGCGAGATCGTCGATGCCGCGGTGATGTCGCGCAAGGCGCTGTCGAGCTTCATCGAAGCGCAGATCGAAGATGCGAAGGCACAGGGCGTGCTGTTCTCGCTGCACCTCAAGGCGACGATGATGAAGGTCTCCGACCCGATCATGTTCGGCATCGTCGTGCAGGCGTTCTACCGTGACGTGCTGACCAAGTACGCCGATGCGCTGGCCCAGGTCGGCTTCGATGCCAACAACGGCATCGGCGATCTGTACGCGCGCATCCAGACCCTGCCGCAGGACCAGCAGGACGCGATCCGCGCCGACATCGACGCGCTCTACGCCACGCGCCCGAAGCTTGCGATGGTCAATTCCGACAAGGGCATCACCAACCTGCACGTGCCGTCCGACGTCATCGTCGACGCCTCGATGCCGGCGATGATCCGCGACTCGGGCGGCATGTGGAACGCCGAAGGCAAGCTGCAGGACGCCAAGGCTGTGATCCCGGACCGTTGCTACGCCGACGTGTTCCAGGCGGTCATCGACGACTGCAAGACCCACGGCGCGCTCGACCCGACGACGATGGGCTCGGTGCCCAACGTCGGCCTGATGGCGCAGAAGGCCGAGGAATACGGCAGCCACGACAAGACCTTCCAGATCCCCGGCGACGGCACCGTGCGCGTCACCGATGGCGACGGCAATGTGGTGTTCGAGCAGGCGGTCGAGAGCGGCGACATCTGGCGCATGTGCCAGACCAAGGACGCGCCGATCCAGGACTGGGTGAAGCTCGCCGTGAACCGCGCGCGCCTGTCGGAAACGCCGGCCGTGTTCTGGCTCGACAAGCGCCGCGCGCACGACGCGCAGGTGATCGCCAAGGTCGAGACGTATCTGAAGGACCACGACACCGCCGGTCTGGACCTGCGCGTACTGCCGCCGGTCGAAGCGACGACGTTCTCGCTCGAGCGCATCCGAAAGGGCGAAGACACGATCTCGGTCACCGGCAACGTGCTGCGCGATTACCTGACCGACCTGTTCCCGATCATGGAGCTGGGCACCAGCGCGAAGATGCTGTCGATCGTGCCGCTGATGGCCGGTGGCGGCCTGTTCGAAACCGGCGCGGGCGGCTCGGCGCCCAAGCACGTGCAGCAGTTCGTCGAAGAGAACTACCTGCGCTGGGATTCGCTCGGCGAATTCCTCGCGCTGGCCGCGTCGCTCGAACATCTCGGCAACGCCTACGACAACAAGAAGGCCAAGGTCCTGGCCGCCGCGCTCGACGTCGCCAATGGCCGCATCCTCGACGAGAACCGCTCGCCGGCGCGCAAGGTCGGCGAACTCGACAACCGCGGCAGCCACTTCTACCTCGCCCAGTACTGGGCGCAGGCCCTGGCCGACCAGAACGACGACGCCGACCTGAAGGCGACGTTCGCACCGGTGGCGAAGGCGCTGACGGACGGCGAAGCGACGATCCTGTCCGAACTCAACGGCGCGCAGGGCAAGCCGGTGGAGATCGGTGGTTACTACCATCCGGATCTGGCGAAGGTGATCGAGGCAATGCGCCCGAGCCAGACGCTCAATGCGGCGATCGATTCGCTCAAGCAGTAAGCTTTCGCTTCAACGTGTGATCGACAGGCCCGCTTCGGCGGGTCTGTTGCGTTGTGAGGGGCGGATCTGCTATCCGGGGATTGCCCGGTGCGTGCGTGGGTCGCGCGGAGTGCGCCGATACGGCTTGGCGAGCACAGATTTCTGCACGTCATCCTGTTCGGCGTCGGCGCGCGCGGTCGAGGGCTGCTTCGGTGTTGCCTTGGCTTCTGCTTCCGCGGCTTGGCCAGGCGCGCTACGTCACCGTCTACGACGACTTCGCCCATCACCCGACCGCAATCGCGATTTCGGCCTTGGCTTCGGCTTCGGCTTCGGCTTCGGCTTCGGCTTCGGCTTCGGCTTCGGCTGGCAATGATGTGCCGCTGCGCTCACAAGACCCGTAGGGCGCCGCACATGGATGTGCGGCGTTTTCCGACCGAGGCAGGATGCCGAGTCGGAAAATCCCGGAATGCCCTCCGTCGTGGGGCTGCTCCGTCGGGGAAACGGCACTTTCTTTTGGTTACTTTTCTTTGGGCCAACAAAGAAAAGTGACCCGCTCGCCGGCAGGCGAGAGGAGGCACTGCTTCTGCTCCTGCTCGCCGCAGGCGATGCTAAGGCAGCTTCGAACGCTTTCGTCCGCTGGCGCGGCCGAGTTCATTTCTTTTGGTGGACGCCAAAAGAAACGGAACCAAAGAAAAACGTCTCCCCGACGAGGCACATCCGGCCCTTCATCTGTTCCGGGATTTTTCGACTCGCCATCCTGGCTCGATCGAAAAACGCCGCACATCCATGTGCGGCGCCCTTCGGGTCAGTGTTGTCAGTGGGAGCGTCATCGCTCATGAAGATCACGAGCACAACCAAGAGCAAAGCAAAGACAACGGCAACGGCAACGGCAACGGCAACGGCAACGGTTACGGTAAGCCTGCTCTCGCCGCCAACCGCACCGCGACAGCAACCGGCGGCATCTCCGTGACGACAGATACAACCGAATCACACCCTCGCGCAAACCGAGACAGATTCCGCCAAAGCCGCAGATCAATCCGCAATCTTCACCAGCAACTTCCCGAAATTCTTCCCCTCCAGCATCCCGATCAACGCCTCCGGCGCGTTCTCCAGTCCCTCGACCACATCCTCCCGATACCGGACGCGCCCATCACGCAACCACTGCCCCATCTCGCGCACGAACTCCGGATACAGCGCGATGAAATCGTGCTGGATGAAACCGCGCACCGTCAGATGCCGGCTGAGGATCAGCGACATCAGCTGCGACACGCGATCGGGTCCGGGCGCCGGGCCGGTGGCGTTGTAATGCGCGACCAGGCCGCACACCGGGATGCGCGCGAAATCGTTGAGCAGCGGCATCACCGCGTCGAACACCTTGCCGCCGACGTTCTCGAAATAGACGTCGATGCCGTCCGGGCAGGCCGCGGCCAGCTGTTCGGCGAAATCGTCGGCGCGATGGTCGAGTGCGACGTCGAAGCCGAGTTCGTGCTTGACGTGCGCGACCTTGTCCGGTCCGCCGGCGATGCCGACGACGCGGGTGCCGCGCAGTTTCGCGATCTGGCCGACCGTCGCGCCGACCGGGCCGCTGGCGGCCGCGACCACCAGGGTTTCGCCGTGCTGCGGCTTGCCGATCTCGTGCAGGCCGGCGTAGGCGGTGAAGCCGGGCATGCCGTGCACGCCGAGCGCGGTCTGCAGCGGCAGGCCGGCGGGATCGAGCTTGCGGCGCAGCGCCTCGCCGTCGACCAAGGCGTGGGTCTGCCAGCCGGCGTGTGCGAGCACGATGTCGCCCGGCGACCACGCCGGATGCAGCGAATGCACCACCTCCGATACGGTGCCGCCATCCATGACGGCGTCGACTTCGACCGGCGCGGCGTAGGAGCGCCCGGCGTTCATGCGGCCGCGCATGTACGGATCCAGCGACAGCCAGCGGTTGCGCAGCAGCACCTGGCCGTTGCGCGGCGTCGGCATGGGCGCGTGTTCGATGCGGAAGTTCTGCGCGGTCGGCGCCCCTTCGGGGCGCGCGGCCAGCACGATGCGGGTGATGGCGTCGCTCGTCATGGTCGAAGATCCTGGAAGGCGTGCGTGCAGCATGCGCCCGCACGCGACAGCGGCATGTGCAGGCTCAGCCGCCGCTGCTGGCGCCATCCAGCGCGGCGATGTCGGCTTTCGACAGGCACAGTGCGCGCGCCGCGGCGAGTTCGCGCAGCTGGGCGACGCTGGTCGCGCTGACGATCGGCGCGCTGAGGCCGGGCCGCGCGATCAACCACGCCAGTGCGACCTGCGCGACCGTGGCCGCGTGCCGGCTGGCGACATCGTCGAGTGCGGACAGCACGCGTTTGCCGCGTGGATTGAGGTAACGCGCCACCACCTGCGCGCCGCGCGCGGGACTCTTCGCGGCATCGGCCTCGCTGCGGTACTTGCCGCTGAGAAAACCGCTGGCCAGCGAGTAGTAGCTGATGACACCCAGCCCCTGCGCGCGCGCCAGCGGCTCCAGCTCGGCCTCGTAGCCGGCGCGGTCGACGAGGTTGTATTCGGGCTGCAGCGTCTCGTAGCGCGGCAGGCCGTGGCGGTGCGAGACCTCCAGCGCTTCGGCGAGGCGCGCGGCCGAATAGTTGGACGCGCCGATCGCACGCACCTTGCCCTGCTCGATCAGGCGCGAGAACGCGCCGAGCGTGTCGGCCAGCGGCACCGTGGGATCGTCGGCGTGCGCCTGGTAGAGATCGATGACATCGGTCTGCAGGCGGCGCAGCGAGTCCTCGCACGCAGCCTGGATGTTCGCCGGCGACAGGCCCGCACGCGGGCCCCACTTGCCGACCTTGGTGGCCAGCACCACGCGGCTGCGCTGGCCGCTGCGCGTGAGCCAGCGGCCGATCAGCGTTTCCGATTCGCCGCCCGTGTTGACGTCGACCCACGCCGAATAGACGTCGGCGGTGTCGACGAACTGGACACCGAGCCCGACGCATTCGTCGAGCAGCGCATGCGTCGCGGCTTCGTCCGCGCTCCAGCCGAACACGTTGCCGCCGAACGCCAGGGGTGAAATCGTCAGTCCGGAGCGTCCGAGTGCACGTTCGGCCATGGTCGGGTCCTGTCGCGAAGGGCGGCCAGCATAGGCACGCCACTGCACGCAGTGCGTGCAGCGCGCGCGCAAAACAGTGTTCCGCGTCGGCCATGCGGCCCCCCGCACACGCCCACCAGCCGCGGCAGGCCGCGCTTGTGGCACCCTTGCGCCACCTTCGGTTCCGGAGTTTCCCGATCATGCAACGCAGCCTCCTGCTGGGCGCCGCCCTGCTCGCCCTCACCGCGTGCAGCGGCCCGCAGACCCGCGCCGACACCGCGTCCGATGTGGACGCCGGTCATGCCGCCCGTCTCGACACCGTGCTGGCCGGCGACTGGCGCAGCGCGGACAACCGCGCCCGCGATGCCGCGCGCCATCCTGCCGAGACGCTGCGCTTCTTCGGCGTGCGCCCGGGACAGACGGTCATCGAGATCACCCCCGGCAGCGGTGCGTGGTATGCCGAGATCCTGGCGCCGTATCTGCACGACAGCGGCCAGTACATCGGCGCGATGGTCGATCCGGCGGCCGCTGCCGAGGGCCGCGCACGCGACTACCAGCAGGCCCAGCGCGACGGGCTGCAGGCCCGCTTCGACGCGGCGCCCGCGCAGTTCGGCAGCGCGCGCATGGTCGCCTACGATCCGGCCGCGCCGGTGTTCGGACCTGCCGGCTCGGCCGACGTGGTGCTGACCTTCCGCAACGTGCACAACTGGCGCATGTCGGGCCAGGCCGAGGCGATGTTCAAGGGGTTCTATGACGTGCTGCGTCCGGGCGGTGTGCTCGGCGTGGTCGAACACCGCGCGCGCACCGATGTGGCCGACGACGACCGCAGCGGCTACGTCGGCCAGGCCCAGGTCATCGCCCTCGCCCAGGCCGCGGGCTTCCGCGTCGACGGCAGCAGCGAGATCAACGCCAACCCGCGCGACACCCGCGACCATCCCAACGGCGTGTGGACACTGCCGCCGACCAACCGCCACGAACCGCAGGACGCCGCGCGCTACTCGGCCATCGGCGAAAGCGACCGGATGACGCTGCGGTTTGTGAAGCCGTGAAAAGCCGTGATTGGTGATTCGTGATTGGTGATTCGTAGAAGCCGGTCTTCTGCGACCGGTTGCGCAGATCGCCAGCCCGAAGCGCGTTTCCTGGGCGCCGAGGGGACATGAGAAAGCTGCGATCCAGCCGTTTTTTCGAATCACGAATCACCAATCCCCGAATCACGTCCCATGCTTGTCGCTTTCAACAAACCCCACGGCGTGCTGTGCCAGTTCACCGACCGCAGCACGCCGCCGCGGCCGACGCTGGCCGGGTTCGGGCTGCCACCCGGGGTCTACCCGGCGGGCCGGCTCGACCATGACAGCGAAGGTCTGCTGCTGCTGACCGACGACGGTCCGCTGGCCCACCGCATCACCGATCCGCGGCACAAGGCGCCCAAGACCTATCGCGTGCAGGTCGAGGGCGCGCCCACCGCGGCGCAGCTGCAGCGCCTGCGCGACGGGGTCGTCCTCAACGACGGGCCGACCCGCCCCGCACAGGCGCAGCAGATCGATCCACCGGCGCTGTGGCCGCGCGACCCGCCGGTGCGGATGCGCAAGACCGTGCCCGATGCCTGGCTCGAACTCGTCATCCACGAAGGCCGCAACCGGCAGGTGCGCCGCATGACCGCGGCGGTGGGCCTGCCCACGCTGCGCCTGGTGCGGGTGGCGATCGGCGACTGGTCGCTGGACGCGCTGGCGCCCGGCGAATGGCGGATACTGGCGACCTGACGGAAGCGCGATAGCGCACGGCGCGGCCGTGTTCATTCTGCTACCGTCTCCGACGCGTTTTCACCCCGTTTTCGTCATGCCCGCGCCCCGGGCGACACCTGGACCATGCCGAACCAAGCCAACGCCAGCGGTCGCATCCTCGTCGTCGACGACCAACCCGCGAACCTGCGCGTGGTGAGTTCGTTGCTGAGCCGTCACGGCTACGAGGTGGTGACCGCGATCGACGGCGCCGAGGCGCTGGCGAAGCTGCCGGACCTGCGTCCGGACCTGGTGCTGCTCGACATGCTGATGCCGAACATGGACGGCTTCGCGCTGCTCGGCGAGATCAAGCAGAATCCGGACCTGCTGCGCCTGCCGGTGGTGTTCCTCACCGTGGCCCAGGACCGCGAACTGCTGTTGCGCGCGTTCGATGCCGGCGCGGTCGACTACGTCACCAAGCCCTTCATGCCCGAGGAACTGCTGGCGCGCGTCAACGCGCACGTCGGGCTGAAGCAGACGCGCGACCGCCTGGAGCGCATCGCGCGCGAACGCCAGGAGCTGGTGAACCTGGTCGCGCACGATCTGAAGAATCCGCTGTCGAGCATCTGGTTCGCCAGCGACATGCTGATCAAGGGCGAGACCAAGCCCGAGCGCGTACCGCGCTATCACAAGATGATCCACGAGAGTGCCGAGGATGCGCTGGGTTACATCCGCCGCTATCTCGAAACCCAGGACACCTCGCGCAAGGAGGCCGAGGCCCGCCAGGTCACGCCGCTGCGCGACGTGCTGAACTGGCTGGTCGACCGCTACGCGCTGCAGTTCGAGGACCGCGGCGTGCAGTTGCAGGCGCGTGCGCCCGACGTGGCGCCGATGGTCGCGGTCGACACCCTGGTGCTGCGCCAGGTGGCCGAGAACCTGATCACCAACACGATCAAGTACGCGCCCGACAGCGACGTCGACATCTCGCTGCGCGGCGGTGGTGCCGGTTTCTGGCAGCTGCTGGTCGAAGACCGCGGCCCGGGTATCGCGCGCGACCTGCAGCACGCCCTGTTCCGTCCGTTCCAGCGCCTGGCGCATGCGGACACGGACGACGGCCGCTCCAGCGGCCTGGGCCTGTCGCTGGCCAAGCAGATCATCGTCAACCTGGGCGGTCAGCTCTGGTACGAGGACCGCGAGGGCGGCGGCGCGCGCTTCATCATCGAACTGCCCGAAGCCAGCGCCGATCGCGTGCTGGCCGCGGACCCGGACGAGGATCCGGAGGACGACATCGAGTTCGACGTCGACATGGCCGGCGGTCGCCGCGCCGATTGAGTGCTGCCGGCGCGCTCAGCGCGCCGTGTCGTCGCCGAACCGTGACCCGAAGAAATCGCCCGCGTTCCAGCGCGGCGCATCCGCATCGTTTCCGATCACCCGGCTGATCGCGGCGCTCATCTGCGCCAGACGCGCGGCATCCGCGTACTGGATCGGCAGATCCACCTGGTCGCAGGGACGGTGATAGCAGTTGCGCAGGAACCAGGTCGCCGCGACCTTCGGATCCTGGTTGTCGTTGGCGGGCGCGACGCCGGCATCGAGATAGATCGCCGGCACGCCCGCGCGCACGAAGGCGTACTGGTCGCTGCGCACGAAGGCCACTTCCTCGGGGAAGGGATCGGGCGAGACCTCGACGCCGATTTCGGCCGCGGCGCGGTCCACGGCCGATTTCAGCGTGGAATGCTCGACGCCGATCGCGACGACATCGCGCGTGGGCGCGGTCAGCACCGGCATGTCGATGTTGATGTTGGCGACCGCGCGGCCGACCGCGGCGGTGGGATAGCGCGCCAGCCAGGTCGCGCCGAGCAGGCCCTGCTCCTCGCCGGTCAGCGCGGCGAAGACCACCGAACGCCCCGGCGCCTGCTCGGCCTCGCGCAGTTCGCGGGCGGCCTCGAGCATGATCGCCACGCCCAGCGCGTTGTCGATCGCGCCGTTGTAGAGCGTGTCGCCGTCGACCGCCGGGCCGATGCCGATGTGATCGAGATGCGCGGTGTGCACGATGCTCTGACCGGCCAGCGCGGGATCGCGCCCGGGCAGCCGCGCCAGCACGTTGCGCGATTCCAGGCGGTCGATGCGCGTGCGGTTGGCGAGGGTCATGCGGCCGGGCAGCGCAAACGGGGCGAGCGTGCCCGCGCGCGCGGCATCGAACAGTTCCGCAGCGGTGCGCGGGCCGTCGGCGAACACCAGATCGGCCGCCGTCGCCGCGACGCGCGCGCTGGCACGCAGCTGCGGAAACCCGTCGACCGCTGCACCGCTGCTGCCGCGCAGGCGCATCGACGGCTGGTTCCAGCGCTCGGCGATACGCACCCACGGCTGGCCGGCCTCGTCGGCGGCGGTGTTGACCATCAGCAGGCCGACCGCGCCGCGCGCGGCCACGGCCTCGGCCTTGGAATGGCTGGCGCTGTAGTGCGCGCGCTGGGTCGGCGGGAAGGTGTCGGGGGCGCCGCCGAAGACCACGGCGATGCGGCCGCGCAGATCGATGCCGCGGAAGTCGTCATGGCCGAGTTCCGGCGCATCGATCGCCTGGCCCACGAACACCGCCGGTGCGGTCACGGTGCCGTCGGCGGCGTTGAAGTTGGGCAGCGGCAGGAACTGCTCGCCGAAGCGCAGCCGGATCGTGCGCCCGTTGCGCGTGATGTCGAGCCGCGCGCCGTCGCGCACGACGATGGCGCGGGTCAGCGGCACACGCTGGAACCACTGGCCGTCGTCGCCGGCCGGCTCCAGGCCCATCGCCTCGAAGCGTGCGGCCACGTGCCGGCTGGCGAGGTCGTAGCCCGCGCTGCCGGTGAGCCGGCCTTCCATGCCGTCGTCGGCCAGCACGCGCACATCGGCTTCGATGCGCTGTCCGGCCGGCGTGTCGTTGGCGACCGCAGGCGCGTCGGGCATCGGAGCGCCCGCCGCGGGCGCAACCGGTTCGCGGTCGCAGGCCACCAGCAGCAGCGCAGCACAGAAGGACAGGACGACGCGTGACATGGCGGGCTCCGGAGCGAGGCGGCGACGTTAACACGCGTCCCGCGCGACCTCAGGCCGGGAGCACCAGCCCGGCGACGACCAGCAACCAGCCGACGACGCCGATCGCCAGCCAGAATCCGTTGGCCCAGCCCAGTCGCTGGTTGCCTGCGCCCGTCGGATCGCCGCAGGCCAGGTTGGCCGCCGCCTGGATGCGCATCAGCACCAGGGCGATGGGGACGAGCGACGCCAGCGCGAGCAGACCCGTCGCCGGCGTGCCGATGCCGCGCCCGTCGAGACGGCCCAGCACCGTGCTGCCGACCTCGAGCACGATGTAGACCGTCGCCAGCGTCGCCGGCGACCAGACATGGCGCTGGCGCTGCACCTTCAGCGCGGTCTCGATGCGCTCGGTCAGCGCATGCACGAAGAAGATCGAGAAGATCGCCCGCGGCACCGGCCAGATCGTCTCCGCGCGTCCCTGCCGGTACTGCTGCCAGTGGGTGTAGAACCAGAACACGCCGTAGAGGCCGAACGTCGCGAAGAACAGCAGATGGAACTTGGTCGACGCGACGACGTAGAACGGCCGCGTGGCGGCGGCGGCATCCGGCTCGACCGGAGCGCTCACGGCAATAGGCGGGGCGTAGAGATTGTGCGGTGTCGCGTCCATGCGCATCCTTGCGATCGGGTCCAGGTCGCGACGCTAGCACGCGCACGCGGCGCCCGACCGGCCGCTGCTAAGGTGCGGCGATGTTCGATCTCCACCAGGTGCATCGCCACTACGCCCGCGGCGCGGGCCTGGACGGCATCGACCTGCACATCGCACCCGGACGGACGACCGCGCTGATCGGGCCAAGCGGTGCCGGCAAGTCGACCCTGCTGCGCATGCTGGTCGGCCTGGAATGGCCCGACCGCGGCGAGGTGCGGTTCGAAGGCGCACCGCTGCAGCGCGCGCAACTGCCCGCGCTGCGCCGGCGCATCGGCTACGTGATCCAGGAAGGCGGGCTGTTTCCGCATCTCGATGCCACCGGCAACATCGCGCTGCTGGCGCGCACCCTGGGCTGGTCGCGTGCGCGCATCGATGCGCGCGTCGGCGAACTGGCCGCGCTGTGCCAGTTGCCGGCCGACGCACTGCGGCGCTACCCGGCAGAACTCTCCGGCGGCCAGCGCCAGCGCGTCGGCCTGATCCGCGCGCTGATGCTCGATCCCGACGTGCTGCTGCTCGACGAACCGCTGGGCGCGCTGGACCCGATCGTCCGCCACGATCTGCAGACCCAGATGCGCGCGCTGTTCGAACGCCTCGGCAAGACCGTGGTGCTGGTCACCCACGACGTCGCCGAAGCGGCGTGGTTTGCCGACACCGTGGTGCTGCTGCGCGACGGCCGCATCGTGCAGCAGGGCCCGGCGCGCACGCTGCTGGACGCACCCGCCGACGATTTCGTCGCCGCCTTCATGCACGCGCAGCGCAGCGTCGACGAGGCCGCGGGATGAGCGCCGCCGCGCGCCGCATCGTCGCGCTGCTGTGCCTGCTGGTCGCCGGCGCGCAGGCGCAGGCGGCGGAGACGGTGACGGTCGGTTCGAAGAACTTCACCGAAGGCGTGCTGCTGGGCGAGGTGGCGACACTGGCCGTGCGCGAGGCCGGCGTGGACGCGCGGCATCGGCGCCAGCTCGGCGGCACCCGCATCCTGTGGCGCGCGCTGCTCGAAGGCGACATCGACGCCTACGCCGAATACACCGGCACGCTGGCCGACGAGCTGCTGCGCATGCCCGGCGCCGATCGCGCCGCGCTGGCGGCCGCGCTGGCGCGCGACGGCGTGGCGATGACCGCGCCGCTGGGGTTCGACAACAGTTATGCGATCGGCATGCGCCGCGACCGCGCCGAGGCGCTCGGCATCCGCATGCTGTCCGACCTCACCGCGCATCCGCAGCTGCGCCTAGGACTGAGCAACGAGTTCGTCTCGCGCGCCGATGGCTGGCCGGGCCTGCGCGCCGCCTACGGCCTGCCGCAGCGGCCCGATGGCCTGGATCACGACCTCGCCTACCGCGCGCTGGCCTCGGGTGCGATCGATGCGACCGACCTCTACGCCACCGACGCCGAGATTCCGTACTACGACCTGGTGGTGCTGGACGACGACCGCGACTACTTCCCGTCCTACGCCGCGGTGCTGCTGTACCGCGCGGATCTGGCGACACGCGCGCCGGCCGCGGTCGCCGCGCTGCGCGGACTCGAAGGCCGCATCGACGCGACGACGATGCAGCGCCTCAACGGCCGGGTGAAGCTGGAACGCGCGCCGGACGCCACGGTGGCGGCGGACTGGCTGGGACTCGACACGGACACCACCGCCGTCGACGGCCGCGCGACGCGGCTCTGGCAGCGCACGCGCGAACATCTGGTGCTGGTCGGCGTGTCGCTGGGCGCGGCGCTGCTGGTCGCGCTGCCGCTGGGCGTGCTGGCCGCGCGGCGTCCGCGGCTTGGCCAGGCGGTGCTGACGCTGACCGGCCTGCTGCAGACGCTGCCGTCGCTGGCGGTCTTCGTCTTCATGATTCCGCTGTTCGGCATCGGCGCCGGACCGGCGATCGCCGCGCTGTTCCTCTACAGCCTGCTGCCGATCGTGCGCAACACGCACGCCGGTCTGACCGGCATCCCGCGCGAACTGCGCGAGACCGCGTCGGCGATCGGTCTGCCACCGGCGACGCGCCTGTTCCGCGTGGAACTGCCGCTGGCGCTGCGCACGATCCTCGCCGGCATCAAGACCGCGGCGGTGATCAATGTCGGCACCGCGACCCTCGGCGCGCTGATCGGCGCCGGCGGTTACGGCCAGCCGATCCTCACCGGCATCCGCCTCGACGACCTCGGTCTGATCCTCGAAGGCGCGGTCCCGGCGGCCGTGCTGGCGCTGACGGTGCAGGGTCTGTTCGAACTGGTCGAACGCGGTCTGACGCCGCGCGGGCTGCGGCTCGCGGCGCGGCGCTGAGCGACCGCCAGGCGCACATCGCGGCGAGACCCAGAAGTCAGCCCGCGGTCGCAGCCGCCGCGCGACCGCGTGCGGTCAGTCGGGCGTCGGCGGCCGCGACGCATCGTCGCGCGACGCATCCCGGCGGGGAAACTCGATCACCACACCGCGTGACGCCTGCGGCCGGTCCCACAGCACCGGCACGCGCTGCGGCGCGGGCGGCTCGAAGGTCTCGCGTGCTTCGAGCGCGGCGCGTGCGGCTTCCTCTTCCTCGATCTCCCAGCTGTAGCGTTTGCGCGGCGGCACGGGATCGGCGTAGCGGAACCAGAACGCGGCCAGCACGCCGCCGATTGCGCCGCCCATGTGCGACTGCCAGGACACGCCCGGCTCCTGCGGCAGGATCGTCAGCAGCATGCCGCCGTAGAACAGGAACGCGATCATACCGGCCGCGATCGACGGCCGGTCGCGCCGCAGCAGGCCGAGCACGAACACCAGGAACATGAGGCCGTGGGTGACGCCGCTGGCGCCGAGATGGTGCGAGCCGGGATTGCCCATCAGCCAGGCGCCGAGGCCCGAGCCCAGCCACATCAGCGGCAGGCCGCGCAGCGTCGCCTTCGGATACACCGCCAGTGCCAGCGAGCCGAGCAGCAGCAGTGCGCTGCCGTTGGCGATCAGGTGTTCGGGCGAGCCGTGCAGCAGCGGCGCGGTGAGCACGCCGATCAGTCCGGACCAGTCGCCCGGACGTACCGCGAGCGGCCGCCAGTCGAACGCGGCCTGCAGGCCGAACGCGATCACCAGCAGCAGCACGGCGCCGACGCTGGCCTTGAGCGCGGTGGACAGCCGGCGGCGGTCGAGCCGGCGCTGGGCTTCGGGATCGGCGGGGGAATCGGGACTGTCGAGATGCATGCGACAAGGATGGCGCCGGTTCGGCGGGATACAAGCCGGCGGCCCGCAGCCGCCTGTCCGAACGGACGATGACGCATGCGAGGTTCCGTGACCGCATCGGACGCGGCGGCAGGGGCACGGGTGCTAGGGTTGCGCGGCTTCGCGCGCCTCTGCGGGAAGGAGACGGCATGGATCCGTGGCGCCTGACATTCCTGGCCCTGTTCGTACTGCTGTGCGCGGCACTGGCGGCGATGGTGTGGCTGGTGTGGCGCGGCGAGCGCATCCGCGAACGTCGCGGCCTGCGCGAATGGGGCATCGGCCTCGGCCTGCAGACGCTGGCATGGCCGCTGTTCGCAGTGCCGGCGCAGACCTTGGCCGGTGGCATCCAGGCGCTGGCCTGCGCGCTGCTCGTCGCCGGTCAGGCCGGTCTGCTGCGCGCACTGGCGCGCGGCTTCCACGAACGCGGCACCGACCGCGCCGCGCCTTCGGCCCTGGTCTACGCGCCGGCCGCGCTGTTGCCGGTGGGCCTGCTGTGGCCGGGCACGTCGCCCGAGCAGCACATCGCGATGTTCTGGCTGTGTGCGCTGGCGTCGCTGGTGCTGGGCCTGTGGAGCATCGCGCGCCAGGCGCAGGCCGCCGTGCGGGGCAGCGCGGAGCGCGTGATCATCGCGATCTACATCGGCGCGGGCCTGGTCTGCGTGTTGCGCCTGCTGGAACAGTGGATCCGCCCGCAGAGCGGCCCGGCCTTCGATGCCGGCATCACGCCTGCGCAGCAGCTCGCGCTCGCCTACTTCCTGCTGGCACCGGTGTTCGCGACCTTCGCTTTCGTACTCGCGCAGATGGAACGCCAGCAGCGTCTGCTCGAAGGCCTGGCGGCCGCCGATCCGCTGACCGGCCTCAACAACCGCCGCGCGTTCTTCGAACAGGTGGCGCGCCGGCTCGACGCCGCGCCGCGCGACGACACCCTGGCGGCGCTGCTGATGATCGACGTCGACGGCTTCAAGCCGGTCAACGACCGGCATGGCCACGCCGTCGGCGACCGCGTGCTGGTGGCGGTGGCGACGACGCTGCGCGCAGCGCTGCAGGACGACGACATCGCCGGGCGTTTCGGCGGTGACGAGTTCTGCCTGCTGCTGGTCGGCGTACCGCCCGGAGAGGCCACGCTGCGCGCGGAGCGTCTGCGCGCCGCGGTCGCCGCGCGGCCGGTGCGCGTGGATGGCATCGATGCGCCGGTGACGCTGTCGATCGGCATCGCCCACGTGCGCGAAGGCCGCGGCGCCGACCTCGAGACCCTGCTTGCGGCCGCCGATCGCCGCCTGTACCTCGCCAAGCGCGCAGGGCGCGACCGGGTCATCGACCGCGACGTCGAAGTGGAGTTGCCGCTGCGTCACTGAGACCGGCGCGTCCGACGCGCCGGTCCCGTGTTCCGCAGCCGGCGTCAGGTGCCGGTCACCGGCTTCGGCGGTCGCGCCAGACTCAGTGCCACCGTCACCGCCAGGATCGCCGCCACCACGCCCAGCGACCACAGCACCGGGATCTTGTAGATGTCGATCAGCAGCATCTTGGCGCCGATGAAGACCAGCACCACGGCCAGACCGTAGGGCAGCAGGTGGAAGCGGTCGGCCATGCCGGCGAGCATGAAGAACATCGCACGCAGGCCCAGCACCGCGAAGACGTTGGAGGTCAGCACGATGAAGGGATCGGTGGTGATCGCGAAGATCGCCGGGATGCTGTCGACCGCGAAGATCACGTCGATCACGCCGATCAGCACCAGCACCACGAACAGCGGCGTGTAGGCCCAGGCGTCACCTTCGCGCACGCGCAGCGCAGCACCGCGGTAGCCGTCGGTGAGCCGCAGATGTCCGCGCATCCAGCGCAGCACCACGTTGTTCTCCAGGTCCGGCTCCTTGCCGGCGACGAGCCACATCTTGAAGCCGGTCAGCAGCAGGAACGCGCCGAACACGTACAGCAGCCAGTGGAACTGGGCCAGCAACGCGGCGCCGACGAAGATCAGGATCGCGCGCAGCACCAGCGCCAGCAAAATGCCGATGATCAGCACGCGCTGGCGCTGTGCCTCGGGCACGCCGAAGAAGGTGAACAGCAGCAGGAACACGAAGATGTTGTCGACCGCGAGCGACTTCTCGACCAGATAGCCGGTCAGGAATTCCAGACCCACGCGGTTGGCGGTCGCCGCGCCCGCGGTTTCGTGCAGGTACCACCACAGCCCGGCATTGAACAGCAACGCCAGGCCCACCCAGCCCAGGCTCCACCACAGCGCCTCCTTGAACGTGACCTTGTGCGCGCCGCCGTGGCGCATCAGCACCAGATCGACCAGCAGCGCGACCACCACCAGGCCGCCGAAGCCGGCCCATAACCAGACATTGCCAATCGTTTCCATCGAGATTCCCGAGCATGTGGAAGAGGTCCGCAGGGCGCAGACATCGTCGGGAACCGGGAACCGGAATCCGGGGACATGCCTTCGCCATTGCGGCGAAGGTCTTGCTCACAGCCCGGTGGGCTGCCGCGCGACCGGAGCATCGCTGCTCGAAATGACGGCCTGCACGCTGGGAGCTACTCCCCTTCGGGGGCGGATTCTGCGGGCCCGGCGCGTGACGGGCAAGTGCACGCGGTAAAATCTCGGGCATGAATACAACCAACCCGACCGTACGCCTGAAGAACGCCTGGCGTTCCAGCCATCCGTGGATCTTCCAGCGCCTGGTCGAAAAGCCCGAACAGCGCCCCAAGCCCGGCAGCATCGTCGATGTGATCGGTGTCGAAGGCGACTGGATCGGCCGCGGGTTCTACAACGGCCATTCGCGCATCGCCGTGCGCATCCTGGAAACCAATCCGGACATCCCGGTCGACGCGGGCTGGTTCTCGCGCAAGATCGCCGCGGCAGTCGCGCTGCGCCGCGACGTGTTGAAGCTCGACGCGGTGTCCGACGCCTGGCGCGTGGTGCACAGCGAAGGCGACGGCATCAGCGGCCTGGTGGTCGACCGCTACGCGGACCTGCTGGTGGTCGAGTTCTTCAGCGCCGGCACGTTCCGCCATCGCGAGTGGATCTACGAGGCACTGCGCGAACAGTTCCCCGGCTGCCGCTTCCACAGCTTCGCCGACGAACACGTGCAGAAGCAGGAAAGTTTCGACTTCCGCGGCAGCGTGCCGGCCGATCCGGCGGTGATCACCGAGCACGGCATCCGCTTCCGCGCCGATCCGGCCGGCGCGCACAAGACCGGCTTCTTCGCCGACCAGCGCGAGAACCGCGAATGGCTGAGCCGCCAGGTCGAGGGCCAGCGCGTGCTGGACCTGTGCTGCAACACCGGCGGCTTCGGCGTGTACGCCGCGGCGCGGGGCGCGGCGGAAGTGGTAGGCGTGGACATCGACGCCGACGTGATCGAGATCGCAAAGGGCAATGCCCGGCTCAACGACGCGCGCATCAAGTTCGTGCAGGCCGACATCTTCCCGTGGCTGCGCGATGCGTCGAACGCGGGCGAGCGCTACGACGTCGTCGTGCTCGACCCGGCCAAGATGACCCGCGACCGCGAACAGGTGATTCCGGCGCTGAAGAAGTACCTCGACATGAACCGGCTGGCGCTGGGCGTGGTGAAGCCCGGCGGGCTGTTCGCGACGTTCTCCTGCACGGGCCTGGTCAGCGAGGACCAGTTCCTCGACATGCTGCGCCGGGCGTCGTTCTATTCCGGCCGCACGATCCAGGTGCTGCGCGTCGCCGGCGCGGGCGCGGACCACCCGTTCCTGGCCAACGTGCCCGAATCGCGCTACCTCAAGGCGGTGTTCTGCCGCGTGCTGGACTGATCCCCGCCGATGGCGCGTGCGTGGCGGCCCGGTACGCGCCGGGCGCTGGGGGGCATGGCCGCACTGGTGCTGATCGCACTGGCGGCGACCTTCGTGTTCGAGTTCCGCGCGCCGCCCGCGGAGACGGTGGCCGTGTCACCGTTCGGCCAGCCCGCGCGTCTGGACCGCATCGCCGGTGACGGCATCCGCGGCAGCGTCGACGGCCCCCGCGAACAGGCCCGCTTCGACGACCCCTTCGGTCTGGTGCTCGATGCCGCAGGCGTGGCCTATGTCGCAGAAGGCGGCGACGGCAACCGCATCCGGCGCGTGCATGCCGACGGCCGCGTCGACACGCTGGCTGGCGGCATCGAAGGCTTCGCCGATGGCGCCGGCACTGCCGCGCGCCTGCACACGCCGTCGGGCCTCGCGATCGACGCGGCCGGCGTGCTCTACGTCGCCGACACCGGCAACCACGCGATCCGCCGGATCACGCCGCAGGGCGAGGTGACCACGCTGGCCGGTGGCGGCGCGGCCGGCTTCGTCGACGGGCCCGTACACACCGCCCGCTTCGATACGCCGATCGGTGTCGCGGTCGGCGCCGACGGCACGGTGTACGTTGCCGACAGCCACAACGACCGCATCCGCGCGATCCGCGACGGCCGCGTGTCGACGCTGGCCGGTGGCGATGCGCCCGGCTTCGTCGACGGCGTGGGCGTGGACGCGCGCCTCGATACGCCGACCGGTCTGGCGCTGGCCCGCGACGGCCGGCTGTGGATTGCCGATACCGGCAACGGCATCGTGCGCGTGCTCGATGCGACCGGTGTGCACACGCCCGTGCTGCACGCGGCCGATCCCGACGACGCGCCGCGCGCGCCGCTCGCGCTGGCGGTTGCCGATGACGGCACGGTCTACATGACCGAACTGTCGCGCGGGCGCGTGCTGCAGCTGGCGGCCGATGGCCGCGTGCACGTGTTCGCGGGCCGCGACATGGCCCAGCGCCTGGCCCGGCCTGCGGGCATCGCGCTGGATGCGCGCGGCGATGTCTGGCTGGCCGACGCCGCCGCGCATCGCGTACACCGCATCGCCCACGTGCCGCGCGCCGGCGTAAAGCAGAACCTGCGCGATGCCGAGGTCGGCCCGGCCCCCGACGCCCCGACGCCGGACACGCGCGGCCGCTGGCCGTTCGCCCCGCAGGACGGCTGGCACGAGGTCGTCGGCACGATGGGCGAGGTGCGCGGCAACTTCCGCGGCGAGAGCCGCAGCCATCTCCACGACGGCTTCGACATCCGCGCCGATGTCGGCACGCCGGTGCTGGCGATCGCCGACGCCAAGGTGTCCAGCCCGCTGGCCGCCAGCCGCTTCGGCGACCAGGCCGAGAACGTCGCGCTCGACGCCCTGACCTACATGCACATCCGGGTCGGCCGCAGCGCGCAGGGCCGGTCGCTGGATCCGCGCTTCACGCTGCTCACAGGCGACGACGGGCGCCCGTCACGCGTGCGCATCGGGCGCGGCACGCGGATCGCCGCCGGCGAGCCGGTCGGCACGATCAACCCGCAGTCGCACGTGCACCTGATCGTCGGCCCCGCCGGCTATCAGCGCAACGCGGTGGGGCTGGGCTTCGTCAATTTCGTCGATACCGTGGCGCCGCGCATCGACGCAATCGAACTGCGCGATGCGCTGGACGTGCCGTTGACCACGCGCGAGGCCGGCCGCGTCGTCGTGCCGCGCAGCGTGGGCGGGGTGCAGATCGTCGTCGAGGCCTGGGACCAGGTCGACGGCAACCTCGCGCGCCGCCGGCTGGGCCTGCACGCGCTGGGCTACCAGATCCTGCACGCCGACGGCCGGATGCTGCCGGGCTCCGGCACGCCGCGGATGACGCTCGACTTCAGCCGCATGCCGCCGCATCGCGAGGCCGTGCGCGTGGCCTATGCCGGCGACAGCGGCATCACCGTGCATGGCGCCGCGCGTACGCGCTTCCGTTACGTCGTCACCAACACCGTGCGCGACGGCAGCCTCGAGACCGGCCTGTGGCAGGTGGACGCGTTGCCGCCCGGCGATTACATCGTGCGCATCACCGCCCGCGACGCCGCCGGCAATACGGCGATGGCGAACCGCGATCTGGCGGTGACACTGCGCTAGCGCGGGTGTACGGACGCCGGTTCCCACGCCACCGAGTGCCGTGGGTGCGCGCTCGCGCGATGCGCTTCCCAGCGCTCCGTCGCGCCTGTAGGAGCGCGTTCGCGCGCGAAGTGACCTGACTCACTCTCCATCGCGCCCAAGCGCGCTCCTACGGATGGCAACGACGTCGACGTCTCATGCGCTCGCGCGCGATGTGGCGTTCCCGGCTGCCCGTCGCGCCCAAGGGCGCTCCCACAGATGGCAACGACGACGCACGTCTTGTGTACACGCAGCATCGCAAAGCCCCGGCGCGCCTGTAGGAGCGCGCTCGCGCGCGATGTGGCCTCACTCACTCTCCATCGCGCTTAGGGGCGCTCCCACGGACACACCGCTGCCGATGCCTACAGCGCCAGCCGCACACCGAATCCGATCAGGCACACGCCGGCGATGCCGCGCAGCCAGCGCGCGATGCGCGGCTCGCGCGCAACATGCGCGCGCAGTGCGTGCCCGGCCAGGATCAGCAGCGAGCAGTACAACAGGCCCAGCGTGCAGATCAGCGCCGACATCGCGGCGAATGTCGCGAAGCCGCGGTGTTGCGCCGGATCGATGAACAGCGGAAAGAACGCCATGTAGAACAGCACGGCCTTCGGATTGAGCAGGGTGATCAGCACGCCCTGGCGGAACCAGTGACCGTGTGCGGGTGGCGGCGCATCCGCGCCCGTGGCGTCGCGGCGCAGCAGCTGCACGCCGATCCAGACGAGGTAGGCCGCGCCGATCCACTGCAGGCCGCGGAACAGTGTCGGATTCGCCGCCAGCAATGCCGCGACGCCGCCGGCCGCCAGCCACAGCAGTATCTGGTCGCCCAGCGCGAGGCCGAAGAACGCCGCATAGCCGGCGCGCGGACCACCGCGACCCGTCGCGGTCAGCAGCGCGAACGTGCCAGGGCCGGGAATCGCGAGAAACACCAGGACCGCGACGACGAAGGTCGGCAGATCGGAGATGCCCATCCAGCTCATGACGTCCCGCCGCTGCGAATCGAGCGCGGATCATACGCAGCCCGTACGCCCATCGCAGCCGCGTGCCCGCCGGCCGGTTCACGGTCTGCATCCGTGCCGGCTGGCATCGTGCGCAATCGCGGGCATCGAGCAGGGCGGCCATCCGGCCGGGAGGCGGTGGTCGCAGCCCCGTTCCGATGGAGTCCACGATGCATACACGCCGCACCTTCCTGTCCGCCGCCGCACTTGGCGCCGCGACCCTCGCCGCTGCACCACTGGTCCACGCCCAGACCACCCCCGGCGACGTGCTGCCGACCCGCGGCACCGCGCGCCGCACTGCCCTGCCGACCAATCCCCCCGGTGGTCCGCGCTACCGGCCGACATCCCGCGTCGGCCTCGGCTGCGCGCCGATCGGCAACAACTGGGCCGTGGTCAGCGAAGACGATGCACAGGCCACGATCGAAGCCGCCTGGGACGGCGGCATGCGCCTGTTCGACACCTCGCCCTGGTACGGCCTCGGCCGTTCGGAGCGTCGCCTGGGCCACGTCCTGGGCCAGAAGCCGCGCGAGGAATACGTCGTCTCGAGCAAGGTCGGCCGCCTGCTGACCGCCACGCGCGAAACACCCAAGGTCAGCTGGAAGGACCCGCCGCCGTTCGACTACCGCTACGACTACAGCGCCGCCGGCACGCGCCGTTCGATCGAGGACAGCCTGCAGCGCATGGGCCTGGATTCGATCGACATCGTGCTGATCCACGACCTGTCGCCCGACAACGGCGACATGGGCGAGCGCTGGACCGAATATTTCGAGCAGGCCCGCACCGGCGCCTTCGTCGAACTGACCAAGATGCGCGAGGAAGGCCTGATCAAGGCCTGGGGCATGGGCGTCAACACGCCCGATCCGGCGTTGCGCGCGATCGAGGTGGCCGACCCGGACATCTTCCTGCTCGCCTGCCAGTACTCGCTGCTCGATCACCAGCGCGCGCTCGACGACACGTTCCCGAAGCTTGCGGCCAAGGACATCTCGGTGATCGTCGGCTCGCCGCTGCTGGCCGGCTTTCTCGCCGGACGCGACCGCTATCTCTACGGCTCGCAGCCGGTGCCGGCGGATGCGAACGAGAAGCGCGCGACCGCCCAGCGCATCGCCGAGCGCCACGGGATCGACCTGCGCACCGCCGCGCTGCAGTTCGCCAATGCGCCTGATGTGGTGTCGGCCATCGTGCCGGGCTCGCGCAATGCGGCCCAGGTCGAGGCCAATATCGCGTCGATGTCGGTGGTGATTCCGGGCGCGTTCTGGGACGAACTGCGCGAGGCCGGCATCCTCACCGCCAACGCGCCGGTGCCGAAGACCGCCTGACGGCGACACCGCGAGAATCGTCCTGCCCCTGCGCTGCCCGGCGCACGGGCAGGACGCCATCGCCGGCGGCTCAGTACGGCATGGAGTGGTCTTCGGCGCCCGTCCTCAGACGCGAACTTGCGAAAACTTCAAACCGCCGCCGCGCGTCGGCCGACAGCACCCGGAACGGGACTGGAACCGCACCGGATTCGAGTTCCACCAGATAACCCTGCCGGTACACGTGGACCGCCTGCACGCGCGTCCACGGCACGCCGGACGTTCCGCGCTTCGAGGTGCGGCGCAGGCCTTCGGCATCAATGACGAAGCTGCAACGTCCCATCCGCGCTGACTTCCACACGAACAGCACCGAGGCCAACGCGGCAAGCACCACCGCGAACACACCGCGTTTCCAGAGCGGCGCCGCGCGGACGAAGGCATCGGTGTCGATGGCGTGTGCGATCGCCAACGCGACGTACTCGCCCACCCGGTAGCGCACGCCGAAGCGCAACGCACCGGCCTGCATCCGCTCAGCGTCCGGCATCGGTCCCTGCCATGCCGCGCAGCGCGTCGAGCGACTCGCCGATCTGCTCCGGCGAAAACGTGCAATGCCCCTCGCCCACTGCCGGCAGTACCGTGACCCGCTCGCCGTGCCCGGCCTCGGCTGCGAGCGCCGGATAAACAGCGTGATAACGCGGCGGGATCGTCGGATCGTCGTGGTTGTAGCGCAAGACCAGCGGCTTGCCGATCGTCCCCCGCAGATCGGCGACACCGGCGAGATGCATCATCGCCTGCGCGTCCGCGGGATAACGGCGCACGCCTGCGTTGAACGCAGCATCGTCCTCGAACCCACTGTAGAGGGTCTCGCGATTGTCGACCGGCAGGCCGCCCGCGCGCGCGGTCATCTCGCGCAACAGCAGCGCATGCAGGCCGAGTGCGCCGACCAGACCATCGGCAGATACCTCCAATGCTTGCGCCAGCGTGGTCGCGGCCGCGGGGTCGGTCGCCAGTGCCATGCCGATCGCCTGCATCAATGCGATCTGGTCGGCTGGCAGGTCTTCGAGCGGCGGAGCCTTCGGATCGGACAGGCCAGCGCCAGGCAGGCCCGCGTCGGGGAAGAAGTAATCGAACGCCACGAGCGAGCGCAACGCGTCATCGAAGACCTGTGTGGCCGGCACGTTCGCACCGCACAGCGACAGTGCACCGTCATATGCCGCGCCGTGCCGCTCCAGACTAGCGACTGCGACCTGCCCGCCCATCGAGAAGCCGACCAGCCAACTGCGCCGCGGTGCGTGACGCTCCACGACGTGCGCGCGGAGGCGCTCGCTGTCCACGATGGCGTCGGCGACAGCCCAGCCTTGGGATGCGTACCCGCTCTCGGCCACCGCATAGCCCCGCGCGAGGAACAGCGGCGTCGCCTCGTTCGCCGGCCACGGGTCGGTACGCGGCACGCCGCTCGGCTCGTAGCCGTGCAGCAGCATGACAAGTTCGCCGTTCCAGTCGGCCGGAATCTCCAAGCGGTACGGCGCGCCGGCAAGCGCACCGGTATCGACGACCGGACCCGACCGCGCTCCGGCTGACGCCATCGGCGATCCCGGCAGCTGTGGCGGCGCACCTGCACAGCCCGCGAACAACGCACACGCGAGCACGAGTCCCACACCACGCAACGGAACCTGTCGCATCGTCGATGCCTCCCTGGCCTGCGGGCGAGCATCGCATACCGGCGGCGGACGTGGTCAGCCCGCGGGCGACGCGTCCCCGCGCACTTCTTCCATCAGCCCGACGAGATTGCCGTCGGGATCGCGCAGAAAACCGATCCACAATGCATGGTCGGGCATCCGCGCCGCCAATGCGGGTGCGCGTTCCGCGATCGCACCGCGGGCCACGCAGGCCTCGAACGCGGCGACGATGTCGCGCACGCCGAAGTACAGCACCGAATTGCGGCCCGGCTCGCCCGCGCCCTGCGGCGTGCTGAGCATCAGGCGCACGCCCTCGGCATCGAGAAACGCGAGCCCGGGGCCGGCGCGGAACAGGAACGCCAGTCCCAGCACATCACGATAGAAGCCGAGTGCGGTGTCGACATCGGAGACCGTCAACGCGACCTGGCGCAGGCCGCCGGCGATGGTGCCGCTCATCGCGCATCGTCCGCCGACGCGGCCGCGTCGAGCAGTGAGAAGCGCGGCACGTCGCGTCCGTCGACGACGACGGCTTCGACGAACATCGCGTACGGCCGCACCCACAGCGCACCCTCGCCGTACAGCGGTCGATAGACCACCACCGGTTCCAGCGTCTCGCTGTGCCGCGCCACGCCGAGTACCGCGTAGTCGCGGCCCTTGTAGTGGCGGTAACGGCCCGGCGCGAGGACGGGCAAGGCAGGCAGGTCGTGCATCAGGCGCTCCGGCGGCGTGGGACGGTTCAACGGGATCGGCGACGCGCATCACCGGACTTCGAGATCCGCCAGGCCGCGCAGAGGACCAGCAGGCCCGACACCGCGATCGTGCCGCCGATCAGGAGCCCGAGCATGCGCGCCCCGGCATCGGTCGAGAACAGTGCGAACGCGACGAGCACGCCCGTGCCGGTCAGCAACAGCATCCGGCCGGTCATCGCCAGAGCCCGCACGGCGGGGGCCGTGGATGCAGGGTCCGATCGCTCGGGTCGCATCGTCTCGCAGTCCGGGTCGCAGGGCCGGCGAGTGTCGCACGCAGACGCATGCGGTGAGACGGCGGTCGTTAGAATCGTCCGCATGAACATCCCGCTGCTGCTCGTCCTGATCCTGCTGTGCACCCTCGTCGCGTGCGTCCTGCTCGTCATCCTGCTGCTGCGTCGTCCCGGCCAGGGCGACGACACGCTGGAGCGCGCCCTGCGCGAGGAGCAGCGCGAAGGCCGCGGCGAACTGCGCCAGCAGCTCGACGGCTTTGCCGCCACCCAGGCGCAGCGCATCGATGCCTTCGGCGCGCAGCTGCAGGCCGTGTCCGCGCGTACCGACCAGCGCCTCGACGAATTCACCACACGCACCGATGCACGGCTCGACGCCTTCACCCGCACCACCGACGAACGGCTCGACGTGCTGCGCGCAGCGCTGGGCGAAGACGCGCGCAAGGCGCGCACCGAAGGCGCCGACCAGCAGCAGCGCTTCGCCGACGGCCTGGGCGCGCGGCTCAACGAACTGACCCAGCGCAACGAACAGCGCATCGGCGAAATGCGCGCCACCCTGGAGCAGCAGCTCAAGGCGCTGCAGGCCGACAACGCCGCCAAGCTGGACCAGATGCGCGCCACCGTCGACGAGAAGCTGCAGACCACGCTGGAAGCGCGCCTGGGCGCGTCGTTCAAGCTGGTCTCCGAGCGCCTGGAGCAGGTGCAGCGCGGGCTCGGCGAGATGCAGCAGCTGGCGACCGGCGTCGGCGATCTCAAGCGCGTGCTGACCAACGTCAAGAACCGCGGTGGCTGGGGCGAAGTGCAGCTGGAGACCATCCTCGAGCAGACCCTCACCAGCGAGCAGTACGCGCGCGGCGTGCGGGTGAAACCCGACAGCGCCGAGGCCGTGGACTTCGCGATCCGCCTGCCCGGCCGCAGCGACGACGCCGTGGTCTGGTTGCCGGTGGATGCGAAGTTCCCGCGCGAGGACTACGAGCGCCTGCTCGATGCGCAGGAGCTGGGCGATGCCGATGCGGTACGCACGACCATCGCCCAGCTGGAACGCGCGATCCGCGTGCAGGCGAAATCGATCAGCGAGAAATACGTCTGCCCGCCGCACACCACCGA
Source organism: Luteimonas sp. Soil_C_5 (assembly GCF_057656615.1). Lineage (NCBI taxonomy): Bacteria > Pseudomonadati > Pseudomonadota > Gammaproteobacteria > Lysobacterales > Lysobacteraceae > Luteimonas > Luteimonas sp. Soil_C_5. The sequence continues at coordinate 295,843 of NZ_JBDGKA010000004.1, forward strand.
TTTCGCGGTGATGTTCCTGCCCACCGAAGGCCTGTACGCCGAGGTGATCCGCCGCGCCGGCCTGGTCGACCTGCTGCAGCGCGAGCACCGCATCGTCATCGCCGGCCCGACCACGATCACCGCGCTGCTCAACAGCCTGCAGATGGGCTTCCGCACGCTGGCGATCGAGAAGCGGTCCAGCGAGGTCTGGCAGGTGCTGGGCGCGGTGAAGACCGAGTTCGGCAAGTTCGCCACCGTGCTGGAGAAGGCCACCGGCCAGCTCGACACCGTGCAGAACAGCATCAAGGCCGCCGGCGTGCGCACGCGCGCGATCGAACGCCAGCTGCGTGGGGTCGAATCCCTGCCCGGCCCGGATGCGCAGGCCGTGCTGGGCGACGTGCTGGACGACGCCGCGCCCGAGGACTGACGGCGCGTTCCCGCGGCAGTGGCATGATCGGCGCACTACTCCGCACCGGAACCGCCATGACCGCGCCCCTGACCGACATCCCGCTGACCACCATCGACGGCGCGCCGGCGACGCTTGCCGACTACGCCGGCAAGGTGCTGCTGGTCGTCAACGTCGCCTCGAAGTGCGGGCTGACGCCGCAGTACGCCGGCCTCGATGCGCTGTACCGCGAGCACCACGATGCCGGTTTCGAAGTGCTCGGCTTTCCGGCCAACGATTTCGGCGACCAGGAGCCGGGCAGCGACGCGGAGATCCAGCAGTTCTGCAGCCTCACCTACGACGTCGGCTTTCCGATGTTCTCCAAGATCGCGGTGACCGGCGCGGCGATCCATCCGCTGTATGCCGCGCTGACCGCGGCGCAGCCCGAAGCCACCGGCGACGGCCCGATGCGCGAGAACCTGCGCGGTTACGGCATGACGCCGAATCCGGCGCCGGGCGTGCTGTGGAATTTCGAGAAGTTCCTGCTCGATCGCGACGGCCGCGTGGTCGACCGCTTCGCGCCCGACGTCACCGCCGAGGACCCGCGCCTGCGCGCCGCGGTCGCAGCCGCGCTCGCGGGCTGAGCGACGCCGACTAGAGGATCGGCACCAGGCCGGCGCCGAAGGCGGTGAAGATGCGGGTCAGCACGCTGCGGAAGCCGAGGCTGACTTCCGGGAAGTCGCCCACCGGCACGTAGCACTCGCGGAAGCCCGGCGCGTCGGGCGCCAGCGGCGCCGGGCAATCCGGCCCGGGCTGGAACTCGTAGCTGGTGGCGTAGCGCGTCGGCCAGATGTCGAACAGCGGCAGGCGCTCGGACACCTTCGCCATCGAATAGTCGACGCCCGGCAGCACCGCGGGCCGGTCGCGGCGGGCGATCGTCCACGCATTGGCCGGCGAGATGTCGCGGCGGATGCTGGCGGCGAGCTTGCGCGCGAACATCGGATCGTCGATGACGATCGCGTTCTCGGTGTTGAGGTTGTCGCCGCGCGGATCGAAGTTGTGCGTGCCGACCACGCCGATGCGGTCGTCGATCACCAGCGATTTCGCATGCAGGCCCACGCGCACGCCGGCGCGGTTGAGCGGTACGCGCCGGTTCACGCCGATACCCGCGAAGCGCAGCGCCGAGTACTCGCGGGTCAGCGGCGGCAGGGTGCCCGGGCGCGCGTCCGTCTCGTCGTCGGGCGCGGGGGCGTCGCGGGCGGCCGGGGCGGTGGTCGCATCGAGATCGACGCTGCCGTCGGCGTTCCAGGAAATGTCCACCGCGCCGGTCGCATCGAGATCGATCGGCGCGTTCTCCGGAAACGGTTTGAACTCGTAGATGTGGAAGCCGAAGTCGCGCAGGTGACGGCGCTTGTACTTGTACGACAGCGCGTAGGTGATGAACGAGTCGGTCGCCGCCAGGCTGTTGGTCGAAACCACCACCTGCGGCGGATCGGGCCGCGCCTGCAGATCGGCGAACACCTGCTCGGCCGACTTCGACAGCACCAGATAGGGCGTCTGCAGCAGCACCTCGTCCTGCGCCGACTCGATCAGCTCGCGCAGACGCGGGGTCGCGGCGATCGCGGCCTGCGCGGCTTCGCGGTTGCGGCGGTGCTTGCCCGGCAGGTCGCCGATGAATTCCACCGCGCCGACTTCCATCGCGGTCGCGGCCAGACGCCGGCGCACCAGCCCGGTGTCGGCGGCATCGGCCGAGATCGCCGCCACGCTGCCCGGGCGTTCGTAGTCGAGGAACGACACTTCGGGCACGCCGTTGCGCAGCAGCTGCCGGCCCACGTCGGTGAGCTGTTCGACCGGCGTGGCCAGCGGGGCGTGCCAGAACGCGACGAAGTTGTCCTCCATCTCGGTCACCACCGGACCGGCCACCAGCAGGTCACGGTCGCGGAAGTTGAAGCTGTCGTTCCAGTCGAAGTAATCGTCCTGGTAGTTGCGCCCGCCGGTGATGCCGACCACGCCGTCCACCACCAGCGACTTGCTGTGCATGCGCTGGTTGAGCCGCCGCCAGCAGCAGGCCGCGGCCACGACGTAGCGCGGATAGCTGATGCGCGCGCGCCCGAGCACCGGGTTGTAGATGCGCAGTTCGAAATTGGTGTGGCTGCCGGCCAGCGCCGACAGCGTCTCGACCGTGCGCATCGCCGAGAGCTGGTCGACCAGCAGACGCACCTGGACGCCGCGCCGCGCCGCGGCCAGCAGTTCCTCGAGCACGAGGTGACCGGAGTCGTCCTCGTCGAAGATGTAGGTCTGCAGGTCGATCGTGCGCTGCGCGCCGCGGATCAGGTCCAGCCGCGCGAGCAGCGCGTCCTGTCCGTATTCGAGCAGCAGCGCATGGTGCAACGGCGCGCCGGGCGCGCTGCGCGCGAACGCGTCCACCCCCAGATCGCGCAGCGGCGACGGCGTCGCGCAGGCATCGGGACGCGCGCAGACCACTTCGGTCGAACGGGCGGCCACCGCGATGTGCGCCGCCGCGTCGCGCTTGGTCGGCGACAGGGTCGAGCAGGCGGTGGTCGCCAGTGCAGCCACCAGCAGGATCGGACGCAACCAGTGCTTCATCAGTCCGCAACCACCGCGCGGATCCGCAACATGAAGCGCACCTGGTCCGCCAGCGCATAGCCCCAGCGGTCCATGGCATAGCGGCTGCGGCGGATGTCGCCCTGCCCCACCACGTCGCAGTCGATCGCGGGGCGCGCGCAGGTCGCCGGCTCGATGCGGAAACTCTCGCGCTGGCCGATGCCGCGGATCCGCAGGACGCCGGTCATCTCGCCGCCATCGCGCAGCAGCGACGTCGGGTACGGATCGGACACGAACACCGCTTCGGGATAGCGCGTCACGTCGAAGAAGCCGGCGCCGCGGGTGATGCGGGTGTAGCTGCGGCTGCCGCTGATCTCCACGCCGCCGGTCTCCAGCGTCAGCCGGACCTGGTGGGCGCCGTCGGGCAGCGTGCGGATGACCCCCGACCAGTCAGGAAAGCGCCCGTCCAGCTGCTGGCCCCAGCGCGTGCGCAGCACGAAGCCGATGTCGGAGCGGGCGGTATCGAAGGCGCGCTCGGCGCCGGCGTCCTGGGCGGCCTGCGCGGTCGCTGCGGACAGCATCAGCGCGGCCAGGGTCCAGGCGCGGACCGGCAGGCGCGCCGCCGCTCCGGACCGGGGCAAGTTCAGGGGCACAGCAGGTGACACGGCCCGACGCGTCCGGGCTAGGGCCACCAGAACGCCGACAGCTCGGCCGCACCCGGCTCGATCTGGGCCGCGTCGCGCAGGTCGAGCACGGCGATCCCGCCCGGCGGCATGCCGCGGTATTCGCCGGTCTGGCCGCTGTGCAGCAGGGCCGCCATGCGTTCCAGCCCCGGGTTGTGGCCGACCAGCAACAGCCGGCCGACCTCGCAGTGTTCGTCGGCCAGTGCGGCCAGCGTGCCGGGCGTCGCCTCGTAGATGCGCGGCTCGAGCCGCTGGTCGACGTAGCCGACGATGCCGAGCACCGCCTCGAGGGTCTCGCGCGTGCGCCGCGCGGGCGAGCACAGCACGCAGTCGGGGACGAGGCCGCGATCGCGCAGCCAGCGGCCTGCGGATTCGGCTTCGGCCAGGCCCTCGGCCGACAGGGGCCGGTCGATGTCGGCCTGGCCGGGCAGCGCCGGATCGGCGTGGGCGTGACGGAGCAGGATCAGTTCGCGCATGGGCGGCAACGGTCTCGTCGGAATCGGGAAGGGGCGTGGGCGGTCACTTCTTCAGCCATTTCAGCAATGGCGCCCAGTCGGCCTGATGGTCGCGGACCTGCGCCGAATGGTAGTCGAACAGGCTGCGACCCAGCCCCACCAGCATCACGTAGGCCTGGCTGTCGCGCAGCTGCGCGACCACCGGATACGGCCATTGTTCGAGCAGCGCGACCGCCTGCTGCGAGGCATTGGTCCATGGCCGCAGGCGGTTCGCCACCAGGCCCACGCGGGTCTGGCCGCGGCGCACCGCGGGGTGCTTGGCCAGCGTATTGAGGAAGCCCACGGTAGCGTCGATGTCGAGCGCCGACGGCAGCACCGGCACGACCACCGCATCGGCCAGTTCGAGATAGGCGTCGAGATCGTCGGCCATCGCGCCGGCCGGGGCATCGATGACCACCCGCGTGGTGCCTTCGGGGATCGCGGCCAGCACCTTGCGGTGCCGTGCGCTGCCATTGATCGGCAGCACGGCGCTCTCGCTCCCGGCGCGGCGCTCGGCCCAGCGGGTCGAGGACTGCTGCGGATCGGCATCGACGAGCACCGTCGCCTCGCCGGCCAGCGCGGCATGCGCGGCCAGATGGGTCGCGAGCGTGGTCTTGCCGACACCGCCCTTGGAACTGGCCACCAGCACGGTCTTCATCGAAAGCTCCGCAGTCCGCCAACGGTCGAGCGTACACCGCCGGCCCCCAGGCCGCGACCGCGATCGCCCCGTCCGCGACGGCCGCCGTTAACATCGCGTTCTCCCGATCCGGACGCGCCGCGCCCATGAGCGAACTGCAGGACCTTGCCGCGCTCATCCGCGCCAATACGCCGTTGATCGTCGTCGAAACCCCCGACGAGCCGCGCGTGGTGGAGCTGTTCCGGCAATCGCTGCAGCAGGTCTGGCGGGCGCTGTACCGCTGGACGATCACCGAAGGCCTGCGCCGGCTCGATCTGGACGGCGAGTCGGAGACCGATACCGCGCCCGATGCCAGCAACACCCTGGCAGCGATCCGCGAGGCCGAGCAGCGCGGCATCTACCTGCTGCTCGATTTCCATCCCTACCTCGGCTACGCGGGCACCCAGCGCCAGCTGCGCGATCTGGTCCAGCGTCGCCACTGCCTGCCGCACGTGATCGTGCTGGTCGGGCACAAGGTGGAGCTGCCCGCCGATCTCGAAACCATGGCCGTGCGCTTCCGCCCGCGCCTGCCCGATGCCGACGCGCTGCTGAAGCTGGTGCGCGAGGAAGCCGCGGCCTACCAGCAGGAGCACGGCGGCCGCCGCGTCGAGGCCGACGCCGAGGCGGTGCGCCAGATCGTGCGCAACCTGCAGGGCCTGTCGCTGGGCGATGCGCGGCGGATCACCCGCCAGTTGATCCATGCCGACGGCGCACTGGACTCGCGCGACCTGCCGGCGCTGGCCAAGCTCAAGTTCGAACTGCTCAACAAGAGCGGGCATCTGCATTACGAATACGACACCGCCGGCTTCGCCGATGTCGCCGGTGCGCGCCGGCTCAAGCGCTGGGTCGAACAGCGACGCCGCGTGTTCGTCGAAGGCGACGCGCCGCCCGGTCTCGATCCGCCCAAGGGCGTGCTGCTGCTCGGCGTGCAGGGCTGCGGCAAGTCGCTGCTCGCGAAAGCCATCGCCGGCGGGTTCGGCGTGCCGCTGGTGCGGCTGGATTTCGGCACGCTCTACGACAAGTACCACGGCGAAACCGAGCGCAACCTGCGCGAAGCGATCGCCTCGACCGAACAGCTCGCGCCCTGCGTCCTGTGGATCGACGAGATCGAGAAAGGCCTGGCCTCGAGCGGCGACAGCGACGGCGGCGTGTCGCGCCGCGTGCTCGGTTTCCTGCTGACGTGGATGGCGGAGCGCAAGTCGAAGGTGTTCCTGGTTGCGACCGCCAATCAGGTCCACGACCTGCCGCCGGAACTGCTGCGCAAGGGTCGCTTCGACGAGACCTTCTTCGTCGATCTGCCGACCGCCGACGTGCGCGCCGAGGTGTTCACCGTGCATCTGGCGCGGCGCGGTTTCGACGTCGCGGACTTCGATCTGCCCGCACTCGCGATCGAGGCCGAAGGTTTCTCCGGCGCCGAGATCGAACAGGCCATCGTCGCCGCGCTCTACGCCGCACATGCCGCCGGTACGCCGCTGGCGCAGCCGATGGTCGTCGACTCACTGCGCGACACGCGGCCGCTGTCGGTGATGATGCGCGAACAGGTCGACGCCCTGCGCAGCTGGGCGCACGAGCGGACGGTGCCCGCCGACTGAGCCGCATCCCGGGCCCGCGATGCGCCGCGTGGCAGCGGACGCACGCGATGCCGGCGTCGCACGCTCAGAGCGTTTCGCTGATCGTCAGTTCGTATTCGCCGGGTTCGCCCAGCTGGCCGATGTAGACCGCGTACTCGCCCGGCGCGAAGGTGTGGAGGATCGCCGGGTCGAGCGCGCCGCCGCTGTCGTCGTCGCACAGCACCTTGCCTGCGCCAACGACGACCAGGCTGGAATCGGTGGTGCTGGTCACGGCCAGGCGCAGGCCTACGGTGGAGGTGATGCTGAGCACGTGGTCGGGCGTGGAATCGATCATGCCGGTGCACTGCGCGCCGTAGGTGCTGGCCTGCACGTCGCCGCCCGTGGTGCCGGTGCCGATCTGCGGATCCGGCGTGAAGCCGGCACCCAGCGTGAAGTTGGCATACGGCGCGCCTGCGCCGGCCACCGGGTTGTCGACGCCTTCGGTCAGGGTCAGGGTGTAGGGCCGGGGCATGCCGAGGTGACCGACGTAGACCGCGTAGTCGCCGGGCGTGAGCCGCGCACCGATGCGCGCATCCAGCGCACCGTTGCTGTCGTCGTCGCAGAACACGCCGCCGGGGCCGACGACCACCAGGGTCGAATCGGTGAGGCTGTCGACGGCGAGCTGCAGGTCGAGCGCCGAGGTCACCTGGATCGTGTGGTGGGGCGTGCTGCCGACCCAGCCGCTGCACTGCGGCCCGAACCGGCTGGCATCGGTATCGCCGCCGGTCTCGCCCTGGCCGGTCTGCGGGTCGGGACTGAAGCCCGCGCCGAGTACGAACCGGGCCGGCGACGACTGCGCCGCGGCGACGGCGCTGCAGGCGAGCAGCGTGACGGCACTCAGGCCATGGAACAGAACAGGGGCAGCGCGCATCGGACGTCCTCGAATGGACGCCCGCCTATTCAGGCGCCGGCGGGAAGTGTGCGCGTGCGCGTCGGGCACCGCCAGATCCGCGTACAGCGGACCAGATGTGCATCCGGAAACGCGGCCGCGGCGGGCTCAGCGCGGCGACTGCCAGCCCGGCGGCGGTGCCGGTGCGACGCCCGCTTCCTGCAGCGCGCGTTCGATCAATGCGGACTCGGAACGGATGGAGCCGTCGGCCAGCAGGCGGACGAACTGGGCGGCGCCATCGCGCGGCAGCGCCGCACTGGCGCGGCCCCACTCGTAGAGCGTCCAGTCGGCGCTGCGCTGCTGCGCCTGCACCGCCGCACGCTCGGCCGGTGTGGCCGCCAGCTGCGCCAGCAGGTCCAGGCCGATCAGGCGTCCGAGCAGGGTGTCGGACTGGCCGGCCATCACCCCGGCGACGTGCCGGCAGTCGCGCGCGCGCGCCGGATCGCCGCGCGTCGCTGCCGCCGTGCAGGCCTCGGTCAGCGGCTGCAGGTCGGGAATGCCCGCCGACCACAGCGCGGCCGCGGTGACCGCGGCATGTTCGGCAGGCACGAAGTCCTCGCCGTCGGCGAACGCGGCACGTTCCGCCGGTGTCGGCGGTGTGCGCAGCAGCGCGGCCTGCATCCAGCGCACCTGATCGAGCATGTGCAGATCGAAGCCGGTGGCGCTGCGTGCATCGGCCAGCAGCACGTCCACGCTGCCGCCGCGCATCAGCAGCGGCGCGAGGTTCTGCGGTTCGGCGCCCAGCCAGCGCTGCGCGGCGCGCACGCTGACGTCGGCGTCGCCGGTCGCGCCGAGCAGGGCGTTGGCCACCACGTCGTCGCCGGCGGCGGCCGCGGCATCGCGCCGCCAGGCCGTGCGCTGCGCATCGGGCGCGACCGCAACCGATGGCGCGTCGCCGGCAGGCGGCGCCCCGGCCTGCGCGCCCGCCTGCAGCACGGCTGCGAACGCGAGATCGCGCGCCTGTCCGCGCGCCGCCAATGCAGCGGCGCTGCGCTGCGACCAGCCGCGCCAGGCCGCGACGTCGGCATCCTCATCCGTGACGACCGGCGCCACCGGTGCTTCGCCGAAACGCGTGTACGGCGCCTGCGCCTGTGCGACAGGGCCGAACAGCGCGACGGCACACGCAGCGACGAGAACGAGACGGATCATGCGGAGGCCTGCCGGAAGGGAGCCGGCAGCATACCGGCCGCGTCATCCGGGCGAGTCCGCGCTGCGGAGCGGCAGATGCCCCCTGCAGGCATCGCGGCGCGGATCAGGGCGAAGCCGGCATCGCGCCGGCGGTGACCACGTCGACCGCATCCACCACGGCAGCATCTTGCGGCGCCAACCGCGCCGAGGCGTCCGCGAAGACGCGTGCCTCACGCAGGCGCGCGCGCTCGGCGCGCGACACCGCATCCGATGCGTAGGCCATGTCGTCCTGCGCGGCGTCGTCGGGCTGCATGCCCACGCTCGACACCGCCAGCACCACCAGCCCTGCCACGATCCATCCCCGCATGTCCGCACGCCTGTCGAAAGAGGCGGCGAGCATAGCGGCGCGCGCAGGCGCCGTCAGTAGCCTGCAGCCTGGCCGTCCTTGCGCGATTCGCTGGCGCCGACCCAGCCGCCGTGCGGGTTCTTCATGATCGCCTGGTAGCCGCCGTAGGGGCCGTGCGAGAAGCGCACCGAATGGCCCTTCTGCATCAGCGCGCGCACGGTCTCGTACGCGAAGCCGGTTTCCAGATCCACTTCGCCGCCGTCGGTCATCGCGGTGTTCTGGCCGGTGGGTTCGGTCGATCCATCGTGCTGGATGCGCGGCGCGTCGCCGGCTTCCTGCAGGTTCATGCCGAAGTCGAGCATGTTGATCAGGATCTGCACGTGGCCCTGCGGCTGCATCGCACCGCCCATCACGCCGAAGCTCAGCCACGGCTCGCCGTCCTTCGTGGCGAACGCGGGAATGATGGTGTGGAACGGACGCTTGCCCGGCGCGTAGCCGTTGGGATGGTCCTCGCGCAGCACGAACTGCTCGCCACGATCCTGCAGGATGAACCCCAGGCCCGGCGGTGCCATGCCGCTGCCCATGCCGCGGTAGTTGGACTGGATCAGCGAGACCATCATGCCGTCGGCGTCCGCCGTGGTCAGATAGATCGTGTCGCCTTCGTCGAGCTGCTTCGGCGTGCCCGGCTGCACTTCGCGCAGCGCGCTGTCCATCGAGATCAGCGCGCCGCGCTCGCGCGCGTAGTCCTTGGAGATCAGGCGCTCGACGGGCGCCGGATGGAAAGCCGGGTCGGCGTACCAGCGCGCGCGGTCGGCGAAGGCGAGCTTCTTCGCCTCGACGAACAGATGCACATGTTCGGGGCTGCCGAAACCGTAGGACTTGAGGTCGTAGGGCTCGAGCAGGTTGAGGATCTGCAGCGCGGCGATGCCCTGCCCGCTCGGCGGCAGTTCCCACAGCTCGACGCCGCGGTAGCTCGTCGACACCGGCTCGACCCAGTTGCCGGTGTGTGCGGCCAGGTCGTCGTACGACAGGAAGCCGTCATTGGCGGCGAAGTAATCGCCGATCGTGCGCGCGATATCGCCCTTGTAGAACGCATCGCGGCCGCCGTCGGCGATCGCCTGCAGCGTGTTCGCGAGATTCGGATTGCGCCAGGTCTCGCCGGTGCGCGGGGCGCGGCCGTCGATCGTGAACTGCTCGGTGAAGCCCGGCCACTTGCCCAGGCGCGGCACGGAGCGGTCCCAGTAGTAGGCGATGACCTCGTGCACCGGATGGCCGTCGCGCGCGTAACGGATCGTCGGCGCGAGGTTGTCGGCCATCGCGCGCCTGCCGAAGCGGTCGTGCAGCGCGAACCAGCCGTCGACCGCGCCCGGCACGGTGACCGGCAACGGGCCGTGCGAGGGAATGTCGGTGAGGCCGCGACGCTGGAATTCGGCCAGCGTCAGCGACTGCGGCGAACGGCCCGAGCCGTCGTAGCCATAGAGGCGCTTCGTCCGCGGATCCCAGACGATCGCGAACAGGTCGCCGCCGATGCCGTTGCCGGTCGGCTCCATCAGGCCGAGTGCCGCGTTGGCGGCGATCGCCGCATCGACCGCGCTGCCGCCGGCTTTCATCGTGTCGAGCGCGATCTGCGTCGCCAGCGGATGCGAGGTCGCGGCCATCGCATGCGGGGCGTAGACCTCGCTGCGGGTCGCGAACGGCTGGCCGGTGATGCGGTCGGCGGCAGCGGCCGATGGCGCGATCACGATGCCGACCAGGGCGACGGCGAGCAGGGACGGGAGCAGGCGGGGCATGGCGATACATCCGGATCCGACGGGCCGACACAGTAGCCGAGGCCGCACGCCGGTGTCGCATCCGGCGCGCGCGATGTGCGACCGCGACCTGGTGTCTCGGCTGCCGCCGCGCACGGATGGACGACCGCTGCCCCCTCGCATCGCCACACGAAATCGCCGATCCTCGCGTCCTTCGGCATGCGCGGGCCTCCCCGTGCGCCACGACCGCAGGAGCGACACGATGGACCAGGGCATGCGACAGGCAAGCGCAATCGACGATGCGGACACCGCCGGTTCCGGCAAACACGGCAACCCGGCGCGGCTTGCTCCGCGTGCGCGTCGCGGCATCGCCTGGACGGTGCCGGCCGGCATCGCGATCGTGCTGGCCGCCTGCGCGCCCGCGCCTGCGCCCGCAGCCACGGCGACGACCGCCGCGCCTGCTGCCCCCACCGCCAGTGCCGCTGCGACGCCGGACTGCCCGATCGATGCCTTCGAGACTTTCGCCGAACGCTTCGGTCGCGAGATCGCGTTCCAGGAACTGACGACGGCCGATCCGCTGATCGTCGAGCGCTATGACGTGGAGGCGGAACCCGAACCCCGCCAGATCACCACCGAGGTGCCGCTGGACGACGTCCTCTGGCCGGTCATGCCGCGACTCACGCCCGCGGGCCGCGAATCTCGCATCGAGGCGACCGCCGACGGCGGCATGCAGATCACCTTCACCACGCCGGACACCAGCGACCAGCAGACCTACGTCTTCGCCCAGGCGCCGTGCTGGCAGCTGCAGCGCGTGGTCGACGAGTCGATCTGACGATGACGCACCGGTTTTCCGCCGGGCACGTCCGCCGCCGCGCACGGATGCTGGCTACCGGCGCGCTGCCGCTGCTGTTGCTGGGCCTGTCGGGCTGCGCCGACAAGGCGCCAGTGGATGCGCCCGCCACGGCATCGCCGGCCCCGGTGGCCGCCCTGCCGCAGGCCACGCCCGCCGACACGCGCGCGCCGGCCATCGACTGCGGCACGCGCCGCTACACGCTGGCCCGTACCGACAACGGCGCCCGGGTCGACCGGATCGACGGGGACGCACCCCGCGCCCTCGACGCGCCCGTCGGCATGGACGGCTACGCACCGGTCGGCCTCGCCTGCGCGGTGGCGGCCGACGACACCCCGTACCTGGTGGTCGAGTACGGCGAGATTCCCGGCGGCTGCCAGGTCTGCGAATGGTTCTTCGTCTACGACGCCGACGGCGTGCCCTTGAACGAGAGCGTGCCGGCCATGCAGGTCGACGGCGAGACGCGCACCCCCAACAACGACGGCTATGCGCGCCTGCTGGACACGCTGGGCCTGCCGCATCCGCAGATCGCCTACCTGCCGCCGCTGCAGCCCTGACGCGGGCGCGTCCAGCGCCCTGCGCGGGCGACGCGGCTTCGACCAGCGATGAAGCTGCGTCACCCCCGGATCGAGTCCACCGCTCCGGACCCCGGATAGGCGTCAGCCAACGCAGGACAGGACCTATCCACCCTGCGTCCGCTGCGCCGGGATCGCGCCGCCACCACGCACACCCGGACTAGGGCCGCCCCTAGCTGGCGGCGGGCCGCTGCCGCCGTAACGTCGACCGCATCGATTGCGCGGGAGTGCGGTGATGTCCCTGACCATCAGTGATGGTGTTGGCCGGACCCAGACACCAGTCCTGCCGCGCCTCGACGCCGCCGCGCCGTATGCCGCATCGTCGCCACCGCCTTCGGTCAGCGCGTATCGGCCCGAGACCAGCTACCACGCGCAGATCCAGGCACCCGCATTGCCGTCCGGTCCGAGCCAGGGCCAAGGCGGCGGCAGTCCCTATGCGACTCCGGCCGGCAGTACGCTGGGCCAGGTCGCCAGCGGAACGCAGGCCCAGCCTTTCGACGTGACCCTGTCGCAGCTTGCGACCTCGGTCTACGGCACCCGCGGCGCGCCGCCGCCGGGGTGGACAGAAGTCACCGATCAGCAGCTCACCGATCTGGGCGTCGCCGATCCGCAGGCCTGGCGCCTGCAGTACCTGGGGGCGAACGACGCAGTGGCGGCCAATGCGCAGGAATTCCGCGCCGAGGTCTATGCCGACGCATCCGGCAACTATGTGCTGTCCTATCGCGGCACCGCCGAGGGCGGCGCGGACTGGGACAACAATTTCCGCCAGGGCCTCGGCTACGAAACCGCCGACGGCGACAAGTTCAGCCTGACCGCGGTGAATACCGCACGCGAGTTCGCCAGCGTGTTCGGCAGCGACGGCGACGTGTCCAACCTCGCGATCACCGGGCATTCGCAGGGCGGTGGCCTGGCGAGCGTCGGATCGCTTGCCAGCGGCGTGCCGGCGGTGACTTTCGATGCCTCGGGCATCCATGCCAATACCCTCGATCGCATGGGCATCGATCCGCAGGCCGCGCGCGACAGCGCGGAAGGCGGGCAGATCCGCGCCTATTCGCTGTCGAGCGATGCGCTCACCAACGTGCAGGACAGCTGGGTCACTGGCCTGCTGGCGCCCGATGCGCTGGGCACCCAGATCGTCGTGGCTCCGGCCGCTGCGGACGCGCACAACATGTTTACGCACTACGGGCCACTGGAAGAATTCTCCCCGGCCGAAAGCGCGGCGCTCAACGCCGGCGTCGAACTGGCGCGGCACCCGCTGACGGGCGTGATTTCGCCGATCGTCGGCCTGGGCGGCACGCTGGGCTATGCGGCGATCAGCCACAGTCCGAACGCGCTGACCGCCGGCATGATCGACCACCAGCCGTGGCAGGCGGGCTACAGCAATCCCTCGTCGCTGGGCCGCGACCTGCAGAACCTGCTGCCCGACGCGGCCAAGGACGACTACGCCCGCAACGTGCACGACTTCGCGACCGACGTCGATGCCGTGGTCGCCGACGAATTCGCCAACGGCCAGTACGTGCAGGGCGGCGTGCGTCTGGCCGGCGATCTGGTCGAGGGCGCCTACAACGCGGCGAGCGACACCATCGACGGCTACGCCGACCAGTTCGCGCGTCACGTCGAGGACCGCGTGGGCGGCTGGGGCGGTCGGGCCCTGGGCGGTGCGATCGACGGCGCCGGCGACGTGGCCGAGTTCACGACCGATGTGGCCGGCCAGGTGAGCGAAACCTTCGCCGACGGCGTGGGCTGGCTGGCCCAGGGCGCGACCAACGTCGTGGGCAGCCTCTTCGGCCGCTGACCTCACGTGCCGGGCCGATGCCGTGCGTATGATCGGACGCTGACATGATCGGCTACCGCGCCCTGGCGTCGACCGTCCTTCTCCTCTGCGCTGCCGGGTGTGCACAGCCGTCCATGAGCCACGACGCCTTCGATACGCCCGCCACCGCACCGCTGGCCGACGCCGTCAGGCGCGGCGATGCGGCCGAGATCCGCCGACAGCTCGAACGCGTGCCGGCCGATACGCCCGGCAGCGATGGCGACACGCTGCTGATGGAGGCGATCCGCCAGCGCCGCGCGGCCAGTGTCGATGCCCTGCTCGACGGCGGCGCCGATCCCGACCGCGCCAACGCGCGCGGCGACACGCCGGTGCATGCGGCGGCGTTCTCGGGCGATCCCGCGATCCTGCGGCGGGTGATCGCCGGCGGTGGCGATCCCGATGCGCGCAATCCGCATACCGGCGCAACGCCGCTGGTGCAGGCGCTGCTGTCGCCGACCGCCGGCCAGGCGGAGGTGCTGCTCGATGCCGGCGCCGATCCCAACATCGCCGACCGCAACGGCGACACGCCGCTGCACGTCGCCGGCCGCACCAATGGCGGTGCGGCGATCCTTGCGCTGCTGCGCCGCGGTGCCCGCCCGCAGGCCGAGAACGCCCGCGGCGCCACGTTCCAGGCCGAGTACTTCGGCTTCCCCGCGGCCCTGCTCAACGACCGCGCGCGCGCCGAGCGCCGCGAGATCGTCGCCTGGCTGAAGGCCCACGGCGTGCCGCTCGAAGCCAACGTCGCCGCGACGTACTGAGTCCGCGGCCTGGCGCGCCGACGCCTCGCCCGCGCCGCTCGCCACACTCCACGACCTAGGGTCCGCACCAGCTGTCTGCACGCGGCAGGATGTCTATGGTCGTGGACAGTCTTCCCGCGAGCGCGCGCCATGAGCCTGTCCCCGACCTCCGGCAGCAGCACGCCGATAGACACCTGGCGCGATCCCGGCCTCGATCCTGCGCGCAGCCTCGCGCCCGGCGACCGCGCCGCGACCGGCCCGCAGGTCGACATGAGCACGGGCTATCCGCGCGGCGATGGCAGCTTCGCCGATTCGGTGCGCGGCACCGCGCCGCAACCGGAAGGCGATCTGCAATTCGCGTTGATGGCGAATGACGTCTACGCCGATCCCGCGACCGGCGGCCTGACCGGCACCGCCTCGGGAGCCGAACTCGCCGCCGCCGGCATGCACCGCCTGCAACCGGCGGAAGGCGGCGCCGACCATCTGGTCGACCCGGCCGGCAACGTGATTCCGATCTCGCCCAGCCTGCTGCACGATCCGGCCAGCGGCTTCGACGCGGCGATCTACCAGAACGCCCAGGGCCAGTACGTCATCGCCTATCGCGGTACCGACAGCTGGTTCGGCGAGAACGGCCGCGCCAGCGACACGCCGACCAATCTCGGCCAGGCGATCGGCCTGGAGACCGCCGCCTACAGCCGCGCCACGGAACTCGCACAGCGCGCGCTCGAGGTGTTCGGCGAAGGCAACGTGGCGGCGACCGGGCAGTCGCTCGGCGGCGGTCATGCCTCGGCGGCGATGCTGGCCACCGGCATCCCGGGCGTGACCTTCAACGCGTCGGGCCTCAGCAACGAGACCCTGCGCGCGCTCGAGCTCAATCCCAACGCGGCGCGCGCGGATGCATCCGAGAGCGGCCAGATCCGTCGCTACGTCGTCAACGGCGAAGTGCTGACGATGCTGCAGCAGGATCTGCCCGCCGGCGCGCTGGTCGGATCGCCGCCCGACGCGGTGGGTCACGAGCTGCGCATCGCGCCGCCGGCCGATGCGAATCCGTTCAATCCGATCGGCCTGCACGGCGGCGGCGGCGACGGCGCGCCGTATGTCGAGGCGCTGCGCGAGAACACCGCCTACCGGCCGCTCGACCTGTCCGGCACCGATGCCGGCCTGGCGCTGGGCACGGTGCAGAACGCGGCCGAGCTGCAGTTCAACACCATCGCGACCGGCGTCCGCCAGGTCATCGGCGCGGCCGACGCGGTGCAGACCACGGTGTCGGAAACCGGGCAGTCGATCCGCGAGGTCGTCGACGGCGACATCGCCGAGGGCCGCTACATCCAGGGCGGCGTGCGCATCGCCGGCGACGTGGTCGACGGCGTGTTCGACGGCGCCGGCCGGCTCGTGGCGAACAGCGCCGATCACCTGGGCGACAACGTCGAGAACCTCGCCACCTTCGGCGGCAGTGTGCTGCGCGACGTCGGCGACCGGGTCGGGCTCGACGCGCCGTTCGATGCCGTGGCCGGCGCGATCGAGAATGGCGGTCATGCACTCAACCGCGGCGTCGATGCCGTGGGCGATGGCGCGGGTCGCATCGTCGGCACGGCCGGCGATGTCGCGGAATGGACGCTCGACCGCGCGGGCGAAGGCGCCCAGTGGACCGGCGAACGCATCGCCGACGGTGCCCGTGCCACCGCCGATGCCGCGGTGTGGACGGGAGGCAAGGTCGTCGACGGTGTGCAGTGGACCGGCGAGCGTGTGGTCGAAGGCGCGCAGTGGACGGGCGAGCGCATCGTCGACGGGGCCAATGCCGTCGCCGACGGCGCGCGCTGGGTGGCCGACCGCGCCAATCCGTTCAACTGGTTCCGTTGAGCGACCGGCCTGAGCCGCGTTGCGCCCACGCCCCGTGTCATGCCGCCGTGTGGCGGCCTGCGCTAGGCTGATCGCCCGCCGCGCCGCGAGACGCCATCCGATGCGCATTCCGCTCCACATGACGACCGCGCACGCGCTGGCGCACCGCTGGCCGGCACGCCTGGCGTGCCTGCTGCTGGTCGCCGCCACCCAGACCGCCTGCGCACGACAGGGACAGAACATGGACCAGAGCCAATTCGACACCCCCGCCGCCGCCGCGCTGGACCGCGCGGCCGCATCGGGCGATGCCGCCGATGTGCGCCGGCTGATCGCCGATGGCGCGAATCCCGATGCCACCGATACCCGCGGCTCGACGCTGCTGCAGCGCGCGATGCTGCAGAGCGACCGCAAGGCCTTCGACCTGCTGCTCGAGGCCGGCGCCGATCCCACGGCCGGCGCCAGCAATGGCGCGACCGCGATGCACGTCGCGGCAATGCTCGACGACACCGGCTGGATGCGCACGCTGCTCGATCGCGGCGTGTCGCCGGACGTGCCCAATACGCGCAACGGCGAGACGCCGCTCTACAACGCGCTGGAAGCCAAGAGCGACCGCAACATCGAATTCCTGCTCGCCGCCGGCGCGCGCACCGACGTCGTCGACGGCAGCGGGTCGACCCTGCTGCACAAGGCCGCGCGGATCAATGCCAGCGCCTGGGTGCTGCGCTTTCTCGAAGCCGGCGTGGATCCGACCGCCACCGACCGCGTGGGCGTGACGTTCCAGCCGTCGTTCTTCCGCACCAGCGAATCGATCCTGTCGGGCGACGCCAAGCGCAACCGCGCGCAGGTGCGCGAATGGCTGACCGCCCGGGGCATCGCGGTCGAATCCCGCGACTGACGCCGGCCACCCGATAGGCGGCCGAAGGCTGATTCAGGGCCAGATCGGCGGATTGGCGCGCCAGGCCGTGAACACGTCGCGCAGCACGGCGCGCTCGGCATCGGTCCAGTCGGGCAGCAACTGCGGGAACTGCGCGGCATCGCCCCACTGCGTCGGCTCGGTGCGCACCGCGGCCGCGTACCACTGCACCGCCTCGTCGCGGCGGTCCAGCCGCCACAGGACCATCGCCAGCGTCGGCGGCGCCCAGGTCGGCTTCACCAGACGGCCGTCGAGGGCCAGCAGCCATTGGGCCAGGGCCTCGTCCGCCAGACCGCTGCGATACAGATCCCAGCCGTAGTTCCAGTGCACGGCGCTGCGCAGCGGCGAACGCGCCGGCAGCGACGTCAGCAGTTGCGTGTACATCGCCCGGCCGGTCTCCGCCCGGCCGCTGCGCATCAGCGCGCGGCCCAGCTGCGCGCGGGCCTGGTCGGCGTTGCGGGCATTGCGGTCGATGAGCTGCAGCAGCCGGCCGTGGACCTCGTCGCCTTCCCCCGGAATCGCGACGATCGGCACCGCCACCCGCGCGTCGTCGTCGAAGTAGAACTCGGCCGGCGTCGGCGCACGCTGCGCATGGACCGTCGACGCCGCCAACAGCAGCAGGCCGAGACCTGCCGGTCGTAAAAGCTTGATCACGTGTGACTCCCCCTGAACGAAACAAAGTGCTCCCCGTCGCGATTGTAGCCGTGCCGGCACGCGGCGGCCTCCCTGCACGAAAGGACGCCACAGCCCCACTGCTACAATCCGCGCCGTTTTCCCCCGCTTTTCCCGATGCCGCGCGCCCGTCCCGCGGCCGCCCGCCAGCGCCCGTGCGCCCGCCCGCCAGAGTTTCCGTCATGACCAGCACTGCCGAACTGTCCTCGCCCGCCTCGGCCAATACCGGCCTGACCAACGGTGTGCTCGATACGGACTACTCGCTCGACCACAAGTACACGCGGACCGAAGGCCGGATCTACCTGTCCGGCGTGCAGGCGCTGGTGCGGCTGCCGCTGATGCAGCGCCTGCGCGACGCCGCCGCGGGCCTGAACACCGGTGGCTTCATCTCCGGCTATCGCGGCTCGCCGCTGGGCGGCTTCGATCTGGAACTGTGGCGCGCGAAGAAGTATCTGGCCGAGGCCAACGTGAAGTTCCAGCCGGGCCTCAACGAGGACCTCGGCGCGACGATGGTCTGGGGCACGCAGCAGACCAACCTGTTCCCCGGCGCGAACGTCGATGGCGTGTACGCGATGTGGTACGGCAAGGGTCCGGGCGTGGATCGCTGCGGCGATGTGTTCAAGCACGGCAACGCCGCGGGTACCGGCCGGCATGGCGGCGTGCTGGCGCTGGCGGCCGACGACCACGCCTGCCGCAGCTCGACGCTGCCGCACGGCAGCGAGGGTGAATTCACCAGCGCGATGATGCCGATCCTCAATCCGGCCGGCGTGCAGGACATCCTCGACATGGGCCTGGTCGGCTGGGCGATGTCGCGCTACACCGGCCGCTGGGTCGGCTTCAAGACGATCGCCGAAACGGTAGAGTCGTCGATGTCGGTCGACGTCGATCCGTTCGCGCTGCAGATCGTCACCCCGGACGATTTCGAACTGCCCACCGGCGGTCTCAACATCCGCTGGCCCGATCCGCCGATGGACCAGGAGATGCGCCTGCACCGCTACGCGGTCAAGGCCGCGCAGGCGTTCGCGCGCGCGAACCGTATCGACCGCATGGTGCTGGACACGCCCGACGCGCGCTTCGGCATCGTCACCACCGGCAAGAGCTATCTCGACGTGCTGACCGCGCTCGAGTACCTGGGCCTGGACGAAGCCACCTGCCGCGCGCTCGGCATCCGCGTCTACAAGGTCGGCATGACCTGGCCGCTGGAACCGGTCGGCATCCGCAACTTCGCGCGCGGCCTGCAGGACATCCTCGTCGTCGAGGAGAAGCACGGCTTCATCGAAGGCCAGATGAAGGAGCTGTTCTACAACTTCGAAGGCGCGCGTCCGAGCATCGTCGGCAAGTACGACGAAAGCGGC
The DNA here is from genome assembly GCF_057656615.1 of Luteimonas sp. Soil_C_5. Lineage (NCBI taxonomy): Bacteria > Pseudomonadati > Pseudomonadota > Gammaproteobacteria > Lysobacterales > Lysobacteraceae > Luteimonas > Luteimonas sp. Soil_C_5. The sequence goes on from NZ_JBDGKA010000004.1 coordinate 315,100, forward strand.
ACGTGGATCCTGCCCAGCACCGGCGAACTCACGCCTGCGACGATCGCCGGCGTCATCGCCCGCCGCATCCTGCGCTATCTGCCCGACGACGGCAGCGAGCGGCAGAAGATGCACGACGTGCTGCAGTGGATGGAAGCGAAGGAAGGCGAACTCGCCCTGCCGCGCGCGCAGTTCCCGCGCGTGCCGCACTACTGCTCCGGCTGCCCGCACAACACCTCGACCAAGGTGCCCGAAGGCTCACGCGCACTGGCCGGCATCGGTTGCCACTACATGGTGACGTGGATGGACCGCGACACCGACACCTTCACCCAGATGGGCGGCGAAGGCGTGACCTGGTGCGGGCAGTCGGCATTCACCGATACGCCGCACGTGTTCCAGAACCTCGGCGACGGCACCTATTTCCACAGCGGCTCGCTGGCGATCCGCCAGTCGGTCGCGGCCGGCGTCAACATCACCTACAAGATCCTCTACAACGACGCGGTCGCGATGACCGGCGGCCAGCCGGTCGACGGCACGCTGACGGTGCCGCAGATCGCGCACCAGGTGCGCAGCGAAGGCGTCGACGTGATCGCGCTGGTCAGCGACGACATCGGCAAGTGGTCGAAGCGCGAACTGTTCCCGTCCGGCGTCGAGTTCCATGACCGCCGCGACCTCGACGCGGTGCAGAAGCAGCTGCGCGAGATCAAGGGCACCAGCGTGCTGATCTTCGACCAGACCTGCGCCACCGAAAAGCGTCGTCGCCGCAAGCGCGGCAAGATCGCCGATCCGCAGAAGCGGGTCATGGTCAACACCCTGGTCTGCGAAGGCTGCGGCGACTGCGGCAAGAAGTCGTTCTGCGTGTCGGTGTTGCCCAAGGACACCGAGTTCGGCCGCAAGCGCGAGATCGACCAGAGCAACTGCAACAAGGACTATTCCTGCGTCGAGGGCTTCTGCCCCAGCTTCGTCACCGTGCACGGTGGCGCGCCGCGCAAGGGCAAGAAGGTCTCGGCGGCCGAGAAGCTCGCCAATCTGCCGCAGCCGACTTTCGCCAGCGATCTCTCGCAGCCCTGGAACATCCTGATCACCGGCGTCGGCGGCACCGGCGTGGTCACGATCGGCGCACTGCTCGGCATGGCCGGGCACCTCGAAGGCCGCGGCTCGAGCGTGCTCGACCAGACCGGCCTCGCCCAGAAGGGCGGCGCGGTGACGACGCACATCCGCTTCGCGAAGACCCCCGCCGACATCCACGCGGTGCGCATCGCCGCCGGCGAGGCCGACCTCGTGCTGGGCTGCGACATGGTGGTCGTCAACGACTACTGGACGCTGTCGAAGATCCGCGGCGACCGCACCCAGGTCGTGCTCAATACCTACGAGGCGATGCCCGGCACGTTCACCACGCGCCCGGACATGCAGTTCCCGGCGGCCGACATCGTCGCCGCGATCCAGCACGCGCTCGGCGGCCAGGCGCCCCTGCAGATCGACGCGACCCAGATCGCCACCGCGCTGATGGGCGACGCGATCGCAGCCAACCTCTTCATCCTCGGCTACGCCTGGCAGCGCGGTCTGGTGCCGATCTCGTTCGACGCGATCATGCGCGCGGTCGAGCTCAACGGCGCCGCGGTCGAGATGAACAAGACCGCGTTCGCCTGGGGCCGTCTGGCCGTCGTCGATTTCGACGCCGTCAGCGCCGCGGCCGGCCTGGTGCGCAATGCGCCGACCGCCGCCGAACGCACGGTCCACGAGTTGCCGGTGCTGCCGCCGGGCGAGTGGGAAACCAGCGAATGGGGCGCGACCTCGGCGCCGCGCGTGACCCGCAACGAGGCCGACCTGCGCCACGTGCCCGCGCACGACGGCAGCGACAACGTCGCCTTCCTGCCGCTCGACGACGTGCGCCTGTCGCGCTCGCTCGACGAAGTGGTCGCGCGTCGCAGCGCCTTCCTCACCGAGTACCAGGACGCCGCCTACGCGAAGCGCTACAGCGATTTCGTGCTGCGCGTGCGCGAGGCCGAGCAGACGCAGGCGCCGGGCTCCACTGCGTTGTCGGAGGCCGCCGCGCGCTATCTGTTCAAGCTGATGGCCTACAAGGACGAGTACGAGGTCGCGCGCCTGTACACCAGCGGCGACTTCAAGCGCCGCCTCGAACAGCAGTTCGAAGGCGACTACCGCGTGCACTTCCATCTGGCCCCGCCGCTGCTGGCGAAGAAGAACGACAAGGGCGAGCTGGTCAAGCGCGAGTACGGCCCGTGGATGTTCAAGGCCTTCGGCGTGCTGGCGAAGCTGAAGTTCCTGCGCGGCGGCACCTTCGACGTCTTCGGCTACACCGAAGAGCGGAAGATGGAGCGTCGCCTCATCGGCGAATACGAGGCGACCGTCGGCGGTCTGCTGGAGACGCTCGACGGCGGCAACGTCGACCTCGCCGCCGAGATCGCCAGCGTGCCGGAACATATCCGCGGCTACGGTCACGTCAAGGAGGCGCACCTGCACGCCGCACAGGCGCGCGAGGCCGAGCTGCTCAAGGAATGGAAGAACCCGCTGCGGATCGTGCGGGTCGAGGCGGCCTGAGGCCGCTGCACGTCACGCGATACGCGCCCGCAGCCGGGCGCGTATCGCGGTTCAGCGCCTGCGCCGCCAGACCACGCAGCGGTTGTGCGCCGGCATCGCGATGTCGTCCTGCAACTGCAGGCCGATGCGCGCGGCGAGCGCATCGACCGCTTCGAGATCGCGGATGCCCGAATGCGGGTCGCGCGCGCGCAGCATCGCGTCGAACGCGCGGTTGCTGTCGCTGGTCTGCGCACCGCCGATCCTGAAAGGTCCGTAGACGACCAGCGTCGCGTCGGCGTCGAGCGCGGCGTCCAGTCCCGCGAACAGGGCTTCGACCGCGGGCCAGCCCATGATGTGCAGCGTGTTCGCGGTGAACGCGGCATCGAAGCGCGCGTTGCCTGCATCGGACCGCGGCCATGGCCCCGTGGTGACGTCGAATTCGACCGGCGGCGGCGTGTTGGTCAGCGCCGCGTCGTCCAGCCAGGCGCGGATGCCGGGCAGATGCGCGGCGCGATCCGAGGTGTGCCAGCGCAGGCCGGGCAGTGCCGCCGCGAAATGCACGGCGTGCTGGCCGGTGCCGCTGCCGATCTCCAGCACGCGCCGGCGCTCCTGCAGACAGATCCGCAGCACGTCGAGGATCGGCGCGCGATTGCGCTCGCATGCCGGTGAAAACGGACGGTCGTCGTGTGGTGTCGGGATCGGCGTGGTCATGCGCGACACGATACCGAGCGGGTTGCGCATCACGGCGGACCGGCTCAGCGCGCGCATTGCGGCTGGTGACGCCGCAATGTGGTGTCAGCGCATTCGATTCACGGCGTGAGCCTGGTCATGCACGCCGCCGTGCAGCGCAATGATGCTCAGTCGTTCGACGCGTCGTCCGGCCAGCGCCTGCCACGCCGCAGCCGCACCGGTCCCTCGAACGGCCTGTGCGGATCGAGTACGGTATCGGCGCGGGTGATCACGATGACGTCAGCGATCGCGAGTCCGCGGGCGACGCGCCGGACGTCCGGCATCGCATCGCGCCACGCGGCATCCGACCACAGCTGGCGCGCGACCTCGGACGGACAGATCGATGCCGCAGCGTCGCGCCCGGCCAGCAGTGCGCGGATCGCATCGGCGATGCGCGCATCGGACGGCGTCACCGGCTCAGGCCGGCTGCAGCAGCCGCAGGCCGAACCAGTCCTGCGCGTCGTTCCAGCCGTGGCTGACCTTGAGACCGGCCATCGCGGCGAGCGTCGCGAAGGATTCGTCGGTGTACTTGTGGCTGGTCTCGACCTGCATCGCCTCGCCGGCCGCGAAGTCGAACGCACGGCCCGCGATGTGCACCGTCTGTGCGCGTTCGCTGACCAGCGACGTCTCGATGCGCATGCGCTCGGGCACGTAGACCGCGCGGTGGCGGAACGCATCGAGATCGAAATCGCTGCCGATCTCGCGGTTCAAGCGCTTCAGCAGATTCAGCGTGAATGCCGCGGTGACGCCGGCCAGGTCGTTGTAGGCATCGGCGATCAGCGTCGGCGTCTTGTCGAGATCGATGCCGACCAGCGCGCAGCCGCCATCGCCCATCGTGCGGCGCATCGACGCCAGCAGACGCACCGCATCGTCATTGGCGAAGTTGCCCAGCGTCGAGCCGGGAAAGAACACCAGCGTGCGCCGCGGCGGATGCGCGGCGGCCGGCAACGGCACCGGCCGGGTGAAGTCGGCGCAGACCGGCAGCATCTCGATGCCCGGAAACGCCGATGCCAGCCGCCCGACGCTTTCCAGCAGCGCGGTGCGCGAGATCTCGATGGGGGTGTAGGCGACCGGCGCGTCGAGACCCTCGAGCAGCAGTTCGGTCTTGCGACCGCTGCCGCTGCCGAACTCGACCACGTGCACGCCACTGCCCGCGGCCTGCGCGATCGCCGGCATGCGCGCTTCCAGCAGCGCCAGCTCGGTGCGGGTGAGGTAGTACTCGGGCTGACGCGTGATCGCTTCGAACAGACGCGAGCCTTCGGCATCGTAGAAGTACTTCGACTGCAGGCGCTTGGGCGTGCACGACAGGCCGGCGATCGCGTCGGCGGTGATGTCGTCGGGCTGCGGGCGGAGATCGGTCAGCGCGGCTTCGGCGCGGGCCACGGCGTGTGCGGCATTCATGCGGAATCCTTGGCCAGACGCAGCCCGGCAAACTGCCAGCGCGCGTCGGACGGAAAGAAGTTGCGGTAACTGGCACGGACATGGTCGGGCGGCGTCGCGCAGCTGCCGCCGCGCAGGATCCACTGCGCGTCCATGAACTTGCCGTTGTATTCGCCCAGCGCGCCCGGCCAGGGCCGGTAGCCGGGATAGGCGGTGTAGGCGCTGGAGGTCCATTCCCAGACGTCGCCGAACATCTGCTGCAAGCCGGTGGCGGCAACGGCCGCGCGCGGGTGCAGCACGCCGGCATCGGAAAAGTGGCCCTCGACCGGTAAACCGGCCGCGGCCTGCTCCCATTCGAATTCGGTGGGCAGGCGTGCACCCGCCCAGCGCGCGAAGGCGTCGGCTTCGAAGTAGCTCAGATGGCAGACGGGCGCATCGGCGGGCAGGTCCTGCCAGCCGGCAAGCGTGAACTCGCGCGCGCAATCGTCGTCCCAGTACAGCGGCCGGGTCCAGCCCGCCGACTGCACCCGCGCCCAGCCCGCGCTCAACCACAGGCCTGCACTGCGATAACCGCCATCGTCGATGAAGGCGCGGTAATCGGCGTTGGTGACCGGACGGCTCGCCAGTGCATGTGCGGGCACCAGGGCGCGATGGCGCGGCGACTCGTTGTCGTAGGCGAATCCCGCCTCGCCCGGCCAACCGGCATGGCCCACTTCGACGATGGACTCACCGCGCGACAGCCAGCGCAGTGGCGCAGCCTCGCCCGACGCCGGTGCCGGCACGTCGTGATACGCGGGGGCCAGCGGATTGCACCAGAACGCATGCTTGATGTCGGTGAGCAGCAGTTCCTGGTGCTGCTGTTCGTGCTGGAGGCCCAGCTCGAGAATGTCGAGACTGGCGGCATCGACCGCGCCGTTTCGCAGCCACGTGCGCATGCGCTGGTCGATCTCGGCGCGGTAGTCGTTGACCTGCGACAGGCTCGGCCGCGACAGCAGACCGCGCTGCGGCCGCGCGTGCATCGGGCCCACGCTCTGGTAGTAGCTGTTGAACAGGAAATCCCAGGCCGCATCGACCGGCCGGTAGCCGGGCGCGGTCGCCAGCACGAAGCGCTCGAAGAACCAGGTCGTGTGCGCGAGATGCCATTTGGTCGGGCTCGCGTCCTCCATGCTCTGCACCATCGCGTCCTCTGCGGACACCGGCGCGGCAAGCCGCATGGAGTGGGCGCGCACGGCGTCGAACCGCGCCTCGAGCGCGTCGATACGGTGCGTGGAGGCCACGCGATGGGCGGAATCGGGAGCGGGTGCGCGCGTGGCCATCGCGACAGCCTAGGCACGCGATGTGACGGCGCCGTCGCGCCGCGCACTCGTCTCCGGTCGCGTTGCCTGAACCGCAGACAGTCCAGCACGGCAACAGGCCATCGAATAACGGAATCTCCACGCCGGCAACGACGTCAGGACCACACCGCCGCACGGACACTGGGCGCCATCAACCCGTTAGGAGTGACCGCATGCGCAAGATTGCCCTTCCGATGATGGCTGCACTGGCCCTCGCCATGACCGCCTGCAGCAATGATCCGGCACCGAACGAGATGCCGGCCACCGATCCCGCACCGATGACCGACCCGGCGTCGACGCCGCCTGCGGATCCGGTGACGCCGCCGCCCAGCGACCCGACGATGCCGCCGCCGGCGACCGACCCGATGAACCAGCCGGTCGATCCGACCATACCGCCGACCGATCCGATGGATCCGACGACGCAGCCGCCGACGGATCCGACCACCACGCCGCCGCCGGCCACCCCGCCTGCGCAGACCTGATGCATCTCTGACCGGCCACACGGCCGGTCGCCCCGCTCTCCCACCGGTTCGGCGCATGCGTGCTGCATGCCCACTCTCTCTCCAGACCGGTTCTTTGCCGCCCGTTTACGGGCGGCTTTTTATTGGCCGGAGGTCAGCCGGGCATGCGCCGCGCGGCGCCTGCGGTAACGCGCACCGCAGCGTGCGATTCAGGGTGCAGTCCGCGCGGCGTCGCTTTCCACACGCCGCGCGCGGAACTCGCTGTCGGCATCCCAGCTCGGCCAGGTGCTGGCATTGGCCAGCGCATTCGCCAGACGGAACACCGTGCGCGTATCCGCGGTCGGCCCGGCCATGTCCCAGCTGGCGTCGAACTCATCGCCCGGCTGGTGGTAGCGGTGCGCGAAGTAATCGGCGCGCGCGGCCATGCCGCCTTCGACGCCGCCATCGAGCTGGTCCATGCCCGGGCCGATGGTCAGGGCCGGCACGCCGGCCTGTGCGAACGCGAAATGGTCGGCGCGATAGAACAGGCCGGCTTCGAGATTCGGATCCGGTGACCAGCCACGGCCGTCGACCGCAGCCGCCGTGGCGAGATCGCGCTCCAGCGACACGCGGCCCTTGCCCCAGGACGAGATGTCGCGGGTCTCGCCGTCCGGGCTCCACATTTCCATGTTGAGCACCGCGGCCGTGGTCTCCAGCGGACGCAGCGGATTGGCCGCGTAGTAGGTCGCGCCGAGCAGGCCGTTCTCCTCCGCCGTCAGCGCGATGAACTGCAGCGTGCGCGCAGGCCGCGGACCGGCGGCGAAAACGCGCGCGAGTTCGATCATCGACGCGATCGCGGTGGCATTGTCGACCGCGCCGTTGATGATCGCGTCGCCGCTGTCGTCCGGCTGGCCGATGCCGAAGCTGTCCCAGTGACCGGACAGGACGACGGTCTCGTCGGGCCGGGAGGCACCGGGCAGCACGCCGACGACGTTGTGACTGACCACGCGGTCGCGCTTGACCTTGAAGGCGAGATCGAGCGTGGCGTCACCGAGTGCACCGCCCCGGAAGCCGGCCTGCTGCGCGCGTCGCTTCTCGGCGTCGAAATCGAGGCCGGCATCCTTGAACAGCTGCTCGGCGACGCCGCGCTGCATCCAGCCCCGCATCGGCAGGTGATGCGCCTCGGCGTCGGCGCGGACGATGTCGTACTGCGGTCCGGCACGACCGTTGCGCACCGTGGCCCAGGGATACGAGGCCGGCTCGGTCTCGTGCACGATCAGCACGCCGGCCGCGCCCCGCTTCGCGGCTTCCTCGTACTTGTAGGTCCAGCGGCCGTACCAGGTCAGCGCGCGTCCGCCGAAGCGGCCGGGCTCGGCGGCTTCGAAATCCGGATCGTTGATCAGCACGACGACGACCTTGCCGGCGACGTCGAGCCCGGCGTAGTCGTCCCAGTCGAGTTCCGGTGCGGTGATGCCGTAACCGGCGAACACCAGCGGTACCGCCGACAGGTTCACGCCCGCGCCCGGGCGCAGGGTCTCGACCGCGATGTCGTCGCCATTGGCCAGCGCGCGCGTCGCACCGCCGACGTGCAGCTGCGCGGTCACCGGGCCGTCGATGACACTGCGCTCCAGCGTGACCGCCTGGGTCCAGGTGCCGGCATCACCGCCGGGCGAAAGACCCGCGGCAGCGAACTGTTCGCTGATGTAGGCAACGGTCAGGCGCTCGCCCTCGGTGGTCGGCGCGCGGCCTTCGAATTCGTCCGAGGCGAGCACCGACAGATGCCGCGCCAGATTGTCGGCCTGGATGCCGCCACCGGGCACGGCATCGGCGCCGCGGGTCGCGACGGGAGAGGACGAGGCGCAGGCGCCGAGACACAGCGCCAGGGCGGCGGAGAGCAGCAGACGGGGCATCGAAGATCCCTGAAGACGGAGACGGACCATGATGCCGCAACTGGTCGCTCCTACCGGCAGCCGCTAAAGTGGCCGCGATTCCCCACCTGGAGCCTCCGATGCGTCGACGTTTGCATGCCCCGCTGCCGCGCGCCCTGTATGTCGCCCTGCTGATCCCGGCGTTCGCGCTGGCGGCCTGCGCGCCCGCCCATGACGAGTCCTTCGAAGAGGAAGCGCCGGCTGCCGGCGTCGTCGATGCGGATACCGGTGCCGGCAGCGCGATCGAGACCGAGTCGTCGCAGGCCGAGATCGGCGATGGCGCGCAGGACCCGATGTCGCCCGCGCCGGGCCAGGCCACCACGCCCTGCGACACCGAAGCCGTGCAGGGCCTGATCGGCCAGCAGGGCAGCGAAGCCGTCTACGACAAGGCCACCCAGGACGCCGGTGCCCGACAGTACCGCGCACTGGGCCTGCAGGACGCCGCGACCATGGATTTCCTCGAAGACCGTCTGAACATCGAACTCGATGCCGGCGGCAAGATCACCGGCTTCCGCTGCGGCTGATCGTCCCGTGACCTCCGGGCGTCCGCCGCGTGCGGCGCCCGGTCAGTCGTCGCCGCGCGCGCGGAAATCCACCGGCTGCGCGTCGCGGCGCGTGCTCAAGGCACCGTCCGCGCGGCGTTCGCAGTCGCGCGAGACCGGTTCGCCCGGCTGGCTGGGCCGGCTGGCGCACAGCGGATTCGCATCGACCGCGGCATTGGTGTCGCGATAGTCGACCGAGCCGCAGGCCGCGAGCAGCACGCTCGCGCCGAACAGGGTCAGTGCACGGATCATCAGGGGCTCCTGCAGGTGGGTGCGATGGATGTTGCCGCACCATGGCATCGCCTATCGGCGCCCGGCAAGTGACGCATCCGCCCGGATGCACCGCGTGACGGCCGTCGCAGTTCGGCGCATCCACGGGCAGGATCGTGCGTCGGGCGCGCGCGACCTAGGGTCAGTCCGGAGTGATCGCCAGCGTGTCGCGCGCGAGGCTGGGCGCCCTTCAAGTCTCCGGGTAGCCGCCATGAGCTCGATCGAATCCCTGTCTTCCGCGACCGGTCCGGTATCGGCGGGCCGCGAGACCTCGCCCCCGGGCCGGACCCACACCGTCGACTACGGCGACACGCTGTCGTCGGTCGCCAAGCAATATGGCGTCGATCTGAAAGGGCTGCTGGCCGCCAACCCGCAGGTACGCAATCCCGACGTCGTGTATCCCGGCGACACGCTGCAGATCCCGACCGCCGGCGCCGTCGGCGTGCGCTCGGGCGACACCCTGTCGGGCATCGCGACCGCCAACGGCACCACGCTGTCGGCCCTGCTGGCCGCCAATCCGCAGATCCGCAATCCCGACCTGATCCAGATCGGGCAGACGATCGCCCTGCCCGGCGCGGGCACCGCGACGCCTGCGCAGCCTGCCCCGCCGTCCACGCCCACGGCGCCGGTCGGCCCGGTCGCCGATGCCGCACCGCCGGCGGCCAACGACGGCGACCATCGCCTCGGCCAGCTGTCGGAGCAGTACGAGACCGGCGGGCGTGGCCCGGGCACGGTGTCGAGCGGCCAGGGCGATCCGGGCGGCGTGTCCTACGGCAGCTACCAGCTGGCCACCAATCGCGGGCGGCCGCAGGAATTCCTGGCGAACGAGGGCGCTGCATGGGCGGCCGAGTTCGGCGGCGCGGCGCCGGCCACCAATGCCTTCAGCGCGACCTGGCGCGAGATCGCCGCGCGCGAGCCGCAGGCCTTCGCCGATGCCCAGCACGCGTTCATCCAGCGCACGCATTACGACGTGCAGGCCGACCGGGTGCAGGACCGCACCGGGCTCGACGTGGCGACGCGCTCGCATGCGGTGCAGGATGCGGTCTGGTCGACCGCCGTGCAGCACGGCCCGACCACCAATGCGATCAGCAACGCGGTGCGCAACGTCGAGGCGCAGGGCGTCTCGCCGGATGACGGCGTGGCCTACGACCGCGCGCTCATCGACGCGATCTACGCCGAGCGCGGCCGCCGCGGCGCCGACGGGAATCTGGTGTACTTCAGCAGCTCGCCGGCCTCGACCCAGACCAGCGTCGCCAACCGCTTCGTCGAGGAACGCGCCGATGCCCGGGCGATGCTCGATGCCGCGCAGTGAGACCATGACACCTGACGTACCGGACCTGCAGTCCGGACCTCGCGGCCCACGGGAGATTCGATGCACATGTCCGCACGCCTGATCGGCGCCTGCCTGGCGCTCGCACTCGCCGCCTGCCACGCGGCGCCGGAGACTCCGGCTGCCGGCGGCGCACACGCAGCCAATCCGGCGCCGCGCGACTTCGCGCCGGACGCGCCGTCACCCGCGGGTCGCTACACCGCGACCGGGCCTGCGCCGACGACGCTCGATCTGACCACCGCGCCGGACGGCGAATGGCACATCGCCTTGCGCGGCGGGGCCGTGCCCAACGGCGCGGCGACGGCTGCCGATTGCGAACTCCAGGCTCGTGGCCCGCTGTCGGGCGGCCGCATCGACGCCGCCGTGGTGCCCTTCGAGGGCGAGTTGATTTCGGTGACCGAAGCCGACCTGGCGGACGCCCCGGCCCGCGTCACCGTGGTGCTGGACGGCGAGACCGCGACGGTCGAAACCGACTACGCGGGGTGCGGCATGGGCGCCGGTTTCGACGGCGCCTACCGCCGGACCGGATCGACCTGAGCCCGGCGCCCGGCGCGACGCGGCCTCAGCGCGCGCCGCGCAGCGCGGTCAGGATCCGCTGACCGGCGCGTCCATCATCGGGAGACAGGCCCAGCCGACGCTGTTCGGCCTGGATCGCGCGGCGGCTCGCCGTGCCGATCATGCCGTCGACCTCGCCGATGTCGTGGCCGCGCGCGATCAGCAGCGTCTGCAGTTCGCGGCGCTGGACCCGCGACAGGCCCGGATCGTCGGTCGGCCAAGGCGTCTGCAATCCGCTGCCGCCGCGCAGACGATCGGCCAGCGTGGCGATCGCCAGCGCGTAGCTCTCGGCCGCGTTGTAGGAATAGATCGCGTCGTAATTGCGGAACACGATGAAGGCCGGTCCGCGGACGCCGGTCGGCACGATCACCGCCGCGCGCGTGTCCCCGGCCGGCAGCGCGCCGCCGTCGATGCGGGTGACGCCCCGCGCCGTCCAGTCGGCAACCGTGCGCCGGCTGGTGCGCCCGGCCTGGCCGACATCGAAGCCTGCAGGCAGCGTCACCTCGTAGCCCCACGGACGACCGGTCTGCCAGCCGCCGCGCTTGAGGTAGTTCGCGGTCGACGCCAGCGCGTCGGGAATGCTGCCGACCAGATCGCGGCGGCCGTCGCCGTCGAAGTCCACGGCGATCCGCGCATAGGTACTGGGCATGAACTGGGTATGCCCGAATGCGCCGGCCCAGGAGCCGGTGGTGTGCGGGTCGCGCAGGTCGCCGTCGTGCAGCAGCTTGAGCATGGCGACGAACTCGCTGCGGAAGAACGCCTGCCGGCGCCCGTTGCAGGCCAGCGTCGCCAGCGACACGCGCAGCGGCCGCTTGCCCGAGATCCGGCCGTAGTCGCTTTCCACGCCCCACACCGCGACGACGGTTTCGGCGTCGACGCCGTACTGCGCGGACACGCGCGCGAGCAGGTCGCGATGTTCGGCCAGCATCGCGCGGCCGTCGGTCACGCGCTGCTCGTCGACCAGCCCTGCCAGGTAGTCCCACAGCGGCGTGGTGAATTCGGGCTGCGAATCGAGCAACGGCAGCACGCTCATGTCCGGCTGCAGATCGGCCGTGAGCCGCGCGAACGCATCGGCCGGAATGCCCTGCTTCGCCGCATCGCCGCGGATACCGTCGAGGCAGCGCGCGAACGCGGCCGGATCGGCCGGCGGCACGGGCGTCTGCGCGACGCCGGCGCCTGCGACAGTCATCAGCGCGTACAACGCGACAAGGCGGGCTCGGTTCGTCATGCGGGACCTTCCTGGAAATCGGTCGCCCACTGTGCCTCAGACATGGTGCACGGCGCGCGTCGCCGGACGGCGGCTTTCATGGCGGGGTCAGTCGCAGCCCGCACGCAGCGGTGCGCGGCGACCTGTGCAGGATCGGACGCGGGTGACTCGCAACAGTGAACGCCACAGCGTGCAGGGCCCGAGCGTGCAGTCCATCGATCGCGGTCAGACGCGCCGTTTCAGGTATCGCGCGTGACCGCAGGCCTAGGTGATGTCGCCGTCGACGTAGCGCCAGTGCCCGTCTTCGCGCTGGAACCGGCTGTGTTCGCGCAGGCGCACGACGCTGCCGCCGCCGACGCGATACCGCGCGACGAACGCGACCTCGGCGTGATCGGCATCCACGCTGCGCGCGGACTTCACCTCGAGTCCCAGCCAGACCGGCTGCGGGCCGTCAAAATCGAGCGCGGGCGGACGCGTGCTGCTGTGCCAGCTCGCGCGCAGATAGTCGGCATCGCATCGCACGTAGGCGCAGTAGCGCGAACGCATCAGCGATTCGGCATCGGGCGCCGGTGCGCCCGCGTGCAGCGGTCCGCAGCAGGCGGCGTAGGCGCGCGGACGACCGCAGGGACAGGCGGCGGCGGAATCAGAAGAGGACGACATGCGCATAGTGTGCCCGCGCGTGGCTGCCGACGTCGCCTGCGCGCGTGGTGGCTGCAACAGCGCTGGAAGCGTTTGTATGCGCGTAGGTATGCGTATGCGCGCGCAGCCTACCGAGCGAAGCGAGGCGGCGCGCGTCGATGTCCTGCGCCGTACGACGGCACCCCCGCTGCAACAGCACGGATGCGTGAGGCGTGCCGTCGCAGCGCACGGCGCACTGGCTCTTCAGCTCGGCTCTTCAGCGCGGCGCGTCGGCGCGTCGGCGACATTCCGTGTGTTTCGTCGGTGCACGTCGCGCTGCGAAGCCAGTCCTGCGACGCGATACGCGGATCCTCGGGCCTGCGCAAAACAGTGTGCTGCGGCTCGGCTGTCGTCACGCCACGCACAGCGATACACCGCGCGGCAGTCACACCCAGCCGCGCGCCGCCAGCGACACCGCGTCGCCATCCCCCACGACGAAATGATCGAGCAGCCGCACGTCGACCAGCGACAGCGCCTGGCGGATCTGCGCGGTCACCGCGCGGTCGGCGCTGCTGGGTTCGCGGCTGCCGCTGGGATGGTTGTGGCCGACGATCACCGCCGCGGCGTTGTGCGCCAGCGCGCGGCGGACGATCTCGCGCGGATGGACCTCGGCGCCGTCGATCGTGCCGCGGAACAGTTCCTCGAACGCCAGCGCGCGATGGCGGGTGTCGAGGAACAGCACCGCGAAGACCTCGTGCGCGAAGCCGCGCAGGCGCTGCGAGAAGTACCGGCCCGCGGCGGCGGGATCGGTCATCGCCTCGCCGCGTGCGAGGTCCGCAGCGAGTACGCGATTGCCGAGTTCCAGCGCCGCCGCGAGCCGGCAGGCACGCGCAGGGCCGAGGCCGGGGAGTTTCGCGAGCCCGGCAGGCCCGCGTTCGAGCAGGCCACGCAGCGGACCGTGCGCGGCCAGCAGCTGGCGCGCGGTGCCCACGGCGTCCTGTCCGCGCAGACCCGAGCCGAGAAAGATCGCCAGCAGTTCGGCATCCGACAGCGCCGGCGCGCCGCGTGCGAGCAGCTTCTCGCGCGGACGTTCGTCGGCAGGCCAGTCACGGATGTGCATGCGCATCTCGGCAAAGGGCGGCCGACGCCCGGGGCGCTGCGACAGGGGATGAACGCAGCACCGACCGGGGCCGGCCGGACCCTGATTGCAACGCATCCGGTCCCGCCGGCACTGCCGGTCGGCCGTGTGGCTTCGGGTAAGCTGTCGGCCGGTTTTTCCGTAGGACTTCGCCGATCATGGCTGACGCCCCGACTCCGCTGCGCGGACAGCGCATCCTGGTGTGCGTCTGCGGCGGCATCGCCGCCTACAAGGCCGCCGATCTAGTCCGTCGCCTGCGCGACGCCGGCGCCGAGGTGCGCGTGGCGATGACCGAGAGCGCGCAACATTTCGTCACCGCCGCGACCTTCCAGGCCGTGTCCAGCGAGGCCGTCCGCACCACGCTGTGGGACCCGGGCGCCGAGGCCGCGATGGGGCATATCGAACTCGCGCGCTGGGCGACGCGCATCGTCGTCGCACCCGCGACCGCCAACACGCTGGCCAAGCTGGCCCACGGTTTCGCCGACAACCTCGTCACCACGCTGTGCCTGGCGACGACCGCACCGCTGACGGTGTGCCCGGCGATGAACCACCGTATGTGGCTGCACCCGGCGACGCAGGCGAACATCGCGCTGCTGCGCGAGCGCGGCGCGCAGGTGATCGGGCCGGAGGACGGGCCGCTGGCGGAAGGCGAATCCGGTCCCGGCCGCCTGGCCGAGCCCACGGCCATCGTCGCCGCGTTGCCCGCATGAGCGCGCCGCTCGCCGGCCTGCGGGTCCTGGTCACCGCCGGGCCGACCTACGAGGATCTCGATCCGGTGCGGTTCCTCGGCAACCGCAGCAGCGGCAAGATGGGATTCGCGGTCGCGGCCGCCGCCGTCGCAGCCGGTGCCGACGTGGTGCTGGTGGCCGGCCCCGTGCAGTTGCCGACGCCGGACGGCGTACAGCGCATCGACGTGCGTTCGGCAGCGCAGATGCACGCCGCGGTGTTCGAGACACTGCCAGTGGACCTCTACATCGGCGCGGCCGCGGTCGCGGATTTCACCCCGGCGCAGATCGCTCCGTCGAAGATCAAGAAACGTCCAGGCGAGGACGGCCTCGACCTGCACTTGGTGCGCACGCGCGACATCCTCGCCGACGTCGCCACCGCGACGCCGCGTCCGCGGCTCGTCGTCGGTTTCGCCGCCGAGACCGACGACATCGATGCCAACGCACGCGGCAAGCTGGCCGCCAAGCGCGTCGACCTGATCGCAGCCAATCGCGTCGGCACGGCCGGCAGCGGCTTCGAAGGCGACGACAACACCCTGGTGGTGCACGACCCGGCCGGCAGCCGCCAGCTGGGTCCCGCATCAAAGACGGCGATCGCAGCCGAACTCGTCGCCCTGATCGCCGGACGACTCGCCCCGGAGACCCCATGAGCGCTGCCCCCGAAGACCATGTACTCGACGTCCGCGTGCTGGACGCGCGGTTCGGCCAGCAGTGGCCCCTGCCCGCCTACGCCACCGAGGCCAGCGCCGGGCTCGACCTGCGCGCCGCGCTCGACGAACCGCTGACGCTGCTGCCGGGCGATACCGCGCTGGTGCCTTCGGGCCTTGCGATCCACATCGGCAATCCCGGCCTGTGCGCGGTGGTGCTGCCGCGCTCGGGCCTCGGCCACAAGCACGGCATCGTGCTCGGCAACGGCACCGGCCTGATCGACGCCGATTACCAGGGCCCGCTGATGATCAGCGTCTGGCATCGCGGCAAGGATGCCTTCACGATCGAGCCCGGAGACCGCATCGCACAGCTGGTCCTGATGCCGATCGTGCGGGCGACCCTGAATGTGGTGGATACTTTCGTGGACAGCGCGCGCGGGGCCGGGGGCTTCGGGCATTCGGGCGTGCGCTGACGGGGACGACGAACGATGAGCGAGAAGGATCCGCACCGCGGCCGTGCGTTGCTGGCGCAACTGCGACCCGCCGCACCACTGCTGGCGACCGTGCTGGCGCTGTTGGCTGTCTGGTTCGCATGGAGCGGCTGGCAGAAGATGCAGGGCGATGGCCGCGTGGCCAGTGTCGAACGCGGCCGCGACGCCGCGCTCGACGGGCTGCGCGTGACGCTGGGCAGCGAGCTCAAGCGCATCGGCGCGCAGCTCGACAGCGCGCCCGTGCAGCGCGCGCTCGCGGATGGCGATCTCGACGCCGCCGGTCGCGCCTTCGGGGCCGACTGGCCGCAGCTGGAACAGGCCGAGATCCTGCCGGTCGCCCTGACCGCGGAGTACACGGGCCTCGACGCGGGCGGCTTCGGACGCCTCGCGGTTCTCGAATCGGCGATCAGCACCGATGCACCCGTGCTCGCGGTCGCGCGCATCGACGACCGGCCGCGTGTGCTGGTGGCCGCGCCCGCCCGCGCCGGCGATCGCCTCGTGGGCGTGGCCGTGGCGCAACTGCCGCTGACCCGCGTCACTGCCGCGCTGGATTCGGTGTCACTGGACGGCGCGACCTTCCTGGCCCTGCGCCAGGGCGGTTACACGATCCAGGCCCGCGGCGATGCCGCGCTGGCCAACGTGGCCGAGCGCCTCGGCCGGCCCGTGCCGGACACCAACCTGCGCGTGGTCGCCGCCGTGCCGCACGTCGGCAAGCCGCCCTTCGGGCTGGACGCGATTCCGCTGCTCGTGATCGCAGTGGTCCTGCTGCTGCTGGCCTATGTGGTGTGGCGCCTGCCGCGTCGCCTGCAGCCCGCGGCCGTGGGTGAGGACACGACGCCGACCCTGGCCGAATCGCTGCAGCAGCCCGCCGATGTCGAGGACGGCGCTGCTGTGCCCGCGCCGGTGGCAGCGCGCAGCGAGCCGAAGAAGAAAGCCGCGTCGTCGGTGGTGCTGGATCCGTCGATCTTCCGCGCCTACGACATCCGCGGCATCGTCGGGCAGACGCTGGATGCCGGCGTCGCCGAGCTCATCGGCCAGTCGGTCGGCTCGCTGATGCGCGAGCAGGACCTGACCGACATCGTCATCGGCCGCGATGGCCGCCTGTCTGGCCCGGACCTCGTCGCCGGACTGATCAGCGGCCTGCGCAAGGCCGGACGCAATGTCATCGACATCGGCCTGGCGCCGACGCCGCTGATCTATTTCGGCGGCTTCCACCTGCGCACCGGCTGCTGCATCTCGGTGACCGGCAGCCACAACCCGCCCGACTACAACGGCTTCAAGATCGTCGTCGGTGGCGAAACGCTGTCCGGCGATGCGATCACCGACCTGCACGCCCGCGTCGCCGACGACCGCCTCTACGCCGCGGCGCAGCCGGGCGGCCTGAGCGAGCGCGACATCAGCGAGGACTACATCCGCCGCATCGCCGACGACATCCAGATCGCGCGTCCGCTCAAGGTCGTGGTCGATGCTGGCAACGGTGTCGCCGGCGAACTGGGGCCGCGCCTGCTCGAGGCGATCGGCGCCGAGGTGGTGCCGCTGTACTGCGACATCGACGGCACGTTCCCCAATCACCATCCCGATCCCAGCGAACCGAAGAACCTGGTCGACCTGATCAGCACCGTGCAGCGCTTCGACGCCGACCTGGGCCTGGCCTTCGACGGCGACGGCGATCGCCTGGGCGTGGTCACGCGCGACGGCGAGACGATCTACCCCGACCGTCTGCTGATGCTGTTCGCCGCCGACGTGCTGGAACGCAACCCGGGCGCGATGATCGTGTTCGATGTGAAGTGCACCGGTCGCCTGCCCGGACACGTGCTGCGCCACGGCGGCAGCCCGCTGATGTGGAAGACCGGGCATTCGCTGATCAAGGCCAAGATGCGCGAGACCGGCGCCGAACTGGCCGGCGAGATGAGCGGCCACTTCTTCTTCTCCGAGCGCTGGTACGGCTTCGACGACGGCATCTACGCCGCCGCGCGCCTGCTCGAGATCCTGGCGATCGACGACGATCCGTCCGCGGTGCTCAAGGCGCTGCCGAGCGGCGAATCGACGCCCGAGATCAAGGTCGAGGCGCCGGGTGGCGATCCGCATGCCTTCGTCGCCCGCGTGCAGGCGTCGGCGGCCTTCGAGGGCGCGCGCCTGTCGACGATCGACGGCGTGCGCGCCGACTGGCCCGACGGCTGGGGTCTGGTGCGGGCCTCGAACACGACGCCGGTGCTGGTGCTGCGCTTCGATGCCGACAGCCGCGAGGCGCTGGCACGGATCCAGCAGACCTTCCGCGAGCAGCTGCTGGCACTCGATCCCGGGCTCGCGCTGACGTTCTGAGCACATCGCAGCTGCAGGATCACGCGACGCCGGCCCCGTGCCGGCGTCGTCGTATCGGGCGTCGTCTGACGGCGACGCAGGGACCGCGCTGACGGCGACGCACAGCGATCCGGCCTCGCGCGCCGGCGGCATCGCCGAGCAGGCTGGACGCCCCGTTTCCGCACCGGAGCGTGCCGATGTCCCGACTGCGATCGCGTGTCCGGTGCGCCTGCGCCGCCACCGCGCTGCTGCTGTGCGCACTGCTGGCCGGCGTCGCCTCGGCGACGACACCACCGGCGCTGATGCTGGCGCGCGATCTGGGGAGCGCGGACATCGAGATCGCCGCCTACTTCGTCAGCGAGAAACTCGACGGCGTGCGCGGCCGCTGGGACGGTCATGCGCTGTGGACCCGCGGCGGTCACCGGATCGCGGTGCCGGCCCGCTTCACCCGCGGCTGGCCCGATACGCCGATGGACGGCGAACTGTGGATCGCGCGCGACCGTTTCGAGGCCGTCAGCGCGCTGGTGCGCAGCACGCGCTCCGATCCGGCGGCGTGGGATCCGGTGCGGTTCTACATCTTCGATCTGCCGGCGCACCCGGGGCCCTTCGCCGAACGCGTCGCGGCAATGCGCGCACTGGTCGCGCGCACCGCGCATCCGCAGCTGCGCATGGTCACGCAGACGCCCGGCACCACCCGCGCGGCGCTGGATGCGCGTCTGGCCGAGGTGGTCGCGGCCGGCGGCGAAGGCCTGATGCTGCAGCACCGCGACGCGCGCTACGGCGTCGGTCGCAGCGCCACCCTGTTCAAGCTCAAACCGCATGACGATGCCGAAGCGCGCGTGGTCGCGCACACGCCGGGCAAGGGCAAGTACAGCGGCATGCTCGGCGCGCTTGAAGTCGAGCATCACGACGGGCGGCGGTTCCGCATCGGCACCGGCTTCAGCGATGCCCAGCGCGCGGATCCACCGCCCACCGGCAGCTGGGTGACGTATCGCTACAGCGGGCTCACCTCGACCGGCCTGCCGCGCTTCGCGCGCTTTGTGCGCGTCCGCGACGAGATGCCGCCACCGGAGTGAGTCGCGCCCGTGACGGCCGCGGCGCAGCGCTGCGGCACACGCGCACGGCCACAAGAAAAAGCCCGCCATGCGGCGGGCTTTTCCAGTGACGAACGATCCGGTCGTTTACGGGCGCGGATCGTCGTCGCGGCGACGTTCGACGTAGTCCTTCGCCCAGCGATCGGCGACGCGGCCGGCCGCCTCACGGCCACCGAGGCCGAAGGCCAGCGCCACCGCCACGGCCACGGCGCCCAGCACCAACCCGAACGCCAGGTTGACGATGTCGTCGGCGATGCCCATCGCACGCAAGCCCATCGCGATCACCAGGCCCAGAATCGCGACCCGCGCGATGCGCGACAGGCCGACGCTGCGATCCGGATTCGCACGCTGGATCGCACGTGCCGCCAGATCGGCCAGCCAGTAGCCGACGACCAGGATCACCGCGCCCAGCAGGACGTCGCCACCGAAGGCGATGAACGTGGCCAGCAGATCGCGCACGCCGGTGAAGCCCAGACGGTGGGCGGCCTCGACGGTGGCGAACAGCAGGATGAAGAACAGGGCGACACGACCGACGAAGGCCGACAGGCCGCCGGCCGGCGTGGTGGCCGTCACCGGCGCCGGCTGCGCATCGGGGATCAGCGTGCCGGGCTCGGGCACACCGGCGGCCGCCACCGGATCGGCCGTGGCCAGCGCCGTCTCCACCGGTGCCGGCGTGGTCGGCGCTGCCGGGGCCGGCGCAACGAACAGGTGCGCCAGACCCAGACGCGCGGGGATGCGGTCGACGCCCAGGTTTTCGAGCAATCGGGTCAGCAGGCCGGCGACGAACCGGCCCAGATACCAAGCGACGATCAGGATCAGCGCCGCGGCCAGGATGTTCGGAATCGCGGTCAGGAACATGCCCAGCATCTCGCTGGCCGGATCCGAGATCGCGCGGATCGCCAGCGCATCGAGCGCGGCGATCAGCGTCGGCACGATGACCAGGATGAAGACGAGGGTGCCGCCGAGCTGCGACAGGCGGACACCATCGGTCACGTGCTCGCGGTTGCTGTAGCGGTCGACACCGCTGGCCGCCAGCAGATTGGTCACCAGACCGCGCAGCACCTTCGCGACCAGCCAGCCCACCAGACCGATCACCACCGCGGCAAAGATGTTGGGCAGCATCGACGTGACCTGCGTGGTCATCGCCGACAACGGCACCATCAGGCCTTCGACCCGCAGCGCGCCGACGATCGCCGGCAGGAACAGCAGCAGCACCAGCCAGTAGACGACGTCGCCGAGCACGGCCGAGATCGGCTTGACGCCGGCGGACTCCGAGAGCTTCTCGTCCCAGCGCCCGGCCGCCATCAGGCGGTTGATGCCGGCGCGCAGCACCGTGGCCAGCACCCAGGCGACCAGACTCAGCACCGCGGCCAGCAGGATCCGCGGCAGGTAGAGCATGACCTCGGTCACCAGTGCCGAGAACGGGCCGTACAGGCCGTCGACCCGGAGCACGCTGAACACCCCGATCAGGGTCAGGATGATCACGAACCAGAAACCGATCGAGGCCGCGACCTTGACGATGTCCAGCTGCGAGGCGGTCTGCGTATTAACCCGTTCGTTGACGCGCAGGCGCGCCATGCCGCTGCGGATCACGCCGCGGACGAACAGCGCGGCCACGAGGCCGATCACGAGAACGAGCACCGCACCGAGCACGGTCGGCAGGTAGTGGCCCAGGCTCAGTTCGAGCTGCCGGGCGAGGGTGTTGGCTTGCATTGGGAGACTCTCCTCGCTGGGATGCGGACGGGCCGCACCGAGTCGATGGATGAGACAGCGCACTGCGTGCGGTGCCGGCGACGCGGCCACGCGATTCCCGATGACGCTGCGCGGCAGCGTGCGCTGCCTACGCAGCGGGGAATATGGAGACGATGCACCGCGGCATCGACAGGTGCGGGCCGGCAGCGAGTGTGACGCCCGCCCCTGTCGGCTTGGGGTGAACGGACACGCCAGACGCGCTGCATGAGCGCGCAGCCAACGTCAGGCGGTGTCGTGCGCTCGTGCGCGAATCGCGGTGCGCATCTTGCGGCCGTGCGCGCTGTCGATCACGCGATGGCGCGACGCCGGCGCGCGATGCGGGATCGCATCAGCAGGCGCGATCCCGCCCGAAGGGATTGAGGCGACGCACCCAGCTGTCGCCGCAGTCGATGTCGACCGGCTCGGGCTCGAACGGCTTGGCCGGCACGCGCGCCGCGGCGCGTGCGCGCTCGAGTTCGGCGATCTTGCTGCGGATCTGCGGCATCGCCGCCAGCGCCGCGCGCTCGCCCTGCAGGATCGCGGCGTTGCGCTGTTCGAAACTTGCCGGACCGATGTCGCTGACCTGCGGCCGGATGACGATGTCGGCGCGTGCGAGTTCCTGCCGGCCGAGCGTCTGTCCCATGATCGCGATCGACTGGTTGACGATGCCGAGCATGCTGCCAGGCGTCGTGCCGCTGGCCTTGCTGGAAATGTCGACGGCGATCACCAGATCGGCGCCCAGCTGCCTGGCCGCATCCACCGGCACCGGGCTGACCACGCCGCCATCGACGTAATGGCGGTCGCCGATCTTCACCGGCTCGAACACGCCGGGCACGCTGCTCGACGCGCGCACCGCCTGGCCGGTATTGCCGCGCACGAAGACGATGCGATCGCCGGTTTCCAGCCGCGTGGCGACGGCCGCGAACGGAATCGTCATCCGGTCCAGCGTGCGGTTGCCGACTTCCTGGTTGACGTAGTTCTGCAGGGCCACACCCTGCACGAGGCCACCGGAAAACAGGCGCACGTCGCGGATGCTGGATTCGTCGAGCGCCACCGCGCGCTCCTGCATGCGGAACGGATCCATGCCGCTGGCGTAGAGCGCACCAACGACGCTGCCGGCGCTGGTGCCCGCGACGACATCGGCCTTGATGCCGTTCGCCTCCAGCATCTTGATCACGCCGATATGGGCAAAACCCTTGGCCGCGCCGCCACCGAGTGCGAGGCCGATACGCACCGGCGGCGCTGGGGGTGCAGGTGCGGTGGTCGTCGGTCGCGGCGCCGGTGTCTCGACGACCGGCCGTACGTTGTCACGTCCGCAGGCCGCCAGCAGCAGCGCCAGTCCGACCAGGGCCACGGCACGCGTTGCAGACGCCGTGCGGGCCGGTCGTGGCGAGGCTGCGACCCGGTGCGATGCGGGTGAAACGGACGGATCGGATGCGTGCATGCGGGGTGCTGGTCGACGGACGAGGCGTCGAGCATACCCATGCATCGCCTGTCGTCGGCTGAAGCCCGCACGCCCACAGCAACACGCCGCCCGCCTTGCGGCGGACGGCGTGGCGTGCGTCAGGGTGCAGCATGCGTCACGCGTCGGCGTGCGCGGGGTGGCACTCAGTCGGCGTCGGACTCGCCGGCATTCGCGGCAGCGCCGCGACGCGACTGGCTGGCGCGCTTGCGCGCCGCAGCGTTCGAGGCCTCGATGCGACGCGAGTTGCCTTCGATCGCCTCGTTCGCCTTCTTCTTGCGGTACTGGCGCGCGGCGACCCAGACCAGGCCGACACCGATCGCGCTGGCCGCGACGATCGCCGGATTGCGACGCAGGAAACCACCAGCAAGACGGGTGCCGGTACGCGCGGCACCCACGGCGACGCCGGTCTTCAGCCAGTTTTCGGCAGTCGCCGGGATCGCGTGACGGAGGCTGTCGCCTGCCTGGCCGACCAGGGTGATGGCCTTGTCGGACAGCTCTTCGAACTTGCTCATTGGAATTCCTTGGACGTCCGCATAGGGGACGCGCAGTCTGTGACGCCGGTTGTCGATCCAGCGTGAGCGGCGCAGCGCGGGCGCTCCGCCGTTCAGTGGTGAGTGCATTGGCAGGCCCGCATATCGGCGGCGCACGGCACGCCGCCGGGGCCGCGTGGGACCGGGCCCGGAACTCAGGTGCCGCGGGGCTTCGCGCGATGGGTCGCGGACGCGTTCCACGGATCGTCGGGCCAGGGGTGGCGCGGGTAGCGGCCTTTCATTTCCTTACGCACATCGGGATAGGTCCGCTCCCAGAAGCCTGCGAGATCGCGCGTCACCTGCAGCGGGCGCCCCGCCGGCGACAGCAGATGCAGCGTCAGCGGCACGCGGCCATCGGCCACGGCCGGCGTCTGCGCCAGGCCGAAAAGCTCCTGCAGCTTGACCGCCAGCACCGGCGGCGCGGGCGTGCCATCGGCTTCGATGGCGTAGCTGATCGCCCGCGCCTGCCCCGACGGCACGGTGATGCGCACCGGCGCCAGCTGCTCGAGCTGCTGACGCGCCGCCCAGTCGACGCGCCCCTGCAACGCGGCGGCGAAGGTGTCCGCATCCAGCGCGTCGAGCCGGGTCACGCCGGCGAATGCCGGATGCAGCCACGTGTCGCGATCGGCCAGCAGCGCGGCGTCGGCCATGTCCGGCAGGCCGAGATCCGGCATCCACGCGCGCAGCGCCTGCACCCGCGCCTGCCATTGCCGGAGTCCATCGCGCCACGGCAGCACGTCGAGTCCGAGTTCGCCGACCGCATCGGTCAGCGCCTGCGCGGCCTGCTGCGGATCGACGCGGCCATTCGCGCGGGCATCCAGCACGATGCCGTCGAAGCGGCGCACGCGTTCGCCGACCAGCGCACGCTTCGCGGCGTCCCAGCGCGTCTCGTCGGCGTCGACGAAGCGCTCCGGCCAGGCGCGTCGTAGCGCGGCCTCGTCGACAGGTGCGCCGCGCAACAGCAACGCATCGCGCGCCTCGAAGCGCAGTTCGCTGGCGACGATCCACGGCTCACCCACCAGCGCGCTGTCGTCGAACACGCGCGCCATGCGCCCGTTGCTCAGCGCGTAACGATAGCCGTCGCGTGCATGCCGATGGCCGATGCGATCGGGAAACGCGTGCGCGAGCAGATCGCCGATCGCGTGCGCAGGCACGCTGTCGGGCGGTGACGCATCGACGCGCAGGCGACGCCGCCACTGCCGGGCGGCGGCGTCGATGGCAGCCAGTGCGGCGCGCGACACGTCGGCGCTGTTGCGTCCGCGCCGGAACGCGGCCAGCGCCTGCCAGCGCACGGCCAGGGCATCCGAGCGCGCGCCCCCTCGCAGGGGATCACGCGCTTCCACCAGCGCACACAGATCGCAGGCCAGCGCGCGCGCCTGCGGCGCATCGGCGGCCAGCAGCATCGCCGCGAGCCGTGGATGCGTGCCGAGCGCGAGCATGCGCCTTCCCATCGGCGTGATGCTGACGCGGCTGTCGAACGCGCCCAGGCGCTGCAGCAGATCGCGCGCCGCCGCCATCGCGCCCGTTGGCGGTGGATCGGGAAATTCGAGTGCGGCATCGCCCCAGGCCGCCAGCTCGAGCGCGAGCGCGGCCAGTTCGACCTGGGCGATCTCCGGCCGGCGCTGCGGCTCCAGCCGCTGCGATTCGGGCCACAGACGCAGGGCGACGCCCGGCGCCACACGACCGGCCCGCCCGGCCCGCTGGTCCGCCGACGCCTGGCTGATCGACACGACCTCCAGCCGCGAGAACCCGCTGTTGGGATCGAACCGCGGCTCGCGCGCCAGGCCGCTGTCGACGACGATCCGCACGCCGGGCAGCGTGACGCTGCTCTCCGCGACATTGGTCGCCAGCACCACACGGCGGCGCCCGTCGGCCGCCGGCTGCAGCACGTGCGTCTGCGCCTCGACCGGCAGCTCGCCATGCAGCGCCAGCAGCTCGACCGCCGCCGGCAGCGCGGCCTGCAGCTGCGCCTGGCAGCGCGCGATCTCGCGCTGGCCCGGCAGGAACACCAGCGCATCGCCCGCGTGCGCATCGAGAGCCTCGACCACGATTCGGCGGATCTGGTGTTCGAGCGCCTCATCACGACGCGGCGGCACGTGCGAGACCGCGACCGGAAAGCTGCGGCCGGCGCTCGATAGGCGCGGCGCATCGAGCCACTGCGCGATGCGTGCACCGTCGAGCGTCGCCGACATCACCACCAGTCGCAGGTCCTCGCGCAGTCCGGTCTGCACGTCGCGCGCCAGCGCGAGGCCGAGATCGGCGGCGAGGTGGCGTTCGTGGAATTCGTCGAACAGCAGCGCGCCGATGCCGTCGAGCGTGGGATCGTCCTGCAGCAGCCGGGTCAGGATGCCCTCGGTGACGACCTCGATCCGGGTGCGCGCCGAGACGCGGCTTTCGAACCGGATGCGATAACCGACGGTGCCGCCGACGTCCTCGCCGAGCTGACGCGCCATGAACGTCGCGGCGGAGCGCGCGGCGACGCGCCGGGGTTCCAGCATCAGGATCCGCCGGCCTTCGAGCCAGTCCGCCTCCAGCAGCGCCAGCGGCACCTGGGTGGTCTTGCCGGCGCCGGGCGGCGCTTCCAGCACCAGGCGCGGATGCGCCTGCAGGCTGGCGAGGATGTCCGGCAGCAGCGACGCAATGGGCAGCGCGGTGCGGGGCGAAAGGGGATCGGGCACGAGGATGTTCAAGGCGCACAGGCTAGCGGCGCGGCGCAGGGTCGTCGATGCCGGCGCGGCGTCCACGGCAGTGCATCCCTACAATGCGCGCTCCCCCACGCGCGGTTCCCGGCATGCAGTTGATCGATATCGGCGCCAATCTCACCCACGACAGCTTCGATCGCGATCGCGATGCGGTGCTGCAGCGCGCGCGCGAGGCGGGCGTGACGAAACTGGTCGTCACCGGCGCCAGCCGCGAGCATTCGCCCCAGGCGCTCGCACTCGCGCAGCAGCACCCGGGTTTCCTTTACGCCACCGCCGGCGTGCATCCGCACCACGCGACCGAGTACACCGAGGAATGCGACGCCGAACTGCGCGCCCTGCATGCACATGCCGAAGTGGTGGCGGTGGGCGAATGCGGACTCGACTACTTCCGCGATTTCTCGCCGCGCCCGGCGCAGCGCAAGGCCTTCGAACGCCAGCTGCAGATCGCCGTCGACACCGGAAAACCGCTGTTCCTGCACCAGCGCGACGCGCACGACGACTTCATCGGCATCATGCGCGACTTCGACGGCCGCCTCGGCGCCGCCGTGGTGCACTGTTTCACCGGCGAGCGTCGCGAACTGTTCGATTACCTCGATCGCGACTGGCACATCGGCATCACCGGCTGGCTGTGCGACGAACGCCGCGGCCAGCACCTGCGCGAACTGGTGCCCAACATCCCGGCGCACCGGCTCATGATCGAAACCGACGCGCCCTACCTGTTACCACGCACCCTGAAACCGATGCCCAAGGACCGGCGCAACGAGCCGGCGTTCCTGCCGCAGATCGTCGAGGAACTGGCGCGGGACCGGGGCGAGGATGTCGCCGAGACGGCGGCTGCGACGACCGCGACGGCGACGGCGTTTTTCGGATTGGGGTGATGGGGTCTGCAGTGTCTGGGGCCAAGCAGCCACGCTGGCTCTAGCCCTCCCTCTCCCTCTCTTTCTCCCTCGCACTCGCACTCGCACTCGCTGAAATGTTGTTGCGGTTGTTGCGGTTGCCGTTGCCGTTGCCGTTGCCGTTGCCGGAAGAATGATGCACTGGCGCACTCGCCAGACCCGAAGGGCGCCGCACATGGATGTGCGGCGTTTTCCGACCGAGGCAGGATGCCGAGTCGGAAAATCCCGGAACGCCTTCCGACCTGGGGCTGCTTCGTCGGGAAATGGCCCTTTCTTTTGGTTACTTTTCTTTGGGCCCACAAAGAAAAGTGACCCGCTCGCCGGCAGGCGAGTGGAAGCTCTGCACTTTGTAGCTGCGCAGCGTGATCGAAAGCTTTCGTCCGCTGGCGCGGCCGAGTTCATTTCTTTTGGTGGACGCCAAAAGAAACGGAACCAAAGAAAAACGTCTCCCCGACGAGGCAAATCCGTCCCTTCACCTGTTCCGGAATTTTTCGACTCGCCATCCTGGCTCGATCGAAAAACGCCGCACATCCATGTGCGGCGCCCTTCGGGTATGAGGTGCGGGCTGGCGTGTCATTGCGAATGCAAATACAAAAGCGAAGCGAGGGCAAGGGCAATGACGCCGAACCTCTTACCTAGATGCGCACCCCAGGTGCGCGCCCTTTCGCTCCAGACACGTTGCCAGCCAAGCCAACGGGCCTCAATCCGCATCTCATCGAGCGTGACCATCGAAAAGAGAAAGCCCGTGAATCAACGCGTCGGGGGAGCTGGCGTGACGCCCACGATCGAGATCGAACCGGACGTCAGATCACCCAGCCAGAAAGCAGCAGACGGACAGCCGACCGCCATGTCCATTCAGCGCGCGCAAGCCGGCGCCGCGCCTCGGCCCGGACGCAGGCATCAGCGCGAACAACACACCCCTACCGCCGTGGCCAAGCCGCCAGCAACGCCCACAACCCACCCACGCCCGCGACCCACGTCGCCACCGGCAGGCTCAGCAGCGTCGGCCCACCGGCCTCCAGCGCGTAGAGCACCGCGGCCACGATCAGCAGACCGACGCCGAGGATCGCGGCGACCACGCGTTTCTGCATGCCCTGCATGGTCAGGGTCAGCGCGGCGAGGTCGTCGGAGCGCATGCGCAGTTCGTGGCGGCCTTCGACCTGCTGCTTGAGCCAGCCGTGCAGCAGGCGCGGCATGTCCGGGGCCTGGGTGATCAGTTCCGGCAGCCGGTCGCGGAATTCGCGGCCCAGCCGCTGCGGGCTGTAGCGCTCGACCAGGATGCGCTCGAGCACCGGCCGGGCGACCGCCCAGATGTCGAGTTTCGGATCGAGCAGACGGCCGATGCCTTCGATGCTCAGCAGCGTCTTCTGCAGCAGGATCAACTGCGGCTGCAGGGTGAGCTGGTAGCGCTGCGCGGTGCGGAACAGTTTGCCGAGCACTTCGCCGAGCGAGATCTCCGACAGCGGCCGGGTGAAATACGGTTCGCACACCGAACGCACCGCGGCTTCGAGTTCGTCGATGCGGATATGGCCCGGCATCCAGCCGGCCTGGATGTGCAGCTCGGCGATGCGCCGGTAATCCTGGCGGAAGATCGCCATGAAGTTCTCGGCAAGGTAGTACTGATCCTCGCGCGAGAGCTGGCCCATGATGCCGAAATCCAGCGCGATGAAACGCGGATTGGTCTTGCGGTCCGGATCGACCCAGATGTTGCCGGCGTGCGCGTCGGCGTGGAAGAAATTGTCGCGGAACACCTGCGTGTAGAACACGCGCACGCCCTTGGCCGCCAGCGCCTTGCGGTCGATGCCGGCGGCGTCGAGCGCGGCGATGTCGTCGCTGGGAATGCCGTGCACGCGCTCCAGCGTGAGCACGCGCTGGGTCGTGCGTTCCCACACCGGCGCCGGCACATAGAGATCCTGCGAGTCGGTCCAGAACCGGCGCAGCACCGATGCATTCGCGCCTTCGCGCTGCAGGTCGAGTTCGGCGGCCAGCGTGTTCTCGATCTCGGCCACGACTTCGCGCGGGCGGATCTTGTCGGCATTGGGATGCGTGCGGTCGACCAGCGCAGCGAGGTTCTTCAGCAGCGCGACGTCGGCGGCGATCTGTTTTTCGATCGTCGGCCGCAGCACCTTGACCACGACTTCGCGGCGCGGGTTGCGATCGTCGGCCGGCAGTGTCGCCGCGTGCACCTGCGCGATCGACGCCGATGCCAGCGGCACGGTGTCGAAGGCCTCGAAGGCCTGCGCGATCGGCATGCCGAGTTCGCGTTCGATGATCGCCTGCGCCTGCGCACCATCGAACGGCAGCACGCGGTCCTGCAGCAGGGCGAGATCGTCGACGATGTCCGGCGGCACGAGATCGCGGCG
This sequence comes from Luteimonas sp. Soil_C_5, assembly GCF_057656615.1. Taxonomy (NCBI): domain Bacteria; kingdom Pseudomonadati; phylum Pseudomonadota; class Gammaproteobacteria; order Lysobacterales; family Lysobacteraceae; genus Luteimonas; species Luteimonas sp. Soil_C_5. Next base: position 344,036 of record NZ_JBDGKA010000004.1, read on the forward strand.
GGTCGAGAGGATCTGTCCGAACTTGACGAAGATCGGACCGAGCTCCTGCAGCGCCAGGCGCAGGCGCGCACCACGCGACTGCGCGGCGATGTCGGCCGAGGCGCGCGGCACGAACGGGCGCGCGAGCTTGAGCCAGCGCTCGGCGGGCGTGCCGTCGAACAGGTCGTCGAGGCGGTAGCGCAGCAGCACGCGGCCGATGCGGGAGGCGCGCAGCACACCCTTCATCGCAGGCGCCTCATGCGGCCGGTCCGCGGCGCAGCCTGGCGACCCGCGCCGAGAGACGTTCGACCGAGTCGTGCAGCGTGTCGACATCGTCGTGGAAGGCGTCGAGTTCGGCGCGCGGCACGACGTCACGCGATTCCTCGGTGACGTACTCGGCGGCGCTGCCGGCGACCGAACGCCCGAGATCCTGGGCCTGGCGCAGCGCGCCGGCGAAGGCATTCGCAATCTGGACGCCGATCACGTCTCCGAACACCGAGACGAACGGCTTCTGCCAGTCGGGATCGAAGCGCGAAGCAAGTGCCTGCAGGCGGCGCGCGAGTTCGGCATCACCCGACACCCGCACCTTGCCGATCGGCGGCGCGTCGTCGCGGCGCAGGAACGGCAGTTGCGTCAGTACGCCGGCCAGCGTGGTGCGCACCGCGAGATCCGGTTCGACTGCGTCGTCGACCGGACCGACGCGCAGGTGCTCGCCATCGACGCGCAGTTCCAGCGCCAGCGGCGGCGAAGCGAGCGTCAGTGCGATGCGCTGGCCATCGAGCCCACGCAATGCGGCGCGGGTATCGGCATCGAGCGCCAGCGCCTGGTTGAGTGCGGTTTCGAGCGCGCGACCGGCGATGGGCTTGAGCACGGAAAACGGTGAGGGCGGGAAGGCAGGCATGGGGGCATTGTAGGGGAGCAGGCCGCGTGCGCGCCGCGCGTCGGACGCTGTCGCTTCGACGCGACGGGCATCACGAATCAGGGGGCACGCCGACAGGGTGTTGCGTGGGAGACGCCCGACGGTGGGCATCGGACGCGGCGATCAGCATGCAGGCAACGGCGACAGCCGGGCCACAAACAAAACGCCCGCCAAAAGGCGGGCGTTGAATCTCAGACTGCAGGCGCAGACTGGACGTCAGGGTCCACGGCCACGCAGCATCGAGATCACGGCCAGGATCAGGAACACGACGAACAGGATCCAGGCGATGTTGGTTGCGGCACCGGCGACGCCGCTGAAGCCGAGAACGCCGGCAATGATGGCGACGACGAGGAAAATGACGGCATATCTGAGCATGGTGGAGTCTCCGTGGGTGCGGCCGTAAGCGGCTGTGGGGCACACCGTAGGCCCAGTCAGGTCGCGATCAGGTGACGACGCGGCGACTTTTGGCGGCCTTTCAGCAGGATGATCCAGACGTGAAGAATCCGGGCGCGCAGATTTGTTCTGCCGTTCGTCTTTCCATCGGATATCGCCAGCGCATGCGCGCTCGCACGCGTTGCGCTGCAATGACATTGCAAGGACGACGCCACGATTGTTCCTGCATGCGTATGCGTCATCGGCTGCACGGCGTCGCAGCGACCAACACCTACTGGCCAATGCGCGTCGCGACTTCCTGCAGTTTCTATCCGCGCGTGGTCATGGCCACGCGCAGACGTTCGAGTCCTTCGACAGTCGATACGCGCGGGACGTAGCCGAAATCGCGTGTTGCCGGCGCCATGTCGTACCAGTGCGTTGTGCTCAACTGCTCGGCGAGGAAGCGTGTCATCGGTGGCTCGCTCTTGAGACGCAGCAGCGGCCACACCGATTCACAGATCGCACCGATCGCATACGCCGCGCCGAACGGGAGCGTCTTCTTGACCTGTGGTGCGCCGGCCGCGGCGAGCAGCGCGTTGACGATCTCGCGCACCGTCGCCGGTTCGCCGTTGCTGATGAAGTACGCACGGCCCGCGCACGCCGCGCCAGGCGCCAGATGGTCGAAGGCATCGAAGTGCGCCTGCGCCGCGTTGTCGATATACGTCGTGTCGATGCGGTTCTCGCCGTCGCCGACGAAGCGCAGGCGCCCGGCCTGGGCACGTTCGACGAGTCGCGGCAGCAGCTGCTGGTCGCCCGGCCCCCAGATCAGCCGCGGACGCAGCGCGACCGTCGCGAGATCCGATCCATTCGCCGCGAGCACCGCCTGCTCGGCGATCTTCTTGGTCGTCGCGTACGGCGCCTTGAAGTCCTCGCCGTACGGCACGGTCTCTGCGGTGCCGCCTTCCACCGGATGCGTCGCCCGATGGGTCACGCTCGGCGTCGACGTGTAGACCAGCCGGCCGATGCCGTGCGCGCGGCAGGCATCGAGCACGTTCTGCGTGCCCATGACGTTGGCCTGGTGATAACTCTCATAGCTGCCCCAGGCGCCGGCCTTGGCTGCGTTGTGGAAGATCGCGTCCATGCCCTGCGCGGCAGCGCGCACGGCGTCCGCATCGGCCAGATCGCCGCGGACCTGGCGCACGCCGATCGCATCGAGCTCGGGGTAGTGCCCGCGATTGAAGCTGGTGACGTCGTGACCGCGTTCGACGAGGCCGCGGCACAGGGCCTGGCCGAGGAAACCGCCGCCACCGGTGACCAGGATCCGCATTGCCGACTCCACACGCTGCAGGGCCGCACACGATAACGAGGCGGACCGGCGTTGGCGACGCGCCGTCGGGATCGACCGCTGCAAGTGGCTGATCCGCCTGCACTTCAGAATTCTTCATTCGCGTATCAAGCACTTCAGACGGGCATCGGGTGCAGTGCGGCTCCCTCGATCGGAGTCCGTCCATGCAGTCCTTGCCCCGCCTCGCTCTGTCCGCGTTGCTTGCCCTGTCCGCCGCGCCGCTTGCGGCCGCTTCACCCGCGCCCGTCACCGACTGGCCGGTCGCCGATGCCGGCGCACGCGGCTGGAACACCGAGCGGCTCGCCGCGCTGGATGCCGCCATCGCCGGCGGCGAAGCGCCCGACACCACCAGCGTGCTGGTCGTCCATCGCGGCGCGCTGATCCACGAGGCCTATTTCAACGGGGCCGATCGCGACACGCTTCACACCACCCGCTCGCTGACCAAGAGCGTGACCGCGCTGCTGGTTGGCGCCGCGATCGACCGCCGGCTGATCGAAGGCGTCGATGCGCCGGCCCTGGGCTTCTTTCTGGATCGCACGCCGGCCCACCCGGGCGCGTTCAAGACCGCCACGACGGTCGAAGACCTGCTGACGATGAGCGCGCAGTGGGAATGCGACGACAACAACGAGTTCTCGGCCGGCCATGAGGAGCGGATGTACGTCAGCGCCGACTGGATCCAGTTCGCGCTCGATCTGCCGCAGCGCGGCTATCCGGCATGGACGACGCGCCCGGCCGACAGCCCGCATGGACGCGCCTTCGCCTACTGCACGGCGAATGCGTTCCTGCTCGGCGCGATCGTCGAACGCGCAAGCGGCCTGTCGCTGGAACGCTTCGCTGCCGATGTGCTCGAGCGCCCACTGGGGATCGAGGCCGCGCGCTGGCACCGGTCATCCGACGGCACCGGCATGGGTGGCGGCGGCACGGAATACCGCAGCCGGGATCTGGCGAAATTCGGACAGCTCATCACGGATGGCGGCCGCTGGAAGGGCCGGCAGATCGTATCGGCCGACTGGGTGCGGGCGATGGCGCAGGTGCACGCGCAGACGCCCTTCGATGCCGATTACGGCTATCAGATGTGGCGTTTTCCGTTCAAGGCGGGCGACCGGCAGGTGCACGCCTGGGCGATGTCCGGCAACGGTGGCAACTACGTGTTCGTGGTGCCGGAATCGCAGCTGGTCGTGGTGATCACGCGCACCCGCTACAACCAGCGCGGCATGCATGCCGAGTCGCAGAAGCTGTTTTCCGATTATGTGCTCAGCGCGATGCCGTGACCGCATCGTCGGGCAGCCGACCGGACGCCTGCGCCGCAGCGCGTTCGGCCGCGAGCGCCGTGTCGATGCGACGCAACGCGGCATCAAAAGCAGGCGCGGTGCGCAGATCCACGAACAACGGTGAGACACGCAGATAGCCGGCATTGCGGAAGCCGGCGGTGACCGCGGCATCGAGTGCCTCGAGCGCTGCGGAGGTGTCGCCCGCCATTGACTGCAGCAAGGCGACTTCGATGCCGTCGAAGGGATCGGCGCCGCTGGCCAGTCCGGCGCGCAATGCGTCGGCGCGTGCGCGCAGCGTGGCGGCATCGGGCGGCGGCTCGACACCTGTGATCCATGCCATCGTCTTCGGCAGGCTGGCATGCAGTTTGAGCGCACGCGCCTGCTGCACAGCTTCACCCGCCGCGATGTGTTCGCCGCGCAACAGGGCGAGTTCCGTGGCCAGCAGATGCAGGCCGGCATGATCCGTGCCGCGCGAGATCGCTTCATTCAACGCGGCCTGCGCTTCGTCCGGACGGCCGTGTTCGTAGAGGAACGTGGGCCAGGCGAGATTGGAGAACACATTGTCCGGATACAGCTGGAAGCTGCGCCGGTACCGCGTTTCGGCCGCGGCGGTGTAGCCGAGCAGGTCGAGGTTGGACGCGATCTGCAGTGGCAGGAAGCGCACGGTCTCCGGTGCACGCACGTCCAGATTCGCGGCCAGCGCATCGGCGATGTGGCCCTGTCGTGCCTGCAGATACGCGGCCGACGCACGGCTGCCGTCGGCCGCGGGATCCAGCTGCACGGCGCGCGTGTAGCCGGCCAGCGCGGCGGTGACTTCGCCGCGGCAATCGTGTGCATACGCGAGCGCGGTGTGTGCAGCGGAGGATTCCGGCTCTCGCGCAACTACGGCGTCTGCCAGCGCCAGCGCCTGCGCTGCATCCTCGGCATTGCCGCTGTAGAGACACAGGCGTGCGCTGTAGGCGCGGCTCAGGCCGAGCTGCGCGGTGCTGTCGTCCGGTGCTTCCTGCAGGCGTTGCCGGTACAGCGCGATCGCGCGTTCGTTGTTCTCGGGCTGACCGATAGCGGCGTAGTACGCCGCACGTTCCAGTAACGGCGAGATGACCGGCGTTTCCGATCGCGGCCACAACCACCAGAGCAGCGCGCCGAACGTCGACAGTGTCAGCATCAGCAGCACGGCGATGCGCAGTGCATGCGGTCGCCGTTCGAACGTAACGGCCGTCGGCGTTGCCGGCGCTTCGACCCGCGGTTCGCTGCACAGCTGATAGCCCTGCCTGCGCACCGAACGCAGATAGCGCGGCTGCCGGCCGTTATCGCCCAGTGCCTGGCGCAACAGCCGCACGCGCTGGGTGACCGTTTCCTCGCCCACGTGCGCGGGCGCCCACACGCGTTCGATCAGTTCGTCGAAGCCGACCACGCGTGTGCCCTGCCCCAGCAGCACATGCAGCAGCCGGAAGCTGAGGCCGGCCACGTCCAGCACCTGGCCGTCATCGCGGACCACGCGTTGCCGTGCGACATCGATGCGGAGATCGTCGAGCCGGTACTGCGCAGGCGCGGTGTCAGCCGACACGCGTCGCCGCCCACGCGGCCAGCGTCTCGCGGCCGATCTTGGCGTTGTGGCGGATGTCGACCGGGAAGCCGGGGTGGAACAGCACGCGCTCGATGCGCCCGGTGTGGACGAAGCCTTCGCCGATGTGGCGCAGTTCGTCGGCGATGCGCGCCTGTTCGGTTTTCGCGACGCCGGCTTCCAGCTCCACGCACAGCACCGGGGTCTGCGCGCCCTTCGGGCCGACACCGACCAGCGCCGTGCGCTTCACTTCGGCGTGCACGTTGAACACCGGTTCGACCTGTTCGGTGCACAGCGTGCCGGTGGCGGTGACCACGCGGTGGCCCTTGCGGCCGCAGAACCACAGCCGGCCCTCGGCATCGAAGTAACCGAGGTCGCCCATGCGATGGACGATGCGCGTGCTGCCGTCGGGCAATGTCTCGGTGATCTTCGCCAGGCGCGTCTGCGCGTCGCGATTGAAGTAGGTGTCGGTGGCGCTGGGTCCGGCGACGGTGATTTCGCCGACCTGCGCGCCGGGCACGCACAGCGTGTCGGACCACTCGGCGATCGCCTCATCGTTAACCCGGATGATGCGCACCTCGTTCGGCGGCACCGGTCGGCCCACGCAGGTGCCGGCGCCGTGTTCGGTGCGCGTACGCAGTGCCAGCAGTTCGCGGCCTTCGACGACGGCGACGGGCAGGCATTCGGTCGCGCCGTAGGGCGTCCAGAAACGTGCGTCGTCGGGCAGCAGTTCGAGGATCTTCGCGACCGTCTCCGGCGGCACCGGTGCACCGGCCGAGGTCACGCGGCGCAGTGTCGGCAGTGGCTTGCCGAACCTTGCGAGTACGCCCATCAACGCCGGCGAGCCGAACAGCTGGTCGACGCCGAAGCGTTCGATCGCCGCATGCAGCTTGCGCGGATCGGCCTTGGCCGGCCGGGTCGGATCCATGTCCGGAATGATCGAGGTGAGTCCGAGCGCAGGATCGAACAGCGCGAACGGCGGGAACGTCGGCAGGTCGATGCCACCGGCGCCGATGCCGAACGCGTCATGCAGCATGTCGATCTGCGCGGCGAAATGGCGATGGCGGTAGACCACGCCCTTGGGCACGCCCGTCGAGCCGCTGGTGAAGAGGATCGCGGCGACGTCATCGCCCGCGGTCGCGGCGAGTTGCGGACCTGCGCCGGCGCCCGCGCGTTCGACATCCGCCAGCGTCGCGTCGCTGAGCACCGCCCAGCGCCCGGTGGTGATGCGCACGCGCGCCGACTTCGCCCAGCCCAGCAGAAGCCGCGCGAACTGCGCCAGCGGAATGCCGATGAAGGCCTCGGCGCCGGCTTCGTCCAGACACTGTTTCAGCGCACGCCTGTCGATGCCCGGATCGACCAGCACCGGCACCGCGCCGGCCTTGAACAGGGCGAACATCAGCAGGAAGAACTCGGGCGTCGGCCGCACCATCAGCACCGTGCGCGTGCCGCGGACGATGCCGCGCGCGGCGAGTCCGGCGGCGATCGCGTCGCTGCGCGTATCGAGCGCGCCGTAGCTCAGTGCGTGCGCATCGGCGTAGCGGCCGTCGGGGCCAGGGCAGCGCATCGCGATGCGGTCGGGGCGGTCGCGGGCCAGGCGCGGCAGCGCGGCGGCGATGTTGACCGCATCGGCGGCGAAGTCGGCGGGAGCACTCATCGGCGACAGGATACCGGCGGACACCGTTCGACGGCGGCGGCTACGATAGACGTTTCCTGCCCGGACACGTCCATGCGCGCCTTCCGTTTCGCCGGCCCGATCCTCGTTCTGTTGACCGCCGGGCTGCTGTCCGGCTGCGCCAGCACCGGCAAGCAGCGCAACGCGCTCGAACGCGCGCAGTACGCCTGGTCGGCGGCGGTGCGCTGGAACGATTTCGAAGGCGCGTGGCAGATGGTCGATCCGGAGTACCGGATCGCCAAGCCGCTCAGCGAGCTGGATTTCGCGCGCTACGACCAGGTGCAGGTCACCGGTTACCGCGACCTCGGCGCCCAGGCCGGCCCCGAGACCGCGACGCGGGAGATCCAGATCAGCGTGGTCAACCGCCACACGATGGCCGAGCGCAGCGTCCGCTACACCGAATCCTGGCGCTGGGATGCCGCGGCCGGCACCTGGTGGATCAGCAACGGCCTGCCGGACTTCTGGGCCGGCCAATAGCCCCACGCCGAGGCACCTCCCCGGATACGACCGACGCCAGACCCCGGTGGCTGCGCCCAACGGCGATGCGCCCCGGCAACGCGGCCCGGTCCGGTCCGCCCCATGGCTGCGGTATGCGACAATCGCCGCCCGCTGCCGCTGCGCGAATCGTCCGTGAACTTCGAAGAACTGCTGGCCTTCCTGGGCCGAAACCAGATGCTGTCGCTGATCCTCGCCGGATTGACGGCGGCGATCGTCTACAACGAGATCGCACGGCTGTTCCGCGGCTTCAAGGCCTTGCGGCCGGCCGAATTGACCGTGCTGATGAACCGCGAGAACGCGCTGGTCGTCGACCTGCGTCCGAGCGCCGACTACGGCAAGGGCCACATCCCCGGCTCGAAGAACGTGCAGATGAGTCAGTTCGATCCGGAGAGCAAGCAGCTCGCGCCGGCCAAGGAACTGCCCATCGTGCTGGTCTGCAAGACCGGCAGCACCGCCGGCGACGCCGCCAAGCGCCTGAAGAAAGCCGGCTTCACGAATGTCTTCGTGCTCGACGGCGGCATCGGCAGCTGGCAGCAGGCCGATCTGCCGCTGGTCAAAGGCCGCGGCTGAGCGGAAACCCCCCTTCGCGGCGGGTGCCATAATCGGCGATCCGCCTTCTATCCAAATCATCGCTGGAGTTGATTCACATGTCCGAAGAACAGGCCACCAACGGCGCCAATGGCGCAGCTCCGGCGCAGCCGGCAGGCGCGCAGTTCAGCGTCGAGAAGATCTACGCCAAGGATGTCTCGTTCGAGTCGCCCAAGTCGCCGGCGATCTTCAACGAGCAGACCCAGCCGCAGCTCAACATGAATCTCAACCAGAGCGTGCAGCGCGTGGGCGACAACGCCTATGAAGTGGTGCTGGCGATCACCCTGACCTGCAGCCTGGGCGAGGACAACGCGAACACGGTGTACGTGGCCGAAGTGAAGCAGGCCGGCGTGTTCGGTCTCACTGGCTTCGACAGCAACACGCTGGACGCGCTGCTCGGCACCCAGTGCCCGAACGTGCTGTATCCGTATGCGCGCCAGCTGATCGGCGACCTGATCCAGGCCGGTGGTTTCCCGCCGTTCCTGCTGCAGCCGATCAACTTCGACGCGCTGTATGCCGAAGGCCTGCGCCAGCGCGGCGCGCAGGGCAACGAGCAGCCGACGACCGACCAGATCGGCAACGCCTGAGCGTGACCGGGACCAAGCCCGCGGTCGCAGTACTGGGCGCGGGCTCCTGGGGGACCGCGCTCGCCTCGCTGATCGCACGTAACGGGCACCCCACCACGCTGTGGGGTCGCAACGCCGAGCAGATCGAGGCGATCGACCAGCGCCACGAGAACCCGCGCTACCTGCCGGGCATCCCGCTGCCGCAGAACCTGCGCGCGACCACCGATCTCGCCCACGCCCTCGACGGCGTCGGCCTGATCCTGGTCGTCGTGCCGTCGCATGCCTTCACTGAAACGCTGGAACTGCTGGCGCCGCTGCGCCCGGCGGGCGTCGGCGTGTCGTGGGCAACCAAGGGTTTCGAACCCGGCTCGGGCCGCTTCCTGCATGAAGTGGCGGGTGGTCTGGTGGGTGAGGACGTGCCGCTGGCCGTGGTCACCGGCCCGTCGTTCGCCAAGGAAGTCGCGTCCGGCCTGCCGACCGCGATCACCGTGCAGTCGGACGATGTCGACTTCGCGCAGACCGTCGCCGACGTGCTGCACGGCCCGACCTTCCGCGCCTACACCGGCACCGACATGCGCGGCGCCGAACTGGGCGGCGCGATGAAGAACGTGCTGGCCGTGGCCACCGGCGCGGCCGACGGCATGGAGCTGGGCCTCAACGCCCGCACCGGCCTGATCACCCGCGGCCTCAACGAGATGCTGCGCCTCAACCAGGCGATCGGCGGCCAGCCGGAAACCCTGATGGGTCTGGCAGGTCTGGGCGATCTGGTGCTGACCTGTTCCGGCGACCTGTCGCGCAACCGCCGGCTGGGCCTGGCGCTGGGTCGCGGCGAAAAGCTGGAAGACGCGGTACGTGCGATCGGCCAGGTGGTCGAGTCGGTGCAGACCGCCGACGAGGTCATGCGTCTGGCCGAGCGTCACGGTGTCGAACTGCCGATCTCCAGCAACGTGCGCGCGGTACTGCACGGCGAAATGACACCGGCCGAAGGCCTCCAGCGCCTGATGGCGCGCGAGCAGAAGCCCGAGTATCCGGACGCGCTGTTCGACTAGGCCCGCGAGGGCACTGCTGTTCCGAATGACGCCCGGCCCCTGCGCCGGGCGTTTTTCATGGGCGACGCCAACGCCGTTTCATGGAGGCAAAAAAAAACCCCGACCTTTTCAGGCCGGGGCGGTGTGGCATCCGGGAGAGAGAGAGGGGACGCGCCGGGGGAAGCGCGGTCTCCGGATGTCACGGGGGAGCGGTTACCAGCGCACGCGCGGACCGACGAACCACTGCGTGTCGCCACCACTGATCAGCTTGATGTCGCCGGCGACGCCGAAGTTCGGCGTGAACTTCCACTGCGCGCCGAGGCGGCCGTAGAACTCGCTGTCGAAGCCGCTGCCGTAATCCTCGTAGCCGGCCAGGGCGTAGCCCTCGAGCGCGGGCAGCAGCGCACTGCGCGCGCCCACTTCCACCGCGTAACCGTCGGCATCGAAGCCCTGACCGAAATCGATCTTCTGGTAGGCCACGCGGGTCAGCAGATCGGTCCGCGGCGACACCTCATGGTTGTAGCCGACGCCGACGCGCCACTGGTCGCGGTCGAACGGGCTGCGATCGACGCTCTCACGGGTGTAGTCGCCGAACGCATGGAAATTGGGATGGAACGCCGCCGAGCCGCGCACCGACCAGCCGTCGGAATCGACATCCCGGTTGACCGGGGCGATATCGGACTTGCTGGCGGAATAGCCGCCTTCGAGATAGGTGTACGACAGACCTTCGGCAGCGTGGGCGGCGGCGAAGGGGAGCGTGGCGGCCATGGCCACGGCGATCAGGGTGCGCTTCATCGGTGTTCGGTCGTCCGTGTGTACGTCGTGCGGGTGCTGGAAAAATGCCGGCCCGGGCGGAGGGGGGAGGGGATGCTTCGAGGGGAGGGGAAGCACGACCACCCAGGCCGGTGATTGCATTCTCGGCCCGGGCGGACAACATGCGCTGAATATTGAACCAGCGAGTACAGGAACTTTTGCCGTGGCGTTCAGGTCGCCAATGCGCCACGTCGAGGCGGATCAGAGATCGCCGCCCAGATACCCCTGCTGGCGCCAAGCCTCGAACACGACCACCGCGACCGCGTTCGACAGGTTGAGGCTGCGGTTGCCGGGTCGCATGGGCAGGCGCAGACGCTGGCCGTCGGGCACTCGGTCGAGGACGTCGTCCGGCAGGCCGCGGGTCTCGCTGCCGAACAGGAAGGCATCGCCTGGCGCGAATGCCGGCGCATCGAAACGCACGCTGTTGCGTGTGCTCAGCGCGAACAGGCGCGCCGGCTGGATCGCGGCGAGTGCGGCATCGAGATCGTCGTGCACCTGCAGCGTCGCGTACTCGTGGTAGTCGAGCCCGGCGCGGCGCAGGTTGCGGTCGTCGAGGTCGAAGCCCAGCGGCCGCACCAGATGCAACCGCGCGCCGGTGTTGGCGCACAGGCGGATCACATTGCCGGTGTTGGGCGGAATCTCGGGCGTGTGCAGGATGACGTCGAACATGGGCCGGACCGGGCTGCGGGCCGGGCATTGTCGGTCACCAGGGCAGCGTCGCGCCGGTCCAGTCGAGGAAGCAGCCGCTGTCGTCGTTGTCGAGACCGGCGATGACCTGGCGCAGTCCGGCGACCGAATCCTCCGGCACTTCGCTGGCCTGGGCACCGCCCATGTCGGTCTGCACCCAGCCCGGATGCAGGGCGACGACGACGATGCCGCGCTCGCGTAGGGCGTGCGCCAGCTGCACGGTCGCCATGTTCTGCGCGGCCTTGCTGATCGCGTAGCTCGGCGTGCCGAAGCGCGCGGTGTTGGCGATCGAGCCGAGTTGCGAGGACAGGTTGGCGACGCGCGCGCCGTCGACGAGCCGCGGCGCCAGCGCCTGGGTCAGCAGCAGCGGGCCGACCACGTTGATGCGCAGGCTGTCGTCCAGCGTGTCGGCACTCAACGTGCCGAAGCGCTCGCCGCTGTGCAGCACGCCGGCGTTGTTGATCAGCATACCGATGCGCGCGTCATCGCCCGCGGCGAGCGGCCATTCGCGCACCAGCTCGTCGCGCGAGCGGGCGTCGCCGACGTCCAGCGGCAGCACCTTCAGATGGCCGGGGTGCTCGACGGCGAGCGTGTTGAGCGCGGTCGCCTTGCCCGGATGGCGGCAGGTCGCGACGACGCGGGCGCCGTCGGCCAGCAGCTGGCGGACGAATTCGAGGCCGAGGCCCCGGTTGGCTCCGGTGACGAGGGTCCAGTCGGTCACAGCGCGCGCCTTGGGAATGGAGGAGCCGTCGATGCTAGGCCCGCGCGTGAAAACGTCGGATGAGGCCGGAGACGCACGTCCATGGACGACCGGACATCCGTCCGTCGAACGCCCGCCTGTGCGGGAATGCCGGGCGACGCGAAGCGGCGCGTCAGGAATCGTGATTGCGCAGAAGCGAGCGCCTGATCTGCAGCCGCACACGGGGCATCCGGGGTTGTGCGCGACGACCGGGCCACGTTCGTGACGCTCATGAGGCCCGCGGCCCCGGCCGAGGCCGGCACGCAGCCGTCGTCCATGACCTGCGGCCCGTGCCGACGCCCACGGTGCTGGCTAGGATGGCGATCTCGCACGCCCCTCCCCCGAAGGCCCCGCATGTCCGTTTCCGCTGTCCGCCCCACTTCGTTCCCCGTGCCGCGCGCCACCCTGCTCGCACTCGCGACCGGTCTGGCGCTCGCCGGGGCGGCATTCGCACCTTCGGCATTCGCGCAGGCCCCGACCGCGGCCGCGGCGCAGGCCGGCGTCGACATTCCGTACGAGACGTTCACCCTGCCCAACGGCCTGCGCGTGGTGGTGCACACCGACCGCAAGGCGCCGATCGTCGCGGTCAACATCTGGTACCACGTGGGCAGCAAGGACGAACCCGCCGGCCGCAGCGGCTTCGCGCACCTGTTCGAGCATCTGATGTTCCAGGCCAGCGAACATCACGACGGCGAGTTCTTCGACCCCTTCAAGCAGGTCGGCGTAACCGACCAGAACGGCACCACCAACACCGACCGCACGAACTACTTCCAGAACGTGCCGACCACCGCGCTCGACATGGCGCTGTGGATGGAATCCGACCGCATGGGCCATCTGCTCGGCGCGGTCGACCAGGCGGCGCTCGACGAGCAGCGCGGCGTGGTGCAGAACGAGAAGCGCCAGGGCGAGAACCAGCCCTACGGCCAGGTCTGGGACAAGCTGACCCGCGCGCTGTATCCCAAGGGCCACCCGTATCACCACGGCGTCATCGGCTCGATGAACGACCTCAACGCGGCCGCGCTCGACGACGTCAAGCAGTGGTTCCGCACTTGGTACGGCCCGAACAACGCGGTGCTGGTGCTGGCCGGCGACATCGACGTGGCCACCGCGCGGGCCAAGGTCGCGCAGTACTTCGGCGACATTCCGGCCGGCCCGACGATGGCGCAGCCCGCCGTCGACGTGGCCAAGCGCAGCGCCGACACCCGCGAGACGATGGAAGACCAGGTGCCGCAGGTGCGCATCTACCGCGCGTGGAACGTCGCCGAACTGGGCACCACCGAGATCGATCATCTGCAGGTGCTGGGCAGCGTGCTCGGCGGCGCCAAGGCCTCGCGTCTCGACCGTCGCCTGCTGCACGACGACCGTCTGGTCGACAACATCAGCGCCGGCGCTTACGGCTCGCAGCTGGGCTCGAACTTCGTCGTGATGGCGACCGTGAAGCAGGGCGTGGATCCGGCGACCGTCGAGGCGGCGATCGACGAGGAACTCGAGCGCCTGATCACCGAAGGCCCGAGCGCCGAAGAGCTCGAACGCGCCAAGACCTCGTTCCGCGCCGGCTTCGTGCGCGGCATCGAGCGCATCGGCGGCTTCGGCGGCAAGGCCGACGCACTGGCCGAATGCACCGTCTACGAGGGTGATCCGGGCTGCTTCCGCGACTCGCTGGCAAACGTCGCGGCGACCACCGCCGAGGACGTCAAGGCGGCCGGTGCGAAGTGGCTCGATGTCGGCAGCCACACCATCACCGTCGTGCCGGGCGCACGCACGCCGCTGGTCGAGGAGCCCGCGGTCACGCCGGCACCGTTCACCCCGCCGGCGCCGGATGCCAGGTACACGACCACGCGCGGCACCGTTGACCGCAGCACCGGCGTGCCGAAGACCGCGTCGTTCCCGGAACTCAAGTTCCCGGCGCAGGAGCGCGCGACGCTGTCCAACGGCACGCAGGTGATCCTGGCGCGTCGTCCGGAGATTCCGGTCGTGCAGCTGAGCTACGAGTTCAAGGGTGGCTACACCGCCGACTTGGGCCGCACGCCGGGCACCGCGAGCTTCACGATGAACGTGCTCGACGAAGGCGCCGGCGGTCTGGGCGCGCTCGACTTCGCCGACCGCGTCGAAGCGCTGGGTGCGAGCCTCGGTGCGGGCGCGTCGCTCGACGGCAGCAATGCCTACGTCTCGGCGCTGAAGGAAAACCTCGATCCGTCGCTGGCGCTGTTCGCCGACATGCTGCGTCGCCCGAACTTCGACCAGAAGGAAATCGACCGCATCAAGGCGACGTGGATCGCCGGCATCGCGCAGGAGAAAGCGCGCCCGTCGAGCGTGGCGATGCGCGTGTTGCCGCCGCTGGTCTACGGCGCCGGTCATCCTTATGCGATTCCGTTCACCGGCAGCGGCACCGAAGACGCGATCGCCAGGCTCACGCGCGACGAGCTGGTCGCGTTCCACCGCGACTGGGTGCGTCCGGAAGGCGCGACGCTGATCGTGGTCGGCGATACCACGCTGGACGAGATCGTGCCGATGCTGGAGACGCATTTCGGCGACTGGCGTGGCACCGGCCCGGCACCTGCGGCCATCGAAGTCGCCGAGGTCGCACGTCCGACCGCCCCGCGCGTGTTCCTGATCGACCAGCCCGGCGCGGTGCAGGCGAACATCTTCGCCGCGCAGGTGATTCCGCCGACCAACGATGCGTCGTCGACCCGTTTCGACATGGCCAACACCGTGATCGGCGGCGATTTCACCGCGCGTCTGAACATGAACCTGCGTGAGGACAAGCACTGGTCCTACGGCGCGCGCAGCTCGGCCAGCGGCACGCTGGGCCAGCGTCCGTGGATGGCGTCGGCGCCGGTGCAGATCGACAAGACTGCAGAGGCGATGGCCGAGATCCAGCGTGAGCTGACCGACTTCGCCGATGGCGACCGTCCGGCGACCGCCGCCGAACTCGCACGTGCCCAGGCGATCAACACGCTGAGTCTGCCCGGTGCCTACGAGACCGCGTGGTCGGTGATGTCGACGATCGGCGGCAACGTGCGCTTCGGCCGTCCGGACGACTACGTATTCCAGCGCAAGGCCGAGATCGAGTCGATGACGGTGGCCGATCTCAGCGGCGTGGCGACGACGATCGATCCCAAGGCGCTGACCTGGATCGTCGTCGGCGATCTCAAGCAGATCGAGGCGCCGATCCGCGCGCTCGACCTGGGCGAAGTGCAGGTGCTCGATGCGGAAGGCCAGCCGGTCGGCCGCTGAGGAAGTAAGCCCGCGTTCTGTTCCATCTCCGCGATGCCCGCCACAATGGGCGTCGCGCCATCCCCGTTCCGGAGTTGTCCATGCGTCCTGCCCTGCTGGTGTTGCTGCTGTCCCTGTCCGTCACCGGCTGCACCTGGGTGCACATGGCGCCCGGCGCGAGTGCCGTCCGCGTGACCAGTGCCGCCCCCACGGGCTGCGAGAAGCGCGGCGAGGTCGAGGTCGCGGTCAAGCACAGCATTGCGTTCGTCGAACGCAACCAGCTGCGCGTGCGTGAGGAACTGGAAACCCTGGCCCGCAACGAGGCCCCCGGCCTGGCTGCCGACACGATCAACCCGCTGGGCGAGCCCGCCGGCGGCAGCCAGCGCTTCGCCGCCTGGCGCTGCAACCGCTGAGTGAGCCCGCGCGCCGGCATGACCGGCGCGCGCCGCCCAGCCCTGTCCACGCCCTGACTCGCGGTCCATCGCGGGCGCTGGAGCGCGTCCGTCCGGCTCCGCGTCATGCGTCGCCCCGCCGAAGCGGGTACCCTATGCGGCTCCCTTTGCCAGATCCGGCGCCCAGCCCATGCTCTTCAAGAACGTCGCCATCGCCGGCCTCGCCCATGTCGATGCGCCGAACCGTGTGACCAGCGACGACATCAATGCAAGGCTGAAGCCCACCATCGACCGCCTCGGCATCAAGACCGACGTGCTCAAGGACATCGCCGGCATCCACGCCCGTCGCCTGTGGGACGACGAGGTCCAGGCCTCGGACGCCGCCACGATGGCCGGCCGCAAGGCGCTGGAAGACGCCGGCATCGAAGTCGGCAAGCTGGGCCTGCTGGTCAACACCTCGGTGAGCCGCGATTACCTCGAGCCGTCCACCGCCAGCATCGTCGGCGGCAACCTCGGGATTCCGGACACCTGCCAGAACTACGATCTGGCGAATGCCTGCCTCGCGTTCGTCAACGGTATGGATGTCGCCAGCCGCATGATCGAGCTGGGCGAGATCGACTACGCGATGATCGTCGACGGCGAAACCGCGAACCTCGCCTACGAGAAGACCATCGAGCGTCTGCTGCGCCCGGAAACGACGGAAGAGGATTTCCGCAACGAACTGGCCACGCTGACCCTGGGCTGCGGCTCGGCGGCGATGGTGCTCGCACGCGCCGACCTGCTGCCCGACGCGCCGCGCTACAAGGGCGGCGTCACGCGCTCGGCGACCGAGTGGAACACCCTGTGCCGCGGCAACCTCGACCGCATGGTCACCGATACCCGCATGCTGCTGATGGAAGGCATGAAGCTCGCGCAGAAGACCTTCGTCGCCGCGCGCGAGGCGATGGGCTGGGTGGTCGACGAACTGGACCAGTTCGTGATCCACCAGGTCAGCAAGGTGCACACCGGCGCCTTCATCCAGTCCTTCGGCATCGATCCGGCCAAGGTCCACACGATCTTCGGCGAGCACGGCAACATCGGCCCGGCCTCGGTGCCGATCGTGTTGAGCAAGCTCAAGGAACTGGGGCGCCTGAAGAAGGGCGACCGCATCGCGCTGCTGGGCATCGGTTCGGGCCTGAACTGCACGATGGCCGAGGTGGAGTGGTAAACCCGCCCCGCACGGTCTGCTGACGCCGCAAACGACGAGGCGCGCTCCCGCAAGGAAGCGCGCCTCGTGCGTATCGGGCCCGGTGAACCGGGCCGCCGGCAGCTCAGTCGTTCGCCATCCGGGCCGGCCCGATCAGGCTCTGCAGGTCGTTTTCCAGCGTGTTGATGCGGTCCGACAACTGGGCCGCATCCTGCGGACTGACATGCACCAGCCCTTCGAGCAGTTCCGACAGCTGCAGCAGACGCGCACGCTGGTCGCGCACGTCCAGGCGCACGCGTCGTGCACGCAGGTCGCCGATCTCGCTGTGGCTGGTGCTGCGGCGGTAACGCTCGCGCAGCATCATGTGCAGACGTCCGGCCACGCGCAGATCGGCATCCGACCACGGCACGCCGGTGCCCCGCACGGTCTCGTGCCACGCCGCGAAACTGGCGCGCGGCCCGATCTTGGTGCCGTCCTCGGCCATCAGGAAGGGTTCGTCGGGGCGACCGGCCCAGCGCACGTCGTCGACCTCTTCGCGGCGGAAGAAGAACAGCCACTCGTCCCGTCCGAGGTCCAGCGGCAAGGCGAGCACGCCGGCCAGGCCATCGGCCTGGCCGAGATCGTCGGTCCAGTCCTCGGCACGCTCGGTGGACACCGCGCCGGTGCCGGTATTGCTACGGCGCAGCCAGTCCAGCAGCGCAGGCGCGCGCGCAGGATCGGGCGTGCGGCCGGCGCTGTGCCAATGGCCGCCCTGCAGCAGACCCACGCCGTCGCAGTCGACCGCGCGGCGCAGCAGGTCGAGTTCACCGGCCAGCGCCAGGCGGGGTTCGCTGGCATTGTCGAGCCGCAGCGCCAGCGCATCGCGCACGCTGCGCGCGCCGTCCTCCAGCGTGATCGAATGCTGCTGCTCGCGCGAGGCGACCCGCATCGAGACGAACAGGCCGAACAGGTCGGCAGCCGCGCGCACACCCGGCGCGACCTTGCGCGGCGTGCGGTGGTGACAGGCGATCAGGCCCCACAGGCGGCCGCCGGCCACGATGGAGATCGACATCGACGCGATCACGCCCATGTTCGCCAGGTATTCCAGATGCACCGGCGACACGCTGCGCAACGACATCTGCGCCAGATCCAGCGGCGCACCGCGCGCGTCGCGATCGGGCAGGATCGGCACGGGGACGTAACGCGCGTCCGGAATCACCCGGATGCGGTTGCGCAGATACAGCGTGCGCGCCTGGATCGGGATGTCGGAGGCCGGGTAACGCAGGCCCAGGTAGGAGGTGAGCGCGGAATCGCGGGACTCGGCCACCACCTGACCGGCGTCGTCATGACGGAAGCGGTAGACCATGACCCGGTCGTAGCCGGTCAGCAGGCGGACCTGCTCGGCGACGCGCTGGTTGAAATCGTCGATGTCCTCGCTCGCGGCGACACGCGCGATCATCGTCTGCGCGACCACGGTCGGCGAACGCTCGGCGGCGCTGCGCGGCTGCGGTTCGATCTCGATGTGTACCAGGCCCTCGGCCACGTGCACGCTGATGTCGCACAGGTGCGCCATCGGGCCGACGTTGCCGACGGCCGCACGTTGCGGCGGCGCGCCCGGCTCGCCGAAGCCGATCGTCTCGGCGATGGACTGGATCAGATCGTCGGTCAGGAACTCGCGCAGCGAATGCCGCAGCATTTCGTCCGGCGCGGCGCCGATCAAGGCTTCGACATTCGCCGAGACATGGCGGATCGTCCAGTCGGGCAACTGGCAGCTGATCAGATAGCCGTGCGGCTGGATCGCACCGGAGAGGTGGATCGGTTCGTTCGCGCACTCCTGCAGGGCGCGTTCAAGGGCTGGATTCATGCAGGGGCTCCTGGTCGGGGGCTACAGGAGTGGCCGCGAAGCCACGTTCGAAACAACGATCGGCGAACGCGAACGCCTCGCGGGCACCACGCTCCATCCGGATAAGCACGTCCTCCTCGACAGGCGAGAACGCGGCAAGCCGGTCCAGCACGCGTGTCCAGTCGTCGCTCGCGGCATGGCGCGTCAGGAAGCTCGCGCCCGCCTCGTCCCGGTGACCCAGCGCCTGTGCCTGACGGACGAGATATCGCGCGCCTATGCTGCTGCCGGCCATCACATAGTCCCAGCCGAGCCGCTCGACCGCATCGCCGACCGGGCTGAAGATGCCCGACGGCGGTAACGGCGTTACGCCGCAATGCTGGAGATCGCCGGCCAGCCAGAACGAGTAACGCGGCAGCAGACCGACCGCCACTTCGTAGTCGGTGGCGAAGCGGTGCATGCCGGCGAGATAGCGGGCATACGCCTCGGGGGTCGTCAGACCCTCGGGGAAATGGGCATCGAGCCGGGCATGACTGGCGGACGTCCGCGTCCGCAGCTGCTGGCGTGCATCGCCGGAACTGCTGCCCGGCATGGAGCGGGCATTCGTATTCATCGAATCAGGATACCGGGCCTTTCTGAATCGCAATGTTCACATCCGCACATAAGGGCTTGACCGCCGACCAGCGGTCGTCATTGCGCCGATATACGCCCGGGAACGGAATCCATCTGGCCTACAATGGCGCGCATTCATCGCGTTCGTGGACTTCATCGACAGTGCAGCTACCTGACTACGCCTTCAGCGGCCAACACTTCGACGTGCGACCGGGCGTCGCGATGCACTACCTCGACGAGGGTCCGCGCGACGGCGAGATCGTCGTCATGCTGCACGGCAATCCGTCGTGGAGCTACTACTGGCGCCACCTCGTGCTGGGCCTGCGCGACCGCTACCGCTGCATCGTGCCGGACCACATCGGCATGGGCCTATCCGACAAGCCCGACGACGGCCCGCGCGCGACGCCGGGCTACGACTACACGCTGGCATCGCGGGTGGAAGACCTGCAGACGCTGCTGGCCCACCTCGGTATCGACGGCCCGCTGACCCTCGCGGTGCACGACTGGGGCGGCATGATCGGCTTCGGCTGGGCGCTGGAACACATGCCGCAGGTCAAGCGCCTGGTGATCACCAATACGGCGGCATTCCCGATGCCGGCCGCCAAGCCGATGCCCTGGCAGATCGCGCTCGGCCGCGATTACACGGTCGGCGAATGGATCATCCGCGGCTTCAACGCGTTCTCCGGGGGCGCATCGCGCTTCGGTGTCTCGCGTCCGATGTCGCCGGAAGTGCGCCGCGCCTATGTCGCGCCTTACGACAGCTGGGCGCACCGGATCAGCACGGTGCGCTTCATGCAGGACATTCCGCTCGGCCCCAAGGACCGCGCGTGGCCGTTGCTGGAAGCCGCCGGCGAGCGCCTGCCCGAGTATGCGGACCGCCCGGCGTTCATCGGCTGGGGCCTGCAGGACTTCGTGTTCGACCATCACTTCCTCGAAGGCTTCCGCAAGGCCCTGCCGCAGGCCGAAGTCCACGCCTTCGACGACGCCGGTCACTACGTGCTGGAAGACACCCACACGGTGCTGGTACCGAAGATCCGCGACTTCCTGGACCGCCACCCGCTGGACGCGCCCGCGGCCTGACCTCAGGCGAGGGTCGCCGCTGTCGCCACCCGCGGGTGCGGCGGCACGCCCGGCACCGGCAACTCGCGCCAGCGCCAGTCCTCGGCCGTCAGTTCAGCCAGCCCGTGTCCGGCGCGCGCCCGGTCGCACTGCAGGCTGCGCACGCCGTCTTCCAGCGATGCCGGCACGGCGGCGCAGGTGGACGGACGGACCGGGTGGATCGAACAGCGCGAATGACGGCCGATCTCGGCTTCCAGCGCCACGCACCGGGGACTGGCCTGCGACGTGCCGCGCATCGCGCGCTCGTGCGTGCGCAGCGGTTCGGTCAGTTCGGCCGGCACCTGCCCGCCCAGCGCGGGCTCGGTCTCGCTCCAATGGAAGCTGACCCGGAAGAACGCACAGCACGCACCACAGGTGAGGCAGGGATGCGACATGGGCGTCGGCAGCGGTTGGGGGCGGCGCGCAGTGTGGCAGCGCGCGCGCCGCGCGCAAGTGCCGCCGCGCGGGGATCAGGCGGCCGCGGGCGGGCGCAGGATCGCGACGTAGCGGGCCTGCATCTCGGTCGCCACGCCGCCCTCGGGCAGCGCGACCCGCGCGGTCAGCGACACCCGGGCGCGGCCGCGCTGGCGCAGCGTGCGCAGAAAGGCCTGCCAGTCGCCCGTGGCGATCGTCGCCTCGGCTTCCAGATCGGCGCGCAGCGGCGCGCGGTAGCGCACGTCCGAATCCGCGACGTAGACCTCGGCATCGAGGCCGGCCGCTTCCACCTGCAGCGTGGTCAGGCCCCAGGCGGCCAGCGTCATCAGCGATGTCAGGCTGCCGCCGAACGCGGTGCCCTTGTCGTTGACGTGGGTGGCCAACGGCGCCTGCAGACGCAGGCTGGCGCCATCGAAACCGGCGATGCGGACCTGCATCGCGACGACGGGCGGCATCGAACGGTAATGCGCCTCGAGGGCGTGCAGGGGATCTTGGGTCATGCCGGTCCTGTGGAGTGGGCGTTGCGGCTTGCGCCGACTCCCGGCAGCCACCAAGCTGCGCGCATGTATCCCGCGCCGGCTTCCTCGCTTCTGGCGGGATATTACGTCATCTCGCTGCGACCGGCCGGCGCCCACGGCGGACTGCGCCGGGCCGCCGCGAGACTGGGTGCGCGCACGTTCGCGCTGCCGCCGTGGCGTCTGGTCTTCCATGACGACGCCGCTGTCCGGGCCACGCTGCGCGAGGCGCTGGCGGCCGACATCGTGCTGTTCACCAGTCCGCCGGCGGTACGCGCCGCCTGTGCGCTGCAGACACTCGTGCCTGCCCGCCACCCGCAGCGCTGGCTGGCGGTTGGCACCGTGACTGCCCGTGCGCTGCGTGCTGCCGGCATTGTCGACGTGCAATCGCCTGCACGGATGGACAGCGAAGGGCTGCTGGCCCTGCCCGCCTTGGCCAATGTGCGCGGCATGCGCATCGGTCTCGTCACCGCGCCCGGCGGCCGCGGCGTGCTCGCGCCGGCATTGACCGCAGCCGGTGCACGGGTCATCCGCGCCGACATCTACGCGCGGCAGCCGGTGTCGCCCGCGCCGGTACGCATCGCCGCCCTGATGGCGTTGCCGGCGCCCTGGCTGTTGCCGTTGAGCAGTGGCGAGGCGCTGGACACGATCCTGGCCCAGCTGCCGCCTGCCGCCGTGGATCGGCTGCGCGACGCCCGGGTGATGGCCGCCAGCGCACGCCTGGCCGAACGGGCCCGCGTCCATGGATTCCGGGATATCCGCATCGCCCGGGACGCCCGTCCGGGCAGCCTGCTGGCGGCCGCCGACGCCGGGCATTCCGCTTCCTGAATGGAGGTGGATCCGCGACGCATCCGTCACGACACGGTCTGCAGGGTGGGCGCTTCGCTCGACCCTTTCATGGAACCGCCATGTCCCTGCTCCGCGCGCTGCTGGTCTGGATCGTCATTGCTCTCGTCGGCGCGCTGGCCGCGCAGTTCCTGCTCGGAGACGATCCGGGCTATGTCCTGGTCCGCCACGGCGGCGTCGATCACACCACCACCGTGGTCAATGCGATCGCGATGGCGCTGGGCGCCATGGTGGTCTTCTGGCTGGTGGTCACGCTGATCCTGCTGCCGTTCCGCAGCTGGGGCCGCTACCGCGAGACGCGGGCGCAGAGCCGTCTGGGCGAAGGCCTGGAAGCCCTGCACCAGGGCCATTACACGAAGGCCGAAAAGCTGCTGCAGCAGTCGGCGGACGAAACCCCCTACTACGAATCCGCCGGTCGCCTGGCCGCCGCGCAGGCCGCGATCGGCCGCGGCGACAGCAGCGCAGCACGCGCCCATCTCGACCGTTTCGGCGAGCGCCATCCGGCGACCCGCGCGATTGCGCTGGCCGAGATCGCGCTGCTCGATGAGCGTCCGATCGACGCCCTGGCCGCGCTCGAAGCGCCGTCGGCACAACCGCTGCCGCCGCGCGGTCTCGCGCTGCGCGCCGATGCCTGGGCGATGACCGGCCATGCAGCCGAGGCCTACGGTCTGCTGGGCGCGCTGCGCCAGCAGCACGCCCTGCCCGACGCCCAGCTGGCCGCACGCGAAGTGCGCTGGGCGGCTGCGGCGCTGCGCGAGGCCGCGGACGGCAACGTGCTGGCCGAACGCTGGGATGCGCTGCCCAAGACACTGAAAACCGAAACGCCGGTGGTGCTGGCTTATGTCGACCGTGCGGTCGCGCTGGGCTGGCACGACGCCGCGCTGCGCAGCCTGGAAACCGCGCTCGACGCGCGCTGGGACGAACAGCTGGCCTCGCGCTATTCCAGCCTCGACGTGGGCGATCCGGCGCATCGCCGCAGCCGCCTCGAACGCTGGCTGCAGACGCATCCGTCGAGCTCCGGCGCGATGCTGGGCTTGGCCCGGCTGCACCATTCGCAGCAGGAATGGCCGCAGGCGCGTGGCTATCTGCAGCGCGCGATCGATCAGGGCGCGGGCCGGGACGCCTGGGTGCAGCTCGGCGATGGTTACGCGGCCGTGGGCGAAGAGGCCAATGCGCGGCTCTGCTACGCCAATGCCCTGCGCGCGGCACGCAACGAGCCGATCGTTGCCCTGCCCTCGAACCAGACGACCACGATCGATCCCATCGTCGACACGCCGCGGGATCCGCATGCAGTGCCGCCGCTGGTCGACGACCGGATCGATGACCGCGATCTGCCGCCGCGCATCTGATGGATGGCATTTGCCGCGCGCGGTATCGCGCGTGGCGAGTGCAGATGGGCCGGACGTGTGTCCGGCGGCGTCTTCAGGCTAGCGCGGTTCTCGGCGCACGACGCATTCCACGCATACGCGCAGCGGATATCGGATCTGTCGTCGTGCGATCGCGCAGCGCGCCAGATCGATACAGTGCCGTGCCGGGCAGCGCGCCAGCTGCCTCAGCGCATCAGGCGGTGCACGGCCACCGCGCCATCCACTGCCTGGTCGAGCGTGACGTCGGCGACTTCGCCGGTCGCATTGGCAGCCAGGGTCACCGTGACCGGGCCGACGATGACCTGCGGCCCCACGGGGCCGAGGATTGCCGCGCCATCGAGCTGTCCGTCAGGGAACGCGATGAATCCGCCGATCGCCGCAGCCCGGGCATCGTCGACATAAAGACCGGCGCGGCGCATCTCGTCTTCGGTCAGCGGCTGCGCGTCGACGATGACGATCGCGCCCAATGCCGCACCGCCGTCCGCCGCGCGCCAGGCGCAGCTCAGGCCATGCGATTCCGGCGCGGTCTGACGCGAGCCTGCGGGATCCACCACCTCGAGGCCCGCGATCAGGTCGCCAAGCGCGGCCGCGATCCGGTCACAGCCCGGCAAGGCCTCGGGCGGCAAGGGCGCGGCGATCACCTGGGGGCCGGTGGCGGCCACCTCCTGTTCTTCGGTCTTGCCGCAACCGGCAAACAGCAGGGCGGCGCAGGCAGCGCCGAGCGCAGGTGCGATCAGTCGGGTGTGCATCGTGGACATCCTTGGAATCGGAAAGCGCAGCGCCTCACAACGCGCGCGGAAAACGTCAGCGTTCGAGAATCGCCACGACGCCCATGCCGCCGGCGGTGCAGATCGAGACCAGCGCGCGGCCACCGCCGCGTTCCTTGAGCTGCTTGGCCGCGGTCGCGACCACGCGGGCACCGGTCGCTGCGAACGGATGACCGGTGGCCAGCGACGAGCCCAGCGGATTGAGTTTGGCCGGATCGATCCGGCCCATCGGCGCGTCGAGGCCGAGGCGCGTGCGGCAGTAGTCCTCGCTCTCCCACGCGCGCAGCGTGCACAGCACCTGCGCGGCGAAGGCCTCGTGGATCTCGTAGATGTCGAAGTCCTGCAGCGTCAGCTGGTTGCGCGCGAGCATTTCGGCCACGGCGATCGTCGGCGCCATCAGCAGGCCTTCGCCGTGCACGAAATCCACCGCCGCCACGTGCACATCGCGGATGTGGCAGAGCACTTCGTGACCGTGCGCGGCGGCCCAGTCGTCACTGGCCAGCAGGCAGGCCGATGCGCCATCGGTCAGCGGTGTCGAATTGGCGGCGGTCAGCGTGCCACGGCCCGAGGCCTTGTCGAACGCGGGCTTCAGCGTGGCGAGCTTCGCCAGCGAGGTATCCGCGCGCAGGATGTTGTCGCGCGCCACGCCGCGGAAACTCACGACCAGATCGTCGAAGAAGCCGCGCTCGTAGGCCGCGGCCAGCTTGTGGTGCGAAGCGACCGCAAGTTCATCCTGCGAATCGCGCGAGATGTTCCATTCCTTGGCCATGTCCTCGCAGTGCTCGCCCATCGACTTGCCGGTACGCGGCTCGGCCACGCCCGGGAAATCCGGCTTGAGCTCGCGCAGGCGGAAGCCCTTGAACGCGGCGATGCGCTCCTGCGTGGTCTTGGCCGCGTTCGCCGCCAGCAGACGCCGGCGCAGCGCGCGGCCATAGACGATCGGCACGTCGGAGGTGGTGTCCGAGCCGCCGCCGATGCCGGACTCGATCTGGCCCGCGGCGATCTTGTTGCCGATGGTGATGATGGAATCGAGCGAGGTGCCGCAGGCGCGCTGCAGCGTGATGCCCGGCGTCAGTGCGGACAGACCGGACGACAGCGCGGCCTCGCGGCCGAGGTTCCAGTCGCTGGAATGCTTGATCACCGCACCCATCGCCACTTCGCCGAGCTGCTTGCCGTGCAGGCCGAACCGCTCCACCAGAGCGCCGAGTGTCCGCACCGACATGCCGAGGTTGCCGACGTCCGCGTAGGCTGTGTTCTGGCGGCAGAACGGTATGCGGACGCCACCCAGCACGGCGACGGGACGACCTTGCAGCATCGGGAATTCCTCGCGGAAACAGAATGTGAGACCGTCGCAATCACGGGACGGGCATAATGTGAATGAGTGTATCGCTGCCGGTGTGCACGGCCAATGACCGCAGATCCCGACATTTCCCAACACGATTCGACGCCGCAGGTGCTTGGTGTCCTGGCCCTCGAACTCAGCGACGACGCGTCGCCGGGGCAGGATGCGCTCGGCCAGCAGGCGGCCGGCGAACTCGCCACGCGACTCGGTCGCGACCTCGGCGCGCTGGTGCCGGGGGCGCGCGAACTCGACCTCGTATTCGCTGCCGCGCATTTCGATCCCGCCGAACTGCTGCGTCCCGGCTGGCCGGTCCACCGGCGGCTGGACGAACTGCGCGCACGGGCGCCGCAGTCCGGTGGCGGGCCGCGCATCATCGCCTTCGGTGCCGACGAGCGCGGCGAAGTGCCGCTGCCGTTCCGCGCCGATGCGCAACTGGCCGGCGGTCGCCTGCGGGTGCTGCCTTACATGTTCGTCGGCGCGCCCGATGTCACCGACGCAGTCGCGGCGCAGATGGAATCGGTGCTGCTCGACCTCGGCATGGCCCAGGCCGAGACCGCGCTGCTGGCCCAGGAGGCTTTCGGCGTGCGCATCGAACACGCGCGCTACCTCACGCTGCACGACCTGCTGGCGATGACCGCCATGCAGTACGGCAACCTGGGCCTCGATCCACTGTGGGAGGTGCTGGAAACCGCGCTGCTCGCACCGGAGGCGGAGGCCTGGCTGGATGCGCCGCCGGAGCCGCTGCTGCGGCTGGTCGCGGGCGAAGTGCGGATGGCGCTGCTGACTCCGGCCGACTGGCGTGCGCGCAATGCGCCGTCCGAACAGGACGAGGATCGCCTGTCGCGCGGCCTGCAGATGTACGAGGCACGCCAGCGGCAGATCGCCGCGGTGCTGCAGGCCCACGGCCTGCCGGTGGAGTTCGTACAGGTCGCCTCCGGCCAGGATCCGGTCGCCGCGCTGCGCTGAGCGCAGCGGATACGCGAACCGGTGCGTGCGCGCCCTGCGTCATCCAGTCGACGTCATGCCGCGCACGCGGCAATGCCCCTGAAACCGGACTGCCGCCCGTCAAGGACAGGCGGCAGCCGGATGTCGCACGCCCCGCACCGACGCGCGGGACGCTGGCGGGCGGTCAGCGCGCGGCGATGACGCCGCAGGCCAGACGGTCGCCGGCATCGCCGGTCGGCTGGGTGGCGTAGTCGTCTTCGTCGGCGTGCACGATCACGGCCTTGCCGACGATGTCGGTCACCGCGCCGTCGCCCAGCGTCGCGCCCTCCAGCCAGCCCTGCACGGTCGCGCTGCCGTCGGCGGCGGCGGTGATGTTGTCGCTGTCGCCGGCGTGGTGTTCGCCCTGGCCGACGCGGCCATGGTCGTTGCTGCCCGGATTGAAGTGTCCGCCCGCGCTGGTGGCGTCGGGCGCGCTGCAGTCGCCGGTCTCGTGGACGTGGAAGCCGTGGGTCGTGCCGCCCGGCAGACCGGTGATGGTGCCGGTGACTTCGATGCGGTCGCCGACGGCGGTGAAGCGCAGCTCGCCGCGGGTCTCGTTGCCCTGGGTCGGCTCGAGCATCGCGCCCGCGCCTGCAGCGGCGTCGACGGCCGCAGCCGGATCGGTCGGCGACGGGGTGAGCGGCGCGGTCTCCGCCGCGCGGTCGGCTTCGGCGGCGACGTTGTCGCCCGGCGAGACATCGTCGGTACCGCCGCAGGCGGCCAGTGCCAGGGCCAGGGCGGCGGGAATCAGCAGACGGGTGGGATTCGAACGCATCGAAGTACTCCTCGGTATCGGACGGAGGCGCGGCGGACCGCGCGGATGGAAGTCAGGAAATCCGGATCGGGCCGCAGGCGACACGTGCGCCGATCGCACCGGGCGTCGCGCCCAGCACCAGCAAGGCGCGACCGGCGATGTCGTTGCCGGCGCCGCCGCCCAGGACGGCGCCCGGCAGCAGCAGATCGATGGTGGCGACGCCCCGTGCATCGGCGACGATGCGCCCGCGTTCGCCGGTGTCGGGCTCGCGCCCGAGCACGCCACGCAGCGGATCGAACTCGGCGCCGGCGCTGGTGGCATCGACCGCGCTGCAGTCGCCGCGTGCATGCAGACGCAGGTTGTGCGTGCCGTGACGCACCAGGCCGCCGATCTCGCCGCGCACGCGCACGCCGTCGCCGGCCGCCTGCAGGATCAGGCGACCGCTGACCAGGGAGCCGGACGCGGACGCCAGATTGGCGACGCCGCTCTGCGCACTGCCGCTGGTGGCGATGGGCAGCGCGGCCGGCGCGGCAGCGTCAGGGGGCGTGGCAGCCGGACGCGGCGCGCTGGCGCAGGCGGCCAGCGCAAGCGTCGCGCCGGTGAGGCAGAACAGTCGGAACCGGGACACGGACATGCGGGGCACCTTAGCGGGCCATGCCGCAGCCGGGGATGAAGGACGCTCAGCCACGCGGCCGCCGCGCGCCGAGTTTGCGGGTCAGGGTGTTGCGACCCACGCCGAGCCGGGTGGCGGCTTCGGCGCGGCGGCCGCCGGTGTGCTGCAGCGCGGTTTCGAGCAGGGCGTGGTCGAGCCGCGCGCGCGCCTGCGCGTGCAGGTCGACGTCGCCCGCCCGCAGGCGCGTATCGGCCCAGGTGCGCAGTGCCTGTTCCCAGTCCTGCCCGTCGCCGTCCGCCGGCGTCCTGGTACCACTGCGCGCCAGCAGGCCATCGAGATCCTGGACCGAGATGCGATCCGACGGCGCCAGCGCGGCCAGCCGCCAGCACAGGTTCTGCAACTCGCGCACGTTGCCCGGCCAGTCGTGCTCCAGCAGCCGCTGCGCCGCACCGCGCCCCAGACGCTTGGGCGGCGCGTCCAGCCGGGCCGCGGCGGCCTGCAGGAAGCGTTCGGCCAGACGCGGCACGTCCTCGCGCCGGTCGCGCAGCGGCGGCAGGCGCAGCCGGACCACGTCGAGCCGATGCAGCAGATCGGCGCGGAAGCGTCCTTCGGCGACGCGCGCCTCTAGATCCTGATGGGTCGCGGCGATCACGCGCACGTCGACCCGGATCAGTTCGCGGCCACCGACCCGGAAGAATTCGTCCTCGGCCAGCACGCGCAGCAGCCGAGTCTGCAGCGACGCGGGCATGTCGCCGATCTCGTCGAGGAACAGGGTGCCGCCGTGGGCCTGCTCGAAGCGGCCGACGTGGCGCTTCGAGGCACCGGTGAACGCGCCCGCCTCGTGGCCGAACAGCTCGCTCTCCAGCAGTTCGGCCGGAATCGCGGCGGTATTGAGCGCGACGAAGGGACGCGCGGCGCGGGGCGATTCGCGGTGCAGCGCGCGCGCCACCAGTTCCTTGCCGGTGCCGGTCTCGCCGGTGACCAGCACCGAAACCGGCGCCTGCGCCAGGCGGCCGATCGCGCGGAACAGCTCGCGCATCGCCGGGGTGTCGCCGATCAGCGCATCGGCCTGGCCCGCGGGCGCGGGAACCGTCGCGGCGTCGATACCGGCGTCGCCGTCGCGATCGCCGAGCACGCGCGCGGCCAGGGCCACCGCGTCGTCGAGGTCGAAGGGCTTGGACAGGAATTCGTGCGCGCCGCCGCGGAAGGCGCCGGCCGTGCTGGCGACATCGGTATAGGCCGACATCACCACGACCGGCAGCTGCGGGTGCTCGCGCTTGAGCGCGTCGAGCAGCTGCAGCCCGCTGTCGCCGGGCATGCGCACGTCGGTGAACAGCAGATCCGGTGGCGGCCGCGACGCCAGTGCGTCACGCACCGGCTGGGCCCCGTCGAAACTGGCGACGTCGTAGCCGGCCTCGCTGAGCGCGGTGGCCAGCACGAAGCGGACCGAGCGGTCGTCGTCGACGACCCAGATGCGATGGGCGGGTGCGGTCATGGCGACAGGCTCGTCTCGGCGTCGGGTGCAGGAGGCGCGGCGCTGTCGGCGGGAATCGGCAGCTGCAGGGTGAACACGGTGTGGCCCGGGCGCGAGCGGTAGACCAGCGCGCCGCGGTGTTCGCGCGCGACCTGCTGGGCCAGCGCCAGGCCGAGGCCGCTGCCGTCGGCGCGACCGGACACCAGCGGCAGGAAGATCTGTTCGACCATGTCCTCGGGCACGCCGCGACCATCGTCGGCGACCTCCAATCGCAACGCCAGCGCATGCACCGCATCGCCGATGCGTACGCCGATTGCCGCACGCGTGCGCAGGGTGACGTTCGCCGCGCCGGCCTGGATCGCATTGCGCACCAGGTTCCAGATCGCCTGGGTCAGGCGGTCCGCATCGCCGTGCAGCTCGGGCAGGCTGGGGTCGTAGTCGCGCACCATGCGCACCGCCCAGCCGGCATCGGCTTCGGCCAGGCGCAGCACCTGTTCCAGCACGCCGTGGATGTTGAGCGGGCGATGCGGCTGCGGCGCGGTCGGCGACAGCAGCTGGTCCACCAGTGCGGACAACCGCGCGACCTCGGCATCGACCAGCGCGACCAGTTCCCGCGGCTCGCCGTCGGCGACGCGGCGCGCCAGCAGCTGCGCCGCACCCTTGAGACCGGCCAGCGGGTTGCGCAGCTCATGGGCCAGTCCGCGCAGCGCCGCCGACAAGGCCAGCGGCATCGCCAGCGCGGGATCGGCGCCCGGGAACTCGTCGACCGGATGCGCTTCGAGCAGCATCCCGCCTTCGGCATCGCGCGACAGCCAGGCATCCGCGAACCGCGGTTCACCGCCCAGGAAGGCCAGCGCCAGCCGACGCACGCGCACCGGGCCGTCGCTGGCATCGCCGGGCAGACGCAGGGCATCGCGCAGGATCTCGCCCTCGGCTTCCAGCGCCGCCAGCGGCTGGTCGATCAGCCGACGCCGCCCGACCCCGAGCCAGCGCGCGAACGCCAGATTGCAGTCGCGGATGCGGCCATCGGCCCCGGTCCAGGCCAGCGGCGTGCTCAGCGCGTCGAAGGGGGAAACAGGCGAAAGTGCGGTCGGCATTGCACCAATGTAGTGCAGCAGCGTGGATTCGGGGAGGCGCGTCTGCCGTCTCTGGTCGCCGCGCTGACGCCGGCCGCATACGCATGCCGGGCGGTCTCACCGCGACGGTCGAGTCAGCGCACGCGTCCATCTGCCGCCGTGTTCCAGACGCCGCGCTACGCCGCCCACAGCGGCGGCTTCGCCACCATCAGATAGAACACCGCCAGCATCGCGACGAAGGCCGGATAGCCCAGCGCTTCCCACAGCCGGGCGTAGCGCCAGTACACCGCGGGCAGTTCACTGCCGTCACGACGCGCCGCCGCGGCCATTGCCGCCATGCGCAGCTGCAGCCAGACGACCGGCAGCCACAGCGCGCCGGTGGCCACGAACAGACCGATCGACAGCGCCAGCCACGGCGTCGCCAGCGGCCAGCCGGCGAGGTACACCAGCACCAGACCGCTGGCCGGCTGCACCAGCACCGCCGGGGTGGTGAACCACCAGTCGGCGCGGACCACGAGGCGCGACACCACCGCCTGCGCCTCCAGGCTGCCGCTGCGGTTGGCGAAGAACAGGTAGAACGCGGTGCCGAAGCCGGTGCCGACCAGTACCACGCTGGACAGCACGTGGATCCACTTCACGACGAAATAGGCGTTCATGATTTCTCACTTCTGATCAGGATCCACAGCGCCGCGGCGATGGGCACGTTCTTGGTCAGCGGCCCCAGTGGGTGCAGCCAGAGCGCCGGATCGAGCGCGGTCGCCGTGACCGTCATCGCCAGCATCAGCAGCAGGGCGATCCAGTAGATGCGCCGCCCGGGCCACAGCAGCAGGGCAATGCCGACCAGCAGATCGGCCACCGCGCCCGCGACGATCAGGCCGGCAGCGAGACGCGGGTCGGTGACGCCGGCGTGCGCCAGCAGTGCCAGGCTCTGACCGTTGAATTCCCACAGGCTGGCCGCCGCCGTCGCCAGCCACACGAACACCACGGCCATCCGCAGCAGCATTGCGTCGCGCCGGCTCATGTCCGATCCACCGCTGGGTGCACGACCGCGCCAGCAGGCGTCTCGTCCTCGATGTCGGTGACCATGTGCCAGCGGGCGAACTCGGGCGCGAATGCGTCCAGCGTCAGCAGGCCGGCGGCGGTCATTGCGCCTGCCGGCAACGCGTCGCCGTTCGCGAGCCGGCGCGCCAGCAGGATGGCGGCCATGCACGGAATCTCGGGCCCGTGGTCGTCGTCCGCCGCGATGTGCCAGGCGCGCCGGGCCGGACGTCCGGCTGCATCGAGACCTTCGATGCGCACGACCATGCCGCCGAGTGCCGTGCCCAGTGGATCCAGCACGCCGCTGACGCGGTCCAGCAGCCCGGCCAGGCGTTCCGGGTGTGGCAGCAGCCCCCTGGCGGACAGCGCCGCCAGCAGCGCGAACGCGTGCTGCGAGGCGGCCACTTCGAGCGCCGCACGGAACATCACCCGGTCGCGCACGCCGTAGCGCGCCGGAAACAGTTCGAGGTCCGGGATATCGCACAGCGCCCCGATGCGCGGACGCAGGCGCTTGAACACGACGCGCTCGGGCGCGGCCCAGCCGGGCGAATGCGTCCACTGTCCGCCGCGCCAGATCGCGACCGGCTTGCCGCAATAGCCCAGCACCGCCGCCAGCGTCGCCCTGCCCCGCGGCGCGGTCTGCGCCGGTGCGATGCAGATGTCGATCACGTCCAGCGCCTGCCAGCCGGCGGCCAGGTGATCGACGACGGCCGAGGACAGGGCCGGCACGGTGCTCGCGCCGCTGATGGCGGTCCTGCCGGCCTGCCGGAAGACGGGATCGAGCGCCTGCGGAAAATCGCAGACGAAGCGGCGGCCGTCGGACAGATCGATGTAATGCGCGCCGGCGGCTGCGGCGGCGGCTGCGACCGCATAGGACTGCGCCTGGAACGGACCGGCCGTGTGGATCACCAGCTCGACGCCGAGTGTCGTCAGCGCCTGGCTGAAACCGGGCGCGGTGCAGTCCATCGCGATGCCACGGGCCCGGCCGCCCAGCGCCTGCGCGAACTGCTCCGCCCGCGCGCCATCGCGGCCGGCGACCAGCAGCTCGATGGCCGCGTCGCCTGCCAGCGCCCGACAGATACGGGCACCGAAATTACCGTAGCCCCCCAGTACCAGCGTCTTCATCTGCGCTCCGGCGTCCCTGCTGCGGCGCGCAGTATCGCCCAGCCATCGTGGCATCCGGCGCGGCGTGCGCCGGTATGCGTCACAACGCGCGGGCGGGTGCCGGACACCGCACGCACACGGCGTGGAACGCGCTTGCGGGCGATACACGTTCCGCCCACGAGGCGCGTCGACATGCCGCAAGGATCGACGGCAGCGCGGGCGTCGACCCGCCCGGGCTCAGCGGCGGAAGCGGACGTAGGCGCGCTTGGCGAGATACAGGATGTGCCCGCCGATGCCCGAATCCTGCGCCTTGCGCAGGGCGGTGTTCTCCGCGTACATCATGCGGATGTGCGCATCGCGCTGGGCGATGAGGCCCTGCAGTTCCGCGACGTCATGCGCATCGAGCGCGCGGCCTTCGACGAAGCGCTCCGGCAACTGCCGGTTGACGTAGTACGTGGTGTGGCGCCCGGCGATCTCTTCGGCCGGCCGGTCCTTCGTATAGAAGTACAGCGCGATCGAGCGGCGGCTCAGGCCCGCGTGTTCCGGCGGCAACTGGATCTGGTCGAAGCCGTGCCAGGACCGCTCGGAGGTTTCGAAGATGGCGCAGCGGTTGAACACCGGCGGGATGCTGACGTCGGGACGCGGCGAGGCGTGCGGGTCGCGGAACAGTTCGAAACAGCCCCCCCACTGCGCCTCCCACTCCGGGTTGAGATACACGATGAGGTTCAGCCGCCGATGCCAGCGCTCGCTCGGATGGAAGTTGAAATCCACATGCGGATCCAGACTCATCCCGTTGCGGTTCTCGTGCGTGCCGCCGCCCAGATACCAGGGGTCGTAGAGCAGCCCGTCGATGCCGGTCAGACGCGACAGCGCCTGCAGGAACTCGGGGCTCTGGATCGCATCGTCGAGTGCGCGGTAGGCCGGGCCGAGCTGACGCACCTTGTCCAGGGTCGACTTGCCGCCGGGCTGGCCGTCGTCGCCGACGAAGTTGCCCTGTTCGAAACCCGGAAATTCGGCGAGCAGGCGCTCGGCGACACCGGGCGCGAAGAAGTCGTCGATGACCAGATGCGGAAACGGTTCGGCGGACGCGAAACTGGCGCCGAGCGCGTCGGCGGTCTCCAGAACACGCGGATGGATGATCGAAGCGCCGGGCGATCCGTGCATGGGCAAGACAACAGTTCAACGAGTCCGGAAGTGTAGCCGTCGAGGTCGCGAGCCGCATCGCGGGTCAGATGACGCCCGCGTTCGGTGGCAGGCACACGGCCGTGGGACGTCCTGCAGCAATGCTGCGCATCGATGGCGCCACACGACGTGCATCCTGCACTGCATCGGGGTTGACGGCACTGCGAATGAGGTCCTGCACTCGCCCCGTCGCCGGCATTTGTCGCGGTCTGACGGCCGGCATGTGCGCATCCATCCGCCAGTACGCGGATCGAAGACGCGCGCAGCAAGAGAAATGCCGTGACGGCACGCCCGATGCAGACGAAACCGACACCTGGATTGCTGCCGAGCGTTACGACGATGCACACCGAAGTCCTGGATGGCGTAGCGAAGAAGATCGTGTCGCGATTCAATCCGGCGCGTCGAGAATGCCTTCAAGCGATTGTTTCAGCGCCATGAAATCGCCCCAGGGATGCGCCTTGAGACGCTTGAGCCGGGCCGGTGCATTGCGCAGCGTCCAGGCGTCGCCGGATTTGAGCTTGCCCAGATCTTCCCAGCGCAACGGCATCGACACCGGCGCGCCCGCGCGTGCGCGCAGAGAGAACGACGCAACGGCGGTCGCACCGCGGCCATTGCGCAGGTAGTCGACGAAGATCTTCTGCTTACGGAATTTCTTGGTCGCGGTCGCCACGTACTTGAGCGGATCGAGTTCGGTCATGCCCTGCGCGAACGCATGCGCGAACGGCTTGACCACATCCCAGTCGCTGCCCGGATCCAAGGGCACCACGACGTGCAGGCCCTTGCCGCCGGTCGTACGCACGAAGGATTCGAGCTCGAGCTGCTGCAGCAGCCCGCGCACCTGGCGCGCAGCGGCGACGATCTCCGCCCAGCTCACCCCGTCGCCCGGATCGAGATCGAACACGATGCGGTCCGCGGTGTCGGGCGCATCGGCATGCGCGCCCCAGGGGTGGAATTCCAGCGCGTTGAACTGCACCAGCTCCATGACCGCGGCGGCATCGTTGGCGACCAGATAGTCGCTGGCGCCGGCCTCGTCCTTGAGCCGCACCGTCTCGACCAGGGTCATGCCGGCGGTGTGGTGCTTCTGGAAGAAACAGGGACCCTCGATGCCGCCGGGGCAGCGGATCACCGACAGCGGACGCCCGGCGATCTCGGGCAGCAGCCATGGCATCGCCGCGGCGTAGTAGTCGGCGACATCGCGCTTGGTCAGGGTGTCGCCGGGGAACAGGACCTTGTCCGGGCTCGACAGGCTCGGCGGTACGCGTTCGCTGTCTGCATCGCGTTTCGTACGCTTCTGTGCAGGTGCCTTTGCAGCGGCTTTCGAAACGGTCTTGGTGGCCCGCTTGGCAGTCTTCTTCGCTGGCGTCGCGGCGCTCGTCGATCGTTTGCCTCGCTTCGCCATATCGTTCGCTCCGTCGCGATCGCTGTCGTGCAGATCGTCCACCGACTTGTCGGGCCGCACCGCCTTCAACGACGGCTGGCGCAGCAGACCGTGGCCGCCGGTACCGCGCGAGAACACCTCGACGACGAAGCGCGGCGCGAACCATTTCGCCGCGCGCAGATCGGTGTCGTTGGGCGGCACGTACACGCTGGGTTCGCTGCGGCCGGCGCGGCCGATGCGCGGGGTGAGTTCGTCGAGCAGGGCGTCGCTGAAGCCCGACCCCACACGTCCGGCATAACGCCAGCCGTGCTCGGCATCGGGCCGTGCGAGCAGCAATGCGCCGAAGCCGCTGCGGCTGCCCTTGGGCGGGGTGTAGCCGACCACCGCGTATTCGTCGCTGGCCAGTTCCTTGGTCTTGCGCCAGTCGTCGCCACGTCCGGGCCGATAGCCGCGATCGCTGCGCTTGGAGATGATGCCTTCGAAGCCGGATTCCGACGCCAGTTCGATCGCTGTGTCGGCGTTGCCCTCGATGTGCGTGCTGAAGGCCAGATGCGCAGGCGGCGCGTCGCCGAGGATGCGCTGCAGCAGCGCCTTGCGTGCGAGCAAGGGGGCCTCGCTGATGTCGACGCCGTCCACGTGCAGCAGGTCGAACAGCACCAGTGCCAGCGCGCCTTGGCGCTCACCCGACAGCGTGCCCTGCAGCAGATTGAAATCCTCGCGGCTGCCACGGCCTGCGATGAGTTCGCCATCGAGCGCCGCCGATTTCAGCCCGAGCCGCGACACCGCCTCGGTGATCTCCGGCACCTTGCCGGTCCATTCGAGCGCGTTGCGCGACCACAGCTGCACCTGGCCGCGCGCGACGGTGGCCAGCAGCCGGTAGCCGTCCCATTTGAGTTCGTGCAGCCAGGCCTCGCCAGCGGGCGCCGCATCGCCCAGCTTCGCGAGCTGCGGTTCGAACGCACCGGTCGGCGCCGGACCGCGCTGCGCACCGGGCAACTTGCGCGCCTCGGCGGCCCAGTCGTGGGAGGACCGGGTCGGAAGGTCGACTTCGGCCTTTTTGCGCTTGCGCGCCTTGCCGGTGCCGGCGCGCTTCGCATCCTCGGCCGGCGGCGCGGGCACATCGGCGAGCAGGTCGTCGGCTTCCAGCGTGCCGGCGTAGTCATCGCGATCCTTGAACAGCAGCCATTGCGGCTGCTTCGCGGGCTTGCCGGAGCGCACCAGATGCCAGCGGCCCTTGAGCTTGCGGCCGAACAGTTCGAAACGCAGATGGCCCTTGGCCAGCCCGGCTTCGGCATCGCCATCGGCGGCCCACACGCCGGTATCGAACTGGGCGACGTGGCCGCCGCCGTACTGGCCCTTCGGGATCTCGCCTTCGAACCCGGCGTAGTCGAGTGGATGGTCTTCGACCTCGACCGCCATGCGTTTCACGTCGGGGTCGTAGCTCGGCCCTTTCGGCACCGCCCAGCTCTTGAGCGCATCGCCGACCTGCAGACGGAAGTCGTAATGCCGTCGGCTGGCGTGGTGCAGCTGCACGACGAAGATCGCGCGGCGTCCGCGTGGCGCGGGCTTGCCCGGTTCCGGTTCGCGCGTCGCATCGAACTTGCGCTTGCGCCGGTACTCGGTCAGCGACATCTCAGGAGGCCTTGCGCGTGGTCTTCTTCGCTGCCTTGGTCGCAGGCGCCTTCGCGGCCTTCTTCGTCGCCTTCTTCGCGGTTTTCTTCGTCGTGGACTTCTTCACCGGCACCTTGTCGCTGCTGCCGGCCGGCGTGCGCGTGTTGTCCTTGAGGCTCTTCTGCAGCAGCGCGACGAAGTCGACGACGTTGGTCGCGGCGTCCTCGTGATGGGCCGGCGCGTCGACGACCTTGGTCTTCACGCCCTTGGCCTTGATGCGCTTCTTGATGATGTCCGACAGGCGTTCGCGGAATTCGTCGTGGTAGGCGTCCGGCGCCCAGTCGGCGGCCATCGAGTCGATGAGCTGCGTCGCCATCTGCACCTCCTTGTCGGCGATGCGATAGCTCGACGCGCTGCCCGACGGCAGTTTGTAGTCGGCGGGGTCCACGAGCTCCTGCGGATAGCGCAGCAGCATCAGCACCAGCGCATCGTCCTCGGGCATCACCGCACACAGGTATTCGCGGGTGCGGATCACGACGCGGGCGATGCCGATCTTGCCTGTCTTCTTCAGCGTCTCGCGCAGCAGCACGTAGCCTTTCTCGGCCTTCTTGCCGGGCACCAGGATGTAGGGCTTCTCGTAGAAGCGCGTGCCGATGCTGCCGGCATCGACGAAGGCTTCCACGTCGACGGATTCGTGCGATTCCGGCGCGGCCGAGGCGATGTCTTCCTTCTCGATGACGACGTAGCTGCCCTTGTCGTACTCGAAGGCCTTGACGATGTCCTTCCACGGGACCTCTTCGCCGGTGTCGGCGTTGACGCGCTCGAAGCGGATCGGCTTCTTGTCGCGCGAATCGAGCATGCGGAAGCTGAGATCGGTCCGACGCTCGCCCGACATCAGCGAGACCGGGATGTTGAGCAGGCCGAAGGACAGCGAGCCGGACCAGATGGGACGTGCCATGGGCAACTCCGTTTCGCGGGACGACGGCGGGGCGCACGCGGCGCGGCACCCGGGCGTCGACCGGGAGCGCAGGCTTGCACCGCGCACGTCGTTCCCGCGTCAAGCGTGGATCGCCGCCGGGTTTCACGTGTGCATGCCGCGCGCCGGAGGACGGTGACCGCATGACGACCACCACGCACCTCCCGCCCGATACCGAGCCGCAGCGTCCGGATCCGTACCCCGCGCCTGTCACTGCGCCGGACGATGCCCGCGAGCATCGCGGTCATCGCGAACGTCACGAGGAAGACGCCCACGACGAGGCCCTGGAAGAGACGTTCCCGGCCAGCGATCCGGTGTCCCCGTTCGTGCCGTCGCGCGGTCGCGAGGACTGACCTCGACGCTGCATTCCGGTGCGGGCCGGTCTTCGCATCGGGCATGCGCGCGCGCTCACGATGCGGCCGCCGCCTGTCCATTGGGGATGCCCCTAGCCTGCACCCCGGGGCGGGCGCCTATAATCGCCGGCTGTAATCGGTTACACCGGAGTGGCGATGCGCCTTGACGACACCCTCGAAGCGCTGCTGGCGCGGATGACTCTCGAGGAGAAGATCGGCCAGCTCGGCATCTTTGCCGACATGCTGCGCCCGTTCGCGGCGGACGTGAATCCCGAGATGAACGAGTTGAACGCGGGCGAGCTGCGAGAGCAGATCCGCGCCGGCCGCGTGGGCGCGGTGTTCAACGGCGTCGGCGCGGTGCAGGGTCGCGAGTCGCAGCGCATCGCGGTCGAAGAGAGCCGGCTCGGCATTCCGCTGCTGATGGGCGCCGATGTGATCCACGGCATGCGCACGGTGTTCCCGATCCCGCTGGGCGAGGCCGCGAGCTTCGAACCCGAACTCGCGCAGCGCACCGCCCGCGCCGCGGCGATCGAGGCGACCGCCTGCGGTCTGCACTGGACCTTCGCGCCGACGCTCGACATCGCCCGTGACCAGCGCTGGGGCCGCGTGGCCGAAGCCGCGGGCGAAGACGTCGTGCTGGGCAATGCGTTCGCGGCCGCGCGCGTGCGCGGCTTCCAGGGCGATGATCTGACCGCGGACGATTCGATGCTGGCCACGCCCAAGCATTTCGTCGGCTACGGCGCGGTCATGGGCGGTCTGGACTACAACAGCGTCGAGATTTCCGAAGGCACACTGCGCGACGTGCATCTGCCGCCGTTCAAGGCCGCGCTGGATGCCGGCGCGCTGACGGTGATGAGCGCCTTCAACGACATCAACGGCGTGCCCGCCTCGGCCCACGACGGGCTGCTGACCGATCTGCTGCGCGGCGAATGGGGTTTCGACGGATTCGTGGTGTCCGACTACACCGCCGATTTCGAGCTCGTCGCACACGGGTTTGCCAGCGAGGACCGCGAGGCGACGAAACTCTCGTTCACC
Source organism: Luteimonas sp. Soil_C_5 (assembly GCF_057656615.1). Lineage (NCBI taxonomy): Bacteria > Pseudomonadati > Pseudomonadota > Gammaproteobacteria > Lysobacterales > Lysobacteraceae > Luteimonas > Luteimonas sp. Soil_C_5. The sequence goes on from NZ_JBDGKA010000004.1 coordinate 383,253, forward strand.
GCCGGCGTCGACATGAGCATGCAGAGCGGCCTGTACGCCGCGCATCTGCCCGACCTCGTCGCCAGCGGCGAAGTGCCGATGGACGTGATCGACCAGGGCGTGCGCCGCGTGTTCGCGGTCAAGCAGGCGATCGGTCTGTTCGACAATCCCTACCGCTCGCTCGATCCCACGGTCGAAGCCGCCCTCGATCCGCAGGCGCTGCACGGCGATCTCGCACGCGACGTCGCGCGCCGTTCGATCGTGCTGCTGAAGAACGAGGGCGGGCTGCTGCCGCTGAAGAAGTCCGGCCAGAAGCTCGCCCTGATCGGTCCCTATGCCCGCGACCGCGACAACACCGAAGGCTGCTGGACGCTGTTCGGCGACAAGCGGCTGTACGTCAATCTCGAAGACGGCCTGCGCGCGGCGCTCGACGAGGGCGATGCGCTGGATGTCGTCGACGGCAGCGGCATGGAAGACGCGATCGACGGCGGCATCGACGCCGCGGTCGAGGCCGCGCGCAGGGCGGACGTCGTGCTGCTCGCCATCGGCGAACCGCAGGGCTACAGCGGCGAAGCGCAGTCGCGCACGCAGATCATCGTGCCGCCCGCGCAGCAGGCGCTGGCCGAGGCCGTCGCCGCGACCGGCACGCCGGTCGTCGTGCTGCTGCGTCATGGCCGCGCGCTCGCGCTGCACGGCGCGGTGCACGACGCGCAAGCGATTCTCGCGACCTGGTTCCTCGGCACCGCGACCGGTCCCGCGGTCGCCGACGTGCTGTTCGGCGACTACAACCCGTCCGCGCGCCTGCCGGTGAGTTTCCCGCGCGATTCCGGCCAGCAGCCGCTGTACTACAACCGCCAGCGCACCGGCCGCCCGGAGCTGCCGGACATGCGCGAGTTCAAGAGCCGCTGGCGCGAGATGCCGCACAGCGCGCTGTATCCGTTCGGCCATGGCCTGAGCTACACACGCTTCGTCTACGGCGACATCGTGCTGTCAGCGGACACGCTGGACTGGGACGGCACGCTGACGGTGTCGGTGACGCTGCACAACGACGGCAGCCGCGCCGGCGAGGAAGTGGTGCAGCTCTACATCCACGACCGCGTTGCCAGCCGTGTGCGGCCGATCCGCGAACTCAAGGATTTCCGCAAGGTCGCCCTCGCGCCGGGCGCGCACACCACGGTGGAGTTCGTGCTGCGCCGCGAGCAACTGGCCTTCACCACGCGCAGCGGCGCGTTCGCGGCAGAGCCGGGACTGTTCGATGTCTGGATCGCGCCGGATTCGGAATCCGGGACCGCGCGCCAGTTCACGCTGATCCGGGCCTGATGCGGCGTCGGCCGCGCACGTGAGCACGCGCACGCCGCTGCTGTTGTTGCCGGGCCTGCTGTGTACGGCGCGGCTGTGGCAGGCGCAGATCGACGCGCTCGGCGATGTCGCCGAGCCGCACGTCACCGATCTCACGCAGGACGACAGCGTCGGCGCACTGGCTGAGCGCGCCCTCGCGCACGCGCCGCCGCGCTTCGCACTGGCCGCACTGTCGATGGGCGGCTACGTCGCCTTCGAAATCCTGCGCCGCGCGCCCGAACGCGTGACCCGTCTCGCATTGATCGCCACCAGCGCGCGCCCCGATTCACCGGAACGCGCCGCGCAGCGCCGCCGCGGCATCGAGGCGATCGGCCGTGGTCGCTTCGTCGGCGTGACCCGTCAGCTGCTGCCGAGCCTGGTGCATCCGTCGCATGTCGACGGGCCGATCGGCGGCATCGTGCAGTCGATGGCGGCCGACGTCGGCGCCGAGGGCTATCTGCGGCAGCAGGCGGCGATTCTGGGTCGTCCGGATTCGGAGCCGCTGCTCGCGCGTATCGATGTGCCGACCCTGATCATCGTGGGCGAGGAGGATCGGCTGACGCCGCCGGTCGAAGCCGAGGCGATGCATGCAGGCATCGCAGGATCGGTGCTGCACCGGCTGGACACCTGCGGGCATCTGCCGCCGCTGGAGCTGGCGGACGAGACGTCGGCGTTGATGCGGGCGTGGTTAACCGCGTCCTGATCGCAGTCCTGCGTCGCGCGCGGGCATCTGATCTGTCGTTGTCGTGAGACCGGCCGGGCGCGCGGTTGCCGTCGATGGTCCGTATCGCTGAAGCCGTCGCCGCACGTGCAGGAACCACAGGGCACTGCTCATGGAAGCGCGACATTTCTCGGGATGCCGAAGGCGGCATCCCGATGCACGCAGCGTCACGGACTTCGGACGTATCGGGAAGACGCGGTGCCCGGGTTACGTCTCCTCATGCTCGCCCTCTCTGGGCGGTTGCGCCGCGCGCATGGACGTCCACCCGCAGCAATGAAATCGCCCGCGTCAGCGGTCGACAGCATTCGAGGGGAGTTGCCCGCTTCTTCGTTGGCGGCAACAGGCAGGCTCAACACCCACTCGTCTTACACCGTGTGTTGCCTGCATTGTCCGGCTCCACGTGCGAGTGCGAATGGCGCAGCCGACTCAGGAGATGCGCAGTCCGGGATCAGACACGCAGCGCCGGGCGCACCTACGCAGCAGCGGATACAGCGCGCTACTCGACAGGCGCCGACTGCACCGGAATCGTCCAGCCCTGCACCAGCGCGTACAGGATCCGATGGTCCTCCGCATCCAGCGGCCCGTCGGCCAGCGCGCGGAAGCGCATGCGGAACGCGCGCGACGTCGCGTCGAGATCGTCGACCCGGTAGCCCACCGTGCGCAGCGCATGCACGGCATCGAAGCCCGGTGGCGCGGGCGGTGTGTCGTCGCGGGGCCACACGCCGTAACCGTGCTCGGCGAGCCGCTTCCAGGGAAACAGCACGCCCGGATCGATCTTGCGGCCGGGTGCGAGATCGGAATGGCCGATGACGTTCTCCGGCGGAATGCGCCAGCGCGTCGTCAGGTCGTCGAGCAGCACCAGCAGGCTGTCGATCAGCGGTTCGGCAAACGGCACGCGGCCGCTGTTGTCGAGTTCGATACCGATCGAGGCCGAGTTCACGTCGCTGATCGCGCCCCAGCTGCCGGCGCCCGCGTGCCAGGCGCGGTCGTGGTCGGAGACGAGCTGGTAGCGCGCGCCATCCTGCCCGATCAGGTAATGCGCACTGACCCGGCCACCGGCATTGGCGGTGCGCAAGGTGTCGAGGCTGCGCTGGACGGAGTCCTGCTCGGTGTAGTGCAGCACCACCAGTACCGGACGACGCGCGTCGTGGTTGTCCGACGGCACCCAGTTGGCGAGCGGATTGCGCGGGGATTGATGGGCGCAGGCCGCCAGCAACAGCGCGGCGAGCGCGGGGATCAGGAATTTCGGCATGCCGCATTGCACTGCAGCGGCAAGGCGGAATGCAAGCCGCACTGCGGATCGTCCGACGCCGTGACGCGTCGCGGCCGTCGGTATCGCCACGTCGGCGGTGCGACTGCGGGGTAGTGTCCTATCGCAACGGACGCGAAAACGCGCCCCGCGAATGCTGTCGGCGCGGCCATGCGCGCCGACAGCAGGCGGGCGGACGGCGGACCACGCCGCCGTCCGTCATCGACTCACTTCTCGTAAGCGGACTCGCCGTGCGACGCGATGTCGAGGCCTTCGCGCTCCTCGTCCTCGCTGACCCGCAGGCCGGTGACCAGGCGGGTGATGGTGATCGCGATCGCCGTGACCACGGCGCACCAGACGACGGTGAACACCACGCTGATCAGCTGCACCCAGACCTGCGCGCCGATCGCCAGATCGACCTCGGTGCCGCCCAGCGACTGCGCACTGAAGACGCCGGTCAGCAGGGCGCCGACGATGCCGCCGATGCCGTGCACGCCGAACACGTCGAGGCTGTCGTCGGCGCGCAGCAGGCGCTTCAGACCGGTCACGCCCCACACGCACAGCGCGCCTGCGGCCAGGCCAATGACCAGTGCGCCCATCGGACCCACGGTGCCGGCGGCCGGGGTGATGCCGACGAGGCCCGCGATCGCACCCGAGGCCGCGCCCAGCGCCGAGGGATGGCCCTTGGTGAAGGCCTCGACGATGCTCCAGGCCAGCACGCCTGCAGCCGTCGCCACCATCGTGTTGAGCATCGCCAGCGACGCGCTGGCATCGGCGGCCAGCGCCGAGCCGGCGTTGAAGCCGAACCAGCCGACCCACAGCAGCGCCGCGCCGACGAAGGTGAAGGGCACGTTGTGCGGCTTGATCGCCTCACGCCCGTAGCCCAGGCGGCGTCCGATGAAGTACGAACCCACCAGACCGGCCACGCCGGCGTTGATGTGCACCACCGTGCCGCCGGCGAAATCGATCACGCCGCGGTGCGCGAGGAAGCCGTCTTCGCCGCTCCACACCATGTGCACCATCGGCAGGTAGGCGAAAGTCACCCACAGCAGCGAGAACAGCAGCACCGCCGAGAACTTGATGCGCTCGGCGAACGAGCCGACGATCAGCGCCGTGGTGATGCCTGCGAACGTGGACTGGAACACGATGAACAGGAATTCGGGCAGGCCGCCCGCGTCGGTTTCGGCGGTGATGCCGCGCAGGAACGCCTTCTCGGTGAACGAGCCGAAGAACGCGTTGCCTTCGGTGAACGCCGCGCTGTAGCCGTAGGCGATCCACACCACGATCACCATCGAAAACACCACCAGCACCTGCATCAGCACCGACAGCACGTTCTTGGCGCGCACCATGCCGCCGTAGAACAGCGCCAGGCCCGGCACCACCATCAGCAGCACCAGCAGCGTGGACGTCAGCATCCACGCGACATTGCCGCTGTCGAACACCACTGCCTCGGCGGCGGTCTCGACGACGGCGGCCGCGACGATCTCGCCGGGCGGCGTCGCCGGCGTTTCCTGCGCGAATGCGCTGCCGGTCACGCCGGCCAGGCTCAGCGCACACAACATGCCCAGGCACAGCGCCTGGAACCGGGCTTTCCACCCGCGGGTCTCGTTGGTCTTCATGATGTCTCCGTGGGGGTTAAAGCGCGTCGGCGCCGATTTCGCCGGTGCGGATGCGCAGGACCTGTTCCAGTGCGACGACGAACACCTTGCCGTCGCCGACCTTGCCGGTACCGGCGGCCTGGGTGATCGCCTCGATGGCGGCCTCGAACACGTCGTCGCTGACCGCGCACTCGATCTTGATCTTGGGCAGGAAGTCGACGACGTACTCGGCGCCGCGATAGAGCTCGGTGTGGCCTTTCTGTCGACCGAAGCCCTTGACCTCGGTGACGGTCAGGCCGGACACGCCGGCGGCGCCCAGGGCTTCGCGCACCTCGTCGAGCTTGAACGGGCGGATGATCGCGATGATCAGTTTCATGTGGGTCTCCAGATGCGCGCGCGCCGCGTCAGAACGACTTGGTGACGGCGAGGGTGATGGTGTCGTCGGGACCGATCAGGTCGTTGTCGTTGAAGTTCAGTGCGATGTCGAAGCCGTTGTCGAACGACTTGCCCACGCCCGCCGACCAGAACGCATACGTCGCAGTGCCCGCGCTGCCGGCCACCCACTGCTTGCCCACCGCGCCGTTGAGCGTCCAGCTGGGGGCAAACTCCCAGCCGACGCCGACGTCGAGGTTGCTGCTGCCGTCGGAATCCGGAATGCCGAACAGGTCGGTGACCGCGTAGGAGTACTTGGCGCTGAGAATGTTCCAGCTCACGCCCGCGTAGAGCTCGGTGGTGTCGGCCTTGTTGAAGCCGGCCGGATAGCTGCCGGGATACCAGTAGTGCACCGCGCCGATGTCGTAGCCGAAGCCGCTGTCGCCGAAATCGCCGCGGAAACCGATGTAGCCGTCGAGTTCGAGCTGGCTGGAGATGTCGGGATCGGAATCGGACAGCCAGCTGATGCTGCTGCCCCAGGTGCCCACATAGAAGCCGCCGTCGTGCGCCCACTCGACGCCGCCCTGCAAGGCGGGTTTCTCGTCGGTCTGGCTGATGCCACGGAACAGGTAATCGCTGGTCAGCGTGATCGAGCCGGAGACTTCCGCATGCGCGGCGCCGGCGGACAACAGACCCGCGCACAGCAGTGTGGCAAGTGCGTTCTTGCGTAATGGCATGACAGGCTCCTCAAGTGAATGAAAGCCCTCCCCGGTCATTGCAGCTGCGTCGGCGTTGCCGCGCAGGTGGTCCGATGACGTGGCGACGTGCCCCCTTGGCTGTCGTCCCGTCGCGACCGACGCTCTGTGGCGTCTGTGTGGCCGCTGTCCGCTCCTTCGGATGCACCCGATCTCCTGATGCCGCTGGCGGTGCCGCCCACCGTGGGGGAGGGAGGCGCCGCCTGCAGGCGGTGGAACGCAACGGGGCCGGCCAGTGGCCGACCCCGTCAAGGTGCGTCAGATCGCGTAGTACATCTGGTATTCGAGCGGGTGCGTCGCGCCGCGGAACGCGGTGACTTCCTTCATCTTCAGCGCGATGTAGGCATCGATGAAGTCGTCGGAGAACACGCCACCGGCCTTGAGGAAGTCGCGGTCCTTGTCGAGCGCGTCGAGCGCCTGGTCCAGCGAGTGGCACACGGTCGGGAAGTTCTTCTCTTCCTCGGGCGGCAGGTCGTAGAGATCCTTGTCGCTCGGGCCGCCCGGATCGATCTGGTTCTTGATGCCGTCCAGACCCGCCATCATCAGCGCGGCGAAGGTCAGGTAGCCGGACTGCATCGGATCGGGGAAGCGCATTTCGATGCGGCGCGCCTTCGGATTGGCGACGTAGGGAATGCGGCACGAGGCCGAACGGTTCGACGCCGAGTAGGCCAGCATCACCGGCGCTTCGAAGCCCGGCACCAGACGCTTGTAGGAGTTGGTCGACGCGTTGGAGAACGCGTTGATCGCACGGGCGTGCTTGAAGATGCCGCCGATGTACCACAGCGCGGTCTGGCTCAGGCCGCCGTAGCCGTCACCGGTGAACAGGTTGGTGCCGCCCTTGGCCAGACTCTGGTGCACGTGCATGCCGCTGCCGTTGTCGCCGACGATCGGCTTGGGCATGAAGGTCGCGGTCTTGCCGTTGCGGAAGGCGACGTTCTTGACGATGTACTTCATCGTCTGCAGTTCGTCGGCCTTGGCGACCAGCGAGTTGAAGCGCGTGCCGATCTCGCACTGGCCCGCGTTTGCGACTTCGTGATGGTGCACTTCGACTTCGATGCCGACCTGTTCCAGCGTCTTGCACATCTCGGCGCGGATGTCGTGCAGCGAGTCGAGCGGGGCGACCGGGAAGTAGCCGCCCTTGATGCCGGGACGGTAGCCGCTGTTGCCGCCTTCGTATTCCTTGGCCGAGTTCCAGTGCGCTTCTTCAGATTCGATGTGGAAGAAGGTGTGGCCCATCTCGTTCGAGTAGCGCACCGAATCGAAGATGAAGAACTCGGGCTCGGGGCCGAAGAACGCCTGGTCGGCGATGCCGCTGGACTTCAGGAACGCCTCGGCCTGCTTCGCGATGCCGCGCGGGTCGCGCTCGTAGGACTGCATCGTGGTCGGATCGAGGATGTCGCAGGTGATGACCAGCGTCGGATCGGCGGTGAAGGGATCGATGAACGCCGTCGACGGATCGGGCAGCAGCACCATGTCGGAGTTCTGGATGCCCTTCCAGCCGCTGATCGACGAGCCGTCGAACATCTTGCCGTCTTCGAACAGGCCCGGCTCGATGATCGACTTCGGATAGGAGACGTGATGCTGGACGCCGCGCATGTCGGTGAAACGCAGGTCGATGAATTCGACCTTGTTGTCCTTGATCAGCTTTTCGATGTTGTCGATGGACATCTTGAACAACCGCCTTGGGTGAAGAATGTGCCGTGTATTACGCACGGACCGTGCCAAGGGGCTTGCGCCTTTCGAATCAAGGACTTGTTCACGATGCGCACACCTGCCGGATCCATTTGCGCACCTTGATGGTGCAACTTAAATTCAAGCGCACCACGAAAGCGCAGTCGGGTGCAGGCTAGGCCGACCCGACCGGCAGTCCACGATCGGCCTTGACGGTGCGCAATACGAAGCTCGAGTTCACGTCGTCCACCGCGGGCTGGTTGAGCAGCCGGTCGAGCAGGAACCGGGAGAAGTGTTCGAGATCGCGCACCGCGATCTGCAGCAGGTAATCCATGTCGCCGGTCAACGCGTGACAGGCGACGACTTCATCCCAGCCATTGACCAGCGCCGCGAATCCGGCGACCGCGGCACTGTCGTGGTGCTTGAGCTGCACGCGCACGAAGGCCTGCAGGCCGAGGCCCAGATGTTCCGCGCTGACCTCCGCGCGGTAGCCGGCGATCACGCCTTCGCGCTCCAGCCGCTGCACGCGGCGCAGGCAGGCCGACGGCGACAGATGCACGCGTTCGGCGAGGTCGGTGTTGGTCAGCCGGCCCTGGCGCTGCAGCTCCGACAGCAACAGCAGGTCGATCCGGTCCAGCGCAGTCGGCACCATGTGTGTTGTCCTGAATTCGGAATCTACGCACGATTATTGCGCGATCGACGGCATACGGCGCAACAACGCAAGCTCCTTGCGGGAGTTCGGCGCTATTGTCGAATGTCGTTCATCCCAATGCCGGAGTTGCCATGTCCGCCCAGCCGTCGAACGCCCCGCGCCGCGTCGAGAACCTGCAGACCGAGAAGGGCAAGGTGCCGGTCTATGCCACCGGCATCGTCGAGCAGCCCTGGGCGACCTACAGCGCCGACGACCACGCGACCTGGGCCACGCTCTATGCGCGCCAGCGCGAGCTGCTGGTCGGCCGCGCCTGCGACGAGTTTCTGCAGGCGCAGGACGCGATGGGCATGACCCCGGACGCGATTCCGAAGTTCAACGAACTCAACGCCGTGCTGGAAGCCGCGACCGGCTGGACGCTGCTCGGCGTCGAGGGCCTGCTGCCGGAACTCGATTTCTTCGACCACCTCGCCAACCGTCGTTTCCCGGTGACCTGGTGGATCCGTCGCCCGGACCAGATCGACTACATCGAGGAACCCGATCTCTTCCACGACCTGTTCGGCCACGTGCCGCTGCTGATGAATCCGGTCTTCGCCGATTATATGGAGGCCTACGGCAAGGGCGGCGTCAAAGCGCACGGCATCGGCCCGGACGCGCTGCAGAACCTGACGCGGCTGTACTGGTACACGGTGGAGTTCGGCCTGATCCAGCAGGCAGACGGCCTGCGCATCTTCGGCGCCGGCATCGTGTCGTCGAAGGGCGAATCGATCTACTCGCTGGAATCGGATGCGCCCAACCGCATCGGCTTCGACCTCGAACGCATCATGCGCACGCGCTACCGCATCGACACCTACCAGAAAACCTACTTCGTCATCGACAGCTTCGAACAGCTGATGGACGCGACCGGCCCGGACTTCACCCCGATCTATGCGCGCCTGGCGCAGCAGGACACGGTGGGCGCTGGCACGGTGCGCGAGGAAGATCGCGTGTTCCATCGCGGCACGGGTGAGGGGTGGACGGCGGGTGGGGATGTTTGACGGCGGTGATTGGTGATTCGGGATTCGGGATTCGGGATTCGGGGCAGCGTGCACGCACGCGGCGCGTTTCACGGCTCGACCAGGCAACTCAACTCACCCGTCATCCCCGCGTAGGCGGGAGTTGTTCTTCAACAGCCGAATGGCTGGTCATCCATGGACCTTGGTTGCATCGTGACGTCCTTGGATTCCCGCCTGCGCGGGAATGACGAGGTTCAAGGTCACTTGCGTCGTCGGCGTGATGCTTCATCGCGCGTCATAGGTGATTCGTGATTCGTGACTGGTAATTCGTAATTCGGGGCAGCGTGCACGCGCGCGATGCGCTTCACGGCTCGACCAGGCAGCCCATTCCAGCCGTCATCCCCGCGCAGGCGGGAGTTGTTCTTCAACAGCCGAATGACTGGTCATCCATGGACCTTGGTTGCATCGTGACGCCCTTGGATCCCGCTTCGCGGGAATGACGGGGTTCGAAGTCGCCTGCGTCGTCGGCACGACGCTTCGATCGCGCGTCTTCGCCGGTCTAAGCCAGCGTCACCGGTTCCACGTCCACTGCGCGCCCAGCATCACGCCGCGCCCCGGGCCGGGCTCGTAGAACCGGCCGTTGCCTTCGTTGACGATCACTGAGCCGATGTGGGCCTGATCGAGCACGTTGTCGATGCGCACGAAGGTCCGCAGCTCGCCGGCATCGAAACGCCAGCGGCGTGCGCCTTCGAGGTGCACGAGCGCGTAGCCGGCCGCGCGGCCGGTCGCGAGATCGTCGACGACCACATCACCCACGCCGACACCTTCGATCGCCGCACTCCACGGGCCGCCGGTCCAGTCGAGGCGCGCGAACAGCTGCCGCGCCGGCACACCCGGAATGCGCGCGCCGGCCGCGACAGGCGTCGCCGGCACGGTGCAGCCCGCGCCGGTGCAGACGAGATAGTCGTCGCGGAAGGTCGCATCGAGCCAGGTCGCGGCGACGCTCAGATCGAGCGATTCGCCCAGCGGCTGGCGCAGCGACAGCTCCGCGCCCTGGCGACGTGCGCGGCCGATGTTCTGGAAGCTGCTGCGGCCGCCGACATTGCGCGCGACCGCAAGCTCGTCATCGGTCTCGGCGCGGAACAGCGCCGCGTTGAGCGTGGTGCCCGACCGTGCGCGCCACTTGGTGCCGAGTTCGAGGTTGTCGCTGATCGCCGGCGCCAGATCGAATGCGAAACCGGCGCCACCGTCGGCGCGGTAGCCGAGCTCGTTGAAGGTCGGCGTCTCGAAACCGCGGCCGGCCGACAGGTACACGCGCAGATCATCGTGGGGCGCGAACGTGATGCCGGCGACCGGTGAGGTCTGACGGAACGCGACGCGGCCGCTGTCGTCGGGATTGGTCGCGGTGATATAGGCATCGCGCGAGGTGAATTCGACTTCGCTGTGGCGCACGCCGGCCAGCAGCGACCAGCGCGGCGCGAAGGCCCAGTAGGCCTGCGCGAACTGGTCGCGGTTCTCGACCGAATTGCGCTCGTCGCGCCGCAGCCGCCCGCGCACGCCGAGCGTGTCACCGACGAAGTTCTCGAAACCTTGGCGATCCTGACGCTGGCGATCGGCGTTGGCGCCGACGGTGAGTTCCAGCGGACGCCCGGCGAGCGCGCCTTCCCAGTTCCAGCGCAGGTCGAGTCCGCCATAGCGGTTGTCGAGATCGATGACGCCGCCCGAGTTCAGCGGATTGGTCTGCGCCGCGGCCGGAATCGGCAGGTATTGCACGACCGCGCGTTCGCCGCCGTAGGCCATCGCGCGCAGCGTGTGCGCGTCGCCGATGCCGTGTTCGTAGACCGCGCCGAGCTGGGTCTGGCGTACGGTCTTGCGCGTGTCGAATTGGCGCGCGACCGCGGCGACCTGGCGGGGGTTCTCGCGCACCTGTGCGGCGGTCAGGCCGAGCGGATCCTGCGCGTCGATGTCGACATGGTTGGCCACGAGATCGAGCCGGCGCCGGTCGCCGAAATCGAAGCGCAGCTTCGCGTTCGCCGAATCGCGACGAGCGGCGCTGTGGTCACGCCAGCCATCGGTATCGAAACGCGACAGCGCGAGGTTGTAGCCGACCGTCTCCGTGCCGCCGCGCAGCTGCGTCGACAGGCTGGTCGTGTTGTCGCGCCCGTGGCTGGCCTTGAAGCGCCAGGGATCGCCGGACTGTCCGTCGGCGCTCCACAGCTGCACGACGCCACCCGATGAATTGCCGTACAGCGCCGAGAACGGGCCGCGCATGATCTCGATGCGGTCGCCACCGACGAGACTGAAATGCGAGAGCTGGCCCTGGCCGTCGGGCATCGACGCCGGAATGCCGTCGGCGAACAGGCGCACGCCGCGCACGCCGAAGGTGGAGCGCGCTCCGAAACCGCGGATCGACAGCTGCGTGTCCTGCGCGTGGTTCTGTCGGTCGCGCGCCAGCAGGCCGGGCACGCCCGACAGCGGCTCGGAGGCGACGGTGCCGGCGCGGTTGCTGTGCGCATCGTCGAGGCGGATCGCATCGACCGACGCGGGCGTATCGAAATCACTGACGCCGCGCAGACGCGTCGCATCGACGCGCACGCGTTCGAGCGTGGTGGGCGCATCGGCGGTCGCCTGCGCCTGCGCGAAGCCGGGCGAGAGCAGGATCAGCGACAGCGCGGATGCCAGCGCGGTGGGGGTCGCGCGCATCAGCCGAACACCAGCTTGCCGCGCATCACGTTCCAGTGGCCCGGGAACGAGCAGAAGAACGTGTAGTCGCCGCCGCGGGTCAGGGCAGCGGTCGGGAAGGTGATTGTCGTGGACTCGCCGCCGCCGATGATTTTGGTGTGTGCGATGACGCGTGCGTCGCCAGCGGGCAGATAGCTGCTGGCCAGATTCGCGCGGGCGCCGGCCAGTGCGACCGGCCGGTAATCGGCGGTGCGCGTGAGCACCCAGTTGTGGCCCATCGCGGTGGCCGGCACGCGGCCCGTGTGATTCAGGGTCAGGCGCACCTGGGTGCAATCGGCGGCGACACGGAGTTCCTGCTGCGAGAAACGCATCCTGTCATCGCTGTCGACCGTGAGCGGACAGGTGCGCGCGAAGGCGCCTGTGGCGGGAATCAACAGCAGCAGCGCGAGCGCGCCGCGCCAGGCGCGGTTCGACATGGGATCTCCGGTGGGGTTGGGCGAGCGATGCGGGCATCGCACCGCGCATTGTCGCAAACGCAGGCGTGAACGACCCGGGACGGAATGTCGCAGGCGGGGCAGCAGACGTGCGGACATCCCGTAGTCGTCATTCCCGCGAAGGCGGGAATCCAGTGGCTTTCGCGAAAGTCACGGCAAGGCGCTGGATGACCAGCGCTGCGCGCTGCTGTAGAGCACCGCCCGCCTTCGCGCGAATGACGATGCTCGCCCCTCAGATCACCTGCAAGGTGATCGCCTTCAGCACCGCACGCGTGCGGTCGCGCGTGCCGAGCTTTTCCAGAATCGCCGACACGTAGTTCTTCACCGTGCCCTCGGCGAGGAACAGGCTGCGCGCGATCTCCTTGTTGGAGTAGCCGCCGGCGAGCAGACGCAGGATCGCGACCTCGCGTTCGGTGAAGGTCTCGCGCGGGGTGTTGTCGTCGTGGAAGCGGTAGCGCGCGCGGACCGGTTCGGTGCTGACCGGTTGCAGCAGGGTTTCGCCCGCCGCCACACGCGCGATCGCGTCGCGCAGATCTTCGGGCGCCGCGTCCTTGAGCAGGAAGCCCTGCGCACCGGCATCGGTCGCGCGCAGCAGCAGGTCGCTGTCGTCGAACGTGGTCAGCAGCAGCACCGGTGTCGTGTCGCCACGGGCGCGCAATGCGGTCAATGCTTCGATGCCGTCGAGGCCGGGCATGCGGATGTCGCTGAGGATCACGTCGACCGGATGCGATGCGAGCTGCTCGAGCAGCGTCGTGCCCGAGTCGGCCTCGAACACGATCACGATGCCGTGGCGTTCCAGCAGCGCGCGCAGGCCGGCGCGGACCAGGGCCTGATCGTCGGCGAGTGCGACGCGCACAGGCCTCGCGCTCATGTCGGCAGCTCCGCGTCGATGCGCATCGCGCCGCTCGGATTGCGCGCGAGCTGCACGCGTCCGTGCAACGCGGCAAGGCGCTCGCGCATGCCGGCGATGCCGTTGCCTTCGCGCCAGCCGTCGTGCATGCGGCCGTCGTCCTCGATGGTCACGTGCAACAGCGCGCCCGCTCGATGCAGGGCGACATCGAGCGTGTCCGCGTCGGCGTGCTTGGCGGCATTGGTCAGCGCTTCCTGCACCAGCCGCAGTACGGCTTCGGCGATCGCGGGATCGGACACGCGCACATCGTCGGCGATGCTGAGCCGCAACCGCGGCCGCGGCAACGGCGCAGCAAGCGCACGCAAAGCCGTTGCCAGATCGAGACCGCCGCTGTCGCGCAGCGCCTGCACCACGTTGCGGATGTCGCCGAGCAGTTCGCCCGACAGCTGTTCGGCGATGCGCAGTTGCGGGTTGTCGGCGAACGCCGGTTCGTCGGCCAACGCGCGCAGGTTGAGGCGCATTGCGGTGAGTTTGTGACCGGCGACATCGTGCAGTTCCCGCGCGACGCGCAGGCGCTCGGCATCGCGGGCACTGTCGGCGAGCAGCGCGCGCGTGGCCAGCAGATCGGCATTGACGCGCGAGAGTGCATCGCGTGCCCGCTCGGCACTGCGGGCGTAGTGCATGCACAGCGCCGCGAACACCTGGAAGCTGGCGAAGATCACCACCGACAACAGCGGCGCGCTGAAACCGCCGATGTACTTGAGGATCAGGTAGTAGACGATGTCGGCGGCGAGCGCCGCGAGGATCGCCACGCGCGGCGACCAGTCGGAGAACGCGACCGCGATCCAGATCACCAGCAGCACCGGCGCGGTGCCGGGCCTGGGATCGAGCGCGATCAGCGCCAGTGCGATCACCGGCAGCGTTGCGATCACCACATGCTCGATGCGCCGCAGCCGCGGCGGCCACAGCGACAGCGACAGGAAGCCCGCCGCGAACAGACCGAGCAGCAACCAGGCCGTGGCCTGGCGGGCGGGATCGTAATAACGCAGCGAGAACGCGACCGCGCCGAGCGTCAGCAACGCGGCAAGATTGAGCGGCTCGAACAGGCGGCGGGTCGTGTGCATGGCGCCATGCTGCAAGCCGTTGCCGGTGGCGGCAATGGGCGCGTTGCAGAAAGTGACTTCCGGCACTGCGGATCGATGACCACCGGCAGCTGGCACCGGCAGGGCGTGCGTCGAGACTGATGCCACACCCGACCAGGACATCGCCATGCGCCGCATCCCCGCTGCCTTCGTCGCGCCGTTCGCCCTGCTGGCCGTTGCGGCCGCACTCGCCGCGCCGGTGCAGGCGGGCGATCTCGACGTGTCCATCCGCGAGCCCCGCAGCCAGAGCGGCCAGTTCCAGGTCGCGCTGGTCGATGCTGCGGGCTACGCCGGCAGTGCCGCACCGATCGCCGCGCGTCTGCTGGCACCGGCGGGCGACGTCACCCACGTGCGCTTCGACGGCGTGCCGGCCGGCCGTTACGCGCTGATGGTGATCCACGACGAGAACGGCAACGGCACGCTCGACACCAACCTGGTCGGCATGCCGGTCGAGGGCTACGGCTTCAGCAACAACCCGCGGGTACTGCGCAAACCGACGTTCGACGAAGCGGCGTTCGATGTCGGCGCCGATGCGCTGGCGCTCGACATCGCGATCCGTTGATCCGCGTTTGCCACCGGAGACCGTGATGGACCGTCGCCGCTTCCTGCGCACCCTGTTGTCGGGCGCCACCGTCGCCGCGCTCGGCCCCGCGCTGCTGCACGGTGCCGATGCGCTGGCCGGCGACCCCGCGGAGTTCTCCGCCGGTCTCGCCGATCGTCCGTATCTCGCCGGCTGGCGTCAGGTGTCGGCCGGCGCCTTCGGCCCGACCACGGTGCAACTCGAAGGCCGTCTGCCCGCCGACTTCGCCGGCACGCTGTACCGCAACGGGCCGGCCTGGTTCGAGCGCGACGGCTTCCGCTACGAACACTGGTTCGACGGGGACGGCATGGTCCACGGCTGGCGCTTCGGCGACGGCGCGGTCACCCATCGCGGGCGCATGGTGCAGACGCCGAAGTTCCAGCGCGAACAACGCGCCGGTCGCTTCAACACGATGGCCGCCGGCACCACGGTTCCCGGACAGGTCGCAATCCGCAACAACGACGATGCGAACACCGCCAATACATCGGTGGTAACGATCGGCGGGCGCCTGTTCGCGATGAGCGAGGCCGGTTCGGCGTTCGAACTCGAGCCCGATGCGCTCGACACGATCGGCCCGGTGACCTGGCGCCCGGACCTGCAGGCGCTGCCGTTCTCCGCGCATCCGCTGCGCGATCGCGACGGCAGCTGGTGGAACTTCGGCGCGCTGTCGATGCTGGGCGGCAGCGGCCTGCTGCTGTGGCACATCGGCGCGAATGCGAGCTTGATCGGCGCGCACGTGCTGGAGATGGACCCACCCGGTTACCTGCACGCCTTCGTGCAGACCGACCGGCATCTGGTGTTCCTGCTGATGCCCTACGACTTCACGCCGTCGGGTTCCTTCTTCGAGAGCATGCGGTTCGCACCGCAGCGCGCGTGCAACGTGCTGGTGGTCCACAAGGCAGCGCCGGATCGCGTCGCGCGCCGCTTCGAGATCGACTTCGCGATGGCCTATCACTTCGGCGATGCGTTCGAGCGCGGCGGCGAGATCGTCGTACGCACGGTCCACCATCGCGACGTCGAACACGCACGCTCGCCGCATCGCGCGGCAATGTCCGGTCACGACGGCCCCGCCCCCGCGGCGCAGCTGGCCGAGCTGCGGCTCGACATGCACAGCGGCCGCACACGCTGGGATCTGCTCGGCGTCACCGGCATCGAGTTCCCGCTGTTCGACGCGCGCACGCCCGGCGATCGCAGCGCGCGGCTGTACATGCCGACGACGGAAGGCGAAGCCGCCGCGCCGTACTTCAACGCGGTGCAGATGCTCGATCCGGCCAGCGGTCGACGCGACGTGCATCGCTATGGCCGCGACATCCTCGCCGAAGAGCACGGGTTCGTTCCGCGCCCCGGCAGCACGCGTCCGGATGATGGCTGGCTGGTCGGCACCGTGCTCGATCCCACGCGCAACCGCAGCGGCATCGCGGTGCTGGATGCGCAGCACATCGCCGACGGCCCGCTCGCGACCGCGTGGCTGCCTTATGCGTTTCCCTTGGGATTCCACGGGCATTTCGCCCAGGCGGCCGCGTGACGGCGCCCCGTCCTGTGCGCTGGTGGCGCATCGTCGCGCTGGTCGCGGCGCTGGTGCTCTGCCTGTGGATCGGCTGGCGCGACTTCGATCCCGACATCGCGCGGGACGATGTCCGTGAGGGGATCCGCCTCACCGTGCGGCGCAGCGTGCAGATTGCGGTGCAGTTCGTCGCGCCGGGCGTACTGCTCGCGCTGCTGGCGCGCGAGCTGGGCGGGCGGTGGCGCGCCGGAAAGTCCGGTCCCTGACCTATCGCGAGGACGCGCGCGCGCGCATCCCACCCGCGGTGGCGTTCCTGCGCCGCGCTGGCAGCCTCCCCGCACGCGGGGAGGGCTGCAACCGGGATCAGCCGCGGCTGACCGTCGCGACCGCGTCCGCCACGTAATCCAGATTCTTCAGGCTCAGCGCGGCGACGCAGATGCGGCCGGTACCGACGGCGTAGATGCCGAAGTCGTCGCGCAGGCGGTCCACTTGGGCGCGGCTCAGACCCGAGTACGAGAACATGCCGGCCTGGTCCTGGATGAAGGCGAATTCCGGCGCGCCCTTGGCGGCCAGCTTCTCGACCAGACCCGCACGCAGGGCATGGATGCGCTCGCGCATCTGGCCCAGCTCGGCCTCCCAGCGCGCGCGCAGTTCCGCGCTGCCGAGCACGCCGGCGACGAGCGCCGCGCCGTGGTTGGACGGGCTCGAATAGTTCGCACGCACGATGCGCTTGATCTGCGACTGCACCGCGCGGCTCTGCTCGGCGGTCGCCGAGACGACGGTCAGCGCGCCGACGCGCTCGCCATACAGCGAGAACGACTTGGAGTACGAGCTGGCGACGACGAACTCGGCGATGTCGGACGCGGCAAGCAGACGCACGGCGGCCGCATCTTCCTCGATGCCGCGGTCGAAGCCCTGGTAGGCCATGTCGATGAACGGAAACAGCGACCGCTCCGACAGCACGCCGATCACCTGGCGCCACTGGTCCTCGGTGAGGTCGGCGCCGGTCGGGTTGTGGCAGCAGGCGTGCAGCAGCACGACGGTGCCGGCCGCGAGCGTGCGCAGGTCGGCGAGCAGGCCGGCGAAATCGATGCCGTGCGTGGCGGCGTCGAAGTAGGTGTAGTCGACGACCTCGAAGCCAACGGCGCCAAACACCGCGCGGTGGTTCTCCCAGCTGGGGTTGCTGATCGCGATGGTCGCGTGCGGCAGCAGCTTCTTCAGCAGGTCCGCGCCGGTGCGCAGCGCGCCGCTGCCGCCGATGGTCTGGGTAGTCGCCACGCGGCCCGCGGCCAGCAGCGGCGACCCGGCGCCGAACAGCAGTTCGCGGGTGGCGCGGGTGTAGTCGGGCAGGCCGTCGATCGGCAGGTAGCCGCGTGGCTTGGCCTCGGCGGCCAGGCGCTGTTCGACCTCGCGCACGGCGTCCAGCACCGGAATGCGTCCGGCCTCGTCGTAGTAGATGCCGACGCCCAGATTGACCTTGGTCGGGCGCGCATCGGCGTTGTAGGCCTCGGTCAGGCCGAGGATGGGATCACCGGGAACGAGTTCGACAGCTTCGAAGAAAGTGGACACGGACACGACCTGTACGACGGAGAGGAATCGGGTGCGCCGCGGCGGGGGCCGGGCGAAACCGGACCAGAATACAACCTGCGGCGCGGACGCCGCCGGGACACTGCCGCGCGATCGGGCGACAATGGGGCTTCCCGCCGCACCGGAACCCCCATGGCCAGCATCTCCCTGACCCGCCACCTGATCGAAGCCCAGCGCCAGCACCAGCTGACGCCCGACCTGCAGCTGTTGCTGGAGGTGGTGGCGCGCGCCTGCAAGCGGATCTCGGTCGCGGTGGGCAAGGGCGCGCTGGGCGATGTGCTGGGCGAGGCCGGCGGCGCGGACGGCAGCATCAACGTGCAGGGCGAGGCGCAGAAGAAGCTCGACGTGATCAGCAACGACATCCTGCTCGAGGCCAACGCCTGGGGCGGCCATCTCGCGGCGTGCGCGTCGGAGGAGATGGAACACTCGCAGCAGATCCCCGACGGCTTTCCGCGCGGCAACTACCTGCTGGTGTTCGACCCCCTCGACGGCAGCTCGAACATCGACATCAATGCCAGCGTCGGCACGATCTTCTCGGTGCTGCGCTGCCCGGACGGGATCGACGCGGCCGAGGACAGCCACTTCCTGCAGCCGGGGCACACCCAGGTCGCGGCCGGCTACTGCCTCTACGGCCCGAGCACGATGCTGGTGCTGACCATCGGCCACGGCACCCATGCGTTCACGCTGGACCGCGAGCAGGGCTCGTTCGTGCTGACCAGGGCGGATATGCAGATTCCCGAGCAGACCCGCGAATTCGCGGTGAACATGTCCAACCAGCGCCACTGGGAACCGCCGATGCAGGCCTATGTCGGTGACCTGCTGGCCGGCAAGGACGGCCCGCGCGGCCAGGACTTCAACATGCGCTGGGTCGCGGCGATGGTCGGCGACGTGCATCGCATCCTGACCCGCGGCGGCATCTTCATCTATCCCTGGGACGCGAAGGACGCGTCCAAGCCGGGCAAGCTGCGGCTGATGTACGAGGCCAACCCGATGGCGATGCTGGTCGAACAGGCCGGCGGCGCGGCGACCACCGGTCGCGAACGCATCCTCGACCTGCAGCCGACGGCGCTGCACCAGCGGGTGCCGGTGTTCCTGGGCTCGAAGACCGAAGTGGAAGCGGCCACGCGCTACCACCTGCAGCACGACGACACCGCCGGATGAGCGCCGCCGACTTCATCGAAGTCACCCCGGGCGCGCTGTCGGCCGAGGCCTGCGCCGCGATCGTGGCGCGCCTGCGCGCCAGTCCCGACCTGCATGCCGGCGAGATCGGCGGCGGCGTGTATCCCGAACTCAAGCGCAGCCGCGACCTGTCGATCAGCGACCGCCCCGACTGGGCCGACGTCGCCCAGCAGCTCAACCAGGCGGTCTATGGCGGCGTGATGGCCTACCTGCGCAAGTATCCGCAGGCCCTGATCGCGCCGCTGATGCTGCAGCAGCCCGGGGCCGACGGCGCGCTGAAACGCCTGGTCGCCGAGGATTTCGCCGGCATGGACGACGCCCGCCTGGGCGGCCTGCTGCAGACCTGCCTGCGACCCGGTGCGATCAACCTGCAGTGGTACGCGGCCGGCGAGGGCGGGTATCCCTACTGGCACTGCGAACTGTTCCCGCGCGACGGCAGCGGCGAGACCCTGCACCGGCATCTGCTCTGGACGATCTATCTCAATGACGGCTTCGATGCCGGCGAGACCGAGTTCCTGTTCCAGCAACGCAAGATCACGCCGCGCACCGGCGACCTGCTGATCGCGCCGACCGCCTTCACCCACACCCACCGCGGTAACCGGCCGCAGAACGGGGATAAGTGCATCGCGACCAGCTGGATTCTGTTCCAGCGGGCGGAGACGTTGTACGGGGGAGGTTGAGGCGCGCTGCGCCTTGTTGTTGGTGGTCTGGGGCTCGCTGAGGCTGTAGCCGCGATTTCCGTTTTGGCCTTGGCTTCGGCTTCGGCTTCGGCTTCGGCTTCGGCTTCGGCTTCGGCTTCGGCTTCGGCTTCGGCTTCGGCTTTCAGCCTGTGACCTGCCGAGCCGTAAAGCGAGCCGAGCATCGCAGGGCGGCGGGGCCGAAGAGCAGCCCATGTCTGAGCGCAGCGAGTTTGGGCTGCGTGCCCCGCTGTCCGAGAAGCGCAGGGCACCGGCGCGGCGCAGCTGTGCCGGATCGCGTCCGGCGAAGGGGCTTTTTGGTTTCTTTTTGGCCGGTCAAAAAGGAACTCGCACGCGTCAGCGTGCGAAAGCCGTGCAATTGATCCACCGCTCTGCTTTAGCTTCGGCTTTGAATCCAACCCCGGAATTGGAATCGGAATCCGCGAGAGGGTGTGCGCTGGTTCGCGCGATCAGCGTTCTTGCCAAAGACAGAGCTTCCGCGCTGTCGCGCGGCTTACTTTTGTCTTGCCAAAAGTAAGCAAAAACGCCGTCGCCGGACGCGATCCGCCACGGCTACGCCGCGGCGGGCCCCTGCGCTTCTCGGTCGACGGGGCACGCAGCCCAAACTCGCTGCGCTCAGACATGGGCTGCTCTTCGGCCCCATCGCCCTGCGATGCTCGGCTCGCTTTACGGCTCGACAGGTCAAACGCAAATAGCAAAAGCGAAAAACCAAAGCGAAAGCGAAAGCGAAAGCAGAGAGTAGAAAGTAGAGAGCCGAAAGCGGGAAGCGGGAAGCGTGACCACAACACGGTGGAAGCATTGGCAACAGCGCTACTGCCAGCGGCAGCCAAGCCCAAAGCAATTGCGATGGCAACAATCAACCGGGAAGCAACGTTCCTGGATTCCCGTCTGCGCGGCACGAAGCGGCCACATGCAGCCGCCCAACGCGCTACGCCCGCGCGAAATCAAAGGCGATCACATCCGCAATCCGCCCCGTCTCCAGCATCGCCATCATCAGACGATCCACACCAAGCGCCACACCCGCGCAATCGGGGAATCCAGCCTCCAGCGCCTGCAGCAGGGCCTCGTCGATCGCCGGCTGCGCCGCGCCGCGGGCGGCGCGCACCGCGTGGTCGCGTTCGAAGCGGGCGCGCTGCTCGCGGCCATCGGCCAGCTCGTGATAGCCGTTCGCGAGTTCCAGCGCACCGAGATACAGCTCGAAGCGCTCGGCCACCGGTACGCCATCGCGTTCGGCAATGCGCGCGAGCATGCATTGCGACGCCGGGTAATCGTGGACGACCAGGATCCGGTCGGCCGGGTTCGCCGGCTGGATGCGATGCGTCATCAGCAGGTCCAGCCAGTCGTCGCGGGTCAGGCCCTCCGGATCGATCTGCACGTCGCCGAGCGCCGCCTGCAGCGCGGCGTCCGGCGCGGTCATCGGATCGAGGCCGAGCACGTCGAGGTACAGGGCGCGATACGTGGTCTGGACCACGTCGGCGCGACGGTCGACGAGCGCGAGCGCGCCTTGCACCAGCGCGACGCTTTCGTCGGCGAGCCGATGCTGGCCCCAGCCGACGCGGTACCACTCGAGCATCGTGAATTCGGGATTGTGGCGACCGCCGGCCTCGCCGTCGCGAAATACGCGCCCGAGTTCGTAGCAGTCGCCGAAGCCGGCGGCGAGCAGGCGCTTGAGCGGAAATTCCGGCGAGGTGCGCAGCCAGCGCGTGCGCGGGCCGGCGGAGACGTGGCCGCTGAATCCGGTTTCGAAGCTGGCGACATTCGGGTCGGTGTTGCCGGCCTGCGACAGCATCGGCGTTTCGACTTCCGGCACGCCGCGCTCTGCGAAGAAGCCGCGCAGCGTGGCATTGAGGCGCGCGCGCAGGCGCAGGGTGTCGAAGCTTGCCGACGGCAGCATCGACGCACTCATGCCTGCGATTCGAGAAATGCGAGTAACGCGGCTTCGTCCCAGATCTCGATGCCGAGTTCCTGCGCCTTCGCCAGCTTCGAGCCGGCCGCGTCTCCGGCGACGACCAGCGAGGTCTTCTTCGACACGCTGCCCGCGATTTTCGCGCCCAGCGCTTCGAGCTGTTCGCCGGCCTCGTCGCGGGTCATGGCTTCGAGGCTGCCGGTCAGCACGACGGTCTTACCGTCGAGCGGACCGCTGGTCTTCACCGTTTTCGCCGGTGCGGCATCGAGCAGGCGACGCATCGCGGCGTCGCTCGCGCGGAGCGCTGCAAGTGCATCCGCATCGGCCAGGAACGCCGACAGATTGTCCGCGCCCGCCGACGACAGGCCCGCGCCGGTCCAGCCGCTCGCGTTCGCACGCAGCAGCGCGTCGAGCGTGCCGTAGGTGTCCGCGAGACGCTCGGCGCTCTTGCCGCCGAGCTTGTCGACCGGCAGCGTCGACAGCAGGTGTGCGAGGCCAAGACGCTCGCGCAATGCGGCGGATGGTGCGGTTTCGTCGTTGAAGGTGATGCCCGCCGCGAGCAGCGCGTCGACGACCTCGACGTTGCCGGGTTGTTCGAAGAACGTCGCGATCGAACGCGCCACCTCGCTGCCGATATCAGGCAGCGCCTGCAGCAGCACGGCCGGCGTTGTACGCACGAAATCGAGCGCCCCCAGCCACTGCGCGAGCGACTTGGCCGTCGTCTCGCCCAGATGCGGAATGCCGAGTGCGAACAGGAAGCGCGGCAGCGTGGTGCTGCGGCTGGCGTCGATGCCGGCGACGAGATTCTCCGCCCACTTCGTCGCGAGCTTGCCGCCGGTCTCGACCGTCAGATGCGCACGCAGGAACGCGGCGTCCTTCCACACCGGCGATTCCTGCGCCAGCGCCGCTTCGCCCTCAGCATCGAGCGCGAGAGCGCCCTTGCTGTCGGCGATCGCCTGCGCGAGATCCGCCGCGGTCGCGGCATCGAGCGCAGTCTTCATCCGCACCAGGTCCTCGACCGTCAGCGCGAACAGGTCGGCCGGCGAATGCACGAAACCGAATTCGACCAGCGCTTCGGCCTGCTTGTCACCGAGGCCTTCGATGTCCATCGCGCGACGCGATGCGAAGTGGCGCACGGCTTCCTTGCGCTGCGCGGAACAGGTCAGGCCCCCGGTGCAGCGCCACGCGGACACGCCCTCCTCGCGCACAAGTTCGGAACCGCAGACGGGACATGTGGCCGGCATCGTCCATTCGACCGTGCCCGCGGGACGCCGGTCTTCGATCACGCGCACGATCTCGGGAATCACATCGCCGGCGCGGCGCACGATCACCGTGTCGCCTTCGCGCACGTCGAGGCGGCGGATCTGGTCTTCGTTATGCAGGGTTGCGTTGGTGACGGTGACACCCGCGACCTGCACCGGCTCCAGTCGCGCAACCGGCGTGATCGCCCCGGTACGGCCGACCTGCACCTCGATCGCGCGCAGCACAGTCGACTGTTCCTGCGCGGGGAACTTGTGCGCCAGCGCCCAGCGCGGAGCGCGCGAGACGAAGCCCATCGTCGCCTGCTGATCGTAGTCGTCCAGCTTGTAGACCACGCCGTCGATGTCGTACGGCAGCGTGTCGCGCGCTGCGCCGATGCGCCGGAAGTAGGCGATCAGGCCGTCGAAACCGGTCGCGGTGTCGGCTTCGGGTGCGACGGGAAAGCCGAAGTCGCGCAGCAGCGCGAGCGTTTCGGAATGCGTTTCCGGCAGTTCGAGTCCGCGCACCTCGCCGATCGAATACGCGAAGAACGCCAGCGGCCGCCGACGCGTGACCGCGGGATCGAGCTGGCGCAGCGAACCGGCCGCGCCGTTGCGCGGATTGGCCAGCAGCTTCTCGTTGCGGTCGAGCGCCTTCGCGTTCCAGGCTTCGAAGGCCTTGCGCGGCATGTAGATTTCGCCGCGCACTTCCAGCACCGCCGGCGACGGCGTTGCGGTCTCGCGCAGCTTCAGCGGCACCGCGCGCACCTGGCGCAGGTTCGCGGTGACGTTCTCGCCGGTGCTGCCGTCGCCACGCGTCGCGCCCTGCACGAAGACGCCGTCCTCGTAGCGCAGACTGATCGCGAGGCCGTCCAGCTTGGGTTCGACCGAGAAGACCGGCGCTTCGATCTCGAGCTTCTGCTCGATGCGACGCTCGAAATCGGCGACCTCGGCGTAGCGTGCGCGGTCATCGGCGTCGTCGGCGACGCCCGCGGTCTCGAATGCGTTGGCGAGCGACAGCATCGGGATCGCGTGGGTGACTTCCGGGAAACCGCCGTCCGGTCGCGCGCCGACGGTGCGGGTCGGCGAGTCGTCGCTGGCGAGCTCGGGATGCGCGGTTTCCAGCGCTTCGAGTTCGCGCAGCAGGGCGTCGTAATCGGCGTCCGGGATCGACGGATCGTCGAGCACGTAGTAGCGGTGATTGGCGTCTTCGATCAGCGCGCGCAACTCGGCGACGCGCCCGGCGGGAGATGGAGTCGGCATGCGGGAATTGTAGGCCGGCGCGGCCCTGCCGGTCTCCGTCGCGGCGCGGATCGCACGCGCCAGGCGCGCCGCCACAGCTCGTGATGGCCCTCAGTCCGCAGGCACGCCGTAGGCGCGCAGCCGTGCATCCAGGCTGCCGGTGTGCAGCTCGAAGAGATGGTTGTCGAAGTCGTGGAAATACAGCGACTCGCCCTCGCCTTCGATCCGCGGCCGCGGTGGCCGGATGTCGACACCGAGCGCGTCGAGGCGTGCGCGGCATCCAGGCAGGTCGCCGGCATCGATCTGGAAGGCGACGTGCCGGTAGCTGCGTTCGGCAGGCGGCTCGCCCTCCATCGCGACCAGCCACACGCCGCCGAGCACGAAGAACTTCTCCCGCGACAGCGAATGCGGCCGGTCGCCGCTGTCGTAGACCTCGCGTGCGCCGAGACCTTCCACCAGCAGGCGGGCCGTCCGGTCGAGGTCGCGGACGAGAAACGTCAGGTGGCTGATGCCGGCAATCGACATCGCGCCGGACTTACCAGCGCGGGCTGCGCGTCACCGGCGGCACGCTGTGCTCGCGGTCCCAGGCGCGCAGTTCGTCGCGCAGGCCGGCAATCCGCTGGCGGCCGAGGGCGTTGCGCTGTTCGTCCAGCAGCACGCCGTCGAGCAGTTCGGCCATGCGCTCGGCCGTCGGCAACATCGCATCCCAGGCGTCCAGCGCGCGGACCGGCGCCGGCAGGGTCAGGAAGAACGCGATCGCCGGGGTTTCCAGCGTCTGGATCTCCGCCATCTCGAAACTGCCCGGGCTGCGGATGTTGGCGACGCTGAAGATCGGTCCGCGCTCGGGATGGTTGTCGACCAGGCGGTGGAACACGTTCATGTGGCCGTAGGTCAGGCCCGTCTTCTCGGCGGCGACCACGATGTCCGGGCCACGCAGCACGTTGCCGGCGCGCGCGGCGATGTACAGGGTGACGATCTTGTCGAAGTCCTCGGAGCTGCGCTTGCCGAGTTCACTATTGGGCGACACGGTGCCGACCGTCTGGTCGAGCAGATCCATCTCGGCCAGCGTCTCGGCACCCTCGCCCGCTTCACGCGGCACGCCGGCTTCGCCGAGGTCCTGCTCCAGCTGCGCGCCGAGCGTCGGTTCCTTGCGGCCATCATCGCCCGGGATGCGGCGACCCTGTCCACCGCGCGGGCGCGTACCGAAATACCAGATCGCGGCCATCAGCAAAGCACCGGCGACGATGATTCCGATACGCAGCATCCACTCGTCAGACATTCTCGGTGTTCCTCTCAGGCAGCGCCGGCCAGACGTGCGGCTTCGGCAAGATCGACAGATACCAGGCGGCTGACGCCCGGCTCGCGCATGGTAACGCCGCTGAGCTGCGATGCGGCTTCCATCGTCGCCTTGTTGTGGCTGACGAACAGGAACTGCACCTGCTCGCTCATCTCCCGCACCATCGCCGTGAAGCGGCCGACGTTGGCCTCGTCCAGGGGCGCATCGACCTCGTCGAGCAGGCAGAACGGCGCCGGATTCAGCTGGAAGATCGAGAACACCAGCGCAACGGCCGTCATCGCCTTCTCGCCGCCGGACAGCAGGGAGATGTTCGACACGCGCTTGCCAGGCGGACGCGCCATGATCGCCACGCCGGTGTCGAGCAGGTCGTCGCCGGTGAGTTCGAGATAGGCGTGCCCCCCGCCGAACAGGCGCGGATACAGCGCCTGCACGCCGGCATTGACCTTGTCGAAGGTGTCCTTGAAGCGGCCGCGGGTCTCGCGGTCGATCTTGCGGATCGCCTCTTCCAGCGTGTCCAGGGCCGAGGTCAGGTCGGCGTCCTGCGCGTCCAGGTATTCCTTGCGCTGCGCGGCTTCCGCATGCTCGGCGATCGCGGCCAGGTTGACCGGCTCCAGCCGGCGCAGGCGCGCGTCGAAATCGGTGACCGTCTTTTCCCAGGTCTTGGCGTCGGCGCTGTCGTCGAGCCCGTTGAGGACCTCCTCGACCACGAAACCCGCCTCGACGACCGAGGCCGCCAGCTGGTCGGCGGCGATCACCAGGGCCTGCTGGTCCAGCCGGCGCTGGCCGATGGCCTCGCGCTGGGTGAGAGCCTGCGCGTCACGCTGCTGGCGCACCTGTTCGAACGTCCGCAGCTCGTTGTCGATGCCTTCCAGCGCGGACCGCGCTTCGGCCAGCGTGCGCTCGGTGCGCACGCGCTCTTCGAGCGCCACCTGGCGCTGCTGCTCCAGCGCATCGACCGGCGAATCGCCGCCGGCCAGCTGCGCGGACAGATCGCCGAGACGGCTGTCGAGCTGGCCGCGCTGGCCGCCCATGCGGGTCAGGGCCTGGGTCAGGGACTCGATCTGCGCCCGCTGGGATTCGAGCGTCAGTGCCAGCGCGTGCGCGGTATCGCGCGATTCGCGGGCCGCCGCGCGGGTCTGGTCCCGGGCGTCGGTGAGCTGGCGGCGTTCCTGCTCCAACGCGCCGCGCACGCCTTCGAGATCGCCCATACGGCCGACCGTGTCTTCGAGCCGGCCCCGCGCCTCACGTGCCTGCTGGGCGGCGGTGGCCAGGGTTTCGGCAAGCTGCGCGAGCTCGGTGTCGATGCGTTCGATGCGGCCTCTGGCCGATTCGACCCGGCCCTGCTGGCTCTGCACCTGGCCGGCGAGTTCGGACACGCCGCGATGGGCGAGGTGCAGCGCGCGTTGCGCTTCCTCGCGCGCCTGCTCGGCCGCCAGCAGGCGCTCGCGGCCGGAGGCGATCTGGTCTTCCAGCGCCTGTTCCTGGTCCTGCAACGCCTCGATCTCCGCACGCAGGGACTGGATCTCGCGCTCGCGCAGCAGGGCGCCCTGCTTGGCCGCGCCCGAGCGCGACACCCGCACCCAGCCGGCGCCGAGGCGCTCGCCGCTGCGGGTGATGACCGAATCGCCGTCGCCGAGCCGGGCCTGCAGCGCGCGCGCCTCGGCCAGCGTGTCGGCTACGTGCAGGCGCGCGAGCAGACGGCGGATCGCGATCGGCCCCTGCACCTTCGACGCCAGCGAGGTTGCGGCGAAATCGCCCGCGCCGTCGCCATCGGCCACCAGGGCCAGCCGGCTTTCGCCGAGATCAGCCAGCGCATCCACCAGATCAGCGGGGACGCCGTCACCGTCGACCAGCACGCCCTCGATCAGCTGTCCGAGCGCACTCTCGACCGCGAATTCCCAGCCGGCCTCGACGCGCAGGCGCTCGCCGACGCGCGCCGCCGAATCCAGCCCACGCTGGCGCAGCCATTCGACGGCCGCGCCCTGCTCCTGGCCCAGCGCCGCGTGCTGCAGGGCTTCCAGCGAAGCCAGGCGGCCGCGCGCTTCCTGCGCATGCTTGCGCACGCCGGAAATCGATTCCTGCGCGGCGCGCTGCGCGTCCTGCAGGTCGACCGAGGCGGCCTTGCGGGCCTCCAGCGTGTCGCCGAGGGTGTCCAGCGCGATCTTCTGTTCTTCGTGCCGGATCTGGATGTCGGCGAAGGCGTCGCTGAGAGCGTCCAGGTCGAGGCTGGCGCGTTCGCCCTGCAACTGCTCGCGCCGGCGTTCGGCTTCCAGCGACTGGCGGTCGAGATAGTCCACGCGGGTGCGCTCGACATCGCCAACCCGGGCCGCTTCGCCCTGGTCGCGGTTATGGGTTTCCCAGCGCGTCTGCCAGTCGGCCAGCGCGGTCTCGGCGTCGCGCAGCGCGTCCTGGCGCACCGCGTCGTCGTCCTGCAGCTGGGCCAGCCGCGGCTCGGCGTCGGCGATGCTTTCGTGCAGCAGGTCGAGACGCTGCTGGTCCTGGTCGATGTGCGCGCCGATTTCGGCCAGCTGGGCCTGGGCTTCGTCGCGCGCCTTGAGCAGGCGCGCCGACAGTTCGCGCTGGTGCTGGATCTGCTGTTCGATGCGCGCCAGCGCGCCGCTGACCTCGTAGCTCTCGGCCTGCGCCCGGTTGAGACCTTCGGCGGCCTCGTGCCGGCGCTCGCGACCGGTCTCGAGCTCGCGTTCGGCTTCGCGCTGCTCGGCGATGATCTGCTCGAGGCGGGTTTCTTCCTGCGACAGGCCTTCGCGCAGCGCCTGCAGGCGCGCATCGAGGGTGCGCCATTCCAGCGCCCGCCATTCGGCGTCGCGGATCTTCCGCTCGGCCTGGATCGCGGTGTACTGCTCGGCCTGCTTGGCCTGGCGCGCGAGGTGCTGCAGCTGCTTGCCCACTTCCTCGCGCAGATCGCCGAGGCGGTCGAGGTTCTCGCGGGTGTGGCGGATGCGGGTCTCGGTTTCCTTGCGGCGCTCCTTGTACTTGGAGATGCCGGCGGCTTCTTCCAGATAGACGCGCAGCTCTTCGGGCTTGGCGTCGATGATCTGGCTGATCATGCCCTGCTCGATGATCGAGTAGCTGCGCGGGCCGAGGCCGGTGCCGAGGAACAGATCGGTGATGTCGCGGCGGCGGCACTTGGTGCCGTTGAGGTAGTAGCCGCTCTGGCCGTCGCGGCTGACGGTGCGCTTGACCGAGATCTCGTTGAACGCGGCGTACTCGCCCTGGATCGTGTGGTCGGAGTTGTCGAAGACCAGTTCCACCATCGCCTGCGAGACCGGCTTGCGCGCGGTGGAGCCGGCGAAGATCACGTCGGTCAGCGAGTCGCCACGCAGGCGGCTGGCCGAGGATTCGCCCATGACCCAGCGCACGGCGTCGATGATGTTCGACTTGCCGCAGCCGTTCGGTCCCACCACGCCGGTCATGTTGGTCGGCAGATGCAGGGTGGTCGGGTCGACGAAGGACTTGAAACCGGCGAGCTTGATCGTGGACAGGCGCATGCGGCTTTGGTGGCCTCTTGGCGCCCGTCAGGGCGCGATGGATGAGCGGTAGCGTGTCATGCGATACGCGAAATTGCCATTGCAAGCGGTTGATTCCACTCACATGGACCGCCGCTCGCGCGCGCAAGCAGCCAGTATAGCGAGGCGTGGCGCTGGCGGTAGGCGAGGCACGCGGCAGGAATACCCGGCCCGTCATTCCCGAGTAGGCGGAAATCCGTGACGTCCTTGCCTGCTCAATGCACTGAAGACGCTCGACTGGGAGGCAGACTGAGGTCCATGGATTCCCGCCTGCGCGGGAATGACGATCAACGGCGGACGCTGCCGTTGCGGGCGCCCCGGACATTCCGCAAGAGGCATTCACCCCGCAAAAAACATTCCCTCGCCTGACGCGCCATGCGCGTCGACCGCGGATCCGGTCCGGGGCGAGCCTTATCCCATAGGGAGAGGTGCGGGCCCTGTTTGAACGGAGCGCGTGCCGGCTAATCCGTCGACGCGTCGAAGCTCAGCCCGCCTGCTGTACCAGGCGCTCGCCGCTCTCGACATCGAAGGCATGCACACGGCCCACCGGAATCGACAGCGGCAGCGTTTCACCCGGCACCGGCACGCGGTCGGGTGGCAGGCGCGCGATCAGGGCATGCGTGCCCAGGCGCAGGTTGACGAAGACTTCGCTGCCGACCGGCTCCACCACCTCGACCACCGGCGACAGCGATGCGTCGGCCTCGGTCGCCGGCAACAGATGTTCGGGACGGATCCCCAGATCGACCGCGCGGCCGTTCCACTCGGCGGGAAATCCCGCGTCGCCGAGCGCGATCGTGATGCCGTCGCCGGCGTCGAGGGTCCAGCCGTCCGCGCCCTGCGCCAACGCGCCGCGCAGCACGTTCATGGCCGGGCTGCCGAGGAAGGTCGCGACGAACAGGTTGGCCGGCCGTTCGTAGAGCGCCATCGGCGAGTCGATCTGCTGGATGTGCCCGTCCTTGAGCACGACGATGCGCTGGCCCAGCGTCATCGCCTCGATCTGGTCGTGGGTGACGTAGATCATGGTCGTGCCGAGCTTGCGGTGCAGCCGCGCGATCTCCACGCGCATGCCGGCGCGCAGCTTCGCGTCGAGGTTGGACAGCGGCTCGTCGAGCAGGAACACCTGAGGCTGCCGCACCAGCGCGCGACCGAGCGCGACGCGCTGGCGCTGGCCGCCCGAAAGCTGGCCCGGCTTGCGGTCGAGCACCTGGTCGAGTTCCAGCACCTGCGCGGCTTCGTCCACGCGCCCGGCGATCTCGGTCTTCGACTGGCCGCGCAGCTTCAGGCCGAACGCGAGGTTCTCGGCCACGCTCATGTGCGGGTACAGCGCGTAGCTCTGGAACACCATCGCGATGTCGCGATCCTTCGGCGCCACGTCGTTAACCACGCGCTCGCCAATGGTCAGCGTGCCGTCGCTGATCACCTCCAGTCCCGCGACCATGCGCAGCAGCGTGGATTTGCCGCAGCCCGACGGGCCCACCAGCACCAGCAGCTCGCCATCGGTCACCTCGAACGTCGCACCGGCCACGCCGACGTATCCGTTCGGATAGACCTTGCGCACCGCGTCGAACCGCACCTTGGCCATGCCTTCTCCCGATGTCGTGCGTACAGGAACCACTGGATGCCGACGTCATGACGGACGCGGCTGCATGGGCTATTCTGCCATGTAAGCGTTTTCAAGCTGCATGCGTGATCGATCGGGGCAAGGTGCCGGAATTCCGCCGGCTGCATGTCGAATACGTCGTGCGATCCCGTTGCGCAGGTCTGCAGGCCGAAACCGCGTCAGGGGACCGCGTCCGACGACATCAGGCATTGCGGTCGAGGTCCATCGCACGACACACTCCCGATTTCCCCATCCTGAACCCGAGGCGAATCCGGCGTCCATGCACGACTCTCTGCTGCTGTTCGGCGCCACGGGCGATCTGGCGCAACGCTATCTGTTCCCGTCGCTGCTGCATCTCATGCGCGACCGGCTTCTGCCCGACAATTTCCGCGTCATCGCGATCGCACGCAGCGAGCACGACGACGCCGGTTTCCAGGCGTGGCTGCGGGAACGCCTGGGCGACGAATACGCGGGCGCGGCGCTCGACGAGCTGCTGCGGCGCGTGCAGTACGTACCGGTCGATCTGTCCGACGCCGACTCGATGGCGGCCAGCCTGTCGCGCTTCGCCGACCGCCCTGCGGTCAGCTATCTGTCGACGCCGCCGAACCTGTTCGCATCGGCCTGCCGCGGGCTCAAGGCCGCCGGCCTGCTCGAGGCCCCGTCGCGGCTGGTGCTGGAAAAGCCGATCGGCCACGACCTGGCCAGCGCGCAGGAAATCGACGCCACGCTGAAGTCCGCGCTCGACGAGTCGCGGATCTTCCGCATCGACCATTACCTGGGCAAGGCGCCGGTACAGAACCTGCTCGCGCTGCGTCTGGGCAATACGCTGCTGGAAGCCACGTGGGAACGGCGCTGGATCGAATCGGTCGACATCATCGTCGCCGAGACCGCCGGCGTGGACGGCCGCGAGGGCTATTACGCCGATTACGGCGCGCTGCGCGACATGGTCCAGAACCACATGCTGCAGCTGCTGGCACTGATCGCGATGGAGCCGCCGGCGGCGATGGACACCGACAGCATCCGCGACGAGAAGCGCAAGGTGCTGCGCGCCCTGCGCCCGATGACACCCGCGGCGGCTGCCGCCGACAGCGTGCGCGGCCGCTACCGCGACGGCGTGGTCGACGGCCAGGCGGTCCAGGGCTTCAAGGCGGGCGGACACGACGACGTGGAAACCTTCGTCGGCCTGCGCGCGTGGATCGACAACTGGCGCTGGGCCGGCGTGCCGTTCCGCCTGGTCACCGGCAAGCGCATGCCCTCACGCACGACCGAGGTCGTCGTCACCTTCAAGCCGGTCACGCACTGGCTGTTCGGCGCCGACGAGCGCAAGCGCGCGCGCGCCAACCAGCTGCGCGTGCGCCTGCAGCCGGAGGAGACGATCGAACTGGGCCTGATGGGCAGCCTCGCCGCGTCCGAGTGGAGCGCCAACGAGCTGCAGCCGATGTCGCTGGATCTGGCGATGCTGCCGCCCAAGCGCCGCATCGCCTACGAGCGGCTGATGATCGATGCGCTCAAGGGCGACCAGACGCTGTTCGTGCGCGACGATGAAGTCGAGGCCGCGTGGCGCTGGATCGACAGCGTCAGCGCCGCGTGGCGCGAGGCCGGCACGCCGGTGCGCGATTACCCCGCCGGCAGCTGGGGCCCGGCCGAGGCACAGCCCTTCCTGCCGCGCACGCTGACCACCCACAATGGACGCAAATCGTGAGTTCCCCGGGGCCGATCGCCCTGCTCGCCGACATCGGTGGCACGAACGCACGCTTCGCACTGGCCGATACCCGCAGTGCGACGCCGCTGCTGCTCGACACCGTGCTGGGTTTTCCGGTCGCCGACTTCCCGTCGCTGGCCGACGCGGCCCAGCACTACCTCGACACGACGCCGCATGACGACGCGCTCGACATCGGCCGGGCGGTGTTCGCGGTCGCGGGCCGGGTCGACGGCGACGAAGCGCGCATCACCAATCATCCCTGGGTGATCTCGCGGCCGCGTACGCGCCAGCAGCTCGACCTCGTCGATGTGGAGCTGGTCAACGATTTCGCAGCGCAGGCGATGGCGATCCCGCTGCTGCAGCCGAGCGACTACACGACGATCGGCGGCGTGCCATGGTCGGTGCCGACCAATCCGGACGGCCCCTGCACCTACGCCGTCATCGGTCCGGGCACCGGACTCGGCGTCGGCGGCCTGGTGATCCGCGACGGGCGCCACTACCCGCTGGAGACCGAAGGCGGCCACGTGAGCTTTCCGCCCGGCACGCCCGAGGAAACGCGGATTCTCGAACACCTGTCGTCGCAGTTCGGCCGCGTGTCGAACGAGCGTCTGATCTGCGGCCCGGGCCTGGTCAACATCCATCGCGCACTGAGCGAGATCGCAGGCGTCGACCCGGGCCCGATGCAGCCGGCCGACATCACCGCCGGCGCACTGGCCGGCGATCCGCGCTGCGCGCGCGCGGTCGACGTGTTCTGCGCGGTGTTCGGTGCGATCGCTGGCGACCTGGTGCTGACGCTCGGCGCCTGGGACGGCGTGTTCCTCACGGGTGGCCTGGTGCCCAAGATGCTGGATTCGATCCGCCATTCGGGCTTCCGCCAGCGCTTCGAACACAAGGGCCGCTTCTCGCCGACGATGGGCCGCGTGCCCAGCGTCGCGGTCACCCACCCGCACGCCGGGTTGCTCGGCGCCGCGGCAATCGCCGTCCGCAAGGCCGCCGCGTGAACAGCGCCGGCGCCACCGCCTTTGGCATCGCGGGCGGAATCGGCGACGATGCAGGCATGCACCTGCACGCCTACGAATCCGCCACCCAGTGGACCTGGGGCGCGGCGATCGCGATTTCATCGGCGATCGCACGCGACCTGCAGCAGCGGCCGCGCGCGCGCCTGCTGCTGTCGGGCGGCAAGACGCCCGGTCCGGTCTACGCCGCGCTGTCGAAAGCGCCGCTGGACTGGGACAAGGTCGATGTCGCCCTGGTCGACGAACGCTGGCTGCTGCCCGAGGATCCGGACAGCAACGCGCGCCTCATCCGCGAGACGCTGATCCAGAACAAGGCGCAGAAGGCGCGGCTGGAAGCGATCACCCGCGCCGGCCGCCCGTTCGACGAGGCCCTGTCCACCGCCAACCTGCACGCCAAGCAGCCGGCCGGCGTCGTGGTGTTGGGCATGGGCGACGACGGCCACACCGCCTCGCTGTTTCCCGGTATGCAGGATCTGGATCGCGCGCTTGCCGCGACGTCGCCCTATGTCGGCGTCGATGCCAGCGGCTGCCCCGGTGCGGGCCAGTGGAGCCGCCGCATCAGCCTCACCCCGGCGGGCCTGGCGCCCGCGCACACCCGGATCCTGCTGATCCGCGGTGAGAAGAAACGCGCGTTGCTCGACCGCCTGGCGGAAAGCGACGACGTCCACGAGTTCCCTGCCCGCCTGGCACTCACCCTGCCCGGCGCGCCGCTGCACGTGCACTGGTGCCCGTGATCCGCACCTGACCGTCACCCGCTGCGTGCCCTGCGCGCAGCATCCGACGCGGGGACCGCGGTCGCCGTGTCTGCTCGACACCTCCCTTCCGTCTCAGCGCCGCCGCCCATGAGCCTGCATCCCGTCGTCCAGTCCGTCACCGAACGCATCCGCCAGCGCAGCGCGCCGTCGCGGCAGGCGTATCTCGAAGGCATCGCGCGCATGCGCGACGAGGGGCCGCTGCGCGGTCACCTGAGCTGCGCCAACCTCGCGCACGGCTTCGCCGCCTGCGGGCCGGTCGACAAGTCGCGTCTGCGCAACGGGCCGACTGCGAACCTCGGCATCGTCACCGCCTACAACGACATGCTGTCGGCGCATCAGCCTTACGAGCCGTATCCGGAATTCATCCGTGAAACCGCGCGTGCGCTGGGCCATACCGCGCAGGTCGCGGGCGGCGTGCCGGCGATGTGCGACGGCGTGACCCAGGGCCGCGCGGGCATGGAACTGTCGCTGTTCTCGCGCGACGTCATCGCCCAGGCCACCGCGATCGCGCTGTCGCACGACATGTTCGACAGCAGCGTGTATCTGGGCATCTGCGACAAGATCGTGCCCGGCCTGCTGATCGGCGCGCTGGCCTACGGCCATCTGCCGGCGATCTTCATTCCCGGCGGCCCGATGACACCGGGTGTCCCGAACAAGACCAAGGCCGAAGTGCGCGAGCGCTACGCCGCCGGCGAGGCCACGCGCGAAGAACTGCTGCAGGTCGAATCCGATTCGTATCACGGCCCCGGCACCTGCACGTTCTACGGCACCGCGAATTCCAACCAGACGCTGCTCGAGGCGATGGGCGTGCAGCTGCCGAGCGCGGCCTTCATCAATCCGGGCACGCCGCTGCGTGAAGCCTTCACCCGCGAAGCGGTCGAACGTGCGCTGTCGATCACCGCGCTCGGCGACGACTACCGCCCGCTGGGCCAGCTGATCGACGAACGCGCGATCGTCAACGCCGTCGCGATGCTGATGGCGACCGGCGGCTCGACCAACCACACCATCCACTGGATCGCGGTCGCGCGCGCGGCTGGCATCGTGCTGACCTGGGACGACATGGACCAGCTGTCGCAGGCCGTGCCGCTGCTGGCGCGCGTGTATCCGAACGGCGAAGCCGACGTGAACCGCTATCACGCGGCCGGCGGCAACGCCTACGTGTTCCGCGAACTGCTCGACGCCGGCCTGATGCACGGTGATCTGCCGACGATCGTCGACGGCGGCATGGCGCGCTACGGCGAAGAGCCCAAGCTCGACGGCGACCGCATCCGCTACGAACCCGGCCCGGCGATCAGCGGTGACGACGGCGTGCTGCGCCCGGTGTCCGCCCCGTTCGAAGCGCACGGCGGCCTGCGTCTGCTGCGCGGCAATCTGGGCCGTTCGCTGATCAAGCTGTCGGCGGTGAAGCCGGAGTTCCGCACCATCGAAGCACCGGCCGTCGTCGTCGACGCGCCGCAGGCCCTCAACCGCCTGCACGCCGCCGGCGCATTGCCGCGCGACTTCGTCGCCGTCGTGCGCTATCAGGGCCCCAAGGCCAACGGCATGCCGGAACTGCATTCGCTGGCGCCGCTGCTGGGCATGCTGCAGAACCAGGGCCGGCGCGTCGCGCTGGTCACCGACGGCCGCCTGTCGGGCGCCTCGGGCAAGATTCCCGCGGCGATTCACATGACGCCCGAGGCCGCACGCGGCGGGCCGCTCGCATTCGTGCGCGAAGGCGACATCATCCGTCTCGACGGCGAGGCCGGCACGCTCGAAGCGCTGGTCGACCCGGCCGAATGGCAGGCCCGCACAGCCGCACCGGATACCGCGCCCGCGCCCACCGACCATGGCCGCAATCTGTTCGGCTTCAACCGCGCGAACGTCTCACCCGCCGACCAGGGCGCGCTGTCGATCTCCTGTGGCCCCGCCACGACCGATGGCAGCGCGTGGAATTACGATGCCGAGTACGATCTCGGCGCCGATGCATCGGCGCTCGATGCGCCGCACGACTCGAAGGATGCCTGACCCGATGACTTCCATTGCTTCCATGCAGGACCGCCAGGCGCGCGCCGCCGAACACCTGCGCCACGCCGGCGTGCTGCCGGTGATCACCGTGCACACGCTCGACGAGGCGCGCGCGATTGCCGATGCGCTGCTCGAAGGTGGCTTGAACACGCTCGAACTCACGCTGCGTACGCCGGTCGCGATCGACGCACTGGCGATGCTCAAGCGCGAGCGCCCGGAAATCGTCATCGGTGCCGGCACCATCCGCAACGTCGACAACATCCGCGCGTCGATCGACGCCGGCGCCGATTTCCTGGTGACGCCCGGCACGCCTGCCCCGCTGGCCCAGGCACTGGCGGACGCGGACATCCCGGTCGTGCCGGGCGCCGGCACGCCGACGGAATTCATGGCGCTGTACGACCTCGGCTTCCGCAACTGCAAGCTGTTCCCGGCCAATGCGGTCGGCGGTCTCGCCATGCTGAAGGGCCTCGCGGGTCCGCTGCACGACATGCGCTTCTGCCCGACCGGCGGCATCTCGGAATCCAACGCGGCCGAGTTCCTGTCGCAGCCGAACGTGCTGTGCATCGGCGGCTCGTGGATGCTCGACAAGGCCTGGATCGCTGCAGGCGACTGGACGCGTGTCCGCGAGACAGCCGCGCGTGCCGCTGCGATCGTGCGCGAGGTCCGCGACGCGGCTTGATCCGTTTCGGGCCTCGGCCCGGATCGGACCCGCTTTCACGCGTACGCCAGCTTCGTCATTCCCGCGAACACGAGGCTGTCAGCGAACGGACGTTGGGTCATCCAGAAACTCCGGACGTCACCGACGCACCGGAGTTTAGGCACGGGCGACCCGGACCTGCGCAGCCGCGCCCGTCCCCTTCAGGGCATTCCCTCTTTCAGGGAATGACGGCCCGCGAACGCAGCCGACGGCTCGCTGCATAGAGACGCCAGCGACTCCGCTCGCGCATCGACCGATCGATGTGGGGCATCCACATCCCGCGCAAGCGCCAAGGTCTCGACACCGACGCATCTCTACACAGACCAGCGCTCAGGCAGCGAAGTCCGACACCTGCCGTCGCCAGGTGTGCGGCATGAGTTCAAACCGGTGCGACGGACGCTTCTCAAGACACGCCCGCCGCACCTGCGCCTCCTGGCCGGCCTCAGCCCGCCCCCGCCACCCGCACGCGCGCACCGGCGCGTTCGATGCGCAGTTCGTTGCCGCTCCACTGCGTCGCGCGGCCGTCGATCGTCGTTGCACCCGGCACGCTCGCGTAAGGCCATTGCAGCACCAGGCCACCGGGCGGCAGGCCGCTGCCGGCATCGACGTCGAGCAGCAGATCGTTGCCTTCGCGGCGCAGGCGGTAGCCCACCGTGCCCTGCGGCGTGCGCATGCCGCGCAGTGCGACGCCCTCGCCGTCCAGCCAGTCGGCCGGCACACCGGCCGCCAGCACCAGGCTGTCGTCGACTTCGCGCACGTAGGCGAACATGTCCAGCGCCGAGCGCACGAAATCCGAACCCACCCAGGCATGCGGCAGGTCGCCGAGGAAGAACGGCGTGCGCGGCGTCGGCGTGACCACTTCGCCCCACTGGTTCCAGGCCAGCGGCGCGCGGTGGCCGAAGAACCATTCGCGCACCTCGTTGGCACGCTCGCGCCAGCCCAGGCGCACGAAGGCGGCGACGTTGCGCCATTCGTAAGGCGTGTAGTCCTTCCACGGCTCGCGGCCATCGCGACGGTCGGCGAACTTGGTCCAGTACCGCTCGAAGGTATTGGTCAGCAGCGGCTCGGGCAGACGGCCCTGCTCGCCACCCGGCGCCAGTGCGATCGTGGTCGAGGTCGCATCGAAATCTCCGAGTTCGGCGGCGCCCGGCAGGAAGTCGATGTCGTGCAACGCCGCCGCAGCGCGCAGCGAGGCGTCGAGATCGGTACGGAACTCGTCACGTGCCGCGGTCATCCGGGCCACGTCTTCCGTCTTGCCCAGCGCCTCGGCGACCTCCACCGCATCCTTGTAGCCGCGCAGCGCCCAGAAGTTGTCCCAGTACGAATGCATCGGCTTGGCGGAATAGCCTTCGTGGCTGATCGAGGCCGGCATCATCCCGTAGAACGCGGCGTTGACTGCGCGGTTCTCTTCGGTGCGTTCGCTGGCGCGCAGCACTTCCATGTAGTCGAACGCCCCGCGCACGTGCGGCCACATCGCTGCGAGGAAGGCGTCGTCCTGGGTGTAGCGCCAGTACTCGGCGATGTTGAAGATCAGTTCGCCGTGGCTGTCGTTCTCCGGCACCGGATCGCTGCCGCGGTCGTCCACGCAGCACGGCACCATGCCGTTGTCGAACTGGTAGGGCGCGTACCACTCGACGTATTCCTTCACGACTTCCGGCCGGCCCATGCGCAGCAGACCTTCGGAAATCATCGCGCCGTCGCGGATCCAGCTGCGCGCGTACGAGCGCGTGCCCGGCTGCAGGCGCGGCCCGATACGCGAGATCAGCATGTGCGCGAGCGAGGTGCGCAGCGTGTCGGCGAGCGCCTTGCCCGCGGCCGGCACCTCGATGCCGACCTCGCCCAGCTTGCGCCGCCACTCATTGGCGGTCACGTCCTGCCAGGCCTGGGGATTCCAGCCCGCCGTTGCCGGCGCATCGCCGGTCATCGGCACCAGCAGGTCGAACTCGCGCGACTGGCCGGGTTCCAGGCGCACCGCGTAGAGCAGCGCGCCGGACGCGAAGGCCTGCGGATCGTCGACCTCGTGCGTCGGCGGCAAGTCACCGGCGGCGATGTGTTCGATCGCCATGCCGGCATCGAAGGTCGTCGCGAACGCAGCCTGCGCCGGCTCGCGCGCGAACACGCGCGGCGCGCCGTCCACACTGACGCGATCCGGTGTCACCGACAGCGCACGCAACGGGCTGACGCCGCCGATGATGTTGAGGAACTGGCTCGGCGGATTGACCTGCAGCGGCCGGACCGCCAGCGCCAGGGTGTAGTCGCGCGCCTGCGCGCCGGTGTTCGTCAGGCGATACCGCGCGACCAGCTGCGACGCGTCCGGCGTGCCGTGGGCGAAGCCGGTCACGCGCAGTGCCAGCGCGTCATGGCGCCAGTCGACGCTGGGAATCGGCAGGTAATCGTCCTGCAGCGATTGCGTCGCCTCGACATCGGCCCAGGTCACCAGGGTGTCGTCGACGCGCACGAAGGGCTCGATCGAGAACCCGCCGGCCGCGACTTCGATCGCGCCGTCCTCGCCGAT
This sequence comes from Luteimonas sp. Soil_C_5, assembly GCF_057656615.1. Classification (NCBI taxonomy): domain Bacteria; kingdom Pseudomonadati; phylum Pseudomonadota; class Gammaproteobacteria; order Lysobacterales; family Lysobacteraceae; genus Luteimonas; species Luteimonas sp. Soil_C_5. The sequence continues at coordinate 422,795 of NZ_JBDGKA010000004.1, forward strand.
CAGGCCCTGCTGCGTGCCGCCGTCGAGGCCGAGGATCGTCCAGTACGGCTGCTCGCCGCTGAAGCCGCGCGGGAACTGGCCACGTGGACGGTCGGCGGCGACTGCCTTGATGAAATCGTTCGGATGCTCGGAGACCGCGACCGGATGCGCGGCAACGTCGGCCAGCGCAAAACCGTCGTTTGGTCCGTCGCGCAATTCCAGCCCGATGTAGCGGGCTTCCGATTCCGGCAGCGACAACCAGTCGATGCCGCCATTGCCGTCGACCACCGCGCGCACCTCGTGCCAGTCGGCGCCGTCATCCGACAACGAGACCGCGTAGGCCGATGCCTCGCGACCCGCCGCCCAATGCAGGCGCAGGCCGCCGAACTCGCGCACCGAGCCCAGATCCAGCACCAGCGTCTGCGGCGCGGCGCCCGTGGTCCACGCCGTGTCCGCATCGCCGTCGGTCGCATTGGCCACCGCTTCGGGTGTGCTTTCGGACGACGGCGTCAGGGTCAGCGGCGAGGTGTCGTCGGGTGGCAGCGCCTCGAGGGTCATCGCATCGAAGCAGACCGAGCCCGCACCGCCGGCGTTGTTGTAGATGGTGAACTCGATCTTCCGGCTGGCGCGCAGCGTCTTGTCGGGATCCGGTCCCCAGGCCTTGTCGATGTGCCGGGTGCGATAGCGCACCTGGGTCCAGTCTTCGGGGTAGTCGTACTTCGGCCGGTTGACCCACCAGACGTTGTCGCCGCTGGCATCGATCAGCTTGAACTGCAGATCGTTCGCGGGCGATTCGCCGCGCAGCTGGAACCCGAAGCGGAAGTTCTCCGGATACTCCAGCGGCAGTTCGCGCTGGATGCCGACGTGACCGGACACGCCATTGAAATCGTAGTCCAAGCAGAGCGCCGCGCCATCGACGCCGTCGACCGTGCGCAGGGCGCCGCTGACCTGGTTCGAAGTGACCACCTGCCACAACGACGGATCGTCGAAGCCATCGAGCAGGCGGACGGCCTCGCCCGCCGGCGCGGCGCCATCACCCGTCGGCGTGGGTGAGACATTGCAGGCGGCAAGCGTACCGACGAGTGCGGCAATGCCGGCGACGCGTGCGACGCGGTGACGGCCGGGCGACGCGGGGGCGTCGCCAGCCAGCGTCATGTCGGATTCGGCAGGCGCGCGTGCGCCGGTGTCGAGGATCTTCATGCGGTGCGTTGGCTCCGTGGTTCGGACGGGTCTGGCGCAAGGGTGAAGCGGTGACGGGTCATGTGACGGCGCGCTTGCGCGATGCGGCGTCGGGTCGATGCCCCCGCGCGCAAGCGCGCGCTCACACCGGGGTCTACTGCCGCCTTCCATGGTGTGACGCTTGTGTACGGCACGCGGGCGATGCAGCGGGCGCCACCGAATTCATCCCTTGACGCTGCCGAGCAGCAATCCCTGGATGTAATAGCGCTGCAGCGCGATGAACAGCACGAGCACCGGAATCACGGTGACCACGGCGCTGGCCATCATCATCTCGACGTCCTGGATGTGTTCGCGCGACAGCGCGGCAATCGCCACCGGCAGGGTGTAATTGGTCTGGTCGGTCAGCACGATCAGCGGCCACATGAAGTCGTTCCATGCGGCCATGAAGGTGAAGATGGTCAGCGTGACCAGCACCGGCTTGAGCATCGGCAGCACGATCTGGAAGAAGATCCGCAGCTCGCCGGCCCCGTCGATGCGCGCGGCTTCCAGCAGTTCGTCCGGGATCGAGCGCGCGTACTGCCGCACCAGGAAGATGCCGAACACCGTTGCCAGCGCCGGGATGATCACCGCGCCGAAACTGTTGACCAGGCCCATACCCTTCATCATCAGGAAGAGCGGCAGCATCGCGACCTGGGCCGGGATCACCAGCGCGCCGAGCAGGATCTGGAACAGCCGTTCGCGGCCGCGGAAGCGCAGCTTGGCGAAGGCGTACCCGGCCATCGTGTTGATCAGCAGCGCGCCGAACGTGATCGCGGCCGAGACCACCAGGCTGTTGACGAAATACCGGCCCATGCCCGCGCGTGCGAACAGCTGCTGGTAGTTGTCGAACGTCAGCGCGGACGGCAGCAGCGGCGGCGGGAATCCGCTGGCCTCGCCGGTCGGCATGAAGGACACCGACAGCATCCAGGCCAGCGGTGCCAGCGCGACGATCGCCAGCGCGACCAGCGCGCCGTTGACCGCCCACGCCGACCAGCGCGACGCGCCGACCTCGTGCACGGCGGATGCAGCGCGGCTCATACCATCTCCCGGCGCCGGCCGGCGCGCAGCAGCAGCGTGGTCACGCCGAGGATGATCAGAAACAGCAGGAAAGCCACCGCCGACGCGCGGCCGAGGTTCCACCACATGAAGCCTTCCTCGTACATGAAGTACAGCACGCTGACCGTGCTCTGCAGCGGATCGCCGCGGGTCATGACATAGGGTTCGGCGAAGAGCTGGAAGTACCCCGACACCGTGATCACCGCGACCACCAGCAGCACCGGCCCCAGCATCGGCAGCGTGACGTGCACGAACTGCTGCCAGCGCGAGGCGCCGTCAATGCGCGCGGCCTCGTACAGGTCTTCCGGAATCGCGGCGAGGCCGGCGATGAAGATCACCATGTTGTAGCCGAAGTTCTTCCACACCGCGAACAGGATGATCGTCGGCATCGCCCAGTTCGGATCGCCCAGCCAGTCGACCGGCGAGATGCCGACATGGCCCAGCGCCCAGTTCACCAGGCCATAGCTGGTATGGAACAGATAGCGCCAGATCACCGCGACAGCGACCAGCGTGGTGACAACCGGTGCGAACAGCGCGGTGCGGAACAGGCCCTTGAAACGCGCCACCTTCGCGTTGAGCAGCAGCGCTGCGCCCAGCGACACCGCGATCGACAGGGGCACGCCGATGACCACGAAGTACGCGGTGTTGCCAAGCGACTTCCAGAACAGCGGCGTCTGCAGCAGGTCGACGTAATTACCCAGCGCGACGAAGCGCAGGTTCGACATGTCGGCCAGCGCGTAGAGATCGAAATCCGTGAGGCTGAGCAGCAAGGCCGATGCGACCGGAATCGCGAAGAACACGCCCAGCACGATCAATGCGGGGCCGGCGAAGATCCAGCCCGCGGTACTAGAGCGCATGGCGGGCTCCGTTCTGCGCGTGCGGGCGCGCAGGCGTGCGTGACGCAGCGGTCTCGGAAGCCGCGCCCACTGGCGCCTCCGCTGCAGCCTCCTGCTCGCGCACCCAGCGCCGCTTCTCCAGCAGGGTGTCGACGCGCGTGTCGAGTTCGCGCAGCGCCTGCGCCTGCGGCATGCCGCCGCGGACCACGCGTTCGCTGGCCAGGCGCATTTCCTGCACGATGCGCTCCCATTCCAGCACCTGCGGCGTGGGCTGCACGCGCTCGAGCTGGTCGCGGAAGGCCTGTGCGTAGGGATCCTCGCGCAACTGCGGAAACTCCCAGGTGCTGCGCCGCGGCGGCAGGTTGCCGATCATCGCGTGGAAGCGCTGCTGGATGTCAGGACGCGACAGGAACTCCATCAGCTTCCAGCTCGCCTCTTTGTTGGGCGAATCGCGGAACATCACCAACGACGTGCCGCCGGCGATGCCCGCGCCCAGTCCGTCGGGCCCGGGCAGCGGCGCGGTGCCCCACTGGTCCTGCAGCTCGGCCGGCATGCGGTTGCGGAACTCGCGGATGTTCCAGGGACCGGACACGTAGAACGAGAAGAAGCCGCGGCCGAATTCGTCCCAGACGTTGGAGATCTGGGTCTCGGACATGCGCGGGGCCCAGCCCTGCTCGAACATGTTGGTGTAGAAGCCCAGCGCCCGCTGGAAGCCGGGGCTGGAGAAATTCCCGCGACCGTCATCGTCGCGCAGCAGTGGATCACCCGCCTGCAGGCCGAACGACAGCAGCTGCTCGAATTCGTTGAGCGGCAGCATCACTGCGTAGCGCGAGGGCCCGACATGGCGCTTGACCGCGGCCATCGCGGCTTCCCACTCGGCCCACGTCGTCGGCAGCGTCTCGACACCCGCGGCCGCCAGGATGTCGCGGCGGTAGAAGATCAGCCGCGTGTCGACGTACCACGGCACCCCGAGCAGGGTGTCGTCGATGACGTTGGTATTCCAGATGCCTGGGAAATAGTCGGACACGTCGATGACCGGTGAGGCATCGACGCGCGACTGCAGGGGCTCGAGCGCGCCGAGCACCGCGAATTCCGGCACCCAGGTATTGCCCAGCTGGCAGATGTCGGGCAAGGCGTCGGCCGCGAATGCGGTCAACAGCTTCTCGTGCGCCGAGGTCCAGGGAATCTGCTGGATCTCGACGCGGATGCCCGGGTTGTCCTGCTCGAACTCGCGGACCAGTTCGGCGACCACTTCGGCCTCGCGGCCCATCGCCCAGAAGCGGATGACGGTGTCGTCGCCGCGACGCGCGCAGGCCACCAGGATCAGCAGCGCCAGCACCGCGCACGCAACGCGCGCCGCCGCAGACACACGGCGGGCACCTCGATGCGGGCGGGCTGTGGTCACCGGTTACTCCACCGGCACTGGATCGGACGCGCGCGCCGGCGCAGGTGCGGGCGCGCGCGCATCGGTGTCGCGGGTCTGGTTGGCGGCGCGCGATTCGGCGATGCCCATCGAACGCGCAGTGGCGCCGTCCACGTCTGCAGGACCGGAATCCTGCGGGCCGTCCTCGCCCGCCAGCCAGCCACCGGTGAAGCCGGCGCGCTCCAGCCCGCTGCGGATGTACGGATTCTTCTTCATGACATCCCAGACGAAATTGTTCCGGTAGTTCGCGATCATCGCCAGGATCGGCCCCTGGTCGATCGCGATGTAATCGCTTGCCACCCAGCCGCGACCCGGAATCAGGCGCCCCGTCTTCAGCGGCACGTCCTCGTAGGTGAAGCTGGGATTGAAGGAATCGAGGAAGCCGTAGCTCGAATACAGGAAGTCACCGAAGCGGCGATGCATCTCCTCCGTGGCCGGGATCACCAGCTCCGGCGCGAAGGCGACCGAGGCGACCGCCGCGGTCGGGGCGATCGTGCCGTCGTCGAACGCGACATCGAGACCCGCACCGCGGGCGCTGTAGTGACGGAACTCGCGCTGCTCGCCGTTGTAGTCCTGCGAGGTGCGCTGCGGCCCGTCGCTGGCGGTGAGGCCCCAGACGTTCTCGCCGTATTCCTTCCAGGCCATCGGATTGTCGATCGCGTACTGGCGCTGCGCATACGTCGCGCGGCGGCTGTTCTCGAAATAGTCGATGCCGCGGCGGCGCATGTAATCGTCGCGGATGCCGCGGAAGTCCACCCAGACGTGCGTGTACTGGTGGCCGAAGTGCGGCGCGAAACTCAGGTATTCCTGGCCGCGGAACACGCCCCAGCTCTTGTCGTACGAACGCGTCCAGACCTCCCAGGCATCAGGCTCCACCGGATGCGTGGGCGAACCCAGCGCCAGGATGTAGACCAGCATCGCCTCGTCGTAGCCCGTCCAGTCGTGCTCGATGAAACCGCTCTCGGGATACCAGCCCATCGAGATCAGCGGCTTGCGCTGCTGCAGGAACGGCCAGCGCACATTGCGGTACAGCTGGTCGGCAAGCTTGCGGATCTCGGCCTCGCGCGGATCGTCACGGTCGTAGTACGACTGCGCGAACAGCACGCCCATCATCATCAGACCGGTATCGACGCTCGACAGCTCCACCCACGGCTCGTAGCGGTGGCCGTTGTCCATGTCGATGAAGTGATAGAAGAAACCCTGATGGCCGCCGGTGCCGGTGGCCTGTGGTCCCATGCGCACGTCGCGGAAGAAACGCAGCGTGGTCAGCGTGCGATCCACCGCCTGGGTCCGGCTCACCCAGCCGCGTTCGATGCCGATCGGATACGCGGTCAGCGCATAACCGACGGCCGCCACGCTGGAGAACGGACGCGACGGGAAGCGGTCCGGCGTCAGGCCGTTGACTTCATTGGTCGTGTCCCAGAAGAACTGGAACGTGCGTCGCTCGATATCGGCGAACAGCGGCGGCAGCTCTGGCGGACCGGTCACTTCGGGCTCCGGCTCGGGTTCGGGCACCTGCGCGATCGGGCCTGGCTTGGGCGCCGGCACGGCGGGTTCGGCCGGCTCCTGTCTGCCGCAACCAGCGAGCACCAGCGCGCCGAGCAGGATGAAGACGAAGAGCTGGATGGAACGCAGACGGGATTGCATCGTGAAGAAAACCTCGCGGTGAAATCGTTTTCAGTGGACAGTATAAAACTGCCGGCGCCCTTGCGGGGGCCGGCAGCATTCAGGGTTACCAGTTGACGCCGAACGTCAGCTTGAACGTCCGCGGCGGGAACGCCGTGGCGAAACTGTCGGGATTGCGACGACCGAAGTTTTCGTTGGGGTTGGCCACGCTGTTGGGATTGCTCGGATCGCGCCCATCGCCACGGCCATCGATGTAATCGGTCCAGTTGTACCAGTTGAAGACATTGAGCACGTCGGCGCGGACGCGGAGACGGATGTCCGTGCCGGTGTCCCACTCCTTCTGCAAGGCCAGATCGAACTGCTTGAAGCCCACCGTGGTGTCCGGGTAGTAGGGATCGAAGAAGCAGTTGAACGTATCGATGTCGATGCAGTTCAAGGACTCGCGCGCCGCCGGCGACGAGATCTCGAACTTGCCCGACAGCGTGAGTCCCCAACCGATGTCGTAGATGCCGGTGGTGACGAGGCGGTGGCGTGGAATCCCGAGCGCGCGCGTGAACGCGACATCGTCCAGGTCACGGTAATCGAACGAGAACGTGTCGCTGTTGTTCCGGTTCTCCTTGGCGTCGCTGAAGGTGTAGGCGATCGTCGTGCCCCAACCGGACTCGCTGGTGAACGGCTTGTCGAGCGACAGCAGCACGGAGTTCAGACGTGTCTCCACCGCGTTCCGGCCGATCAGCAGACGGCCGTAACCCGGCAGGTTCTCCGGCGGAATGCCGCTGAACGTACGGCCCGGCGCATAGAACGAGCCATCGTCGCGGCGATTGCCGACCGTGAACAGAATGCCGTCATGGCTCAGCACGTGAAGCAGCGTGGCCGAGGAATTCCAGGTGTTGCCCATCATGTCGAAGACGTTGCGGACACCGAGGCTGAACTGGTCGGAGTACGGGGTCTTGAGATCGTTGTCGATCAGATAGACCGCGCGCCCCAAGCCGGGATCGGCGGCCACCAGGCCATCGAGCGCGTCCTGTTCGAGGTACGAGGGATCCCAGGTCAGGCAGGTTTGCGCAGAAGTCGTGGTGCAGTCGTGTCCGGGCAGTTCGAACTGATAGGTGTAGCTCGGGAATGCCAGGCCGTATTGTTCGCGCGCGAGGAAATCAAACTGGTTGCGGTTGTAAGAGCGCCCTGCACCACCGAACAGCACGAACGACTCGTCGCCGCTGAAATCGTAGGAGAAGCCGACCCGCGGCTGCCATGCGCCCTTGAAGGCACTGCGCTCGTTACCCGTGCTCACGAACTGACGGTAGTCGTAATCCACGCCCGGCACGTTCAGTCCCGGAGACGCCGCGAGCGCATCCACGATCGGCTGCGGCGTCACGTGATCGAGGTAGCTCGGGGTCTTCTCGTAATCCCAGCGCACACCGAGGTTGACCGTCAGTCGATCGTTGACCTCCCAGTCGTCCTGGATGTACAGGCCGAGCTGCTGGTTCTTGGACACCACCGCGCCATCGCCCGTCAGTCCCGACGATGTGAACTGGACCTGGTAGGGCACATCCAGACTCTGGTTGAGATCGTAGAAATACTGGGGATTCGGCGGCTGCAACTGGTTCGCACTGACCTCGACATCCTTGTACTTGATGCCTGCCTTGATGGTGTGCGCCTCGAAGCCGAACCACGTGAAGTCGTTCTGGAAGCCGAGTCCCTTCTGTCCCTTGTCCTGCTGGTCGGCGCCGCCGCCGATGTTGAGGATGGCATCCATGCGCGGATTGTTGTCATTCACCTCGCCCTCGGCGGGAATCAGCAGCCGCTGACCGCGCGCGATGGTGAGCGGACGCGGACCGTAGGTCGCATCCTCGAACGTGATGTGTGCGTCGTTGAGCCAGTTCTCGGCGCTGTATTGGTAGCGCAGATCGAGGCGGGTCTCCTCGCCAGCGCGTGACGTACCGAACTGGAAAGTGTTGATGCCATCGACCCCGACGATATCCTCTTCTTCACGATACTTGGCGGTGAATTCGACCAGGTGCGCGTCGCCCGGCGTCCAGCTCAATTTGCCGAAGAACAGATCTTCTGTGAACGGCGAACCGGTCGTCGCCAATGCTTCCTCGCGATACGGCGAAGGCAGCGAGTCGATGCCGAAATCGCGCCCCGGCGTGATCGAAGCGACGCGATCGATCTCCTTCGCCTCGTAGGTCACGAAGTAGTGCAGGCGATCCATGATGATCGGGCCGCCGATGGCGATGCCGTAATGCTCGGTGCCCGAGCGCACCTTGTCGCGGCCACGGAAATTTTCTTCGGCGGTCTTGGAGCGGAAATCCTGTGCGGTGTAGTCCCAGAAGAACTGGCCCTCGAACTCGTTCGTGCCCGACTTCGTGACCGCGGTGATGCCCGCGCTCGAAAGCTGGTCGTATTCGGCCTTGTAGTTCGAACTGATGACCTTGTATTCGGCGATGCCCAGCTGCGGGAACGGATTGCCGGGCGTGGAATCCTGCCCGGTCACGCCGCCCTTGAGCACGTAGTCCTTCTGGCCGACGCCGTCGATGAAGACGTTGACTGCGTTCGACACCTGCGCGCCGCTGCGGATCGACGCGCCCGTCGGCGAATTGGACACCGTCACACCCGGCACGATGTCGGCGAACGACAGGAAATTGCGCGAGTTCTGGGGCAGCGAGTCGATCTGCTTCTGGGAGATATAGGTCGCGACTTCGGACGTCTTCGTCTCGACAAGTGCGTCGGCCGTCACCTGGACCGTGGCCAGGTCGGTGGCCTCGCCTGCCGTCGCGCTTTCGGCCTCACCGCCCACGCCGAGGTTCAAGGTCGTGGTCTGACCCACGGCCACCGTGACGTTCTGCGAGGTGCTCTGGCCATTCGCTTCCACCTGCACCCGATAGGTGCCCGGCGGCAGACCGGCAAGGTTGTAGGCGCCGTTGGCGCTCACGCCCACGCTGCGGCTGAGGCCGGTGGCGGTGTTGACCGCAGTCACGCGGGCATCGGTGGCCGGCGCGGAGTCCACCATCACCTGGCCACGGATCGTGGCGGCCGTGGACTGCGCCAGTGCCGCAGGTGCGGCGATCGCCATGCAGCCTGCCAGCGCGACGCTGAGCAGCGAACGCGACAGCGGGCGGAAACGAACGGGGGTATGCGTCATGGTGGTTCTCACTTCAATCGGAATATCGGTTGGTCGGATACCCGGCAGGGCGCGCGTCACCCCCTGCGACGCACAGCACACCGGTGGAAGCCCGCGTGGGCGCCCGGTCAGTCAGGTGGTGTCGGTGGTGGCGACCGCGTCGGTGCGCGTCGCGAACAGAAGCATTTCAGACGGAGCAGCGCCGTTGCACAGACGGGCGCGTCGGCGTCGATTGGTTGCCTTGCGCATTCCGATGCATCGCGTTGCCTTCGCGCTGACGCGCATCCGCGCAGCGATCACCGCGACGGCCAGGACGCAACCCGCACGCTCGATCCTCATCCAGATCCCCTCCCAAGGCTCCAGGTGTCACTTGCAATCAGCTCGTCGAACGAGGCTGCTTCCGGTCATGGCCTGCACCGCAGGAATCCCGCACCACGAGGGCCGGCTGCAGCCCGCGGGTCGATGCCGGGGTCTGCGCTTGCTCTGTCTGTGGATCGAGCAGGGCACGCAGCGCGCGGGCCCCGAGTTCAGCGATGTCGACGCGTATCGTCGTTAGCGACGGGTGAACGTAGCGTGCAAGCGGAATATCGTCGAAGCCCGCTACCGCAATGTCGTCCGGTGCGCGCACGCCCGCACGACCCAGCGCGTAGATGCACGCGATCGCCATCGTGTCGTTGGCCGCGAACACCGCGTCGGGACGGTCGTCCATCGCAACCAGCGACTGCCCGGCGTGATGCCCGGAATCTTCGTCGAACCGGCCCGGCAACTCCCAGGGCGCGCATCCCGCATCGGCCAGCGCATCGCGATAGCCACGCAGGCGCTCGCCGGCGTCGTCGTTGTCGTCGGGTCCTCGGATGAAGGCGATCCGTCGATGTCCGATGTCGAGCAGGTGTCGCACCATGTCGCGCGCGCCACCGTAGTTGTCGATGCCGATCGATGGCCGCTCGACGGGACCCGATGCATTGATCAGGACCAGCGGCAGGCTGTCGTCGACATTCCGGGCCAGGAAATCGGCCTCGTGCACATAGGGCGACAACAGCAGCAGGCCATCGACGCGTCCGCGCATCGCCCGCAGCGCGGCGCCCTGCTCTTCCGGATTACCGTGATAGCTGGAGACCAGCAGATGCAGGCCGCGGGTGCGCGCCACCTGGTCGATGCCGCGCATCAGTTCGGAGAAGAACGCGCCGTGGAGGTCGGGCAGTACGACGCCGACGGTCTGCGTGCGCCGGCTGCTGAGGCTGCGCGCCGCGTGGTGTGGGCTGTAACGCAACTCGGCTGCGGCTTCGAGCACCCGCTTGCGAACGGCTTCGGCCACGTTCTGATGGCCGTTGAGCGCACGTGACACGGTCGCGACCGATACGTCGGCGGCCTTTGCGACATCCTTGATGGTCACGCCCATTCCGCCCTCCGCAGCATGCGAACGGCGCGAATGTAAGCGTTTCCACGTCACTTCTGCAAACTCAGCGTCACCTTTCGCGATGCTGCAGTGCAAGATGCCGGATGCGAAACGCTAGGGCAGAACCGGCCGGAACGGCCTGACCTCAACGCGTGCGTAGACGCCTGCCGCCACGTAGGGATCGGCATCGGCCCACGCCCGCGCATCGACCAGCGAGTCGAACGCCGCGACGATGAGACTGCCGCTGAAACCCGCAGGCCCCGGATCCTCCGCATCGATCGCCGGGCACGGGCCGGCCAGCAGCAGACGCCCCTCGTTCCGCAATGCATGCAGGCGTTCGAGATGCGGCGGTCGTGCGGCCAGACGCCGGTCGAGCACGTCCGCATGGTCGTAGCCTTCGATCAGGTACCACATCGTAAAGTCTCCTCCGGACAGCCGGCCGCAGTGTAGGCGGATCGCCTCGAACGACGCGATGCGGGCGACGCTGGACATCGCCCCGGCGCTGCGCGTACCCTGTGTTCCAGCATTCCCGGCCAGTTCCCGCAGCGGTGCGCAGTCCACGCCACCTGCTCCGCGATCACCCCACCGGCCCGGTCCGACGCCTTCCGATCTCCGCGCTGCACTTGCAGTCACGTGTCGCGCATGGCATCCGGCCGCAGACGTCTCAGCAGTATCCGCAGTTCCCGCGCCGGCCCGTGCCGCGCACCGATCCGGACCCGTGCCTTGCGCCCGCCGTCCCGTCGTCATGCCATGTCAGCAGTGATGCCCCATCCGTGATCCCGTTCCTGTGCGTGCCCATGTGGCCGCGACCCGAATGAGTCAACCCGCCTCCGACGCAGACGCGCCGGCGCTGCCTGCGTCGACGCCGCAGCAGCAGGAAATGCGCCTGGCACTCGTGCACGGTCAGCCGGTGCTGCAGATCCCGCAGGACCTGTACATCCCGCCCGATGCGCTGGAAGTGATCCTGGAGGCCTTCGAAGGCCCGCTCGATCTGTTGCTGTACCTGATCCGCCGGCAGAACCTGGACATCCTCGACATCCCGGTCGCCGACATCACCAAGCAGTACGTCGCCTACATCGGCGTGATGCAGGAACTGCGCTTCGAACTGGCCGCCGAGTATCTGGTGATGGCCGCGATCCTGGCGGAGATCAAATCGCGGATGCTGCTGCCGCGCCCTGTGCTGGACGCCGACGACGAGGGCGACCCGCGCGCCGAGCTGGTCCGCCGGCTGCAGGAGTACGAACGTTTCAAGCAGGCGGCCGAAGACATCGACCGGTTGCCGCGCCAGGACCGCGACACCGCGCCGGCGCAGGCGGCATTGCCGGACCACGATGTCTCCCGCGAGCCACCGCCGGTGGACCTGCGCGAGATGCTGTTGGCCCTGCACGACGTGCTCAAGCGCGCCGAGCTGTTCACCGGCCATGCAATCCGGCGCGATGCGCTCAGCGTGCGCCAGCGCATGGGCGAAGTGCTGACCCGGCTCGCCGGCGGGCATTTCCACCGGTTCGAGACGCTGTTCGACCCGGAAGAAGGCCGCCTCGGCGTGGTGGTGACCTTCCTGTCGGTGCTGGAGCTGACCAAGGAACGCCTGCTCGACATCGTGCAGGAGGCGCCGCTGGCGCCGATCTACATCAAATCGCTGGCCGATGCCGACGGCGCTGCGCCGCCGACCACGTTCTCCAGCGAGTTCGACGACCACGTCCCTGATCCGACATGACGCGCACCACGCGTCTCCACTGAGCTTCGAGTCCGAATCCACGATGGACCAGACCTTCATCAACCGCGTTGTCGAGGCCGCCCTGCTCGCCTCCACGCAGCCGCTGACCGTGGCCCAGCTGGGCGCACTGTTCACGCTGGACGAACCCGCGCCCGACGGCAGCCTGCGTCAGGCGCTCGACGACCTGCAGGCCGCGTGCGCGGACCGCGGCGTCGAGCTGGTCGAGCTGGCCTCGGGCTGGCGCTACCAGGTCAAGGGCGACGTCCACGGCTGGGTGAGCCGGCTGTGGACCGAACGCCAGACCCGCTACACCCGCGCCACGCTGGAAACGCTGGCCCTGATCGCCTACCGCCAGCCGATCACGCGCGGCGAGATCGAGCAGGTCCGCGGCGTCGCCACCAACAGCAACATCATCAAGGCGCTGGAAGAGCGCGAGTGGATCCGCGTCGTCGGCCACCGCGACATGCCGGGCCGCCCGGAACTGCTGGGCACGACGAAGGGCTTTCTCGACTATTTCGGCCTCAAGCGGCTGGACGAGCTGCCGCCATTGTCCGAGCTGAAGGATTTCGCCGAACTCGATCCGCAGCTGCGGCTCAACGACGACGGCCCGCGCGGCGTCGGCGGTATCGCCGGCGGCGATGATTCCGGGCTCGATGCGGACGACCTCGCGGACGAGGATCACGACGACACCGCGGACGGCGCGCTCTCCGCGGACGGCACGGACACCGCGCAGGTCGACGACCACGATGCGAGCCACGCGCCGCCGCCGCACGACGACAGCGCCGCCGACACCGGCAGCGACACACACACGGACGCGGGCGATCCCGCCACGTCAGAGACTGCGACACCCCACCCCGACACGGACGCCGAACCCGGCGCCCAGGATCCCGACCCACAAGACGCCCTCGCCGCGGACGGCGACAGCGACCGGAGTACTTCATGACGCAACATCGCAACACCCCCGACAAGCCCACCCGTTCCCCGCTGTCGCTCAAGCGCGGCGAAGCGCCGGCCGCCGATGCCGCCCCCAAGCTGGAAGAGCGCCTGCACAAGGTGCTCGCGCAGGCCGGGCTGGGCTCGCGTCGCGCGCTCGAACAGCGCATCGCCGACGGTCTGGTCAAGGTCAACGGCGAAGCCGCGCTGACCGGCATGTCGATCAAGGGCGGCGACCGGGTCGAACTCGACGGCAAGGTCTTCGTGGCCAGTGCACTGACCGAGCCGGCGCGGATGCTGGTCTACAACAAGCCCGAGGGCGAGGTCACCACGCGTGAGGATCCCGAAGGCCGTCCGACGATCTTCGAGGCCCTGCCCGCGCTCAAGGGCGCCCGCTGGATCGCGATCGGCCGCCTCGACATCAACACCACCGGCCTGCTGCTGCTGACCACCGACGGCGAACTCGCGAACGCGATGATGCATCCGTCGTACGAGGTCGAGCGCGAGTACGTGTGCCGCGTGCGCGCCCCCGAGGGCGAGGACACCGTGTCGGACAAGATCGTCGACCGCCTCAAGCGCGGCGTCGCGCTGGAAGACGGCCCGGCCAAGTTCGACGCGATCGAACGCATCGGCGGCACCGATTCGCACGACTGGTACCAGGTGCTGCTGAAGGAAGGCCGCAACCGCGAAGTGCGCCGCCTGTGGGAATCGCAGGGCTGCCAGGTCAGCCGCCTCAAGCGCGTGCGCTACGGCAATGTCGTGCTGCCGCAGCCGCTGCTGCGCGGCCAGTCGCAGGAACTGCCGGCCGCGCAGGTCGAAAGCCTGCGCACCGAACTCAAGCTCGAGGAAGGTCCGCCGCCGGCGCTGACGCTGCAGCCGGTGATCGGCCAGCGCAAGGCGGCCAAGTCGACCGTGCACCTGGGCAAGGGGGGCGGCACCGGCAAGGCCTACGTCAACGGCCACAACAGTGGCGCCGACGAAGGCCGTGAGCTGCGTCGCTTCGACAACGTGCGCGAAGATCGCGGCCGTGGTCGCGGCGGTCCGCGCAAAGCGCATGGCGGCCTGACCGTCAGCGGCGACGCGGCGGCCAAGCAGTCGCAGAAGCCGTTCAAGCAGCGGGCCGACAAGGGCGCGCGCGCCCTGCCCGATGGCAATCCGGCTGCGTTCCGCACCTGGTACGTGCCCGATGGCGTGGAGACCGGCCCGACCGGCCACCGCAATGCCGACGGCCGCGGCCCGAAGAAGCCCTATGGCGGTGCAGGCGGTCCCGGCGGCGCGAAGAAGCGCGGCCCCGGTGGTCCCGGCGGCGGCGGACAGGGTCCGCGCGGTGCAGGCGGCGGCGGTCCGCGTGGACCGGGCGGCGGCGGTGGTGGCGGACAGGGTCCGTGGGCGTCGCGTCCGGCGGGCGGTGGCGGTGGCGGCGCAGGTCGTCCGCGCGCGCCCTACGGTCATCCGGACAGCGCGCCCAGCTTTCCGTCCGACCATGCCAATCCCGGCAGCTTCAATCCGAATGCAGCCCCGCGCGGTCCGCGTCCGGCCGGCAATCGCGGACCGAAGGGTCCGGGCGGTGGCGGCCGGGGTCCCGGCGGCGCACCGGGTGGCAATCGTGGTCCCGGCGGACGTCCGGGCGGCGGTGGCAACCGCGGTCCCCGCGGCGGCAACCGGTAAGCCGCATTGACGCGTGACGCGTGCCGGCTTGCCCGGTGCGCGTCATGCGCTGACGCGGCGTTCCATCCGGAGCCCTTGCGTCTCACCGATGCGTCCGACGCGTGCCGTGGTCCGCCGATCCGGGCCGCGAATATCGTCTTCGGACGCGTCCGGCATCGGACGTGGTGCCTGCGCGTCGCCTGCGTCCGGGATGCCTCGTCATCCCGGGCCGGGCGCAATCAATGCATGCGCATCTGACACGACGTCGCGCCCGGCGCGTTCCGTCTGACGATCCGACACACCTCCTTCGAAGCGACGTCGGCCGCCACGCGCATCGCGGCAGTCGCACGCACGCTGGACTCGCTTGCTGGCGCAAGACCGCGCCCCGATCCGTCTATGCCCCCGGAACCCTCTGCCCGCCCACGCGGACGCTTTCCCCGCCTCACGCGGCTCATCGAAACCGATGGCTGGGTACCGATGCTGATGATCGGCCTTCCGGCCCTCACGGCACTGCTGTTCCTGGCCCTGTTCGCCAGTGGCGTGCGCGAGAACCGGCTGTTCGATCGCGACGCAGTCGATACGTTCGGGCACGTGGTGGACGAGCGGACCTGCCGTACCGGCACCCGCTTCGGTCTGGAGAACTGTTACCGGATCGCCTTCACCGACCACGCGGGGCAGACCGTGGTGTTCAGCGCGCGCGGCCGTACCAGTTACCGCGCAGGCTTCCGTGTACTGCCTGCCGCATTGGCCGTGCATTACCTGCCGCAGCGCCCCACCTACGCACGGCTGCGCGGCGACCGCGCCGATACGGCGATCACCGGCTGGCTGGGGTTCGGCAGCCTGGCGATGGCCTTGCTGATGGCTGGACTCTTTCTGCACGCGCGCCATTTCGCGCGCCGGCATGCGGATTTCAAGCGGACGCTCGACGCGCGCATCGAGACCGACCCGCCCGCTGCCCTGCTCGACCTGGCGGCAGACATCGCCGATCCCCCGCTGCAGCAGACCTGCCTGCAGGACATCGCGCTGGCGCTGTACCAGCGGGGCCATGTGGCGGAGGCCGATGACGCACTCTCACGTGCGCTGGATCTCAATCGCCGGCACGGCGGCAGCTACGGCCGCGACATCGGCCTCGGCGTGCTCGGCCGGGCGCTGTACGCGGCCGGACATCCCACCGCCGCGCAGCGCGCCCTGGAGGCGATCACCCATCGCGACGTGCGCCGGCACTTCGGACTGTAGATCCGGCCGCGGTCAATCGCCGCCGTTCGACATGCCGTCGAGGGTGAAGCGGTCCGCGTCGAGCATCGCCGGGAAACGCGTGCGGTGCGCGGCCAGCTGTTCCGCCGACAGCGTCGTCGTCGACACGACTTCCATATCGGTCGATTCGCTGAGCGGATGGCCCAGGCAGTCGAGCACCGCGCTGTCGCCCGCATAGGCGATGTCGTTGCCGTCCACACCGACGCGGTTCACGCCGACCACGAAGCACAGGTTCTCGATCGCCCGTGCGCGCAGCAGGGTCTTCCACGCGTAGGCGCGCGCAGCCGGCCAGTTGGCGACGAACAGCTGCAGATCGAAATCGAGATCCCCCGGACGCTCGACGTCGTAGCGGTTGCGGCAGAACACCGGAAACCGCAGGTCGTAGCAGACCTGCGGATTGATCCGCCATCCGCGCCACTCGACCGTCAGCCGATCGCGCCCCGCCGCATAGCGCTTGTGTTCGTTGGCGTAGCGGAACAGGTGCCGCTTGTCGTAATGGCGCAGCGCGCCGTCGGGCGTCGCCCAGAGCATGCGGTTGTAGACGCCGTCGCCGTCGCGCAACTGCACGCTGCCGGTCACTGCCGCATCGAGCGCGACGGCCTGTTCGCGGATCCAGGCGACGGTCGGACCGTCCATGTCCTCGGCGCGATCGATCGCATCGTTGCTGAAACCACTGGTAAAGGTCTCGGGCAGCACCACCAGATCGGTCAGCCCATGCAGCGGGGCGATCAGCGCGCCGTAGTAGTCACGGTTGGCCGCCGGGTCGTGCCACACGGTGGCGCCCTGGACGGTGGAAACGCGAAGGTTCTGCATGGCGGGATCCTGTGGGCCATGGATGCTGGCCGATGCTCTGATTCTCGGCGTTGCCGCAGGCCGGCTCAAGCGCGCCCGTGGAACGGCGGCCGCACACGCCGGCTCCACCCGGCCCGGCCTAGGGTGCCCGCAGCCAGCCGACCACGGAGCCCGCCATGCCCGAGACCATCTACGACGCCCTGCGCGAGAGCCACGAACGCCAGCGTTCGCTGTGCCGCAAGCTGCTGCGCGCCCCGCCGCACAGCGCACGCCGCGTCGAACTGTTCACCGACCTGCGCATCGAGCTGGCCGCGCATGCCGCCGCCGAGGAGCGTTTCCTCTACGCGCCGATCCTGATGCACGACGCCGGCCTCGACGCGTCGCGCCACGCGCTGCACGAGCATCACGAGATGGACGAACTGGTCGAGGACCTGCAGACGCACGACCACGCCGGTGCGGCGTGGATGGCGAAAGCGAAGCAGCTGTCGGAGAAGGTGCATCACCACCTGCGCGAAGAGGAACGCAAGTTCTTCCAGGTCTCGGGCAAGCTGCTGAGCGACACCCAGAAAACGCGCGCGGCGCAGCGCTACCGCCGCGACCACGCGCGGATGGAAAAGAAGCTGCGCGAGGCGTAGCGCACGCCAGAAACGCGAGCGACGTCAGTACAGATCGCGCTCGCGTTGGTGTCGGACTGCAAGCACCGTGACGGTGCTCTGGTCATCGATCTCGAAAAGCGCGACGTAGCCTGACGCCCCGAACGGAATCACAAGCTCGCGTAGCAAGGGGTGCCCGCTTGCGGCACGTCGGCAACTGAAAGGCGACGTTTCGACAAGCGCAAGTGTCTGCCGGATCGCGACTATCGCACGCTCGGCAAGACGCCAATCCCCGTCAGAACGGTCGAGTAGAAATTCGAAGAGACGCTGCAGATCAACGGCGGCTTCTTCCGTGAAGCGGACCTGGAAACTCATCCTGTGCGACGTTTCCGGTCGTCCAACGCTGTCTCCAGCGCCGCGAGGACATCCGCCGCTCCCACATAGCGACCGGTGCGCTTCGCGCCTGCGCCCGAAGCAAGACCGCGCGCGATGAACGCCGCGTCCGCCTGACGTGCCTCGATCTCGGCGCGCACGGAGGACTCGACAAATCCGGACAGACTCTCCCCCTCGCGAAGCACGTCTTCCGCCGCCGCGCGCAGTTCCGGCGCGACGCGCAAAGAAGGAAACGTCGCAGTTTTCATGGCCGCCTCGATGCGTTGCAATTGCAACGCATCGTGCGCCAGAAATGCGAACGACACAACTCTTCTGGCCTTACGCGACGCACCCCTCCGTCCCCGGGCCGCGCGCGGAAAGCGGATTATCCAGCGCTGTCTGCATGCGCCTTCTGCTCGGCAATGAACCGCCTCACTTCCTCTTCCAGCACCGGCAACGGCACCGAGCCCAGATTGAGGATCGTGTCGTGGAAGGGGCGCTGGTCGAAGGCCGGACCGAGTTCGCGCTCGGCTTCGGCGCGCAGGTCGAGGATGGTCTTGTAGCCGATGTAGTACGACAGCGCCTGGCCCGGCCAAGAGATGTAGCGGTCGACTTCGGTCACCACGTCGTGGCGCGCGAGCGCGGTGTGGCTGGCGAGATAGTCGATCGCCTGCTGCCGGCTCCAGCCGTATTCGTGCAGGCCGGTGTCGATGACCAGGCGCGCCGCGCGCCACATCTCGAAGGTCAGACGGCCGAACTCGTCGTACGGCGTCTCGTAGATGCCCATGCGCGTGCCGAGCCACTCGGTGTACAGGCCCCAGCCTTCGCCGTAACCGGAGAAGTACGTCTGCTGGCGGAAGTCCGGACGCGCCGGCGCTTCGAGCGCGAGCGCGGCCTGGAAGCTGTGGCCGGGCGCGCATTCGTGCGCGACCAGTGCCGGCAAGTTGTACAGCGGACGCGACGGCAGGTCGTAGGTATTGAAGAAGCACGCTTCCAGGCCGCCGCGGCCCGAGGTGTAGATCGGCGCGATGTCGTCGGCGACCGGCAGGATCGTGAAGCGGTAACGCGGCAGGGTGCCGACGAGATGCTTGAGCTCGCCGTCGATCTTCTTCGCGATCCACGCGGTGTAGGCCAGCAGTTCGCGCGGCGTCTTGGCGTAGAACTTGGGATCGGTGCGCAGGTATTCGAGGAATTCCTCGAACGTACCGGTGAAGCCGGCGCGGGTCATGACCTCGCGCATTTCGGCGGAAATCCGCGCCACTTCGGCCAGGCCCAGATCGTGGATCTCGCGCGGGCTCATGTCGCGGGTGACGTATTCGCGGATCTGCGACTGGTAGAACGCACGGCCTTCCGGCAGGTCGCTGGCGGCGATCGTCGTGCGCGTGTTCGGGAAGTAATCGTCACGGATGAAGCCCAGCAGCGCACTGTAGGCCGGCACGGTCTGCTCCAGCACCACGCGACGGCCTTCTTCGCGCAACTGGCTGCGCACGGGCTCGGGGATCGAGACCGGAATGCGTTCGAACGTCGCCAGCAGCGGATTGTCCTCGCCGGTCTGCGTGTACGGCACCAGCGTGGCATCGCGCCCCTCCAGCGTCGCGCGCGGCACGCTCCAACCGCGGTCGAGGCCGCTGCGCATGTTCGCGATCTGCTCGTCGAAATAACGCGGCACGTCGCCCAGACGCGCGATGAAACGACGCCAGTCGGCTTCGGTCTGGTAGGGCTGGCGCGGATTGATACCGCCCCAGAAGAAGCTGTCGCTGTTGAATGGCGCTTCAAACGTGCGCCAGTCGGCGTTCGCCACGCTGGCCTCGAGCGAGGTGCGGAAGACCTCGGCGTTGATGCGCTCCTCGCGGCCCAGCGATTCGAGCGGAATCGCATCCAGCTTCACCAGCACGTCCTTCCAGTACGCGGCGCGGCGGGCCCAGGCGTCGGGCGTCACCGACGACATGCGGTCGCCGGCCTGCCAGCGGCCATCGATGCGCACGCGGTCGAACTCCGCCTGGCGCCATGCCCACTCGGCGGTATAGAGATCGCGCAGCGCGGACTCGGCGGCGTTCGCCGGCGGCGCCAGCGTGGTCGCAGGCGCGTCCTGTGCGGCCGCGATGCCCGGCAGACCGAGGGCGAGCGACAGCGACAGCGCGAGGGCGGACAGCGTCGTACGGCGACGCGGTGCGATGGACATGGGACGACTCCTGGAGATGGATCTGGGGAAATGCGGATTCATGGCGCGGTGGCCACGCGGTTCCAGCGGGGCGGTGCGACGCCGAGTAGATGGCGGACGAAGACATCGAACTGGCGCCGATGCGCATAGTCGATCGGGCCGCTGGAGCGACCGACCGCATGGCCGCCCCCGGGAAAGGTCAGCAGTTCGAAATCCTTGCCGGCGCGGACCAGCGCATCGACGACCTGCATCGTCGACGCGGGATCGACGTTGTCGCCCTGCTCGCCGAGGATCAGCAGCAGTTCGCCCTGCAGGCGATGCGCATGTTCGACGCCCGAGGCGCGTGCGTAATGGTCGCCCTCGCCTTCGGGGAGGCCCATCCATTGCTCGTTCCAGCTGATCTTGTCCATGCGGTTGTCGTAGCAACCGTTCCAGGCCACGCCGACCGAATAGAACTCGGAATGGAACAGCAGCGCGCCCAGCGTGCTCTGGCCACCGGCCGAGGCGCCGTAGATGCCGACACGGGAGATGTCGTACGACGGATCCACCGCCGCCAATGCGCGATGCCAGGCGATGCGGTCCGGAAACCCGGAATCGCCGAGGTTCCGCCAGGCCACGTCGTGGAAGGCCTTGCCGCGGTGCGCGGTGCCCATGCCGTCGATCTGCACGACGATGAAGCCGAGGTCGGCCAGCGCCTGCATGCCGATTACCTTGTCGCCGCCGCTGTGATAGCCGAACGGCCAGAACGTCTTCGGCACGAAGGCGTCGTGCGGTCCGGCGTAGATGTTCTCGATCACCGGATAGCGCTTGGCCGGATCGTGATCGCGCGGGCGCACCACCACGCCCCAGATGTCGGTGCTGCCGTCGCGGCCCTTGGCGACGAAGACCTCCGGCGCGCGCCAGCCGGCGTCGACCAGCGCCGTGATGTCGCCGCGTGCGATCTCCGCCACCTGCGTGCCGTCTGCGCGCCGCAGCTCCATCACCGGTGGCAGGTCGATGCGCGAATAGAGATCGACATAGAACGCGCCATCGGGCGAGATCGCGATGTCGTGATCCGCATCGGCTTCGGTCAGTCGGGTCAGATTGCCGCCATCGAAATCCACCCGGAACAGATGCCGGAAATACGGATCGCGCCCCGCGTCCATGCCGCTGGCGGTGAACCAGATCCGGCGCTGCGTGTCGTCGACGCGCAGTACCTCGCGCACGCCCCAGTCGCCGCGTGTGATCGCGTTGCGCAGCGCGCCGCTGCGACCATCGAACAGATAGAGGTGGCGCCAGCCGTCGCGCTCGGACACCCAGATGATCTCGTCCTGCAGGCCGCCGACCTCGTGCCGGAAACCGCGCCAGGTGTCCACGAACGTCGCGCTCGGCTCGGCCACCGCGATCCGTGCGACCGGCGCGGCATCGCCCTCCGGCACGTCGACCGCGATCACATCGACGCGCTGGTGACCGCGGTGGATCACCTCGAACGCGAAACTGCCGCTGTCGCGCCGCCAGCCGATCGGCGACAGGCGGTAGGGATTGGCGAACAGGGCGGCGTCAATCTCGAAGCGCCGACCGCTGTGCAGGTCGAACAGCAGCGGTCGTTCGATGTCGACCGCGTCGCCGGGCTTGGGATAGAGCTGGGTGTGCACACGTGGCTGGCGCTGGTCGCGCGGCGCGGTCTCTACGCGCACCATCTCGCGGCGATCGCCCGGCACCACGCGGTACACCGCCAGCCAGCGCGAATCCGGCGACCAGGCCAGCGTCTCGGGATCATCGAACGCGCCTGCATGACCGCCCGCACCGCGCAGCACGATCGCGCCATCGGCGATGCGACGTACGACCACGTTGTCGTTTTCCACCAGCGCCTCGTGCACGCCGTCCGGCGACGGGCGCGGCCTCGTGTCGGCCGGCACCGTCAGATCGCGCACCACGCCGAACGCACGCGGCCGTCCTGCGCGCGGTGCTGCGTGCGTGCAAACGGCCGGCGACAGCGCGCAACGCCAGCGCACGCCATCGGCCTGGAAGCCGATCGCCTGGCCATCGTCGATCACGTCGAACTGTTCGAACGGCAACTGCAGGGGCACGTGGCCTCCGCCATCGGCGCGCGCCAACGCACCGGCGATCGCCGCGTGGTCGAACGCGGGCGCGCTGCGTCCGGTCGCGGGATCGTGGCGCATGAAGGCCATACCGCCGTCGACCGTGACCCGGTAATCGAAGCGCCCGTCGGCTGTCCAGCGCGCCGGAAACGCCACGTCGCGCGTGAGTCCGCGCCAGGCCTCGCGCAGGCCGAGCGAACGCGCGTAATCGTCCGCGTCCGGCGCATCGCCCGCGGCGCGCGCCGTTCCCGCCGACGTCGCCAGAAACAGCGCCGCCAGGCCCCACACGATCCACAGCGGTCGTCCCATCGTCCCCATCATCATGTTGCCGACGCACATTGCCGGCCGTTGCGTATGCCACATGCGCGACCCGTCCGGCAACCGCACACGTGGATGTCAGGCGGTTTTCGACGCGCTCAGAACGCTGCAACGCGTTTCAGACATCGCGCATCGCCTCGGCCAGAAACGGCGCCGTACGACTGCGCTTGTGACGTGCCACCTGCGCCGGGGTGCCGGCCACGACCACCTGACCGCCGGCATCGCCGGCGCCGGGACCCATGTCGATGATCCAGTCACTGGCGGCGGCCACGCGCATGTCGTGCTCGACGACGACCACCGTGCTGCCCGCCTCGACCAGCGCCTGCAGCTGCAGCATCAGCGTGTCGACATCCGCCGGATGCAGGCCGGTCGTGGGTTCGTCGAGCACGTAGACGGTGCCGGCGCGCTGCGCACGTTGCAGTTCGCTGGCCAGCTTGATGCGCTGCGCCTCGCCGCCGGAGAACTCGGTCGCCGGCTGTCCCAGACGCAGATAGCCCAGGCCGACTTCCACCAGCACCGACAGCGGTCGCGCGACGGCGGCATCGTCGGCGAAGAACCCCGCGGCCTCGGTCACGGTCATGCCGAGCACTTCGGCGATGTTGCGGCCGCGCAGCGTCACTTCCAGCGTCTGCGCGTTGTAGCGCTGGCCGTGACACTCCGGACACGGCGCATAGACGCTGGGCATGAACAGGAGTTCCACGCTGACGAAGCCCTCGCCGTCGCAGGTCGCGCAGCGGCCCTTGGCCACGTTGAACGAAAAGCGGCCGGCGTCGTAACGGCGACGCTTCGCCATCGGCGTGGCCGCGAACAGCTTGCGCACGTGATCGAACAGCCCGGTGTAGGTCGCGAGGTTCGAACGCGGCGTGCGCCCGATCGGCTTCTGGTCCACCCGCACCAGCCGACGCACGCTGTCCAACCCGCTTTCGATGCGACCCTCCAGCGCTGCCTCGACGCCGCGCTCCAGCGGATCCAGCGGCGTGTCGTCGTCCGCGTCACGGCCCGCGCCGACGTGCGCGGCCAGCAGTTCCACCAGCGCCTGACTGACCAGCGACGACTTGCCCGAGCCGCTGATGCCCGTGACCGTGGTGAACACGCCGAGCGGGATGTCGACATCCAACCCGCGCACGTTGTGCCGGTGGATGTTCCGCAGGGCAAGCCAGGACGCAGGCGTGCGCCCGTAGCGCGCGATCGGCGCATGGCCCGCGAACAGATACCGCCGCGTCGCTGAGGCCTCGATCTGCGCCAGACCCGCGGGCACGCCGCTGTAGAGCACCTGCCCGCCCTGCTCGCCCGCGGCCGGGCCGACATCGACGATCCAGTCCGCATGACGGATGACGTCGATCTCGTGCTCGACGACGAACAGCGAATTGCCCGCGGCCCGCAACTGGTCCAGCGCACGCAGCAGCGCCTGGGCGTCCGCGGGATGCAGACCCGCCGAGGGTTCGTCCATCACGTAGACCACGCCGAACAGCTGCGAGCGGATCTGCGTGCCCAGGCGCAGGCGCTGCAGTTCGCCCTGCGACAGCGTCGGCGTGCCGCGCGCCAGCGCCAGATGGCCCAGCCCGAGGTCCTGCAGCACGCGGATGCGCGACAACAGATCCTGCGCGATGCGCTGCGCGGCGAGTGCCTGCTCCGGATGCGCCTTCGCGTGGGTGTCGCCGGCCGCGGCAGGCGCGAGCAGCGCCGCCAGCGCATCGAGCGGCTGTTGCGAGAAGTCCGCGATGTCGAGGCCCGCGAACGTCACCGACAGCGCCTCGCGGCGCAGCCGCTTGCCGTGGCACTCTGGACAGTCCGCCCCCACCAGGAACTGCGCAGCGCGCTTCTTCTGCTGCGGGCTCTGCGTATTGGCGAAGGTGTGCAGCACGTGCCGGCGCGCACTGGTGAAGGTGCCCATGTAGGCCGGCTCAGTCTTCGCTTTGAGCGCGCGCTTGACCTCGTCCAGATCAAAGCCGGGATAGACCGGCTCCACCGGCTGTTCGTCGGTGAACAGGATCCAGTCGCGGGTCTTCTTCGGCAGCTTCGACCACGGCACATCGACGTCGATGCCGCGCGAGGTCAGGATGTCGCGCTGGTTCTGTCCGTGCCACGCACCCGGCCACGCCGCCACGGCGCGCTCGCGGATGGTCAGCGAGCGGTCGGGCACCATCGAGGCTTCGGTCGCGTCGTAGATGCGGCCCAGACCGTGGCAGGTCGGACACGCGCCCGCCGGCGTGTTCGGCGAGAAGCCGTCGGCGTAGATGATGTCCTGCCCGCGCGGATAGTCGCCGGCGCGCGAATACAGCATGCGCAAGCTGTTGGAGATCGTCGTCAGGCTGCCCACCGAGGAGCGCGCCGTCGGCGTACCGCGCGCCTGCTGCAATGCCACCGCCGGCGGCAGGCCTTCGATCGAATCGACCTGCGGCACGCCAGCCTGGTCGATCAGCCGCCGCGCATAGGGCGAGATCGAATCGAGATAGCGGCGTTGCGCTTCGGCGAACAGCGTGCCGAAGGCCAGCGACGATTTGCCGGAGCCTGACACACCGGTGAACACCACCAGCGCATCGCGTGGGATGTCGACATCGACGTCCTTGAGATTGTGCTCGCGCGCGCCGCGGACGCGGACGCAGTCGGCGGGATGTGGGGGCTTCGATTGGGACATGCGGGGGCTTCGGGGGAATGCGGGATGCATTATCCGGATGAGGGCGTGTGGGGATGGTGGGTGTGGGCAGCTTCTTTCTTCTGCCGCGCTCTGCTTTTTCCTTTGCCCGCCTTCGGCTTCGGCTTCGGCTTCGGCTTCGGCTTTCAGCCTTTGATCTGCCGAGCCGTAAAGCGAGCCGAGCATCGCAGGACAGTGGGGCCGAAGAGCAGCCCATGTCTGAGCGCAGCGAGTTTGGGCTGCGTGCCCCGCTGTCCGAGAAGCGCAGGGCACCGGCACGGCACAGCCGTGTCGGATCGCGTCCGGCGAACGGGCTTTTTGGTTCCTTTTTGGCCGGTCAAAAAGGAACTCGCACGCGTCAGCGTGCGAAAGCCGTGCAATTGATCCACCCCTCTGCTTTAGCTTCGGCTCTAAGTCCGAACACGGAATTTGAATCAGAATCCGCGCGAGGTGTGCGCTGTTGGGCGCGATCAACTTTCTTGCCAAGGACAGGGCTTCCGCGCTGTCGCGCGGCTTACTTTTGTCTTGCCAAAAGTAAGCAAAAACGCCGTCGCCGGACGCGATCCGAGCCGGCTGCGCCGGCTCGGTCCCCTGCGCTTCTCGGGCGACGGGGCACGCAGCCCAAACTCGCTGCGCTCAGACATGGGCTGCTCTCCGGCCCCGACGCCCTGCGATGCTCGGCTCGCTTTACGGCTCGATAGGGCCAAGGGCCAAGCAAAAGCCAGATCAAACACACACCAGCAACAGCAACAGCAACTGCGACTGCGACTGCGACTGCGACTGCGTCACACCGTATCACCACGCACCGAACAACACCTCTTTCACCACCCGCCGACGCATCAACCGAACCCCCGAACGCAAACGCCCCGCATAAGGCGGGGCGTTCATTGCATCAGGCAACCGGCGGACATCGGCCCCACTACTAGGCCTGCTGCGGCACACCCTCAGGTGCACGGCGCACCCGCTTCGGCCGGCTCGGGAACGCATGCCGCACGATGCGCCACACGACCTCGCCGAACTGCCGCGGCAGCGAGCCGGTGTTGTAGGGCTGCCCGTAACGCGCGCAGATCTCGCGGACTTCCACCGACAGATCGGCATAGCGGTGCGCCGGGACGTCGGGGTAGAAGTGGTGTTCGATCTGGTGGCTCAGGTTGCCGCTCAGCAGGTCCATCGCGCGGCCGCCGCCGATGTTCGACGAGCCGCGCAACTGACGCATGTACCAGTGACCGCGCGATTCGTTGCGGATCGAATCCTTCGGAAAGGTCTCGGCATCGGCAGTGAAGTGGCCGCAGAAGATGATGACGTAGGTCCAGACGTTGCGGATGCCGTTCGCGACCAGGTTGCCCAGCAGCACCGGCAGGAAGAACGGACCGGCCAGCGCCGGGAACAGCAGGTAGTCCTTCAGCAGCTGGCGGCCCATCTTGCGGCCCACCGGCGAGAAGTCGCGGCGCATCTTGCCCTTGGGCATCTTGCCGGCGAACCAGCGGCCCAGCTTCAGTTCCTGGATCGCCACGCCCCACTGGAAGTACAGCGCGAACACGACCGCGATGAACGGCTGCATCAGGTAGAACGGGCGCCAGCGCTGCTCGGGGAAGATGCGCAGCAGGCCGTAGCCGATGTCGTCGTCCATGCCGCGCACGTTGGTGTAGGTGTGGTGGCGGAAGTTGTGCGAATGGCGCCAGTTGTCGGCCGTCGCCACGATGTCCCACTCGTAGGTGCGGCTGTTGAACTGCGGGTCGCCCATGAAGTCGTACTGGCCGTGGATCACGTTGTGGCCGACTTCCATGTTCTCCATGATCTTGGCCAGCGCCAGCAGCAGCACGCCGGCGATGCAGGCCGGCCACAGCAGCCACGGCACGAAGGCACCGCCGATCGCGCCGACCATCAGCAGCGCGCGGCCGCCGAAGCCGCAGTAGCGCACCCAGCGCACCACCTTGCGGATGTAATCGGCATCGACCTTGCCCACCTGCGCCATCGTGCGCGTGTGCAGCGCGTCGAGTTCGGCGCCGAAGGCATCGAGTTCCTGGGGGCCCATACGGCGGGCAGCGGTCGCGTTGGTCATGGAGACTCCGGACATCAGAGATCGAGGACGAGATCGGTCACGGCGCTGCTGATGCACAGCTTGAAGGCCATGCTCGGCTCGCCGTTGACGGCGCCCGTGCGCAGGTCGCGCGCGGTGCCTGCGGACTTGCCGCAGGCGCAGGTGTTGCAGATGCCCATCCGGCAGCCCGAACGCGGCTTCACGCCTTCGGCTTCCAGGGCTTCGAGCAGCGGGACGCCGCGCGGCAGCAGCAGATCGCGGCCGCTGCGCGCCAGGTGCACCGACACCGTGCCGGTGTCGTCGACCGGCGGACGCGGCGGCGGGGTAAAGGCTTCGGTGCGCAGCCGTGCCACGCGACCATCGAGCAGCGCCTCGGCCGCAGCGACGAAGCCGCCGGGACCACAGGCATCGACGTGACGCGTCGCGAGATCAGGCACCAGTGACGCGAGCAGATCGGCATCGATCCGGCCGCCGGCCTCGTCCTGCAACGACGGCGCGTCACCGGTCAGCACGAAGCGCACGTCGAAACCGGAGTGCTGCGCGGCCAGTGCGCGCAGCTCATCGGCGAAACAGAATTCGGCCCGGCTGCGCGCCCAGTACAGCAGCGTCACCGGCGCCGGCATGCCCTGCCCAGCCAACTGGCGGACCAGCGCCATCAGCGGGGTAATGCCGCTGCCACCGGCGAGCAGCAGACGCGGGTTGCTGGCAGTACCGGCGTCGAGCGTCATGTCGCCGAAGCCGGCGCCGATGTCGAGCACGTCACCGACCCGGGCCGGATCCGTCAGATGCCGGCTCATGCGACCGCCGTCGATGCCCTTGACCGTCACCGAGATGCGGCCGTCCGCGCCCATCGGCGCGTCCAGGCTGTAGCTGCGGGTGACGCGGATACCGTCGATGTCGGCGCCCAGGTTGACGTGCTGGCCCGGCAGTGCACCGGCCCAGTGGCGATTGGGCTTCAGGATCAACGTGACCGCGCCCGCCGCGGCCGGGGCATGTCCGACGATGCGTGCGAGCGGCCGTTCCCAGGTCCACGTGGGATGCAGGCGCTGCGCCCAGAAATCGAACACCGGGGGCGCGACGAAGGGCGTGGCGAGCCGCCGGAGACGGCTGCGCGAACGGTTGGCGAGAGGCGTGACGGCTGACATGGGAGCGACTGTACAACCATCCGCACGGCTGTGTATACACGTGTGCATTAATTCCGCAGTGCAGCATGCGTGGCGTTCATCAGTCGCCCCGGGGCCAAGGGAAAACCGGCCGTGCGACCGCTTTGCGGCGGCCCTACGCTGCCGCACTGTTATGCTGGCCCACCGTCGCCGCGATGCCCTGCCCGTGTCCCTTCGCAGTCCTGCGCCCGCCAGCGACGACGTGCCCGTTTCCGATGGCCCCGGCCGCAAGCCGTCCATCGTGCGCGAGGATCTGGTCGCCGCCGCACTGCGCCTGACCGGGCCGCACCGCAGCGTGTCCACCCTCAGCCTGCGCGAGGTCGCCCGCGAGGCCGGCATCGCACCCAACAGCTTCTATCGCCAGTTCCACGACATGGACGAACTGGCGGTCGCGCTGATCGACGTGGCCGGTGAATCGCTGCGCGGCATCATCGGCGACGCCCGGCGGCGTGCGGTGTCCGGGCGCAGTATCGTCCGCGGCTCGCTCGAGGCCTTCATGGCGCGGCTGCGGGCCGACGACAAGCTGCTGCACGTGCTGCTGCGCGAAGGCACCGTGGGCTCGGACGCCTTCAAGCGGGCAGTCGACCGCCAGCTGCATTTCTTCGAGGAAGAGCTGCGCGCGGACCTGATCCGCATCGCCGCTGCCCAGGGCCTGGGCTTCCATCGCCCCGATCTGGTGTCGCGCGCGATCACCCGGCTGGTGTTCGCCCTGGGTGGCACGGCGCTGGATTCGCCGCCCGAGCGCGATGCGGCCCTGGTCGAGGAACTGGCGCAGATGATCCGCATGCTGCTGCGCGGCGCGCACGCATTGAGCCGTGACAGCGCCGGCAACCGCATGCCGCCGCCTGCGGACTGAAACGCGATCCGGCGTCTCCACTGGATGTCCGATGGCGCGGGCGCCATCCATCCCGTCTACGCGTACCGGCCCTGCAGAGCACTGCTTTGGCGATGTGCCGAACGAACGCATTCGTCTGGAAGACTGGCCGCATCCGTGCGCGCGACGCCCTGACCTGCCTCCAATCCACGACCGTCATGCTGCGCCGGATACAGCGAATAAGTGTTTCCTGCACCCGCGCACAATTCACCCGCCCACGTTGACCCCTTCGCAACATGCCCCTGCGCATGCTCACGTAGCAGGGACGGCTCTCGTCCCGCTCATCTCGCCAGCCACACGCCAGCCATGAGGACACACCCCATGCCGCCACTTACACGCCGCGAACTGCTCAAAGCAGGCGCGGCCACCGCCGGTTCCGTTGCCGCGCCCGCGTTCGCGCAGTCCGCTGTGTCTGCCGTGGCCTCGCCGTCGCCCGCCCGCGCACCCGTCCGGCAGCGCGTCACGCTGGAGGTCAACGGCACGCGCGTCGAGCGTGAGGTCGATACGCGCACCACCCTGCTCGACCTGCTGCGCGAGGAATTGCACCTCACCGGCACCAAGAAGGGCTGCGACCACGGCCAGTGCGGTGCCTGCACGACGATCGTGGACGGCCGCCGCGTCAATGCCTGTCTCACCCTCGCGGTGATGCAGGAGGGCGCCAAGGTCACGACCATCGAAGGCCTGGGTACATCCGACAGGCTGCACCCGATGCAGGCCGCGTTCGTGAAGCACGACGGCTTCCAGTGCGGCTACTGCACGCCGGGCCAGATCTGTTCGGCGGTCGCAGTGCTGGAGGAAGTGCGCGCCGGCATTCCCAGCCATGTCACTGCCGACCTCACCGCGAAGCCCGCGCTGAGCAGCGACGAAATCCGCGAGCGCATGAGCGGCAACCTGTGCCGCTGCGGCGCCTACGCCAACATCCTCGATGCGATCGAGGACGTCGGCGGCTCGCGCAGCAGCCGGAGGGCCGGCGCATGAAGGCCTTCGGATTCGAACGCGCGGACTCGCCCGCTGCTGCCGCCGCTGCGGCCGCACGCACGCCCGGTGCGAAGTTCATCGCCGGTGGCACCAACCTGCTCGATCTGATGAAGCTGGAGATCGAAACCCCGGCCCATCTGATCGACGTCAACGGCCTGTCGCTCGACACCATCGACAAGACCGACGAGGGCGGCCTGCGCATCGGTGCACTGGTGCGCAATACCGACCTCGCCGCCGATGCGCGCGTACGTCGCGATTACGCGGTGCTGTCGCGTGCCCTGCTGGCCGGTGCGTCCGGCCAACTGCGCAACCAGGCGACGACGGCCGGCAACCTGCTGCAGCGCACGCGCTGTCCCTACTTCTACGACACGGCGCAGGCCTGCAACAAGCGCCTGCCGGGCAGTGGCTGCGGCGCGCTCGATGGCTACAGCCGGCAGCTCGCGGTGATCGGCGGCAGCCCTTCGTGCATCGCCACCCACCCGAGCGACATGGTCGTCGCGATGCGGCTGCTCGACGCGGTGGTGGAAACCGTCACGCCCGATGGCCAGACCCGTCGCATCGCGCTCGACGATTTCTACCTCGCGCCCGGCACCACGCCGCAGCGCGAGACCGTGCTGCAGCCGGGCGAGCTGATCACCGCCGTCGTGCTGCCGCCGCCGGTCGGCGGTCGCCACGTCTATCGCAAGGTGCGCGATCGCGCCTCGTATGCATTCGCGCTGGTGTCGGTGGCTGCCATCGTGCAACGAGACGGCACTGGCCGTGTCGCGGTAGGCGGCGTCGCGCACAAGCCCTGGCGCAGCGACGCTGCGGATGCCGAGGTACCGCGCGGTGCCAAGGCCGTGGCCGCGCGTCTGTTCGAGGGCGCCACGCCCACCGACGACAACCGCTTCAAGCTGACGCTGGCCGAGCGCACCATCGCCGCCGCGCTGGCCGATGACCAGGAGGCCACGTCATGAAGTTCGACACGCCCGCAGGCCAGAACCCGATCGACGTGATGCGCGTCGTCGGCCAGCCGCTCGACCGGATCGACGGCCCGCACAAGGTCACCGGCACCGCGCATTACGCCTACGAATGGCACGACGTCACCGAGCGCGCGGCCTACGGCCACGTCATCGGCGCCGGCATCGCCAAGGGACGCATCGCCTCGATCGACACCAGCGCCGCCGAGCGTGCGCCCGGCGTGCTGGCGGTGGTCACCGCGCAGAACGCCGGCAAGCTCGGCAAGGGCCGCATGAACACCGCGCACCTGCTGGGCGGTCCGGAGATCCAGCACTACCACCAGGCGATCGCGCTGGTCGTCGCCGAGACCTTCGAGCAGGCCCGTGCCGCTGCGTCGCTCGTGCGTGTGGAGTATCGGCGCTCGCGCGGCCGCTTCTCGCTGGCGCGCGAAAAGCCGAATGCGATCAAGCCCGAAGGCGGCGACACGCCAGCCGATACCGCCGTCGGTGATTTCGAGTCCGCCTTCGCCGCGGCCGAGGTCTCGCTCGACGAGACCTACACCACACCCGACCAGTCGCACGCGATGATGGAGCCGATGGCCTCGCTCGCCGACTGGGACGGCGACACCGTCACCATCTGGACCTCGAACCAGATGATCGCCTGGGGCAAGGGCGACGTCGCCCGCACGCTGGGCATTCCGGCCGACAAGGTGCGGCTGGTGTCGCCGTACATCGGTGGCGGCTTCGGCGGCAAGCTGTTCGTGCGGACCGACGCAGTGCTGGCCGCGCTCGGCGCGAAGGCAGCGAAGCGGCCGGTCAAGGTCGCACTGCACCGCCCGCTGATCGCCAACAACACCACGCATCGCCCGGCCACCGAACAGCGCATCCGCATCGGTGCCCGCCGCGACGGCACGATCACCGCGATGGGCCACGAAAGCTGGTCCGGCGATCTGGAAGGGGGCGGCCCCGAGGTCGCCGTGCAGCAGACCCGCCTGCTCTACGCCGGCGAGCACCGCATGACGAAGATGCGCCTGGCGACGCTGGACCTGCCCGAAGGCAATGCGATGCGCGCGCCCGGCGAGACGCCCGGCATGATGGCGCTGGAAATCGCGATGGACGAGATGGCCGAAAAACTCGGCATGGATCCGGTCGAATTCCGCATCCGCAACGACACCCAGGTCGATCCCGAAAAACCCGAGCGGCCGTTCTCGCAGCGCCAATTCGTCGAATGTCTGCGCCAGGGCGCGGAGAAGTTCGGCTGGGACCAGCGCAAGGCGCACGGCAGCGTGCGTGACGGCCGCTGGCTGGTCGGCATGGGCGTGGCGGCCGGTTTCCGCAACGCACCGGTGATGAAGTCTGGTGCACGTGCGCGACTCGACGGCGATGGCCGCGTCACCATCGAAACCGACATGACCGACATCGGCACCGGCAGCTACACGATCATCGCGCAGACCGCAGCCGAGACCATGGGCCTGCCGATCGAGGCGATCGACGTGAAGCTCGGCGACTCGGACTTCCCCGCGTCTGCGGGTTCGGGCGGCCAGTGGGGCGCGAACAGCGCGACCGCGGGCGTCTATGCGGCCTGCATGAAGCTGCGCGAGGTCGTTGCGACCCGGCTCGAGCTCGATCCTGCGACTGCGGAGTTCGCCGACGGCAAGGTCAGTGCCGGCGGCCGTTCGGTCGCGCTGGGTGAGGCCGCAGGCGATGGCCAGATCGTCGTCGAGGACGCCATCGAATTCGGCGATCTCGACAAGCAGAAGCAGCTCAGCACGTTTGCGGCGCACTTCGCCGAAGTCGGCGTGGACATGCACACCGGCGAGACCCGCGTGCGTCGCATGCTGTCGGTCGCGGCGGCTGGACGCATCCTCAATCCCAAGCAGGCCCGCAGCCAGATGATCGGTGCGATGACGATGGGCGTGGGCGCCGCGCTGAGTGAGGAACTGGCGGTCGACACGACCATGGGCTTCTTCGTCAATCACGACCTCGCAGGCTATGAAGTGCCGGTGCATGCCGACATCCCGGAGCAGGAAGTCGTGTTCCTCGACGAGG
The DNA here is from genome assembly GCF_057656615.1 of Luteimonas sp. Soil_C_5. Taxonomy (NCBI): domain Bacteria; kingdom Pseudomonadati; phylum Pseudomonadota; class Gammaproteobacteria; order Lysobacterales; family Lysobacteraceae; genus Luteimonas; species Luteimonas sp. Soil_C_5. The sequence continues at coordinate 455,996 of NZ_JBDGKA010000004.1, forward strand.
CCGATGCCGACAGTTCGCCGATGAAGGCCAAGGGCGTCGGCGAGCTGGGCCTGTGCGGCGTGCCGGCGGCGATCGCCAACGCGATCCACAACGCCACCGGCGTGCGTGTCCGCGAATACCCGATCACGCTGGAGAAGGTGATCGGCGGACTGCCCGATATCGCCTGACGGGCGCGGGGTGACGGGGCGCCGATCGCGCGCCCCGTCACCGATCAGTTTCGGATCGACGACGTTTCCGTTGCACTGAAAGCGGTGTGGCATACAGCGTCATCGATGACGCGCGCACTAAACGGGATGTTCTCTTTTCGCCTCACATGCGCGCACCGGCTCGCGGGTGTCGAGTTACCACGCCTATCGGAGCCGCAAGCTGATCTGCGACGCGCGCGATGTCATGCGCGCTTCGCGTCGCCCGGCATCGAACCACCCATCAGGTTGGTCACCCTGGCGTTCCGTAGTCCGTGACGCGCCGGCCCGCTTGGTCATCCGCCTGCGAGTCCGCCGCCTGCGCGTCCCGGCAATGCACCTTCGTCTTCGGCACCCGGATCTTCAAGATCGCCGACTTCGGCATCCAGACCGGTCTTCGGGTCCGGCTTCGACGGCTGCGCTGTGGGGTCTTCGTCGCGCTGCGGGGTGTGGTGTTTCGGCTGCATGGGCGTGGCCTCCGGGTCAGGAGCCCGACGCTACGCCGACGTTCGTGAAAGCGCGCGAACGCGGCACGCGAAGCACGACGTCACCCGCGCAGCCGATGCGCGCACGCCTTCAGACGTAACGCGGAATCGGTCCAAGCTGCCGCGTCAGGTCGGGCAGCTCGACTTCGACCTCGTCCACATAGCACCAGCCCCACCCTTCCGGCGGGTCGTAACCCTCGATGATCGGGTGACCGGTCGCGTGGTAATGCGCCGTCGCATGGCGATTCGGCGAATCGTCGCAGCAGCCGACGTGGCCGCAACTGCGGCACAGGCGCAGATGCACCCACGGACTGTCGATCGCGAGGCACTCTTCGCAGCCGCGTGCGCTGGGCACGACGGTGGCGATGGTGTCGAGGTGGGTGCAGGTGTCGGCCATCAGGCGGTCGCCTTCTCTGGAATATCGGAACGTGCGGCTTCGTCAGCCGCCGCCAGGTACTGATGGATCTGCGACACCACGGCGGCGCCCTCGCCCACCGCCGCGGCAACACGTTTCACCGACCCCGCGCGGACGTCGCCGATCGCGAACACGCCAGGGCGATCGGTCTGCAGCGAGGTCGAGCGGCCCGGCCCCGCGCCGTCGACGCCGGTGGTCACGAAGCCGGCGTGGTCCAGCGCAACGCAGTCGGTCAGCCAGCCGGTATTGGGATCGGCGCCGACGAACAGGAACACATGCCGCAGATCGCAGTGATGGGTCTCGCCGGAATCGCGGTCGCGATACGTGCCGCCGACCAGTCCGCGCTCGGTATCGCCTTCCAGCGTGACCAGCTCGGTGCGCGTGTGCAGCACCACGTTCGGCAACGCCCGGATGCGATCGATCAGATAGCGCGACATCGATGCTTCGAGCCCTGCGCCGCGGACGACGAGGTGCAGCGTCTTCACCTTCGGCGCCAGAAACACCACCGCCTGCCCGGCCGAATTGCCGCCACCGACCAGCGCGACCTCCTCGCCCTCGCACAGCCGCGCCTCGACCGGCGACGCCCAGTACGACACACCCGCACCTTCGAACAACGACAGGTTTTCGATATCCGGCCGCCGGTAACGCGCACCCGATGCGATGACGACCGTGCGTGCGCGCACCACTTCGCCCGAGGTCAGATGCAGGGCATGCGACGCCGGCCCGCTGTCGGCAGATGCGTCGCCGCCACAGGCCAGCGTCGCAACCTCAAGCGGAATCGCGAGTTCGGCGCCGAACTTCAGCGCCTGGTTGTAGGCGCGTCCGGCGAGGGCCTGGCCGGAGATGCCGGTCGGAAACCCGAGGTAGTTTTCGATCCGCGCCGAGGCGCCGGCCTGGCCGCCGATCGCACGCTGGTCAAGCACGAGGACCGACAGCCCTTCGGACGCCGCGTACACCGCCGCCGCCAGGCCCGCCGGTCCGGCGCCGACGATCGCCACGTCGTGCACGGCATCGGGATCGAGTTCCGGCGTCATGCCGAGACACGTTGCCGCCTCCGCGGTGCCGGGGCGTTTGAGCACCGCGCCGTTGGGACAGATCATCAGCGGCAGGTCGCCGGGCTGGATGCCCAGGCGTTCGACGATGTCCCGCCCTTCGTCGCTGTCGGCATCGACCAGCGTGTTCGGATAGCCGTTGCGGGTGAGGAAGCCCTGCAGCCCGGTCACGTGCGCATCGCCCGGCAGACCGACCAGCACCGAGCCCGCGGCGTCGCCCTCGATCAGGCCGACGCGGCGCAGGATCAGCGCGCGCATCACGATCTCGCCCAGCTCCGCCGCGCCCACCACCAGCGCCCGCAGATGCGCAGCGTCGATCGGCACCGCGGTACACCCGCTCTCGGCCGCCTGCCCGGCCGCCAGCGAGGCACGCCCGGCCAGCTGGCTGACCTCTCCGGTGAACTGGCCTGCGCCCTGGGTGGTGATCGGCTTCTCGTGTCCCAGCCCGTCGCGGCGGACGACATCGATCGCACCTTCCAGCACCAGCCACACCGGCGCATCGCGGTCGCCGACATCGAACAACACGTCGCCGGCGGCATACGTGCGCGGCGGTCCGCTGGCGAAACGTCGCGCACTGGCGATCTGGGCGGCATCCAGCACCGGGAACATCTGATGGCGACGGTCGTTGGCAGCGGCCATGGGCAGGATCCGATGGGGATGGCTGCATCATGCGCCTGCCGTGTGGCGGGATGTCACGGTGTGTCCAGTGGCACCGGTGACGGCACGGCGAGCCGGTGCCGCTCGAATCGGGCACGGAGGCGGACGCGCTGCCGCGCTTTCAGCACCTTCGACGCAAACCGGAGGTTCCGCGAGTCGAGAAAGCGGCGACGTTCTTCTCCATTGCACGCGCGCATACGCAGGACCCGTCGCCTACCACCACCGCGCGCCACGGTCGCTAAGCCGGCGGCGGCCTCAGCACCGGCGCGTGCACGTCCATCAGCTCGATGATCCAGTCGATGAACACCCGCAGCTTCGCGCTGACGTGCCGGTTCGGCGGAAACGCGACGTGCATCGGCATCGGATCGAGCGTCCAGTCGCCGAACAGGGTCACCAGCTCGCCGCTCGCCACGTGCGCTTTGGCCATGTACGCCGGCAGCCACAGCACGCCCATGCCCGCAAGGCCGGCCGCGAGGTAGGCATTGCCGTCATCCAGCGCGACGACATAACGCCCCTGCGCCTGCACGCGCTCGTCGCCGCGGCGCATCGCGTACGGCAAGGGCTTGCCGGTGCGCGCCCACAGAAAGCCGACGATGCGGTGGTGCGAGTCTTCAAGCTCTCTCGGATGCGCGGGCGTGCCCATGCGCTGCAGATACGCCGGCGACGCGTGCACGCCAAGCTGCAGGTCCCCCACATGCCGCGCGATCAGTGACTGGTCGGTAATCGTGCCGCCGCGCACTACGCAATCCACGTTCTCGCCGATCAGGTCCACGCGCCGGTCGCTGACGCCCAGGTCCAGCTGGATGTCCGGGTAGCGCGCGTGGAAGTCCGGCAAGGCCGGCGCCAGGATCATCCGCGCGAACGGGCTGGGCACGTCAACGCGCAGCCGCCCGCGCGGCGCGGCCGAAGCGCTCGACAGACTGGTTTCCGCGTCGTCCATGTCGGCCAGCAGGCGGACCACACGCTCGTAATACGCCGCGCCGTCGGCGGTCACGTTGACCTGCCGCGTCGTGCGGTTGAGCAGCTTGACCCGCAGCCGCGCTTCCAGCTGCTGCACGAGTTGCGTGACCGTCGTCCGGCTCATGTGCAGCGTGGCGGCCGCCTTGGTGAAGCTGCCCGTTTCCACCACGCGTGCGAACGCCTGCATCGCATCGATACGGTCCATCGGTGGTCCAGAGGCGGAGATTGTTTGGATTCTACGAACAGTCCTGGGCAGCACGGCGTGTTTATCCCGCAGGGCCGCGTCCGCAGACTGGATTCACCGCAATCATCCGGGGCACCCGCTCCACAGGAGATTCCCATGGCAACACGTGACGCTGTCTTTCCCGCCGGCCGCCATGCGCTGTACGACAAGCACCGCTATTCGCCGGCCATCCGTTCCGACGGTTTCCTCTTCGTCGCCGGCCAGGTCGGCAGCCGCGAAGACGGCTCGCCCGAGCCGGAATTCGAGCAGCAGGTGCGCCGCGCGTTCGAGAACCTCAACGCCGTACTCGCTGCCGCCGGCGCCACGTTCGACGATGTCGTCGACGTGACGTTCTTCATCGTCGATCCCGCAAACCGCTTCGAACGGGCCTGGGAGATCGTGCCCGAGTACTGGGGCGAGGCGCCGTTTCCGACGGCCACGGTGGTGGGCGTGACCTGGCTGGCGGGCTTCGACTTCGAGATCAAGGTGATCGCGAAGTTGCCGGGGCCTGCTGCTGGATGAGGGACGAGCGCGGCGTGCGCGGGGCGCAGAGCTCGTGTGATCGCCTCGCCGCCGCTCCGTCATCCCGGCGTAAGCCGGAGTCGCTTCCCAACAGTGCAGAGCGCTGGTGATCCAGTGCCTTTGCGCGCTGCGTCCGAAAAACGCGTTCGGGTCCGCTGGCTTCAGGGTTTAGCGCGAACGTCCGAAGTCGCTGGATCCCGGCGTTCGCCGGGATGACGGTAAGCGCGACACGTCTTCCGCGTAACATCGCAGTCGAACAAACAAAGGGCCCTTTCGGGCCCTTTGTCATGCACACCATTTCGAACGCACTCAACCCGCAGGCGGCGTCGTTCCCGTCGGCGCCGGTACCGCTGCAGGTGCGGCCGCAGTGTCCGGCGTCGTAGCCGGCTGTGCCGGAGCAGCAGGTGCACCCGGTGCGCCACCCGTCGGCGTGATCCGCCAGATGGTGTTGGCCAGATCGTCCGCCACCAGCAACGCACCTCGCGGATCGACGGTCACGCCGACCGGGCGGCCACGCGCCTTGCCGTCATCGCCGAGGAAGCCGGTCGCGAAGTCGATCGCCTCACCCGACGGCTTGCCGTCGCGGAACGGCACGAACGAGACCTTGTAGCCCACCGGCGGATTGCGGTTCCAGCTGCCGTGCTGGCCGACGAACACGCCATTCGCGAACTGCGCACCCATCGACGGCGTGGAGAACGCGACACCCAGCGCGGCCACGTGCGAGCCCAGCGCGAAGTCGGGCGTGATCGCGGCGGCGACCTTCTCCGGCTTCTGCGGACGCACGCGGTCGTCGACGTTCTGGCCCCAGTAGCTGTAAGGCCAACCGTAGAACCCGCCCGGACGCACGCTGGTCAGGTAGTCGGGCACCAGTTCGTCGCCGATCTCGTCACGCTCGTTGACCACCGCCCACAGCTGGTCCATGCCCGGCTGCATCGCTAGCGCGGTCGGATTGCGCAGGCCGGTCGCGAACACGCGGTGGAAGCCGGTCGCCGCCTCCACCTGCCAGACCATCGCGCGGTTCTCTTCGACCGCCAGACCACGCTCGGTGATGTTGCTGTCCGAGCCGATACCGACGAACAGGTAACGACCGTCGGCACTGATCGTCAGCGCCTTGGTCCAGTGGTGGTTGACCGCGCCCGGCAACCGGGTGATTTCCTGCGGCGCACCGGCCGCATTGACCGCGCCTTCGGTGTACGGGAAGCGCAGCAACGCATCCTGCGTGGCCACGTAGATCGAATCGTTGCCGAACGCCAGGCCGTACGGCGCGTCGAGATTGTCGGCGAACACCGAGCGGTTCTCGTACGTCCCGTCGCCATCGGTGTCACGCAGCAGCGTGAGGCGATTGCCGCTTTCGACCTGCGTGTTGCCACGCGCCTTGATGAAGCCGGCAATGATGTCTTTCGGCGTCAGCTTCGGCGCGCGTCCGCCGCGGCCTTCGGCCACGAGGATGTCGCCGTTGGGCAGCACCAGCATCTGGCGCGGGATCAGCAGGTTGTCCGCGATCGGCGCGATCTCGTAGCCCTCCGGCACGGTCGGCAGCTGATCGCCCCATTCGGCCGGCAGCGAGATCTTCAGCGTCGGGAACAGGCCGCGCTGCGGCTTCGGCAGTTCCGGCGACGGGCCGACATAGGTTTCGTCCGGCGTGCCGCTGCAGGCGGCCAGCGCGAGTGCCAGTGCGGGCACCAGGGCGCGCGTCAGCAGCATGGTCTTCGGACGCTTCGAATTCAGGACGTTCATGGCAGCACCTCCCGGCGACGCAATGTGCCACCGAGCGCGAACCACAGGCTCGCGCCGATCGACAGCACGCACAGCACCGACCACACCAGCGCCTGCGGCATCTTCTGCCAGGCATCCATTGCGTGGATCAGCGAGTTGAGGAAGCCGAGCACGCAGGTCAGCGCCAGCAGGCCAACGTAGATGAAACGCGTGCGCGTCCGCGCGGTCGGTGTGATCAGCGACACCAGCGCCCAGATCAGGGCAGGCACCGCGAACACCATTGCGCCCACCAGCAGCCAGGACGCGAAGTTGGTCCACTGGATCTCGTAGCTGCGGGCATAGGCGATGTCGGCGAACAAGGCGCCCAGGAAAAGAGGGAATGCACTGCTGACCAGCAGCAGGTGCAAGGGGTTCAGCGGCCGATAGGGCTGCGTCACGAGTACGGGGTGTGTGTCCATCGGAAGTCTCGACGTCGGGAGGGCGGCATCGCGGGCAGGCGCACGCGGCACCGGGCAAGATCCTGCATCGGGGCGCAAGACATGGTGAACATCACGACGGGGCAGTCGCGCACCACGCTACATGTGCGCCTTCCCGGCCCCGGTCCGATGCGATCGAGTGCGCGGGATTCGAAGATCTGCCGCCCGTCCCGCAATGCGCACGTGCCGACACGCAGCGACCCGTGATCCGGACGCCGTTACCCGGGCAGCGCGTCGTGTACGAGGGCTTCGTGATCCGATGGTGCCCAGTCCTCGTCCATGAATCGCTTTGCGACACCTGCTGGGGATTCGCCACCTGAGCCGGGCCGCAGCTTCTCCCGCGCACGCTCGAGATAGCCGTCGAGATCGAGTCCCTGCCAGGCGTCGTCTCCCGGCATCACGTCGGGATGGTCGTGCGAAAACTCGCCCGCTGCCGCGCGTCGCGCGATGGCGTCCGTCGTGTCATGCGAGTCGGCCGCCGGTCTGTCTTTCGATACATCAATCGCCACGGAGTCGATCTCCAGATCAGGTGAGGTCCTGCGGAATGTTGATTCGGACACAGGCAGCGCGCTGTGATCGCGTTGCGGCGCGCCTCTTCAGTGGCGGCGGCGCAAGACGGATCTACCTGTACCGGGACATCGATCTCCACGCAACGCCCGCACGCGTCAGGAAGCCCGGAAAGGCGGCCGCGACGACGCTTCACGCGTCTCTCGCGGGCCGGCTCCCACTGTCTCGGGCGCCACGCTGCGCCAGACACATCGCACTGCGGGATGTCCGCCCCGTGCGTGTGTCGTGTTGCGTCCGGTGCCACAGCTGAGGGCCAGCCCGCTTCGCGCATGACGGGCGGAGCCTGCCGTCTTCCGAGAACTGCGAGACCTGTTCGCCGACGGCGATTCGTCTAGTCGATGACAGCCCGGTTGCACGCCCCGCCACCCGTCACCGCTTTGCGAGGATCCCATCGATGCCCTTACACGAATTCATCCAGTCCCACGTCCGGCAGATTCTCGTGCAGTGGCGCACGGGCGCCGTCGTAGACGCGACAACTGCGGGACACGGGCCGGTGTTGTCGGAAGACGCGGAAGCGATTCTGCTGGCGCTTGCGCGCGATCTCGAGACGGGGCAACCGGATCCGCTCACCATCGCGGCGCGCGAGGGTGAGCACGCGTCGACCAGCAACGCAGTGCTCGGTCGTGTCGTGCGGCAACATGCGGATGCGCCCCTGAAGACACTGCTGCAGGAAATCGGCGCGCTCCGCAGTGCGGTTCTGATGTGCGGGTCGACTGGCATCGATATGCACGACGCCGCGACCCTGGGCGAGACGGCGCGTTTCAACGGACTGGTCGACCGGGCGCTGTCGAAGCTGGCCGGTATGCGGGAGACACAGCTGCGGGAAGACTACGCTCGGCTGGAGAACCGGCTGCAGGAGAGCGAGGAGCGTTACCGCGGCATCGTCACGACCGCCCTCGACTACGCGATCTTTTCGACCGACGCCGACGGCATCATCCGGAGCTGGCCCTCCGGTGCGCATGCGGTGTTCGGATGGAGCGCCGAGGACACGCTCGGCCAGCATGCGGCGATGACCTTCACGCCGGAAGACCGCGCTGCCGGTGTGCCCGGCGAGGAAATGCGCGGCGCGCGCGAGCATGGCGTCGCGCCGGACGTGCGTTGGCATGCCCGCAAGGGCGGCGACCGGGTGTTCATCGAAGGCGCGATGCGGCCGATCCTGGGCGCCTCGGGCGAGGTTGCGGGCTACCTCAAGGTCGGGCGCGACGCGACGGAGCGCAGACAGTGGGACGAGCGCCAGCAGGCGCTGCTCAAGGAACTCCAGCACCGCACCCGCAACATCATGGCCGTGGTGCTCGCCGTGTTCGACAAGACGCGGCTCGGCAGCCCCGACGTCGAAACGCTGGCGACGAACTACCGGCGCCAGCTCGGTGCCCTCGCGCGCGTGCAGGAGCTGCTGTCGCATCTGCAGGAAGGCGACCGGGTCGACTTCGACGTGCTGCTGCGCACCGAACTGTCCGCGATGGGCGCGCTGGACGAAGACGGGCACGGGCAGCGCGTCGCGCTGTCGGGCCCGACCGGTGTGCGCCTGCGCTCCCGATCCGTCCAGACCCTCGCGCTTGCCCTGCACGAACTTGCGACCAACGCGTCGAAGTACGGGGCACTCGCGCAGCCGCAGGGCCAACTGGCCGTGAAATGGCGTGTGGACCGCGAAGACGATGCGCCCTGGCTGCACCTCGAATGGCTGGAGAGCCACGTCGACATGGCGCGCGCCGCGGACATGCCGCGCGGTGGCGGCGCCGGTCGCGAACTCATCGAGTACGCGTTGCCCTATCAGCTCGGCGCACGCACGACATACGCGATCGGCGTCGATGGTGTGCGATGCACGATCGCGATGCCCATCTCCGAGACGCCCTCCCCACAGCCGCCCCAGCGCTGAGCTGCAGACACCGTCCAGACCGCGCGAACGTGGGCTGCGCCGTGGCAGACCGACGCGGTCGATTGCGGCGGTGACACGCGTGCCCCCCTTGCGGCTGCCGATGGCCCTGGCCCACGCAGAGAGACGACTGCGCGGCGACTGCACGCGGTCACCGCCCACCAACGCGCTCGCTCTGAGGGGCGAGCGCACTGCCACCGCCGCCACTTCAATCGGTCACCTCGCGCTCGCCCCCGCATTTCCAGAAACACCTGGGTCTGATCAAAAAACGCGCTGAGTGATGTCGTCGTAAAGCCTGCCCGCGAGCAGCGCCTCAGGCGCAGTGGGCGATGAAAACGTGCCGCAGTTCGCGCGCGACTACGGCGATCGTGCGTTCCCCTCATGCGCCGCGGATGCACCCATCGCCGTCGCCGAACACGACCTCGCGCCGCGCACAACCGCCGGACCGGCTCCACGCGTGGCCGCCTGCTTCACTGCCGCTTGCGTATAGCTGTCCGCTCTCCCGAACGGACGCGCCCCCATGGCTGACGCCTCTCCCGCCATCGCCCCGCCCGACGACATCGCGAGCGCGATCTCCGACACCTGCGTCGACAAGGCCATGCTGCCCGCCGGCAAGATGATCGGCCTCGGCATGCTGGCGGGTGCCTACATCGGCTTCGGCAGTCTGGTCGCCGTGCTGATCGGCGCAGGCGCCGGCGACCTGCCCTACGGGCTGACCCAGGTCGCAGTCGGTATCGGCTTCGCGCTCGGCCTGATTCTCGTGCTGTTGGCCGGCGCCGAACTGTTCACCGGCAACACGCTGATGACCCTGCCGCTCGCACAGAAGCGCATCGGCCCCGGCCAACTGCTGCGCGCCTGGAGCCTCGTGTGGATCGCGAATCTCGTCGGCGCCCTGCTGCTCGTGCTGCTCGCGATCGGCGCCGGCCTGCACCTCGCAGGCGAAGGCGCGTTCGCCACCTCGGCTGTCGAACTTGCCACCGGGAAGGCCTCCAAATCCGCAGGCAGCATCGTCGCCAGTGGCATCCTCGCCAACCTGCTGGTCTGCCTGGCCGTGTGGATGGCAGCGGGCGCGAAGTCCGCCGTCGAAAAGGTCGCCGTCATCGTGCCGCCCGTCGCGGCCTTCGTCGCACTGGGCCTGGAGCACTCGATCGCGAACATGTCGCTGCTGCCGCTGGGCCTGCTGGCGCAGGCGGCGACGGGCGCCGAACTGCCGGCGGGACTGTCGTGGAGCGCGGCGGGCATCAACCTGGTGTGGTCGACGCTGGGCAACATCATCGGCGGCGGCGGGCTTGGGTTCGCGTACTGGGCGATCTATCTGCGCAAGCGCTGATCAGCCAGGCGTTGAAACGGGCGGCCGTCCTCAATACCAGATGGCCCGTTGCAGACCGCAACGATCGGTTTCCGGCGGAGATGGCAGCGAGTACGCGGTGCCTGCCGCGATGCGTTCCGCAGTCCACAGCGCCACCAGTGCATCGAGCACATCGTCGGCGGCGGCGCTTCGTCGCGGCACGGCGTCGAGCAGGCGAAGGATCGCCGCAGGATCGAAGACCGCGCCGAGCAGATGCAATCGAGCCGCCTGTCCGCGCTCCGACTTCTTGCGATCTGCGACGCCAATGCCACCGTTGAGCGCGGCGAACGAGACTTCCGGATGGACCTCCCGCACCTGGGCGCGTGCCCGGGGACTGGACTGAAGCAGCGCGTCCCACTCGCGCACCTTCGCCAGGATGCCGAACGCCTGCGCACCGAAGCCGCGACCATCGATCTCGCGATGGCGCCTGGAGGCTTCCGGCTGAGTTGCCGCATCCAGAATCCCGCGCACAGGCGCCGAGAACACACTGCACGCCCGGCGCCCGCCCACGAACCGTCGCGCCTCGCGATCCGCAGTGCGGCTACCCGCTTCCGCGAGCCCGATCGGCACATCCACCGCGATGACGGCGGCGGCTATCCTGTCCGCCTGCAAGGAGACGGCGTCCGGATACACCTCGAAATCGAACGCACCGCCCTGACGCCAGACCCCGATCCAGCCGGACTTCGCGCCATCCACGCCTAGACATGACATCGATCTCTCCTCCTATGCCCGTCTAGTCTGCCCGGACGCGAGACTCGGCGGATATCGCGAGTGTGCGAAAGCACGGGACACCACGACGTTCGCGCGCCCGCCGGCCTCGTTGCAATGCAGACGTCGGAAGAATCCTCGCTCTCAGTTCGACCGAGGCGACGCCGACCAGAATCGTCATTCCCGCGAAGGCGGGAATCCAGAGACTGTCAAGCCGTCGAACGTCAAAACCCTAGATTCCCGCCTCCGCGGGAAAGACGAAGAACCGAACTTGATCGGCAATTCCTGAGCCTGCCACGCACGAACACTGCATGTTCTGAAAACAGGCAACGTCCGCCATCCCATCGAATCAGATGCGTTGCACAGGCCTGTCAGCGCGCGTCAGGAGATGTCGCGGCCCCCTGCGTGAGCATCTGATGCACGCGCGTACTGAAATCGTTCAACGCGAAAGGTTTCGTGATCAGACTCATGCCGGCATCGAGAAATTCGGATCGGTTGACCGCGGTCTCTGCGTATCCCGTCATGAACAGTACGCCCAACTCCGGTCGGGTCTGGCGCGCGATTTCCGCAAGCTGGCGCCCGTTGAGGCCCGGCAGCCCGACATCCGTGATCAGAAGATCGATCTGGCTCTGCGATTTCAGCATGGGAATGGCCTGATCCGCATCGGACGCAATCCGCACGCTGTAGCCGAGCTCGATCAACACGTCCTCCACGAGCGCGCGGACCTGCGCATCGTCCTCGACCACCAGCACCTGTCGCGCGGTATCGGCTGTGACGGTCACCGGAATGCTCGTGTCTTCTGCTGGCACCGAGACGGCGACCGGCACATACAGGGTGATCGTCGTGCCCGTCCCCACCACGGAGTCCACGCGCACGTGTCCATTCGACTGGCGGATGAAACCGTAGATCATCGACATGCCGAGCCCGGTCCCCTGTCCGATCGGCTTGGTGGTGAAGAACGGCTCGAAAATGCGGTCGATGATGCTCTGCGACATGCCGACACCGGAATCCGAAACCGATATCGCCACGAAGCCCGAAAGATCCACGCGCGTGGTGGCACCTTGTGGCACGTAGTCGTCGTCGCGATGGTCCGTGCCTCGCACGGCAATCTTCAGCGTGCCGCCCTGGGGCATCGCATCGCGCGCGTTGATCGCAAGATTGAGGATTGCGCTCTCGAGCTGGTTGGCGTCAACCAGAATGAAGGGCAGTCCATCGGCGACATCGAAGTCGAGTTTTACCTGCTCGCCCAGCGTTCCGGACAACAACTCCGACAGACCCGCAATGAGCTTGCCGCTGTCGACGGGCGCTGTGTTCAAAGACTGCCGGCGCGAGAAGGCCAGCAGCCGCTGGGTCAGGCCCGCGGCTCGCAAGGCGGATGTGGTCGCGATATCCAGATACCGATCGACCCGGTCCACCTTTTCCGCGTCCAATCGCACACGCATCAGGTCGAGCGAGGCCAGGATGCCCGTCAGCATGTTGTTGAAATCGTGTGCGATGCCGCCGGTCAGCTGGCCGACCGCTTCCATCTTCTGCGCCTGTCTGAGCGCGGACTCACTCTCTTCCCTCGCCCGGATCTGCGCCTACAGTTCGGACGTGCGCTCCGCGACCCTGGCCTCGAGCAGCGCGGATTGCTGCTGCGACACCTCGAGCGCCAGACGCCTGGCCGTGATGTCGGTCGCGAAGATGTGGAAACCATCGACCCTGCCGTCCACTGCCCTGCGAGGCAGATAGCGGATCTCGGCATCGCGTCGCCGCCCATCGAGATGGGGCCACTCGAGTTCCAGCACGACCGTCTCGCCCGCCAGCGCTCTGGCAACGGCATCTTTGCGCACGCGCCAGGCATCGGGACCGATGACCTGCTCGACGGTCTTGCCGATGATCTGCTCTACAGGCGTGCCCATCCACTGCTCGTAGGTCCGATTGGCGAACCGGTACCTCACGTCGTGATCGACGAATCCGATCAGCACCGGCAGCGCGTCGGCAATCAGGCGAAGTTCCGCTTCGCTTGCAGCCAATGCTTTCTTGCTTTCGGACAGCGCGACGATCTGATCGCGGATCACGAACTGCTTGCGCCGTGATCGCAGGGCGGACAGGACGGCGCTCATCAGCGAGGCGATGCCCACGGGCCTCTCGAGTTCCACGACGTTCATCGTATCGAGCGAGACATGGCTGGCACGGCCGGGATGACGACGGTTCACGGCGCGCAACAGCAGGAAGGGAATGTCGGACCACGCGGGCTGCTGTGACAGTGTCGATTGCAGCACGCCCAGCTCGCCCGAAAGCGCCTCCTCGGTGATGATCACGACACCGGTGGCGTCTCCTATTTCGCTGCAGAGCGACGCGATGCCCGTCACCACACGCACAGGGCTGCCGCGTTGCTCGACGATGGCGGCGATGCTCTCGGCGTCCTTTCCGTAAGGCGCCAGCACCAGAACACGTTGGCCATCGCTGGCCGGATCAGCCACCGCGATCTTCCAGCAGAGGCGCGTTTTCCCCGATGAAACTCGGCGTCCCGGTGAGGACGCCCTTGAAGCCCGCGAGCGGTTCGCTGAGCCTCAAGCCCTGCTGGTCGATGCGAAGCTCACGGATGGCGTCCTCGTGAGCGCCACCGCGGTTCTTGATGACCGAAATCGCCTTGCGGATCCGCCCTTGTGCCTCGAAGAACCGGAACAGGATCACCGTGTCCGTCATGTAGGACACGTTGAGCTCGCCCGTGGCCATGGTGCCAACGAGTCCATGCTGGGGATTGATCAGAAACGTGCTGACACCACTCTGGTTGAGATACGAAAGCAGTTCATGCATCTGCAACATGAGCTGCTTTTCCTGCGGCATCGAGATCAGGTACCCATTCAGGCTGTCGATCACGAGTACGCGGCAGTTGTCGTTCTCGACGCTCTCGCGGATCCGGCAGGCGAATTCGCCCGGGGAAATCTCCGCGGGGTCCATCTGCTCGATGCGAAGCAGGCCACTTTCGATATGGGGGCGCAGATCGAACCCCAGGGCCTCGGCCCGGGTCAGCAGTGTGCCCGTGCGCTCGTCGAACTCGAACAGGCAGCAATGCTCGCCCCGCCTGCAGGCAGCCGCGACGTACTGGAGCGCGATGTTGGTTTTCCCGCTACCGGCAGGACCGGTGAGCAACGTGCTGGTGCCGCGTAACGGGCCACCGTTGAGCAGCGCATCGAGTCCCTCGATGCCGCTCGAGAGCGGCTCCCCGACGAAATCGACATGGTGCTCGGACGCGATCAACCGTGGAAAGATCTCCATGCCGCCGGTGAAGAGTTTCAGATCGTGGTAACCGGCGATGAAGTTCACACCTCTGAGCTTCTGCACCTGCATGCGCCGCTTGGCCGAGCCGAAGTCCAGCGTCATCCGCTCGAGCGTGATGACGCCATGACACAGGCTGTGCAGATGGGCATCGCGGCTTCCGCCCTCGCCCGTCAGATCGTCGACCAGCAGGACCGTGATGTTCCGGGGCGCGAAGAACTGCTTCAGGGCCAGCACCTGGCGCCGGTAGCGAAGTGCGTCCTGCGCGAGCAGCCGGAGTTCGGAAAGCGAATCGAAGACGACGCGTGTCGGCTTGACCCGGTCGATCTCCTTCTGGATCAGATTGACGGTGCCACCCAGTTCCAGTTCCCACGGATGCAGGATCGACTGCTGCTGGCCGTCGCCAAGCACTTCGTCCGCGGACGCCAGCTCGAAGAGATGGATTCCGTCGAGAGTCCAGCCATGCGAACTGGCGACCTCGCGAAGTTCGTCTTCGGTTTCCGACAACGTGACGTAGAGGCAGCTCTCGCCAGCGGCAACGCCTTCCTTCAGATAGTGGAGCGCCAGGGTGGTCTTGCCCGAGCCAGGCTGACCTTCCAGCAGATAGATGCGGTTGGCGGGCAGGCCGCCACGAAGCACTGTGTCGAGACCGGCAACGCCGGTGGCCACGAGGGAAGGAGGCATACACCGCACGCTGGATTGAAGTGAAATCATGTTAGCAGCGAAGTCGATGCGGACCCGCACGAAACCTGGGCTGACAGGCCTTTTCGACCCGGCATCGCAAGCCGCAGACTGAATGCGGGCAGACGCCGTTTGGCCCGGTCGCCCTTCGGTCACGACCGGCGGTCGTCAGCGGGTCAGGCGTTCGTGACGTATCGGTCCACAGGCCGAAATCATGCGACCCGCGCGGATGCGCAGGCGACATCCCGACTGGCCTTCAGACAGCACCGGTCCGATCGCACTCCCCCATGGTCGTTGGTCGCAGCCTCTCGGATGGCGACGCGATGCGCGGCTGAGGCCATCCGATTCGAAACCGAGATCCCGGCAGGCTGGCTGCGCCTTGGCGGCAAGGGCGCAGCGCGCCCCTCGCCACTGCAAGAACCTTACGCTCGGAGCGAGGCAGCCGCGCCGCTGCAGCCTTCGGGCGGCCGGGGATGCAGCGTGGTCTCGCGTTGGACACCAGGTTGCAGCAGATGCAGACCGCATATCGGCGACGGGTACGGCGGCCATCCAGTCGCATGCAGCGTCGAGCGGGCACCGTTAGAACGAGGACATCCGATTGCTACCGACAACCGCATGCCTCTCGGCCCGTGCAGAGAGTCGCGAAGCGATGCGTGCCGCCCGCGTTACGGCGGCACCCCGACCTCAGCCCTGCTTGTAGACCGACCGCTGGCCGATCGCGCTGTTCTTCTTCGCGGTGGGCCGTCCCAATCCGGGAATGAGAAAGTCCGCCACGCTCTGGCCACGCTTCGTCTTCTCGGCGAGCCAGCGCGGCATGCGTCCGCGGCCGGACCAGGTGTTCCGCCTGTTCTGCGGATCGCGATACTTCGCCGCGACCTTCGCGAGCTTCCGTCTTCTGGCCGGCTTCTTCGCAACGGCCGATGACGTCCCGACATCGAGAAGCTCTTCGATCGTGTAGCCGTAGGACGCCGCGAGATCGGTCAGCGCCTTGCGGACGACCGATGCAGGCCGCCGGCTGGACAGCAGCTGCAGGCGTTGCTCGGCGGCCTGCACGAGCCGGTCCAGCTGGCGCGGGTTGAGCGTATGGATGTCTATCGTCATGTCGTGAGCCTTGGGCCGGGGGGCCGGTGTGTCAAGCGCCGTCACATTGCGCGGCAGATGGCGTGCGCCGCGCCGCATCCAGCTGCGTCAGATACAGGCGCAAGTCGAACTCCAGCTGATGGTAGTCCGGCGCCATGTGCGTACACAGCTGGTAGAAGGCCTTGTTGTGGTCGGCCTCCTTCATGTGCGCCAGTTCGTGCACGACGATCATCTTGAGGAAGTCGGCGGGCGCATCGCGGAACACGGTGGCGATACGGATCTCGCGGCTGGCCTTGAGCCGGCCGCCCTGCACGCGGGAGATGGTGGTGTGGGTGCCCAGCGCGTGCTTGAGCACCTGCAGCTTGCCGTCGTAGATCACCTTGCCCAGCGGCGCGGCCTTGCGCATGTGCCGCTCCTTGAGCGCCTGCACGTAGGCATAGAGCTGGCCGTCGTTGCGCACAGTGTGGGCGTCGCGGTACTTCGCCGCCAGCAGTGCGCCGAGACGATCCTGCGCGATGAGCTCGCGCACGCGCGCCTGCACGTCCGCCGGATAACCGCCGAGGTACTTGAGCGGTTCCATCAGAAAAAACCCCGCTTGCGCGGGGTTTTCTCCTGTGTGGCGGACGCTGGGATCAAGCGAAGGGATCCTGCAGCACCATCGTGTGCGCCCGGTCGGGACCGGTGCTGACGATGCTGATCGGGCAGCCGGCCAGTTCTTCCAGCGCACGCAGATAGGCGCGTGCGGCGGCGGGCAGCTTGTCCCACTCGGTGATGCCGTGGGTCGTTTCTTCCCAGCCCGGGAATTCGAGATACACGGGCGTGCATTCGTCCCAGCCGGCGGCGTCGAGCGGCGCGTACTCGGTGCGCTTGCCGCGGTACTCGTACGCGATGCAGATCTTCAGCGTCTTCATGCCGTCCAGCACGTCGAGCTTGGTGATGCACAGGCCGGAGATACCGTTGATGGCCACGGCGCGCTTGAGCGCGACGATGTCCATCCAGCCGCAGCGACGCGGACGACCGGTGGAAGCGCCGTATTCCTGGCCGCGATCACGGATGCCCTGGCCGATCTCGTCGTCGAGTTCGGTCGGGAACGGACCACCGCCGACGCGCGTGGCATACGCCTTGGCGATGCCGAGCACGTAATCGATCGCGTCCGCGCCCACGCCGGTGCCGGCCAGTGCGCCGCCGACGGTGGTGTTGGAGCTGGTGACGTAGGGATAGGTGCCGTGGTCGATGTCGAGCAGTGCACCCTGCGCGCCTTCGAACAGTACGCGCTTGCCCTGCTTGCGCAGGTCGTGAAGGATGCCGGCCACGTCGGACTTCATCGGCTCGACGTAATCGCCGAACGCCAGCGCCTCGTCGTAGGTCTTCTGGAAATCGACCGCTTCGACGCCGAGATACTTGGTCAACACGAAGTTGTGATAGTCGAGCGCGGTGCGCAGCAGTTCTTCGAGCTGCTTGGGGTAATGCAGGTCGGCGACGCGGATGCCGCGACGCGCCACCTTGTCCTCGTACGCCGGGCCGATACCGCGGCCGGTGGTGCCGATGGCCTTGCCGCCGGCGGCCTTCTCGCGGGCCTGATCGAGGGCGATGTGGTACGGCATGATCAGCGGCGTGGCCGGGCTGATCTTCAGGCGCGAACGCACTTCGACGCCGGCGGCTTCGAGCTCGCCGATTTCCTTGATCAACGCAGCCGGGCTGAGCACGACGCCGTTGCCGATCAGGCACAGCGCGTCATCGCGCAGGATGCCCGAGGGAATGAGGTGGAGGACGGTCTTCTTGCCGCCGATCACCAGCGTATGGCCGGCGTTGTGGCCGCCCTGGAAGCGCACGACGGCGCCGATGTCCTGCGTGAGGAGGTCGACGATCTTGCCCTTGCCCTCGTCGCCCCACTGGGCGCCGATCACCACCACTGACTGACCCATCTTGATGACTCCTGTTACGTTGCGGCCATCGGGGCCGCAGAAAGGGACCGCACCGTACCTGGCGAGAACAACCGCGGACCACTCCATCGGGGAGTCGCCGCCACGCCGGGCCCAGACACGGAAAAAGCCGGAGGGCGCATAGCCCCTGCCGGCTTTTCCGCATTATCCGGGTTTGCGGCCGGCGTGCCACCTTCCCGGGCGGCGGATTCAGGCGGGGCAGTCACGGCGCGTGCGGTCGCGGACATCGACAGGCCGGCAATGCCGTGCGCGGGCGGTCTGCGCGTCGGGCGGGCCCGTGCGCCGCGCACCGGGCCCGCGCCGCGGCCCATGAAAAAGGCCATGGCGCGTACGCCATGGCCTTCGTGTCATCCGGCATTGTCCAGCGGCCTCAACTGCGCACGATGTACAGCGCGATCAGCCCGGCGGCGAGGACCCCTGCGCCGATACGGCGCAGGGTGGTGACCGGCAGTGTCAGCATCTGTTCGGCGTTGCGCTTCCAGAAGCCCGGGATCGCGAAGAGGATCAGTCCCTCGATCACGAACACCAGGCACAGCGCCGCCCACAGATCGGACATCGGTCTGGCTGCTTAGCGGTCGCTGCGCATGTACTGCAGGAACGGGTCGTTGCGCTCCAGCACGATCACGCTGTCGCCCTTCTCGAACGCGGCGCGATAGGCCTCGAGGCTGCGCTGGAAGGCATAGAACCCGGGATCGCGGTTCGCGGCCTCGCCGTAGATGCGCGTGGCTTCGGCATCGCCTTCGCCTCGCAGCGTCTGCGCATCACGCTCGGCCTCGGCCGTCAGCACGACCTGCTCGCGATCGGCCTGACCGCGGATCGCACGGGCCTGCTCTTCACCCTCGGCGCGCAGCGCGGCGGCCACCTGGCGACGTTCGGCGCGCATACGGTCGTAGACCTGGCCGATGACTTCGCTGTCGGTGGGCAGGTCGATCTGCTTGAGGCGGATGTCGACGATCTGCATGCCGAGCGACTTCGAGGCCTCGTTGATCGCCGGCAGCTGGCGCTCGACGAACTCCGACCGGTTGCCCGAGACCAGCTCGGTCAGCGTGCTGGCATTGATCTCGTTGCGCAGCGAGTTCTTGATGATCGGCTCGAGGCGCAGCTGGGCGCTGTCCTCGTTGCCCTGCGTGGCGCGGTAGAACGCGGTCACGTCGTTGATCAGCACGATCGCGACGAAGTCGACGCTGACGTCCTTGCGCTCGGAGGTGAGCGAGCGCTCGGGCGAGAACGCGCTGGCGTTGAAACGGGTGTCGAACACGCGCGCGGTTTCGATCAGCGGGATCTTGAAGTGCAGACCGGGGCCGACGTCGGTCCGCGCGATGCGGCCGAGGTTGAACACCATGCCGACCTGGCCTTCGCGCACCACGTACACCGAGCCCATCAGGCCCAGCAGGACGATGATGATCAGGGGAATGACGAAATTGAGTCTCATCGGGACGCTCCATCACGCGGCGGACGCGGCAGCTGTGAATTGCGGGCGGGCTCCTGCGCCGGGGCACGTGTGGCCTCGATCGACGGCGACAGCACCTCCGGCGGCAGCAGCGACGGCGCGGCCTGCGCGCTGCCCTGCCCGGTCATCGGCACGTAGATCAGCTGACGGCCATCGCCACCGACGATTGTCCGGTTGTCGCCGAGCACCTGCTGCACGGTTTCCAGCCACAGACGCTTGCGGGTGACGTCCGGCGCGCTGGCATAGGCATCGACCAGCAGCGAGAAGCGGGTCGCGTCACCGGTAGCGCGTGCGATTTCGGCTTCCTTGTAACCCTCGGCCTGGGCGCGGATGCGCGAGGACTCGCCTCGGGCTTCCGGCACGATCTTCGCGGCATAGGCGCGGGCTTCGTTGATCAGGCGCTCGTTCATCTGCTGGGCGCTGTTGACCTCGTCGAAGGCCGGCTTGACCTCTTCCGGCGGACGCGCGTCCTGCAGGTTGAGATCGGTCACGAACAGACCGGTGCGGTAGCTGTCGAGCGAGGCCTGCAATGAGGTCTGCGCCGCGGTCGACAACGGACCACGCGCGTTGAGCGCGGTGTCGAGGTTGGCGCGGCCGATCTGCTCACGCACGGCGCTGACCGCGGTCTGCTCCAGCACCTCGCGGGCGTTGCGGGTACCGAACAGGTACTGCGTGGGATCGCCGACGCGGAACTGCACGTTGAACGACACGACGACGATGTTCTCGTCGCGGGTCAGTACCGGCACGGTGTTGCTGAAGGACTGGACCGTGGTCGCGTCGACCTTGATCACGCGCTCCACCGGCCACGGCAGCTTGAAGTTCGGACCCGGCTGCATCACGCGCGCCGCCTGGCCGAAGCGCAGGACGACACCGCGTTGCTGTTCGCCGATCAGCGTGAAGCAGTTGAACAGCAGGACGACCACCAGCGCGATCGCGATCCAGCGCAGCGGATTGCCGCCGCCACCGCCGAAGGTGCCGCGCAGCTGGTCGAGGATGCGGTCGAAACCACCGCCGCCGCCTCTACCGCGGCCGCCGCGTCCACCTCCACCGCCGCTTCCGCCGGTCCGCCTGGGCGGCCACGGATTGCGCTGTTCATTCCCGTCGGAACCGTTGCGGTCCGGGGAGTCGTTGTCCTTGTTCTTGCCGGGAATGTTCCAGGCCATGCCTGCTCCAATCTGATTCGCCGCCTGCCAGGGGCAGCGCGGGGGTCGCATAGTCTAACCGGCTGACCCGGCCGGGAGGCGCCGGGGTGAGGCTCGGTCGCGATTTCCAGCGGTCGCTGCGGATACGTCCCGTACGTGCGGACGTGCCTGCGGGTCGAACCGCCGATGTGGGCGCGCGTTTGCACACGCGTCCGAACTCCTGCACAGCGGCGTGCGTCCTGCAGACGCGCGCCGACCGGCTTACCAGTGCTCGTCTTCCTCGGGCGGCAGCAGCGGGCGCAGGGGCGCGCCGTCCGGCTGCGCTGCGAGGCGCGCGGCGTCGGCATGCGCCAGATCCACCTGCAGCTGCCAGCCGTGCTCGTCGGCCACTTCGTCGCGCACGGCTTCCAGCGCATGCAGGCGTGCGTGCAGGCGTCCGGATTCCGGCGGCAGGCGCACCTCGCCGCTCACGCGGCGGATGCCGAGACGACGCGCCAGGGCCTGCGACAGCAGGTCCAGGCCCAGCCCGTCGCGCGCGGAGATCCACACGCTTTCGCGCACGGCGTCATCGGCCAGCGCGGCGGGATCCTGGTCGTAGCGCGGCTCGGCACCTTCGATCCGGTCGATCTTGTTGAACACCAGCAGCTGCGGCAGGTCGCCGGCGCCGATGTCGGCCAGCACCGCATCGACCTGGGCGATGCGCTCGTTCCGCAGCGGATCGGCGGCGTCGATGATGTGCAGCAGCAGATCGGCCTCGCGCGCCTCGCTCAAGGTGGAGCGGAAGGCTGCGACCAGTTCATGCGGCAGGTCGCGGACGAAGCCGACGGTATCGGCCATCACCACCGAACCGCCGGACAGGTCCACCCGGCGTACGGTGGGATCGAGCGTGGCGAACAGCTGGTCGGCAGCATACGCATCGGCGCCGGTCAGCGTATTGAACAGCGTCGACTTGCCGGCATTTGTGTAGCCGACCAGCGCCACGCGCGGCAGCTCGCTGCGCACGCGCGCACGGCGCATCTGCGTGCGCTGCACTTCCACCTTGTCGAGCCGCGCCTGCAGCTGTTCCAGCCGCTTCTGCAGCAGACGGCGGTCGGTTTCGAGCTGGGTTTCACCCGGGCCGCGCAGGCCGATCGAACCACCGCGCTGACGTTCCAGATGGGTCCAGCCGCGGACCAGGCGCGTGGCCATGTGGCGCAGCTGGGCCAGTTCGACCTGCAGCTTGCCTTCGTGACTGCGCGCCCGCTGGGCGAAGATGTCGAGGATCAGGCCGGTGCGGTCCACCACGCGACGCTCGAGGTATTTCTCGAGGTTGCGTTCCTGGCCCGGCGAGAGCCGGTGATTGACGAGGATCAGGTCGGCGCCGGTCGCTTCGGCGGCCGCCTTCACTTCCTCGAGCTTGCCGCTGCCGATCAGCGTGGCGGCATTGGGTTTGTCGATGCGCGCGGGAATCACCGCGGCAACGGAGGCGCCGGCGGACCGGGCAAGCTCGGAAAATTCCTCGAGCGCGCCTTCATCGGCCGGGCCGTGCGCATGGGGCTGGATCAGCAGCGCGTTTTCACCCTTCCGGGAGCGTTCGAACAAAGTGGGGTCAGGCCTCTTGGGTCACACGTGGGGTCACTCGGACTGCTCCGGCGCCTCGCCGCCCTCGCCTTCGGAGGACTCCACGAAACCGCCGCCAGGCGCCACGCGCACATTGCGCGCCGGCACCACGGTCGAGATCGCGTGCTTGTAGACCATCTGGCTCACGGTATTGCGGAGCAACACCACGAACTGGTCGAACGATTCGATCGTGCCCTGCAGTTTGATGCCGTTGACGAGGTAAATCGACACGGGCACCCGCTCGCGGCGCAGTGCGTTCAGGAAAGGATCCTGCAAGGATTGCCCCTTGGACATTGGTGTTCCCCAGCTTGGTTATTGTTGTTGGGCGCTGGCCCGTCGCTGCGCTCCCCGCGCAGGCGACTGGGCGATGGTACACAAACGCCGGACGGTTCGGACACGCGATGTCGGCTTCTGGCAGGAAACGTGAGCCAAGTCGCCGCGTTCAGGCAAGGAACTGGTCGACTCGTGCATTCAGGGCGTCGGCCTGGCGCAGCGGATCGTACAGGGCCGCATCGCTGCGGCCGCGCAGCCAGGTCATCTGCCGCTTGGCCAGTTGCCGGGTGGCGGCGATGCCGCGCTCGCGCAGGTCCTCGGCGCTGCCCTGCCCGTCGAGGAATTCCCAGGCCTGGCGATAGCCGACGGCGCGGATCGCCGGCAGGTCCAGCGGCGCGGGATGCGCGTGCAGTTCGGGCAATGCGCGCAGTGCGCGTACTTCATCCAGGAAGCCGGCCTCGAGCATGGCGTCGAAGCGTGCGGCGATCCGGGCGTGCAACACCGCGCGGTCGGCTGGCGCGATGGCCAGCGACAACACCCGCGCGGGGAACGCCGGGGTTTCCGGTGCGCGGCGTTGCCATTCGCTGATGGCGATGCCGCTGAGACGATGCACTTCCAGCGCCCGCTGGATGCGCTGCGGATCGCCGGGCTTGATCCGCGCCGCGGCTTCGGGATCGATCGCGGCCAGCTCGGCATGCAGCGCCGGCCAGCCGCGCTCCCCCGCCTCGAGCGCGATCTGCGCGCGCGTGGCGGCATCGGCCTGCGGCATCGGCGACAGGCCTTCGAGCAGCGCGGCGAAATACAGGCCGGTTCCGCCGGCCAGGATCGGCACGCGCCCGCGCGCCAGGATGTCGACGACCGCGGCGCGCGCATCCTCGGCGAACTCCGCGGCCGAATACGTCTGCCAGGGATCGCGCAGATCCAGCATGTGGTGCGGCGCGCGCGCGCGTTCGACGGCATCGGGCTTGGCCGCGCCGATCTCCAGCCCGCGATAGACCAGGGCCGAATCGACGCTGACGATCTCACCGCCGAAACGCTCGGCCCAGTCGAGCGCCAGCGCGGTCTTGCCGGACGCGGTCGGGCCCATCAGGGCGATCGCACGCGGGCGCGGGTGCTTGCTGTCCATCACGCTTGAAGTCGTCTGCTGGTGCCCATCATTCCGACCGGTTCCGTCATCCCGGCGAACGCCGGGATCCAGTGCCTCTGCCCGTCAGCCGGAGACGGACATCGACGTTCTCCACGCCCGCTGCATCCCAGCGCCCGTCCGGCACACGCCGGACTTGCTTCAAGGCGCGTCGCACTGGCCATGCAGCGACGGCATCCCCCGAAACACTGGAACCACCGGCACTGGATCCCGGCGTTCGCCGGGATGACGGGCGAGGAGCATGGAAACGCCCCGCCCCATCCTCAGTACCCGGTTTCCTTCAACGACAGCTGCACCTGCTCGTGCGTGGCCTGCACTTCCTGCGACGGCGCACGGCCCATCAGGCTGACGGCCACGATCGCAGCGGTCGCCGACAGGAAGCCCGGGACCATCTCGTACAGTTCGGCGCCCATGCGGTTGACCATGATTTCCTTCCAGAAGATCACCATCACCGCGCCGGTCACCATGCCGGCGATCGCGCCGTTGCGGGTCATGCGCTTCCAGAACAGCGCCAGCAACAGCACCGGACCGAATGCCGAGCCGAAACCGGCCCATGCATACGACACCAGGCCGAGCACGCGGCTGTCGGGATCACGCGCCATCCAGATCGCGAGGATCGACACCGCCAGCACGCTGGCACGGCCCACCCAGACCAGTTCGGCCTGCGGCGCATCCTTGCGGAAGAAGCCGCGATAGAGGTCTTCCGACAGCACGCTGGAACACACCAGCAGCTGGCTCGACAGCGTGCTCATGACCGCGGCCAGAATCGCGGCGAGGATGATGCCGGCGACCCAGGGATTGAACAGCAGCTCGACCAGCGTGATGAAGACGCGCTCCGGGTTTTCCAGCACCGGCGCAGCCAGCGTGGGATTGGTCTCGAAGTAGGCAATGCCGAAGAAGCCGACCGACATCGCGCCGACCATGCACAACAGCATCCAGCTCATGCCGATGCGGCGCGCGGTGGGAATGGTGTGCACGCTCTGCGCCGCCATGAAGCGCACCAGGATGTGCGGCTGGCCGAAGTAACCCAGCGCCCAGGCGAGCAGCGAAATGATGCCGATGAAACCCAGATTGCCGCCGCGGAACCAGTCGAGCTGCAGCGGGTCGTTGGCGCGGATCAGGTCGATGCTGGCGTCGAAACCGCCGGTGTGCATGAAGACCAGGATCGGCGCCAGCAGCAGCGCGAACAGCATCATCATGCCCTGCGCCACGTCGGTCCAGCTCACGGCAAGGAAGCCGCCGACCAGTGTATAGAGCACCGTGACCGACGCGCCCAGCCAGATCGCCTGGCCGTAGGTCAGGCCGAACACGCTCTCGAACAGCCGCGCGCCGGCGACCACGCCCGACGCGCAATAGATCGCGAAGAACACCAGGATCACCAACGCCGTGAACACGCGCAGGATGCGACTGCGGTCGTCGAAACGGTTGGTCAGGAAGTCGGGCAGCGTCAGCGCGTTACCGGTACGTTCGGTATAGACGCGCAGCGGGCCCGCGACGAAGCGCCAGTTGAGATACGCACCGAGGATCAGGCCGACCGCAATCCAGGCTTCCGACACGCCGCTCAGGAAGATCGCACCCGGCAGGCCCATCATCAGCCAGCCGCTCATGTCCGACGCGCCCGCCGACAGCGCGGTCACACCGGGGCCGAGGCTGCGTCCGCCGATGATGTAGTCGTCGAAACTCTTGGTCCGGCGCCACGCCACGAATCCGATCACGACCATCACCGCCAGGTAGACGAGGAACATGACGATGGTCGGCGTATTGGATCTGAGCACGGGGCCTCCTTTGCTGGAACGCGGCACGGAAAACGCCGCGACGGCTGTCGCGGCGGTGCGTCAGCCTAACGCAGACCCGCGTTGCGGTCAGCCGTGGCTCAGTGTCGCGGCCGCGCCGTCAGCGGATGTACGCCGTGCCGGCAGCGCGATGCGGCGGCGCGCTCAGGCGTCGTCGGGCCAGCTGATGGCCGGCGGTGCGGAGGCGGCGCGGGGCATCGGGACGGCATCGACCGCCGCCCAGATCTTCAGCGCATCGACCGTTTCGCCGACGTCGTGCACGCGCAGGATCCGCGCGCCCCGCTGCGCGGCGATCAGATGCGCAGCCACGGAGCCGGCGACGCGTTCGCTCGGCACCTCGCGTCCGGTCAGTTCGCCGATGCTGCGCTTCCGCGACAGCCCGGCCAGCACCGGCACGCCGAGCTCGAGGAACCGCGCGAACTGGGCCAGCAGCGCCATGTTGTGTGCGGTGGTCTTGCCGAAGCCGAAGCCGGGATCGACCACGATGTGCTTGCGCGCGATGCCGGCCATCTCGGCCGAGAAGATGCGTTCGGCGAGGAAGCGATGCACCTCGCCCACCACGTCGTCGTAGTCCGGCGCAGCCTGCATCGCGCGCGGCTCGCCCTGCATGTGCATCAGCACGACCGGCACGCCGAGTGCGGCAGCCGCCTCCAGCGCCCCCTCGCGGCGCAGGCCGTAGACATCGTTGATCATGCCGGCGCCCGCGGCGATTGCCGCGCGCATGACCTCGGGTTTGGAGGTGTCGATGCTGATGGGCACCGCGGTCGCGCGTGCGAGGCCTTCGATGACCGGGATCACCCGGCGCAGCTCCTCGTCGACGCTCACCTCGTCCGCGCCCGGGCGCGTGGATTCGCCGCCGATGTCGAGCAGATCCGCGCCGACCTCCGCGAGGCGCAGCGCGTGCG
Source organism: Luteimonas sp. Soil_C_5 (assembly GCF_057656615.1). Lineage (NCBI taxonomy): Bacteria > Pseudomonadati > Pseudomonadota > Gammaproteobacteria > Lysobacterales > Lysobacteraceae > Luteimonas > Luteimonas sp. Soil_C_5. The sequence continues at coordinate 482,454 of NZ_JBDGKA010000004.1, forward strand.
CGATCGCCGCCTCCGTGGTGGCGTGCGCGCCGCCGTCGGAGAACGAATCCGGCGTGACATTGACGATGCCCATCACGCGCGGCCGGTCGAGACGCAGGACACGCCCATTGCAGTCGAGCTGCGGCGCGGTATCGAACATCAGCGACCTCCCTTGCGGTCGTCGTGTTCGATCGTCACCACCCGGCGGCTCATGCCGAACACCACGCCCAGTGCGACGCCGATCGCGACACCCAAGACGAGATTGTCGAACGCGGTTCCGATGGCGACCCCGATCGCCACCCCGGCGCCGATTCCGATGGGCAACAGGGGATAGCGGGTTTTCGGTTTCGGGTCGGACATGGCCTGCTCCAGATTGCGCTGCGTCAACGCAGACTCTGGCGACTCGCCACCTGCATCGCAAGCGGCTGCGCTATCGACCTTGTGTCTGCGCGCGACGGAATGCCACCAGCGCGTTCGCATGGCCGTGTCCGATGCCGTGTCCGGTCTTGAGGAACGCGACCTGTTCCATATGCGTGCGGTCCGCCACGCTGTCGAGCAGCGCGAACCAGTGGGCGACCGGCTTTCCATAGGTCTTCTCGATCGACGGAAAGTAGGACGCCGGGCCTTTCACCTTGTCGTCTGTTGCCATCACGATCTCCTGAGTGCCGCCTTTCCGGCCAAGCCTATGCCAAGCGAAACAGCTCCGCGCGTACGTGGGGATCACGCTCCATCACCGAGCCATCGCTCCCACCCAGGCCGAGCGTGAGGTCCAAACCGATCACGCACACGGCGGCTGGACATCTCCCGACCGCTGCATTTCGATCCACCTGCCGCACACGAATCTGCCACACACGAATCGTCATCCCCGCGCAGGCGGGGATCCAGGGACTTCGAGCGCGAGAACCGAGCCCTGGCAACGCGCACACATCACGCGGCCTCATTCCGGAACCTGGATTGCAACAGTTGGGCATCGGGCGACGCAGTCCACGAATGCACGACCATTCGACTGCTGCAGCGCAATCCCGCCTGCGTGGCGATGACGAACCTCGTCCGCGCGGTTACCGCGTTCAAAAGCGCCCCACCCTCAAACACAAAAAAAAGGCCGGGATCGCTCCCGGCCTTTCTTCTTGAGTGCTGCGGCAATCAGGCCTGTTCGGCCGGCCCGCCAATCGGCGGCTGCAACGGCCGGCTGCCGCCGGCATCGCCATCGTCGCCCTTGCCGGGATTCGCCTTCGCCCAGCCCATCGGCGGCGGCGGATCGCGGCCTTCCATGATCGCGTCGATCTGGGGCACGTCGATGGTTTCGTACTCCAGCAGCAGCTTCGACATCGCGTGCAGCTTGTCGATGTTCGCGGTCAGCAGCTCGGTCGTACGGTTGTAGGCCTTGTCGAGGATCGTGCGCACGACCTCGTCGATGCGGCGCGCGGTGTCGTCGGAGACCGACTTGTGCTGCGTGACCGAACGGCCCAGGAACACCTCGTCGTCCTCTTCGCCGTAGGCGATCGGGCCGAGCTCGTCCGACAGGCCCCACTTGGTGACCATGTTGCGAGCCATCTTGGTCGCGCGCTCGATGTCGTTCGACGCGCCGGTGGTGACCTTGTCGACGCCGAAGATCAGCTCTTCGGCGACGCGGCCGCCGTACAACGAGCACAGCTGGGATTCGATCGCCACGCGGTTCATCGAGTAGCGATCGCCTTCCGGCAGATACATCGTGACGCCGAGGGCGCGGCCACGCGGAATGATCGTGACCTTGTAGACCGGGTCGTGCTCGGGCACGAGACGACCGACGATCGCGTGGCCGGCCTCGTGATAGGCGGTCAGCGTCTTCTCGTCCTCGCTCATCGCCATCGAACGGCGCTCGGCGCCCATCAGAATCTTGTCGCGGGCGCGGTCGAAGTGGTCCATGCGGACCTCCTTGCCGTTCTCGCGCGCGGCGAACAGCGCCGCCTCGTTGACGAGGTTCGCGAGATCCGCGCCAGAGAAGCCGGGCGTACCACGGGCGACGACGAGCGGCTGCACGTCTTCGTCCAGCGGCACCTTGCGCATGTGCACTTTCAGGATCTGCTCGCGGCCCTTGACGTCCGGCAGGCCCACGACGACCTGGCGGTCGAAACGGCCCGGACGCAGCAGCGCGGGGTCGAGCACGTCGGGGCGGTTGGTCGCGGCGACGACGATCACGCCCTCGCCGCCTTCGAAGCCGTCCATCTCGACCAGCAACTGGTTGAGCGTCTGCTCGCGCTCGTCATGCCCGCCGCCGAGACCGGCGCCGCGATGGCGGCCGACCGCATCGATTTCGTCGATGAAGATAATGCACGGCGCCTGCTTCTTGGCCTGCTCGAACATGTCGCGCACGCGGCTCGCGCCGACGCCGACGAACATCTCGACGAAGTCCGAACCGGAGATCGAGAAGAACGGCACTTTGGCCTCGCCGGCGATCGCCTTGGCGAGCAGCGTCTTGCCGGTACCGGGCGGGCCGACCATCAGCACGCCGCGCGGAATCTTGCCGCCGAGCTTCTGGAACCGCGACGGATCGCGCAGGAACTCGACCAGCTCCGACACTTCTTCCTTGGCTTCGTCGCAACCGGCGACGTCGGCGAAGGTGATCTTGGTCTGCTCTTCATTGAGCAGCTTCGCGCGGGACTTGCCGAAGGACATCGCGCCCTTGCCGCCGCCCTGCTGCATCTGCCGCATCATGAAGAACCAGAAGCCGATGATCAGCGCGACCGGCAGCAGCTGGAGCAGGATCACGCCCAGCGAGATGCCGCTCGACGGCGGCGCCTGGTCGATCGCGACGTTGTGGTTCATCAGGTCGTCGATCATCCGGTCGTCGCGACGCGGCGCGATGACGGTGCCGGACTGTCCGCCCTTGGTCTGGAAATTGATCGTGCGTTCGTCCTCGCCGATCTTCACCGAACCGATCTGGTCGCGGCGCACCTGTTCCATGAACTGCGAGTACTGGACGTCCTGTCCGCCTGCGCCGGTTCTGGGGCTGAAGCTCTGGAAGATCACCATCAGCACGACGGCGACCACGACCCAGAGCAGCAGATTCTTGACCAGATCGTTCATGTTTCGGGGTTCTCGTGGAGAGTGCGGTGGAGCGCGAAATGGAACGGGGCCATGCTACTTCATCACCGCCAGCTTGCCCTGGGCGAGGGCGTAGACCTCGGGCGAGCGCTGCCGGGAGGCAGCGGGTTTGCGGATCGCGAGCTTGGTGTAGCGCCTGCGCAACTGGCGCACGTAATCGTCGAACTCGGTGCCCTGGAACAGCTTGATCAGGAACGTGCCGCCGGTCCGCAGATGGTGGTCGGCGAAATCCATCGCCAGTTCCGCCAGGTGCATCGCGCGCGGTTGATCGACGGCATCGATACCGCTCTTGTTGGGGGCCATGTCGGACAACACAAGGTCCACCTGCTGTCCGCCGAGCGCCGCTTCGAGCGACGAGAGAACCGCGTCCTCGCGAAAATCGCCGTGAAGGAACTCCACGCCGGCCAGCGACGGCATCTCCAGGATGTCCAGTGCGATGACCCGGCCGCTGTCGCCCAGCGCCTGACGCACCCATTGCGACCAGCCCCCGGGCGCGGCGCCCAGATCGACCACGACCATGCCCGGCTTGAGCAGGCGATCGCGCTCGACCAGTTCTTCCAGCTTGTACGCCGCACGCGAGCGCAGGCCGTCCGCCTGCGCCTTCTTGACGTAGGGATCGGAGAAATGTTCCTTCAGCCAGCGTTGGCTGCTCTTGCTGCGGGTGGCCATCGCCAGGCGTCACGGGAAAGCGGATGCGGAGGCCATGATATCCTGCCGGCCGCCTTCATTCCCCCGATCGGTTCATCCATGAGTAACGTCCTGACCGCTGCCCAGACCCGTTTCCTGCGCGGCCAGGCCCATGGCATCAAGGCCCAGTTGCAGGTCGGCGGCAAGGGCGTCACGGACGCACTGATCGCCGAACTCGACGCCGCACTTGAGCACCACGAGCTGATCAAGGTGAAAGTGGGCGCCGCAGACCGAGAGGAACGCGACGCGATGATCGAGCAGCTGGCCGCACGCACTTCGTCGGCCCTGGTGCAGCGCATCGGCCATGTCGCCATCCTCTATCGCGAGAGCAAGGACCGCCGGCAGATCGTGCTGCCGCGGGCCTGAGGCCGAACGCGACGCCGATATGCAGCTGAATCTCGAACATCCCGGATTCGACTACGTCCTGCGTGGCGCCGACGGACAGCAGGCACTGGTCAACGACCGCCGCCTGACCCGCAGTTTCATCGTCTCGCCGCGCGTCCTGGTCGAAGACTGGAACGTGCAGAATGTCCGCACCCTGGACGTCGATGCGCTGGCACCGCTGCTGGCGCTGGAGCCGGAAGTCGTGATCATCGGCACTGGCGCCTCGCAGGCGTTCCCGCCGCAGGCCGCCATGGCGGCCTGCCTGTCGCGCGGTATCGGACTCGAAGCCATGACCAACGCCGCCGCGGCGCGCACGTTCAACGTGCTGGCCGGCGAAGGCCGCCGGGTGGTCGCGGGCTTCGTGCTGCAGGACGAGACAGCGCAGGGCTGATCCGCGCGCTCAGTCGTCCTCGCCCGGAAAACTGAGCAGGGTGATGCGCCCTTCAAGCGGCGCGCCGGTCTGATCGTCCGGCCCCAGCCAGACGTATTCCTCTTCATACACCCTGCGCGGCACGCGCATCACGCCGGACGCTGTGAGGGTGACCTCGCCCGCCAGCCAGGGCGCAAGCGCCCCGCCCGCGTCGTCATCCGCCCGCACCTGCAGGCCGCGGACCTCCGCTGGCGCGCAGTGACGATCGATCTCGCTGTCTGCCGGCTGCAGGGAAGCGAAACACATCCGGCGACCGTCGAATGCGATGCGCAGGCTGCCCCAGCCGTAGGGATTGGAGGCGAACCAGGCCTGCGAGGGATCCCGCACGACCACGCGTGCCAGCTCCCAGGTGCCGAGCAATGAACCGGGCGGCGGCTGCCGCGCCTCGACATTCCGCGCGATGCCGTCGTTGTCGAACGCCATCGACCGGTAGAACTCGATGGAGCGCGGTTGCAGCGCGCGATCGGCTGCAGCAATGTCCCCCAGCCTGCACAGCAACAGTGCCCTGCCCCCATCTCGGGACAGCACGCGCTCGTCAGGCCCGTTGTCGACCAGGGTGCCGAGCACGGTCCCGGTGACAGTCATCAGGTGGAGGCCGTCCGCATCGCGCGCGTAGCGGCCGGACTCCGCGTGCGCAGGCCCGGTCGCGTCGGCCTGGCGCCACTCCAGCGCGCCCCCGGAGTGGAACACGAGCTTGCCGTTTTCGACGCCGCGCGGATTGGTATCGCTGGCATAGATGCGCGTCGCGCCACACAGCTGCCATGTGCCGACGAGGTCGTCGACCGCACCGGTCTCCGCATGAAGCGGCGACGCCGCCGACAGCGCGGCAAGTGCCGCGGCACACCACCTTCCGTATCGCGTCATCCGATATCGCTCCCTGCGGCTTCCGGACCCCGAGCATGGCGGCAGAATGCGGGCGCGTCATCTCAGTCAGGACCGCGATTCCCGTCGGAAAACGCCGGAGGGGGGTGATGGGCATGCGCTCTGGATGCGACGGCAAGCGCCTCGCGAGCCTGTATCAGAGCGCCATGTCGCTATGCCGGTGCAACGACATGCCTCTCCTGATCGCAGGACAATCGCGGCGCAGGCCATGGTGGCGTGCGATGCGCAGAGTCCGTGCCGCTCGCCACACGCATGCAGGCCGCGGGAGACATCCCACCTGCGCCTATGGACGGAATTGCCATCCGAGATGCCGACGCGCAGGTGTCTCGTCGGACGGCGCGGCATGAAAGGCCACGGGGCCTGGAAGATCGATCGCGCGCCCGGCGCCTCGTGTCTTCGGGACGCCACTCGCTGCAGAGGCGACGACCCGGGCGATCGTCGCTGTCGAAACACCGGCGCGCAGACCGACGCGGGATCGCGCCGATGACGTGCCGGTGTCGCGATCGAGGCGATGCCGATTGCGCTCGATTCGACTGCAGCGATGCCCGCCGGGCGTGCAGCGCCGGGCAGTGGATCCGGTACAGCAGTCCCCGCTGTGTCCGCTCAGCGCGCCGGCAGATACGACATCGGATCCACGGGCTTGCCGTTGTAGCGGATCTCGAAATGCAGCATGTCGCGCGCGGCGCCGGTGCGGCCCATTTCGGCAATCTGCTGGCCGGCGGTGACCCGCTCGCCTTCGTTGACCCGGCGCGTGCGGTTGTGGCCGTAGGCCGACAGCCACTGGTCGTCGTGCTTGACGATGATCAGCTCGCCGTAGCCGACGAGACCCGAGCCCGAATACACGACCACGCCTTCCGCCGCCGCACGCACGGCCTGACCGCCGGTGCCGGCGATGTCGAGACCCTGCTTGGTGGGTTCGTTGGCCACGTAGCGGCCGATGACCTGACCGTCGGTCGGCCACTGCCAGCGGAACGGGCTGCGCGCGGGCGCGGGTGCAGCCGGTTGCGGCGGGGCCTGTGTCGGCTGGACCGGCGGACGCTGCGCGCTGCTACCACCGCCCGACGCGACCGGCGGACGCGCCGGGGCGCTGGTGCCGCCCGGATACAGGCGCAGGCGCTGGCCCGGATAGATCGTGTAGGGCGCCGGCAGGTTGTTCCACATCGCCAGATCGAGCGCACTGATGCCGTTGCCGGTCGCGATGCGGTAGACGGTGTCGCCCCGCTGCACGGTGACGCTCTGCCCGGGCTTCGGCGTCGAAGTCGTCCGCGGCGTGCTGCCGCCCTCGCGGATCACCCGGCTGCTGCCGCAGGCGGCGAGCAACATGATCGATACCAGCAGAACCAACAGCCTCATCAACGCAACTCCATCCAGATCAATCCAGCGATCACGGCGCCCACCATCAGCCAGCCGAGCCATTCGATGTAGCGCTTGAGCATCGGCTCGAAGCGCGGGCCGCCCCAGGCCATCAGGCCGGCGACGAGAAAGAACCGCGCGCCCCGCCCCAGCAGCGAGCCGACGACGAACGGTAGCAGCCCCACTCCGAGCGAACCCGACGCGATCGTGAACACTTTGTAGGGAATCGGGGTGAACGCCGCAATGAACACGAACAGCAGGCCGTGCTCGACGAACAACGCCTGGATCTGCTCGAACGTCGGCTGCCAGCCCATGCGCACGATCCAGGGCCACACGAGATCCAGCGCGAAATGGCCGATGACATAACCGAGCAGACCGCCGGCGACCGAGCCCAGCGTGCACAACAGCGCATACCACCACCAGCGCTTCGGCTGGGCGAGCGACATCGGCGCGAGCATGACGTCCGGGGGAATCGGGAAGATCACCGATTCGGCGGCACTCATCGCAGTCAGGTAGCGCGGCGCATGACGGTGGCGGGCCCACGCAAGCGTGGTGTCGTACATACGCGCAAACAACTGCATCAGTCGATATATCCGGACAAAAGGGGAACGAAGCTGACCGCGGCGATGTCCTGCTGCACCACGCGGCCATCGGCTTGGCGCTGGAGCACGAGCAGGCGCTGTTGCGCGCCCTGCGCGCCGACCGGGGCGACCAGGGTGCCGCCGACCGCGAGCTGCTCGGTCAGTGCCTCGACCAAAGCAGGCCCGGCCGCGGTCACGATGATGCCGTCGAAGGGACCGTTCTCGGGCCAGCCGATGCGGCCGTCGTCGTGCTTGCTGCGCACGTTGAGGCCCAGCGAACGGAAGCGCTTGCGCGCAACACGCAGCAGCTCGCCGATGCGTTCGACGGTGTGCACCTCGATGCCGAGCGCGGCGAGGATCGTCGCCTGGTAGCCGGATCCGGTGCCCACTTCGAGCACCCGGCCCGGCATGCCGTTGACCAGCAGCGCTTCGGTCATGCGCGCGACGACCCACGGCTGGGAAATCGTCTGCCCGTGTCCGATGGGCAACGCGGTGTCTTCGTAGGCGCGTGTGGCGAAGGCTTCGTCGACGAACAGGTGGCGCGGCACGGTACGGATCGCGTTGAGCACGCGCTCGTCGGAAATGCCGCCGCCCGGATGCGCACCATCGCGCAACCGGTCGATCAGCCGGTCGCGCACGCGTTGCGAGGTCATGCCCACGCCGAGCGCGGCGGGCTGCAGGCGCAGTCCGGCCATCATGCGCGGGGCGCCTTCAGGCCGGCTTCGAGACCGCCCACCCAGTTGGCGACGTGCTCGAGCGCCTGGTAGCGCGTGAGATCGACGTGGATCGGCGTGATCGAGATGTGCCGCGTGCGCACGGCATGGAAATCGGTGCCGGCGCCGGCGTCCTGCTCCGCGCCCGCGGCGCCGATCCACCAGAACATGCGGCCGCGCGGATCTTCCAGCGGCGTGCAGGCTTCGGCACGGTGGCGGTTGCCCAGGCGCGTGACCTCGAAGCCTTCGAGCGCGTCCCAGGCCACGTCGGGCACGTTGACGTTGAGGATGGTGTTGGCGGGCAGCGGATCAGCCTTGAGACGCGCGACGATCTCGACTGCGGCGCGCGCGGCGGTTTCGTAATGGCGGCCGTCATGGTTCTCGGTGACCAGCGACATCGCCACTGCCGGCAGGCCGAGGAAACGGCCTTCCATCGCCGCGGCGACGGTGCCGGAATAGATCACGTCGTCGCCGAGATTCGCGGTGTTGTTGATGCCCGATACCACGATGTCGGGTTCGACTTCCAGCAGCCCGGTGATCGCCACATGCACGCAGTCGGTCGGCGTGCCATGGACGCGCCAGGTGCTGTCGTCCACTTGGACCACGCGCAACGGCATGTCGAGGGTGAGCGAGTTGCTCGCGCCGGAACGGTCGCGGTCGGGGGCGACGATCAACACCTCGTGGCCGGCATCACGCAGGCCCTGGGCGAGAATCCGGATACCGGGGGCGTCGACGCCGTCATCGTTACTGACCAATACGCGCATGAATCGTTCTGCAGGCCCCGTGCCTTCGCCAAGATCCCCATGATACCGGATGGGGTCACCCTCCCGACCCGCGCATGATCACGTTACGCTTCTGCCATGAAACGCAGACGCGACGCAGACCCGATTGCAGACGATGACGACGGCGCGCTGTTCCGCGCTGCGATCGGCCCGGTGCGCGAATTGCCCGCCGCGCCCGAGCCGCCTGCAGCGCCTCGCCCCCGGCCGCGTACGCATATGGCCGAGCGCGATGATGCCGAGGCGCGCAGCGAGTTCAGGCAGTTGCTGGACGGCCCGCTGCTGCAGGCCGGCGACGCGATGCAGTACCGCCGCGACGACGTGCCGCCGCGCGTGCTCAAGCGACTCGGCCGCGGCGAATACGCGGCCCAGGAAGAACTGGACCTGCACCACGCCGATGCCACTCAGGCGACCGCGCTGCTGCGCCTGTTCCTGCGCGATGCGATCGACGCGGGCGTCGGCTGCGTGCGCATCGTGCACGGCAAGGGACTGAATTCGTCGCCCGACGCGCCGATCCTCAAGAATCTGGTCGATCGCCTGTTGCGCCAGCGCGCCGACGTCCTTGCGTTTCACTCCGCGCCGCCGGCCCAGGGCAGCACCGGCGCGGTGCTGGTGCTGCTGCGTCCGCGGCAACGCTGAGCGCGCTACCCGCGCGCGATCGATTGCGACAGCGCTGCACGCGATGCCTGGAGCGCGCGGGTGCGCGTGCTTCGGTCGATCCGATGCACTGATCTGAAGTGGAATCGCCGCGCCGGCAAGCGCATGTCCAACCAACGCAATGCGGTGCACGCATGGTCCGGCACGCTGTCGCCGTGGTGATCCCGATTGCACCGGCCGATGCGTCAGACCGACCGAGCGCTCGACTGCATCCGTCACCCGTCGACCGGCGGCGAGGATCGCAACCACGGACGCCGGATGCAGAACGGCCGCCGCTGCATGCGCAGCGACGGCCGTTCCAGACAACGCGGGTGCGCTGCGGTCAGTGCTTGACGCGGCTCCGACGTGCTTCGCCGGTCTTGGTCTTCGGCACCACCTTCGAACGCGCCTTCTTGGCATCCGGCTTCTGTCCGGCTGGCGCCGGCAGCGGACGCTCCAGCGCCAGATCGAGCACCTCGTCGATGTACTTCACCGGCACGATCTTCATGCCCTCGGTGACGTTCTTCGGGATGTCGGCCAGATCCTTGCGGTTCTCTTCCGGGATGATGACCGTGCGGATGCCACCGCGCAGCGCGGCCAGCAGCTTTTCCTTGAGGCCACCGATCGCGGTCACACGGCCACGCAGCGTGATCTCGCCGGTCATCGCCACGTCCGCACGCACCGGAATCTTGGTCAGCAACGACACCAGCGTCGTCGCCATCGCGATGCCTGCACTCGGACCATCCTTCGGCGTCGCGCCATCGGGCACGTGCACGTGGATGTCGTGCTTCTGCAGGACCTCGAGCTCGACGCCCAGCCCTTCGGCACGTGCGCGCACCACCGACATCGCTGCCGACGCGGATTCCTTCATGACGTCGCCGAGCTGGCCGGTCAGGATCAGCTGGCCCTTGCCCGGCACCTGGGTCGCTTCGATCTGCAGCAGGTCGCCGCCGACTTCCGTCCACGCCAGGCCCGTGACCAGACCGACTTCGTTGTCCTGTTCGGCGCGGCCGAAATCGAAGCGCTGCACGCCCAGATACTTGTCGAGATTCTTCTCGTTGACCTTGACCGTCTTGATGCCCTTCGCCTTGCCCTTGCCCGCAGCCACCGGACCGGCCAGCGCGATTTCCTTGACGACCTTGCGGCAGACCTTGGCGATCTCGCGCTCGAGGTTGCGCACGCCCGATTCGCGCGTGTAGTAGCGCACGATGTCGCGGATCGCGCTCTCGGCGACCGCCAGCTCGTTCGCCTTCAGGCCGTTGGCCTTGAGCTGCTTGGGCAGCAGGTAGCGCATCGCGATGTTGAGCTTTTCCTCCTCGGTGTAACCGGGGATGCGGATCACTTCCATGCGGTCGAGCAGCGGGCCCGGGATATTGAGCGAGTTCGACGTCGCCACGAACATCACTTCCGACAGATCGAGATCGACCTCGAGGTAGTGGTCGTTGAAGGTGTGGTTCTGCTCGGGATCGAGCACTTCCAGCAGCGCCGACGCCGGATCGCCGCGGAAGTCCATCGACATCTTGTCGATCTCGTCCAGCAGGAACAGCGGGTTCTTGGTGCCGACCTTGTTCATGCTCTGCACGATGCGGCCCGGCATCGAACCGACATAGGTGCGACGGTGGCCGCGGATCTCGGCCTCGTCGCGCACGCCGCCCAGCGCCATGCGGGTGAACTTTCGGTTCGTGGCTTTCGCGATCGACTGGCCGAGCGAGGTCTTGCCCACGCCGGGCGGACCGACGAGGCACAGGATCGCACCCTTCATCTGCTTCACGCGCGTCTGCACCGCGAGATACTCGAGGATGCGGTCCTTGACCTTCTCCAGACCGTAGTGATCGGCGTCCAGCACGTCCTGCGCGGACTTCAGATCCTTGCGCACCTTGCTGCGCTTCTTCCACGGCACGCCCAGCAGCCAGTCGAGATAGTTGCGCACGACCGAGGCTTCGGCCGACATCGGCGGCATCTGCTTGAGCTTGTTGAACTCGGCCTTGGCCTTGGTCTCGACCGCCTTCGGCATGCCGGCCTCGGCGATCTTGCGCGCGATCTCGTCGATGTCGTTGGGCGCGTCGTCGATCTCGCCCAGCTCCTTCTGGATCGCCTTCATCTGCTCGTTGAGGTAGTACTCGCGCTGCGACTTCTCCATCTGCGACTTCACGCGGCCGCGGATGCGCTTCTCCATCTGCTGCACGTCGATCTCGCCGTCGACGAAGCCGACCAGCAGTTCGAGGCGGTCGGCGGTGTCCACGGATTCGAGCAGGCGCTGCTTGTCGGCCAGGCGCACCGCCAGATGCGCGGCGATGGTGTCGGCCAGGCGGCCGGGCTCGTCGATGCCGGCCAGCGTCTGCAGCAGCTCCGGCGGCAGCTTGCGGTTGGTCTTGACGTACTGCTCGAACAGGCTCATCAGCGAACGCGCGATGGCCTCGACCTCGCGCGGCTCACGGCCCTCCACTGCGGGCACGGGCACACCCGTGCCGGTCAGCGCGCCGCCGTCCTCGCGGATGTCGCTCAGGGTCACGCGCTCGGTGCCTTCGACCAGCACCTTGATCGTGCCGTCGGGCAGCTTCAGCAGCTGCAACACCGTCGCCAGCGTGCCGACCTGGTACAGGTCGTCGGCGTCCGGATCATCGGTTTCGGCCGACTTCTGCGCGACCAGCAGGATGCGCTTGTCGGATTCCATCGCGATATCCAGCGCCCGGATCGACTTGTCACGCCCGACGAACAGCGGGATCACCATATGCGGGAACACCACCACGTCACGCAGCGGCAGGACCGGCAGGTCGTGGGTCTCGGGGGCGGTGCGTGGGCTCATCGTTTCATCCTCAGGAAAGCGCGCGATCGGCGACGGCCTCGCCGCGCTGACATCGTTTATGGGGCGCCACCGCCCGCGTTGCAAGCGATGCGCGCGGGTTCCGGACACGAAAACGCCGCGGACCTTGCGGACCGCGGCGCGTCGTGGCGGCGATCGGCCCGCGAACGGGCCGGATGATGCGCAATCGGAACGTTTCGTTCCGGTTGTCGACTCAGTCGCCGGAGGCGGCCTTCTGCTCGGTCGCCGGTGTTTCGTAGATCAGGTAGGGCTCGGACTTGTGCTCGATCACCGACTCGTCGACGACCACCTTGGTGACGTTCTCCAGCGACGGCAGGTCGTACATCGTGTCCAGCAGCACCGACTCGACGATCGTGCGCAGGCCGCGTGCACCGGTCTTGCGCTTGATCGCCTTCTTGGCAATGGCTGCCAGCGCGTCGTGACGGAACTCCAGCTCGACGCCCTCCATCTCGAACAGCTTCTTGAACTGCTTGCTGATGGCGTTCTTGGGCTCGGTGAGGATCTGGATCAGCGCGACTTCGTCCAGCTCCTCGAGCGTGGCGACCACCGGCAGGCGACCCACGAACTCGGGAATCAGGCCGAACTTGATCAGGTCTTCCGGCTCGACCTCGGCCAGCACCTTGCCGGTGTCGGCCTTGCGCTCCGAACTCTTGAGCTTGGCGCCAAAGCCAATGCCGCTGGCATCGGTGCTGCGCGCCTGGATCACCTTGTCGAGGCCGGCGAACGCGCCGCCGACGATGAACAGGATGTTCTTGGTGTCGACCTGCAGGAATTCCTGCTGCGGGTGCTTGCGACCGCCCTGCGGCGGCACGCTGGCGACCGTGCCTTCGATCAGCTTGAGCAGCGCCTGCTGCACGCCTTCGCCCGACACGTCGCGGGTGATCGACGGGTTCTCGCTCTTGCGCGAGATCTTGTCGATCTCGTCGATGTAGACGATGCCCTGCTGCGCCTTCTCGGCGTCGTAATCGCACTTCTGCAGCAGCTTCTGGATGATGTTCTCGACGTCTTCGCCGACGTAACCGGCTTCGGTCAGCGTCGTGGCGTCGGCCATCGTGAACGGCACATTGAGCAGACGCGCCAGCGTTTCGGCCAGCAGCGTCTTGCCCGAACCGGTCGGGCCGATCAGCAGGATGTTCGACTTGGCCAGCTCGACCTCGTCGTTTTTGCTGCGGCTCTCGATGCGCTTGTAGTGGTTGTAGACCGCGACGGCGAGGGTCTTCTTCGCCCGGCGCTGGCCGATCACGTACTGATCCAGCACCTCGAGGATCTCGCGCGGCTTCGGCAGCGAGCTGCGCGCCGACTGCGCCTTCTCCTCGAGCTCCTCGCGGATGATGTCGTTGCACAGTTCGACGCACTCATCACAGATGAACACGCTCGGGCCGGCAATCAGCTTGCGCACCTCATGCTGGCTCTTTCCGCAGAAAGAACAGTAGAGGATCTTGGTGCTGTCGCCGGAACGACCCTGACGGTCTTCGCTCATGCCTTCGCCAAATCTGTGTTGCGGTTACGTTTCGAGAATAGCACAGCGTCCGGCGCCTCCCGGGAGAGCACGCCGTTGCACATATGCCTTGTGAATCAGAGGCTTGCCCGCATCAAGCCGGTGCGATCGATTCGTCGGGGCGACGCTCGAGCACCTGGTCGACCAGACCGTACTCGCGCGCAGCCTGGGCGCTCTTGAAGTTGTCGCGCTCGGTGTCGCGGGCAATCGTCTCGTAGGGCTGACCGGTGTGGTGCGCCATGATCTCGTTGAGGCGCTGCTTCATCGACAGGATTTCCTTGGCGTGGATGTCGATATCCGTCGCCTGGCCCTGGAAGCCGCCCAGCGGCTGGTGGATCATCACGCGCGAATTCGGCAGCGCATAGCGCTTGCCCGCCGCGCCCGACGACAGCAGCAGCGCGCCCATGCTGGCCGCCTGACCGATGCAGATCGTGCTGACGTCCGGCTTGATGAACTGCATGGTGTCGTAGATCGCCATGCCCGCGGTGACGATGCCGCCCGGCGAGTTGATGTACAGGTTGATGTCCTTCTCGGGGTTTTCCGCCTCGAGGAACAGCAACTGGGCGACGATCACGTTCGCCATGTGGTCGTCGATGCCGCCGACGAGGAAGATCACGCGCTCCTTCAACAGGCGCGAATAGATGTCGTACGCGCGCTCGCCGCGGCTGGTCTGCTCGACCACCATCGGCACCAGGTTGAGGGCTTTCGTCTCGATGCTCATCAATCAATTCCCGTCGGTGGAGCGTCCGGCCCACATGGACCGGACGGGGTGCGCGTGGCTCAGCCCTGCGGGCCGATCGCGTCCTGGAAGCTCAGCGACTGCTCCGTGTGCTTGGCGCGCTCGGCGATCCAGTCGATCACCTGCTCTTCCATCACACGGTTCTGCAGACCCGACATCAGCTGGGGGTCGTTGCGGTACATCTCAATGACCTGCTGCGGCTCTTCATAGGTCGAGGCGATCAGGCGCATCGTTTCGTTCACGCGCTTGGGATCGAGCTTCAGATCGTTGCGACGCGCGACTTCGCCGACCAGCAGACCGACGAGCACCCGCTTGCGGGCAGGCTCGACGAAGCCGGTGTGCGCATCGTCGGCGACGTTCGGCGCCTGGCCGTTGCGACGGGCCTGCTCGACGGTCTGACGCAGCAGCGACTTCGCCTCGGCTTCGACCAGCTTCGGCGGCAGTTCGATGTGCGCGTACGCGGCGACCAGCTGCTCGCCGACCTCGCGACGCAGACGGTTCATCAGCGCGCCCTTGAGCTCGCGCTCCAGGTTGCTGCGGATCTCGGTGCGGAACTGGGTCATCTCGCCGCTCTTGACGCCGAAGCTGCGGATGAACGCGCCATCGACCTCGGGCAGCTGCTGCTCGGAGACCTGCTCCACCTTGACGTGGACGCTGGCCTGCTTGCCTGCCAGCTGCGGCACGCGCCAGTTCTCGGGGAAGGTGACCTCGACGACCTTCTCGTCGCCCTTCGACAGGCCGACCAGCGCATCCTCGATCTCCGGGTACATCGCACCCGAGCCCAGCACGGTCACGCCACGCTCGGCGCCTTCGGCCGGCAGGCGCTCGTCGCCGATCTGCGACCAGGTTTCGACGTCGACCGCGTCACCCTTGGCCGCGCCACGCGTGACCGCGCTCCAGCTGCGGCGCTGCAGACGCAGGTTCTCGATCATGCGATCGATGTCGTCCTCGGCCACTTCCGCGGTGTGACGCACCACTTCGAGCTTCTCGAGTTCGATATCGCCGAAGTCCGGCACCACTTCGAAGGTCGCGGTGAAGGCCAGTTCGCCCTCGCCCGCCTCGCCTTCCGGCGTGATCTGCGGCGCGCCGGCGAGGCGCAGTTCGTTCTCG
Source organism: Luteimonas sp. Soil_C_5 (assembly GCF_057656615.1). Classification (NCBI taxonomy): domain Bacteria; kingdom Pseudomonadati; phylum Pseudomonadota; class Gammaproteobacteria; order Lysobacterales; family Lysobacteraceae; genus Luteimonas; species Luteimonas sp. Soil_C_5. The sequence goes on from NZ_JBDGKA010000004.1 coordinate 498,133, forward strand.
CGGACCGCCTGGTCGAAGCCCTCGCGCAGCAGGCCGTCGAGGACCTCGGCGCGGACCTGCTCGCCGAAGCGCTGCTCGACCACCTTGGCCGGCACCTTGCCCGGACGGAAGCCCTTGAGGCGGGTGGTCCGCGCGATTTCGCGCAGACGGCCACCGATCTGGGTCTCCAGACGTTCGGACGGCACGCGGAACGTCATCTTGCGTTCCAGGCTGCCCAGCGATTCGACCGAAACTTGCATATCCACTCCTGCGCTCGCGGACGCACCGCGCGACATCTGACTGTTGGGAATTGATTGACTCTGACACCGCCGCACTCCGGACGGAACGCGGCGACACAACGGCGTAGTTTGGCCGATTCCCCGCCGGGCCGCCACCGCTTCCGAGGATGACCGGGAGGGTAGCCGGCCCGCTACGCGCAGCGCGGCGACCGGATGGCCGGAACGGGGCGGTTGATCGACCGTGACGAGGACCGCTCGCTTCCGGGCACCCAACACCCCCGCGGGGTCGCGAAGCACAATCGGACGCCTGCCACCCGCCGGGATGAGCCGGCGGAGTCACTTCGCCCGGATTAAATGCCTTCGGTCGATGAGGACGCTCAGGAACCCCACGCCCTGCGCATCCGGACACATCGATAGCGCGGCCACCGCCGGCCCTCGAAGACGCGCGGGATGTGGTGCGAAAGGCGGGACTCGAACCCGCACGCCTTGCGGCACTGGTACCTAAAACCAGGGCGTCTACCAATTCCGCCACTTTCGCCAAGGACCCGCGAGCGCGGGCACCTCGTGGATCATGCCGCGCCCTTGCGACGCGTGCCAGTCGTCGACGCCGGCACATCCGGCCATCGTCGCGTCCCTCAAACGAAGAACGCCCGGCAAAGCCGGGCGTCTTCGTACAACTGGTGGGCCGTCAAGGATTCGAACCTTGGACCTATTGATTAAGAGTCAACTGCTCTACCAACTGAGCTAACGGCCCGATAAATCGGCCGCGCAGTATAGCAAGTCCGCGCGGTTCGGCAACCCAATTCTGCGGTTGCCTTCAACACTGGGGTGGAAGACGGGATTTGAACCCGCGACCCCCGGAATCACAATCCGGTGCTCTAACCAACTGAGCTACATCCACCAGAAATCGTTTGCCTGCCGGAAGACCGGGGTCTCCGCGACGAGCCGCGCATTCTATCCGATTCATCCCGAAACGGAATGCCCCGGAGCGAAAAAATTCATCGCGACCGCGGCGAAGTGTAGCGCGCAGCGGGCTGGAATGGCACCGGCGTGCGGCCGCACGGCCCGCGCGAATGGCGCGAACGCCCTACTTCCCCCGCCACTCAGGACGCCAGGCCGCCCACCCGGGCAGGTGGCACCGCAGCAGATCCCGCCGAATGACGCCGGATCAGGTCGTGGATGTAGGCCATCTTGCCGACCACGGCGGGCGCGATGACGAACGGGTACAGGTCCGGCTGCCCCATCGCGCGGTTGAGGCTGTTGACCGCATAGGTCAGCGGCAGCCAGGCATCGATCAGGCGCTGCACATTCACCACGTGGAAGGGATCGGGCGCAGGCCGCGTGTCCATCGAATCGTCATCCGACACGTCCGGCACGACGCGGATGCCGAAGGCCGACGCCATCTCGAGCGTATCGACCATGTGCAGGTAATGCGCCCAGGTTTCCGCCCAGTCCTCCCAAGCATGCATCGTGGCGTAGCTGCTGACGTAACTGGACTGCCAGTCCTCGGGCGCGCCCTGGGCGTAGTGCGCCTTCAGCGCTTCGCCGTAATCGCGCCGGTCGTCGCCGAACACGGCGCGGCAGCGTTCGAGCTCCGCATCACCCGCGTCACGGACCAGACGGTCCCAGTAGTAGTGCCCGATCTCGTGACGGAAGTGGCCCAGCAGCGTGCGGTAGGGCTCGCCGAGCTTGATCCGCAGACGCTCCCGGGCCAGATCATCGGCTTCGGAAAGCGCGATGGTGATATGCCCGTTGTCGTGCCCGGTCATGACCTTGGGGCCACGCTGCGGATCGGCGAGGAAATCGAACGACAGCGGCTGGGGATCGCCGCTTCCTGGCGCGGGCGTTGGCAGCCGCAGACGCAGCAGGGTGTAAAACAGGCGCCGCTTCGCGGTCTCGAGCCGGCGCCAGGCGTCGAGCCGGCCGGGATCACCGAGATGCGGAATCGTGCGGTTGTGACGACAGGCGCGGCAATAGCGCTCGGCCGCCTCTGCGGGCAGCAGCCAGTTGCAGGCCGAGTGGTCGGCGTTCCGGCAGAAGCGGTGCAGCCCTTCGGGCCCACCGACCGATCGCCAGTTCGCCCCTTCCGGCTGCACCGCTTCGAGCGTGAGTCCGTCTGGGAAAAATCCGAGCCGGCTTCCGCACCGCAGGCACTCGGTATTCTCGAAATACAGGACCTGCTCGCATTGCGAGCATCTGAACAGGCGCATCGAAGTGCCTCAGCCGACCGCGGAGGCGCCGTCGATTTCCGTCCAGACCCGGATCGACAGCGTGCGCAGGGGGCGGTACGTGGTGAGAAACGCGACATCGGCGGCATCGCGGCCGTGCGCGATCACCACACGACCGCCACGCGGCGCCACCTGGGTGGCGTCGAAGGCGTACCAGGTGTCGCCGAGGTAGGCCTCGAACCAGGCGTGCATGTCCATCGGCTTGAGCTCGTGCAGCCACCCGACGACCATGCGCGCGGGGATGTCCAGCGTGCGGCACAGCGTGATGCCGACATGGGCGAAGTCCCGGCAGACACCCGCACCGGATTCCAGGGTCTGCTGGGCGTCGGTGCTCGCATCGCTGCTGCCATAGCGGTAGATCAGATGCGCCTGGATCCAGGCGCGGATGGCTTCCGCCTGCGCGTAGCCGGCAGGCGCGTCACCGACCACCTCACTCGCACGCCGGTACATGGCGGCGCGATCGGACGGGCAATAGCGGCTGGGCAGCAGGAATTGCAGGGTTTCGGCCGGCAGATGCGCGGGGTCGTTGGCGGGCGCCAAAGGTGCCACCGGCAGATCGTCGGCCGTATCCACGACCGACTGCACGCGCAGCCGCGTGAGCCCACGCGGCAAGGTAAAGCGCTGGCAGCTGTTGCCGAATCCGTCGACGTACTCGGCAAACGCATGGGTGGCGTCGAAGCCGTCGCGATCGTTGACCCGCCACTGCGCGCCGCCGGCACGCGGACGCAGCATCGCCAGCACCGGACTGGTCGCATCGGTCTCGATCGAGAGTTCGCAGCCGGTCAGCAGGCGCATGGTCGGGCTTACCCGTGAATGGTGCGCAAGCGTAGGCGGCGACGCGTGCAGCGGGCGTGCAGGGCCCCGAACTGCATCACGCCGTACAGGCAGGCAGATCGAACGTCGACCGCATGCAGTGCCGAATCCGTGTCTGCGGCGTCCCGTCACGATGCCGGTCGCGTCGCGCATTCCGATGCGGCGCGCAAGAAAAAGGGCGCCAGCGGCGCCCTTTTTCATCGGATCGATTGCGACCTCAGTTGCGCGACTGCAGCTTCGACAGCAGACGCAGGAACTCGATGTACAGCCACACCAGCGTAACCATCAGACCGAAGGCGCCGTACCACTCCATGTACTTCGGCGCGCCCTGCTCGACACCGGTTTCGATGAAATCGAAATCCAGCACCAGGTTCAGCGCTGCGACGACGATCACGAACAGGCTGAAGCCGATGCCGATCAGGCCCGATTCGTGGATCAGCGGAATGGAGATGCCGAAGAAGCCCAGGGCAATGGTCGCCAGATAGACCAGCGCGATGCCGCCCGTGGCCGCGACCACGCCGAGCTTGAAGTTCTCGGTCGCCTTGATCAGGCCCGTGCGGTAGGCGAACAGCAGCGCGAACAGCGTGCCGAAGGTCAGCATCACCGCCTGCAGCACGATGCCCTCGTACATGAAGTTGTACATCGCCGAAATCGCGCCGAGGAAGAAGCCTTCGACCAGCGCATAGAGCGGCGCGGTCACCGGCGACCACTCCTTCTTGAACACGGTGACCATCGCGATCACGAAACCACCGATCGCACCGCCCCACATGTACATGCCGAAGCCGGCCTGCGGGCGTCCGTCGACGCCGAAGTCGACCTGCGACCACGCGAACGCGGCGGTCAGCACGGTCAGCAGCAGCAGAAAGCCGGTCTTGTTGACGGTGCCGTTGAGGGTCATCGCCTCGCCGTCGCGCGACACGACACTGCCGCTCGCCAGGTCGAGGAAGGTGGATTCCTTGAGGGTCGGATTACCGCTGCGCATGAAAGAGGGCCCCTGATTTCCGTGGATTGTTCCAGCCGGCAGGATACACCGCGGACGTGGCCGGCGCCGGCGCGTTGACAGTGCCGCGGCCGGTTCCGACAATGCCGCCCTCGCATGGCGTTCGCGCCTGCGTGTCGCCGCGGGTTCCGGCGGGGTATAGCGCAGTCTGGTAGCGCGCCTGCTTTGGGAGCAGGATGTCGGGGGTTCGAATCCCTCTACCCCGACCACCGGACGTCCGGCCGAGACACCGCCCGTCCTTTGCGCCCGTAGCTCAACCGGATAGAGCACCGACCTTCTAAGTCGGGGGTTACAGGTTCGATTCCTGTCGGGCGCGCCATATAGAACAGAAATTTGCGACGCGCGCCGGCGCTTCTCCTGCCAATTCCCCGCAGATTCGGCATTTTGATCGCGATTCGTCGTGCGTGCGTCTTGTCGTCGGCGGCCGCTGCGATCGATGTCGTTGCGAACGAACCATCGACCCGCACCTCGGCGAGACCGGTCTGACGCGCAGCCGCGCCCCATCCCGACTCAGGCCATCTCGCAAGCCGTATGCGCGATCAGCTCGCGCCCGCTGTCCACCCAGACCACCGGCTCAGCGCCTGGCCGGGTGATGACCACGGCTCTGGAAAAGCCCATCTCGCCGCCGGCGTCATCGCGGGCGTTCACGTCCAGACAGACGATCTCCCCGCCCTGCAGCACGCGCTCGTTGCGGAACACCGCACCGTCCGGATCGCGCAGGCGGCCTTCAACCAGCGCACGCGCGGCACTTCGTCTTTCCGCTTCTGAGGGCGCAGGCTCGACCGGCGCAGATTGTGCTGGCGGGTTCTCCGGTGGCGCGGGCGCCAGGTCAGCGTATTGCGCAGGAACAGCCAGCGTCTCGTCTGCGCCCTGCCCGAGGCCCGGGGGCCCCAGCTGTTCTCTCCAGAGCAACGCCATGGCAATTCCCGCCACCACCAGCACGACAGCGAACGCCGGATTGCCAAGCCTGATGAAGCGTCGGTGTGCCATGGATGCGTCCTGTGGCCGGCTCTACGGCACCGGCCTCCGTGGACCGACGGTCAGACGCCCGACGCGGTTTCGGCCGGACGACGGATCTCGTCCTCGCGCGCGCGACGGATCGTGGCGCAGTTCTGCCGCGCGGCGATGACCTGCGCGTCGGCGCTGGAGCGGTCGGCGGCCATCGACTGCTGCAGCCCGGTGATCTGGCTGCGGATACCGGCCTGCGATGTCGCGCCCGCGAGGTTGGTGCCGGCACCCGCGAGCTGCGCGTTGAGCGCGTTGATCTGCTGTTGGTATTCGGCCGCGCGACGGTTCGACGGCCCGAGGATGTCGCCTTCGGCCCGCTGCACGCAGTTGCGCTCCGCAACAGCCGCCGACGACAGCGCATTGGACTGCGCGATCGCCTGCCGGTTGCGGTCCGAGCCGTCATCCGTGCTCGCGGTCGGCCCTGCCCGGACCTCGACTTCCTTGGCGTTGGCGCCGCATGGCGTCTGCGCGTATTCCGTCGAGCCATCGGCGCGCGTGCACTTGTAGACCTGCGCCTGCGCCAGGCCCGATACCAAGGTCAGAGCGAGCACGCCCATCACCAGTCCCTTCGCCATCTCCCCTCCTGAGCGACATCGTCGCGGTGGCTGGCCATTGGATGACCCGTACCCGGGTCGCGCGGCCGATAGACGGAATGTAGCCCAGCCGGGCTGAAAACGTGACCCGCCAAGCGAGTCGGCCTGGCTGGGAACTGGCCGGACGTAACGCGTCAGCGCGCTCGGGACCGGGGCACCGCAGGTCGGCCGCGCCCGCACTTTCGACCCGATGCCAGCCCGCGACTTCGCTGCGAAGCACGCGCCGCACGCCCCGCCACTGCATCAGCTGGGCTGCCTCCACACGGCGGCGTGCGAGCGGACTGCCAACGCCTTTGGAGCTGCCGCAACAACGCAAGTCGCACCCGAATGCCTGATTCTCAGGCCCTGCAAAACTGCAGCATCCGCACACCGCTCAGTCGACAGACGCGCCGGCGTGCGTGGCAGGTGCACGCCGCGGCCAGGCGATGAAGCCGACGGTCACGATGGCGAGCAGCCAGCAGTAATGCACGCTGCCGGCCAGTGCCAGCGGCGAGACCGTGGCGAGCGATGCCGCCAGCAGAATCTGGGCGCCATAGGGCAGCACGCCCTGCGCGACGCAGGCGAAGATGTCGAGCACGCTGGCCGCGCGACGCGGGCTGATGCCGTGTTTCTCGGCGATGTCGCGCGCGACGCTGCCGCTGACCAGGATCGCGACCGTGTTGTTGGCTGTGAACACGTCCGCGGTCGTCGACAAGGCGGCGATGCTGAACTCACCGGTGCGGCGTCCGCGATGCCCGCGCGCGATGCGCTCGATCAACTGCGCCAGCCAGTCCAGCCCGCCACAGGCCTTGGTCAGCGCCCCCAGCCCGCCGATCAGCAGCGACAGCAGCAGGATCTCGGTCATGCCTTCGAAGCCGGACCAGATGTCGCCGACGAACGGCACGACGCCGTAGTCGTCCGCGAACACGATGCCGAAGCCGCCCGCCAGTACGATGCCGATCCCGAGCACGACCAGCACGTCGATGCCCGCCAGCGCCAGGCCCAGCACTAGCGCGTAGGGCAGCATCAGCCAGGGCGAGGCGCCCGGCATCGCATCGATCGGCGATGCGCTGCCGAGGAAGCCCAGCAGCACGACCGTCGCCAGCGCCGCGGGCAGCGCGATCTTGAAATTTTCGCGGAACTTGTCGCGCATCTGCGCGCCCTGCGTGCGGGTGGCGGCGATGGTGGTGTCGGAGATCACCGAGAGGTTGTCGCCGAACATCGCACCGCCGATCACTGCGCCCACCACCAGTGTCCGGTCGAGGCCGGAGGCATCGGCCACGCCGAGCGCGATCGGTACCACGGCTGCGATCGTGCCCATCGAGGTGCCGATCGCCAGCGAGATCAACGCCGCCAGCACGAACAGACCCGGCAGGATCAGCGGCGCCGGAATGGCCGCCAGGCCGATCGACACCACCGCATCCACCGCGCCGATCGCGCTGGAGACGTACGCGAACGCGCCGGCCAGCAGAAAGATCAGGCACATCAGCACGATGTTCGATTCGCCCATGCCGCGCAGCAGCAGTTCGCCCGCCGGCAGGCCGCGTCGATACGCGATCCACACCGCCAGTGCCAGGGCCGGCAGGATCGCCACCGGCGCCCGCAGCTGGTAGAAGCCCATCGGCTCGTCCTGCGCGGTGAAGTACAGGCCGGCGCCGAAAAACAGCGCCAGGAACAGCAGCAGCGGAGTCAGCGCCAGCGCGCTGGGACGAACGGTCATCGGCAGGGTCCGGAAGCGGATGCGCATTGTGCGGCCGTCGCGGCCACGCGTCATGACGGGCGACGGGACAGTCGCCCATGAAAAACGGGACGCCGAAGCGTCCCGTTCCGATTCACCACACCGCTGTGCGCTCAGAGGCGCGTGGCGATGGCCTTGGCGAATCCCATCGTGTTGCCGGTCCCGCCCAGATCGGGGGTCACGCCATCCTTCGCGTCCAGCGTGGCGACGATCGCCTTGCGCAGACGCTCGGCCTGCTCGGGCAGCGCCAGATGGTCGAGCATCTGCGCCGCTGCCAGCAGCAGCGCGCACGGATTCGCCAGGCCCTTGCCGGCGATGTCGGGCGCCGAGCCGTGCACGGCCTCGAAGATCGCCACGTCCTTGCCGATGTTCGCGCCCGGGGCCAGGCCCAGGCCGCCGACGAGACCGGCGCACAGGTCGGAGATGATGTCGCCGAACAGGTTGGTGGTCACGATGATGTCGAACTGCTCGGGACGCATCACCAGCTGCATGCAGGTGTTGTCGACGATCATCTCGTTGGCTTCGATGTCCGGGTATTCGGCCGCCACTTCGCGCGCGACCTTCAGGAACAGGCCCGAGGTGCTCTTGAGGATGTTGGCCTTGTGGACGATCGTGACTTTCTTGCGACCGGTCTTGCGTGCCAGCTCGAACGCGTAGCGCACGATGCGGTCCGAACCCTTGCGGGTGATGCGCGTGATCGACACCGCGGTCTCGCCGTCGGCCGACACTTCCTGGCCTTCGCTGATGTACGAACCTTCGGTGTTCTCGCGGATCGTGATCAGGTTGACGCCGCTGTCGAAGCGCGAGCGCGTGTTCGGGAACGAGGTCGCCGGACGCACGTTGGCGTACAGGTCGAATTGGCGACGCAGTTCGACGTTGATCGAGCTGAAACCGCCACCGACCGGCGTGGTCAGCGGGCTCTTCAGCGCCACCTTGGTGCGGCGGATCGACTCCATCGTCGCGCCGGGCAGCAGCTCACCGTGCTTCTCGAGGGCCATCAGGCCGGCGTCGGCGTCTTCGTAGCTCAGGCCGAGCTGCATCGCGTCGAGCACGTGCAGGGTGGCGTCCATGATCTCGGGGCCGATGCCGTCGCCGCGGATGATCGTAATCGTTTGGCTCATGTGGGGTGGCAGTCCGTACGCTTGGGACACCGCGCAATGCGCGGCGTCGGGTGATAGGAAAACCCGCCCATTATGCCCGACGGGTCATCGGCGCCCAAATGGCGCCCGCCGCGCGACTCAGTCGTGGGCGTGCGCGGACGGCGTGGCGGCGTCGCCACGCTCCAGCGTGTCGAGGAAGTCCACGGCCCGGCGCAGGTGCGGAATGACGATGCTGCCGCCGACCACCAGCCCCACCGAGAAGGTCTCGAAGAACTCCTCGCGGCTCACCCCGGCGTCCTTGCACTGGGCGACGTGGTAGCTGATGCAGTCGTCGCAGCGCAGGACCATCGAGGCGACCAGGCCGAGCAGTTCCTTCGTCTTCACGTCCAGCGCGCCCGCTTGGTAGGTCTGGGTGTCCAGCGCGAAGAAGCGGCGGACCACCTGGTTGGGTTCGCCCAGGATGCGTTCGTTCATGCGCTTGCGGAACGCGGTGAACTCGGCGACGCGGTCGGCATCGGATGCTTCGCCCGACGGCGGCACCGCGGTCATGCCGCGTCGCCGCCGAGCAGGGGCAGGAAGCCGCCCTTGCGGTGCAGCGCCATCATGTCGTCGTAGCCGCCGACGTGGGTATCGCCGACGAAGATCTGCGGCACGCTGGTGCGGCGCGCGCGCGACACCATGAATTCGCGCGCTTCGGCGTCGAGGTCGATACGCACTTCGTTCCACACCAGCCCCTGGGTCTTCAGGAACTGCTTGGCGGCCACGCAGTAGCCGCAGATCGCACTGGTGTACAGGGTGATTTCGGGCGACGCGGCGCCGGTCTCTGGGGTGTTCAAGGCGATCTCCGGGGAAACTTGTGCGGCGATTGTCGGTCAGATGCGGTCACGGGGTCATGAGCGCAGCAGGGACAGCGTGTCCCGCGCTTAACATGGGATTCACGCGTCCGCGTCCGATGGCCTGCATCCTCGCGGGCCCACCTGTGTATCCGCCCTGCCCCTCCGCTGCCTGCGAGTCCAGATGCGCCAAGCCGATGCCAACGCCCGCTCCCTCCGCGCCCGGTTGATCCCCCCGGTGGCGGCATTGGCGCTGGCCGTCAGCTCGGTCTACGCGCCGGCGCAGGAAACGCGGCTGCCGGATATCGGTTCGTCGGCAGGCACCGTCCTCAGCCCCGCCCGCCAGGCCGAGTACGGACAGATGCTGCTCGCCCAGCTGCGGCACTACAACTATGTGCTGGAAGATCCGCTGGTCGACGGCTGGCTGCGCGCAACGGGCACCCGGCTCGCGGCGTCCAGCGACCAGCCGCAACAACCGTTCACGTTCTTCATGATGCGCGACCGCAGCATCAACGCCTTCGCCACGCTGGGCGGGTACATCGGTACCAACGCCGGACTCGTGCTGACGGCCGAATCCGAGGACGAAGTCGCGGCGGTGCTGGCGCACGAGGTCGCGCACGTCACCCAGTCGCACGTGCTGCGCGGCGTCGAACGCGCGCAGCGCGACCAGGTGCCGATGCTGCTGGCGATGCTCGGCGCGATCGCGGTGGCGTCGCAGAGCGGCAGCAACTCCTCCGACGATGCGGCGATGGCGGTCCTTGCCGGCGCGCAGGGTCTCGCGATCCAGCGACAGATCGACTACACCCGCTCCAACGAGTCCGAGGCTGACCGTCTCGGTATCCGCACGCTTGCCCGCAGCGGGTACGACCCCGATGCGATGGCCACGATGTTCGAACGCATGCATGCGGTGTCGCGGACCAACCAGGGCGGCGAGCGCGAACGGCTGCCCGACTACCTGCGCACCCACCCCGTCACCACCACCCGCATCAGCGAGGCGCGGGTCCGTGCCGAGCGCATGTCGCGCGATACCGTCACCGCGGTGACCACCACGCCGCAGGGCTCGGTGACCCAGCAGGTGCCCGTCGTCGGCCAGCCGGCTGCGCCGCGGCGCGCGCTCGACAACCCCCTGCTCCCGGTCTCGTTGCAGCTGCCGCCCGGTACGACATCGGGCGCGGACAGCACCCAGTTCGGCTGGGCGCGGGAGCGGCTGCGCGTGCTCAGCGCGAATACGCCGGCGCTTGCGATCCGCGAGTACGAGGCGATGCGCCGCGCCGCGCCGCTCGACGACGCACAGCGTTACGGGCTGGCGATCGCACAAATGCGGGTCAACGACCTCGACACCGCGGCCCGGGACCTCACCGCCCTGCTGGCGGACTATCCCGGCGACGTCTGGCTGACCCTGGGCGTGGCCGAAGCCGACGCCCGCGCCGGACGCACGGCCGCTGCCGATCGTCGCTTCGACGCCCTGCTCGAGCGCATGCCGCGCAATCCGGCCGTGGTGCTGACCTATGCCGGCCTGCTCACCGAGCGCGACAGCGCCGAAGCCGGACGCCGCGCCCAGACCATCCTGCGTCCGCTGCTGAATTCGTCCAGCACCGACCCCGCGTTCCAGCGTGCGTTCGCGCGCGCCAGCGAAATGGCCGGCGAGCCGGTCCGCGCCGGCGAGGCCTGGGCCGAGGCCGCGTTCCTGGGCGGCCGCGCCGAGCAGGCCCTGATCCAGCTCAATACGCTGAAGAAGCGCGACGATCTGGACTATTACGCGCGGGCCCGGATCGACGCCCGGATCGCGTCGATCACCCCGACCGTGCTCGAACTGCACCGTCAGGGTGTCCGCGACGAAGATCTGCGTCGCCGCTGAGCGGCCGCCGCGCGGATTGCGCCCGCCCCTGACCGCAAGGCGTTGGGACCCGGTCCCCGGGAGATGACATTCCCGGGAACGGTGTCACCAGCCCGTCATAAAACTGTCGTGTAATGGCGCCGTCCCCCAGGCTCGATGGAAGGCTCCATGCAGAAGCGCATCCTCATCGTCGACGACGAACCGGCGATCCGAGACATGGTCGCGTTTGCCCTGCGCAAGGGCGAGTTCGAGCCCATGCACGCCGGCGATGCCCGCGAGGCGCAATCGGCGATCGTCGACCGGGTTCCGGACCTGATCCTGCTCGACTGGATGCTGCCCGGCACCAGCGGCCTGGAGCTGGCGCGCCGCTGGCGCAAAGACGCCCTGACCCGCGACATCCCGATCATCATGCTCACCGCACGCGGCGAGGAGAACGATCGGGTGGGTGGCCTGGAGGCGGGTGTCGACGACTACGTGGTCAAGCCCTTCTCGGCGCGCGAACTGCTGGCCCGGATCCGCGCCGTGATGCGTCGTGCCCGTGACGACGACGAGGACGGCAGCGTCACCGTCGGCGAGTTGCGCATCGACGGCGCCGCCCACCGCGTGTTCGCCGGCCAGGAGCCGGTGCAGATCGGTCCCACCGAATACCGCCTGCTGCATTTCTTCATGACCCACCCCGAACGCGTCTACAGCCGCTCGCAGCTGCTCGACCACGTGTGGGGCGGCAGCGTCTACGTCGAAGAACGCACGGTCGACGTGCACATCCGCCGGCTGCGCAAGACGCTGGAGCCGAGCGGGCTCGACGGCATGGTGCAGACGGTGCGGGGATCGGGGTACCGGTTCTCGGCGTCGGTGTGAGGTTGTCGACTCGCCTCGTCACCAGCTGCTCTTGATGGCCTTGCAGCCCCGCTGCGTACCGAACACCCGGAGGGCGGCGGGCATGGATGCCCGCCGTTTTCCGACCGAGCCAGGATGGCGAGTCGGAAAATGCCGGAACGGACGACTGGCCGGGTTAGCTCCGTCGAGGAGACGCTTTTCTTTGGTTCTGTTTCTTTTGGGGTCTACCAAAAGAAATGAACTCGGTCGCGACAGCGGGCGAAAGCATTTGATCCTCGCTCGGTGCACGCGAATTGCAGAGCTTTCACTCGCCTGTCGGCGAGCGACTCACTTTTCTTTGCTGGCCCAAAGAAAAGTAAGCAAAAGAAAGGGCCTCTCCCGACGGAGCACATCCGACATGTCATTCGTTCCGGGATTTTTCGACTCGCCATCCATGGCTCGATCGAAAACCGCCGTCCATCCATGGACGGCGCCCGACGGGTCTGCTGGCTGCCCAGTTCCGTCGTGTTTCGCGACAGCGCAGCAAACCAACAGCCACCGCTGCCTCCCCGCTCGACATCCTGATTTCTTACGCCAACCTGTCACCTGACTTTGCCTAGACTCAACGACATGCCACCCCGCATCCACGCCGCCTGGACCCGCACCCTGCTGCAGCTTGCCGCGGTGCTCGCAGGCGCCGCCGTGATCGGCGCACTGCTCGATCACGCCTGGATGGCGCTGGCGATCGCCGCGCTGGGCGTGGTCGCCTGGCATTACTGGAAGCTCTACGACCTGCTGCGCCGGCTGACCTCGCGACGGCGCGTGCCGCCGCCGCAGGGCGACGGGGTCTGGCAGGAAACCGATCGCCTGCTGCACCGCGGACAGCTCGACATGCGCGCGCGCAAGCGTCGCCTGATCGCGATGCTGCGCGCCTACCGCGCCGTGGCGGCAGCGCTGCCGGATGCGGTGGTCGTGGTCGACCGCAACAGCCAGCGCATCCAGTGGTTCAACACCGCCGCGACCACCCTGCTCGGCCTGCGCATGCCGCGCGACATCGGCAAGCCGGTCGGGCCGACGCTGCAGCCGCTGCCCGTCGCACACTGGTTCGCCCATGGGCGCCGCGCCGAGCCGATGCTGGACGTCGCCTCGCCGGTCGCGCCGGAGACGCGACTCGAATTGCGGCTGATTCCCTATTCCGAAGATCTCTGGCTGCTGGTCGCGCGCGATGTCACCAAGCTGGTGCGGCTGGAACAGATGCGCCGCGACTTCGTCGCCAACGTCTCCCATGAGCTGCGCACGCCGCTGACCGTGGTGCACGGCTATCTGGACATGCTCGATCCCGCCGAGCAGCCGGACTGGGCGCCGATCCTCAAGGAAATGCAGCACCAGTCGCAGCGCATGACCCAGCTGGTCGAAGACCTGCTCACGCTGTCGCGCCTCGAGGCCCAGGACAGCATCATCGGCGAGGAAACCGTCTCGATCGCCTCGATGCTGGCCTCGCTGCGCCGTGAGCTGACGATGCTCAGCCAGGGCCGGCACACCATCAGCGTCGAGGACGCCTCGCCGACCGACCTGATCGGTTCGCCGCGCGAGCTGCACAGTGCGTTCTCGAACCTGGTCAGCAACGCGGTGCGCTACACCCCGGCGGGCGGACGCATCACCATCCGCTATGGCGCCACGCCCGAAGGCGGCGCCGAGCTCTCGGTCGAGGACACCGGCTACGGCATTCCGGCGGCGCATCTTCCACGCATCACCGAACGCTTCTATCGCGTGTCGACCAGCCGCTCGCGCGAGTCCGGCGGCACCGGCCTGGGCCTGGCAATCGTCAAACACGTCCTGCACCTGCACCAGGCCCGGCTGGAGATCGACAGCGAAGTCGGTCGCGGCAGCCGGTTCGCCTGCCATTTCAGCGCCGAACGCGTGCGTGCACGCGAGGCCAGCTATCTCGGAGCCACCGGATGACCCGGAAAACCGCCACCCGCCGCACGCGCGGGGACACGCCCGCCCCGCCGGATGCCCATGCGACTGCGCTCCAGGAAGGCGTCGCCGATCCATTGCTGGATCCGTCGCTGTATCTCAACCGCGAGCTCTCGCAGCTGGATTTCAATTTCCGTGTCCTGGCGCAGGCGCTGGACGAGTCGGTGCCGCTGCTCGAACGGCTGAAGTACCTGTGCATCTCCTGCACCAACCTCGACGAATTCTTCGAGATCCGCGCCGCCACCGTGCGCCATGCCCAGGACTTCGGGACGCCGCTGCCGCCTGACGGCATGACCCCGACGACGGTGCTCAAGCGCATCCACGACCGCGCGGCGGAACTGGTCGAGGCGCAGTACGCATGCTGGAACAAGGTAATGCGCCCATCGCTGGGCGAAGCCGGCGTGCGCATCCTCGGTCGCGATACCTGGTCGGCGCGGCAGACGCGCTGGCTGCGGGCGTACTTCCGCGAGGAAGTAATGCCGGTGCTGTCGCCGCTGGGCCTGGATCCGGCGCATCCGTTCCCGAAGATCCTCAACAAGTCGCTCAACATCGTCGTCGTGCTCAAGGGCAAGGATGCGTTCGGCCGCGTGGGCAATCTGGCGATCGTGCGCGCGCCGCGTTCGCTGCCGCGCATCATCCAGCTGCCGGAGCGCATCTCCGGCGGCGAGTACGATTTCGTGTTCCTGTCGGCGGTGCTGTCGGAATTCGTTCACGAGCTGTTCCCCGGCATGGACGTCAAGGGCGCCTACCAGTTCCGCGTGACCCGCAATTCCGAGCTGATCGTCGACGACGAGGAGGTCGAGAACCTCGCGCTCGCGCTGCGTGACGAACTGGTGGGACGCGGTTATCTGCGCGCGATGCGGCTGGAAATCGCCGCGACTTGTCCCAAACCGATCGTGCGCACGCTGCTGCAGAACTTCGACCTGCCCGAGAACGCGGTCTACCGGATCGACGGCCCGGTGAATCTCAACCGCATCAGCCAGATCTTCGACCTGGTGCAGCGGCCGGATCTCAAGTTCCCGACGTTCCAGCAACGCCCGCTGCCCGGCAGCGACGCGATGTTCGAACTCGTCGCCGAGGGCGACGTGCTGCTGCATCACCCCTTCGATTCGTTCGCGCCCGTGCTGGAGCTGATCAAGCAGGCTGCCGAAGACCCGAACGTACTGGCGATCAAGCAGACCCTGTACCGCACCGGCAAGGATTCGGCGATCGTCGAGCACCTCGTCCAGGCCGCGCGCAACGGCAAGGACGTCACGGTGGTGGTCGAACTGCGCGCGCGCTTCGACGAAGAGGCCAATCTCGGTCTTGCCGATCGCCTGCAGGAAGCCGGCGTGCAGGTGGTCTACGGCGTGGTGGGCTACAAGACCCACGCCAAGATGCTGCTGATCGTGCGCCGCGAAGGGCGCAAGCTGCGTCGCTACGTGCATCTGGGCACCGGCAACTATCACGCGGGTACCGCGCGCGGCTACACCGATTTCGGACTGATCACCGCGCACCCGGACATCGGCAACGACGTGCACCTGCTGTTCCAGCAGCTGTCGGGTCTCGCGCCCGCGATCGCGCTCAAATGCCTGCTGCAATCGCCCTTCACCCTGCACGCGGGGCTGATCGAACGGATCGACCGCGAGGCGCGTCATGCCGCTGCCGGACGCCCGGCGCGGATCATCGCCAAGATGAACGCCCTCAACGAACCGCAGGTGATGCGCGCGCTCTATGCCGCGTCGCAGGCCGGCGTGCGCATCGATCTGATCGTGCGCGGCGCGTGTGCGCTGCGGCCCGGTGTGCCCGGCGTGTCGGACAACATCCGCGTGCGTTCGATCGTCGGCCGTTTCCTCGAACACCACCGCGTGTACTGGTTCGCCAACGACACGACACCGGAACTCTTCTGCGCCAGCGCGGACTGGCTGGAGCGCAACCTGCTGCGCCGGGTGGAAACCTGCTTCCCGATTCTCGATCCGGAGATCGCCCAGCGCGTGCAGGAAGAATCGCTCGACAACTACCTGGCCGACAACGTCAACGCCTGGGAACTGCGCGAGGACGGCAGCTACCGCAAGCTGTCGCCGGACGACGATGCCATGCCGCACTCGGCGCAAGCCTGGCTTCTCGCAAGGCTGTGCGGTTGAGCGGTTGATCGCGACGGCGACGCGTGGCGCCGCCGGCATGCTTTACCATGCCGGTCCCCACCGACTGCAGGGCGCGCACGTTGCGCCCTGCCATCCAGGAACGCCATGACCGGCCAGGACACGTCCGCTCGCGTCGAAGCTCTGACGCCGCCGATCGCCGATGGCGACATGCTCGCCGCGATCGACCTGGGGTCCAACAGTTTCCACATGGTGGTCGCGCGCTACACCCTGGGTCAGCTGCGCGTGGTCGACCGCCTGCGCGAGACCGTGCGCATGGCCGAAGGCCTGGATGCACGCGGCGGCCTCAGCGCCGAGGTGCGCCAGCGTGCGCTGGCCTGCCTGTCGCGTTTCGGCCAGCGCATCCGTGACATCCCGCCGCAGAACGTGCGCGCACTGGCGACCAATACGGTGCGCCGGCTGGCCGCACCGCAGACCTTCCTGGTGCCGGCTGAAACCGCGCTGGGCCATGCGATCGAAATCATCGCGGGCCGCGAGGAAGCGCGCCTGATCTATCTCGGCGTCGCCCACGCGCAGCCGCCGCGTCCGGACCAGCGTCGTCTGGTGATCGACATCGGCGGCGGCTCGACCGAATGCATCATCGGCAGCGGCTTCGATGCGCTGGAGCGCGAGAGCTTGCAGATCGGTTGCGTCGCCAGCACGCGGCGGTTCTTTCCGGGCGGCAAGCTGTCGCGCAAGCGCTGGCGCGACGCGCTGTCCGAAGTGGCGGCCGAATTCCAGCAGTTCGCCAGCACCTACCGCGCACTCGGTTGGCAGGAAGTGGTCGGCGCCTCCGGCACCAACAAGGCCATCGGCGAGATCTGCGCGGCGATGAAGCTGACCAAGGGCGCAGTGACGGCCGAGGCCCTGCCCCAGGTGCGTGACCGCCTGCTCGAAGCCGGCCACATCGACGCGATCTCGCTGCCCGGCCTGTCCGACGACCGCCGGCCGATCATCGCGGGCGGCGTCCTGGTGCTGGAAGCCGCATTCCAGGTATTCGGCATCGAACGCATGCAGGTCAGCAAGGCCGCAATGCGCGAGGGTGTGCTGCAGGACCTGCTGGGGCGCGCCCGCGACGACGATCCGCGCGAAACCTCGATCGATGCCCTGGGCCAGCGTTACGGGATCGACCGCGCCCAGGCCGGACGCGTCGAAGCGACGGCGTTGCGCCTGTTCGACCAGGTCGCCCCCAGCTGGGGCCTGGATGCCGACAGCTTGCGCATGCTGGCCTGGGCCGCGCGGGTGCACGAACTCGGCCTGGTCATCGCGCACAGCCAGTACCACGTGCACGGCGCCTACGTGCTGGAACATTCCGACATCGCCGGCTTCTCGCGCCAGGAACAGCAGTTCCTCGCCGCGCTGGTGCGCTGCCACCGGCGCAAGGTGCCCAAATCCGCGTTCGAAGCCCTGCCCGACCGCCTGGTCGCGCAGGCCCGGCGCACGGCCGCGCTGCTTCGGCTGGCGGTCCTGCTGCACCGCAGCCACGAAGCCGACGAGATTCCGCGTCTGGGCGCCGATGTGGCCGGCGACGAGCTGCGCCTGCGGCTGTCGCAACGCTGGCTGGATGCGCGACCGCTGCTGCGCATCGATCTGGATGGCGAACCCGACGACATCGCGCCGCTCGGCGTCAGGCTGTCGATCGCCGGCGAATGACGGCGTCGCCGCGAGGCGGCGATTCAAAACGGGATCACGAGGTGCTCCGGGTTGCGGGCCGCGCGGCACGGCAGCTGTCGTTGATCGCATCCGTCTGCCCAGTGCGCGTCGGCACATCCGGTCTGCCTGATGCCCGGATGTCCGCGCCGCGGCGTCATCGAACCGTCAGACCGCTGTCACCGGGGCGGCATCTCGCGCGCGGATGCTGTGCCCAGCCCGGCTGCGGACTGTCACGATGCGCTACGCGATCGTTACCGATACCTACCCGCCAGAGGTCAACGGCGTCGCCCTGACGCTGCAGACCTACGTCGAAGGCCTGCGTGCGCGCGGCCACACCGTCGAGATCATCCGGCCCGCGCAGCCCGGCGAACGGATCGGCCGCAACGGCGGAGACACGCTCTGCGTCCCCGGCCTGCGCCTGCCGCTGTATCGCGCGCTGCGCATCGGCCTGCCGGCCGGGCGCCGCCTGCAGGCGCACTGGCGCCGGCAACGCCCGGATGCGGTGCATGTCGCCACCGAAGGACTGCTGGGTCTGTCGGCGCAGCGCGCCGCGCGCGCGCTCGGCATTCCGGTGGTCACGGCGTTGCACACCCGCTTCGACCTGTACATGGCCGACTACCGGCTGGGCCTGCTGCGGCCCCTGGCGCTGGCCTGGATGCGTCGCTTCCACGCGGCGGCCGATGCGAGTCTGGTCGCCACGCGTCCGCTGGCCACATGGCTGCAGCAGCAGGGCGTCGCACACGCGGTCGTGCTGCCACGCGCAGTCGACTGCACGCGCTTCGATCCAGCCCTGCGCGACACCGCCCTGCGCGCAGAATGGGGACTGGCACCCGGCGGGCTGGCGGTGATCCACATCGGGCGGATCGCGGCGGAAAAGAACCTGGGCCTCGCCCTGCGCGCGTTCCGCGAACTGCAGCAGCGCCGGCCCGAGGCGCGGATGATCTTCGTCGGCGACGGCCCGCAGCGCGCCGCGCTGCAGCGCCTGCATCCGGACATCCTGTTCGCCGGCACCCGGCACGGCCGCGATCTCGGTCGCTATCTGGCCAGCGCCGACCTGTTCCTGTTCCCCAGCCGCAGCGAGACCTTCGGCAACGTGGTGCTGGAAGCAATGGCCAGTGGCGTGCCGCAGGTGGCGTTCGCCCTCGGCGCCGCGGCCGAACATCTGTGCGACGGTCGTCATGGCGCCTGTATCGACGGGGACGACGAGGACTTCATCGACGCCGCCCTGCGCCTGGCCTCCGACGACCGCGGACGCCGCGCGATGGCGCTGGCCGGACGCGAGGCGATGCGCCGCCTGTCGCCCCGCCAGGTGGCGGGCGAGCTGGACGCGCTGCTGGCAGGCCTGCGCCGCGCGGATGCGCAGCCGACGACCGGGGAGACCCTCCATGCCAGCGCCCATGCCCGCGCCACCGCGTAGACGCCTGCTCGCACACGACGCCGGCTGGTGCCTGCGCGCCAACCGCGCCTGTACCTACCTCTGGATCCGCCGTTACTTCTCGACGGTCAGCCGCCTCGGTGACGGCGTGTTCTGGTACCTGCTGATGGCCGCGCTGGTGTTGCTCGACGGCCTGGATGGCCTGGTCGCCGCAACGCACATGGCCGCGACGGGCGCCGTCGCGCTGCTGCTCTACAAATCGCTCAAGCGCTGGACCAAGCGCCCGCGCCCCTTCGCCGCCGACGGCCGCATCCGCGCCTGGGTCGCCCCGCTCGACGAATTCAGTTTCCCGTCCGGGCACACACTGCACGCGGTGTCGTTCTCGATCGTCGCGGTGGCCTGGTATCCGATGCTCGCCGGCGTGTTGGTGCCGTTCGCGGCCAGTGTGGCGGTGTCGCGGGTAGTGCTGGGTTTGCACTATCCGAGTGATGTGCTGGCGGCGACAGCGATCGGGAGCGCGCTGGGGACTGCTTCGCTATGGTGCGCGGGCGTCATCTGATCCGGCGCCTGGCGTCCGGCTTGTCGGCTGTCGCTTCACCATGACGCACGACGCTGCAGCAAAGCTTGCCGACCCGTAGGGCGCCGCCCATGGATGGGCGGCGTTTTCCGATCGAGGCAGGATGCCGAGTCGGAAAATCCCGCTGCACTACAAGCCGCGGGCTTCGGACGTGTCGGGGAGACGTTTTTCTTTGGTTCCGTTTCTTTTGGCGTCAACCAAAAGAAATGAACTCGGCCGCGTCAGCGGACGAAAGCGTTTAACGTTGCTGTTCTTGTCTCTGCCCAAGAGCGAGCAAAGCAACATCAAACGCTTCCACTCGCCTTGCGGCGAGCGGGTTCATTTCTTTTGCTGGCCCCACGCACGCAGTGCGAACGGCGCAGCCGGCCCCAAAGGGGGGAGCATCGAAGATGCGAATCAAAGAAACGGAACCAAAGAAAAGGGCCAGCCCCGACGAAGCTCACCCGGCGATTCGCTCGTTCCAGCATTTTCCGACTCGCCATCCTGGCTCGGTCGAAAAACGCCGCACCTCCCTGTGCGGCGCCCTACGAGTGTTCTAGACGTGGCATCGCCTGACCGAAGATCAGAAGCAGGTCTCGCGCGCGATTTGCGCTGGAGCGAGTGCTAAGCGGTCGAATCAAACGACGACAACACCGCTCTCGCCAACGCAGGCCGCACCTGCCCCACCCAGTCCCGATCATTGTCGACCTGCGCATCCACACGCGCTGCTTCCAACGCGTCGACATCGACATCGGCGATCGCCCAGACATCCGCGTCGCCGGTCTCGACCAGCACGCCGTCCGCCGGAAACCCCACATCCATCGGTGCGAACAGACCGGCGCTGCCGGTGTTGACGTCAAGAATTGGCGTCCACGGCGCGTCGCCCGCCGTCACCGACTGCGCGACGAAACAGCGATTCTCCAGCGCACGGGCCAGGCAGCTGACACGCACGCGGGTCGCGCCGGCGGCGGTGTCGGTGCAGCTGGGCACCAGCAACAGGCGCGCACCGGCTTCCCACTGCGTGCGCGCCTGCAGCGGGAATTCGATGTCGTAACAGATGGCGATACCGACACGCACGCCGCCGAGGTCAAAGACCTTCAGCGTGTCGCCGGGTTCGATCACGCCGGTCTTCTTTTCGAAACCGGTGAGCTGCAGCTTGTCCTGCCAGCCGTGTCCGCCGTCGGGCGAGAACAGGTCGCTCCGGTTGCGGTAACGGCCGCCGCCGATGTCGACAAGGAACGAGCCGGCGACGATGTACATGCCGGTGTCACGCGCCAGGCCGGCGAACAGGGAGAGCCAGTCGTCGCGGTAGCGCTGGACTGCCGCCAGCGAGGCGAGCGTGTCGCCGCGCACGCTGTCGTCGAAGGTCGCAGCGAGTTCCAGCGCGAGATATTCGGGCAGCACGGCGACCTGTGCGCCCTGCGCGGCGGCGTCGCCGAGCAGGCGGCGCTGGTGCGCGGCGAAGGCGTCGAAGTCCGGCGGCATGCCGATGGCGTAGCGTGCGGCGGCGACCCTCATGCGCTGGCCTCCAAAGGTCGGGTCCAGAAGGTCATCGGATGCGCCACATCGCCGACATCACGCTCGTCCCAGCGCAGCAGCATGGTCATGCCGGGCTGCCGCACATAGCCGCGTTTGTGCCAGAACACCTCGTTGTCGTGATGGTCGTCGGGTCGACGCGGATCGTCCTCGGCACGATCGACAGCCGCGAACGCGGTCAGGTCGAAACCGCCCAGCTCCCGTGCGTGCGCCTCGCGCAGATCGAAGAAGCGGTGGCCGAGGCCGTGCCGACGCCACTGCGGCAGCAGCACCGATTCGCCGAAATAGAACACGCGGTCGACCGCGACATCCTGATCGATGAACGGTGCCTGGAATTCAGCGGTGTCGTCGCCCAGTGGCAGACCGGTCGACGCGCCGACCACGGTCTCGCCATCGAAGGCCAGCACGAACACGCTGCGCGGCGAGCGCGCATACGCGGCCAGATACGCGCGCTCGTAGTCCGCATCGCCCGCGTAGAGATAGGGCCAGTGACGGAAGACCGCCATGCGCAGCTGCGCGACGGCATCGAGCCAGGGCTGCATCGCATCGCCCGAGAGCACGCGCACGGTGGGAACTGAAGACGTCATGGCCGCAGTCTCGCATGCGTGCGGTGGGCACTTCGTATGCACGCCGGACGCAGCATGGCCGCAGGCATGCCTGCGGCCATGTGTGCACCACCCGATCGATCAGCGCGGCGGCAAGGGCGGCGGTGTCGCCGCCGGCGCAGCCGCTACCTGGTACCAGTCGACCCGACGTGTCACCAGCATGATCGCAGCGAGGATCGCAAACAGCAGGCCCGCTCCGAGCACCAGCGCGTTGTCCTCCGACACCAGCAGTCCGTAGAGCGCAGCGTAGAGCAGCCCCAGTCCGGCCGCGAAACCCAGCCCGCGCACGCGGCTGCGCAGCACCGCGCTCAGGTACACGCCGATCAGGCCGATGCAGGCGCCGCTGGCGGCCAGATACGCCCAGTCAAAGGCAATGTGCTCCGACAGGCCGAGCAGCAGCAGGAAGAAGATCGCCAGCGCCAGGCCGACCAGGCCGTACTGGATCGGGTGGATGCGCAGGCCGCGCAGCATCTCGAACATGAAGAACGCGGTGAACGTCAGCAGCACGAAGACGATGCCGTATTTGCTGGCGCGGTCGGCACGCGTGTAGGCGTCCACCGGATCGACCAGCGAGATGCCGAGCACGTCGACGCCGGCGTTGCCATGCCCGCGCAGCAGCGAGGCGGTGTCGGCATCGGCGCGCGTGCCGTTGCGGTACTGCAGCTGCGCATCGCTGGCCAGCGAGGACACCGCCCACTCGGCGTGGAAGCCATGCTTGCCCACCTCCCGGGCCCGCGGCAGGAAGCGGCCGTTGAACTGCGGATGCGGCCAGGCCGAATCCACCTTCACCCGGTTCTCGTCGGCCAGCGGCACGACGGCCAGCGTCTCGGCGCCGGTGAGTTCGAAGTCCAGCACCGTGCGCAGCCGCAGCGGCGCACCGGCAAGTGCTGGCTGGACCAGCAAACCATGCACACCGCTGCCGCCATCGCTGCCCGCCCCCTGATGCAGGGCGATGCCGGCGCCGTCGACACGCAAGCGCGGTGTGCCACGGAGACCGCGCACGTCGGCGACCGTGTAGCCGATCCACGGCGTGCCGATCTTTCGCGGCGGCAGGCCATCGGCGTCCTCGGGAATCCGCACGTCGAAGTCCGCCGACAACTGGCCGCCGAGCGCGTACATGCGCACATCGTGCAGGCCGAGCTGGCGCAGGTACGGCGACATCGTGCCGGTCATCTCCATCGTCTTCGGGAAGAACGTCCAGACGCCGCCGCGGTCGCGCCAGACGCGGCCGGTCGGCCGGCCCCGGTCATCGGTCTGCTCGACTTCCACGCGCTCGGTGTAGGGCACGACGAGCACCGGTGCGCTCAGGGTCTGGGCGCCCGCCTCGCTCGAGGCAATGCGCGCGACGGCAGCCGCGCGGTGCTGCTCGCGGTCCTGGATCACGACGCGGATCAGTACCAGCGGTATCAGGATCGCCAGGCTCAGCCCGGCGATGATCAGGATCTTCAGCATCAGTCGCATCGCGACGCTCCGTGTTTGGGTGCGCGCAGACTGCGCCGCGTGCGTGGGGGCACGCGGGCGGCTGTGTGAAGCGAAGAAGAAGTCGGAGACCCTGCCCCAGGTCCGTCGCGAGCGCCGCCGGATAGCGTTGTGGATGCGCGCGGGAAGCGCAACGCGTACAGAGGCACGAGAGCATTGTGGCCGCCCATGGCGTCCAGCCTTCGGTCCAGCGGCAAGCGCTGGCAGGAATCGTCGTCCTGCGATTCCCTCCGGGCACCGCACGCGCGCCAGTTGGAAAGCGCGGCAACCCGTCGAGCAGGCGCTCAGCCGGTGGCCGGCAGCGGCAACTCGACGATTGCGCGCGTGCCGCCGCCCTCGCGGTGTTCCAGCCGCACGCTGCCGTCATGCAGCGCCGCGACCTCGGCCGCGAAGGCCAGCCCCAGACCACTGCTGCGGCTGCGCCCGCCGGGCCGCGGCAGCGAAAAGAAGCGTTCGAACACCCGCGGCAGTGCGTAGTCCGGCACACCGGGGCCGCGATCGGCTACGACGATTTGCAGCAGCGCGCCGTCCTTGCGAGCCGTGACGTCGACCACGCCGTTGGCCGGCGAAAAGTCGCAGGCGTTGTCGACGAGATTCGACAGCAGCTGCCGCAGCAGGAAGGCGTCGCCGCGGATGCGCAGGCCTTCGGCATCTCCGGTGCCCACCCGCAGCTGCACGCCGCCATCCGCGAACGGCGCGACGGCCGCATCGATCAGGGTGCGCACGTCGATCTCGGTCGGCTGCTCGATCCGCTGGCGATGCTCGACCGCCGCCAGCGCCAGCAGCTTGTCGATCATCTGCGCCATGCGCTCGCTCTGTTCGCGCACGCTGGTCGCGAAGCGCGCGCGATCGGCGTCGGGCAAGGGCGATTCGAGCAGCTCCGAGGCGCCGCGTACCGCCGCGAGCGGCGCTTTGAGTTCGTGGGTCAGCGCGTGCACGTAGCGCTCGACGTACTGCTTGCCCTCCAACCGCTCGCGCATCGTTTCCAGCGCGCGGCCCAGATCGGCGAACTCGCCGGCCGAATCCGGCAGCGTCGCGCGCTCGCCGGCGGTCACCGTGTCTGCGTACCGGCGCAAGCCACCGAGCTGGCGCGACAGCCACCACGCAGCGAGCAGGCCGACCGCCAGCGCAGTGCCGAGCAGCAGAAACCCCCAGCGCAGGATCGTGCGTTCGCTGCGCGCGATGAAGGGCGCGATCGCGCTGTTCGGCTTGGCCACCGTCAGCACGCCGACCACACGGTTGCCATCGCGGATCGGCGCGGCGACATGCATCACCGAGGTGCTGTCGTCGGCCGGGTCGGTCCGCGTGGAGCGCGCGCCGTACTGGCCGCGCAGGGTCAGCAGCACATCGTTCCAGCGCGAATAGTCGCGGCCGAGATCGCGTCCCGCCGAGTCGAACACCACGATGCCGTCGGCATCGGTCACGTAGACGCGGTACTCGGCCTGCGTCTTGCGGAAGCCCCAGATGTTGCCGCCGATGTCGCGTTCGCGCAGCGCGCGGACGCGGGTGGCGAAGCGGCCGTCGTCGATGCGACCGGCGAGGAAATCGTCAGTCGCCAGTTCCGCGAGCACATTAGCCGTGTCGGCCAGCGTGTCTTCCATCGCCTGGCGCACGCCCGGCTTGATCTCCTGGGTGAAGACGCGCATCAGCAGGAACGCCGCCAGCGCGACGATCAGGAAATAGCCCAGCAGGATGCGCAGACCGATGCGCACGTCAGTCGAGATCCAGCGAGTAGCCGATGCCGCGATGCGTGCGCAGCGGATCGGACTCGGGCGCGACCGCGCGCAGCTTGCCCCGCAGTGTTTTCACGTGGGTATCGACGGTGCGGTCGCCACTGTCGAGCGCATCACCCCAGACCCGTTCCATTAGCTGCATGCGCGACAGCACCGCGCCTGGTCGTGCCAGCAGTGCGGCCAGCAGGCCGTACTCGTAGCGCGTGAGATCGAGCGCATGGCCGTGATACCGGACGCGCCGACCTTCGGCGTCATGCTCGAACGCACCGCTGCGCGTCGCCTCGCCTTTCGCCGTGTCGGGCACGCCGCGACGCAGGACCACACGTACGCGCGCTACCAGCTCCCGCAACGAAAACGGTTTGGCGATGTAGTCGTCGGCACCGAGATCGAAGCCGAGCACGCGCTCCGATTCCGCCGCCTGCGCGGTCAGGAAGATCACCGGCAGCGGCGCTTTGCGGCGCAGTTCGCCGCACAGCGCGAAGCCGCTGATATCCGGCAGGCCGACATCGAGGATCGCCAGATCGAATGCGGTGTCGACGACGGCCGCCCGCGCCTGTTGCCCGTCGAGACAGTGGCGCACCGTGTGGCCGTCGGCCTGCAGCGCATAGACCACGGTCTCGGCGATCGCGATTTCGTCCTCGACCAGCAGGATGGCGCTCATGGAATGCACGACGTCGGAAGTCGCCGAATCCTAACCTGCGCGATGCGCTGGTCACGAGGCGCCCACACGTGCCGATCGTGCAGGCAGGCCCCACCGGACCGGGCGGCCTACAGTGTCATGGGGGGAATCGGCGTTCCCTTCGGAGGGCCTTCACCGCGCCGCAGACAGCCGCATGCCGCGTACCGCCACCGCGACACGATGTCCTGCGGGTCGATCAGAACCGTCTGCGCACAGCCCGACCACTCGTCCCGCCACGTAAGGATCCGCGATCCATCCCGATTGTCGTAGGTCGTCGTCGGCGCGCCCCAGCGGCTGACCAGAACCGGAGCCGGCTCGCCGACAAAGGACTGCATGATGTCGTTCCGTGTCAGCCGACGCTGCGTTGCGAAAAGCGGCCCTCTGAGAAAGCGGGGTTTGATGTTCGCGCACTGCCCGATGTCGCCTGGCGTCACCGGGGCTTCGATCACGGGCGGCTGCGCACCGGACCCCGCTTCGTACGCGCGCGTGTCCACGTCGGCCCCCGAGGCATCCTGTGCGCTGGCGACACTGCCCAGTCCGATTCCCATTGCACATGCGATTCCCATCGCAGTCCATTTCATTGCGTCCTCCTTGGCGTGGGTGCGAACGGTGCCTGCGCACCGGAATCGCTGGTGGGCCGGTTCCCGCCCGTCTGGAACCGTAGCCTTGCCGCCTCGTCCGCGAAGTCGCCGGGGGCCACACCCCGGTGTAGGCCATCGCATCGCTGCGCGGCAGGCGCTTTCGCAACGAACCGTCAGTCCGCTTGCGGTCCCGGGTACGCTGTCGCGATGAATTACCAACACGCCTTCCACGCCGGCAACCATGCCGACGTCCTCAAGCACATCGTGCTGCTCGCCGTGTGCGATGCGCTGACGGCCAAGCCGGCGCCGTGTTTCGCGCTGGACACCCATGCCGGCGGCGGCGTCTACCGGCTGCGCGAGGAGCGGGCGCGGCGCACGGCCGAGGCCGACGACGGCATCAGCCTGCTGCTCACCACCGCGCCGAAACAGGCGCCGGTGGCGCGTTATCTCGCCGCAGTGGCGGCGTGCCGGGCCGTCCACGGCGCCGATGCCTATCCCGGCTCGCCCTGGCTGCTGACGCATGCGCTGCGCGAACAGGACCGCATCGCCTGCTGCGAGATCGAGTCCGGTGCGGCAGGCGCGCTGCGCCGCGCGGTGGGCACCGACCCACGGGTCTCCATCCACACCAGCGACGGCTATGCGGCGATGAAATCCCTGCTGCCGCCGCGCCACGGGACCCAGCGCCTCAACCGTGGGCTGATCCTGATCGATCCGCCGTACGAGGCGCAGGCGGCCGAGTTCGACACCGCGCTCACGGCGATGCGTGACGCCATGGCCCGTTGGCCGCAGGGCATCCAGATGCTGTGGTACCCGATCAAACAGCGGCGCACGCTGTTCTCCTTCCTGCGCTCGGCCGGCAAGCTGCCGACGCGCTCGACGCTGCTGGTCGAGCTGCTGGTGCGGCCGGACGACTCGCCGCTGCGCATGAATGGCAGCGGCCTGCTGCTGCTCGATCCGCCCTGGCAACTGGCGACCACACTGGCCCCGGTTCTGGAGGAATTGCGCCTGCGCCTGGGTGAGAACGGTCGCGGCGAGAGCCGTCTGCACTGGCTGCGGGAGCCCGCCTGACAGGTCAGCGCTGCACATCCGGCGGCGGCGCGTGTTCAGGTCTTCACGATGCCTGAATCGAGGCACCGGTTAAGGTCCCGTCACCCGCCCAAGCGTCCCTCATCGATGACCGCCCGTAACCGTCTTCCCCCGTGGCATGAGGAAATCCGCCTCGCCAACGGCCGCCAGGTGCTGATCCGTCCCATCCGACCGGCCGATGCCGAGCCGCTCCGCGCGGCGTTCGCGCTGCTGGAGCCGGACGAGGTCCGACAGCGCTTCCTGTATGCGAAGACCGAACTGTCGCCGGAGACGGCGAGTCGCCTGACCCAGCCCAATCCCAAGTCGGAATTCGTACTGGTAGCCGCCGAGCCCATCACCCCGGGCGAAGCCCTGGTGGGCGCCGTCTCACGCGCCGCGGTGCTGCCGGGCACCCGCCACGCCGAGTTCCACATCCTGGTCAGCCACTACGTGGCCGGCATGGGACTGGGGCGCCATCTGATGCGCCGGCTGGTGCGCTGGGCCAAAGGCAAGCGCCTGGATCGCCTGTATGGCGACGTACTGGAGGAGAACGAGCCGATGCTGGCCCTGGCCAAGTCGCTCGGCTTCCAGCGCGAGGAAGTGGAAGCGCCCGGCATGGTCCGGGTGTCGCTCGACCTGAAGCGGGCTGCCGCAGAACCCACGGCCAGCGTGCCCCTGGGCTGATCGTCCCGATGCCGCCGCGCCGCTCGCCGGCGCGGTTCCGCTTGCACTGTCGCAGTTCCTGCGACGCGCTCGTCTAGACTTCACCCCTGATTCGCGCCGGCCATTTGGCTTTCGGCGCTGCCGTTGTTTTGTGTTCCGCCATCCGGATCTCTCCATGCCGCACGCCGTCACAGCTTCGCCTCCCCTGCCCACCGCCGGTCATTCGCGCGCCTGGTGGCGTGCACCCGCCAGTCGAAGTGCACTGGCGTGGGCGGTGCTGCAGGCGGCGCGGGCACACGATGGCCCGCTGCTGCTGGTCGCCCGCGACAATCACGGTGCGCAGCAGCTCGAACACGATCTGCGCACGCTGGGCGGCGAGGATCACGATCTGCCGGTGGTGCCGTTCCCGGACTGGGAAACCCTGCCCTACGACCGTTTCAGCCCGCACCCGGACATCGTCTCCCAGCGCCTCGCCGCCCTGCACCGGTTGCCGTCGCTGAAGCACGGCATCGTCGTGGTGCCGGTACAGACGCTGATGCAGCGGCTGGCACCGGTCCGGCATGTGTCCGGCGCGAGCTTCGACCTGGATGTCGGCCAGAAGCTGGATCTCGACGCCGAGAAGCGCCGGCTCGAAAGCGCCGGCTACGCCCACGTGCCGCAGGTCCATGACCCGGGCGATTTCGCCGTGCGCGGCGGCCTGCTCGACGTCTATCCGATGGGCGCCGACCAGCCCTATCGCATCGAGCTGTTCGACGACGCGATCGAAACCATCCGCGCCTTCGATCCCGAGTCGCAGCGTTCGCTCGACAAGATCGCCGCGCTGCGCATGCTGCCCGGCCGCGAAGTCCCGCTGGACGATGCCGCGACGGCGCGCGCGATGGACACGCTGCGCGAGCGTTTCGACATCGACACCCGCCGCAGCGGTCTGTACCAGGACCTCAAGGCCGGCGCCGCGCCGGCCGGCATCGAGTACTACCTGCCGCTGTTCTTCGAAGCGCCGCGACGCACGCTGCTCGACAAGGGCGAGGCGCCGCTGTCGACAGCGACGCTGTTCGATTACCTGCCGGCGAACACGCTGCCGGTCATCGATACCGGCGCATCGCCGGCCAGCGACCATTTCTGGACGCAGCAGGTGCTGCACCGCTACGACCAGCTGCGTCACGACATAGAACGACCGCTGCTGCCGCCCGCCGAGCTGTGGCTCACCCCGGACGCGCTGCGCGAGCGGCTCAACCAGGGCGCGCGCGTCGAAGTCTGCGATGCCGAACATCCGCGCCACGCGCAGGCGTCCGCGCTCGGCGACCAGCCGGCCCCCGATCTGCCGCTGGCCGCACGCGACCACACGCCCGCCGATGCGCTGGTGACCTTCCTCGGCAGCTATCCGGGCCGCGTGCTGATCGCCGCCGATTCGGCCGGTCGCCGCGAAGCACTGCTGGAAATCCTGCACGCGGGCAAGCTGCGGCCTTCGGTGCTGCAGGACTTCCCGGGCTTCATCGCGGATACGGACACGAAGTTCGCCGTCGCGATCGCGCCACTCGACAACGGCTTCGCCCTCGATGCGCCGCAGCTGACGGTGCTGACCGAGCGGCAGCTGTTCCCCGAACGCGCCGCGCAGCCGCGTCGTCGCAAGCGGGCCGCGCGCGATCCTGAAAGCATCATCCGCGACCTCGGCGAACTGAGCGAAGGTTCGCCGATCGTCCACGAGGATCACGGTGTCGGCCGCTATCGCGGGCTCGTCGTGCTCGAAGCCGGCGGCCAGCCGGGCGAATACCTCGACATCGAATACGCCAAGGGCGATCGCCTCTACGTGCCGGTGTCGCAGCTGCATCTGGTCAACCGCTACTCGGGCGCATCGCCGGAAACCGCGCCGCTGCATTCGCTCGGCGGCGAGGCCTGGACCAAGGCGCGCAAGAAGGCCGCCGACAAGGTGCGCGATGTCGCCGCCGAACTGCTGGAAATCCAGGCCAAACGCCAGGCGCGCGCCGGCTTGGCGCTGGAAGTCGACCGCACGATGTACGAGCCGTTCGCGGCCGCGTTCCCGTTCGAGGAAACGCCGGACCAGCACGCGGCGATCGAAGCGATGATCCGCGACCTCGGCTCCAGCCAGCCGATGGACCGCGTGGTCTGCGGCGACGTGGGCTTCGGCAAGACCGAAGTCGCGGTGCGCGCGGCCTTCGTCGCCGCCGCGGCCGGCAAGCAGGTCGCGGTGCTGGTGCCAACCACCCTGCTCGCCGAACAGCACTACCGCACGATGGCCGACCGTTTCGCCGACTGGCCGATCCGCGTCGAAGTGCTGTCGCGCTTCAAGAGCACCAAGGAGATCAAGACCGAGATCGGCAAGATCACCGATGGCACGCTGGACGTCATCGTCGGCACGCACCGGCTGCTGCAGCCGGACGTGAAGTTCAAGGATCTGGGTCTGGTCATCGTCGACGAGGAACAGCGCTTCGGCGTGCGCCAGAAGGAAGCACTGAAAGCGCTGCGCGCGAACGTACATCTGCTCACGCTCACCGCCACCCCGATCCCGCGCACGCTCAACATGGCGATGGCCGGCCTGCGCGATCTGTCGATCATCGCGACCCCGCCGGCGCATCGCCTCGCGGTGCAGACCTTCGTGGTGCCGTGGGATGACGCGCAGCTGCGCGAAGCCTTCCAGCGCGAACTCAGCCGCGGCGGCCAGGTGTATTTCCTGCACAACGATGTCGAGAGCATCGGCCGCATGCAGCGCGAGCTGGAAGAACTCGTGCCCGAGGCGCGCATCGGCATCGCCCACGGCCAGATGCCCGAGCGCGAGCTCGAAAAGGTGATGCTGGATTTCAACAAGCAGCGCTTCAACGTGCTGCTGTGTTCGACGATCATCGAGTCGGGCATCGATATTCCCAACGCCAACACGATCATCATCAATCGCGCCGACAAGTTCGGTCTTGCCCAGCTGCATCAGCTGCGTGGCCGCGTCGGTCGTTCACACCATCGCGCCTATGCGTATCTGGTGATTCCCGACCAGCGCTCGATCAGCAGCGATGCGAAGAAGCGACTGGAAGCGATCGCGTCGATGGACGAACTCGGCGCCGGCTTCACCCTGTCGACCCACGATCTGGAAATCCGCGGCGCCGGCGAACTGCTGGGCGAAGGCCAGAGCGGGCAGATGGCCGAGGTCGGTTTCAGCCTCT
Source organism: Luteimonas sp. Soil_C_5 (assembly GCF_057656615.1). Taxonomy (NCBI): domain Bacteria; kingdom Pseudomonadati; phylum Pseudomonadota; class Gammaproteobacteria; order Lysobacterales; family Lysobacteraceae; genus Luteimonas; species Luteimonas sp. Soil_C_5. The sequence goes on from NZ_JBDGKA010000004.1 coordinate 529,488, forward strand.
ACACCGAGCTGCTGGAACGCGCGGTGCGCAGCATCAAGCAGGGCAAGCTGCCCGACGCCGACGACGTGGATGCGCGCGGCGCCGACATCGAACTGCATGTGCCCGCGCTGATTCCCGATGACTATCTGCCCGACGTGCACACGCGCCTGATGCTCTACAAGCGCATCAGCAGTGCGCGCGACATCGACAAGCTGCGCGAACTTCAGGTCGAGATGATCGACCGTTTCGGCCTGCTGCCCGATCCTGCCAAGCATCTGTTCCAGATCGCCGACCTCAAGCTGCAGGCGACCGCGCTCGGCCTGCGCAAGCTCGATCTCGGCGACAAGGGCGGCCGCGTGCAGTTCGTCGAGAAGCCGAAGGTCGATCCGATGGCGGTGATCCGCCTGATCCAGGGCCAGCCCAAGCATTACAAGATGGATGGGCCCGACAAACTGCGCATCACCCTCGAGCTGCCGGACGCCGAGACGCGTATCCAGGCTGCGCGTGGACTGCTGATCGCACTGGCACCGTCGCAGGCGGCGCGGTGATGCGCCGCCAGGTCTGACTGCTCAGCGCGGTGCGTTGACCGTGCTGGACAGGATCAGATCGGCGAGCCGCGTGTAGTCACCACCGAAGTGGTGACCACCGGGCAGCGTGCGCACGGTGACGTGGCCCGGCGGCAACGCTGCGCAGGTCGCGTCGCTGTCGCCCTCGCCTTCGATACACAGCGTGTGCTCGGCCGACAGACGCAGCACTTCCGGTGCGATCTCCAGCGCATCGTCGTCGCCGGCCGACAGCCAGTTGCCGACGTGGAACTCGAACGATGCGCGCTTGCCAAGCCCCATCAGCACCGTGTGCGCGACGGTCGCGCGCGTCGAGGCCGGCAGACGATTGACCGCGAACGGCAGCACGTCGGCACCCTGCGAGTAGCCGATCAGCAGTACCTGCGGGCGCTGCCAGCGCGCGGCATACACACGCACCACGCGGTCCAGATCGCGGGCGAGCCCATCGGGTGTCCGCGCGGACCAGAAATAGCGCAGCGAATCGAAGCCGACGACCGGAATACCGCGCGCGGCGAGCGCGGTAGCGACTTCGGCATCGAGGCCTGCCCAGCCCCCGTCGCCGCTGAGCAGTACGGCGAACACCGGCTGCGCGGTGCCGGTTGCGGGCACTTCGACCAGCGGCAGATCACGCACGTCGGCTGGCGGTGGCGCGGGCTGCGTACGTGCTGATGCCGTGGTGAATGCGCGCACGGCAGCGGCCAGCGCCGGCAGTGCGTTGCCGTGCGCACGCACCGCGGCGCCGTTGATGGCGGCGGCGAACGCCTGCAATTCCGTCAGTTCGCGCGCATCGCCAAGCGCCAGCCACGGCGTTGCCAACTTGGAAACCGCCTGCAGCGCTACCGTCTTCGGCACCGGCGTCGACGCCACGAACAGCGTGCCCGCGCCCTTGCACGGCGGCTTGCCGAGCGCGAGCGGCGGCAGCGCGCCGCGCGTGATCACACCGGCGAACACACCGCGATCGGCCTGCGCAGCCATCGCATAGGCGATCGCAGCGCCATTGCCCTGCCCGACCAACACCGGGGGCCGGTAGTCCGGCAGCCGCGCGTAGCCCTGCAGCCAGTGCGAGAGATTCTCGAGATCGCCATCGGGGAACGCGCAGGGACCGGCGTCTTTGGCGAATGCGGCCTGCAGGCGCGCCACGTCGATCGCGGCGACCAGCGCACCGTCGCGCGCGAGCTCGGCCACGGTCGCGGTGTCGTCGCCCGTGCCGAGCAGCAGCACGGTGTGCGTGGCCGGCTGCGCCGGACGCGTCAGCGTCACGTCATGGAAGAAGCCGTGGCTCACGCGTTCCTGCGCGGCCGCAGGCAACGCGCACACCAGTGCGAACACGCAGATCCACAGCGGTCTCATTTCGACAGCACTCCACGATAGCCACCGGCGATCAGCGCCGCGGCATCGGCCAGCACCAGCAAAGGGGCAACGCCGCCGGGCGTGGCCAGGTAGCGCGCATCCCACTGCGGATCGAACTTGTCCTTGAACGCGCGCAGGCCGCGGAAGTTGTAGAACTGCTCGCCGCGCGCGAACAGCAGCCGACCCATGCGATGCCAGTTCGGTGCGAGCGCATGCGCGGCCATGCCCGACAGCGGTGCCATGCCGAGACCGAACTGCACATAGCCCGCATCGGAGAGGTGCTGCAGCAGACGTGCGAACAGGAAATCCATCGCGCCGGGCGGCGCATCGGGCAGATGCCGCATCAGATCGATGCTGGCTTCCGCCTCGCCACTTGCGGGCTCACCGGCGACGAGCAGGCTCGCGAACGCGACGATCCGCGCGCCATCACGCACCACCGCGACCGGATTGCGCGCGATGTAGTCGGGATCGAACGCGCCGATCGAGAAGCGTTTCTCTGCAGCGCGATGCTCGCCGAGCCAGGCATCGGACACCACACGCAAAGCCGACACCGCGGCCGGCACGTCGGCGACGTCGATGATCGCAAAGGTCAGTCCTTCCCGCTCCGCCCGGTTCACCGCAGTGCGCAGATTGCCGCGGCGTTTGCCCTGCAGCGAGAAACCAGCCAGCGGCACGCTCGCGTACTCACCGAGCTTGAACAGCCGTAGGCCGGCATCGAGATACAGCGGCAGCGCGTCCTGGCCAACCTGATAGAAACAGCCGCGCGCGCCGGCATCGCGGGCGTGTTCGAGAAAGCGCCAGACCAGTTCCGGCCAGGATTCGCGCGGGCCCACCGGATCGAACAGCGCGATCCACGAGCGACCCTGCCGGCCATACATCAGGAAGGCATCGCCGGCGTCCGAGAACAGCAGATGCTTGTCGCCGGTCAGCACCAGGCCTGCATCGGCTTGCGACTGCGTGCGCAGGATCGTCTGCGCCTGCGAGAGTTGCGCGGCATCAGGCAGCGGCGGCGCTGGCATGCCCGGCCGTACCAGCTGGCGCAGCGCCAGCACCAGCGCGACCACCGCGACCGCGACCATCGCGCGCAGCGAGCGTGGCGCCTCGCCCGACACCGCGAACTGCCACCACAGCTGATGGCCATAGGCGACATCGCGATAGGCGAAAAACAGCAGCCCGGTCACCACGATGCAGATCACCGCCATCGCCAGCAGCCAGCCACCGGTGAACGGCACCGCCAGCAGCGAGGCCCGGCGCTTGAACGAGCGCCGCGACGCGAGCAGCGCGACCAGCAGCGCTGACAACACGACGGCTTCGGTCAGCGCCAGTCCCTTGGGCAAGGCGAACAGCAGCGCGAGGGCCACCAGCAGGACGGCCGCCCACCACGCCGCATCGAGCCGACGCAGCAAGGCGCGCGCAACGAACAGCAGCAGCACGCCGATGATCGAACTGAGGAAATGCGCGGCCTCGACCAGCGGCAGCGGCAGCACCTGCAGGGTCTGCAAGGCGCGGCCGGTCGCCGGCGTCGCGCCCGAGACCAGCAGCATCACCGCCGCGACCAGGGTGGCGGCGGCGAGGACACGCGGCGCCAGCCCGGACAGGAAACGCCGCGCCGGATTCGCCAGCTGTCCGGTCTCGTGGACGATCAGCACGCCCAGCGCGATCAGCAGCGGCAACACGTAATAGACGAGGCGGTACAGCACCAGCGCGCCGGCCAGTTCGCCGGCCGGCACGCTGCTGCCGAGCGCGACCAGCATCACCGCCTCGAACACGCCCAGCCCACCGGGAACATGGCTGATGACACCGATGACGACGGCCGCCGCATAGAACCCGAGGAAGGTCGCGAATCCGACCGCGCCTTCGGGCAGCAGCAGCCACAGCACCGCAGCCGCCGCGGTGATGTCGAGCACCGACAGCGCCAGCTGCGTCCATGCGAGTCGCGGCGACGTCAACCGCACGCGGCCGATGCGATCGCGCACGTGGCACAGCGCCAGCACCAGCAGCACCGCGGCCAACGCCGACGCGCCACAAACAGCGACCGCCCAGGCCGGAAGACGCAGCAGCGGCGCAAGTGCGTCGGCGTCCCACCACAGACCTGCGCCGCCGACCGCGCAGGCACCGAGCCCGAACACCAGCGCGTTGAAGACGGTCGCCCGCGAGACATCGGCCGGCTCCACGCCCGCCGCGCCGTAGAGCCGCATCCGCACCGCGCCGCCGGTGAACACGCCGAGCCCGATGGTGTTGCTCAGCGCATAGGCGACGAAGGCGGTCTTGGCGATCGTGCGCGGCGGCACGCGGGCGCCGACGTAGCGCAGCGAACTGGCGTCGTAACCGCCGAGCGCGGCAAAGCTCACGGCGGTCGCGAGTACCGCGAGCGCGATCCGCGCGCCGGGCGTGGCCTCGATCGCGGCGACGATGTCGTCGTAGCGCAGTTCGTGCCAGAAGCCGCGCAGCGCGAATACCAGCAGGGTGCCGATCGCCAGCACGCCGACGACGATCGCGATCCGGCGCAGTGCATCGGCGTGCGCGAGCACGCGGGCAGCCAGCGCCTGCAGCGAACGACGGGACGACAGCGCCATGCGACCCCCTCGCCTGCACGCCGCACGATTGCGGAGCGCGATGGCGGCGGAGCATACACCCGGCCGCGTTGGCGTCAGAGCGGTGCCCGGTCGGCGTTCAACGTGGGGCGGGCCTGACAGACACCATGTCATTGCGCCATCAGAGCCTGCGGACATCGCGGACACGTCTTCGCGCGCAAGCGCGCGCCCGCATGGCGCGCTCGTTGCCCAATCGGATGTTCGACCTGCGCCGGATTCTGCAGGCGCAGCCTCGGCCTACAACCGCGAGAACGACCAGGACTGCATGCGCCCGTCGCGATACGGCATGACACCGTGGAACGCCCGCGGGTCGGTGTCGAACACCAGCGGGAGGAACTGGCGGTCGCCCTCCCAGAGCGGCAGGTCGAGGATGCGGTCGACATCGACCCATTCCAGCGTGCCTTCCGGATTCGCGGTCATCGGCGTGCCCTCGAACGCCTCGATGACGAACAGGAAGCCCAGCCAGTCCTCGCCATGCTTGCCGAACCCGGGCCAGCTGATCGTGCCGCGCAGCGTCATCGCCTCGCAGGTGATGCCGGCCTCTTCCATGATCTCGCGGCGCATGCCGGCGACGACGTCCTCGTCCGGCTCGACCTTGCCGCCGAGACCGTTGTACTTGCCGAGATGGTGATCGCCGGGCCGTGCGTTGCGATGGATCATCAGCACCTGGCGGCGGTCGGGCGAGAGCACGTAGCCGAGGGTCGCGACGATCGGGGTATAGGGCATCGGAACAGGCCGTGGCGGAAAGCCGGTCATTGTAGCGGCCCGTCCGGAGCGCCCTGCGTCACCCGCGTGGCGCGCGCCGGTCCCGCCGCCGTGCCGCGCACTGCATGAGGCGCGGCCCGCGCGCCGCGGCAACAGCATGGAACGACCGCGACACGAAGATCGCGTGGCCGCTTCGAGCGATGTCCGACCGCCTCCGCTCGCCTGCCGTCATCGGACGGCAGAGCGCGATTACAGCTGCGCGTGCGTCCATTGCACAATCGCCTGCGCCGGCAAGGCCCCGGACTGGCGTGCGATCTCGCGTCCGCCCGCGAACAGCACGAGGGTCGGAATGCTGCGGATACCGAAGCGCCCACCCAGCACCGGTTCGGCCTCGGTGTCGACCTTGGCCAGCGCCACGGCCGGCGCCAGCTGGCGGGCGGCCGCTTCGAAGGCCGGCGCCATCGTGCGGCAGGGGCCACACCACGGCGCCCAGAAATCCACCAGCAGCGGCAGATCCGCGCGCAGCGCATGCACGTCGAAACTGCCTGCGTCCAACGCGAAGGGAACGCCCGGGACGACCCCGGCGCGGCATCGCCCGCAGATCGGCGACGCATCCAGCCTGTCCCGCGGCACGCGGTTGCGGGTGTGGCAGGCCGGGCAGGCAATGATCAGGGCGTCGGTCATGGGCGGTCTCGTAAGGTCACGGCGGGCGCCAGCCTGCACGCACGTGCATTCGAAGTGCGTGGACGGGCCTCAGTCCGGCGTGTGCAGCAGGCGCGCGATGAGTGCTTCGTAGAGATCGGGCAGTGCTTCGAGATCGGCGACGCGGATGTGTTCGTCGACCTGGTGGATGCTGGCGTTGACCGGACCGATCTCGATGCACTGCGCGCCCAGCGGCGCGATGAAGCGCGCATCTGACGTGCCGCCGCCAGTGCTTTCCTCGGGCGGCGCACCGGCGAATGTCGTCAGCACCTCGCGCGCCGCGCTGCGCAGCGGACCTTCCGGCGTGTAGAACGGCTCGCCGCTGCGATGCCAGGCGATCGCGTAGTCGAGGCCATGGCGGTCCAGCAGCGCCGCAATCTCCGCTTCGAGCTTCGGCGCATCCCAGTGCGGCGTGTAGCGCAGGTTGAACTGCACGGTCGCGGTGCCGGGAATCACATTGGTCGCGCCGGTGCCGGCGGCGATGTTGCTGATCTGCAGGCTGGTCGGCGGGAAGGATTCGAAGCCGTCGTCCCAGCGCCGCGCGACCAGTTCGGCCAGCGCCGGCGCCGCGTCGTGGATCGGGTTGCGCGCCTTGTCCGGGTAGGCGACGTGCCCCTGCACGCCGCGCACGGTCAGCGTCGCCGACAGGCTGCCGCGACGACCGACGCGCAGCAGATCACCGAGCGTGGCGGTCGACGACGGTTCGCCGGTGATGCACCAGTCGATACGCGTGCCACGTTCGGCGAAGGTGCGTGCGACGCGGCGCACGCCGTCGATCGCATCGCCCTCCTCGTCCGAGGTCAGCAGCAGTGCCAGCGTGCCCTCATGATCGGGATGCGCGGCGACGAAGCGCTCCGCCGCGATGACGAAGGCCGCGACACCGCTCTTCATGTCCGCTGCGCCGCGGCCGTACAGCACGCCGTCGCGGATCTCGGGCTGGAAGGGATCGGATGCCCAGGCCTCGACCGGCCCGCTCGGCACCACGTCGGTATGCCCGAGCAGCACCAGCACCGGCGCGCCCTGCCCGTGCGTGGCCCAGAGATTGTCGACCGCACCAAAGCGCATCGACTCGATCGCGAAGCCTGCGGCCTGCAGGCGCGCGGCGATCAGCGCCTGGCAGCCGGCATCGTCGGGCGTGACCGACTTGCGTGCGATCAGGTCACGGGTTAGATCGAGGACGTCTGACATGGGCAGAGACTCCACAAAGCAAAACGGATCGGCACCCGTAGGAGCGCGCTTGCGCGCGATGAAGCTGCGCCGGCAACGCCCTTCGCGCGCCCTCGAAAAGAGGATGCAAGCACAAGCGCGCGACCACGAGATCGTACTGGGATCAATCGATCCCGAAGCGCTTCTTGAATCCGTTGTCGCTGAAGCCCTGGCTGATCTCACCGTCATCGGTGATCACCAGCGGCCGCCGGATCAGCTGCGGATACTCGCGCAGCAGCAGCTTCCACTCCGCATCGCTGGCCGCGGCCTTGCGGTTGTCCGGCAACTGGCGCCAGGTGGTCGAGGACTTGTTGACCATCGCCTCGAAGCCGCCGAGTTTGCCGGCCCACTCGACCAGCGTCTCCGGCGTCGGCTTGGCATCGCGGTAGTCGACGAAGGTGTGCGCGACGCCGAAGCGGTCGAGCCACTTCGTCGCCTTCTTGCAGGTATCGCAGTTCTTGAGGCCGTAGACGGTGGTGGTCATGCGCTCAGTCCGCCAGACCACGCAGCAGATCGTTGACACTGGTCTTGCTGCGGGTCTTCTCGTCGACCTGCTTGACAATCACCGCGCAGTACAGCGAATGCGAACCGTCCTGGGCCGGCAGCTGGCCGGAGACGACGACGCTGCCCGGGGGCACGTAGCCGTAGCTGACTTCGCCGGTCGCGCGGTTGTAGATGCGGGTCGACTGGCCGAGGAACACGCCCATGCCGATCACGCTGTGGTGGCCCACGACGACGCCTTCGACGACTTCCGAACGCGCGCCGATGAAGCAGTGGTCTTCGATGATCGTCGGGCTGGCCTGCAGCGGCTCCAGCACGCCGCCGATCCCGGCACCGCCCGACAGATGCACGTGCTTGCCGATCTGCGCGCAGGAGCCGACGGTCGCCCAGGTATCGACCATCGTGCCTTCACCGACATAGGCGCCGATGTTGACGAAGCTCGGCATCAGCACAACATCGCGACCGAAATAGGTACCGCGGCGCACGGCCGCACCCGGTACCACGCGCACGCCGGCGGCCTTGAACTTCGCTTCGTCGTAGCCGGCAAAACGCGGCTCGACCTTGTCCCAGAACGGCGCAGGCTGCGCGTCGACGACGGCCATGTCGTTGGTGCGGAAATACAGCAGCACCGCCTTCTTCAGCCACTCGTTGACCTGCCAGCCGCCATTGCCATCGGGCTGGGCGACGCGAAGCTCGCCCGATTCGAGGCCCTGCATCGCCTGCTCGACCGCCGGTTTGACGGCATCACCGATCTCGGCGGCGGTCAGTTCGGCGCGACGCGCGAACGCGTCTTCGATGGTGCTCTGCAGGGCTTGGGTCATGACGGGACTTCGTGGGGGAAAAACGGGGCGTTATCGTGCCACGTCGCCGTCGATGGAGGCGAGCAGCGCGGTGCGCAGGGCGTCCTGGGCGTCGTCGTCGAGCAGTCGGCCGGCGCTGTCGCTGAGCCGGAAGACGTCCTCGACGCGCTCGCCGAACGTCGCCACACGCGCGTCGTGCACGCGCACGCCCCGCGCGCGCAGCACGTGGGCGACATCGGCCAGCAGGCCCGGCCGGTCGGTGCAGACCAGGCTGAAGACCGTGTGCCGCCCATCGGCGCTGACGTTGAACTCGATGCTGGGCGGCACGCGGAAATGGCGCAGATGGCGCGGTTGCGCGCGACGCGCAGGCCGCACGTCGAGCGCGCCTTCCAGCACGGTGGCCACCTTGCGCTCGATCGCGCCCAGTTCCAGCGCCTGCCGCGGATCGGCGGGCAGCACCTGGAACAGATCGAAAATGGTGCCGCCGGGGCCGTCGAGCGCGCGTGCCTGCTGGATCACCAGTCCCAGCCGGTCGAGCGTGATGACAATGGCCGAGAACAGGCCGTCGCGGTCGGGCGAATGCACGAACACCTCGAGCGCCTGTGCGCCCGCACGCAGGCGGCGCGCGCGCACGACGACATCGCCGTCGCGCGTGTCACGCAGGCCCAGCGCCTGCCACACCACCTGGTCGGCGCGCCCGCGCAGGAAACTCTCCTGCGGGATCCGCGCGAACAGTGCGTCAGCTTCGTGATCGTCGACACCGTGCGCGGAGAGCAGCCCGCGTGCACGGTCGCGCGACTCGGCGATGCGTTCGACCGCCGCAACGGGATTCTCCAGCCCGCGCCGCAACGCCAGGCGGGTCGCACTGCGCAGATCCGTCAGCAGGCGGTCCTTCCAGGCATTCCACAGCTTGGGCGAGGTACCGGCGATGTCGGCGCAGGTCAGCAGGTACAGATAATCGAGCCGCTCGCGGTCGGCGACTTCGGTCGCGAACTTGTGGATCACCGCAGGATCGGAGATGTCGAGCTTCTGCGCGCTGGTCGACATCAGCAGATGCCGGCGGACCAGCCAGTCGACGAGCGCGGTATCGGTCTCGCCGAGGCCGTGACCTTCGCAGAATTCGCGCGCATCGACCGCGCCGAGTTCGGAGTGGTCACCGCCGCGGCCCTTTGCGATGTCGTGGAACAGGCCGGCCAGCAGCAGCAGTTCCGGCTTGCGCAGCTGCGGCCAGATCTCGTGCGCGGTGGAGAAGCGCTCGTCGGGCGCTTCGGATGCGAACCCGGCGATGTTGCGCAGCACCGCCAGCGTGTGCTGGTCGACGGTGTAGACGTGGAACAGATCGAACTGCATGCGTCCGGTGACGTTAGCGAATTCCGGAATCCACACGCCGAGGACGCCCAGCCGCGCCATGCGTTCGAGCGTGCGCACCGGCTCGGGGCCGCGCAGCAGCGACATGAACTGTTCGCGCAGCGCCAGCGGCGCCTGGCGCCAGGCCGGCAAGGCATGCAGCGATTCGGCCAGCGCGCGCGCGGTCTGCGAGTGCAGTCCGCGCAGATCGCGGTGGTCGGCCCAGACCGCGAACAGGTCGAAGACCCGGGTGATGTCGCCGCCCGGCCAGACGTCGTCGCGCGCCACCAGATAGCCGCGCTGGGTGGCGAATTCGGAATCGATCGGCAGCAGTTCGCCCTCGCCTTCGATCTGTTCCTCGAAGCGCTGCAGCAGGCGTTCGCTGATCCGCTGGACCACCGAGGCGCTGCGGTAGAACTCCTGCATCATCTTTTCGACCAGCGGATTGTCCGCAGTCTCGACGTGATGCAGCCGCGCGGCGAGTGTCTTCTGGTGGTCGAACCGCAGGCGTTCCTCCGCCTTGCCGGCGACCAGATGCAGGCCGAAACGCAGGCGCGACAGGGTGCGCCGCTCGCGTTCGAGGGTCGCGTGTTCGTCGACGCCGAGCTGGCCGAGCGCGATCAGTTCCTCGGTGCCGTACACCCCCAGCACGCGACGCGCCATCCAGCGCAGGTTCTGTACGTCGCGCAGGCCGCCGGGACCATCCTTGATGTTCGGCTCGAGGTTGTCCGCCGTGTCGCCGTAGCGCGCGTGCCGGGCCTCGAGCTCCCGCCGCTTGGCGTGGAAGAACTCGGCGGCCGGCCAGACGTGGCTGTCGGCGATCGCATCCATCAGCGCGCGCACTTCGGCCAGGCTGGCCAGCAGCGGACGCGCTTCCAGCAATGCCGTGACCACGGTGACGTCGGCAGCCGCCTGCGTGCACTCGGCGAAACTGCGGACCGCATGCCCCACCGGCAGGCCGAGATCCCACAGCAGGGCGAGCATGCGACTCAGCGCTTCGGCATACGCCGTCTGCACGTCGGGCTCGCCGACCACCAGCAGGTCGATGTCGGAATGCGGGAACAGCTCGCCGCGGCCATAGCCGCCGACCGCGAACAGCGCCAGTGGCGCGTCGCCGGGAATGCAGCGCGCCCAGGCCTTGCGGACCCAGCCGTCGACCGCGTTCGCACGGGCCGCGAGCAGCCGGTCGATTTCCTGGCCGGCATCGAAGCCCTGTATCAGGCGCGCGTCGTGCGCGCTCAGTGCCTCGCGCGCCTCCGCCACCCAGGCCGCATCGCCGCAGTCGGCGCCCGTCGCGGGGGTGGCGGCGCGCTCGGTCACGTCAGAGGTGCGCGTTGTCGAGAAACGGGTCGTTGTCGTCGCCGGGGATCCGGGTCAGCACGTCCACGCCGTCGGCGGTGACCGCGACCGTGTGCTCCCATTGCGCCGAGAGCTTGCGGTCCTTGGTGACAACGGTCCAGCCATCGGGCAGCACCTTGGTGAAGCGCGTGCCCTCGTTGATCATCGGCTCGATCGTGAAGGTCATGCCTTCCTTGAGCACGACGCCGGCGCCCGGGGTGCCGTAATGCAGCACCTGCGGTTCGTCGTGGTAGACCTTGCCGATGCCGTGGCCGCAGTACTCGCGCACCACGCTGAAACGCTGGCCTTCCGCGTACTTCTGGATCGCGTGGCCGACATCGCCCAGCGTCGCGCCCGGCTTCACTTCACGGATGCCGCGCCACATCGCCTCGCGCGTCACCTCGACCAGGCGCCGCGCCATCACCGACGGCGTGCCGACGAAATACATGCGACTGGTATCGCCGTGCCAGCCGTCCTTGATGACGGTGACGTCGATATTGATGATGTCGCCGTCCTTGAGGACCTTGGCGTCGTTCGGGATGCCGTGGCAGATGACGTTGTTGGCCGAGATGCACGTCGTTTTCGGATAGCCCTTGTAGCCGACGTTGGCGGGGATCGCGCCCTGCACGCGAACGATGTGGTCGTGGCAGATGCGGTCCAGCTCGTCGGTGGTCACGCCGGGCTTCACGTGCGGCGCCACGATCTGCAGCACCTCGGCAGCGAGGCGGCCGGCCACACGCATCTTCTCGATTTCTTCGGGCGTCTTGGTATGGATGCTCATGCGGCCATTATCGTCCAAATGCGGCAGGACCTGCAGCCGGGGCTGCCCCGCTGTCGCGATCGTCGCCCAACGCACGCCCCCTGGCGGCTTTCTGACACTTCCCGGCCACTTCAGGCGACGTGGCGGCCGGCTGAGACGATTCTGATAAACGTGATTTCCAGTGCGGGATCACAGTCGATGTGTGGGCGCACTCCGGACACTGCACGCGCCTGCAGGTCGATGCCTGCGGTCCCGTCGACCGGAGAAACCCATGTCATCGTTCCGAATTCTCGCTCTGCTCGCCCTTGCGGCCGGTGCCAGCGTTGCACTGCCCGCGGCGGCCCAGACCGCCAGCACGACGTTCCAGGTGCGCATCACGATCACCAGCGTCTGCACCATCGATACCCCGGCCGCGACCGACGTCGACTTCGGCTCGACACCCTCGACGGGCGTCGACATCGACTCTGCCGGCCAGCTCAACGTCCTGTGCACGCCGGGGACGGCCTACAACATCGGGCTCGACGGGGGCCAGAACGCGGGCCCGGGCGGCGTGACCGACCGCAACATGAGCAACGGCGCCGAACTGGTGCCCTACCAGCTGTACAGCGATCCGGGCCGCGCGACGGTCTGGGGCAATACCGTCGGCACCGATACCGTGGCGGACGTCGGCACCGGGGCGGTGCAGATCGTGCCGGTCTACGGGCGCGTCGCCAGCGCCAACCAGGTCGCGGGCGACTATCTGGACGTCGTCACCGCCACGATCACGTATTGAGCCACGGCCCGTGCCACGCGCCGTGATGCCCGGCTCGCCCCTGCGCAGGCCCTGTCTCGCCGGATGGCTGACCATGCTGCTGTGCCTGTGCGGAACCGCGAGCGCGGCCAGCCTGCAGGTCGCGCCGACCGGCGTCAGCATCGATCCCGCGCAGGGCGCTGCCGGGCTGACGCTGCGCAACAGCGGCCAGGCCGTCGTCCGGGCCCAGGTCCGCGTGTTCCGCTGGTCGCAGCAGGACGGGCGCGATGTCCTCGAACCTGCCGATGCCCTGGTCGCCAGTCCGCCCATGCTGCAACTCGCGCCCGGCGCCAGCCAGCTGATCCGGATCGTGCACACCGGCGATGCGCCGGCGGCGGGCGGCGAAGTCACCTATCGCGTGATCGTCGACGAGCTGCCGGACACGGGCGGCGCCGAGACCAACGCCGGGCTGCGCTTCGCGCTGCGTTATTCGATTCCGGTCTTCGTCGGCGCCGACGCTGCGCCTGCCGGTGCGGCGCAGCTGCGCACGCGGATCGTGGAGGTCGAGGGCCGACCCCATGTCGACATCCACAACACCGGGGCGGCACGCGCGCAGCTGGCGGATCTGGCCCTGATCGCAGGCGACGGGACCCGCCATGCGCTCGCGCCGGGCCTGTCGGGCTACGTGCTGGCGGGCCAGCACCGTCGCTGGCCGTTGCCGCCGGGCGCTGTCACCGCGGGTTCGACATTCGAAGTGCTGCTCAATGGTGAGCCGGGACGCCGTGCGCTGGCGCCCGACGGTTGAGATGTTGCTGCTCGTCGCGATCGCCGCGCCCGCTGCGGCAGACGAGACCATCCCGGCCCTGCCGGCCGACATGCTGGGGCGACCGCCCGCTCCGCCGGACGCCGGTACCGCCCTGCCGCTGATGCTCGCCGTCACCCTCAACCGGACGCCGCAGCCGCGCCTGCTGGCATTCACGGTGCGCGACGGTCGCCTGTTCGCGACCGCCGAGGTGCTGCAGACCCTCGGCTTCGTCGAGACCGCAGGTACGGCGACCGGCCCGGTGGCGCTGGACGCGATCCCGGGCGTGCAGGTGCGCTACGACATCCAGGCGCAGCGCGTCTCGATCGATGCGCCCCTGTCGCAGCTGTCCCTGTCGACGACGCATCTCGGCCGGGACGACCCGATGCGCCCCCTGCCCGCCGACAGCGCCCCGGGGCTGCTGTTGAACTACGACGTCTACGCCAGCGACAGCCGCGGCGCGCGACAGCTCAGCGCCGGCACCGAACTGCGTGCATTCGGGATCGGCAGCGGCGTCCTCAGCAATACCGCGATCCTGCGCACCTGGCGCACGCGTGATCCGGACGACGACGCGCGTCCGGGCTGGCGCCGCGAATCGGTGCGGCTCGATACCGCCTGGACGTTCTCGTTCCCTTCGGCCGCGGTCGCGATGACCATCGGCGACACGCTCAGCGGGTTTCTGGACTGGAGCCGGCCGGTGCGCCTCGGCGGACTGCAAATCGGACGCAATTTCGGCCTGCAGCCGTACCGGGTGACCACGCCGCTGCCTGCGTTGCTCGGCGAAGTGGCCGTGCCGTCGTCGCTCGAGCTGTACGTCAACGGCATCCGCCAGTACCAGGGCCAGGTGCCCGTGGGGCCGTTCGAGCTGGCGACGCTGCCCGGCATCACCGGCGCCGGCAATGCGCAGGTCGTCATCGCCGACGCCTACGGCCGCACCCGCACACTGGATTTCCCGTTCTACGCCACGCAGCGGCTGCTCGCGCGCGGGCTGTCGGACTGGTCGGCCAGCGTGGGCCGCGTGCGCGATGCCTACGGCATCGAATCGTTCGCCTACTATGACGACACCGTGGCCAGCGGCAATCTGCGCTACGGCGCCAGCGACCGGCTCACGGTCGAACTGCATGCCGAGGGCGGCGGCGGGCTGCGCAACGGCGGCGTCGGCGCGGCCTGGCTGCTGGGGATGGCCGGCGTGCTGAGCGCGTCGCATGTGCGCAGCCGCATCGGTCCTTTCGACGGCAGCCAGAGCAGCGTGGCCTACAGCTGGCAACCCGGCTGGTTGAACCTGTCGCTGGACACCCAGCGCACGCACGGCGACTACCGCGACATCGCTTCACTGTATGGCCCGCTGCCGTCACCGCGGACCGAGCGTGCGCTGCTCGGCATGACCACGGCGCGGGCCGGCAATTTCAACGTCAGCTATCTGCGGCTGGACCGTCCGGAGCAGGAGGCCGCGCAGGCCCGCTACGCCGGGGCGTTCTGGAGCCGCAGTTTCGCAGGCGGCTGGTCGGCCAACGCCAGCATTAACCAGAACCTCGACGACCGCGACGACCGCAGCGTGTATGTCGGCGTACTGGTACCGCTCGGCCAGTCCCGCCAGCTCAGCGTGTCGGCGCAGCAGCAGGGTGACCAGCGGAGCGCTCTGGTGGATCTCGCCCGGCCCGTGCCCGGCGACGGCGGATTCGGCTGGCGGCTGCAGGCACGCACCGGCGGCGCCAGCGGCGGCCTCGCGGAACTCGGCTGGCTGGGCGATCACGGCCGGGTGTCGCTGGGCGCGGCGCAGTTCGGCGACCTGCGCCAGCAGTACGCCCAGGCCGATGGCGGTCTGGTCTGGATGGGCGGCGGCCTGTTTCCCGCGCGCCGCATCGATGATGCGTTCGCGGTGTTGACAACGAACGGCTATGCGGGCGTGCCGGTGACGCTGGAGAACCGCCCCATCGGTCACACCGATGCACGCGGGCGCCTGCTGGTCACGCCGCTGCAGGCCTGGCAGAGCAATCGGCTCGGCATCGATCCCATGGCCCTGCCGGCGGGCATCCGGGTCGACGACGTGAGCCTGCCGGCGACGCCGAGTGACCGCGCGGGGACGACCGTGCGCTTCAGGATGTCGCCGGTACGCGCAGCGCTGCTGGTGCTGGAGGACGCAGCCGGCGCCCCGCTGGCGATGGGCAGCGAGGCGCGCCTGGCCGGACAGGACGCCGCCGCAGCGCCGGCCATCGTCGGCTACGACGGCGAGCTCTACATCGAGGGTCTGTCGGATCGCAACGAGGTCCGGATCAGCGCCGGGACCGGCGACTGCGCGGTCGGCTTCGTGCTGCCCGAGGATGCGGGGACGATTCCGCGGATCGGGCCGCTGCGCTGCGCGCCGGTGGAACCGCGATGAGAACCGGCCTGCGGATCGCGCTGTGCGGACTGCTCGGCATCGCCGGCTGGCAGGCCGCGCCGGCGTCCGCGGCGACGACCTGCACCGCGACGACCAGCGCGATGGCCTTTCCGGCCGCAGGCCCCAGCCAGGTCGACAGCGCGGCCACGATCACGATCACCTGCAACACCTTCGGCCTGACCGCGCTGGCGACGGTGCGCGTCCGCATGTGCCTGCACCTGGATGGCGGCAGCCTGGCGCCGACCCAGACCACGCCCCGCCGGATGCGCAACGGCTTCGGCGATCCGCTGGATTTCCAGATCTACCGCGATCCCGCGCGCGCCCTGATCTGGGGCAGCAGCGCAACTGCAGCCACACCGACGCCCGTGCTGCTCGATCTGCAATACAACGCCCCGCTGCTGGGCGGATCGGGCACCGCGACCACCACGCTCTACGGACGCATTCCGGCGCAGGCGGGCCTGGCCTCCGGCAGCTTCAGCGCACCGTTCGGCGCCGCGAACGCGGTGCTGAACTACCGGTATGCCGAAGCCTTGCTGCTGACGCCGCCCTGGCCCACCAGTTGCACCGCCGGCGGTACCAGTGGGGCGACCACGGGCTTCCCCTTCACCGCCACCGCGGCGGTCGCCAGCCAGTGCGCGATCACCACGGCCAGCGATCTGGAGTTCGGCACCGTGCCCGGCTTCATCGCGGCCAACCGCGACCAGACCGCGACGATCGCCTTCACCTGCACCGGGCGCACTGCCTGGAACGTCGGCCTGGACGACGGCCTCCACGCCACCGGCGGAACCCGCCGCATGCGCCAGGGCAGCGCCGATCGTTACGTCACCTACCAGCTGTTCCGCAATCCCGGACGCAGCCAGCCCTGGGGCACCACGGCCGGGGTCGATACCGCGTCGGGCGTCGGGAGCGGCGCCACGCAGTCGGTCATCGTGCATGGCCGCGTGCCCGGCCCGCAGACCGCACCCGCGGGCGCCTACAGCGATACGGTCACCGTGACCGTAACCTACTAGCGGCCGCTGACAGCCCAGGGGAGCCGCCCGGTTCCGGCAACCCGGCTGACTGGCCGTGGGCTGCCGTGCCTGCTATGCTTCGCCGGCTGTGCGAAGGCCTTCGGGTCCGAGCCACGCCGATGCCGGGCGTCACCGGTAAATACACACCTGCTGCAAAGCCCCGTGCCGGGGTGTCCCACGTCCACATGGACGCGGGATCTGGCCACGGATGCAGTGGGGAGGCCCAACCCCGGAACCACGCGCCTGCGTTCGCTGGCGCACCGCCCACTCATTCGCCGTGGCGGACGGTTCCACTGTCAGGAGTTCTGCAATGCCCCAGATCACCATGCGCCAGATGCTGGAAGCCGGCGTCCATTTCGGCCACCAGACGCGCTACTGGAACCCCAAGATGTCGCCGTACATCTTCGGCGCCCGCGGCAAGATCCACATCATCAACCTCGAGAAGACGGTTCCGCTGTTCAACGACGCGATGAACTTCATCTCGGGCATCGCGCAGAAGCGCGGCATGATCCTGTTCATCGGCACCAAGCGCAGCGCGCGCGAAGCGATCAGGGAAGAAGCCGAGCGTTGCGGCATGCCGTTCATGACCCAGCGCTGGCTCGGCGGCACGCTGACCAACTTCGCCACGGTGAAGAAGTCGGTGTCGCGCCTGAAGGAACTGGAAGCGGCCGAGACCGACGGTACGTTCGACAAGCTGGTCAAGCACGAAGTGCTGGGCCTGCGCCGCGAGCGCGACAAGCTGGAAGCCTCGCTGGGCGGCATCAAGGACATGAACCGTCTGCCCGACGCGCTGTTCGTCATCGACATCGGCCATGAAGACATCGCCATCAAGGAAGCCAAGAAGCTCGGCATCCCGGTGATCGCGGTCGTCGACACGAACTACGATCCGGCCCTGGTCGACTACGCGATCCCGGGCAACGACGACGCCATCCGCGCCGTGCAGCTGTACGCGAACGCCGCGGCCGACGCCGTGCTGGAAGGCAAGGCAGCGATCCCGAGCGCCGCGACCGTGCGCGAGGAAGAGTTCGAAGGTGGCGAGAAGCCGGCCCGCGCGCCGCGCGGCAAGAAGGCCGAAGACGCCGCCCCGGCAGCACCTGCGGCCGAGTAACCGCCGCGACATGCGGCCGTCCCATGCTGGACGGCCGCGCATCGCGCCGTGCGCGGACATTCGCGCTCCCGGCGTCGATCCCGTGAGGCGGGCTCAGGCCCGCACGACAATCCCCGAATTCAGAGGTCTCCAATGGAAATCACCGCATCCCTCGTCAAGGAACTGCGCGAGCGCACCGGCGCCGGCATGATGGAGTGCAAGAAGGCGCTCAGCGAAACCGCAGGCAACATCGACGCCGCCGCCGAGGCGCTGCGCAAGTCGGGCCTGGCCAAGGCCGACAAGAAGGCTGACCGCGTCGCCGCCGAAGGCCGCATCGCGGCTGCACAGAGCGACAGCGTCGCCGTGCTGGTCGAGATCAACTCGGAGACCGACTTCGTCGCCAAGGATGACAACTTCCTGCGCTTCACCGATGTCGTGGCCCAGACCGCGCTGGCCTCCGGCGCTGCCGATGCCGAAGCGCTGAAGTCCGCCAAGGTCGAGTCGGGCGAGACGATCGAGGAAACCCGCGCCGCAGTGATCTCCAAGGTCGGCGAGAACCTGCAGATCCGTCGCCTGGTCCGCGTCGAAAGCGCCAACAACGTTGCCGCTTACGTGCACGGCGGCCGTATCGGCGTGCTGGTCGAGCTCAAGGGCGGCGATGTCGACCTGGCGCGCGGCCTGGCGATGCATGTCGCCGCAATGAACCCGCCCTACAACAAGGCGGCCGACGTGCCGACCGAGTTCGTGGAAAAGGAAAAGGAAATCGAGCTGGCCAAGATGTCCGAAAAGGACAAGAGCAAGCCGGCCGATATCCTCGAGAAGATCATCAGCGGCAAGATCAACAAGATCGTCAACGAGGTCACCCTCTACGGCCAGCCCTACGTGCTCGACACCGACAAGACCGTCGAAGCCGTGCTGAAGGCAGCCGGCGCCGAAGTCATCGGCT
This sequence comes from Luteimonas sp. Soil_C_5, assembly GCF_057656615.1. NCBI lineage: Bacteria > Pseudomonadati > Pseudomonadota > Gammaproteobacteria > Lysobacterales > Lysobacteraceae > Luteimonas > Luteimonas sp. Soil_C_5. The sequence goes on from NZ_JBDGKA010000004.1 coordinate 548,288, forward strand.
TCCAGCGCCTGGCCGTTGGCGAAGGCATCGAGAAGGTGGTCGAGGATTACGCGGCTGAAGTGATGAAGCAGGCCGGCCTGGCCTGACGCATCGGCGTCGGCGCTCGCGGGCCGGCGACGCCGCTGCACCGAGCACGCCCTACGGGGCGTGCTTTTTTTTGGCCGCATGACTGGACTGCGTTGTCGTGGAACGCCTTTGCAGGAGTCCACCTGCTGGCGGACGGCTCTACTTGCACAGCCCGTGAGCGGACAGCAGCGACGACGCACCGCCGCGGATCGACAACGAAACCAGCACGCCGCGTGCGCACGGCGTCCTTCGTCGTCATGCAGCCGATCGCCGTCGCCCCTGGCGTTTCGGAGAGGTCTGGACCGATGGAAACACGCGCGGTCGTCAGCCGCTGCCGTCGCCCTGCTCCACTGGCGCTGGGCTCTCGCCGCAGCGTCTGTTCGCAGACGCGTGCCGATGATCGGCCGCCGGAAGACCATGCCCATCGCAGAGGCAGCCTCCTACCGCATAGGGCACCGCGCGACACAGTGCACCACCCCAAGCCTCGTACCCCAATACGGAAACGCCCCGGACAGGCCGGGGCGTTCGTGACACATCCGCTTGCGGGCGGATTACTCCAGATTGCGCACGCCCAGTTCGTTGAGCGCATTGCGCATCAGCGCGGCGGCGGGCTCGCTCAGGGTCTCGTTGTCGAGCGCATAGCTGATGGTCGCCTCGATCAGGCCGAGGTGGGTACCGCAGTCGAATCGCGTGCCGCGGAAACGATACGCATGCACCGGCTTTTCCTGCAGCAGCGCCGCGATCGCATCGGTGAGCTGGATCTCGCCGCCGGCGCCCGGCGCTGTGGTTTCCAGCAGCGGAAAGATACGACCATCGAGCACGTACCGACCCACCACCGCCAGCGTGCTCGGCGCATCTTCGGGCTTGGGCTTCTCGACCATCGAACGGATGCGGCCGTGACGGCCTTCGAATGCGTCGGTCGCGACGATGCCGTAACTCGCGGTTTTTTCCGCAGGCACATCCTGGACCGCGATCATGCTCGCGCCGGTCTCGGCGTGCGCATCGGCCATCTGCTTGAGCGCGCCGTCGCCATTGCGGTTCCACAGCAGATCGTCGGGCAGCATGACCGCAAACGGCTCGTCGCCCACCACCGGACGCGCGCACAGCACCGCATGGCCCAGACCCTTGGCCTCAGGCTGCGTCACGAAAATCGCGCGCACGCCGTCAGGCAAGGGACGCCGGATCTTCTCGAGCAGTTCGTGCTTGCCCGCCGCTTCGAGTCGATCCTCGAGTTCGTAGGCCTTGTCGAAGTAATCGCCGATCGCATGCTTGTAGCGGTTGGTCACGAAGATCAGCGTGTCGCAGCCAGCTTCGATCGCCTCGTCCACCGCGTACTGGATCAGCGGGCGGTCGACGATCGGCAGCATTTCCTTGGGAACGGTCTTGGTGGCGGGCAGAAACCGGGTGCCCAGCCCGGCCACGGGAAATACCGCCTTTCGGATCCGCTGCGTCATGGATGTCTCGCGTGTCGTGGGGGGAACGCCACTATAGTGGCGCCCACCTCGCGAAGAGGTGATGCATCGAGCGGCGCAAACTCCGGTACCGCATCGCGCAAGGCGGTCGAGATCAGTTCCAGGTCGTAACGCCCGACGCCATCGGTCAGACGCGTCAGCGCCGCCGCCAGGCGTTCGGAGTGCACGGGCCTCGCCTCCGCCTGGAGAATCTTGGGATGCACGGTCGGGCGATACCGCTCTTCCGCGTGAAACAAGGTCTCGTGCAATTTTTCGCCCGGCCGCAATCCGGAATAGATGATCGCGACGTCCCGCTCCGGCTGCTTGCCGGCCAGGCGGATCATCTGCTCGGCCAGCAGCCGGATCGAGACGGGCTCGCCCATGTCGAGGGTGTAGATCGCCTGCGGAGAGCCGATCGAGACCGACTGCATGATCAGCTGGCAGGCCTCGGGAATCGTCATGAAATAGCGGGTGACGTCCGGATCGGTGACCGTGACCGGACCGCCGCGCCGGATCTGCTCCCGGAACAGCGGGACCACACTGCCCGCCGAGTCCAGCACATTGCCGAACCGCACGGTGACGAAGTGGGTGTCTCCGGCTCCAGCCAGATCCTGGCAGACCATCTCGGCCAAGCGCTTGGTCGCCCCGAGCACATTCACCGGGTCCACGGCCTTGTCGGTGGAAATCAGCACGAAGGTGCCGACGCGTGCGGCAATCGCGGCGCGGGCGACATTGCGGGTCGCGAGCACGTTGTTGCGCACGCCCTCGCGCAACTGCTGCTGCAGCACGGGCACCTGCTTGTAGGCCGCGGCATGGAAGACCGCTTCGGGCGACGACAGGCGCATCGCGTGCGCGATCACGGCCGGATCCCCGCAATCGCCGAGCACCGGCGTCAGCTCGATATGCGGGAAATCGCGCTTGAGCTCGTTCTCGATCCGGGTCAGCGCCAACTCGTCCATCTCGACGAGCGCGATCCTGCCGGCGCCGTGACGCGCGCACTGGCGACACAGCTCGGAACCGATCGAACCACCAGCGCCAGTGACCAGTACGCAGCGGCCGCGCAGCCACGCGCGGATCGCCTTCCAGTCGGGTGTGACCGGCTTGCGACCCAGTAGATCCTCGATCGCGACTTCCTTCAGCTCGCCCGGCAGCGACCGCCCCTCGAGCAGGTCGTCCAACCGCGGCACAGTGCGGAACGGCAGCGCGGAACGCTCGCACGCAGCCACGACCCGGCGCATCGCAGGTGCGTCGGCCGACGGCATCGCGATGACCAGCAGCTTGGTGGCGGTTTCGGATGCGATCCGTTCGACATCGTCGACCCGACCCAGCACCGGCACGCCCTGCAGCTGGCTGCCGCGCAACTTCGGCGCGTCGTCGAGGAAGCCGACCGGATCGTAGGCACCTGTCCGGCGCAGATCGCGCACCAGGGTTTCGCCCGCCTGCCCCGCGCCGAGGATGAGTACCCGGATAGCGGCCTGGTCCATGCGGATGCTGCCGTGATCCTTCCACGCGCGATACACCAGACGCGGCATGCCCAGCATCGCAGCCAGCAGCAAGGGATAGGCGATCAGCACCGTCCTCGGCACCAGGTTCAGGCGGTTGTATACGAACAGCACCAGCAGGATCGACAGCAATCCCAAGACCGACGCTTTCACGATGTTCATCAGGTCGGGCACGCTGGCGAATCGCCAGACACCGCGATACAGCCCGACGCGCCAGAAGATCAGGCCTTGGGCCGCGAGGATGAGCGCAATTTCGACCGACAGGACGGAGAACGCGGGCGCCTGGTCCATGACCGAGTGCCGGAACTGGTGCAGACCGATCCAGCACAGCCAGACCATCAGCAGATCGTGGAAGATCACCGCGATCCGCGGGCCCAGCACTCCGAGCCGGGTCTTCAGGTCAGTCATCGAGCCTCATCCTTGATGGCGTGTCGCCGGGCGTTCGAGCCGGGCGCGGATCAGAAACCAGGTGGCGGCGGTCAGCAGATACCACGTGGCAAGGGCTCCGATGATAACGGGCAGCGACATCGCGTCCAACGCAAATATCAGACAGACGGCAATCAGCGTCCATGCCGCATAGCCACATGTCACCATCAAGTGGGAATACCCGCGCTGCACCAGACGCTGATAGACGTGTTGGACATGCGGTGTCCACCAGCGTTCGCCGCGAAGGATGCGCGAAAGAAGTGTCAACGCAGCGTCAATCAGGAAGGCCGCCAGCGGCAGTAGAAGCAGCAGCATGAGACATGGCGATGCCGCCGACGACCAGGCGAACAGGCAGGCCACCAGGAAGCCCAGCCCGCCACTGCCGACGTCACCCAGGAAAATGCGCGCGCGCGGGAAGTTGAACGGCAGAAAGCCGATACAGGCGGCCAACAGTGCGAGCGGCAGCAGTGGTGGCGACGCGACATAGAAGGCTGCAATGCCGACCAGGATCGCCTGTGTCGTCGCGATCCCGTTGATGCCGTCCATGAAGTTCCACACGTTCACGAGGCCGACGGCCAGCGCGAACACGCCGAGGCACGCCCACAGCGGCTGCCCGACCTGCGCCATGCCCACCGCCAGCAGCGCTGCGGCGACGATGTGCACCGCCAGGCGATGCCAGGGCGACAGGGAGCGGTGGTCGTCGAGCCAGCCGACTCCGGCGACCAGCGCAAGGCCGATCATCGAAGCAAGCGCCAGCGCGCGCGTGCCGGCATCGGTCCACGCCAGCCAACCGAGCACGGGCAGCAGCACCAGCACGATGGCGATCCCACCACCCCGGGGCGTCGCCACGACATGACTGCGTCGCTCGCCAGGTGCGTCGACCAGATTGCGATGCAGGGCGTAGCGGCGCGCCAGCCAGGTCGCGGCCGATGCGCAGACGAGTACGGCGGCGCCGACCAGAACGGATCCGGAAACGGGCACTCAGACCACGGCGTAGTTCAGGAGTGGCTTGATGGTGCCCCACTCCTTGCAGCTCGGGCACTGCCAGTGATGGCTGCGCGCGCCGAACCCGCATTGCTTGCAGCGGTAGCTCGGGTTGCGCACCAGCAACTGCTCGGTGATCAGGCGCAATTCCTGCAATGTGCCGACATGGTCGACGCCGTCGGCCAGCGTGAGGTCGATCAGCGCGGCCTCGCCGCGCACGGACGGGCGATCCTTGAGCTGCCGCGCCAGGTAGGTCCGCGCGGCGTGCACGCCCTCCTCCTGCTCGACCAGCCGGGTCAGCGCCAGGACCGGCGCGACGCCCTTGTAGTGCTCGGTCATCTGCGACAGGAAATTGCGCGCGCCCGGCACATCGCCGACACGCTCGTAAGCAGCGAGCAACGGCGCGAGGATTTCCGGCAGGAAATCGGTGTCGTGACGCGCGGCGCGCTCGAACGCGCGGATCGCGGCAGCGTCGTTGCCGGCATCGATCTCGATGCGGCCCTCAAGGATGCCTGCGCGCACCGAACCGGAATCGGCTGCGTAGGCGCGCTGAACTGCGCTGCGCGCAGCGTCGATGTCACCGGCCGAACGGAGACGATCGGCCAGTTCGCATTCGAACTGCGCGATCAGCTTGCCCATCGGCTCACCGGTCGCGGCCTCGTAGCGCGTGGCGTTCTCGATCGCCTTCGGCCAGTCGCGCTCGGACTGGTAGATGCCGATCAAATGGCGCAGCGCCTGCGGCGCGCGCTGGTCGATCCGCGCCAGATCGGTGAACACCGTCTCCGCACGATCCAGCAGGCCGGACTTCATGTAGTCCTCGCCGAGTGCGAGCAAGGCCTGGACCTTCTGCGGATCGGTCAGGTCCGAACGCTGCACCAGGCCCTGATGCAGGCGGATCGCACGATCCACCTCACCCCGGCGCCGGAACAGGTGCCCGAGCGCGACCTGGGTTTCGAAGGTGTCCTTGTCGAGCTCCGCGATATGCAGGAACAGTTCGATGGCCTTGTCCGGCTGCTCGTTGAGCAGATAGTTGAGACCGCGGAAATAGGTCGTCGACAGGCGGCTGACCTGGGTATCACTGTGCCGCTCGCCACCGCGTCGTCCGATCACCCAGCCGCTGAGCGCCGCGATCGGCAGCAGCAGGAAGAACCAGAACCATTCGGTCACAAACGCCATGCACACGCTCCATCAGGAATCCGGCCACGTCGCACCGCGCGCAATGCGGTACGGACACGGATCGCGCGGCGTGCCGGACGCGTCCGCCGACCCGCCGGCGGGTCGTCGATGATCCTACCTGTTCGGGGATCGGGGGCGCCAACCGGACGGCGGCGCACGAAAAATTCAGTGAGCGATCGCGCCATGCGCGACGCGGGGGTTACTCGTCTGCCGGAAGCGGCTGCACGTCGCTGACGCGATCACGCAGTTCCTTGCCCGGCTTGAAATGCGGCACATGCTTGCCCGGAAGCGCGACGGCATCGCCGGTCTTCGGGTTGCGTCCGGTGCGCGGCGGACGGAAGTGCAGCGAAAAGCTGCCGAAGCCACGGACCTCGATCCGATCGCCGGCCGCGAGGGCGCCGCCCATCATTTCGAGCATGCCCTTGACCGCAAGGTCGACGTCCTCGCCCTTGAGATGCGCCTGACGCTGGGTCAGCAGTTCGATAAGTTCCGACTTCGTCATGTCTCGTTCTTGCAGATGCGACAGCGCCGACCCGGGGGTTACCCGGGCCGGCGCCGAATGGGCTTACTCGCCCTTGTTGCCCAGCTGCTCGCGCAGCAGCGCGCCCAGCTTGGTGGTGCCGCTCGACGCTTCCGAAGCCTGCTTGTTGTACTCGGCCAGGGTCTCGGCGGTTTCCGCCTCGTCCTTCGCCTTGATCGACAACTGCAGGACGCGGGTCTTGCGATCGACGCCGAAGTACTTCGCCTCGATTTCCTGACCGACCTTCAGATGCTGGCTGGCGTCGTCGATGCGCTGGTCGCTGATGTCACGCGCCTGCACATAGCCTTCCACGCCTTCACCCAGATCAATCACGGCGCCCTTGGCATCGACTTCCTTGACGGTGCCGGTGACCTTCGAACCGCGCGGCGTGGTCGCCATGAACTGACCCATCGGGTCCTGCTCGAGCTGCTTGACGCCCAGCGAGATGCGCTCCCGCTCCGGATCGACCGCCAGCACGACGGCTTCGACGGTGTCGCCCTTCTTGAACGCGCGTGCCACGTCTTCGCCGGTGGAGTTCCACGCGATGTCCGACAGGTGGATCAGGCCGTCGATACCGCCGTCCAGGCCGATGAAGATGCCGAAGTCCGTGATCGACTTGATCTGGCCGTCGACCTTGTCACCCTTCTTGTGGATGGCCGCGAAGGTCTCCCACGGGTTCGAGGTGACCTGCTTGATGCCGAGCGAGATGCGGCGACGCTCTTCGTCGACGTCGAGGACCATGACTTCGAGTTCGTCACCGACCTGCACCACCTTGGACGGGTTGACGTTCTTGTTGGTCCAGTCCATCTCGGACACGTGCACCAGGCCTTCGACGCCCGGCTCGATCTCGACGAACGCGCCGTAATCGGTGACGTTGGACACCTTGCCGAACACGCGGGTGTTGGACGGGTAACGGCGGGCGATGTTGTCCCACGGATCCTCGCCCAGCTGCTTCAGGCCGAGGCTGACGCGGTTGCGCTCGCGGTCGTACTTCAGCACGCGGACTTCGAGCTCCTGGCCCACTTCCACGACTTCGGACGGATGGCGCACGCGCTTCCAGGCCATGTCGGTGATGTGCAGCAGGCCGTCGATGCCGCCGAGATCCACGAACGCGCCGTAATCGGTCAAGTTCTTGACGACGCCCTTGAGCACCGCGCCCTCGACCAGCTTCTCCATCAGCTGCTCGCGCTCTTCCGAGTGCTCGCTCTCGACGACTGCGCGGCGCGAGACGACGACGTTGTTGCGCTTGCGGTCCAGCTTGATCAGCTTGAACTCGAGTTCCTTGCCCTCGAGGTAGACCGGGTCACGGACCGGACGCACGTCGACCAGCGAGCCCGGCAGGAATGCGCGGACGTCCTTGATGTCGACGGTGAAGCCGCCCTTGACCTTGCCGCTGATGCGGCCGGTGATGGTTTCGTTCTTCTCGAGCGCTTCTTCCAGCTCGTCCCACACCATGGCGCGCTTGGCCTTCTCGCGCGACAGCACGGTCTCGCCGAAGCCGTTCTCGAGCGAGTCCAGCGCCACCTTGACGGTGTCGCCTTCCGCGACGTCGATCTCGCCGGCTTCGTTACGGAACTGTTCGATCGGCACGATGCCTTCGGACTTCAGGCCGGCGTTGATCACGACGACGTCGGTGCGGACCTGCACGACGACACCGGTGACGATGGAGCCGGGCTTGAGCTTGGCCAGATTGTTCTGACTGGCTTCGAACAGTTCTGCGAATGATTCGGTCATTGGTAAATACCTGGTTTGATGTCAGACACGCCGGGCGAGTGCGAACTCGATGCCGGTGGTCCACCCGTTGATCGGCCGTCGCGGGATTGCATGGGCCGTGAGTGTTGGTTCGGAAGGAAACCCGATGCCACGCCTGCGCGCGAAACCGGAACGTGTGGAGCGGTACAACAGATGTTGCAGTGAAACGGTCATGCGACACCGCCCGGCGCAGCTGCGTGCTCCGGGCGGACACTGCCGATGCCATGGCGACCAATGACGGCGCGCGGGACCTTCAGTCCATGCGCGCCGGCAACAGCGCCAGCACCTGCGACACCACCGCATCGATGCCGAGGCCGGTGGTGTCGATGCGGACCGCCCCTTCGGCCGGTCGCAGCGGCGCCACCGCACGGTTGGCGTCACGGGCGTCGCGCGCGAGAATCTCGCGCAGCAGACCGTCCATTGTCACCGAAACCCCCTTGTTCTTCAACTGCTTATAGCGCCGATCGGCCCGCTCTTCCGCGCTGGCGGTCAGGAAGACCTTCCAAAGGGCGTCAGGAAAGATCACCGTGCCCATGTCGCGGCCGTCGGCGACCAGCCCGGGCGATTTCCTGAATACGCGCTGCCGCTCTTTCAGCGCGGCGCGCACTTCGGGAATGGCCGCGATCGCGGAGGCAGCGGCGCCCGCGGTCTCGGTCCGCAGCTCGTCGGTGGCGTCATGGCCGTTGACCAGCACCCGCGGCTCGCCGCCCGGGTCGTCGCGGAATGCAATGGTGGTGTCGAAGGTACAGCGCACGAGGGCGCCCCCATCGTCCAGGTCGAGATCGGCCCAGCCCGCCGCCACGCCGACCGCGCGGTACAGCGCGCCGGAATCGAGATAATGCCAGCCCAGCCGCTGTGCGACCGCCCGGCTGATGGTGCCCTTGCCCGAGCCGGACGGGCCGTCGATCGTCAGTACAGGCACCTCGGCCGTCATGCAGAACTCCTTGATTGCGGGGGCGATCGCCCAAGCGCTTGAATTGCGGGGAAATCAGACGTTAGAATAGCCGGCTTCGCGTCCGTATCCCATCCCAGAGGTTTGTCATGAAGGTCCTGTCGTCCCTGAAGTCGGCGAAGACCCGCCACCGCGATTGCAAGGTTGTGCGTCGCCGCGGCAAGGTCTTCGTGATCTGCAAGTCCAATCCGCGTTTCAAGGCGCGTCAGCGCTGAATCGCGACGCCGCCGCATCCGCGGGCGGCAGCGACGGAGGCCGCAGCGATGCGGCCTTTTTCGTGCCTGGTCCTTTGCCGCGGTGCGCACTTCCGTCCGCGGGTTTCTGCTAAACAGGCACTCGCGACGCCCAGCGCCGCATCCCGCCCGCCGATTCCATTCGAACAGGAGCTCCGTCATGTCGCGTTCCCTTGTGCCCGTTCTCGTTGCGACCGCCCTCGGCGGCATGCTGCTGCTGGCCGCGCCGCGCGCCTCCGCCGACACCCTGCTGGTCGATCGCGCCAAACAGCCTGCGGGCGTGGCAGTTCCGACGCGCGGCATGAGCATGGCCGACGTCGAGGCCCGTTTCGGTGCGCCGAGCGAGCGCCTGGATCCGCGCGGCGGACAGAAGCAGCAGTGGCCCACGATCCATCGCTGGGTCTATCCCGCCTTCACCGTCTATTTCGAGCGCAGCCGGGTCATCGACGCCGTCGCCAACCGGGCCACCGCGTCCGAGGTCGGCCCCAAGCCCGCCATCCTCTGAGTCCATGAGCGAATCCGTATTGCGTTTCCCCGCGGAGTGGGAGCCCCAGTCCGCGATCCTGATCGCCTGGCCGACCGAAGACACCGACTGGGCCGCGCGCCTGGGCGAGGTCGAGGACACCTACATTGCGCTGGTCGCGGCGATCACCCGCTTCCAGCCGGTCGTGATCTGCGTGCCGGACGAGGACGTACAGAGTTACGCCTTCGTCCGCCTGGCGTCGAACCGCATCGACATGGAGCGCGTGCGTTTCGTCGAGGCCGCGTACGACGACACCTGGCTGCGTGACTCCGGCCCGGTGTCGCTGCGCAGTGGCGATGCCGGCTTCCGGCTCAACGATTTCCGATTCACCGGCTGGGGCGGCAAGTTCGATGCAAGCCGCGACGACCTGCTGGTCGGGCATCTGCATGCGGCGGGCGTATTCGACGCCAGCGCGCAGCGGCGCGAGATCGACTTCGCGCTCGAAGGCGGCGCAATCGAGACCGATGGCGCCGGCACGTTGCTGACGACCTGGCGCTGCCTGCACGAGCGGCATCCCGATGCATCGCGCGAAGCGCTGACCGCGCAACTGTCGGACTGGCTGGCGCAGGACCGGGTGCTGTGGCTCGACCACGGTTATCTCGAGGGCGACGATACCGACGCCCACATCGACACCCTCGCCCGCTTCGCACCGGACGACGCCATCGTGTTCCAGGCCTGCGACGACACGCACGACCCGCACCACGGCGAACTGCAGGCGATGGCTGACGAAATCGCGGCGCTGCGCACGCGCGACGGCCAGCCCTACCGGTTGTTCCCGCTGCCGTGGCCGCAGCCGATCGTCGACGGCGGCCGCCGGCTCGCAGCCAGCTACGCGAACTACCTGATCGTCAACGGCGCGGTACTGATGCCGGCCTATGGCGATCCGGCGGATGCGGCAGCGGCGGCGGTACTCGCGCAGGCGCACCCCGGTCGCGAGATCGTGCAGGTGCCCTGCCGACCGCTGATCTGGCAGAACGGCAGCCTGCACTGCATCACCATGCAGTTGCCGCAAGGCCTGCTGCGCAACGACCTGCACGCCTGATTCGGACCGAACCCGAAGCCTGCCGCGCTGGCTTCGGGCATCGCATTGCCGCCGGGCATTTCGCCGCGCCGCACCGCGAAACGCCTGACATTGCACGACGCGATGGCGATACGCGCCGCGTCACGCACGGTACGCAGCATCTGTACCGGTGTTGACGCGCGCACAAGCACGCGCTTGCGCGCCGTCCATGCGACACCATGTCGAGGCGTTCGACACCGGCCCCGCTCACATCGTCGCGTTAGCATTGTCGCCATCCCACGAGGATCCGAATCCATGTCCCGCAAGACCACGCTGCCTGTCGCGCTGATCCAGGAGCGCGCCGTCATCGACCAGGGCGCCGGCAACGCCGACGCCAACCTGTCGATCATCGAAGCCCGCGTCGCCGAAGCCGCCAGACAGGGCGCGAAGCTCGTCCTGCTGCAGGAACTGCACAACGGCGCGTACTTCTGCCAGCACGAATCGGTGGACGAATTCGATCTCGCCGAGCCGATTCCCGGTCCGAGCACCGAGCGCCTCGCCGCACTGGCCAAGCAGCACAAGATCGTCGTGGTGAGCTCGCTGTTCGAGCGCCGCGCCGCCGGGCTGTACCACAACACCGGCGTGGTCTTCGACGCCGACGGCAGCACCGCGGGCAAGTACCGCAAGATGCATATCCCCGACGACCCGGGCTTCTACGAGAAGTTCTACTTCACGCCGGGCGACATCGGGTTCAAGCCGATCGACACCTCCGTGGGCCGGCTCGGCCTCCTCGTGTGCTGGGACCAGTGGTATCCCGAAGCCGCGCGTCTGATGGCGCTGGCGGGTGCGGATCTGCTGCTGTATCCCACCGCGATCGGCTGGGACCCGGACGATGCGGATGACGAAAAGACGCGTCAGCGCGATGCCTGGATCCTCAGCCACCGCGGCCACGCGGTCGCCAACGGCCTGCCGGTGCTGTCGTGCAACCGCGTCGGCCACGAGCCCTCGCCCGTCGGCGCCTCGGGCATCGATTTCTGGGGCAACAGCCATGTGCTGGGGCCGCAGGGCGAATTCCTCGCCGAGGCCGGCACCGATCCCACGCTGCTGACCTGCGAGGTCGACCTCGGCCGCAGCGAGCACGTGCGGCGCATCTGGCCGTTCCTGCGCGATCGCCGCATCGACGCCTACGGCGATCTACTCAAGCGCTACATCGACTGAGCACCGCGCACGTAGACCGGTGCTGCACACGCGCGCCGGCGCGCGTTCCACTCACACACCCGGCAGCGGCTGCACCGCGCCACTACGAGATGACGATTCCACGATGACCGAAGTTTCCGCCACGCCCTGGCAGGGCCAGCCGCATGCGATCGTCGAACGCGATGGCGTCCGCTACACCCTGCTCGGCACCGCCCATGTGTCGCGTGTCAGCGTGGAGGCCGTCGAAGACGCGATCGGCAGCGGCGCGTTCGACGCGGTTGCGGTCGAACTCGATCCCCAGCGTCTGCAGGCGATCACCGATCCGGATGCGCTGGGCAAGCTCAACCTGGTCGATGTGATCCGCAAAGGACGTGTCGCGTTGTTCGCCGCGAACCTTGCGCTGTCGGCTTACCAGCGCCGCCTGGCGGAGCAGCTCGGCATCGAACCGGGCGCCGAACTCAAGCGCGCCGTGTCGCTGGCCAACGAACGCGATCTGCCGGTCGCCCTGATCGACCGCGACGTGGGCCTGACCTTCAAGCGCGCCTCGCGCCAGCTCGGCTTCTTCGGTCGGATGAAGCTGATGGGCAGCCTGCTCGCCGGCCTGCTGGCATCGGACGAACTGGGCGAGGACGAGATCGAGAACCTCAAGCAGGGCGACATGCTGGAGTCGAGTTTCGGCGAGTTCGCCAAGACGAGTCCCGAGCTCTACAGCACGGTCATCGCCGAGCGCGACCGCTACATGGCCGCGCGCCTGCGCGAGAGCGCGGGCGACGCGCGCGAAGTGCTTGCCGTGGTCGGCGCCGGTCATCTGGCCGGCCTCGCGAAGCATCTGGCCGAGGACACCGAGGTGCCGGCACAGACGCGCGCCGAACTCGAACACGCCCCGCCCGGCCGCAGCCTGCGCTGGGTGATGACGCTGGTGACGCTGGCCATCCTCGCGATGATCGGCTGGGGTTACTACGAAGGCGGCGCCGAACTCGGCCGCCAGCTGGTCAAGGAGTGGGTGCTGATCACCGGCGGCTTCGCCGCGCTCGGTGCACTGGTGGCGCTGGGCCATCCGCTCGGCATCCTCGCGGCCGCGATCGCCGCGCCGCTCAAGCCGATCCGGCCACCGGGCATCTCGCCGGGACTGTTCAGCGCCCTGGTCGAGGCGCATATGCGCAAGCCGGCCTATTCCGATTTCATGGCACTGCGCGACGACGCCGGCACGTTCCGCGGCTGGTACCGCAACCGGGTGTCGCGGACCATCCTCAATTTCATGCTGACCAATATCGGGTCGAGCATCGGTGTGTGGGTGGCGGGTTTGCGGATTGCGGGGCGCGTCTTCAGCTGACGGCGTCGGCTCTGGCTTTGAATTCTGCTTCGGCTTCTGCTTCGGCTTCGGCTTCGGCTTCGGCTTCGGCTTCGGCTTCGGCTTCGGCTTCGGCTTTCAGCCTGTGATCTGCCGAGCCGTAAAGCGAGCCGAGCACCGCAGCCTGGCGTGGCCGAAGAGCAGCCCATGTCTGAGCGAAGCGAGTTTGGGCTGCGTGCCGCGTCAGGCGAGGAGCGCAGGGCACCGATGCGGCTCCATCGCATCGGATCGCGTCCGGCGAACGGGCTTTTTGGTTCCTTTTTGGCCGGTCAAAAAGGAACTCGCACGCGTCAGCGTGCGA
>NZ_JBDGKA010000005.1:0-263905 GCF_057656615.1 Luteimonas sp. Soil_C_5
GCCGGCTCGGGCCCCTGCGCTTCTCGGGCACCGGGGCACGCAGCCCAAACTCGCTGCGCTCAGACATGGGCTGCTCTCCGGCCCCGCCGCCCTGCGATGCTCGGCTCGCTTTACGGCTCGATGAAGCCAAGGGCACAAGCCGAAGCCGAAACCGAAGCAGAGCGAAAGCCAAAACCAAAACCAAAACCAAAACCAAAACCAAAGCCAAAACCAAAACCAAAACCAAAGCCAAAACCAAAGCCGAGGCCGAGGCCGGAGCCGGGGCCGGGGCCGGAATCAAGGCAGAGGCCATAGCCCGAACGCCTTCGGGCGCCGGTACACATCGAACCAGAACACTGCTGTACGGCTGCGGCCGCAGGCCGACCAGCCAGGACGCCCGCCGGCGTCGACAACCGCTCAAGCATGGGGGCTTCAACCCCGCGGGTGGTTCAACACCAACCAGTACAGCCCGATCTGCTTGACCACTTCGACGAACTTGCCGAAATCCACCGGCTTGCGGATGTAGCTGTTGACGCCCAGCGCGTAGCTGGCCTCGACGTCGAAGGGCTCGGTGCTGGTGGTCAGCACCACGACCGGCAGGCCGCGCGTCGCCGGGTTGGCGCGCAGCGACTGCAGCACCTCGCGGCCGTCGAGCTTGGGCAGGTTGAGGTCCAGCAGCACGATCGACGGCAGGTCGGTCGGATCGCGATGCGCATGCGCGCCGCGGGCGAAGAGGTAGTCGAGGGCCTCGGCGCCGTCGCCCACCACGACCAGCTGGCTGTCGATCCCGGCCTCGGCGAACGCGATGCGGGTCAGCTCGGCGTCGTCGGGGTTGTCCTCGATCAGCAGGATCGTATGTGCGCTCATGGTCGTGCGGCGTCCTCGTCCGGCACCGCCGGCAGTTCGATGGTGAAGGTGGTGCCGATGTCCGGTTCGGACTGCACCCGGATGTGACCGCCATGCGCCTGCGCGATTCGCTGGGCGATGGCCAGGCCCAGGCCATGGCCTGCGCCGTCGTCGGCCCCGTGCAGCCGTTTGAACGGCACGAACAGTCGGTCAGCATAGCGCATGTCGAAACCGCGTCCGCCGTCGCGCAGGCGCAGCCGCATGCGGTCCCCGACGCGTTCGCCGTCGAGTTCGATGCGCACGCGGTCGCGGTGCGCGGAGAACCGCCAGGCGTTGTCGAGCAGCTTGCCGAGCAGCTGCTTGAGCGCGTGTTCGTCGCCCCAGGCCCACAGGTCGGGGGCGATCTGGACATCGGCGGCGCGCGTGGGCGCGGCGTCCTGCAGCTCGGCGCAGATCCAGTCGCCGAGCAGGCTGATGTCGACCGGGCCGGGCGCACGCGGCGGCCGCGAGGCGCGCATGGTTTCGAGCAGGCCGTCGATCAGACCGCCGGCCTGACCGGCAGCGGCGCGGATCCGCTGCAGATGGTCCAGTGCGGCATCGGTTTCGAGCGTCGCGCTGCGCTCGGCCAGCCGGCGCGAGAACTGTTCGATCGCCCGCACCGGCGCGCGCAGTTCATGGGAGATGCCGAAGGCCAGCGTTTCCTGCACCTGCTCCAGCGCATGCAGCGCGGTGACGTCGCGCAGCTGCAGCAGCAGGTCGCCGTCCGGCCCCAGGGCCTGCAGGTCGAGCAGACAGTGCCGGACGGGCCCGGTGTCGCCATCCAGCGCAACCGGCAGGTCGCGCAGACCGGTGCCGTCCCCGGCAAGCGCCGCATCGATGCGGGCGGCATCCGCCCCGGCGAAATGATCACGATGGGCCCGGCCGCCCCGCAGTACGTCCGGTGCCACGCCCAGCAGGGCGCCCATTGCCGGGTTGGCCTGGCGCCACTGTCCGTCCGCTGCCAGCACGGCGGCGGCCACCGACAGGGCATCGAGCAGGGCGGCGACCGTCACCTGTTCGGTGGACGGCGGCAGGACGGCAGCATCGGACATCGGCGACGGGCGCGGGCGGAAAGACCGCGCAGTGTAGGAAATCCCGGTGTGGACACGGGGTGCAGACCCCGTGAGGCGGGCCGCCCATCGGCCTGCTAGAACAGATCGCCCTGTGGCGACGCGGGCCGCAGCCGCTGGAACAGGTCGGTGCGCAGCGGCGGCAACCGCCCGAACCCGAGCGCGCGATGTGCCCGGGCGAAGCGCGAGGCCAGCAGCTCCGCGAACGGGCCCTGGCCGCGCATGCGCGTGCCGAAGCGGCTGTCGTAGTCCTGGCCGCCATGCAGCTGCTGCAGCAGGCTCATCACGTGGGCGGCGCGCTCGGGATAGTGCAGGGCCAGCCATTCGCGCCACAGCGTCTTCAGCTCGTGCGGCAGGCGCAGCACCACATAGCCGGCCGACGCCGCGCCGGCCTCGCGCGCCGCGCCCAGGATGGCCTCGAGTTCATGGTCGCTGATCGCCGGCACCACTGGCGCCACGATCACGCCGACCGGTACGCCGGCCTCGTGCAGCGTGCGCATCGCCCGCAGCCGCGCGTGCGGGGCGGCCGCGCGGGGCTCCATCCGGGCCGAGAGGCGGTTGTCGAGCGAGGTCACCGAGAAGTGCACCGTGACCAGGCCGTCGGCCGCCATCGGCGCCAGCAGGTCGAGGTCGCGGACCACGTTGGCGCTTTTGGTGACGATGCTGAAGGGATGCCGCGCCTCGGCCATGACCTCGATCAGCGCGCGGGTCAGTCCGTAGCGGCGCTCGATCGGCTGGTAGCCGTCGGTATTGATGCCCAAAGCAATCGGCGAGCACGCGTACGCCGGCCGGGCGAACTCGGCGCGCAGCTGTTCGGCGGCATTGGTCTTGGCGAACAGCCGGGTTTCGAAATCCAGCCCCGGCGACAGGTCCAGGTAGGCATGCGAGGGCCGGGCGAAGCAGTAGACGCAGCCGTGTTCGCAACCGCGATACGGATTCACCGACTGCGAGAAGCTGATGTCGGGCGACTGGTTGCGGCTGACGATGCTGCGGGCGCGCTCCTCGGTGACCACGGTCTGCGGCGCGTCCGCCTCGTCCTGCTGCGCCTGCAGGCCGTCCCAGCCGTCGTCCTCGGGCACGGCGACCTGGGTCTCGTAGCGCCCGGCCACCCACGACGCGCTACCGCGCCCCTTGCGGGCGGTGGCGACGGGTGGACGGAGGCGGCCAGCGGACATCGCGGCAGTCTGGCAGCCGCCGGTCTCACCCCGTGCGACGCCGCCGGTGGCCGATCCGCCCCCGGTCCCGCGTTGGTAACGCCGACAGCCGGGGCAAGGGAGAGGGGCATGTCCGTACATCAGAGGCCGGCAGCGACCGGTCCTGCGTCGTCGTCGCCGACCGGCGGGCCGGTATGGCGAGCTTGAACGCGCCGACCGCGCAGCGCTGCGCGATCTGGTTCGGCGCACCGACGCGGCGCGAGCAGGCGCAGCTTGCCGCCGGCGGCTGGCACCTGCGGGTGGCCGACCACGACGCCAGCCGCCAGGTCGGCATGCGCGGCGCCGACCTCGTAGTCATCGTCGCCGACCTGCGCGGCGCCGACGCAGGCCGCCTGGCGGCACTGGAACGCATGCTGCTGGAACATGTCGACCTGCCGTCGCTGGCGCTGGTGGACGGCGATGACGACGGCGACCCGATCGGCCAGCGCATCCGCACGGCCTGCGGCCGGGTGCTGCATGCGCCGCTGGATGCCGACCGGCTGGCCGACGCGCTGGCCGACCTGGTGGCCCGGCCGCGCCGCGACATCGACAGCATCGGCGGCCGCAGTCCAGCGATGCTCGGGGTGCGCGCGATGCTGCATCGCTACGCCGACGTCGACCTGCCGGTGCTGGTGACCGGCGAGTCGGGCACCGGCAAGGAACTCGCCGCGCATGCGCTGCACGACCTGTCACGCCGCCGCGAGCGGCCGTTCGTGGCGATGAACTGCGGCGCCATCGCGCCGACGCTGGTGCAGTCCGAACTGTTCGGCCACGAGCGTGGCGCGTTCACCGGCGCCACCACGCGGCGGGTCGGCCTGTTCGAATCGGCCGACGGCGGCACCGTGTTTCTCGACGAGATCGGCGACCTGCCGATGGAGGCGCAGACCAACCTGCTGCGCGTGCTGCAGGAAGGCACGCTGGAACGCGTGGGCAGCAACCGGGCCGTGCACGTGGACGTGCGCGTGATCGCGGCCACCCATGTCGATCTGGACGCGGCGATCGCCAGGGGCCGCTTCCGCGAGGATCTCTACTACCGCCTCGACGTGCTGCGCCTGCGCCTGCCGCCGCTGCGCGAGCGCGGCGACGACATCGAGCTGCTGGCGCGCGAGTGCCTCGACGCGTTCCGTGCGCGCCATGCGGTGCAGGCGCGCGGCTTCAGCGCGGCCGCACGGCAGTGCCTGCGCACGCATCCCTGGCCCGGGAACGTGCGCGAACTGCTCAACCGCGTGCGCCGCGCGGCCGTGGTCGCCGAGCACGCGCTGATCGAACCCGACGACCTGCAGATGGGCGCCGCGACCGCGCGCGTGGTCGCACTCGACGACCATCGCGACCGCACCGATCGCGATGCGCTGCTCGATGCGCTGCGCGCGACCGGCGGCAACGTCAGTGCCTGCGCGCAGCGGCTGTGCATTTCGCGGATGACGGTCTACCGGCTGTGCCGCAAGCACGGCGTGTCGCTGGACGCCTGCCGCTGGAAATGACGCCGGTACCGGCCGGCGCCGGGCACCGGCCCTACAGCGCGTAGGGCACCTTCACCGTGAGATTGAAGTCCGGCGCATCGGGCGTGAGACCGATGCCCAGCACGCCGACGAAGGTCGCGCTGGGCGTCATCGCATGGGTCACGCCCAGGCTCATCGTCGCGGCGTTGGCGTCGCTGCCGATCAGCTTGCTCCAGTCGCCGCCGTCGTAGCGGGTGCGCGCGCGGGCATTGAGCCGGTCGCTGAAGGAGATGCTCAGGCTGGTGCGTTCGTTGAACGCGAATGCCAGACCGGCGCCGAAATAGTAGGCATCGCCCAGACGCACGCGGCCGGGATTCACCGTGGCCGGGTTGTTGTCGAGATCGGCGAAATCGCGCGCGAACGAGCGCGCATAGCCGATGTTGCCGAACAGGATCGCCGGATCGGTGGTCTTGACCGCCGACAGGCCCACGGTCGCCTGCCACAGGCCGTTGCCGGTGGGCTGCTCCTCGGGCACGGCGAAGCGGATGAAGTCGTCGGCGTCGCGTTCGAGCACGCGCCACGGAATGCCGTAGGGCTCCTGTCCGGTCGGCGCGGTCACTCCGACGTTGAGCACCGTCTCCGGCCACGGCCCGCGTTCGCCGAAGAGTTTCCAGTTGGCGCTCGCGCTGATGTCGCCCAGGCCCGCGCCGTCGGTTTCCTCCTGCGCGATCGCCGCGGCCGCGCCGCCGGCGCCGCCCTTCTGGTAGACGGTCTTGCGCGCGATGTAGGGCACGTCGAGGTTGAGGCTCAGGCGCGGACTGACGCCCCAGCGCGCGGCGAAGTTGTAGTTCACCGTGTCGGATTCGACGTTCTCGATCGCGATGTTGCCGAGGAAGATCGCATCCAGCGCGAGAAAGCCGTTGAGCGTGACCTGCTTGCGGTCGTAACGGTTGTAGCTGATGCCGTTCTCCAGCGTGAGCCGGCGATTGAACAGTGCAGTGCTCTGCTGCTTGACGTCGGCGACGCTGCGCGAATCGGTCTCCTGCGCGCGTTCGGCATCCTCGGCGGTGCCGGCGTAGCCCGCGTCGCTGCGAGGCGACGGCGCTGCAGGCCCGGCGGGCGCAGGCGCAGCCGCAGGGGACGGACCCTGGGCACTCGCGGCGGTATCCGTCGACGGCGGCATCGCGCCGCCGACGCGCGCCTGCAGCGCCTGGATCTGCATGTCCAGTTCGCGCAGTCGGCGTACTTCCTGCGCGTAGCTCTGCTTAAGCGACGTGAGGTCCTGCAGCAGCTGCTGCATCTGTGCCCGGTCGGCCGGCGTCAGCGCGCCGGCATCCTGGGCCAGTCCGAGGGTCGGGGCGCACAACGCCAGCCCCAGCGCGATGGCCAGTGGCCGCCGCGCGCGTACGAGTGTCGATTTCAAGATTGCCCCCTCCCGCATCGACGCGTGGATGTGTGGTCTCAAAGCCCGCCGGCGCGGGTCATGCCGATGGCCTGGACCAGGTTCTGGTGGACGGTCTCGCTGGCCGGTGTGCCCTGGCGCACCAGATCGAGCTGCAGACGGTTGGAAACGGCATGGCCGTCGCCGGTGAGACGGATGCTCTGGCCGACGGCACGCGCGTCGATCCACTGCTCGACCGCGCCCTGGCCCGCGACCTGGAGCAGCACGCGCGCGCCGGCGCCGTCGACGGCCGCGCGCGCATGCGCGCCGGACGCTGTGGCTTCGGCGGATCCGCCACCTTCGCCGCCGACCTGCGACGGCACCGCGCCCTCGCGGATGCGCAGCCTGAGGCCATTGCGGGCGGTATTGCCGTCGCCGGCCACCTGCACCGCCTGGACCAGACCAGCCACATTCGCCAGGCCGGATGCATCGACCTGCCCGCTGCCGGCTGCCACGGCGGGCAGCGCACCGTCGGTGATGGTGACGCTGGGCTCGAAGCTCACATCGGGCCGGGCGCCACGCAGGTCGAAGCCCAGCGTCATCGCGCCCTGCAGGCGCTGGCCGGACGTGGTCATCCAGTCCGACACCATGGTCACGCCGAACCAGGCGACACGATCGTCGCCGACGATGTAGCGGCCGCGCATCGCGCCGAGTTCGGCATCGGGAATCTCGCGCAGGCCGAACGGCCGCGGCGACGCGTCGGTTTCGGCGCGGACCGGTGTCACCAGGGCGACCGCCAGCAGCACCAGACCCAGCCGCGATGTCATGTACGTCTTCATGTCGGAACCTCGTTCAGAACAGATCCGCGTGGCTGAAGCCGAAATCCAGCAGCTCGGCGTCGGTCAACGGCCCCTGGCGGGCGAACAGCGCCTTCGCGCTCGGGCGCGCGACCGGCTGCAGCAGCGCGGTCTCGCGATCGAAGTCACTGGCTATGACGATGAAAATGGCGCGCGACGGCCACGATTCGAGAAACTCGGCCATCGGCACGCTGCGGTTGCCGAGGATCGGATCGGCGACCTCGACGATGTCGTCGGCCACATGCTTGAGCACGACGAAATGGCGGAAGCCGCGGACGTCCATCAGCACCAGGCCCGGGACGCGCAGTGCGCGCAGGCGGTCCTCCTCGATGCGGTAGCCACGGCCGCGCATGCCCAGCGATTCCACGTAACGCTTGATGTCCAGCAGCGAGAAGCCGCGCGTCTGCACCACGTCCGGATCGGCCAGACCCATCATTCCTTCGATGACCGTGGCCTCGTCGACATCCAGCCGGTAGGCGTACTTGAGGACCGTCGCCAGTGCGGCCGCGCCGCAGCTGTAATCGGTGTGCTGGCGGACGATGTTGCGGAAGCGCGCCTCGCGCATGCTCTCCACCCGCACCGGCATCACCGCGCCATTGGGCAGGATGCCGTGCACCTGCACATCGGCCGCACGCGCACGCGCAGCGACCATCAACACCAGCAGCGCCAGTACGACGGCGGCGAGCAATCGGATCATCGTCGGGCCTCGTCTGCAGAGGAGGCCCCGCGCCACGGGGCAGGTGGCGCGGGGCTCCGGGGAAACCCCGACCCGGACCGCGGTCGGGGGTCACACCTGGTGGGCGCTTACTCGCCGCCACCGCCCGGGGGCGGCGCTGCGGCGCCCGGCTGCGCGACCGCCATCGACAGGCTGTTGGCCTGCAGATTGCCGGTCCCCGCCGCCACGTTCACACCGATGTTGCCGGAGGCGTTGCTTAAGGCACTGCCGCTCAGGCTGGCGGTGTTGGTCGCCGCCACCGACACCCAGCGGCTCGTGTTGACCTCACCGCTGAGCGCGGCCTCGAGCTCCATGTAGCCCAGCTCGATGAACGCCAGATCGCCTTCCTCGCGGCCCGAGTAGCTGCCGCGCGAATCGGTATCGAACGCGAGGCCGCCCACACCCTGACGGTAGGGATTGCGCACCGCGCCCTGGCTGTCGATGTCGAAGTCGGTATGGCCGGTCGAATCGCCCGCCGGATGCCGCTCGCCTTCCCACATGTCGGCGTAGAAGTTCGACTGCTGGTAGGCATTGCCGCGCGAGGTACTGGTGCCGGAGGACGATCCCTCATAGGCGCCCATGCCGACCGCGATCGAACCGCCGCTCATCGTGCCGCTGAGCGACATCTCGGTGGTGTCGTCGAAGCGCTCGTGGCTGCCGGCGTTCGACGTCACGTTGCCCGTCGACACCTGGTTGGAGCTGACGCTGGCCTGCGAATAGGCCGCGGTGGCGACCGAAGCGGCCATCGCGTTCTTCTGCGCATTGTTGTTGCCCGAGGCGATGTTGACGCCGATGTTGCCGCTCGCCGACGAGAACGCGTTGCCGCCCAGACCCGCGGCATTGGTCACGCCTTCGTTGACGGTGGTGTTGCCGTTGCCCGCCTGGTTCACGAACACCTCGGCATCGGCGAGACCGAATGCGAAGCCCGCATCGGCGGCCGACAGCGCCGCGGCATTGTCCTGCACGTTGTTGTCGCCGGCGGCGACGTTGAACAGCAGGTTGCCCGAGGCCTCCGCGCCCACTTCGTCGGCGATCGACGCTTCGTTCTCGACCACCTTGTTGAGACCGATGTTGCCGCTGACGGACTGGCGGTTGTCGACCACCGCGATCGCGGCCGAATCCAGATCGATGTCGCCGGTGATGGTCGGATCGCCGCTGAAGCTGATGTCCGAACTCAGCGAGAGATCCTTCTCGAGGTTCACCGCGACGCCGTGTTCGTTGCGCTCGCGGCGGATGTCGGAGTTGACGTTCTCGGTGCGCTCGATGTCTTCGTACACCTGGTTGGTGCGGATGCGGTGGGCCTCGTCGAGGCTCTGGCTGACGTCGCGGCTGTAGGTGTCGCTGGTGCTGATGTCGTGCGACTCGGTCAGGCTCTGGTCGACGGTCTGGGTGACGTCGCGGGTGAACGAATCATTGACGCTGATGTCCCAGGTTTCGGTCAGCGACTGGTCCACCGTCTGGCTGATGTCCTGGGTCTGGTTCACCGTGGTGTTGACCTCGGTGTTGATCGCCGTGTCGGTGTTGGTGACGTTGGTTTCGTAGTTGCGCGTGTCGTCGATGGTGATGTCGTAGTCGACGATCCGGCGGTCGACCTGCTGTGCCTGCGCGTTGCCCGCCGCGGCTGCGCCGACGGCCAGCGCCAGGACGGTCAATTTCATGGTCTTCATGTTGATGTCTCTCTCTCGTGGTTCGCGTGGAAGTTCGGTTGATTCCCGGTCACGGTCCGGACTGGATCGACATCGACACTGCGTTGCCGGTGTCGTTGCCCGAGCCCGCGACCTGGTTGAGTTGCACCACACCCTCGAAGCCCTGCAGCGCAGTGGACTCGACGGATGCCACGCGCCGTCCCCCGGCCGCGCCCCCTCGGTCGAAACCGTGCTGTTGCCCCGCCGACGCGAACGCCGCCGACAACGTGCCGTCGTCGTCGGTTTCGCGTATGCCCTGTTGCGCCAGTGCCAGGGCGACTCCGTTGAATGTGGAGTTGCCGCTGCCACTGGCCTGATTGATGCCGGCCAGTCCCGACGCGCCGGCGAAGGCCTGGCCGCCGATGACGGCCGATGCGCCGTCGGGTGGGGTCGCGCTGTCGCCGCGGCGTTGTTGCCGCAGTGCGACGTCGGCGCTCGCGTCCGGCCCGACGGCCAGTGCGCGCAGGTTGGCCTGCTGGTTGTGGTCGCCGGCGGCGACGTTGAGCGCGAGTGCACCCGAGGCGCCGGCGAACGCCTGGCCGTCGATGCGCGACTGGGTGAGATAGCCGAGCATCGCGCCGTAGTCGTCGGCGAGGACCGGCGCCGCGGCGATGCAGGCGAGTACGGCCAGTGCGAATCGCGTGCTCACGGACCGTTCCCCGCCGCGGCTTGCCCGAACGGCATCTGCGACAGCGCGCCGGTGATGTGGCCGCCGATGCCGCGGGTGGCCTGGCCGACCGCGCCGAGCGGCCCGCCGGTGGCGGCGCCCAGCGTGCCCGCGGTCTGCACGCCGCTGGCATCGCGCGCCGTGCCGCCGCCCATCGACGGGCCGGTGAGCGTGCGCACCATCGGACCGGCCAGGCCGCCCGACGCGGGACCGCGGGTCTGGACCTGCTGTCCGGTGTCGAGGGCGAGGAAATCCGCGTCGCTGAGTTCGTGGCTGGCCAGTGCGGGCAGCAGCTGTCGGTTCGGGGTCGGATCGACGATCAGGCCGATGCCCGGCGGCGACGGCCGTACCGCATGACGTGCACTGACATCGCGCAACAGGACCATCTCGCCCGGCTGGGGCTGCACGCCGGCGCGCGCGCCCGCGGCCTGGGCGGCAGGACCTGCGAACGCCAGGCAGGCGATCAGCAGGCCGACGCGGGTCTGGACTGGATGGCGCATGGCGGTTGATCCCCGGTTCGACTGATGGGGGAGTCAACGCATAGGCCGTGCCAGCCTTTTTATTCCTTGTATTTCAATTAGTTGATTGAAATCCCGTGGGATCGAACCCTTCCCTCGCGTCCCCGGCCTGTGGCAGCCCGCGAGCGAAACCCGGGCACCAGCCGCGTCACCGCGCGGTCCGCCGGCTGTCACAGGAGTGCGACAGCCGGATGTGACATGTCTCCGCCCGGGTGATGGCACGCACTGCGTCGCCGGCGATGTCGGTGCAGACAGGGCGCCGCCGGTACCCTGTGCGCCGGCGCGATGGGCGCCGCTCGCCGGGTCCACCATGTTCGACGCGCTTCAGCAGGCCTGGGATGCCCTGGTCACCGCACCGCATCTGATCGCGCTGCTCGGCGTCGGCTGGGTGCTTTACCTGGTGATGCTGGGCGGCTGGATCGTGCTGCAGAAGCGCGAGCCGGTGGCCACGTTGAGCTGGCTGTTGGGCCTGGCGTTGCTGCCCTATCTCGGCTTCCTGATCTATCACGTGTTCGGGCCGCAGAAGATCCGCCGCCACCGGCTGCGCCGCAGCCGCAGCCGCGCGGCGATGCACAAGTCGGCGCTGGATGCCGAAGACGGCGAGGCGGCCGAACTCGTCCGGCTGGCCCAGGCGACCACGGGCTTGCCGGTCACCTCGTCGGCGCAGGTCGAGTTGCTGGTCGACGGCGCCGCGAAGTACGAAGCGCTGCTGGCCGACATCGCCCGTGCCGAACATCACGTCCATCTCGAGTACTACATCTACGAACCGGACACGATCGGGCAGATGCTGCGCGACGCGCTGGTCGAGCGCGCACGTGCGGGCGTGCGCGTGCGCCTGCTGATGGATTTCGTCGGCTCCGGGGCGTCGCAGCGCTTCTTCGCGCCGCTGATCGAGGCCGGTGGCGAGATCGCCTGGTTCCATCCGATGCGGTTCGGGCGCATCTGGAAACGCCCGTGGACCAACCTGCGCACCCATCGCAAGATCGTCGTGATCGATGGCCGCATCGGCTACACCGGCGGCATGAACATCACCGACGAGCAGGACGAGCGCCAGCGCATCGATGCCTATCGCGACCTGCACATGCGCATGACCGGCAAGTCGGTGCGCGTGCTGCAGCTGGTGTTCGCCGAAGACTGGGCGTACGCGACCGGACGTCGCGATTTCCTCGCCGAGGTCGAGCAGCAGACGCCGGCAGCGGATCCGGGACCGATCCGCACCCAGATCCTGACCTCGGGCCCGGATTCGACCTGGGAAGCGATCCATCGCGCGCATGTCGGCGCGATCCACGCCGCGAAGCAGCGCGTGTGGATGACGACGCCGTATTTCGTCCCGGGCGAAGCGGCCATGATGGCGCTGACCTCCGCCGCGCTCGCCGGTCTCGACGTGCGCCTGATCGTGCCGCGGGTCAGCGATTCGCGCCTCGTCACGCTGGCGGCGCGTTCGTACTTCGGTCAGCTGCTGGTCGCGGGCGTCAAGGTCTACGAGTACCGCTCGCGCATGCTGCACAGCAAATCGCTGCTGGTGGACGACCACCTCGCGATCATCGGCAGCGCGAACTTCGATCACCGCAGTTTCCGCCTGAACTTCGAACTGTCGGTGCTGTTCGACGATCCCGGGCTGGCAGGCGGACTGGCGCGCCTGATCGAGAGCGAATTCGCCAACGCCTCGCGTGTGCACCGCGGTCGCCATCGCCCGCTGCTGACCGCGCGTCTGCCGGAAGCGCTCGCGCGGCTGTGTTCGCCCTTGCTGTGACGCGCAGTCCGCACCGCCCGCGCACGCACGCAACGCCACGGGCGCTTTCCTGACGCCGTGCCCGGTGGCGCGCGGGCCATGGTGGTTTAGACTGCGCCCACGTCCGGCGGAGACCGATCCATGCCTTGGTTGTGCCTGCTGCTCGCACTCGGTGCGCTCGTTCTTGCGTTCTCCACGACTTCGGTGCCGCTGGCTGCCATCGCGCTGCTGCTGGCCCTGGTCCTGATCGTCATCGGCGTGCTCGGGCTGCTGGCCCAGCGTGTCGGCAATCAGAGCCGCAGCGAAGCGATGATGGTCGACCCGGCCGAACTCCGCCGCCTGCGCGAGCAGGCCGAAGCCCGCCGCGCCGCCGCCGAAACCACGCAGGCGCCCGGCACGCCGCCGTCCGGCCTCTGATCCACCGATCGATGCACGACCCCGCCCGACCCCAGGCGCCGGCGACCCGGCTCAGCGTCAACCTCAACAAGATCGCCGTGCTGCGCAACTCGCGCGGCGGTGATGCACCGTCCGTGATCCGCGCCGCCACCGTCTGCCTCGACGCCGGTGCCCACGGCATCACCGTGCATCCGCGCCCCGATGCCCGCCATATCCGCGCTGACGACGTCTTCGCGCTGTCGGCACTGACCCACGCGCGCGGTATCGAATTCAATATCGAAGGCAATCCCTTCGCGCCCACACGCGACGGCTATCCCGGCCTGCTCGCGCTGTGCGAGCGCAACCGCCCCGCGCAGGTCACCCTGGTGCCGGATGGCGACGGCCAGCTGACCTCCGACCACGGTTTCGACTTCGCCCGCGATGCGGATGCGCTGCGCCCCTTGATCGCTGCATTCCGCGCACTCGGTTGCCGCGTCAGCCTGTTCGCCGATGCCGGCAGCGATGTCGAGGCGGCGGCCGCGATCGGCGCGGACCGCATCGAGCTCTATACCGGACCCTGGGCATCGGCATTCGCGGACGGTGCGCCTGACGCAGCATTGCCCGCCTTCGTCGACACCGCCCGCCGCGCGCGCGATGCAGGCCTGGGCGTCAACGCCGGCCACGATCTCAGCCAGGCCAACCTCGGCCCGTTCCTGGCGGCACTCGGCGGCATCGACGAGGTTTCGATCGGACATGCCCTGATCGACGAGGCCCTGTACGACGGACTGGACACGACCGTGCGCCGGTATCTCGAGATCCTCGACCGGCCGACCGACAGCACGGCCGCCGCCGCATAGCGCACGCCGTCACTCCCGCGAATGCGGGCATCCAGCGCCGTTCGCGTTTGCCCGAGACCGGCGCCAGACAGCACGATCAAGCCAGATGCCCGCGAGCGCAGGAATCACCTGACGACACGCGGTCCGCATCGGAATTCTGCATACGCCGCTGCTGATCTCGGCCTGATCCCGAACAGATTCGAAGGCGTGCAGATTTGCGCCGAGCCGCGGGCGGGTCGTCCGCCACCACGTCCCGGTCGGGCGGGATCAGCCGCACCGGGCATGGCCTCTTTGGACGGGCACTCGATCTTCTTGAAGACCTGCAGGCACCGCCGTCCGCCAGACACGACGCATGGATGGAGGCTTGGCGTGGCGCACCGTTGCACCACGACCATCTCCAGAACTGCAGCAGGAGAAGCCGCCGCAGGGTCAACGTACCCGCGTATTCCAAGCCTGTTTTCACGCCCAAAGAAAACGCCGACCTGTGTGCTTCTTGGCACAAAAAAAACGCCGCCCGAAGGCGGCGTCAAATCGAACAAGGGAAGCGTCGCGCGTGCTGCAGGCCCGCGCCGACGTTGATGCGTTTACTGCCGAACGAACCCGATCTTCTGCATCTGCGCGTTCTTGGCTTCGGCCAGTACCTTGGCCAGCACGCCATAGTCCGCGTCCGCGTTCGTATCGATCTCGAGCGTCGGCTGATTGGTCGGATCGCGCTGGATCTCCGACTCCATCATGTTGCGCAGCGCCGAAATCGGCGTCGGACTGTCGTTCCAGAACACCTGGCCCGAACCGTCGATGCGCAGCTTGATCGGCTCCGGTGGTTCGACCGGATTGTCAGGCGGCGTCGTCGAACGCTGCGGAAGATCGATGTCGATCGGGTAGGACGCCTTGGGCGCAGTGACCATGAAGATGATCAGCAGCACCAACATCACGTCGCAGAGCGGAATGATGTTGATGTCGGCCATTGGGCCTTCGCCACCGGAAGAAAATGCCATGCGTGTTGCTCCGGTTACCTGATTTCGGTCGTCGCGATGAAGCCCACCTTGCGCATGCCCTGGGCCTGCGCAACGTTGACCACGTCGTTGATCGTCCGGTACTTCGTCGTCGAGTCGCCACGAATATTGACCGGGGGCTGCGGCGTCTTCTGCGCTTCGACCGAGAACGTGCTCTCCAGCAGCTGGAGGGTCACGGGCTCGTCGTTGAGGAAGATGTCGCCTGCCTCGGTCACCGCCACGGTGAGCGGTACACCGGGCAGATTTTCCGGCCTTTCATCGAGGTCGGCCTCCGGCAGTTCGACCTGCACCTTGTGCGCCATCAGCGGTGCCGTGACCATGAAGATGATCAGCAGCACCAGCATGACGTCGACAAGCGGGACGATGTTGATCGTGGCGTTGACCTTGTCGTTGCCACCACCTGAGCTGAAAGCCATATCGAAACTCCGTTGTCGCTAACTGCTACGAGACGTTTTGTGCTTAGACCTTGGCCGAAGCCGGCGGAGCGACGTCACCGACGCGCGAACCGGTGGCGAAGAAGTCGTGCAGGTCGTGGGCGAACGTGTCGAGCTTGTTGTTCGTACCGCGGTTGATGCGGACGAAGAAGTTGTAGCCCAGCACCGCCGGGATCGCGACGCCCAGACCGATCGCGGTCATGATCAGCGCCTCGCCGACCGGACCCGCCACCGCGCCGATGTCGGCCTGGCCGCTGGCACCGATGCGGATCAGGGCGCGATAGATGCCCCACACCGTACCGAGCAGACCCACGAACGGCGCGGTTGCACCGACGGTGGCGAGCACGGTCAGGCCGTCTTCGAGCTTCAGCGATTCGCGGGTCACGGCCTGACGCAGGGCGCGATCGACGAATTCCGAACGGTTCAGCGACTCGACCAGACGCGAACCTTCATGACGCTGATGGTGCGCGGCGGCCTGGGCAGCGTCGAGGGCGACCTTCGAGAAGGGCTCGCTCTTCGGCTGCTCTTCCATGAAGCGGATCGCATCCTGCGCGTTCGGGGTTTCCCAGAACGTGTTGATGACGCGATCGTTGCTGCTGCGCAGACGCGCATTCTTGATCGCATTGAAGATGATCCAGAAGATCGACATGGCCGACATCACGATGAGCACGATCAGAACGGTCCAGTTGACCGCGTCCATGTGCTCGATCATGTCAGCGAAGCCCATCGACTCCAGACCTGCAGCGTTGGACACAGCGGCGTTGGTGGTTTCCTGCAGCATGACGCTTACCTTCTAGATGTAGTGGTATGAAGAGTTGAACGTTGAAACGGGTCTAGCGGGCGCTCCGTGTGGAGCGCCTGGATCTGTGTAACGCGGTCCGGATCAGCCGAGGCTGAAGTCGACCGGCACGCGGACGCGACCGGCGGCCGGCTGGCCATTCGACATGGCCGGCGCGAACGACCACTTGCGTGCGGCTTCGATCGCGGCGCGATCGAGGTCACGGTTGCGGCTGGACTTCTCGACCGACACGTTGGTCACGTTGCCGTTGGCGTCGACGTCGATGACCAGGATCACCGTGCCTTCGATCTGCGCGCGGGCAGCGGCAGGCGGGTAACGCGGCGGATTCATGTTTTTCGACGAGATGTCGACGCTGGCACCGATGTCAGGCGACGGCGCGGGCGGCGCAGGCGGAGCGGGCGGCGGGGCCGGCGTATCCATCGGCGACGGCTCGTCGAACACGACCGGCGGCGATTCCGGCGGCGGTGGCACCGGTGTCGGTCGCGGAGGCGAAAGCTCCTTGATCGGCTGCGGCTTCGGCGGTTCCGGCGGCGGCGGCGGCGGCGGCGGCGGCGGCGGCGGCGGTTCGATGATCACGACACGCGTGGCCATCTCTTCATCCGGCGCGGTATTCGGCGGGTTCACCGGGGCCAGCAGCAGCATGACGGCGGCGGCATGGAACGCGACCACCATCGTGAAGCCGGCGATGCGAGCCCAGTTCAAGCCCTCGTCTTCGTCGTTGGTCGTCGTCGAACGTTGCGTCATGCGGAGAACTCTGGTCAGGCCGGGGCGAACCCCGGTGGGAATATTGAACTGCAACCGTTGCGGGCAGCAGGAACCCTAAAGCTTATACCAAGACAAGCTGCGTGCACCATCCATGGGACACACAACTTTTCCTTAACGTGACGAGATGATGCGCTCGGCGTCCGCGTTGGATTTCAGACCCTTCGCAATCGCCTGGCGTGCCGCTTCCTTCGCTTCCGCGCTGCGGCCTTCCTGATGCAGCACGCGCGCGAGGTTGAGATAGGTCTCGCCATTCTCGGCCAGCGGTGCGGCCTTCTGCCACGCCTCGATCGCAGGACCGACCTGGTCGGAGAAGTAGTACGCCTGACCGAGCGCCGACATCGTGCGGTAGTCGGGCTGCAGGACGTTCTTCTCCAGGCCGTCGTTGATCACGGCGATGGCCTCGCGCTCCTTGTTCTCGCTGTTGAGGTACAGCGCGTAGAGGTTGCGGTATTCGCTGTCCTCGGTGAGCTGGCCGCTGGCGCGCAGGCGCTCGAACACCTCGATCGCCTTGTCGTTCTGGTCGGTCTGCAGATACGACACCGCGAGATTGATCTGCGAGCGCTTGTCGTCCGGCGTGGCCTGGGCGACCTGTTCGGCGAGGCGCGTGGCTTCGGCGTTGTTGCCGGACTCGGCATAGGCGCCCATCAGGATCTGCGTCCACTGCGGATCGACCTCACCACCGGATTCGACCAGCGGCTTGAGCACCGCGATCGCCTCCGGATAGCGCTCGAGGCGATAGAGCATGTTGCCCTTGAGCGCGAGGTCCTTGGGATCCGTGGAACCGGACTCGGTGAGGTAGCGATCGAGCGAGACGAGCGCGGTGTCGTAGTCCTGCTCCTGCGCCTGCAGCTGGGCAATGATCAGCATCGCCTGGAAATGGTTGCTGTTGTCGAGGCCGCCCAGATCGATGGCCTGCTGCAGATACGTCGTGGCACGCGCGTTGTCCTCGTTGAGGAGCAGCTGGCCGGCGAGCAGCGCGGCGATCGACTTGTCGTATTCGTTGGCGCGATCGTTGGCGAGGATCTCCTCGGCGATCGGCAGGCCCTTGGCCGCGTCCTGCGCGGTATTCGCCTCGGACAACGTGTTGAGCTGCTTGGCCAGACGCTGGCTCGCCGACACGCCCGGTTCCTGGCGCGTCGCGTTCGGGTAGCGCGCCGCCTGCTGCGGCTCGGCCGCCGCTGCCTGGCGTGCGTTGCGACGCTCGCTGCGATCGCTCGAACGCGCACTGCTGTCCTGGGCATGGACCGCGACGGGTGCTGCGAAGGCCATCAGCGCGGTCGCAACAGCACCGGCCAGGATCGAGTTGGACAGGCGGAACTTCGACATCGAATCACCTCGTTGGGCAACCACGACCGCTCGGAGACGGTCGCGAAAATGGAAGACGGCCATTATGGACGAGCGGTCACGCGTCGCCCAGCCACGGCCTGTGTGCGGGTTTTTTAGCCGCAGTTCGGACGGCGGCCCGCCGCGCGCGCCTGCTCGTACGTCGGCACCAGTGCATTGGCGCGCGTCTGCAGTTCGCTGATGCGGCTCTCCGGGTTGGGATGGGTGGACAGCCACTGTGGGGGACGGTTGCCGCCGCTCGCCGCGATCATGTTCTGCCACAGGCCCACCGCTGCACGCGGATCGAAACCGGCCTTGGCCATCAGTTCCTGGCCGACCACGTCGGCCTCGGTCTCCTGCGTGCGCGTGCCCGGCAACAGGAACGTCGCCTGCAGGGCAGCGCCGCCGAGCTGGTTGGTCGACTGCTGGGCGCCTTCGCCATAGCGCGAGCCGAGCAGGGCGCCCGCGACGCCCAGCGCGCCCTGGGCGCCCATCTGGCGGGTGATGCGCTCGTCATGGTGATTGGCGTAGACGTGACCGATCTCGTGCGCGATCACCGCCGCCAGCTGGTCCTGGTTCCGGGCGACCGTGAGAATGCCGGTGTGCACGCCGACCTTGCCGCCCGGAAGTGCGAACGCGTTGGGGTTTTCGTCGACGAAGACGACAGATTCCCAATTCAGCTGCTGCCAGTTCGCGGGCAGCTCGCGCACGATGTCGGTCACGATACAGCGCACATAGGCCTGCTGCTTCGCGTCCGGCGACTGGCGCATCTTGGTCTTGGTTTCGGCGAAGGCCTGCTCACCCATCTGGTTGAGTTCGGCCTGGGACACGGCGCCCACGTACTGGGTGCGGCCGGTAGGCGACGTCGAGGTCGCGCAACCGGCGAGCGCGAGCGCGGTCGCGAGGGCAGCTGTCAGCGCTTTCATGGGTGGTCTTCCCCTGTTCAAGGACGACCGTTGTAGTGCGGCCCGGATTAACGTTCCGTCAACGGGCGCACGATGCCGTGCGCCCGTCGCGACTCAGACGTCGAGGTTGGCGACCTTCAACGCGTTGTCGTCGATGAATGCACGACGCGGTTCGACCACGTCGCCCATCAGCGTGCTGAAGATCTCGTCGGCGGCGACCGCATCCTCGATCCGCACCTGCAGCAGGCGACGCGTCTCCGGGTTCACCGTGGTGTCCCACAGCTGCTCGGGGTTCATTTCGCCCAGACCCTTGAAGCGCTGGATCTGGCGGCCCTTCTTGGCCTCGTCCATCAGCCAGGCCTGCGCCTCGGCGAAGCTGTTGATCGGATGGGCGCGGTTGCCGCGAACGATCTGCGCGCCGTCCCGGATCAGGCCATGCAGCGCACGGGCGGCTTCGCCGATGGTGCGCAGCTCGCCGGTTTCCAGCGTCGCCAGCGGCACCAGCTGCACCACGTCGAGGCCCATGTGCTGGCGATCGATAGTCAGCACCGCGCCGCGGGCTTCGGTGGCCGGCTGGACCGCGAACTTGAAGCGCGGACGCCCCAGACCCTTCTGGTTGAGGCGCGATTCCAGCGACCGTAGCGCGGTGTCGATTTCCGCATCGGTGCCGGCCGCGATCGGCGCCGCATCGAGCAGCAGCTCCATGACGGCCGGATCGTAGCGATGGGCGTTGCGGGCGATGGTGTCCTTGGCCGCGGCGAAGGTCAGCAGCAGCTTCTCCAGCGCGGTGCCTTCGATCGCAGGCTCACCCGCCGCCGGCGTCAGCGCGGCGCCTTCGACGGCGTTGCCGGCGAGGTAGGCGTCGAGCGCGGCGTCGTCCTTGAGGTAGAGCTCGTTCTTGCCCTGCTTGATCTTGTACAGCGGCGGCAGGCCGATGTAGACGTAGCCGCGCTCGATCAGTTCCGGCATCTGCCGGTAGAAGAACGTCAGCAGCAGCGTGCGGATGTGCGATCCGTCCACGTCGGCGTCGGTCATGATGATGATGCGGTGATAGCGCAGCCTGTCCGGGTTGTACTCGTCCTTGCCGATGCCGGTGCCCAGCGCGGTGATCAGCGTGCCGACCTCGGCGCTGGCCAGCATGCGGTCGAAGCGCGCGCGCTCGACGTTGAGGATCTTGCCTCGAAGGGGAAGCACCGCCTGGTTCTTGCGGTTGCGGCCCTGCTTGGCCGAACCGCCTGCCGAGTCACCCTCGACGATGAAGAGTTCGGACAGCGCCGGATCCTTCTCCTGGCAGTCGGCCAGCTTGCCCGGCAGGCCGGCGATGTCGAGCGCGCCCTTGCGGCGCGTCAGGTCGCGGGCCTTGCGCGCGGCCTCGCGGGCGCGGGCGGCATCGACGATCTTGCCGGCGATCGCGCGGGCTTCGGCCGGGTTCTCGTCCAGGAATTCCTGCAGCCGCTGGCCGAAGGCGCTCTCGACCACCGGGCGGACCTCGGAGGAGACCAGCTTTTCCTTGGTCTGCGACGAGAAACTGGGGTCCGGCACCTTGACCGACAGCACCGCGATCATGCCTTCGCGCATGTCGTCGCCCGACAGCGCCACCTTGGCCTGCTTGGCGATGCCGTTCTGCTCGATGTAGTTGGTCAGCGTGCGCGTCAGCGCGGCGCGGAAACCGATCAGGTGGGTACCGCCGTCCTTCTGCGGAATGTTGTTGGTGAAGCAGAACATCGTTTCCTGGTAGGCGTCGGTCCACTGCAGGGCGACGTCGACCGTAATGCCGTTCTGCTCGCCGGTCACCGAGATCACGTTCGGATGCAGCGGCGTCTTGAGCTGCGCCAGGTGCTCGACGAACGAGCGGATACCGCCCTCGTACTCGAACAGGTCCTGGCGGCCGTCGCCGCGCAGGTCGACGAGATTGATGCGCACGCCCGAGTTGAGGAACGAGAGCTCGCGCAGGCGGCGCGCCAGGATGTCGTAATGGAAAGTCACGTCGGAGAACGTGGCCACCGCGGGCCAGAAGCGCAGCAGGGTGCCGCGCTTGTCGCTGGCTTCCAGCGTTTCCAGCGGGGCGACGGGCTCGCCCATCGCGTATTCCTGGTGGTGGCGATTGCCGTCGCGCCAGATCTCGAGCGTCAACTTCTCGCTCAGCGCATTCACCACCGACACACCCACGCCGTGCAGGCCGCCGGAGACCTTGTAGCTGTTGTCGTCGAACTTACCGCCGGCATGCAGCTGGGTCATGATGACCTGCGCCGCCGAGACGCCCTCTTCCTTGTGGATGTCGACCGGAATGCCGCGGCCGTTGTCCGACACCGACACCGAGCCGTCCTCGTGGATGGTCACCACGATGTCGTCGGCGTGACCGGCCAGCGCTTCGTCGATCGCGTTGTCGACGACCTCGAACACCATGTGGTGCAGGCCGGTGCCGTCGTGCACGTCGCCGATGTACATGCCGGGCCGCTTGCGCACAGCCTCCAGGCCACGCAGGACGGTGATGCGGCTGGAATCGTAGTCGGAGTTGGCGGGGGCGCCGCTGGGGATCGTCTCGTCGCTCATTCGGTTCGCTGTCTGGCCGGAGCGCGGCCTCCAGACGCGGCCCGGAAGGTCCGGAGCACCGCGCGGCAGGAGAGACCGCAAGGAGCGAATTGTAACACTGCGGCCCCGTACGGCCCGGGCGTGGTTCCACGTGGAACATGCCGGGAGCCGGCCATAAGACAGGTTCCACGTGGAACATCGCCTAACTCATTTCGGACCGTGCTGGACAGGACCAGCGGCGGGATCAACTCGAACGAAGCTTGCCGTGTTCCACGTGGAACATGCGCGCTGCGGCCTGCACGGCGGGCGCCCAGTGCGCAGGCAGCTCGGTGCCGGTGATCAGGATCTGTGCGTTGCCGGGCATCAGATACTCCAGCACCTGGTGCTGATGGTGACGGTCCAGCTCCGAGGCCAGATCATCGAGTGCGATCACCGGCCAGTGGCCGCCATCCTGGGTGGCGCAATCCAGTGCCTGTGCCAACAGGCAGCAGAGCGCAGCCTGCTTGGCCTGGCCGCGGGACAGCAGCGCCTGTTCCCGGTGATCGTCGAAACGGAGTCGCCAATCGGCCCGGTGCGGGCCGAGGCTGGTGTAGCCGGCCATGCGGTCGCGGTCCCGCGCGACCAGCAGGGCGTCCGCCAGCGACAGTTCGTTGCGCCGCCAGCCCGGAAGGAATTCCAGCTCCGGTTCGCCCAGTTGGGGGGCGATCGCGCTGGCCACCGCGCGCACAGCCGTCTGCAGGCGCTGCAAGTAGGCCCGGCGCCGGATATCGAGCGGCTCGGCCGCGTCCGTGAGCTCGAAATCCCAGGCATCCAGCTGCGCGGCACCGGCGCCGGACTTCAGCAGGGCATTGCGCTGCTTGAGCGCCCGGGCGTAGCGCCGCCACTGGGGCAGATAGTCCTGTTCCACGTGGAACAATCCCCAATCCAGGAACCGGCGCCGGATTTCGCTGCTGCCTGAAATCAGCGAATGGCTGCCCGGCTCCACCGTCACCACCTTCAGCGCCGCGCACAGATCGCCGAGCTGGGCCACGTCGGCGCCATCGAGTCGACCGGACCAGTCCTGCCCGCTGTGACGCAATCCTGCGCGGCGGGTGATACCCGGATGCCGGGCAGCATCCTGCCATTCGGTGTAGACCTCCAGCGCGTCCTGACCTCGTCGGATCAGGCCGTCGCGGACGCGCCCACGGAAACTCCGTCCGTAGGCCATCAGGTGCAACGCCTCCAGCACACTGGTCTTGCCGGCACCGTTGTCACCGACGAACAGGTTCAGACCCGGACCCAACTTCAGCGAAGCATCGTCCACGTTGCGTACGTTGCGAAGATCGAGACGGGTGATCAGCACGAATATCCAGAAGCAGGCAGGCGGTCGCCAAACGGAAGACGCCCGGAAAACCGGGCGTCATGTTCCACGTGAAACATGCGGAGCCGAGGCCCACGCATGGTACCGGTCCCGTCAGAGACGCAGCGGCATCACGACGTGGCGGCTTCGCTCATCGGTGGCCTCGCGGACCAGGGCCGACGAATTCGCATCGCGCAGCTTGATGACGACCTGTTCCCCGCGCAGCGCGGTCAGCGCGTCCAGCAGGTAGTTCACGTTGAAGCCCACCGCCAGCTCGTCGACCTTGGTATCGGCCTCGACTTCTTCCTGGGCCTCTTCCTGCTCCGGATTGTGCGCATTGATGCGCAGCAGGCCGGGCGAGACTTCCATGCGCACGCCACGGTACTTCTCGTTCGACAGGATCGCGACGCGCTGCAGGGCGGCGCGCAGCAGTTCACGGTCGATCGTGACCTCGCGGTCGGCACCGATCGGGATCACGGCCTCGTAATCCGGGAACCGGCCGTCGATCAGCTTGCTGGTGAAGGTGACATCGTCGCGCTTCACCCGCAGGTGGTTGCGGCCGAGTTCGAGCTCGAGCGTCTTGTCGCCGCCTTCCAGCAGGCGCTGCAGCTCGGTCACGCCCTTGCGCGGCAGGATGATCTGGCGCTTGGTCTGGACCGCATCCTCGAGCGTGGTCTCGCACAGGGCCAGGCGATGCCCGTCCGTCGCGACGCAGCGCAGGCGCGTGTCCCCCAGATCGAACAGCAGGCCGTTGAGGTAATACCGCACGTCCTGCTGGGCCATCGCGAACGCGGTGCGTTCGATCAGCTCCTTCAGCGCGGCCTCGGGCACTGCGATGGTCTCAGTCGCTTCGACTTCGTCCACCGACGGGAAATCGCCCGCCGGCAGGCTCGACAGGGTGAAGCGGCTGCGGCCGGCCTGCACCGTGATCTTGTCGCCCGACTGCGAGATCACGACCTTGCTGCCATCGGGCAGGGCGCGAACGATGTCGAACAGCTTGCGCGCCGGAATCGTCGTCTCGCCGTCCTGCGCATCGTCGACCGCCCGGCGCGAGACCATCTCGACTTCGAGGTCGGTTCCCGTCAACGACAGCTGGCCGTCGGTGACCTGCACCAGCAGGTTGGCCAGCACGGGCAGGGTCTGCCGGCGTTCGACGACATTGACGACCTGAGCCAGCGGCTTCAGCAGAGTTTCGCGTTGAAGACTGAAACGCATGTCGGTGTTATCCCCTAGGTCCGTGCTTTAAACAAAAGGATATAAATCTAAAAATGGTGGTGCTGGGTGAAGCCAAAAGC
Source organism: Luteimonas sp. Soil_C_5 (assembly GCF_057656615.1). Taxonomy (NCBI): domain Bacteria; kingdom Pseudomonadati; phylum Pseudomonadota; class Gammaproteobacteria; order Lysobacterales; family Lysobacteraceae; genus Luteimonas; species Luteimonas sp. Soil_C_5. The sequence continues at coordinate 23,738 of NZ_JBDGKA010000005.1, forward strand.
GGGGGATATGTCATCCAAGCTTTTGATTTGAATCATGTTTACCGCACTGACAACCCGGTGGATGGAGGGGCTGTCAGCAGGGGATGATCCTGTGGACAACTTCGGGGGGGCCAACTTGTCCACACCCTGTCCACGTCCCGTCCCGGGGTTGTGCACTCCCGGAATATGCGCAGCTTACTCGCTGAGCTTGCGGATGAGCTTGTCCCAATCCTCGCGCAGTTTGCCGTCGCTTTCGATCAGGGTGCGGATCTGACGGCAGGCATGCAGGACGGTCGTGTGGTCGCGACCGGCAAAGGCCTCACCGATCTCCGGCAGGCTGTGCTCGGTCAATTCCTTGGACAGCGCCATCGCCACCTGCCGCGGACGCGCCAGCGAGCGCGTACGGCGCTTGGACAACAGATCTTTGATCTGGAGGCCGTAGTAGTCGCCGACGACCTTTTGGATGTTGGCGATGCTGATCGCCTGCTGCTGGGCCCGCAGCAGGTCGCGCAACGTCTCCTGGGCGAACTCGACGGTGATCGGACGGCCCATGAAGTTCGCCCGCGCGGCCAGCGTGTTGAGCGCGCCCTCGAGGTCGCGCACGTTGGAGTGCATCTTCTTGGCCAGCAGAAACGCCACGTCGTCGGGCACCTGGGTCCCGCGTTCGGCGGCCTTGGCCAGCACGATCGCGGCGCGGGTCTCGAAATCGGGTGGATCGATCGCCACCGACAGGCCCCAGGCCAGGCGCGACTTCAGCCGCGGCTCCAGGCCGTCCACCTCACGCGGATAGCGGTCGCAGGTCATGATGATCTGCTGCTTGCTGTCGAACAGCGTATTGAAGGTGTGGAAGAACTCTTCCTGGGTGCGGTCCTTGCCGGCGAAGAACTGGATGTCGTCGATCAGCAGCGCGTCGATCTGGCGGAACTGGCGCTTGAACTGGTCCGAGGTCTTTTCCTGGATCGAACGGAAGAACGCGCTGTAGAACTCCTCCGAGCGCAGATACAGCACGCGCGCACGGGGGTTGGCCTGGCGCATCGCATTGCCGGCGGCGAACATCAGATGGGTCTTGCCCAGGCCCGTGCCGCCGTAGAGCAGCAGCGGGTTGTGTGCACGGTCGCCCGGCTTGAGCGCGGCCTGCCACGCGGCGGCGCGGCCCATCTGGTTGCTGCGGCCCTCGACGAAGTTGTCGAAGGTGTAATGGCTGTCCATGTTGCCGGCGAACGCCTCGATCGGCGCCGACGATGTCGCGGGGCGCAGGTCGGCCGCCGTCACCGGGCCGGCGGGCGCCACCGCACGCGGCAGGGAGCCGACCTGCAGGCTGACTTCCGACGTGCCGGCGAAATGTTCCAGCAGCTCGCGGATCCGCGGCATGTAGCGGGCCTGGACCTCGTCGCGGACGAACGCGTTCGGCGCGTACAGCACCGTACTCTGTGCATCGCCGCGGGCCTGCAGGGGCTTGAGCCAGGTGTGGACGTCCTCGGCCGGAAACTCGGCTTCGAGGCGTTGGAGACAGCGGGGCCAAGCATCCATCATGCGCAAATTCGACAAAGCGGGCACCGCCACGCGGGTGCGCGGAAACCGGTACCGGGAAAGGGCAGGCAGACTATCATGCTGCCGTGCGGCCCCGGCCCGGTCCGCGGCCTGGCCGCCGGGCTCCGGCGTCACACCCGCTTGACCCTGCGGGTGGTCGACCGCTAGAATTTCCGGTTCCTTTTTGTCGCGTTGCCCGAAGGCATCCTCATGGCTACCAAGCGCACCTACCAACCCAGCAACCTGAAGCGCAAGCGCGACCACGGCTTCCGTGCCCGCATGGCGACCGCCGATGGCCGCAAGATCCTGGCCCGTCGTCGTGCCAAGGGCCGCAAGGTCCTCTCGGCCTGATCCTGCCGGGCCGGTGAGCTGCATCATCCTGCTCACCTGCCGAACAGCATCCGTCCAATGACCGCACGTGCCAGCTTCCCGCGGCACGTGCGTGTTCGTGCGCGTGCGGATTTCGACCGCATCTTCGCCGCCGCCACGCGTACCGCGTCGCCGCTGCTGGCCGTGCATCTGCTGCGCGAATCCGGGCCTGCGCGCCTGGGGCTTGCGGTGTCGCGCAAGGTCGATCGCCGCGCGGTCGGCCGCAACCGCATCAAACGCCTGTTGCGCGACGAGTTCCGCCGGCTGCGCACGCAATTGGCGCCGGGCAGCTATGTCGTGGTCGCGCGACCTGCTGCGGCCAGCGCCGATCCTGGCGCACTGCGTGCGGCCTTCGTGTCCGCTCTGCGGCGGGCACGCGCGTTGCCGCTGACCGCCCCGGGCGGCACAATGCCCGCCTCCCCGAATCCACCTACGCCGGCACCGTCCGGCGCATGAGCTTGCCTGCCTGATGAACCAGATCCGTACCTTCCTGATCCTCGCCTGGCTGATGGTGGCCGTGCTGTTGTGGATGGAGTGGGGCAAGGAGCAGGCTTCGGCCGCCCAGCCGCCGCAGACCACGTCCACCACCGCGACCTCGGCCACCGTGCCGGGCGTGCAGGCCGGCGGCAGCGCCGCGGTGCCCAGCGCGCCGACCGATGCCGCGCCGATGCCTGCCGTCCCCGGCACCGCGCCGGCGGAGACGCCGGCCACCGCCGCGTCGCGCCAGGTCGTCGTGCAGACCGATGTACTGCGCGTCGTGCTCGACGGCGGCAACGTCGTCCAGGCCGATCTGCTGGGTTATCCGCAGACGCGTGACGACGGCGCACCGCCGGTGCGCATGTTCGATACCGACCCGGCGCATTTCTATGCCGCGCAGAGCGGCTGGGTCAGCGGCGCCAACGATGCGCCGAGCCACGAGGGTGCGTTCGTGCCCGAGGGCACCGTCAGCAGCCACACCCTGGCCGATGGCGAGACCACGCTGGTGGTGCCGTTCGTGTGGACGGGAACCGACGGCGTCACCATCCGCCGCAACTTCATCCTCAATCGTGGTGACTACGCGATCGAAGTGCGGGACGAGATCGCCAATGCCGGCAGCGCGCCGTGGCAGGGCTTCGCCTATCGCCAGTTGATCCGCAGCGCGCCTGCGGTCAAGCGCGGGATGACCAATCCGGAGTCGTACAGCCTGACCGGCGCGACCTGGTTCGGCAGCGAAATCGGCTACAGCCGTCGCGCGCTCGGCGATTTCGAAAGCGACGGTCCGCTCAACGCGCGCGATCGCCAGATCTGGATCGCGATGGTCCAGCACCACTTCTTCAGCGCGTGGATCCCGCGTCCGGACGACACCGGCGAGATCTCGATGCAGGTCGACCGCAGCAGCGGCGCGCCGCATTACCTGATCCGCGAACTCGGCCCGCCGGTCGCGGTCGCCGCCGGCCAGCAGGCATCGACCTCGGCCCGCCTGTGGGTCGGCCCGAAGCAGGTCGATCTGATCCAGGCGCAGGGCGTGCGTGGCCTCGACCGCGTGGTCGACTACAGCCGCTTCTCGATCTTCGCGATGCTCGGCGAAGGCCTGTTCTGGGTGCTGGCCAAGCTGCACGGCCTGATCGGCAACTGGGGCTGGTCGATCATCGGTCTGGTGCTGCTGGTGAAGCTGGCGCTGTATCCGCTGTCGGTCGCGCAGTACAAGTCGATGGCGAAGATGCGCAAGTTCCAGCCGCGCATCGCCCAGCTCAAGGAACGCTACGGCGACGACCGCCAGAAGTTCCAGACGGCGATGATGGAGCTGTACAAGAAGGAGAAGATCAACCCGATCGGCGGTTGTCTGCCGGTGCTGCTGCAGATGCCGGTGTTCTTCGCGCTGTACTGGGTGCTGCTGGAATCGGTGGAACTGCGCCACACGCCGTGGATGCTGTGGATCCAGGATCTGACCGCGCGTGATCCGTACTTCATTCTGCCGGTGCTCAACATCGCGATCATGTGGGCGACGCAGAAGCTCACGCCGATGGTCGGAATGGATCCGATGCAGGCGAAGATCATGCAGTTCATGCCGCTGGTGTTCGGCGCGATCATGATCTTCTTCCCGTCCGGTCTGGTGCTGTACTGGGTCACCAACGGCGGCCTCGGCCTGCTGCAGCAGTGGTGGATGATCCGGCGCTACGCCGAGGCGCCGGCCAAGGCCTGATCGCCCCGCCTGATCCACCGACACGAGCCCGCCGCATGGCGGGCTCGTGCGTTCCGGGAGAATCCCCGCATGTACGACACCGACACCATCGCCGCGATCGCCACGCCTGCCGGTGCCGGCGGCGTCGGCATCGTGCGGCTGTCGGGCGCCGATGCGCGCCGGATCGCGCACGCGATCTGCCGCCGCACGCTGCGCCCCCGCCAGGCCCACCACGTGCGTTTCCGCGACGACGACGGCGGCGTGCTGGACGACGGCATCGCGCTCGCCTTCGTCGCACCGGCCAGCTACACCGGCGAGGACGTTGTCGAACTGCAGGGCCATGGCAGCCCGGTCGTGCTGCAGCAGCTGCTGGCGCGTTGCCGTGCACTGGGTGCCCGCCTCGCGCGGCCCGGCGAGTTCAGTGAGCGCGCCTTCCTCAACGGCCGGCTCGATCTCGCCCAGGCAGAGGCCGTGGCCGACCTGATCGCAGCCGGCGATCTGCGCGCGGCGCGGGCGGCGCGACGGTCGCTCGACGGCGTGTTCTCGCAGCGTTGCGAGGCGATCGCAGCCGAACTGCTGCATCTGCGTGTGCACGTCGAGGCGATGATCGATTTCTCCGACGAGCCGATCGACGCCCTCGGCGGCGATGTCGTCGCGCGCCGCATTGATGCGCTTGCCGACGCGCTGGAGGCGTTGCGGATCGAAGCCGAACACGGGCGCCGGCTGCGCGACGGCCTGCATGTGGTGATCGTCGGCCCGCCGAACGCGGGCAAGAGTTCGCTGCTCAATGCGCTGGCCGGCAGCGACCGCGCGATCGTCACCGACATCGCCGGCACCACACGCGACTTGTTGCAGGAAACGGTGCGCATCGACGGCGCCGAACTCACCCTGGTCGACACCGCCGGCCTGCGCGATGCCGGCGACGCGATCGAACGCGAAGGCATGCGCCGCGCACGCCGGGAACTGCAACGCGCGGACTTGGCGATCGTGGTCGTCGATGCACGCGATGCCCGCGCCGGACTCGCCGCGATGGCCGACGAGATCGCCGGCGTGCCGGACCGGATCGTCGCGCACAACAAGACCGACCTGACCGGCGGCCGCATCGACGGCGAGGGGCTGGCGATCTCGGCTGCCACCGGCATGGGCCTGGATGCGCTGCGCGCCGCGCTGGCGCAACGGCTGGCCACGCCCGGCGCGTCCGGCGATGGCGCCTTCACCGCGCGCCAGCGCCACGTCGATGCACTGCGCGATGCCGCCGACGCGGTGGACGATGCGGCGCTGACGCTGCGCGGCGAAACCCTCGAGCTGACCGCCGAGGCGTTGCGCGTCGCGCACGATGCGATCGGCACGATCACCGGGCGCACGCTGCCCGACGATCTGCTCGGCCACATCTTCTCGAGCTTCTGCATCGGCAAATAGCCGCCGGCGTGGGGCTATCGGAAGCGCGCGAAAGCGGGCAGGATGCATCGGGTGGATGCGGTCCGGAGGGGTTCCGGCGCAGCGCGGAGGTTGACAAATCTCCGCCGCTGCCGCGTCCTACGCAATCTTGCAGACATGCATCCTTGGGGAAAGATGATGGTCTCGAAGCATTCGACGCCGGCATGGACGTCGCGGGCGCGTCTGGCCGCGGCACTCGGTGTCGCGCTGGCGCTCACCGCCTGTGGCAGTCAGGACGACGCGGCACCGGCCGCCACGCCCGCGGCCGAACCGGCTGCGGTCACGCAGCAGGCCACCGAGCAGGCAGCGCGCCAGCAGCAGGCGGCCGACGATGCGATCGCGGGCCTGTCGGTCGACGAACTGCGCACGTCCGCCAACGCCGCCTACCAGGAAAGCCGTCTGTACTCGCCGGCCGGCGAGAACGCGATGGAGTACTACCTCGCCCTGCGCGAGAAGCAGGCCGGCGACGCCGCGGCGTCCAGCGCACTGATCGATCTGCTGCCGATGACGGTCATCGCGACCGAACAGAGCCGCGACCGTGAGGACTTCGCCGAAGCGCGTCGTCTGTTCGGTCTGATCGAACGCGCCGACGCCGCGCATCCGGCGCTCGAGCGTCTGCGCGCCAGCATCGCCACCGCCGAAGAACAGGTCGCCCGCCGCGCCGAGCAGCAGAAGCTCACCGCCGAGCAGGAAACCCAGCGTCAGCAGCAGCTCGAACGCGATCGGGTCCAGCAGCAGCAGCAACAGCAGGCCTCCGCCGCGCAGCAGCTCGCGCAGCAGCAGGCCGCGGCGGCCGAGCAGGCGACGCGCGACGAAGCCGCGCGCCAGGACGCCGAGCGTCAGGAAACCGCACGCCGCGAAGCCGCGCAGCGCGAGGCCGCACGCCAGGCTGCGGCGCCGACACCTGCGCCCGCGCCTGCAGCCGCTGCCGCACAGGCAGTCGCCCAGCTGCGTCCGCTCAGCACGCCGGCGCCGCGCTATCCCGCCGATGCTCTGCGCGCCGGTGCCTCGGGCGAAGTGCAGGTCGAGTTCACCGTCGGTGTCGACGGCTCGGTGACCAATGCGCGCGTGGTCCGCGCCGATCCGCCGCGCACCTTCGATCGCGAGGCGCTCACCGCCGTGCGTCGCTGGCGCTTCGAGCCGGTGCCGGCGCCGGTCACCACGCGTCGCACCATCGGATTCTCGCCGGACAACAACTGAGGCGGGACTGCAGCACGAACAAAAGCCCGGCCTAGGCCGGGCTTTTTTTTATTCCGCTGTCGACCTTGCCGCTGCGGTCGGCTCGGGCCGGGCGCGTGCCCGCGTTCGGCGGATGCGCAGGCGGTCGTGCAACCGCCTGGGCCGTCTCGGGACGCCGCGTCTGCACCGTCGCCGGGGCGGCGTCCCGTCCTGCCGGTCCCGTCAGCCGGAGACCGCCAGCTTCTCCTGCTGGTAGCGGCGCACGGCGGCGAACCACAGCAGACCGGCCAGTGCCAGGCTGGCGCCGAGGTAGATGCCCCAGACCTGCATCGCGATGGGTTCGGCGCGGATCACCTTCAGCAGCAGCTGGTTCTGGGCGAGGAACGGCACCGCGAACTGCCAGGCTTCGGTCTTGATCGGATTCACCATCAGCACGATGCTCGGCACCATCGGCAGCAGCATCAGCCAGACGATGTGGCTCTGCGCTTCCTTCATACTCTTGGCGGTCGCGGCCAGCAGCGTCAGCAGCGACGTGCCGATGAAGAGCATCGGCAGCAGCACCAGCAGCATCTTGCCGATCGCCGCGAAACTGACATCGAGCATCCGTGCCGAACCCGTCCCCATCTGCGCACTGAGTTTGAAGGCGAGCATCGTCAGCAGCAGCGACGTCAGTCCGATCATGCAGGCCGCCGCGATCTTGCCGCTGACGATCGCGCCGCGCGTGGCCGGCGTCGCCAGCAACGGCTCCAGCGACTGGCGTTCGCGCTCGCCGGCGGTCGCATCGAGGATCAGGTACGAGCCGCCGATGAAGCTCGACAGGATCAGCAGATACGGCAGCAGCACCGCCAGCATCACGCCGCGCTTCGCTTCCTCGGTGGCCATGTCGCGGGTGCCGACCGCGACCGGTTGCACGACAGCCGGATCGATGCCGCGGGCGAGCAGACGCAGCGCGCCCACCTGCTGGCCGTAGGCCGCGACCGCGGTGCGCACGCGCAAGGCTGGCGTCTGCGCATTGCGACGCGTGCTGTCGCTGATCACCTCGACGGTGGCCGGGCGACCGGCATGCCAGTCGTCGGCGAAGGCGGCGGGGATCTCGATCGCCACGTCGACCTGCTGCGCCGCGATCGCGGCGTCGAGGTCGGCCGGCGGATCGACCGCGCGGATGCCCATCGTCGCGAGATGCGCGACCAGGTTCGGCGCATGCTCGGCGCCGATCACCGGCACCTCCAGCACGCGGTCCTGCTCGGTCTTCATGCGCGTCTCGGCCATGAAGTTCAGGCCGACCATCAGCAGCGGATACATCAGCGGGCCCAGCAGCAGTGCCATGAACAGCGTGCGCCGGTCGCGGCCGATGTCGAGCAGCTCCTTGCGCGCGACGCTCCACATCCAGCGCATGTTCGATGTCCGGTTCGTGCCGCTCATGCCAGCAGGCCCTCGTCCGAGCCGATCGCCTTGACGAAGGCGTCCTCGAGATTGTCGTGGCCGAAACGCGCGCGCAGTTCGTCGGCGGTGCCGTCGGCGACGACGCGGCCCTTGGCGACGATGACGATGCGGTCACACAGCGCGGCGACCTCCTGCATGATGTGGCTGGAGAAGATCACGCAGCGGCCGTCGTCGCGCAGCTTGAACAGGAACTCGCGCATCGCGCGGGTGGTCATCACGTCCAGGCCGTTGGTCGGTTCGTCGAGAATCACGTTGCGCGGGTCGTGCACCAGCGCGCGGGCGATCGCGGTCTTGGTGCGCTGGCCCTGGCTGAAGCCTTCGGTCTGGCGATCGAGAATCTCGCCCATGTCGAGCTGTTCGCTGAGCACACGCGTGCGCTCATTGATTTCAGCCTTCGACAGACCATGCAGCTCGCCGAAGTAACGGATGTTCTCGCGTGCGGTCAGGCGCTTGTAGACGCCGCGCGCATCGGGCAGCACGCCGAGCACGCGACGCACCGCCGCCGGGTCCTGCGCCGCATCGATGCCGTCGACGAGGACGCGGCCGCTGTCGGGCTTCATCAGCGTGTAGAGCATGCGCAGCGTCGTCGTCTTGCCGGCGCCGTTGGGTCCGAGCAGGCCGGTGATGCGGCCGTCCTCGGCGACGAAGTCGACGCCGTCGACGGCCTGGACCGTGCCGGTCTTCGTCTTGAATGCCTTGTGCAGGTGCTGGGCAGTGATCATCGAAAGTCCGTGATTGGTGATTGATGAAAGCTGTGATTGGTCATTCGTGATTGGTCATTCGTGATTGGGAGAAGCGGTGTTCGCGCGGGTGTTCGGATGATTGATGGAAGCGGCAACTGCTGTTGCCGTTTCGAATCACGAATCACCCAACTCGAATCACGGCGACCATCCGTTGAAGCTGGTGAACGGCGGCACCGGACGCATCGCATCCAGGCACGTCACGTCCAGCGCCTTGGCGTCGGTCGATTCGATGAACTGCGCGAGCAGCTTGGGCGCGCAGCCGAGCGCGAACGTGCCGTGGCCCTGGCCCTTGAACACCAGATGGCGACCGTTGGGCAGACCGGCCAAGACGCGCTCGGCGTACGCGGGCGGCGTCACCGGGTCGAGTTCACCCGACATCAGCAGCGCGGGAACGTCCGACTGCAGCGCCGCGGTGTGGTTGGCCGGCGGCGTGCCGGTGGGCCAGGTGCGGCAGGCGCCGAAGAACATGCGCGCGACACCGGGGCCGAGGATGGTGTCGGCGACGCGGCCGTCTTCGCGATAGCGGCCCGCGTCTTCGGCGCAGATCACCGACCACTGCATGCCGCGCGTCATCTGCCCGCCGACGTTGCTGTACATGAGTTGCGACAGCGACATCAGCGGGCCGTAACGGCCTTGCGCGGCTTCGTCGAGGATCAGCGGCAGTAGCGATGCGGTCTGCGGCGCGTACGAGAACAGGAACGCGAGGCCGGTCACCGTGTCCGGCGTGACCACGCCATCGCGCTGCGCGCCGGTGGTCGGATCGCGATAGGTCACCGGCGCCGGCGTCGTCTGCAGCGTCGACAGCACACCGCGCAGCTGCGCCTGCAGATCGGTCGGAAAGCGTTCCCGGCACTGGGCGTCCTGCGCGCACTGCTTCGATTGCAGGGACAGCGCATCTTCGAAGGTGTGCGCGAACTCGCCGCCGACGACCAGGTCGTTCGGTGCCACGCCGTCGAGCACGATGCTGCGCGTGTGCTGCGGATACGCCATCGCGTACTGCTGCGCGACGCGCGTGCCGTAGGAGCCGCCGACCAGGTTCACCTGTTCGGCGCCGAGCGCGGCGCGCACGGTGTCGAGATCGCGGATCGCGTTGGCGGTCGTGTAGAAGCGCGGATCCGCGCGGTCTTCCAGGCCGGCCAGGCATCGGCCGACGTAGGCGTCGAGCGCGGCGTCGTCGGGCGCGGTCAGTGCATCGAGTTCCATCGCCTCGCCATCGGCATCGGTGCAGGTCAGCGGATTCGAGCTGCCGGTGCCGCGCTGGTCGACCAGCACGATGTCGCGCTGGCGGCGCACTTCGCGCAGACCGGCGTTGATCTGCGCAGCGAGTTCGGTCGCCGCCTGGCCGGGACCGCCGGCGAGGAAGAACACCGGGTCCGCGGTGCCACCGTCGCTCGCGTTCGCCGGCAGCCACGCGATGTTGAGGCCGATTTGGCGGCCCTCGGGCGCGTCCGGATTCTCCGGCAGCTCGAAGGTCGCGCACAGCGCTTCGACACGTGTGGCGGCATTGCCGCCGTCCAGCGTGCAGGCGTGGAACGGGATCTGGCCGAACATGCGCGCCGGTCGCGCGCCGTCACCGTCGCCTTCGACAGGGGACGGCGCAGCGCCGCTGCAGCCGGCGAGGGCCGCACTCGCGGCCAGCGCCAGCAGGGAAAGCCTCGTTGCTCTCATGGAACATCCTCGAACAGGAAAATGGATTCGATGGGCTCGGCGAACTCGCGTGCGATCCGGAACGCCAGTGGCAGGCTGGGGTCGTACTTTCCGGTTTCGATCGCGTTGATCGTCTGTCTCGATACATCCAGACGTTCGCCGAGCTGTGCTTGTGACCAGCCGCAGGCCTCGCGCAGTTCCCGCACCCGGCTCTTCATGGCCGCGCGCTCACCGGTAACGCCGGGCGACGACGGACTTGACGATGCCGTAGGTGCCGCACAGCAGCGGAAACACCCACAGCATCGCCGCGCTCGCCGGCACGTCGATGACGCGTGCTGCCTGCAGGAAACCGGCGGTCATGTACGCGAACGACACCAGGGCGGCGGCGATGCAGACCGCTTCGAACTCGATGCGCTGCTGCAGTTCGTCGACGCCGCGGATGAAATAGACCATCGCCCGCAGCACCAGGGCGATCGGTGCGACCGGCAGCAGGGCGACCAGCGCGCGCAGGGCCGGCGTTTCGACATGGCGCAACAGCCACAGCGAGCCGAACAGCAACACCATGTAGGCGCCCATGCCGACCATGACGTCACGCGTGTACCGGCGATGCAGCGCACGGGGCGCGCCGTCGCATGCGGTCGCATGGCGCGACAGGGCAACCGCGCCGACGACGGCCGCCGACAGCAGGATCAGGCCACTGGCCCAGCCCGGTGCCGTGGGCACCGCCAGGCGCAGGACGATCGCCGCCGCGAGCAGCATCAGGGCGACGACCAGCAGGGGACGGCGGGCGGAGTTTGTGTCCACGGCGGCACCATGTGTCAAGTGAGCTTGACATCGAGCATGCGCGGCGCCGTGCCGGGTGTCAAGCGTGCTTGACACGACAGGCGCCGGGTCCGCCCGGCTGCTCGCGCGGCCACAGTCCGGTCGCCGCACGGGGCCGCCGGAACGGCCTTGTCCGATGCGCCGTGCGGCGGATGGCGACGTACAGTACGTGCCCCTTTGAAGAGAACCGCGCCATGTCCCGAGCATTCCGCCTGTCCGCGTTGCCGTCGCTGCTGCTGCTCGCCGCGCTGCTGCTGCCCGTCGCCCACGCGGCCGAAGGCGCAGCGCAGCGGATCGACCTGGCCGGCACCACGTACGCGCACCAGTGGTCGAAGAACGGACAGAACGAATACCTGCCCGCCGGGCAGACCCTCGGGACCTGGGAAGACATGGTCACCCTGGTGGTCAACGAGAACGCGCGCGACGGCGAGACCCTCGCCGGACTGGCCAACGCCGTGCTGTCGAACTACCAGCAGAGCGGCGTGATCGTGCGGACGAATTCGCTGCCGATGACCGCGGAGCGTCCGGCCGAGCACCTCATCGTGGCGATGCTGCAGGGCAACGGCGTCGCCGAAGCGGTGTTCGCGCGGCTGGTGCTGCACGACGGCGCCGGCTTCGTGGTCGTGCGTTCGAAGCGCGCCCGCGGCGAGGGCGATGCGGCCGTCGATACCCTCGCTCGCTGGCTGTCCTCGGACGGCGAGGCGACCGAAACCGCGCTGATGGCGTGGAACGGTCTGCCGTCGCTGGCCGCGGTCAAAGCACTGCCGCAGACGCCCTGAGGTACCGCTTCAAGCGTTGGCCGGCACCGTCGCACCGCGGCGGTCGGCCGGCGCCGTGATCTCGGCACGCAACGCCGTCAGGCGTTCGTCGAAGACCAGCCGGCTTGCGGCATCGGGAATGCGCGGCGCCAGATGCGCGGCCTGTTCCAGATGCGCGAGGGCGGCGCCGGGATCGCCGTCGTGGACGGCGATCTCCGCATCCAGCCACGCCCGGTAGGGCGACAGGTCCAGCAGGCCCCCCTCGCAGAGCGCGCGCCATGCAGCGATCAGGCCGCGGTCGCCGACCAGCAGGGCCGCATGGACGGCCAGATTGACCGCGATCGAAGCCCGCCAGGTCGGGGCCGCGTCGTTGAAGGCGGCCGTCAATGCCAGCGCATCGGCCCGCGCGGCCGGCCGGTCGCGCAGGTCGATCGCCCGTGACAGGCGCAGCAGCTGGGCCGTCTGCCGGAGTCCGGCACTGGACCCGCCCGCCTCCGCCGCCGGCATCGAGGCCGCCGGCCAGTCCCGCGCCCGCACGCCCGCCAGGCTCAAGGCCATCAGCTGATTGATCTGCAGCTGCAGCGCCGCATCCGGCGCCTGGCGCAGCAGGTCGAGCAGGCCACGCCCGTCCGAGCGCCAGCCCTGCACGTGCAGGGGCAGCAGATTGCCCAGGCCCATCGTCACGGCAGCCAGGGTCACGCCCAGCAGGCCGGCGGCCAGCAGCGTGGGCATCGGCAGCCAGGCCGCGGCGGCGGCGGCCAGCGCGGCCGTCGCCAGATTCGCCATCGGGCCGCCGAGCAGGAAGACCGCCTGGTCGAGGCGCGACAGCCCGCGTGCGTCGCGGGGCAGCAGCGCCGCGAAACCGCCGACCCCGGCGATGCCGCCGCCGTGGCGCCAGCGCCAGCGGCCGTCACTGCCGCGTTCCAGCCGGAACGGTCCCACGCCGAACGCGATCGCCTGCATGCCACGCGCGATGCCCGCGGCCGCATGGCCTGCCTCGTGCAGCACGATGTGCGGCCACAGCGACACGAAGTAACCGACCAGCAAGGCGACGCCCGCGCCTCGCGGCAGCCCATCGAGCGCCGGCAGACCCACCATCGCGACGCCTGTCCCGATCACGCCACCGCCGAGGAAGCCCAGCAGCGTCGGCAGCGCACGCCGCCACCACGGCCGTTTCGCCGCCGGTGTATCGGGGGGCGGCATCAGGGCCGCGATGTCGGCGTCGAACGCTGGGGCCCCGGTCGTGCCGGCCAAGGTCATCGGGGCGAGGCTGCGGACAACGAACGGCGCGCGCATGCGATGCCGCGCGTGCGCGTGGCGCCTGCGACCGCGGCGAGGGACCCGGCCGACAGGCTGATGCGGGTCATCGTCTGCCCGCGCACGTGACGCAGTACCGGGCAGGCAACGGACGCGCCGGCGATGCGGCGCGCTGCCGGGCGGCCGACTACCGACGCGCTATTTGCTGCTGACATATTTCTCGCGGCGGATCAGCGGGATCGGCAGGCCGAAGCCCTTCAGCGCTTCGAACGTCGCGTCGACCATGTTGGGATTGCCGCACAGATAGGCGATGTCGCCTTCGCCCGGGGCGAATTCCTCGAGGAACTGCTGCACATAGCCCTGGCGCACGTCGGCATGCGGCGCGTCCGGCAGCTCGCGCGAGAAGCACGGCACGAAGCGGAAGTTCGGATGCTGATCGGCGAACGCGCGGAAGTCGTCGCCGTACAGCAGCTCGGCCGGCGTGCGCGCGCCCATCAGCAGCACCACCTCGACGCCGCGCTCGGCGATCGCCTGTGCCAGCAGCGGCAGCATCGCCCGGTACGGGGTCACGCCGGTGCCGGTGCCCACCAGCAGATAGCGCCGGTTGGTGTCCTGCGGCATCAGGCAGAAGCGGCCGAATGGGCCGCTGGCCTGCACCGTATCCCCCAACGCCATGCCTTCGAACAGCGCGGTCGCCGCGCCGCCGGGCACGTAGCTCACCGCGACTTCGATCGCCTCGCCCGGGCCGATCGCATGGTCGTGGATCGTCGCCAGCGAATACGAACGCTTGGTCGCGGTGCCGTCGGCATATTCGAAGTGGATCTGGATGAACTGCCCGGGGATGAAGTCCAGCGGCTGGCCGTCGTCGCGGACGAAGGACAGGTGGGCGACGGTCGGCGCGACCATGCGCCGCGAGACGAGCTTGATGGGGAATTGCGTGATGGCCACTGGGGGATTTGTCCGTGATTCGGCGAGCGTCCGGCGCTGTGTGCGACCGGGTGGGGGCTCCATTTCGCCTATGGTAGCGGGTCGGGGCAGGACGCCCTGCACAGGAGCGGCGCCCGATATGGCGGTCCCCATCCGTTTGCAGCAGTGCATTTTCGCCGCCGTGCTGGCGGCAGCGTCCGGCGCCTGCGCCGCCCATGCCCCCCGCGAGTGCGTGACCGCCGAGGAGGTCCGGGCCAGCCTCGCGATCGCGTATGTCGAGGACGACATCCTGGTGTTCCGGCCTGCGGCGCCCGTCGCGGGCAGCGACGAGCCTCCCATCGCGCTGGTCCGCTATCGCAGTGACACCGGCTGCCGGCCCGAGCCGGTCGACCGCTACGAGACGGAAGGCGGGCCGCCGCATCTGCACGAGATCTTCGTGCACCCGGTGCAGGGCGCGCCGAACCTCTTCGCGATCGTGTCGTGGCCCATCTGGCACGCAGGCGAGGGCATACGCGGTACCCGTTACGCGGTGTACGCCTACCGCGTCGACGGTGATCACTGGGCGCGCAACGACGTCATCGTGAAGCACCCGGCGCTGTATGGCGGCATCGTCGGCACCGTGCAAGGCGCGCCTTCGACATTCGAGGGCACCACGCGCGACGGCGTCGTGGCCATGCTCCACCGGCTGGGCCTCGACTGAGACCCGGCCATCGCAGCAACACCTGCACGGCGCCACGCATGCAACGCGCCGTTGCGGCCGGGCCCGTCGGCGCGTCCCTATACTACGGACCCCCGCCGCGCCATCCGCGGCACGAGCGATGGACATGTCTCCCATTCCCCAGGCAGACGCCGCCCTTTCGGTGCGCGATCTGCGCAAGACCTATGACGGCGGTGTCGAGGCGCTCAAGGGCATCTCGCTCGACGTCGCGCCCGGCGATTTCTTCGCCCTGCTCGGCCCCAACGGCGCCGGCAAGTCGACGCTGATCGGCATCATCTCCTCGCTGGTCAACAAGACCTCGGGCGACGTGCGCCTGTTCGGCACCGATCTGCACACGCACCGCGATGCGGCGATGCGCCTGATCGGCCTGGTGCCGCAGGAAATCAACTTCAACTTCTTCGAGAAGCCGTTCGACATCCTCGTCAATTACGCGGGTTTCTACGGCATTCCGCGCGCCGAGGCGATGGTACGCGCCGAAGAGGAACTCAAGCGCGCGCAGCTGTGGGACAAGGCGTTCACGATGTCGCGCACGCTGTCGGGCGGCATGAAGCGTCGGCTGATGATCGCCCGCGCGATGATGACGCGCCCGCGGCTGCTGATCCTCGACGAGCCCACCGCCGGCGTCGATATCGAGATCCGCCGCGGCATGTGGCAGACGCTCAAGGAGATCAACGCCGCCGGCACGACGATCATCCTGACCACGCATTACCTCGAAGAAGCCGAGAACCTGTGCCGGAATCTGGCGATCATCGATCGCGGCATCATCGTCGAGCAGGGTCCGATGCGCGTGCTGCTGTCCAAGCTGGACGTCGAGGGTTTCATCTTCGACATCGATGGCACGCTGCCCGCCACGCTGCCGCCGATCGAAGGCACCACCCTGGTCGCGACCGATGACCACACGCTGGATCTCGACATGCCGCGCGCGATGGATCTCAACCGCGTGTTCGCCACGCTCGACAGTGCCGGCATCCGCGTGCGCTCGATGCGCACCAAGTCCAACCGGCTGGAAGAACTGTTCGTGCGCATGACCGGCCCCAATGCCGCCTCGCAGCAGGAGAAGACGGCATGAGCACCCAGTCCACCGATGTCGCCGCCGTCGAAGGCACCGCGCAGCGCCACTGGGTCGCGCTGTATACGATCGCCCGCCGCGAAATCGTCCGCATCATCCGCATCTGGGGCCAGACGCTGGTACCGCCCGCGATCACGATGACGCTGTACTTCCTGATCTTCGGCGGCCTGATCGGCAGCCGCGTCGGCGAGATGGACGGCATCCGCTACATGGATTTCATCGTGCCGGGCCTGGTGATGATGAGCGTGATCCAGAACAGCTACGGCAACATTTCGTCGAGCTTCTTCGGCGCGAAGTTCGGCCGTCACGTCGAGGAACTGCTGGTCAGCCCGATGCCGAGCTGGGTGATCCTGGGCGGTTACGTGATCGGTGCGGTGGCGCGCGGTCTCGCCGTCGGCGTCATCGTGCTGTGCATCGCGATGCTGTTCACCACGGTGCGCATTCCGCATCCGGTGGTGACGTTCTTCACCGTGCTGCTGGGTGCGACGATCTTCGCGCTGGCCGGCTTCGTCAACGCGGTGTACGCGAAGAAGTTCGACGACGTCGCCATCGTGCCGATCTTCATCCTGACCCCGCTGACGTATCTGGGCGGCGTGTTTTATTCGGTCTCGCTGCTGCCCGGCTGGGCCGAGACCGCGACGCATGCCAACCCGGTCTTCTACATGGTCAACGCGTTCCGCTACGGCCTGCTGGGCGTCAGCGATGTCTCGCTCGGCGTGTCGTTCGCGCTGATGATCGGCTTCGTCATCGCACTCGGCGCCTTGGCGCTGTGGCTGCTCAAGCGCGGCATCGGCCTGCGTAGCTGAGGCGTTCGCGCGTTTGCTAAGGTTTCCCCCTCATCGAATGGGGGAGACAGGGAATGTCGGGAACACATCGTGCATGGGCGGCGTGTCTTGCTGTCCTGATCGCGGGCTGCGCGCAGCCCGCCGACGTGCCGGCCGACGCGCAGCCGGCCGCTGCGCCGCTCGAACAGGGCGCACCCGTCGTGGACGACGCCGCCGACGCGGCGCCCGTCGAAACACCTGCACGGGATGGCGACGCTGCACCGGCCGGATTCGACATCGCTGCACTGCCGCTGTCGACGACGCCGCTGGGCGCGTTTCCGTTCTTCTCGCTCCCCGACGGCTATGCGCCCACCTCCAATGCGGAGCGCACGCTCGACTTCGCCGAGGCCGCGTTCTGGAACGGGCATGACCTGACGCATGTCGAGGGCCGTCTCTACGCCACCGGCATCCGCCTGAGCCGCGCATCGCGCGGTCAGAAGGAATTCTCCGATCTCGAAGTCGTGCGCAATCTGCAGCAGGTGATCACCGCAGCAGGGGGCGTGGAAATCGCATCCGGCGAAACGCCGCGCGATCTCCGCAATGCATTCCATGGCGCCATGCGTCCGTATCCGGGCGAGTCGAGGTGCTACCCGCACTCTCCGCAGCAGGTCTTCGTCCTGCGCCGGGACGACGGCAACATTTGGGTGCGTACCTGCCGTGGCGGCACGCACGCAGGCCTGATCGTCGTGCAGGAACAGCCGCTGCAGGTCACGTCGACGCTGCTGCCCGCCAGTGCGCTGGAACAGGCAATCGCCGACACCGGCCGCGTCGCGCTGCAGGTGCATTTCGCGACCGACCGGGCGGAGATCCTGCCCGAATCACAGCCGCAGATCGCGCAGGTCGTCGAACTGCTGCGGGCCGACGACGCCCTGGCGCTGTCGATCGAAGGCCACACCGACAACACCGGCGATGCCGCGCGCAATCGCACGTTGTCGCAGGCGCGCGCGGCGTCGGTGGTCACCGCGATCACGAACGCGGGCATTGCAAGCGAACGCCTCGCATCCGCCGGACACGGCGACACGCAACCGGTCGCCGACAACACCACCGAAGACGGACGCGCGCAGAACCGGCGTGTCGAGCTGGTGCGACGCGACTGAGGGTCGGGCCACAGAATTGCGTGGGTTAGCATGGCCGGTCACTCGCTACCGGCAACCGTGCCTGTGACCAGCCGTTTCCGCATTCCGCACACGCTCGTCCTGCTGTTCCTGATCATGATCGCGGCCCTGGTCGCGACCTGGCTGCTGCCCCAGGGCAGTTTCACCACCGAGCCGGACGACGCCGGCCGGATGATGGTGGTGCCGGGCAGTTACGCAGTGCATGCCGAACGCGTCTGGCTCAGTCCCGCGGCGTTGTTCACCTCGGTGCCGTGTGCGCTGGCCGATGCGCAGGCGATCATCTTCTTCCTGCTCATCGTCGGCGGCGCGATTGCGGTGCTGCGCGCGACCGGCCTGATCGACGCGGTGCTGGGCTGGCTGCTGCGCACGATCGGCGGCCGTCCAGGTCTGTTGATCGTGCTGGGCACCGGCGCGTTCGCGATCGGTTCCGGCACGCTCGGCGTCTCCACCGAATACATCCCGTTCGCGGCGGTGCTGGTGGCGCTGTGTCTGGCGATGCGCCTCGATGCGATGACCGCGATGGGCATCATGATCGGCGGTTACGCGGTGGGCTACGGCGTGGCCTGGACCAATCCCTACACGGTGCTGGTGGCGCAGGAAATCGCCGAACTGCCGCCCACATCCGGCATCGGGTTCCGGCTCGCGCTGTTCCTGCCGTTCGTGCTGATTTCCGCGCACCACGTCTGGCGTTATGCGCGCCGCGTGGCGGCCGATCCTGCCGCCAGCCTGATGGTCGGTGTCGACGCTGGCGGGCCTGCCGCGATGGAGGCACCGCCGCCATTCGATCGTCGCCACGCCGCGATCGCCGGTGTCGTGGTCGTCGCGGTCGGCCTGATGGTCTACGGCATCTCGCAACTCGGCTGGTACCTCACCGAACTCGGCGCGCTGTGGCTGATGGTCGCGCTGGCGGCGGGCCTGATCGGCGGTCTGGGCGTCGATGGCACCGCGAAACGCTTCGCATCGGGCGCCGCGGAACTGGCGGTGGTCGCCCTGCTGGTCGGCTTCGCGCGTTCGATCGCGCTGATTCTCGAGGACGGCCAGGTGCTGCACACCATCGTGCATGCGGCGTCGATGCCGCTGTCGCGCCTGGGGCCGGAACTGTCGGCAGTCGGCATGCTGCTGATGCAGACGCTGATCAACTTCTTCATTCCGTCCGGCTCCGGCCAAGCCTTCGCCACGATGCCGATCATGACGCCGCTGGCCGACGTCGCCGGCATCGAGCGCCAGGTCGCGGTGCTGGCGTTCCAGTTCGGCGACGGCTTCGCCAACCTGATCCTGCCGACCAACATCGTGCTGATGGCGATCCTCGGCATGGCCGGCGTGCCCTACGACCGCTGGTTCCGGTTCGCCTGGCCGTTGATGCTGAAACTGATGATCGCCTCGGCACTCGCGCTGGTGATCGCGGTGTGGATCGGCTACGCCTGACGCGCGCGACCCATGACGCCCCGCGGCGCGGCGGCTACCATCGGGACATGCGAATTCTTGTGCTCGGCGCCGGCGGGACCGGCGGTTACTTCGGCGGCCGCCTTGCGCAGGCCGGTGTCGACGTCACGTTTCTGGTGCGCCCGGCGCGCGCGGAACAGCTTGCACGCGATGGCCTGCGCATCCGCAGCGATCTCGGCGATGCGCAGTTCCCGGTCGCGCATGTCACCGCAGACGCCTTGCCGGCGCTGGCTGCGGAGACGCCCTTCGACCTCGTGCTGCTGAGCTGCAAGGCCTACGACCTCGACAGTTCGATCGAGGCCATCGCGCCGGCCGTCGGCGCGGACACCACCGTGCTGCCGATCCTCAACGGCCTGCTGCACTACGCCGCGCTCGATGCGCGCTTCGGCGCCGCGCGCGTGCTCGGCGGGCTGTGCTTCATCAGCGCGATGAAGGGCGACGACGGCGAGGTGGTGCATCTGCCGTCGCCGCCATCGATGACCTTCGGCGAGCGCGATCCGGCCGCCAACGGCAGCGCACGCACGCAGGCGCTGGACGCCTTGTGCGCGACTGCGCCCGGGTTCGATGCCGTGCGCAGCGACGCCTTCCTGCAGGCGGCCTGGAACAAGTTCTCGTTCCTCGCCAGCCTGGCGGCGGCCACCTGCCTGATGCGCGCGAGCATCGGCCGCATCGTCGACGCCGACGGCGGCCCGGCTTTCCTCGCGGCGTTGCACGACGAATGCCTTGCGGTCGCCGCGGCCGACGGCCATGCGATTCCAGAGGCAGCCGCGCAGCAGGCGCGCGCCTTGCTGACCAAGGCCGGTTCGCCGGTCACCGCCTCGATGCTGCGCGATCTGGAATCCGGCCAAGACGTCGAGGCCGCACAGATCATCGGCGACCTGCGCGCGCGCGCCCACACCGCCGGCCAGGCGGTGCCGCAGCTCGACGCCGCCTGGGTGCACCTGCAGGCCTATCGCAGTCGCCGGGCCACGCCGCAGACGCCGTGACGGCGGCCACCCGCACTTCGCATCGTGACTGCTAGGGTCACGCCACCCGACCCCCAGGAGTTCTCCATGACGCACCCACGCATCCGCGCGCTCGCGGGCATTGCCACGCTCGCCACCACGCTGGGACTCGCCGCCTGCGGCGATCGCGCCCCGCAACCGGCCGTTGAAGAAGGTACCCAGACCCAGGGCATCGACGAGACCCGCACCGAGCCGTCCGAAGCCGCGCGCGCGCAGCAGTCCGGCGAAGCCGCCACCGCGCCCGAAGGCACGCCCGGCCCGACCGCGCCGATGGGCGATGCGCCGCCGGCGGCGATGTTGAACCAGCTCGCCAGCCTCGGCGGCGCGATGCACGCGGCGGTCGAACTGTGCGATCCGAGCATCGGGCCCGCGCAGCTGGCCGAAGCCAAGGAACGTCAGCAGGAAGAGTTCGCGCGCCTCGGCGGTGACGTCGCCACGTTCGATCGCGAATTCGCCACCGCCAGCGACGGCGTCCGCGCGCAGTACACCAGCGCCACGCCGGCGCAGCAGCAGCAGATGTGCGCCGAGCTCGAAGCGATGGCCCAGCAGGGCCCGACGCCCACACCGCCGCAGAACTGACGCACCCGCCGCGCCCGCATCACTCCGCGGGCGTGGCCGGTGTCGGGGCCTCGAAGTCGCCGCCGACAAAGACCGACAGCTGCGCCGGATCCACGTGCCGCGCCATCGCCGCGCGCACGTCGGCCGGCGTCACCGCGCGCAGGCGGTCCTCGAACGCCGCCGAGAACGCCAGGTCGCGGTCCAGATACAGATTGTCGTTGAGCATGCCGACCAGCTGCGCATCGTTCGCGCGGGCGGTGCGGCGTGCGCGCAGCAGGCCGTCCAGGGTGTCGGCCAGTTCCGCCTGCGGCATGTCGGTCGTGCGCAGCTGTTCCACTTCCTCGCGGAACGCGGTCTCCAGCGCCGCCATGTTTTCCGGCGCGGCGATCGCATAGCCACCGAAACTGCCCACCGGATCGAAGGCGTTCGCACTGAAGTTCGAACTCACGCTGTAGCTCAGGCCTTCGCGCTGGCGGATGCGGTCGGCCAGGCGCGACTTCATGCCACCGCCGCCGAGCACGTGGTTGCCCAGCAGCAGCGCGGGATAGTCCGGATGGTCCTGGTCCAGCGCCAGCGCCTGGCGTGCCATGAAGACCGCATTCGGCCGGTCGGGCGTCGACAGCTGCACGTGGACCGCCGGCTGCGGTGCGTAGGGCATCGGGATGCGCGCGAATGCGGTGGCCGGCCGCCAGTCGGCGAACAGGCGCTCGAGTTGCGCGTGCACGGCATCGGCATCGACGTCGCCGACGATCGCAATCGTCGCGCCCGGGCCCATGCCGTACAACGCGCGATGGAAATCACGCAGCGCCGCCACGTCCAGCGCCTGCAGGCCGGCGATGCGCTGCTCGAAGCTCGGGCTGTGATACGGATGCCCGGGCGCGAAGGTGTCGAAGTGCTGCGCCATCGCCTGGTTCGCCACCGCGCCGGGCTCGGTCAGGCTGCCGCGGATGCCGGTGATCGCCTGGCTGCGCAGCTGCGCGAACTCGCCCTCGGGAAACGTCGGTGACCGCAGCACGGTCGCGAGCAGGTCGAGCAGTGCCTCGACGTGCGCGCGATCGGTGGTCGCGGCCACGCTGACGCCGGTCGCGCTGCCGCCCACCGACAGCGTCGAGCGCAACGAGGTCAGTTCGCGCGACAGCGCGGCGCGATCGAAGTCGCCTGCGCCGCGCATCAACATCGCACCGGTCATCGCGCCGGCATCGGCCAGGCCGTCCAGGCTGACGGCATCGCCGAGACGCAAGGTCATGCGCAGCTGCACCGCGGCGCCGCGCGTGGCCTTGTCGAGCACGGCGAGGCGCGCGCCGTTGGACAGCGTCCAGGTGTGGGTGCGCGCGTCGATGTTGGCCGGCGACGGATCGAAGGCTTCGCCGGCGGCCAGCGCCGGGCGGCCGACATAGCCTTCGAGCAAGGTGTCGGCATCGGGCGGTTCGGGCAGCGTCACCCGGGTGGCGCGCTCGGTCGGCACGAAGCGCCCGCTGGTGCGGTTGTCAGCCTGCAGATAGGTCGCCGCGACGCGGTTGACGTCATCGGCGGTCACCGTCTCCAGCCGGTCGCGGGCCAGCAGCAGCAGGCGCCAGTCGCCCTGCGAGATGGCTTCCGACAGGGCCACGCCGATCGCGTTGGGATCGCGCATCGCACGTTCGTAGCCGGCCAGCAGGCGCTGCCGCGCCTCGTCGACCTCGGCCGCGGTGAACGGCGTGGCCGACGCCTGCTCCAGCGCGTCCAGCAGCGCCGTCTGCAGCGCATCGAGATCGGCATCCTCGGGGCCTTCCACCAGGAAGGCGAGATAGCCGGCCTCGTCCAGCGCATAGGGCGAGGCCGACACGCCGGTCGCGCGTCCATCCTCGACCAGCAGCCGGTGCAGGCGTCCGCCCGGCGTGTGGCCCAGCAGCTGGGCCAGCACCGAGATCGCCGCGCTGTCGGCATGCCGGCTGGCGGGCGTGTGATAGCCGGCGGCGAGATACGGCGTGCGTCCGACGCGGCGCACGTCGACGTGCCGCGCGCCGTCCTGCGCCGGCTCCCGGGTCCAGGTGCGCGGCAGGGTGCGCTGCGGACGCGGCAACGCGCCGAAGCTGTCGCCGACCAGCGCCAGCGCCTGCGCCGGATCGAAATCGCCGGCGATCACCAGCACCGCGTTGTCGGGCTGGTACCAGGTCCGGTAGAAGGCCTGCAGGCGTTCGATCGGCACGTTCTCCACGTCGCTGCGCGCGCCGATCGTGGCGTTGCCGTAGTTGTGCCAGGTGTAGGCGGCGCCCATGACCCGCTGCATCAGCACGCGCGTCGGGCTGTTCTCGCCCGATTCCATCTCGTTGCGCACCACGGTCATCTCGCTGTCGAGATCCTCGCGCGCGATGCGCGAATTGACCATGCGGTCGGCTTCCATCCGCAGCACCCAGGCCAGCGTGTCCGCATCGCTGGAGAAACTGGCGAAGTAGTTGGTGCGGTCGTACCAGGTGGTGCCGTTGTAGCGGATGCCGCGCGTGCGCATGTCGCCGGGGATGTCGGGATGGTCGGGCGTGCCCTTGAACACCAGGTGTTCCAGCAGGTGCGCCATGCCGGTCTCGCCGTAGTGTTCGTGCCGCGAGCCCACGCGATAGGTCACGTTGACCGTGGTCACCGGCTTGCTGGCATCGGGAAACAGCACCAGCCGCAAGCCGTTGTCGAAGCGGTATTCGTCGATGCCTTCGGCGCTGTGCACCGGCGCGCCCGCCCGCGGCGCCTGCGCGAAGACGGGCCATGCCACGCCTGCGGACAGACACACGGCGAACAGGCAGACGCGGAACCGGAACAGCATGCGGAGGTTTCCCGATCGAAGACGATCGCCGAAACTACCAGATCGCGCACGGCGGTCCGGGCGCCCGGACATGGCCTTGCGGAGGCGCGCGATGATCGAAGTGCGGTATGCGGATGCGTCGCTGGCGGTGGTCGACAAGCCTGCCGGACTGATGGTCCATGACAGCAAGCTCGCCCGCGACGAGCATGATTTCCTGGCCGATCGCCTGCGCGAACAGTTCGGCCGGCCGCTGTTCCTGGTGCATCGCCTGGACCGCGCGACCAGCGGCTGCCTGCTGCTGGCCTTCGACCGCGAGACCGCGTCCGCGCTCGGCACGCAGTGGATGGCGCGCTCGGTGGAGAAGCACTATCTGGCGATCTGTCGCGGCTGGCCCGATGTGGAGATCCTCGTCGACCATCCGCTCGACGGCGGCCCCGGCAAGCCGGTCAAGAAACCCGCGCAGACGCGCTTCACCCGCGTGGCGACGACCGAACTCGCGCTGCCGTCGGCCGGCTTTCCCACCTCACGCTATGCCCTGCTGCGCGCCGAACCGCTGACCGGGCGCTTCCGCCAGATCCGCCGGCATCTCAAGCATCTGTCGCATCACCTGATCGGCGACACCAGCCACGGCGATGGCCGCCACAACCGCAACTTCCGCATGCTCGGCATCCACCGCATGCTGCTGCACGCCGAACGGCTGGTGTTCGACCATCCGCACACCGGCGAACGGCTGACGGTCAGCGCGGCGCCGGGCGACGAATTCGCGAAAGCGCTGGTGCTGTTTCCGGGCGCGGCCGCCGACTGAGCGTCGGCACCCCGCGCGCCGAGCTCACTGGCTGACGGGCGTGGCGTCGTCGAGCTGCTGCTGCAGGTCGTACTGCAGCCGCTCCAGCATCGGCAGCACCAGTCCCTGCACCGCGGTCATCGTGTTCTGCATCAGCAGCGGCATCTTGTCGAGCAGGTTCTGCCCGGCCGGGCTGCTGTAGAACGCGACCATCGCGTCGGTGTCCTCGGCGCTGAACGTCCGGACGTAGATGTCGCGGTACACCGGCTGCAGCGATTCCCACGACAGCGCCGATTCGACCGCACGCAGCGATGCCGCCGCGGCCTGCATCGCGGCCTTGCGCTGCGCCGGCGACGCGTTGCGCGTGGCCTGCTCGACCAGTTGCTGCTGCGAGGCCCGGACCTGCGGCAGCACCGCTTCGACAGTCTGTTCGGCGCGCATCACCTCCAGCAGCCGGTCGATCTGCGCTTCAGTCGGCGGCGCGGCCAGTGCCAGCGGGGCGCTCAGCAGCAGGGCGAGCAGGGCGGTGGTGCGGGTGCGCAGGGTCATCGGATCGCTCCATGATCGGGAAAGGGCCGACATGGTAGCCGCCGGCGCGCGCGGGCGCAGTCCGGCGCAGCGTCTACAATCGCCGCCGATGTCCACGCCGCCCGCCATTCCCGAAGACGAACTCGTCGAACGCTTCGTGCGCGCAAGCGGCCCCGGCGGCCAGAACGTCAACAAGGTCTCGACCGCGGTCGAACTGCGGTTCGACATCGCCGGCTCGCCCTCGCTGCCCGATCACGTGCGTGCGCGGCTGCTGGCCAGGCGCGACCGGCGCATCACCGAGGCCGGCGTGCTGGTGCTCAACGCCCAGCGCTTCCGCACTCAGGAACGCAATCGCGAGGACGCCCGCGAGCGCCTGGCCGCCTTCATCGCCGCCGGTTACGAGGTGCCCAAGGCGCGCCTCGCCACGAAGCCCACGCGCGGATCGAAAGAGCGCAGGCTCGGCGCGAAACGCGAACGCAGTACCATCAAGCGCGGTCGCGCCACGCGCGACTGGGATTGATCCACCACCGCAGGCCCTGCGCCGAGGACGCATGAGCACATCGAAGTACCCGTTCCTGATCCCCGTTCCGCCGCGCGCACCGCGCGTCAAACCCAGTGGCCTCGCGCGCTGGATCGGTCGCAGCATCCTGCGGCTGGGCGGCTGGCGTGTCGTCGGCGAACTGCCAGACGTCTCGCGCCTGGTGCTGATCGGCGCCCCGCATTCGTCCAACTGGGACGGCGTCTGGGGCTTCGCGGCCAAGGCCGCGCTCGGCCTGGACATCCGCGTGCTCGGCAAGGATTCCCTGTTCCGCGTGCCGGTGCTCGGCTGGGCGCTGCGCGGCCTCGGCGTGATTCCGGTCGATCGCAGCCGCGCGTCGCGCGTGATCGACCAGGCGGCCGCCGCCATCCACGGTGAGGAACCCTTCTGGTACGGCCTCGCGCCCGAAGGCACGCGCAAGCGCGTCGAGCGCTGGAAGACCGGCTTCCTGAAGATCGCCAAGGCGGCCAACGTGCCGGTGCAGACGCTGTACTTCCACTATCCCGACAAGGTCATCGGCTTCGGCCCGATGTTCCACCCCAGTGATGATCCCGACGCCGACATGGCGAAGATCCGTGCCTGGTACGCGCCCTGGATGGGCAAGAACCGCGGCACCGTCTGAGGTCGTCCTGGCCGGCGTCTGCCGGCTCTGCGCGCATCGCGGAAGCGCCGAGATCGCCCGCCCGCTGACGGGCGTGCACGCGGCGGCCGCCGAAACCGCACGCGCGCCGCGTTCGAGGCTGCTCCGCAGCGATCCGCTTCGCCCTGATCGCGCCTGCACCCGCACCGCCAATGCATCGCATCCGCCACGTGCGCCGCCCGGCCGGCATCCGCGACGCACCACACGCGGGCAGCTGACCGGGCAAGCCGTGCACACCCGGCGCACCCGACACTGAACCGGCCAACCAACGGCACATATCCAAGCGCCCGGGACAGGCGCACGCTGCGCGGCTGGCGGGCCGCATGCCGCGACCGACGCCGTCACTTCGTTGCCTTTCCCGGAGTTGCCACCCATGTTGCGTCCTCTGCTCCTGTCGTCCGCGATCGCGCTGGCCCTCGTCGCCTGCGGCGATCGCACTGCCCCCGAGTCCACGATGCCCGCCACTGACACCGCCACCGCCGCGCCGGCGCAGAACGCCCTGTTCGCCGCCAGCACGCTGCCGTTCCAGGCCCCGCCCTTCGACAAGCTCAAGAACGCCGACTACCAGCCGGCCATCGAAGAGGGCATGAAGCAGCACCTGGCCGAGATCCGCACGATCGCCGACAACCCTGAAGCCCCGACCTTCGAGAACACCCTCGAGGCCATGGAGCGCAGCGGCGAACTGCTGACCCGTTCGGCCAACGTGTTCTTCATGCTGACCGGCGCGCACACCAACGAGACCCTGCAGGCCGCCGAGGAAGCGCTGGCGCCCAAGCTCGCCGAGCACAGCGACGCGATCTATCTGGATCCGGCACTGTTCGCGCGCGTCAAGACCATCTACGACCAGCGCGCCACGCTGGGCCTCACGCCCGAGCAGACCACCGTCGTCGAACACACCCACGACAATTTCGTCCGCGCCGGCGCCCTGCTCAACGACGCCGACAAGGCCGAACTGCGCAAGCTGAATTCCGAGTCGTCCACGCTGTCCACCGCGTTCGGCAACAAGCTGCTGGCCGCCAACAACGCCGGCGGCGTGTTCGTCACCGATGTCGCCGAACTCGACGGTCTGGATGAAGGCGCGATCGCCGCCGCCGCCGATGCCGCCAAGGCCGCGGGCAAAGAAGGCCAGTGGCTGTTGAGCCTGCAGAACACCACGCAGCAGCCGGTGCTCGCCTCGCTGAAGAACCGCGCCTTGCGCGAGCGCGTGCTCGCCGCGTCTACCGGCCGCACCGAACACGGCGACGGCAACGACACCCGCGCCACCATCCAGCGCCTCGCCGAACTGCGCGCGCGCCAGGCCCAGCTGCTCGGCTTCCCGAACTACGCCGCCTACAGCATCGCCGACCAGATGGCCGGCACGCCGGAAGCCGCGCTCAAGCTGCTCACCGACACCGTGCCCGCCGCCACCGCGCGCGCGCGCGCCGAGCTCGCCAAGATCCAGGGCGTGGTCGATGCGCAGAACGGCGGCTTCACCGCCGGCGCCGCCGATTGGGATTTCTACGCCGAGCAGGTCCGCAAGGCCGAGTTCGATCTCGACGAATCGCAGATCAAGCCCTACTTCGAGCTCGACCGCGTGCTCAACGACGGTGTGTTTTTCGCCGCCAACCAGCTCTACGGCATCACCGCCAAGGAGCGGAAAGACATCCCCGTCTACCATCCCGACGTGCGCGTGTTCGACATCTTCGATGCCGACGGCAAGCAGCTCGCCCTGTTCTATCTCGACCCCTTCAAGCGCGACAGCAAGCAGGGTGGCGCATGGATGGGCAACTTCGTCGAGCAGAACGGCCTGACCGGCACGATTCCCGTCGTCTACAACGTCGAGAACTTCACCAAGCCCGCCGCCGGCCAGCCCGCACTGCTGAGCTTCGATGACGTGACCACCCTGTTCCACGAGTTCGGCCACGCCCTGCACGGCTTCTTCTCAAACACGACGTATCCGTCCGTCGCCGGCACCAACACCCCGCGCGACTTCGTCGAGTTCCCCTCGCAGTTCAACGAGCACTGGGCGCTCGACCCCAAGGTCTTCGCCAACTACGCCAAGCACTACCAGACCGGCGAAGCCATGCCGCAGGAGTTGGTCGACAAGATCGTCACCGCGCGCACTTTCAACCAGGGCTACGCGACCACCGAATACCTCTCGGCCGCCCTGCTCGACCTCGCCTGGCACACCCTGCCCGCGGGCGATGCCCAGCAGGATGTCGACGCCTTCGAGAAGCAGGCACTGACCCAGTACAAGGTCGACCTCGCCGCCGTGCCCCCGCGCTACCGCACGAGTTACTTCAGCCACATTTGGGGTGGCGGCTACGCGGCCGGTTACTACGCCTACTTCGGTGCCGAAGTCCTCGACCACGACGCCTTCCAGTGGTTCCGCGAAAACGGCGGTCTGACCCGCGAGAACGGTCAGATCTTTCGCGACAAGATTCTGTCGATCGGTCATTCGCAGGATCTGGCGGTGGCGTACCGCGAGTTCCGCGGCAAGGAGCCGAGCGTGGAGCCGTTGTTGGAGCATCGTGGGTTGAAGTGAGGGGCGATGCGTGCCTGCGTGCACTGAGATGAAGCATCCAGAAAGGCGGCCCCTGGGCCGCCTTTCTTCTGTGCGCGTAAATCGATCTCTGCGTTATGCGACGAAAACGCTTGATAACGCGCTGGATATCGGGATGCCGCATAACGCGGCATTGGATTTCGTAGGGCTACAGGCAGGAGCGGCGCAAGCGACTGATCCTCTATGAAATTTTGCTGCGTGGCAGGAGACACGCCGACGCGCCATAATCGGGTGCAACACCCCGCATCCGGGGTCTAATACTAGTTAGGCGCGCAAGGAGAGCTCATAGTGAATCAGGAAGATCGGAAGTCAGAGTGTGAAGGCGTAGACGGTGATGATCGTTTCTGCCCGGAATGCAGCACACAGTTGGGGCCTGAAGATTGCGAGGAGAGAAGGCCGCCTCGCGGTATGCCATCCTGCCTCTGGCTTTGCACTTGCCCCAGTTGTGGGCATCAGTGCTGCTGCGAGAGGGAAGCGCCTACACCCCGCCCTGCACCACCTCCAAGACCTCGTGGTCCGCGCCCGCGTTGACCTGCTTGGTGCACGCTAACAATTCATTCAAGCCGCACCCGCTTCGCGAGTCGGCTTAATTCGGGCGTTAGGCTTCATGTTGAGCTACCGGACGTATCCAGCCGTTCTTTCAACTGCCACAGTGCTTTCGGCATTTTCGCTCTCAATTTTTCTGGGTGCGGTTTGGCCTGAAATCTGCTGGCTTCCTCGTATCGGCGGCACGTTAGTTGGCCTGTCCGTTTTTATCCATGGATATATCCATGTAAATAAAGATCGTTTTGAGGAAGCGTGGCGCTGGGGCCTAACTCGCGACCAGGCCTACACTCACTTCGCAAACATATCCGCTATTTTTGGCACATTCGCATGGGCATTTGGTGATCTACTACCAAAGATTCTTTGGGCCTCAAATTGTGCGTGCACTTCGACATGCTGAGGCCTAACAACTCATTCAAGCCTATGCCGCTTCGAGGCACGGCTTAATTCAGACGTTAGACGTGTTTACCACCACCAAGGAGAACTGCATGGAAAAGCAATTCGTCGGTGCCATTCACTCGCTCAACAAAGTCCGTATCACTTTTCACTCCAAGGAAGATGCAGCCCCCTTGTCTCGGGTCTGCGCTCCGATGGACTTTGGGCCGAGCCGACGCGCCCACAACAAGGATGATCGTTTTCACTCCTGGGACTATGAGAGCGACCAGAAAAATCACGTTCTAAGTCTATTGCCAGACCAGGTCATCTCAATTGAAGTTCTAGATGATCAATTCGACCCTTCCGAGTTTGTCACTTGGCAGCCGGATTGGTTTGTTACGAGAAATTGGGGTGCGCACTCGTAAAACGTCTAGTAATTCATTCAAGCCGACGCCGCTCCGCGGCGCGGCTTAACTCAGCCGTTAGAGCGCGAAATGGGCTATGCGCGATATTGAAGGCATCGACGAAGTCGTCCAAAAGATTCGGCCTCACGTGCCGGAGATCGAGGAGAACTTTGAGCGCGAGAACGAGCGCTTCAAGTCGCTCCTAGCTCACGACCATGACCTAATCGGTCGTGTCTTGAAGTGCCATCTTATTGTTGAGAACTATCTCGATAGATTTCTTGCAACGCACTTCAAGACTTCTAGTCTGAAAGATGCAAAGCTAGGCTTCTTCCAGAAGGTTCAACTGTTGCCGAGCGAAGGCCACGCCATAGCTTTTGTCAAACCCGGCATCGTCAAACTCAACGGCGTGAGAAACAAGTTCGGGCACACGCTGGAGCCGGATCTCAACTTCGGCGAGTTAGAGCCAATGCACGAAGTGCTCCGTGTTACGCGTCCAACAGCCACGTTCGCCGAGCCAGTCCAACTCATTGAGGCATTCACCACAGTCGCCTGCACATGGCTCATTGTTACCCCACCTCATCTCCAAACGGTATGGGCTGATGCGTTCGCAAGTGTCCGGGTCTCGCCCTAACAATTCATTCAAGCCGACGCCGCTTCGCGGCACGGCCTAATTCAAGCGTTAGCCCCCGCCATGGATGACGAGTTCTTAGAACACCTGCGCTTCAACCTAAGCAGTACTTCGGTAGGTGCGTCCACCGTCAGACGGATGGGACCGCCTGGCACGGCCGCGTGCGCAGCTGGAAGTTTGCGAAGCATTGATCTTCAGCGGATCGTACGGAAGAGCCGAGCATCTTTCGCGCGAGCTCTCGACGGGGTCACGGACGAACTCATGAAATCTCTACCCGAAGGCGGGAGACACTGGGGTAGCTCGAGAAAGTTCCTAAACATCTACCTCAGGAACTGCTTGTATAACCGCTACATGTGTGCCGCGCACGGCCTTGAAAAGATTGAATGCTGGTTGGAGGTTCCACTCGATAGCCATACTGCCAAAAGACTTCGCGAGCGCTCTGGGGGGAAGCTACCCCGATGGCAGTCCGTCATCGGACTAGACCACGAAACTAGCAATGCGTATCAAGAAGTGGCCTCCAGATGGGCGCTCGAGCTAAAAGTTGCACGCGTCCATCTCGACCTAAAGTTGTGGCGGGGTGGAGGTGGTGAGTTGGACTCAGGAAGCCTGCCTTCAGTAGGAGACCATTAGGGCCTAACGAGTCGTTGCCGCCGGCGTTGCATCGCTGTGTGGCCCAAGCGGCAGTTAGAGCTTGCCACTTGATCCTCAGCCCGCTACAACGCGGCTGAACTCTGGTTTTAGAGCGCTCAGGAAACATCATGGCTTCTGACAAACTGCAGCCACCGAAATCCAGCAGAGGCGACACCGCCTACGCCTTGGCTAAAGCTGGAATATCGGCGATTCCAATGATTGGGGGTCCCGGTGCTGAGCTTTTCCAACACATCGTGCAGCCGCCTATCGAGAAGCGTCGCGTTGAATGGATGGGATACGTTGGTGAGAAGCTGATCGAACTGGAAAGCCGCGGTGTTGACATCGGGCAGCTCAGCGAGAATGAAGAGTTTGTTTCAGCAGTGTTGCATGCTTCGCAGATGGCTATCCGCACACACCGTCAAGAGAAGCGAGAGGCTCTTCGCAATGCCTTGTTCAACATTGCTTCTGGCAAGGCCCCCGAAGAATCTCTACAGCAGATATTTCTTGAGTACATCGACGCCTTCTCAACGCTTCACGTACAGCTACTCAAGTTCTTCCAGACGCCTCCAAAAACATCTAACGTAATGATGGGCGCGTTGTCGTCCGTCATTGAGCAAGGGATGCCGAACCTCAAGGGCAAGCGACAGGCTTACGGACAGGTATGGAATGATCTCGTCGCGCGAGGCCTTCTGGATGATGTTGGGCTTCAAGTGATGATGACCGGGCAGGGGCTAGCCGGGAAACGGACCACCGAGCTCGGAGACGCCTTCGTTGACTTCATCTCAGAGCCCCCCCTCTAACTATTCGTTCAAGCCGACGCAACAAATAACGGGGTCAGGTTCACTTAATTGTTATGGAAGCGTCGCGCTCTGCATCAATTGTGCAAGGCGCGGTGCTCGGTCATGTACAAGAACCAATGAAAGCAGGCGCCATACATCGATGTTTTGCAGTGCTGGCCGCGGTGACAATGGCAGGTGCGATTGCGTTCCTTGTCCCCTATTTCGCGGGCGCATCGACGTTCGAAGGGAGCGCCGGGTACCTGTCGGCACTGCTCTTTCTTCCTGCGCTGGTGGTGGTCGCGT
Organism: Luteimonas sp. Soil_C_5; assembly: GCF_057656615.1. NCBI lineage: Bacteria > Pseudomonadati > Pseudomonadota > Gammaproteobacteria > Lysobacterales > Lysobacteraceae > Luteimonas > Luteimonas sp. Soil_C_5. The sequence goes on from NZ_JBDGKA010000005.1 coordinate 56,188, forward strand.
TGGCAATGCGGGCTTGGGGTAAGCGACTTGTCCCGAACACGTCGACCTATCGCGCCACCCGGATTGCTTACGGTCTGCTGGCGATTCCGGCCGTGTTCTTCATCGGCACGCTGCTGTTCTGACGTAGCGCCTGAAACAGGTGTCCGAATGCTTGCGATCCGGGCAGGTGACGGCGCCAGGCTCATCTCCCGCAGCTACGCCGGTCTTCCGATAGGTGGATCCCGATGACCAAATACCTGATCTCCTTCCCTGCCGCCGCGATGGTGGTGCGCAACGACGCGCTGGAACGCGCCAGCCGCGATTCGCATGCCGTCATCGAAGCGGCGAAGGCGGCCGGCGTCTACGTGTTCGGCGGCGGCATCGATGCGGGCGCGCCGGTGGTGCGCGTGTCGGGCGATGGCACCGTTGCTGAAGGCGGCTATCCATCCGGTCCCGAACTCGATGGTGGCTTCGCGGTGCTCGAGCTTCCGTCACGCGAGGCAGCGGTGGCGTGGGCTGCGCGGCTTGCAACCGCCTGCCGGGAATAACGGGGTCAGGTTCACTTAGTTCCTGTGGAAGCGGCGCTCTGTGCGTCAACTGCAAAAGGCTCGGCCCTACGTTATCTACAAGTTTCCTATGAAAGCAGGCGTCATACATCGATGTTGTGCAGTGCTGGCCGCGGTGACAGTGGCAGGTGCGATCGCGTTCTTCGTTCCCTACATCGCGGGCGCATCGACGTTCGAAGGGAGCTCCGGCTACCTGTCGGCACTGCTGTTTCTCCCGGCGCTGGTGGTAGTGGCGCTGTCGATGCGGGCCTGGGGGAAGCGACTTGTCCCGAACACGTCGGCCTATCGCGCAACGCTGGTGACTTACGGTGTGCTGTCGATTCCGGCCGCCTTCGCCATCGGCACACTGCTCTTCTGACGCTGCCACTGCAGCAGTCGTCCGAACGCGCTCGATCCGTAGACGAGATTGACGTGCCGGAGAACGGAGCCGGATTCACTTCTTCTCGTCGTCGCGACGGAAGATGGACGCAGGCGCCAGTCGTCGACACCCGAATTGCAGCTCGTTGCGATTGCAGAAGACGCGTTCCCTTAGACTTGCGGTTCTGAAGCGAGTGGTCCGGATACCTTGAAACTGACGCCCACACCCATCACGGCGGCCCTTGCAGGCATCGTCGCAGGCACAGCGATGTCGGCGTTCTGGCTGCGACTGGCGGACGACACCATGCTGATGATCGTCGCCTTCCTGCTGGCCGTTGCCCTGCCGGCGCACGCGTTCGTTGTGGGCTTCGGGCCCAATCAGACGGTTGGCGGAGGCGCTGTCGACAAAGCCTTCATCACGCGCGGCGTGGTCTGGTTGCTCGCGGCGGCCCTAGCAATCGGGGTGATGCAGGCGATCCGATAACGGATCTCTTCGCCAGAAGCCTCGGTCAGTGCGGCGACTGATCAGTTGTACCCGGCTTCGATATGGATGCCGCCAGCCGCATCTGCCTGTGCGGGTCACGTCAGACGCAAGCAGTGTTCGCTTTGACTCCACAATGCGTGTCCGTTCCGAGCAGGCTTCAGGTGTGACGAGAACACTGAAATGGCTGTGCCTTGCGCTGTTCACTGCGGCGACCCTGGCGTGTCCGATGGCAGCAGCGCAGGCGCCCGTCGAGTTCACGCCAAGCGCTGGATTCGGTGGTGAAAGCGAAGGTCGCGGCACGCTGAAATTCGTCTTCCGCAAGCCGCGCGCATTTCATGTCACCAGCGACGGCGCCGAACAGAGCGACGGATCGTTTCGTCTGGATCAGACCATCACCTTCGCTGGCGAAGCGCCGCAGTCACGATTCTGGGTCATGACGCGCACCGCGGAAGACCACTACGCGGCAACGCTCAGCGACGCTGCAGGGCCGGTCAAGGCGACGGTCTCGGGACCCCGCTTGTCGCTGCGCTATAGGGTCAAAGGACCGGTGTTCATGCACCAGGAACTGGTGCTGTCTGCGGACGGGCGCACGATCGACAACATGGGCGTGGTCAGACTGTTCGGCATTCCGATCGGTCGTCTGCGGGAGACGATTACGCGCAGGTAACGGGGTCAGTCTGACCTGGGCCGCTTCTCGTGCGGGCCAGGAATCGAAGCGGCGCGAGGATGACGGTTCCACTGTCCTGTCATGCAACCGGACGGCGGTTTCTGTGCATTGAGCGCTTCGTTCGATCCGGGCAGAATTCTCAAACAGGCTTCACGAGGCAGACATCATGGAACGACATCAGCGCTCGAAAGAGATTACCCGCATATCCATTCGTAGCGTGCTTCCGGTGGCCGCGGCCCTGTGCTTCTTGCGAATAACGGGGTCAGGTTCACTTAGTTCCTGTGGAAGCGGCGCTCTGTGCGTCAACTGCAAAAGGCTCGGCTCTACGTCATCTACGAGTTCCTATGAAAGCAGGCGTCATACATCGATGTTGTGCAGTGCTGGCCGCGGTGACAGTGGCAGGTGCGATCGCGTTTTTCGTCCCCTACAGCGCGGGCGCATCGACCTTCGAGGGGAACGCCGGATACCTGTCGGCACTGCTCTTTCTCCCGGCGCTGGTGGTGGTCGCGTTGGCGATGCGGACCTGGCGTAAGCGACTTGTTCCGAACACGTCGGCCTATCGCGCAACCCTGGTGGCTTACGGCTTGCTCTCCATTCCAGCCGTCTTCGTCATCGGCACACTGCTTTTCTGACGCGGCCGCTACAGCACTCGACCCGTAGATGAGATTCGCGTGCCGGGACAGCAGTGCCGGATTCACTACTTCTCATCGTCGCGACGGAAGATGGACGCAGGCGCCAGACGTCGAGACCCGAATCGCACGCGATTGCGGATGCAGAAGATGCGTTCCCTTAGACTTGCGGTTCTGAAGCGAGTGGTCCGGATACCTTGAAACTGACGCCCACCCCCATCACGGCCGCCCTGGCGGGTATCGTCGCAGGCACCGCGATGTCGGCGTTCTGGCTGCGGCTGGCGGACGACACCATGCTGATGATCGTCGCCTTCCTCTTGGCCGTGGCGCTGCCGGCGCACGCGTTCGTTGTGGGCTTCGGCCCCAATCAGATGGCCACTGCAGGCACCCTCAATGCGGCGCTGCTCAAGCGCGGCGCGATCTGGCTGCTCTCTGCCGGTCTTGCGATCGGAGTGACGCAGGCGCTCCACACATAGGGGTATCGTGCCGTCTGCGCGCTCATGCGTTGGCGAATCACGCAACGGGACGACGCCGCGAGAGACATCTGATCCAGGTCGTCTCGCGGACTACAGCTGCGTGTGTTGGCGTCGCTGCGTTTCGCATGTCAGGTCGTAGCGCTGTCGATTCGAATACCGGTTGCCCGGGAGGCACCTTGTCGATCTCCATCTACTCCACCGCGAAACGCAGATCAGCCGTCGATGCGACAGAGCAAGCCGCTGTCTCCGCGATCGTCAGCCGGTATTCCGTCGACGACAAGATCGAGCGCCTCCTCGCCACCGGCCAAGGACTCAACTGGGAGTCCTTCCATTTCACTTTGAACGCCGAGTCTGCAGGGCTTTTCAGGAAAGCCACGGTGTTCTCCGGATCGACGAAGCTCCCCGACAACGAGGAAGACGCACTCTGGATCGGGCTGCAGCACTGGTGCGCGTGTCTGTCGGAAATTCGCGCCGCGCTGCGCGGCTGTGACTGGAATGTCGCTGTCGAGGACCATGCGCTGCACTGGGATGCGAGCAGGCAGGCCTACGATCCTTCGAGGTAACCACAGTTGACCGTTGCGTCGAATCGATCCTGCTACCGGGGGTGCGTACCCGGCTCACCTGACCGCCCCGACTGATTCTGTAGACACGAGAGGTCCCCTGGAATGACGGAAGAGATGTTCGACGCAACCTGCGCCGCCCGAGACGCGTTCTACGCGTCTGTAGGCCACGTGGAGCCCGATGTCATCGCGCATGCAATCAACCCCGCCTTCATGGGAGGACCGATGTGGCCTGCGCTGCGACAGGCGTTCAGCGTCATTCGCCGGGGTTCGAACACGATCGTCGCCTCCAATGGACTCTCGGATCCGTTCGATGACATCGACGAACCGAATACCGGCTTCGGCATCGAGATCTATGCGGAGACACAAGACCTGATCGGCGGCGAAGTCTCACAGACCGATCTGTTCCAGCTTGTCTACGCCACCGCGCAGCAGGCGGCGTGCTCCGGTCGGATGGCCGAATTCGTGAGGATGCATGGGGTCATCACAATAGGGTTGTACGCGGACGACTGCGGTCTGCACGCGTATCAGAACGAAGCTGGCGAGGTCGGCATCATGATCGGCGTTGAGCATCCGCAGATCTCGAAGACTGTCGAGTTTCCCGGCGGAGAGATCATCTTCGCAGCGGTCCAGATTCTGACGCCGGACGAGCTGGCCTATGTCGTCGAGGCACGCGCCGAGGGCAGGCAGATCCTGCACGGCAAGCTGAAAGCGGCCGGCATCCACCACATGCTGACGCCGGGTCGCGCTTCGCTGTTAGCGTCGCCCATGCCCCGACCTGATACCACGCCCGAATCAACTCGACGGGACAGCAAGAAGCCTTGGTGGAAAGTCTGGTCGACAGGCAGACGATAGCGTCGGGCGAGCTTGATTGAGAGGCTGAGGGAGACAGATCCGCTTCTCGCCTAGATCTTCGCCCGGGCTGATCAAGCAGTTGCGCACTCGATATGAGCGCTTAGCCGCGCGAACGCACTCGTGAAGACGCTCGCGGCCGTCTTCTTGAATCGTGTACGCCACATGCGCAACAGTGTCCGGCGACATCTGCAGACGGAGCATGCAATGCCGCAGAAGGAATGGCGCACCCGCGTGAACGGACATGACGTCCGCGTGGTCAACTCGTGGACCGGGGGCACGCGCCTGTACATCGACGGCGATTGCCGCGACCGCAATGCGGGTCTGTTCGCACCTGCCTGGACGCCCTGGCTGTCTGCACGATTGGTGCATGGCGATCCGTCCAGTGATCTGATCGAGGTGCGGATCGTCGCGCGGCTGCGCGTCAAGGCGCAGATTCTGGTAAACGGGCAGTACATGGCCGGCGACCGTGACTGAGTTCGCCGCGCCGCGTCGGCAGCGCCTCGCGCGTCAAGCCGCCATGCTGGTCATGCTGTCGTTGGTACTGGCCGGCTGCATGCACGCGGTCGAGCCTGCGCAGACCGTGGCACCCGAACCGTATCCCTACCGCATCGTCGACGCCGCCGAAATCGTCGGCCACATGCGTCACGCCGATGTGGTTGCCGATGCTCGGCTCGACGCGTTCCGCTTCGAAAGCGGCGCCGACGGCATGGACGGCACGATGGTCTGGACGGCCATGCATTGCCACGCGGGCGATTGCGTGACGGGTCAGACGTTCCGCACGCGGTTTGCTGCGGGGTTTTACACCGCGGGTCCGTTCTGCAATGCGCGTCAGGGCTGCGTGGTATCCGGCGGACTCGACGCACAAATCGGCAAACGGTTCTTCGCGACATTCACGCGTATGCCGTACGAGGCCCAGACCGAGGGCCGGGGTGTCCCGCAGCCCGGGATGACCAGCCTCAATCGCGGTCACTACCTCATCCACGACGGCGAGCTGCTGCACAACGACAGTCACTACAGGATCGACGCGCGGCACGATGATGTGGTGTCGCGAGTGCGTAGTGATAGCAGGTGAACGACGCAGCGCATTGCCCGACCAGATCCTTAGGCGAAACACTTGCGCTTTTAAGAGGCAGTGGCCATCGGGCAGTATTCTGGGCTTCCTCCATTCAGCGAAGTGTCGGATCGCAGTGCGACCCGCACTAATCGTCTAGAAATTCCGCGGTCGGGGCATCACGCGTGAGCGACCGACAGCTGCAGCCCAGTTGTACCGGCGGCGCATTTCCGCCATCGCGAATCGCCCGGCAGGAAATCAAAAGCATTGCAATGTTCGGCTGGGTGCGATTGGACGTGGTTTGCGCAGAGTGTTAGATATACCCAGGCAGATCGCGCGTGCCTATCGTCGTTCGCTGTTGTTTTGAGATGAGGACCGGTTGATCGATGCGCCAGCGCTGCGACTTGCCGCCTCTAGTGTGAGACGGACAAGTTGCTTGAATCTATGTGGAGTCGTTGCCGGACTTCCACGTTGATCACCAGCGATACTGAAGTCATAAAATCTTTTGTTGGAGGGAATCATGAAGAAGATTGTGTTGTGCGCAGCCGCGTTGATTGGCACGCAATTCGCGTTCGCTAGCGATGTTGAGCAAAAAGCGGAACCGGAGGAGCGGAAGCAGGTCTGCACACGAGAGAAGCCTGTAGGCACCAACCGGCCGGTTCGCGTTTGCAGGGACGCAGAGGCAGCCCAAGAGATGGGCGACCGGACGCGTGATGCCTATGAAACGATGCTGAGACAACGTTACATGCCGCCGGAGGCTCGGCCCTGACCGGAGTCGCCTTGAAAGCGTCTAGTGGCAAGAAATGGCGGTGCTAATCCGCATTTCGCAGGGCGAACCTTTGGTGTGGATCTTGAGGTTGGTATGGCAGGTTTGAAGCGTTTTGTTCTTGGATCAATTGCGACGCTCCCTCCGACCGCCGCAGCGAGTACATCGGGGCACACTGCCCCGATTTCAGTTGGAACCGGTGTTTCCGCGATCTGGATTCTTGCGAACATCAGTTACGCCGGAATGCGGGCGCAAGGCAGCCAAAGCTATGGCTGGCGGACCGTGGCTTTCATATTCGGCTTTCCCGGCACGCTTGTCAGTCTGCTGGTGGTGCCGGCAGGCGGAGAGCGGGCCTATGGCATCGATCTTCCTCGGCGCAAATTTTGAAGTGGATATAGACGTACCGATCTCCGCGGCGATCTAGCAATACCGATGTCTGGACAGAAACCAGTTTCGTTTCATGCCGGGATGCGGAAAGATGATCAGGCCTCAGCGACTGCGAAGGTTGCATCCTCATCGAAGCAGGGCGGAGTGACGCAGCGGCAGAAGATCCACACATGTGTTCGCAACGCGGCCGTTGCTGCGCGCCGAGCAACGCCGTCCGTCGACGCGGCCGGAATCACGCAGTGCACTCGATCTGCCGCGCCGATGCTATCGGCGTGCTACGGATAGCAGCAGATCGAGCTTCGCCTGGTAGAACGCGCCGCTGCCTGCGTCTGCGCGCTTGCGCGCCTGTGTCAGCGCCCGGATCGCCTGGCGCGTATCGCCCTGTTGCAACAGGACGCGGGCGAGCGCGAAGTGGAAGCGATGTTCGGCCGGAAGGAGTCGCACCGCGCGACGGTAGTGGTCGACGGCAGTCCGATAGTCGCCCGCCCCTTCGGCCTGATGACCGGCCATGAAGTGATGGAACGGATCGCGCGCGAGCACACGCGCGCTGCGCGCGCGCAGCTGCTGTGCACGGTCTGCGTGACCCTGGCGTTCGTACAGCTGCGCCAGGTTGGCCAGCGCGCCGAGGTGATCGGACTCAAGGGCGAGCGCGGCGCGGTAATGGCGCTCCGCGCCCGGCATGTCACCGCTGTGCAGGGCCACGACGCCCGCGTTGTTCAACCCACCCGGTGATCCCGGATCCAGTTCAAGCGAGATCGCCATGTACGGTGCGGCGTCGAGGTAGTTGCCGGCGATGGCGAAGTCCATGGCGCGGTTGCTGTAGTACATGGCCAGCAACACGTCGTCGCTGATCGGATCGGGCGATGTGCGCGTCAGGATGTCGTTCGACGCGACATCGATCGTGTAGCGCCGCTGCTGCACACGCACGCCCGTGTTGACGTGGTTGGAGCGCACGAGATGCAGGTTCTCCTGCCGCCACGACAACACCTCGTCGATGTGGTGGGCCTGCGCTTCGAGCCCGACTTCGCGGGCGAGCGCCAGCGTGAGCATCGTGAAGGTCAGGCAGTTCGCCTTGCGCGTGCGATAGGCCTGCTCGACGGTCAGCGTCGCCGTGTGGTCGTACGCCATCCCGAGGCCGCTTTCTGGATCGAACAGGAAGGTCATCAACAGATCGAGCCGCGCCTGTGGCGACGTGCTGCGATCGGACACCGCATGCCGCAGGGCATCCTGCAGCTCCGGCGGAATCGCCATGACCTGCGATGGCGGCGGCGGCGTGTCGTCCGAGGCCATCGCCGACATCGGCGCCAGGCCGAGAATCAACAGAACTGCCGTGAGATACCAGACGCGCATATGCGTACCTCTCTTCACTGCGTGCCGCAGGCCGCGATGTCGAGTCTAGACCTGCTGGTTCCGTCGCTGCCGCAGTCCGGTGGCGATCCGACGGACGGTCTGCCACGCCGTGTCAGCGACGCCTGCATCCGCTACCGGCCCGAAGCCCCGTACGCGTTGACCGGATTTTTGCACCGATGCGCGTCTGGCAGGCGGTGCGGACGATAGCGGGTCTAGGCACTGTGTCGGGCGCTGGACGCGTCGGTCCAGCCGTGCTGAACTTTCGCTCCGCGGATCTATACCGAGAAGGACGCTTCATGCGTTGCATCCCTGCGATCCTGCTCGAAGCGCCGTCGACCCGAGGCGCACTTGCCTCAAGCGCCAGCGGCGTGCGGCAATTGCCGCCCCCTGGCGCTCCGTGGAATGAAGCAGCAGCAGGCGCCAGGCTTCCGGACGTGTTCGGCGCTGGCGCGTGTTCGCGCGCCTCGCGCGCACGCGCTCGCCGCAGGCCCAGTGTGTGCAACGCGTTTCGAGCAGGACGCACCGTAAGTATGCGGACACCGGAAGCGGACGGCGGCCCGCCCGGAGCATTTGCAAACTCACTCAGCCCTGCGGGCGGCGCCGAAGATGACCATCGATGACAGAAGCGGTGACGACAAGTTCGCAGAACTTTTCGATCACTTCCGGGAGTCCTTCTTGTCGGGATTGGAAGCTGCGTGCGCTGCGCTGCAGACCTGTGAGTTCCGAGCCTGTGATATCGAAGGGCGACCGCTGGCCTGGGTATGGAGCGACGCGGACTTCGGGCACTCCGGCCGAATCGGCACACTGAGCGATGCGAAAGCGTTCGCAAACGCAATGATCAACCAGGGGATGTTCTTCGCATACGCAAAATGTGCGCAGGACGGCGCCGGCACGATCTGGTTGACGACCTGGGAGGCGCCTGACGAAGGACCGGTCTGGCCGGAGCACGTCCCCATGAGTGAAGCTGAATCCTGGGACGGCATTCCGCATGAAGCGCTCGCGTTGGTCCGGCGCGATGTCAGCTAGACGCAGCACAGCCTGGAGTCGGGTGTCACGAACTGGCGCCTCGCGGACGATCCACAACTGGTCCGCTATTTCGAACGCGAGAACGTGTGGGTGAAGAACTGGGTGCGGGTGATTGATGCGCGAGCAATCGTCACCGACGACCACGGCTGCGAACTCGCATTGTCGGTGTGGGAGGCGAAATTTGGCGGTCAGAACAAGCAGTTTTCCGCTGACGAAATATCGAACGGCGTGTGGGAGTTCGCGCTGCCGAAGCAGTAGTCGCCAAGCTGAGCAAGATCACTCGCGGGCCCCACCAGCTTCCATCACGCGCCTCGCGCCTCATGCGCTGCGCTTGCGCACAAGCTAGACAGTCGGCGAAGCGATTTGCCGTCGCACACACGGAATGGAACAGGAAGTCGCTTCCCCATGACGCAGTCCTACACACCCGAGACCGCCGCGGCCGATGTCGAAGCGGTCTTCAAGCGTCTTGGCGGCCGCTGGAAGCTGCTGATCCTGTTTCACCTGTTCGGTGGCCAGGTGCAGCGCTACTCCGATCTCGAACGGCGGATGCCCGGCATCTCGCAGAAGATGCTGGCCCAGCAGCTGCGACAGCTGGAACGCGACGGCATCGTGCGGCGGCAGGTATATCCGGAGGTGCCGCCGAAGGTGGAGTACCGCCTCACCGACTGGTGCCAGGCGCTGTGTCCCGCGCTCGATGCGCTGTTGCGGTGGGATGCGTTACAGACGACGTCATCCACCGAAGGCGAGTAGGACGCCGCAGCTTCTTCCGCGGGCCCGGCCGGCGCGTTGGGGGGCATCGGCACGGTCGCCTGCGGGTCTCGACGCAGTCGCGCATCCGGTGCACGCTGGCGCGTCGTCATTCGCAAGCCGCAGGCTCGATGCCATGCCCCGTTTCGTCGTCCTCCTGCGTGGCGTCAATGTCGGCAAGGGCAATCGCGTGCCCATGGCAGCGTTCAAGCAGCTGCTCGAAGACCTGGGCTGCACGCAGATCCGCACCCTGCTCAACAGCGGCAATGCGGTGGTCACCGCGCCGGTGCGCGCGACGGCGACATTCGCGCAGACCGTCTCCGACGGACTGTCCGTGCAGCTGGGTGTCTCGACCCCGGTCATCGTCCTCTCGGCGGCGGCGCTGGATCGCATCGTCAGCCAGGCGCCGATGGTGCCGGCCGAATCGGACCACGCGCGGTGCCTCGTGGTGTTCGCGCAGGATCCCGCGACGTTGCGCTTGCTGGAGGATCTGCAGCCGTTGGCGCTCCCGCCGGAACGGCTCTTCGTCACGGCCGACGCCGGCTACCTGAGCTGTCCGGCCGGCCTGCTCGAAAGCCGGGTCGCGCCCGCACTGCTGGGCAAGGCCGGCCGCGCGTTCACGACGCGCAACTGGGGCACGGTACTCAAGCTTCGGGCAGCGCTGGCGCCGACCTGATGCAGGCGCGTCACACGCGCCGATGTCTGCGCGAGGACCCGGTGGCGCACACTACCGCGCCCCAACCCGATCTGGATGTGTCATGGACCTTGAAGCCCTTCTCATCGCGGCGCTGCGCGAAGCCGGCTACGGCCCGGATGCCATCGGCTCGGCGATGCCGCGGATCATCCGCATCCTGCAGGCGGAAGACGTGCGCATCGAAATGGGCCGCAGCCTGTCGCGCAAGGAACGCGAGTACGTGCGCCTGCAGCTGGAGCTGGGCCTCAACGTGTCGGAAGTCGTGGCGGGTCTGAAGAAGTGAGCGATCCCCAGAAAGACGACCACCCTGCGATGCACACCGTCACCGGCACCTGCCACTGCAAGGCCGTCGCGTTCGAAGTCGATCTGATCGACGGCTTCGAGAACATCCGCCGCTGCAACTGCTCGCTGTGCAGCCGCAAGGGCGCGGTAATGGCCGGTGTGACCCTCGACCGCCTGCGCGTGACCCGCGGCGCGGACGTGCTGCGCCTCTACCAGTGGAATACGAAGATCGCGAAGCACTGGTTCTGCAGCGTCTGCGGCATTTACACGCACCACCAGCGCCGCAGCGCGCCGAACGAATACGGCTTCAACCTCGCGTGCATCGAGGGCGTGGATGTCACGACCGTCGGCGAGATCGGGCGCAGCAACGGGGCGGCGCAGAGTCTGGTGGACCCGCAGGCACCCGGGTAAGCGATGCGCCTCGGAGTCGAACGCATGGACTGCGCGCGCCGCGCTGCCTGCCGGCTGCAGCTGCCCGTGGCCTGGGCGCGATCGCGTGCGACTTCGGAAGGCCGGTGCCGCCTGCTAGCATCCGCCCCGCCGCCGCCATTCCGGCGGCGCATGCAGGGGATTGCAATGAAGAACTGGGGACTCGGCGCCGCACTGGCGCTGGCATTGGGGGCGGCTGGCACGACGGCCGCGAACGACGGACAGACGCGCGAAGTCCAGTCGCAGGACGGCTCCTTCACCGGCGAGATCGTCGGCACGGCGGCCGAGGGCAGCAAGTTCGCGCAGCTCGAGATCGGCATGTCGATGCAGGACGTGCAGGAACTGATGGACCGCGCGCCGGACCGCTTCCACACCTACGAATCGGGCAAGCGCTGGATTCCGTTCTACTTCGGCAACGACGCGACGCGCCTGCAGGCGCTGTTCCGCGGCGAGGGCTGCCTGATCTTCACCGGCGGCAACGTCTGGGGCGGCGGCGCGGGCGATCTGATCCAGATCGAGATCGATCCCTCGGGCGCCTGCTACCAGCCCTGACCGGATCAGCGGCCGTGCGTTGAAGCGACGCGCACGGCCGTTCTCATAGGCTGTGGACTCTCCGCACCGGGAGCCACTGCATGACGAAAACCGCTGCCCGCCACGTCACGCCGGCCGACACATCGGCCGCGGTCGACGCGTTCATGGCGACGCTCGACCATCCGCACCGCGACACGATCCAGCGCCTGCGTGTCCTGATCCTGGGCACCGATCGGGCCATCGCCGAAGGCGTGAAGTGGAACGCGCCCAGCTTCCGCACCCAGGACTACTTCGCGACGGTGCATCTGCGCGCGAAGCGCGGCATCGATCTGATCCTGCATCTCGGCGCGAAGGCGCGCGCACTGCCGCTGGGTGGCGTGGCGATCGACGATCCCGATGGCCTGCTGGTCTGGCTGGGCCCGGAGCGCGCCGCGCTGACGCTCGCCGACGGCGATGCGCTGACCGCCCGCGCGGACGCACTGCAGGCCGTGCTGCGGCAGTGGATCGCCTACGTCTGAGCCGTTGTCCGGGGCACGGCACCGCGCGTGACGGACGCGACGCGCGCCACGACACGGCGGGCGTATGCTCGGCCGCAGCCACCTCCGGGACGCCACGATGCCCTCCGTCGATCCGCCGCCGCGCACGCCGGCTGTCCGCCCGTTGGGGGCCTATCTCGCCATCGCCGCGATCATCGCCGCGCTGGCCTTGCTGTTCGCCTGGACCGCGGGCTGGCTGACGCCCGACCGGCTGACGCCCGCGCGCATGACCGATGCGATCGAAGCCACGTCGCCGCAGCCGTATCCGGGCTTCCGCCGCGCGCACGCCAAGGGCGTCTGCGTGGCCGGGCATTTCGAGGGCAGTGCCGCCGCGGCCGCGCTGTCGAAGGCGCGCGTGCTGGCGCCGGAGCGTACGCCGCTCATCGGGCGGATGTCGATCGGGGGCGGCTCGCCCTACGGACTGGATGCCCAGGCACGCGTGCGCAGCATGGCGCTGGTGCTGAAGGGCGACGACGGCCAGGAATGGCGCATGGCGATGAACAGTTTTCCGTTCTTCGGTGTCGGCTCGATCGAGGCCTTCCATGCGCAGACGGTCGCATCCGCGCCCGATCCCGCGACCGGCAAGCCGGATCCGGCGCGCATGGCCGCCTTTGCGGCCGCGCATCCCGAGAGCGCGAAGTTCGCTGCCTGGGCCAAGTCCGCACCGTGGTCGGACAGCTTCGCCAACACGCAGTACAACGGCATCCACGCGTTCCGCTTCGCGGACGCCGATGGCGGCAGCCGCATGGTGCGCTGGGCGATGCGCCCGCAGGCGCCGTTCGTCGAGCTGCCGCAGGCCCAGCGCGAGGCCGCCGCTGACGACTACCTCCAGCAGGAGTTGCAGACGCGTCTGGCCGCCGGGCCGCTGCGCTGGGACATGGTGGCGACCGTCGCCGGCGCCGGTGACGACAGCGCCGATCCCTCGACGCCCTGGCCGGAGGATCGCGAACAGGTGGTGATCGGCACGGTCGTCATCGAACGCGCCGAGCCGCAGGCCACGGGCCCCTGCCGTGATCTGAACTTCGATCCGACCGTGCTGCCGCCCGGTGTCGCCGTGTCCGACGACCCGATCCTCGCCGCACGCGCGGCGGTGTATGCGAGTTCGTTCGACCGCCGCGAGCGTGAGATCGCCAGCGGCCGCGGCGCGCCAGCGACCACCGGCGAACGACCGGCCACGGAGGACGCGCCATGACCGCACCCCGGCATTTCAACGGACTCGCCCGGCTGCTGCACTGGAGCATGTCGGCGATGGTGCTGGCCATGCTGTTCGTCGGCGTTGCCATGGTGGCGTCGATGACCCTGCGCCCCGCGCTGCTCGACCTGCATCGCCCGCTCGGCATCGCGATCCTGCTGCTGGCGGTCGTGCGCCTGGTCAATCGTCTGCGGCACCGGCCGCCGCCGCTGCCGGCGGACCTGCCGCGCTGGCAGGTGCTGGCCGCGCATGCCTCGCACTGGCTGCTGTACGCACTGCTGTTCGCGATGCCGCTGATCGGCTGGGCGATGGTCTCGGCCGCCGGCAATCCGGTGGTGCTGTGGTCCGGCTTCGCGCTGCCGGCGATCGCGCCACACGACCCGGGCGTCTACACGGTGTTGCGCAGTGCGCATGCGTGGCTGGCGCGGCTGCTGTTCGCGACCGTGCTGATGCATCTCGCCGCTGCGCTGTTCCATGCCTGGGTGCGGCGCGATGGCGTGTTCGAATCGATGGCGCGCGGTCCGTCGCGGCCGGAACGCGGCGTCACGTCGCCGCCACGCGCGACGCCGCATCCCGACACGCGCGGCACCTGAGCGCCGCGCGGTCCGTGCGGACTCAGTTCCGGGCAGTCGCGCGCTGCAGCACCGCGTCGTAGGCGGGCAGGTCGAGGAAGGCGATGACTTCGGCGACCTCGCCATCGCGCATCGTGAAGATCCACAGATAGCTGTTGCGGTACGGCGTGCCGTCGCGCAGCGCCGTCGCGCCGTCCCAGTAGATCAGCACGTCGTCACCGTCGCTCCAGATCCGCTGCACGGTCGGCACCAGCGGTGCGGCGAGTGCGGCGGCGAACGGCGCCACCGCATCGTCGAGAAACGCCAGGCGTCCGCGATGCGTCTGCGCCGAGGGGCCGGAGCCCTTGATCGTCCACACCACGTCCGCTGCCAGCAGGTCGAACACCTGGCCGTCGCCGCGTGACCAGGCGTCGAACGCCTCGGTCACCAGGGCGTGGTTGCGGGTTTCGGTCGCGCTGCGCGTCTGTGCGGAGGCGATGAGGGGGCAGGCGAGCAGGAGTGCGAGCAGAAGGGACGACAGGCGGCGGATGGAGCGTCGGTGGGCATGATGCATGGGGCACCTCGAGGGCATGAGAAGAAGGGCGCGCGCAGCGGCGCGGGACTCAATGCGCGTGTGCAGCGGCGTTGCAGATGCGCTGCGGCGACTCGCGGTTGGCGGCCGATGTCGCCCCGCGCTGGACGACGTCACGGCGCGCGCCGGAACAGCACCATGCCGGCGTGATGCAGTTCGTCGACATTGACGAACACGCCGTCGGCGGTGAATCCGGTGTCGTCCACGTAATCGATCCGGTTGCCCTCGACGACGTAGCGGCCGCGGTAGGCGCTTTCGCGGGTGCCGCGGGCCTCGTCGTAGCGACCGTTCGCCAGCAACTGGTGACGGATCACGCCGTCGGCGGTGACCCACATGCCGACATAGGGATGCCCGGCAGCCTCGCGGTCCGATGCCTGCGCCGGCATCTGCGCCTGGGGGACATGCGCCGCGGCGCTGCCCGTGTGCAGCAGCAGGGCACCGGTCATGCCGAGGGCGCCGACCAGCTGCGCCGACAACGCCGGCGCCGGCGCGCCCGTATCGCGACGTCCGCCGCCGCTCACCACGCCACCGCCGTCGGCCGGATGAGGATCTCGCTGGTGTCGACGTCCTCGGGCTGCTCGATCGCGAACCGGATCGCGCGGGCCACCGCATCGGGGGAGATGGTGACGCGTCGATAGTCCGCCATGCCTGCGCGCGCGGTGGGATCGGAAATGCTGTCGGCCAGTTCGGACTCGGTCACGCCGGGCGAGATGATCGTCACCCGCACGCGGTCCTCTTCCTGGCGCAGGCCTTCGGAGATCGCGCGCACCGCGTACTTGGTCGCGCAGTAGACCGCGGCCGTCGGCGACACCGTGTGGCCGCCGGTCGAGGCGACGTTGATGATGTGACCGCTGCCGCGGCTGCGCATGCCGGGCAGCGCGGCGGCGATGCCGTACAGCACGCCCTTGATGTTGACGTCGACCATGCGGTCCCATTCGTCGACCTTGCCGGCCGACAGCGCCGACAAGGGCATGACGCCCGCGTTGTTGACGATCACGTCGACCCGGCCGAACTCGGCGACCGCAGCGTCGACGAACTGCTGCACGGCCTCGCGCCGGGTGACGTCCAGCGTGTGCGCCCGGGCGGTACCGCCATTGCCTTCGATGTCGGCGACCAGTGCGTCGAGGCGGTCGCGACGGCGTGCGCCCAGCACGACCTTGGCGCCGGTTTCGGCCAGCAGTCGCGCGGCGGCGGCGCCGATGCCGCTGCTGGCGCCGGTGATGAGGATGACCTTGTCTGCGAGCGAAGTCATGCGTGTCTCCTGGGGTGGCGGGCCGGACATCCGGCCTGGTGTCACGGTCCCATCGGGGCCCGGTCCGGGGGTAGCACGGACCGCCGGATTGCTTGCACGATCCTCCGGGTCGGCCTCTTGGCGCTTGCAGCTCCGGCCGCACCATGGGACAACGCCTGCATGCTCGACACCTCGGAAATTGCCGCGCTGATCGCGCGCCACGCACCTGGCGAAGGCTTGCGGCCCTGCCGCCTGCCGCGGGTCATGCTGATACGATCCAGCGCCACCACCGAACCCGTGCATGCGGTCTACGAAGCCTCGCTGTGCCTGGTCGCGCAGGGCCGCAAGCAGGTCACGGTCGGCGAGCGCACCCTGGTCTACGAGCCGGCGACCTGCCTGGTGTGCGCGGTGGAGCTGCCGGTCGTGGGCACGGTGGTCACCGCCAGCCCCGAGGCGCCCTATCTGAGCGTGCAGCTGGTGTTCGATCCCGAAGTGCTGGGCGAACTGGCGCTGCGGATGCCGGCACCGGCGACCGGCGCGTCCCGTCCGGAGCCCGGCGCGGGTCTCGTGCTGGGACGCGTCACCCGGGAACTGCTGGATGCGACCACCCGCCTGCTGCGCCTGCTGGACACGCCCGACGACATCGACACGCTGGCCCCACTGATTGAACGAGAACTCCTGTACCGGCTGCTGTGCGGTGACCAGGGCGACACGATGCGACGCATCGCCAGCGCCGACAGCCGCCTGTCGCGCATCGGCCATGCGATCGCCTGGCTCAAGACCCACTACGCCGCGCCGTGCAGCGTGCAGGCGCTGGCCGACGCCGCGCGGATGAGCCCGTCGACGTTCCACCAGCATTTCCGCGAAGCCACCGCGATGTCGCCCTTGCAGTACCGCAACCAGCTGCGGCTGCAGGCCGCGCGCAATCTGATGCTGGGTGAAGGCCTGGATGCGGCGACCGCGGGCTTCCGCGTCGGCTATGAAAGTCCCTCGCAGTTCAGCCGCGAATACGCGCGCTGTTTCGGCGCGCCACCTTCGCGCGATGTGCGCCAGCTGCGCGGCGACGTGGCGATCGCGTCCTGAGCGCAGCGTGCGTGGCACATCGGGCCGCGTGCTCGCGGCGACGATGCATCTCTTGAACGTCGAAGGCGCCACGCACACGCGCGGGCCCCGGACACGACAACGCCGCGGCAGGACCGGGGCGTGTCGGGTACCGCGTGCCGCTCAGTCGAACTTGAACTTCGCGCCGACCGTGAAGTAGCGGCCGATCGCACCGCTGAAATCCATCGGGTTGTAGTTGATCGCGCCATAGGTCAGCGGATCGAGCGGCGCGATGCGGTCGGTGACGTTGTTGACCGAGCCGAACAGCTCCAGGTGCTCGGTCGGCATCCAGCGCGCCGACAGATCGATGGTGTAGAACGACGCGAGTTCGCAGCCGCGCGGGGCATCGTCGCCGTTGGCGAATCCGTTCGCGCAGTCGGTCTCGCTGGCCTCGGTGATGTTGCGCATGCTGTCGCGCCAGTTCACCACGCTGCTGACCGCGAATGCATCCATTTCCCAGGTCGCGCCGAAGTTCGCCTTGTTCTTCGGCGTGCCGATGCAGTTGGTCACGTCGCAGTTGCCGTGCGTGCCGGCGAACTCGTAGGTCGAACCGTCGAGGTCCTGGCGCTCGAAGGTGCTGATGTGGGTGAACTGCAGATCCAGCCGCAGGCTGCCGGCTTCGCCCAGATCGACGCGCTGTTCCATGTCGACGTCGAAGCCTTCGACCGTCGTCGACGAGGCGTTCTCGTAGCCCACCAGCACCGCGAGGATCGAACCGCTGCCCGGCGTGCCGGGGATCTCGTTGGTGCCGCGCACGACGTTGTCGCCGCCCGCCGCGATCGCCGCATCGGCGCTGCCGCCGAAGATCTCGTCGGTGCGCTTGATGCGGAAGGCATCGAACGCCAGCGAGCCACCGGTCCACGGCGACAGCACGATGCCGACCGTGGTGCTCTTCGACTCCTCGGGCTGCAGGTCGGGATTGGGCGAGGTGATCAGCGCGATCGGACCCGCATCGCAATCCTGCGGCTCGTTGCCGGGCGCCGCGCAGCGCACCGGATCGACCGCCGTGCTGAAGGCCGCTAGGCCACCGGTGCCGGCTTCGGCGGGGTTCGGTGCGCGGAAGCCTTCGGCATAGGTGCCGCGCAGCGCGATCCAGTCGGTGGGTGACCACTTCACGCCGACCTTGGGTGTGGTGGCGGTATCGCCGCCGTCGTACTTGTCCACGCGCAAGGCGCCGGTCAGTTCCAGGCTTTCGAGCACCGGCGCCTGCAGTTCGACGTAGGCGCTGGCGACCTTCTCCACACCGCCGTAGGCCGAATAGCCGAGGCCGATGATGTCGCCCTGGTCGGTGAAGGTCTGCGGGGTCAGCAGCACGGACTGGCGCCGGTACTCGGCGCCGATCGCGAGTCCCAGCGCACCGCCCGACAGGTCCATCAGCGACCGGTTCACCTTGGCATCGAAGATGTCGAGGCGTGTACGGCCGGCAGCGCTGATCCGCGGCGAGATGAAGTCGTACAGCGCCTGCGAGTTCTGGCCGCCGTTGTCGCCGATGCGCCAGTAGCCGACCGGGCTGTCCGGATCCTCGAGCGCGGTCTTGACCCGGCTGTACTGCAGAAAGCCGGTGCGTTCGTTGGTGAGATCGGTGCCCGAGTGCAGATAGCCCACGTCGTAGTCCCACTCGCCGTAGGTACCCTTGAAGCCGAGCAGCAGGCGCACGAAGCGGCTGTCGTTGTAGGTCACGCGCGGGCCGACGTCGAACGCGGTGTAGCGCAGGCGGTTCGCGGTGCCGGGATACGGATTGTCCGGATGGCCGGGGCCGAGCACGGTGGCGCCCGGGCCGGGATCGCTGGCGTTGACCGGCCCGCCGGGGAAGCCCCAGGCACCGGATACGCCCGACGGCGTGTTCTGGAACGTCGTCTGCTTGCTGGCGATGCCCAGCTCCATGTACAGCTCGGAGGTGTCGCCGACCGCGAACGCGGCGCGCGAGAAGAAGTTGATGTACTCCTCCTGGGGCGAGAGGTCGCGGAACTGCGCGACATCCCACAGGCAGCCGCCCGCCGGATCCTGCGGGGTCACGTCGGACAGCGCCGCGCAGCCCGGCAGCGATTCGAACAGGCCCGTATTCGGGTTTTCGATCGCGCCGCTGGGACCGCCGCCGGCGCCGGTGCCGCCACCGGTGATGCGCCCGGGCAGATTGGTGCCGATCGCGTAGCCGTATGGACGAAGGTCGCCCGTGCCGATCCATTTGCGGTTGCGGCGGTCGCGGACGCGGATCGCATCGGTCTTCGCCGCTTCGATGCTGACGAACACGTTGTAGCCGTCCTCGGCGAGGCTGCCGGTGCCGGCAGTGAGCGAGACCTTGGGCTGGTCGCCACCGCCGTCCCCGGACCAGCCGTAGGACGCCGTTGCGATCGCGCCGGTGAAATCGCGGCGCAGGATGACGTTGACCACGCCGGCGATCGCGTCGGAGCCGTAGATCGAGGAGGCGCCGTCCTTCAGCACCTCGATCCGCTCGACCGCATCCAGCGGAATGGTGCTCAGGTCGGTGAACACCTTCTGGCCGTCGTCGGCCAGGCCGAACGGCGCCATGCGGCGGCCGTTGAGCAGCACCAGCGTGGAGCCGGCGCCAAGGCCGCGCAGCGAGATCGCCGAGCCGCCGCCCGCGAAGCCGTTGCCGAAACTCTTGGGCACCGAGCCGGCGCCATCGACCGACAGGCTCTGCAGGTACTCGCCGACCGTGGTCTTGCCGGTGCGGTCGATCTGGTCGCGGGAGATCACCTGGACCGGTGAGGCGGTCTCGGTATCGGTCCGCGGGATATTGGACCCGGTCACGGTGATGCGATCCAGGTTGGTGGGCTGCTCGCTGCTCTGCGCCAGCGCCGCCATCGGCAGGGCCATGGCACACAGCGCGGCGGGGACGGCGAGGCTGAGACGGGTGCGATGCACCCGGCAGCGGGAGGCGGTGAAAGCGGTCATGACGGTGTCACCTCGTGACGATGGACCAGCGCGAAAGGGCAACTGCGGAATCGATCCACGTCCGATGTCGAGCGACTGCGCGCAGTTAAAGTTTGGTTAACGTCACGAGTGCGTGACGACGTGCTATTAAGAAATCGCGCTAAACAACTGATTCAACTGGAGTTAATCGCGACCGCAATTCAGCAATCTGAGTGCGGTTCAGACGTCGCCCCTCGTTCTGGCGGCGGCATGGATCGGGATGGAATGCCTCTCCGCCCTTGAACGCCTGACCGGCAGGGGTGAAAGCCCCGACCCGGCGCGTACGGAGATGCCGGCAGGGCGACGGGACAGACGCCGCAGCCGGAGGTGCCTGGCAACCGATGCGGATCGCTCATCACGAATCATCTGCCACGCCTCGACGTGGTCTCGCGGTAGCTCGACCGCCGGCCCGGGGGGCGCGCCTCCGAATGGCCATACGGAATCGGCCGCCGGCTTGATTCCGCGCCATCGACACCTATATCGACGGCTCGCATCACCGCCACATGGACGCCGTACGCAATGACCGCACCCGCCGAAACCCGCAAGTTCGAAGCCGAAGTCGCCCAGGTCCTGCATCTGGTCACGCACTCGCTCTATTCGCACAAGGAGATCTTCCTGCGCGAACTGATCTCCAATGCCTCCGATGCCTGCGACAAGCTGCGCTTCGAATCGATCGCCAATCCCGACCTGCTGGCCGGCGACAGCGAACTGCACATCGACGTCAGCTGGGACAAGGCCGCGCGCACGGTGACCATCCGCGACACCGGCATCGGCATGCACCGCGACGACGTCATCGCCAACATCGGCACCATCGCCAGCTCCGGTACGCGCCGTTTCCTCGAAGCGATGAGCGGCGAGCAGAAAGCCGACGCGCGCCTGATCGGCCAGTTCGGCGTGGGCTTCTATTCGGCCTTCGTCGTCGCCGACCGCGTGACCGTGCTCACCCGCCACGCGGACGCCGCGCCCGAGGCCGGCGTGAAGTGGGAGAGCGACGGTCGCGGCGAGTATTCGCTGGACACCGTCACCCTGCCCGAGCGCGGCACCACCGTCGTGCTGCACCTCAAGGCTGACGAGGACGAATTCCTCGACGGCTGGAAGCTGCGCTCGCTGGTGCGCAAGTATTCCGACCACGTCGCGTTTCCGATCCGCATGCCCAAGGACGCGCCGTCGCCCGAAGACGGCGAGGACGCCCCCAAGGCCGACGCCGCGCCCGAGTGGGAAACCGCGAACGACGCATCCGCGCTGTGGACCAAGCCGAAGTCCGAGATCAGCGACGCGGAGTACCAGAACTTCTACAAAGCGCTTGGTCACGACTTCAACGACGCGGCTGCGTGGACGCACAACCGCGTCGAAGGCAGCCAGAGCTTCACCACGCTGCTGTACCTGCCGTCGCAGCCGCCGTTCGACCTGATGATGGGCGGGCGCGACGAGCGCAAGGGTCTGAAGCTCTACATCAAGCGCGTGTTCGTCATGGACGCGGCCGAAGAACTGCTGCCGAACTATCTGCGTTTCGTGCGCGGTGTCGTCGATGCCGACGACCTGCCGCTCAACGTGAGCCGCGAACTGCTGCAGCACAACCGCCAGCTCGAGCGCATCAAGGGCGCCTGCGTGAAGCGTGTGCTCGACATGATCGAGAAGCTGGCGCGCGACGACGCCGACGCATTCGCCGCGTTCCACAAGGCCTTCGGCAACACGCTCAAAGAAGGCATCGTCGAAGACGCGACCAACCGCGAACGCATCGCGAAGATCCTGCGCTTCGCATCGACCAAGGGTGATGGCGCCGCGCAGACCGTCTCGCTGGACGACTACGTTGGCCGCATGGCCGTCGGCCAGGACACGATCTGGTACATCACCGCCGACGGCTACAAGGCCGCCGCCGGCAGCCCGCAGCTCGAAGCCTTCCGCGCGAAGGACATCGAAGTGCTGCTGATGTTCGACCGCATCGACGAATGGATGCTCGGCAACCTGCACGAGTACGCCGGCAAGTCGATGAAGAACGTCGCCAAGGGCGAGCTGCCGCTCGACGCCGCCGACAAGGCCAAGCAGGAGGCGGCCTCGAAAGAAGCCGCACCGCTGGTCGAGCGCATCAAGGGCCTGCTCGGCGATCGCGTCGGCGAGGTCCGCGTGTCCGCGCGCCTGACCGATTCGCCGTCCTGCCTCGCGCTGGCCGACTACGAGATGGCCCCGCACCTCGCCCGTCTGCTGCGCGAAGCCGGCCAGGCCGTGCCCGACAATGCGCCAACGCTGGAGATCAATCCGCAGCACGCGCTGCTGACGCGCATCGCCGGCGAGACCGACGACGCGAAGGCCACCGATCTGGCGACCCTGCTGCTGGAACAGGCCGAGATCACCGCCGGCGCACCGCTGGCCGATCCGGCCGCGTTCGTGCAGCGCATGAACCGGGTGCTGCTGGGCAGCTGATCAAACCGCGCTTGGTCCATCACGATCCGGCTGCAGGCGCCCGATAGCGCCTGCAGCCTTGTGCGGATCGACGCCTGCGCACTGCGGACGGTGCGACGACACAGACGCGCGCGTGGGCGCCACGCGCAGCGCGTTGCGCGATCACGATCGGCAAGCAATCAGACATCAGCGCGCGTCGCCGTGCGTCGCGTCGCGTCGCGCGACGCCATCATCTCCTCACCCCACAGCCGGACATCCCCTGATTCCCCGGCGCGCGTGCGTCAGGCATGCTGGCCGACATCGATATCGGCGGCAGGATGCACACGATGGCCCAGGGAATCGGACGGCCGGATCGTTCCATACGCCAGGTTGCGACGATGCTCGTCGCGACTGCACTCACTGCGACGGGGTGTCAGACTATGGCGACAACACGCGGTTCCGATGCAGCGCCATCGACAGAGGCGCCCGACCGCATCAAGGCCGACTGGCCGCTCAGATTCATGCGCCACAACTTCGGGATCGCGACCTACGCGGTGCAGGAGTGCCTGGTGGTCTATGCGGACCGACCTCACACGAGTGGACCGCGTCCCGCCCTCGAGGACGTACATCCCAACTCGCTCAAGATCAAAACCGCGAACCACCTCATGATCCGGAATTTTCCGCCGCCTGCCGTGGTGAAGTGGAAGAGCCGCGACGGCACGCCGCTGGAGGCTGAAGTCGACATCGGTGAGATCTTCAAGGATGAACTGGTCGTCCACGAAACCTCACGCGAGGAGATGTCCGAGTACACCCCGATGGTGAATCCGGACGTCATCATGGAAATCAACGACCGCACGATCAACGTTTACATGAACGCATACATCTCGTTGAAAGCGCCCCGTATACCCGGCAATCAGTACAGCAATTTCCGGAGCGATCTCGTGTTGGCATGGAGCCGGACGTACTGATCCAAATCCACACGGAGGTGGAGCATGGGCGGCAATCGACATCCCGATGGGGTGCGCGCGGATGCAGCGACAGCTGCCCACCTCGCGAGCTTCGAGCAGGCCGAACGCGCACTCGAGCGTTTCGCTGCACCAGTGTTGCTGGATGAGGACAAGCCTGATCAACGCCTGTTCGTTGCGTCCTTCGATGGCACCGGGAACAGCAAGCGCGATCCCGCCAAGTTCACCAATATCGCGCTCGTAGATGAGCAGGTCCGTAGTTATGCACGCGCAGCGGAAGACCGTCTCGGATATGTCCCGATCCATGCCGGCTATGTCGCGGGACCAGGTACGCAGGGTGGCGTCAGCGGCATGATCGATGCCGCGTACGGCGGCAGCTACCAAGCGCGCATCGAAGACATGTATCTCCAGTTCGCCATTCAGGCCCATAAATGGCTGATCGAGAATCCCGGCTCGGACATTCGCATCCTGGCCACCGGCTTCAGCCGAGGTGCGGAACAGGCGGCCGGGTTTACCCGACTCGTGGAAGAACGCGGTGTCCAGGATCCGACAGACGCTGTCGTCAAACGCAATGCGGATGGCCTGATCATTGGCCAGGTGTCGTATCCCAATCCGCCCCTACGCGCGCCCGGAACCGTGGTGCAGGCCGCAGCATTGTTCGACCCGGTCGGCACCGGCGCACCGCGACAGAACGATCGACGCCTCGCCGAGTCCGTCGTCTCCGCATTCCAGATCACGGCCACCCTCGATCGACGCAATCTGTTCCAGGGCACTTGGATCACGGACCCGGGAATGACCCTCGATGGCCGTTTTCTCAATGTCGGCGTGGCCGGTGCGCATAGCGACATCGGTGGCGGCTATCGACGTGACGGGCTCGGCATCCTCTCAGGCAATCTGGGCATCGACTTCATCAACGCGATGATCCGGCCGCCGCCGCTGGAGAAGCGTGCGCTTCCCGAGGATCCGGATCGCTACGTGGTCCATCGATCCGAAGAACACTCCTACATCTACGGCACGTCGATCTTCGACGAGACAGGCAAACGTGGCATGCGGGATCTGCTCGCGCCGCCGGCGCTTTGCCAGATCGACTGCCGCGACGCGATGCCCCGCAACGAAGCAATGGCCGCGGCACTGGACTGGCAACGTGTGACGATCGGTCCCGTGCAGGGCACGGTCCCCGTGCGCGAGACGGCGCAGGGGACGGACGCGTTCACGCACGATCTGCTGTCGGCGGCCGCACGCGACGACGGCTTCGCGATCTCGGAGCGCCTGCGTGCGGAACTCGCGAACGACACAGGCCAGGCCTGGCTGCAGCGCGGATTCGACGCGCTGGAGCGGCAGACACGCGAGGTGTCGAATCACGTACCCGCGCATGCGCCGGTGCACGAGACGGCCTCGCCTGCCCTCTGAGCGGACGCCGCCGTACGCCCGCACGGGCGCTGCGTGCGGGTACGGCCTGAAGCGAGCGCCTGTGCACGCGATCAAGCGCGGCCGGATGCGCGGCCGGTCAGCGAGCGTCGCGGCTCGCCTGGACTGGCCTGACGACGCACGTCACGGACGCACTCAAAGCCCCGACACGTACCCCTCCAGCAGTTCCTGCTGCGGCAGCGTCTGCGGCCAACCGCCCGACAGGGCGCGATACAGCGACACGGCGCCGGTCACGGTGCGGGTGCGGCTGGCGGCGAACGCGTCCTCGCTCTGCAGCTGGGTGCGCTCGGCATCGAGCACGTCGAGCAGTCCGGTCGCCCCCGCGTCGAAACGCAGGCGTGCCAGCGACGCCGCGCGTGCGCTGTCGCGGGCGGCACGCTCCAGTTCCACGTCCTCGTCGTGCGCACGGTCGAAACGCGCCAGTGCATTGGCGGTGTCCTCCAGCGCGCGCAGTACGGTCTGCTGGTAGCGCGCCAGCTCCAGTTCGGCATCGGCGTCCGCCGCGGCAATGCGTGCGCGCACGCGGCCGATGTCGAGGAACGACCAGTCGATGCCCAGTGCCACCAGCCGTGTCTCGCTGCTGCGTTCCAACAATCCGCCGATGTCGCCGGCCTGGCTGCCGATCAGCCCGCCTAGCGTGAACCTCGGAAACAGATCCGCCGTCGCGACGCCGATGCGCGCGATCGCGGCGTGCAGGCGGTGTTCGGCCGCGGCGACATCGGGGCGCAGCCGCAGCACGTCGCCGGGCGTGCCCGGATCGATGGTGCGCGGCACCCGGGGCAGGGCGACCGCCGGCGACAGTGCGGCCTGCAGGGCATCCGGCGTACGTCCGCTCAGCACCGCGATGCGATGGATCGCGACCTGGATTTCGGCCGTGAGCGCGGGAATACGCGCCGAGGTCGCCGCTGCCTGCGCCGAGGCGCGGGCGGTGTCGAAGTCGCTGTCCTGGCCGGCCTCGCGCCGGGCCTGCACCAGTGCCAGCGTCTGCTGCTGGTTGCCGGCGTTCTCGGTCGCCACGCGCAGCCGCTCCTGCAGGCCGCGCAGGTCGAGATACGCCGTCGCCACTTCGCCGACGATCGCGACCTGCAGCGCGCGCAGATCGTCCGCGCTGGCGGCCACTTCGGCGCGGCCGGCCTCCACGCCGCGTCGCACGCGGCCGAACAGGTCGAGTTCCCAGCTCGCGCCGATACCGGCGTCGAAGCTGTCGGTATCCCGCGCCTCACGCGGGACGCCCGGCGCCTGATCGGCACTCGCGCGATTGCTGGTCGCGTTCGCACCGGCATCGATCGTCGGGAACTGGTCGAAGCGCGTACCGCGCAACAGCGCATTCGCGCGGTCGTAGCGGGCCAGCGCGATACGCAGGTCGTGGTTCGCGGCCAGCGTGTCAGTGACCAGGGCATTCAACTGCGGATCGCCGAAGGCCTGCCAGAACGCGGTGTCCACGACGGTCGGGGTCGTCGCTGCGGCGACGGCTGTCGGCGCGCGGGTGGTGTCGAAGGTCTCCGGCACGGCCATCGACGGCCGCACATGGTCGGGGCCGACGGCGCAGGCGGCCAGCAGTGCAGCCGCCAGCACCGTGATCAGTGGACGCATCACCACGGCAGCACCTCATCGAGATAGAAGTAGCCGCCGGTCGGGCCGGCATCGTCGATCAGCGCCAGACGCACGCTGGTGCGCGCGCCATCGGCGACTTCGAGTTCGCCGTTCTGTTCGTCGCCCGACTTGTTCATGTCGGTGCGCACGTAGCCCGGATGGATCGTGTTGACCTTGATGCCGGCGTCCTTGAGCACGTGCGCCAGATGCACCGTCCACGCGTTCACCGCGCTCTTGGACACGTTGTAGGCGGGAACGCCCTTGAAGTCGTAGATGAAGGATGCCGGATTCTGATGCTCGCTGATCGAGCCGAGCAGGCTGGACACGTTGACGATACGGCCGGCTCCCGACTTGTGCAGCAGCGGCAGCAGCGCCTGGGTGGTGGCGATCAGACCGAACACGTTGGTCTCGAACGTGGCGCGCCAGGTGTCGATCGACTGGCCTGCCGTGCCGAGTTGCGCGTCGTCGAGCCCGATACCGGCGTTGTTGACCAGGATGTCGAGGCGGCCGTGGCGGTCCTCGATGGTCTTCGCGGCCGCGGCGATGCTCGCGGCATCGGTGACATCGAGCGCGATGGCCTCGACCGGCAGACCTTCGGCCTGCAGCTTCAATGCGGCTTCGACAGCCCGGTCACGGTTGCGACCGGCCAGCAGCGTGTGGACACCGGCTTCGGCGAGCTGCCGCACGGTCTCCAGACCGATGCCGCGGGTGGCGCCGGTGACGAGGGCGATGCGGGACGAGGTGTTCATGGGTGACTCCTGGCGTGGGGATCCGGGGTGCGGCCGCGCGCATCGGCGCGGCCTGGATCGGAAAGAGAGACGTGCGTGATGTGGACGGCGTGGGTCATGCGTGCGTGCTGCCAACGGGTGCGTCATGCGGCACCGGCTTGTGCGAGACCACCGGGGTATTGGCGAGCTTGCGCAGTGCGACGTAGAACACCGGCGTCAGGAACAGGCCGAAGAGGGTCACGCCCAACATGCCGGCGAACACGGTGACGCCGGTGATCGAGCGGACCTCCGCGCCTGCACCCGTCGACAGCACCAGCGGCACGGTGCCGGCGATGAAGGCGACCGAGGTCATGACGATCGGGCGCAGACGCAGACGGCTGGCTTCCAGCGCGGACTCGACGATGCCCTTGCCCTGCATTTCCAGTTCGCGTGCGAACTCGACGATCAGGATCGCGTTCTTGCATGCCAGGCCCATCAGCACGACCAGCCCCACCTGCACGAACACGTTGTTGTCGCCGCCTGCCAGCCACACGCCGAACAGGGCGGACAGCAGCGTCATCGGCACGATCAGGATCACCGCCAGCGGCAGCGACCAGCTTTCGTACAGCGCCGCGAGCACGAGGAACGCCAGCAACACCGCGAGCGGGAACACCACCATCGCCGCACCGCTCTGGTTCGACTGCTGATAGCTCAGGTCGCTCCAGCCGATGCCCATGCCGGCCGGCAGCACCTGTCCGGCAAGCTCGGTGACCTTGGCCATGGCCTCGCCCGAGGACAGCACGCGCGGGTCGGCATCGCCCAGCAGGTCGGCCGCGGGATAGCCGTTGAAGCGGATCACCGGATCGGGGCCGTAGGTCTGGCGCACGTTGACCATCGAACCCACCGGCACCATCTCGCCCGCGTCATTGCGCGTGCGCAGGTTGGCGATGTCGGTCACCTCGTCGCGGAACTGGCCGTCGGCCTGGGCGATGACCTGCCAGGTGCGGCCGAACATGTTGAAGTCGTTGACGTAGGACGACCCCAGATACGTCTGCAGCGTGTCGAACAGTTCGGTCAACGGCACGCCCTGCGCCTTCGCCTTGACGCGATCCACGTCCGCGTCGAGCTGCGGCACGTTGGCCTGGTAGCTGCTGATCGGATAGCCGAGGCCCGGCGTCTGCATCGCCGCGCCCTGAAACGCCTGCACCGCGGCCTGCAGTTCGCCGTAGCCCAGACGCGTGCGGTCTTGGACGAACAGCGACCAGCCCGAGCCGTTGCCCAGGCCCTGGATCGGCGGGGGCATGAAAGCGAAGGTGAAGCCTTCCTGGATCGTCGAAAACTTCTGGTTGAGCTCTGCGGTGATCTCTTCGGCGGTGCGCGAGCGCTCGCTGAAGGGATCGAGGGTGAAGAAGATCACGCCGTTGTTGGGCGTATTGGTGAACTGCAGCGGGTTGAGGCCCGGGAACGCGATCTCGCTGGCGACACCGTCGACTTCACTGGCGAGCGCGGCCATCTTCTTGAGGACAACATCGGTACGCTCGATCGATGCGCCCTCGGGCATTTTCACGCCGGCGATCACGTACAGCTTGTCCTGCACCGGAATGAAGCCGGCCGGCACCACCTTGAACATCACGCCCGCGCCGAGCAGCAGCACCGCGTACACCAGGAACACCGCGCCGCGGCGGCCCAGCGAACGCGACACTGCGCCTTCGTAGCGTTCCGAACTGCGGTTGAAGAAGCGGTTGAACGGACGAAACAGCCAGCCGAACAGGCGATCGATGATGCGCGTCAGGCGATCCTTCGGGGCGCCGTGCGCGCGCAGCAGCTTCGCGGCGAGCGCCGGCGACAGGGTCAGCGAGTTGATCGCCGAGATCACCGTCGAGATCGCGATGGTCACCGCGAACTGCTTGTAGAACTGGCCGGTCACACCGGTCAGGAACGCCATCGGCACGAACACTGCGCACAGCACCAGCGCGATCGCGATGATCGGGCCGGAGACTTCCTGCATCGCCAGATGCGCGGCCTCCAATGGCGTGGCGCCGAGTTCGATGTGCCGCTCGACGTTCTCCACCACCACGATCGCGTCGTCGACCACGATGCCGATCGCCAGCACCAGTCCGAACAGGGTCAGCGTGTTGATCGAATAGCCGAGCAGGTACAGCACCGCGAACGTGCCGACGATCGACACCGGCACCGCCAGCAGCGGAATGATCGATGCGCGCCAGGTCTGCAGGAACAGGATCACCACCAGCACCACCAGCAGCGTCGCTTCAATCAGCGTGATGACGACCGACTTGATCGAATCGCGCACGAAGATCGTGGTGTCGTAGATCGACTGGATCTCGACGCCCGGCGGCAGCGAAGGCCGCAACTGCTCCATGGTCGCGACCACGCCGTCGCGGATCTCGAGCGCGTTCGCACCTGGCGCCTGGAAGACGCCGATCGCCGCCGCGTTCTTGCCGTCGAGACGTGCGCGCAGCGTGTAGTCGCCGGCGGCGAGTTCGATGCGGGCGACGTCGGCCAGACGTACCAGCTCACCGTCGGCGCCGGACTTCAGCACGATGTCGCCGAACTCCTCGACGGTTTCCAGACGGCCTTTGGCATTGATCGGCAGCAGGAAGTCGCTGCCGTTGGGCATCGGTTCGGCGCCGAGCTGGCCGGCCGAGACCTGCACGTTCTGCTCGCGCACCGCGCGCACCACGTCGCTGGCGGTCATGCCGCGCGCGGCGATCTTGTCGGGATCCAGCCACAGACGCATCGCATAGTCGCCACCGCCGAACACCTGCGCATCGCCGACGCCGGAGATCTTCGCGATCTCGTCCTTGACGTGCAGGCGCATGTAGTTGCGCAGGTACAGCGAATCGTAGCGGCCGTCGCTCGAGGTCAGATGCACCACCATCAGGAAGACTGGCGACTGCTTCTGCGTGGTCACGCCCTGCCGGCGCACATCCTCGGGCAGGCGCGCGAGCGCCTGGGCCACGCGGTTCTGCACGCGCACCGCCGCCTCGTCGGCATCGGTGCCGGGCTTGAAGGTGGCGGTGAGCTGCAGCACGCCGTCGGAGCCGGCGACGGACTTGATGTACATCATGTCCTCGACGCCGTTGATGGCCTCCTCGAGCGGCGTCGCCACGGTTTCGGCGATCACCTTCGGATTGGCGCCCGGGTACACGGTGCGCACGACCACCGACGGCGGCACGACCTCCGGGTATTCGCCGATCGGCAGCAGCGGGATGGCGATCAGGCCACCGGCGAAGATCAGGATCGACAGCACCGCGGCGAAGATCGGCCGGTCGATGAAGAAGCGGGAGAAGTCCACGGGGAAATCCTTGTGGGCGGCGCGAAGGCCGCAGAGAAAAGAACGCGGGAACGGCAAGCCCTTCTCCCTCTGGGACTACGTGCCCTCGGGATAGAAGGTGCCCCGGAGGGGCGGATGAGGGAGGGGTTTCAACGGTGACGCCTCGCCCTCACCCGACGCGCTGCGCGCGTCGACCTCTCCCGAAGGGAGAGGTGTGGGTCAAACGCGGGTCAGCGCTTCGCGACGGCCTCGACCGGCGCACCGCCGCGCATCGCGACCGCCTTCGGCGCGACCGGCATGCCCGGCATGAAGACCTTCTGCACGCCGTTGACGATCACGCGGTCGCCGGCAGCAAGACCGGACTCGACGACGCGCAGACCCTCGACGATGCGGCCCGGCACGATGTCGCGACGCTGCGCGGTGTTGTCCTCGCCGACGACGTAGACGAACTTGCGGTCCTGATCGGTGATCACGGCCTTGTCGTCGATCAGGATCGCCGGCCGCGCGGCCGCGCCTTCCAGCTGCACGCGCGCGAACAGGCCCGGGGTGAAGCGACGGTCCGGATTCGGCAGCACGGCGCGGGCGCGCACGGTGCCCGTCGTGGGATCGATCTGGTTGTCGAGGAAATCGACGGTGCCGGCGTGCGGATAACCGGTCTCGTCGGCCAGACCCACGCGCACCGCGTTGTCGGCGCCGGTGCGCTCACCGGCGCGCGTCATCGCCTGGTGGCGCAGATAGGTGCGCTCATCAGTCTCGAAGTAGACGTGTACCGGATCCTGCGAGACCACTGTCGTCAGCATCGACGCATCGGCCTGGGCGAGATTGCCGGTGGTCAGCATCGCGCGACCGGCGCGGCCGGCGACCGGCGCACGCACCTCGGTGAAGGCCAGATCCAGTCGTGCGGTGTCGACCGCGGCCTGGGCACCGCGTACGGCGGCTTCGGCTTCGGCGCGTCCGGCGCTGCGCGCTTCGAAATCGTCGCGCGAGATCGCGCTGGCATCGATCAGTTGCTGCGCGCGGGTGTGGCGCGTGGTCGCCAGCTGGGCATCGGCGCGGGCACGGGCGAGTTCGGCTTCCGCGCGCTGCAGCGCGGCGCGATACGGACGCGGGTCGATGACGAACAGCAGGTCGCCCTGCTTCACTTCATCGCCCTCGGCGTAGGCGACGCGCTGCACGTACCCGCTGACGCGCGGGCGCAGCTCGACGCTTTCGATCGCGGCGATGCGGCCGGTGGCGTCGTTCCAGTCCTGCACCTGTTCCGACAGCACGGCGGCAACGCCGACATCCGGCGGTGGCGGCTGGGTCTGTTCCTGGGCCTGGGTGTCGCAACCGGCGACGACGAGTGCGACGGCGACGGCGAGACCGGTCGCGGTGAGTGCGCGCCACGCGCGCGGGCTGATGTGGGAGCGGATCATGAGCGTGATTCCTGGGGGGAGGCGGCAGTGGCGAGGCGACGCAGCAGGGCGCTGGCATCGGTCTGATGGGAATCGGTGGGCGCGCAGGGCCCGACATCGAGGTCGTCGGACAGGCCTGGCGGGCGCACGGCGGCGCCGATCGGGAAGCGCACAAGGGCGACGTCTGCATTCGCGGCGCCATCGACCAGACGCAGCGCGTGGTCGGCGATCGCATCGACATCCGGCCACTGCGCACGCGCATGGGCGGCGTTGGCATCGCAGCGCACCGGCGAATCGACGGCGAGCATCTGCACGCGCACCGGCAGCGTGCGAGCTTCCTCGTGCAGCACCCGCGCGAGCATCCGCAGTGCGGACGCGCCGATCGAGTGGTGGCCGTAACCCGACCACGGATGGTCCGCGCCGGGGCCGCCGACCAGCACATAGCCGGCGCGCGGCTGCGTGGCGAGCAGCGGCAGCAGATGGCGCGCGATCGACAGATGCGGCAGCAGATCCTCATCAAGACGGCGACGCAGGAAGTCTGCGGGCGCATCGAGCACACGCTGGCTGCCGGCCGCGCCACGGATCGCCGCGATCACCGCACCCGGCGCAGGACCCGGCAGTGCACGCAGGCGGGCAGCGAGATCGGCCGCGCCGCCGTCGCTGCGGATGTCGGCGAACAGCGTGGTCAGCGCCGCGCCGTACTGGACCTTCAGTTGATCGAGCGCTTCGGCGTCATTGGCGACCGCGATCGTGCGGCGCCCGGCGGCCAATGCCTGCGCAACCACGCGCGTTCCGACCATCCCGGTGGCGCCCACAATCACCAGAGGCGCTCTGATTGTCCCTTTCATGGGATTTTGTCTCCCGAAAACCGGTCTTCGATCGATGCCGGGGCACTGCGGCGGCGGGCATTGCCGGGCAACCAGGACCACAGCCAGCCCCAGCCGGCATTGCCGGCCTGGAGCCGCTTGGGGGTGGCGATACGAGCGCTAGACGATTGATTCGGCGGGATTTCCATGCGCAGCCCGCGGCGACGCGCGGGGGCGGTCGCGGGGCGTGGCGCAGGGGTCGCGGCGGGACGGGGGGCGGACATGGGCGGCGTCGACTCGGGGGATGCCGCAGATCATCCGCCTCGAAAGGGGACTTGATTAGTCCCTATTCGAGGGAATAATTATCCCCGTCACGGTCCAATCCTCCGCGCACCGTGCGCGCGCCCGCTCCAGGAGTTCCACATGGCACACGATCTCAACGAGACCCTGATCTTCGTCAAGGTGGTCGAGCAGGGCAGCTTCATCGCTGCCGCCAATGCGCTCGGTCTGCCCAAGACCACGGTCAGCCGCAAGGTGCAGGAACTCGAACAGCGACTCGGCGCGCGCCTGCTCAACCGCACCACGCGCCGGCTCGGCCTCACCGAGGCCGGCAGCATCTATCACGAGCATTGCCAGCGCATCGCACGTGGGCTCGAAGAAGCGGAGAGCGCCGTCGCGCAGTTGCAGTCCGGCCCGCGCGGCTGGTTGCGCTTCACCGTGCCGTATTCGATCGGCATCACCTGGATCGCGCCGCTGCTCGGCGACTTCCAGGCGCAGTACCCCGAGATCCAGCTCGACATGCACATGGGCAACGAGAAGCTCGACCTGATCGCGGGCGAAGCCGACCTCGCCCTGCGCATCGGCACGCTGCCCGATTCCAACCTCGTCGCGCGCAAGCTCGGCAGCCTGCGCACGCAGGTCTTCGCCAGCCAGTCCTACATCGAACAGCACGGCGAACCCCTGCACCCCGACGACCTGCAGCACCACCGCACCCTGGTGATGCGCAAAAGCCACAACGCCAACAACCGTTTCATCTGGTCGCTCACCGACGGCCGTGCGTTGCGCGACTTCCCGGTCAACCCGCAACTCGTCGCCAACGATCCCGCCGCGCTCAACTGGGCGCTGATCAAGGGCGAAGGCCTGATGCTGACTGGCGACGTGATGGCCAAGGCCTTCGTCGAAGCCGGCATGGCGCAACGCGTGCTCGCCGGCTGGACCGGCCCGGAAGTCGACTTCAATGCCGTCTTCCCCGGCGGCCGCCTCGTGTCGCCGAAGGTGCGCGCGTTCGTCGATTTCCTGATCGAACGCCTGAACTTCGATGCCGACCACATGCAGACGCTGTGCAAGGTGCAGCAGCAGGCGATGGAAGCGAAGGTGGCTGGCCAGGTCGCGTTGGCACAGCTGGAGAAGGCGACGCGGCGGGTCGTGGCGCCGGTGGGCGACGAGCAGGAAGAAGCGACTGTGCAAGCGGGTCGGTAATGGTCTGCACGCGCCATCGTCGGCGCGTCAGCTTCTCGCGTGCCGAGCTTCGCTTCGAGCTGTTCGCACACGCATCAAACCCGGAGGGACCGCCCATGGATGGGCGGCGTTTTCCGACCTCGGCTGGTTGCCGAGTGGGGAGTTCCCGGTGACATGACGCCGCGGGCTTCGGACGTGTCGGGGAGACGTTTCTCTTTGGTTCCGTTTCTTTGACTCGCGTCTTCGATGCTCGCCCCTTCGGGGCCGGCTGCGCCGTTCGCGCTACGCGCGTGGGCGTCAACCAGAAGAAACGAACTCGGCCGCGTCAGCGGACGAAAGCGGTTGACGTTGCTACTTCGCTTCTTCGACTGTGGCGACGCACAGGATCAAATGCTTCCACTCGCCCTGCGGCGAGCGAGTTCGTTTCTGTTGCTGGCCCTGCGCACGCAGTGCAACGGCGAAGCCGGTCCCGAAGATGCGAGTCGAAGAAACGCAGACAAAGGGCCATTCCCCACGAAGCGCATCGGCGTGTCATTTGTTCCGGGATTTTTCGACTCGCCATTCTGGCCCGTTCGAAAACGACTGGCATCCATGGCCGTTGTCCTCCGGGTCTGCGGTGACGGCGTGCGCGTTCTGACGATCAAGATCAGCCAAAACGCAAACGCAACGCCGGGCGGCGCTACCGCTCCGAATGCCCCGCATCCTCATGATCCCGCCGCACGAACAGATCAGGCTTGATCAACTCGATGAACGCCCGCGCCTGCGGTGACAGGATCTTGCCCTTGCGCACCACCACGCCGTAGCTGCGCGCCGGAAACCATTCCGACACCGGGCGCGTCGCCAGGCGTTCGCCATCGTCCGCCCCGAGGCAGATCGCACTGACGATCGAAATGCCCATCCCCATCGCGACGTACTGCTTGATGACCTCCCAGCCGCCGACCTCCAGCGCCACGGTGTAGGGCACGCGCGCCTGCTGGAACACCTGGTCGACGAGGCGGTAGGTGACCTGGCGCTTCGGCGGCAGGATCAGGCCGTAACGGGCGATGTCCTCGAGCGTCAGCCGCTTCGCGCGTGCGAGCGCATGGCCCGGCGGGGTCAGCAGGATCGGTTCGAACCGGTAGACCGGCGCGTAGTCTAGGTCGGCCGGCACGTCGACCATCGAGCCGACTACCAGATCGACGGCATCGGCGCGCAGCAGGTCGGTGCCGTCGGCGGTGATCGCGTCCTGCAGGGTCAGGCGCACATCGGGATGCTGCCGGCGGAACAGGTCCACGATCCTGGGCAGCAGATAGAGGATCGTCGAACTGTTCGCCGCGATCGTCAGCTCGCCCGCATCCAGGCCGCCGACGCCGCGCCGGAACGCGGCCGGCAGGGCGTCCAGCGCTTCGACCAGCGGCAGGGCCAGCTCGTACAGCACCTGACCCTCGCGGGTCGGCACGAGGCGCCGCCCGCTACGCTCCAGCAGGGGGACGCCCAGCTCACGTTCCAGCGCCTGCAACTGCAGCGAGATCGCGGGCTGGCTCACGTAGAGCGCCTCGGCAGCCCGTGAGACGGACCCCAGACGCGCTGTCTGGCAGAACGCCCGCAGTGGCTTAAGCCGATCCGACTTGTAGGGAAACCGCAGCGTGGGCGGGGACTTGGCTGGCATTACGCACTCCGTATCAGCCCAGCTTATATATCCGATTGGCAAAACTCAGTTGTCAAATACGCGCTGCGGGCAGACGGTCTGGTGCAACGCAGCAGCGCTGTTACCGACCGAGGTCCCCCGAATGAATGCCGTCATCAAGCCTGTCGATCTCCCCGTCCCGGACCGGGTTGCCCTGCCGCCGGGCCCGCACGACGACCTGCTGACACCCGATGCCCTGACCTTCCTGACCGGCCTGCACGACGCGTTCGAAGACACGCGCCAGGCCTGTCTCGTGACCCGCCGTGAACGTCAGGCCGCCTTCGACGCCGGTGCGCTGCCGGACTTCCGCCCCGGGACCCGCAGCATTCGCGAGTCCGAATGGCGGGTCGCGCCACTGCCGGCCGCGCTGCGCGACCGCCGGGTCGAGATCACCGGGCCGGTCGATCCGAAGATGGTCATCAACGCGCTGAACTCCGGCGCCAGCTGCTACATGGCCGACTTCGAGGACTCGACCTCGCCGACCTGGGACAACCTGCTGACCGGCCAGCGGGCGTTGCGCGATGCGATCGTCGGCACCCTGGAATTCACGTCGGACGCCGGCAAGCGCTATGCGCTGAAGCCCGAGGATCAGCGCGCGGTGCTGATCGTGCGGCCGCGTGGTTGGCACCTCGACGAGAAGCACGTGCGCATCGACGGCACGCCGATGTCGGGCGCGCTGTTCGATGCCGGTCTGTTCGCGTTCCACAACGCGCACGCGCTGGCGGCGAAGGACCGCGGCCCGTACTTCTACATTCCCAAGCTGCAGTCGATGGAAGAGGCGCAGCTGTGGGACGACGTGCTGGCCCACGTCGAACGCGCGCTGGGACTGCCGGCCGGGCAGATCCGCGTGACCGTGCTGATCGAAACCCTGCCGGCGGTGTTCGAGATGGACGAGATCCTGCACGCGCTGAAGGACCGCATCGCCGGCCTCAACTGCGGGCGCTGGGACTACATCTTTTCCTACCTCAAGACCTTCCGCCGCCATCGCGACCGCGTGCTGCCCGAGCGCGCGCAGGTCACGATGACGCAGCCGTTCCTGAAGGCGTATTCGGAGCTGCTGGTGCAGACCTGCCACCGCCGCGGCGCGCATGCGATGGGCGGCATGGCGGCGCAGATTCCGATCGCCGGCGACGACGCGGCGAACGATGCCGCGATGGCGCGCGTGCGCGCCGACAAGCTGCGCGAAGTCACGGCCGGGCACGACGGCACCTGGGTCGCGCATCCCGCATTGATTCCGCTGGCGAAGCAGATCTTCGACGAGCGCATGCGCGGCCCGCACCAGCACGCGATGACGCGCGACGACGTGCTGGTCGACCGCGACGATCTGATCGCACCCTCGATCGGCACGATCAGCCGCGCGGGATTCGACGGCAACGTCGAGGTCTGCGTGCGCTACATCGCCGCCTGGCTCGACGGCAACGGCTGCGTGCCGATCCACCACATGATGGAAGACGCCGCGACGGCCGAGATCGCGCGTGCGCAACTCTGGCAGTGGGTCCACTACGCCGACGACGGTCACGCGCCGCTGCATCTCGACGACGGCACCGCGATCGACGAAGCCCTGCTCGACCGCGTGCTGCTGTCGCTGCCGTCGAAGCTCGCCGGTCAGGACATCCCGGGCGCGGCGCGCGTGCCCGAAGCCATCGCGCTGCTGGAGGACCTCACGCATAGCGACACGCTAGAGGACTTCCTGACGCTGCCGGCGTACGCGCGACTGTGAGTCGCCGTGACTGGTGGATCTGTGATGACCGGACATTCGGCCGTCAACAACCGTGATTGGAAACAGCCAACGCACGCGCTGTACGCCTGTCCGGTCCTCGATCGAATCACACATCACCAATCACCCAGCTCCTCGTCGATTGCCGCCGTTCTGCGCCGCGATTCGTGATTGGAAACATCCAAGGCACGTTCCGGACGCGATCAGCCGCTTTTCCGAATCACAAATCACGCATCACGAATCACCACTCCGAAGGAAATCCCTCATGACCACCCGCCAGCAACAGATCGACGCCCTGCAGCAGGACTGGAGCACCAACCCGCGCTGGAGCGGCATCCAGCGGCCGTACTCCGCCGCCGATGTCGTGCGCCTGCGCGGCAGCGTGCAGCCCGAGCACACGCTGGCCAAGCGCGGCGCCGAGAAGCTGTGGGACCTCGTCAACGGCGACGCGAAGAAGGGCTACGTCAACGCCTTCGGCGCGATCAGCGCGGGCCAGGCGATGCAGCAGGCCAAGGCCGGCCTGGAAGCGGTGTATCTGTCCGGCTGGCAGGTCGCCGCCGACGGCAACAGCTCCGAGACCATGTACCCGGACCAGTCGCTGTACGCCTACGACTCGGTGCCGACGATGGTCCGCCGGATCAACAACACCTTCCAGCGCGCCGACGAGATCCAATGGAAGAACATCGCCGACGGCAAGCTCGACGAACGCGACGCGATCGATTTCTTCCTGCCGATCGTCGCCGACGGCGAGGCCGGTTTCGGCGGCGTGCTCAACGCCTACGAACTGATGAAGAACATGCTCGTCGCCGGCGCGTCGGGCGTGCATTTCGAGGACCAGCTGGCCGCGGTCAAGAAGTGCGGCCACATGGGCGGCAAGGTGTTGGTGCCCACGCAGGAGGCCGTGCAGAAACTGGTCGCCGCGCGCCTGGCCGCGGACGTGCTCGGCGTGCCCGCGATCGTGCTGGCGCGTACCGATGCCGAAGCCGCGAACCTGCTGACCTCCGACTTCGATGCCAACGATGCGCCGTTCGTCACCGGTGAGCGCACGTCCGAGGGCTTCTACAAGGTGCGCAACGGCCTGGAGCAGGCGATCAGCCGCGGCGTGGCCTACGCGCCGTACGCGGATCTGGTGTGGTGCGAAACCGGCACGCCCGACATCGGCTTCGCCCGCGAATTCGCCCAGGCCGTGCACGCCAAGCATCCCGGCAAGCTGCTGAGCTACAACTGCTCGCCAAGCTTCAACTGGAAGAAGAACCTCGACGACCGCCAGATCGCGAGCTTCCAGGAAGATCTGGCCGCGCTGGGCTACAAATTCCAGTTCATCACCCTGGCCGGCATCCACATCAACTGGTTCAACAGCTTCCAGTTTGCCCACGACTACGCCCGCGGCGAAGGCATGAAGCACTACGTCGAGCAGGTGCAGGAACGCGAATTCGCCGCGCGCGACAAGGGCTACACCTTCGTCTCGCACCAGCAGGAAGTCGGTGCCGGCTACTTCGACGACGTGACCACGGTGATCCAGGGCGGCGCGTCGAGCGTGACCGCGTTGACGGGATCGACGGAGGAAGCGCAGTTCTACGCGACGAAAGCGGCCTGATCCGGAGATAGGTTGGTCAGGGGCGGGAGCGATGTGCCCGCAACAGCGGGCGACGACGCTCCCACCAGCGTCTTCGGTCAGTCGGAGCGTGCGTGCAGATCGAAGACGCATCTGCGGGCGGCCGCACTCGCGGGAGCGGTTCGAACAGCGGCATCCTGTGCAGCTTGAGCCGGGACTTCGGTCTCAAGCGCGGACCGGTCGTGCTGTCTCGCATCCATCGAAACGAAGAGGCCGGGCATAGACCCGGCCTCTTGCGTCTACGGGTAACGGCGGCCGTTACTTCCGCACTTCCTGCGTATGCGACTTCAGCGCATCGGCCAGCCCCGGCACGCCATCGGCGCCCGTCGGCACGGTGATGCTCGAACCCGTGAACTCCTCCCCGATCGGCTGCGAACGTCCGCCGAGGCAGGTTTCGAGGAAGCCTTCAGCCACTGCGTTGAAGGCCTTGTTGTTCTCCGGCCGGGCGAAGCCGTGGCCTTCGTCGGGGAACAGCACATAGGTGACGGGGATGTTCTTCGCGGTCATGGCCTCGACGATCTGGTCGCTTTCGGCCTGCTTCACGCGCGGGTCGTTGGCGCCCTGGCCGATCAGCAGCGGTCTGGTGATCGCGTCGGCGCGGCTCAGCGGCGAACGTTCGGTCAGCCAGGCCTTGCCTTCTTCTGTGCGCGGGTCACCCATGCGCCGGGTCAGCTGCTCGAAGAAGCTCGCCCAGTACGGCGGTA
This sequence comes from Luteimonas sp. Soil_C_5, assembly GCF_057656615.1. Lineage (NCBI taxonomy): Bacteria > Pseudomonadati > Pseudomonadota > Gammaproteobacteria > Lysobacterales > Lysobacteraceae > Luteimonas > Luteimonas sp. Soil_C_5. The sequence goes on from NZ_JBDGKA010000005.1 coordinate 95,888, forward strand.
CCGTCGACAGCAGGGTATTGAGATTGGCCGGGCCGACGATGTCGACGCCGCAGGCGAAGGTCTCCGGCGTAAACGTCAGGCCGACCAGGGTGGCGTAACCACCGTAACTGCCGCCCATGATCGCGACCTTGTCCGACGTGGTGACCCCACTGTCGACCGCCCACTGCACGGCATCGATCAGATCGTCGTGCATCTTCGCCGCCCACTCGCCGTTGCCGGCGTTGGTGAAGTCCTTGCCGAAACCGGTCGAGCCGCGGAAGTTGACGCTCAGCACCGCGTAGCCGCGATTCGCCAGCCACTGGTCCATCGAGCTGTAGCCGTAACCGTCGCGCGCCCACGGGCCGCCGTGCACCAGCAGCACCATCGGCACCGGCGCATCGGCCGTGCCGTCGTTGTTGGCGTCGGCATGCTTGGGCAGGGTGAGATAGCTGACGAGGGTCAGGCCGTCGCGTGACTTCAGTTCCAGCGGCCACATCGGCACCAGCGGCTTGCCGTCGAGCGCCGGACGGCCGGAGAACAGTTCTGTCAGCGTGCCTTCGGCGCCGGCCTCGCCACGGTCGTAACGGTAGTACTTCACCGGCGATTCCGCGGCAGAGTACGCGACCAGCCAATGGCGATCGTCGAGCGTGCGGCTGTTGATCGAGACCTCGCCCGGACCGATCGCCTCGAGTTTGGCGAGATCGGCCTTGATCGAATCGTCGAGCGTAGTCCACTCCTCGCGCAGATAGTTCACCGACACCGCCTGCAGCACGCCGGTGCGCGGATCGGTCAGGCTGCCGCCGACATCGGCGCGCGGATCCTGGTGCACGAGCGTCTTCTCGCCGCTGGTCGTGTCGATCGCGTACAGCGCGGCGGTGTTCCGCTCGCGCGAGTCGGACATGTACAGCGTCCTGCCATCCTCGGTGAGACCTGCCGGTGCCGTGGTCAGTACGTCCTCGAACGGGATGTCGTCCTGCACCTCCCAGGCATCGCCGTTGCGCCGCAGGACGTCCATGCCGCCATCGGGCCGGCTGCGCGATGCGAAGCGCAGCGCGTAATCGGCATCGGCGATGTAACCGGCGATCTGGTCCGTGTTCTGCTCGACCAGCGTGCGCTCACCGCTGGCGAGATCGACCTTGTAGAGATCGTGCCACTGCGCGTCGCGATCGTTCATGCCGACCAGCAGCGTGCCGGGCTGGCGATGGCTCACGCCGACGACCTGCGCGGTGGTTTTCGGGAACGGCGTCAGGTCACGCGCCTGCGCGGTTTCGACATCGACCGCGAACAGATGGAAATCCTCGTCGCCGCCGGTGTCGCGCAGATACAGCAGCGTGCCCGGCTTGTAGGTCCAGAAATAGCTGCGGATGCCACGCGCAGTGTCCTGGGTGACCGCCTTCGCCGCGCCCGGATCATTGGCGGGCGCGACCCAGACATTCATCGTGCCGTCGACGGGTGCGATCCAGCTCAGGTACTGCCCGTCGGGGCTCAGCTGCACGCCGGCGCGTTCGGGATTGCCGAACAACGCGTCGCGCGGAATGAGTTCGACATCGGCCAGCGTCGTCGGCGCGGCAGCGGCGGGCGCTTGCGCGGCAGGATCGGCAGGTTCGTTGCGACCGCCACAGGCGGCCAGCGCGACGGCAATGCCGGTCGCGAGGAGCATTCGCTTCATACGGAAGTCCTTGGGTCAGTCCGGCGCGATCGGCCGGTGCGGTAGGAATCTACCGCGCTTTGTCCGCACCGCGCACTGGGAGGCGTTTCGGGCGTCGAGGCGCACGGCTGGACGCGGTCGGATTGTCCCGATAGATTCGGAAAGATCCGGGACGGATACTGCCGGGGGTGAGGAAGCGCGAGGGGTGCTGGCCATCATTGGGATCTGTATGGCACTCGTTGTTGGCGTTTGAAGGCACTGCCGATCGATCAGTTTTCATGCAAAACAGATTGTCGAGCAGGAGGAGCCCGGCTGGAGCCTGCCCATGATCGTCGCACACGCAAAAAAGTCAGACAGTCGCGAAAACAGGATCAGTGACGTAGTGATGCGGAGTCAGGCTCTCAGCATTGCTGCATCAGTCTTACGTCCACTGCAGTCTGCAAAGCAATCCAGTGCAATGACGTACAAGAAAGATTATCTGCAGCTGGCCAGCCCGCTGGGATCCAGTTCTCCGGCACGCGCATTAAGCGATGATCGGCCAACGGTCCTTCCGGAATCGGGTCGCACGCTCGATTAGATTGATAAGGATCGTGCCCGGCGCTAAAGCTGGTCACGGTGCGAACGGTGCACAACTCATGCGGCGTCGGAGCTGTTGAACGCAACGCGTCCGTCCAGGGCGAACGCCTGCTCAAGCTATAAATTTCACCACTCTGGAGAAAACGGTATGCACAGATTCTGTTTGCTTCTCGTAATAATCGGCTTTGCGTCGATGGCGCACGTACGGGCGGCAGACGGCGTGCCTGCGAATCTGGATGCGCAGGCGATCCGTGCGCAACAAGCGGTCATTCGGAGTGAGGTGCTGGCAGGTGCTGGCCGTTATGCCAAGCTCGATGTACAGGACAGGGACGATCTGTTGCGCCATCAGGACCGCTTGGCTGTCCTGCTGCGCAAGGTGGACAACACGTCTGCCCTGCCGGAACGGCGGCAGATCGATGTGTTCAATACGCTGGAGGCCATCTCTGCGATCGTGAACTTCGACCCAGATGGCCGCACGATCTGCAGGCGTGAACGTCCGATCGGAAGCAATCGTCCTTTGACATCCTGCATGACAGTCGCGCAGATGCGCGAAGAGCGGGACGTCTCGCAGTCCGAGATGCAAAGGCGCGGTCTGCTCTGACGCACGGCTTGCGCGTCGAACGCAAACCGGCAGATCGCGTGCAGAATCGCGGGCTGTCGTTTCCAAATGTCTGTTATGAGAATGGGAAAGTCTGAGATGCGAATCAAGATCCAGAAATTGATGCTTGCCAGTGTGTTCGCCATATCCGTATGGACGGCCGGCGCAAGTGCGCAGGACGGCCTTCGGGCGGAGACCATCCGCGCCGAACAGGCAGCGCTGCGTAGTGAAGTGCTCTCTGGGCAGGGTGCTTACAAGGAGTTGGCGCCGGATCGGAAGACGCGGCTGCTGGCAGAGCAGGATCGCGTCGAGGCACTCCTAGGCGGCGTCGACAGCACGCTGCAGCTCGGCGATTCGGAGCAGGCGGAACTTCTGAACACGCTTGCATCCATCCAGGCGATTGTGAATCAGGCCGAAGACGAGCGGATGGTCTGTCAGCGCTCGAAGCCGATCGGCAGCAATCGCCCGCGGACCGAATGCAAAACCGTGGCCCAACGTCGCATGGAGCGCGAAGCGGCGCAGCAGGATATGGGACGACGCAACCTGACGTGCTCCGAATCGACGATGGGTGCAGGCGGGTGTGGCAACTGATCGATCAGGCGCGGCCTGCCGGTTTTGAGGCGCTGATACCCCGGTAGCCCAACGCCTCGGTGAGATGCGAGGACGCGATCGACTCGCTGCCATCGAGGTCGGCAATGGTCCGGGCGACGCGCAGGATACGGTGCATGGCGCGGGCCGAGAGGTGGAGCGCGTCGATCGCCCGTTCCAGCAAGGCCTGGTCGCGCGGGGCGAGGCGACAGTCGCGGGCCGTGCCGGCCTGGTCGAGAGCGGCATTGGGTACACCGGCCCGCGCGAACTGGCGATCGCGCGCTGCGATTACCCGCAGGCGGATCGCCGCGCTCGATTCGCCCTCCGGGGCGTCTGGCCGCAGCGCGGCGGGCGGAAGGCGTGGGACGTCGACGTGCAGGTCGATACGATCGAGCAGGGGACCCGAGATCCGGGCGCGATAGCGCGCGATCGCATCGCTGCTGCACCGGCAGCGACCGGAGATGTCGCCGGCCCAGCCGCAGGGGCAGGGATTCATGGCCGCGACCAGCTGGAAGCGGGCCGGGAATTCGCTTTGCCGCGCCGCGCGCGAGATGGTCACCACGCCCGACTCCAGCGGTTCGCGCAGCACTTCCAGCGCGCGGCGGTCCCACTCGGGCAACTCGTCCAGGAACAGCACGCCGTTGTGGGCCAGCGAGATCTCGCCGGGACGTGGCTCGCTGCCACCGCCGACCAGCGCGATGGCGCTGGCGGTGTGGTGCGGATTCCGGAACGGGCGGGTGCGCCAGCACGAGGGGTCGAGGCCCTTGCCGCTGATCGAACGCACGGCGGCGGTCTCCAGCGCCTCGGCCTCGCTCGCGTCGGGCAGCAGCCCGGAGAGACGCGACGCCAGCAATGTCTTGCCGCAGCCCGGCGGGCCCACCAGCAGCAAGTGGTGATTGCCGGCGGCGGCGATCTCCAGTGCACGCCGCGCCTGCGCCTGGCCGCGGACCGCGCGCATGTCCGCGGCCGGCAGCGCGCGTTGCTCGGGCGCGACCGCAAGCGGCAGCGCCTTCTGCCCCGTCAGCAGTGCACAGACTTCGAGCAGCGTACGCGCGGTGCGGACTTCGACACTGGACGCCAATGCGGCTTCGGGGCCATTGGCGGCGGGGACCAGCAGCCGGCGTCCGGTCGTGGCGATCGCGAGGGCGGCCGGCAGCACGCCATCGGTCGCGCGCAGCTCACCGGTCAGGCCGAGTTCGCCGATGAATTCCCAGTCGCGCAATGCGTCCGATGGGATCTGCCCGCTTGCGGCGAGGATGCCCAGCGCGATCGGCAGGTCGAAGCGGCCGCCGCCCTTGGGCAGGTCGGCCGGTGCGAGATTGACGGTGATGCGGCGCGCGGGAAATTCGTATTGCGCGCACTGGATCGCAGCGCGTACACGGTCCTTCGCTTCGCGCACCGCGGCTTCGGGCAGGCCGACGATCGACATCGACGGCAGACCACCCGCCAGATGCACTTCGATCTTGACCTCCGGCGACCGGATGCCTGCGCGCGCACGTCCGTGCACGAGCGCAAGTCCCATGGCGGCGGCGTCAGTGCGTGATGTCGGCGCCGGCGGCGTCCGACGGCGCGGCTGCAGGCCGTTCGAGCTGGCCCACCAGTTCTTCGAGCGCCTCCAGCTTCTCGCGCGTGCGCAGCAGCACCGCGCGCTGTACGTCGAACTCTTCCCGCGTGACCAGGTCGAGCTTCGACAGCCCGGACTGCAGCACCGCCTTGAAATTTTCCTGCAGCTCTTCGCGGCTTTCGCGCAGACCCGACGGCACCAGGCCGCTGAGGCGACGGGCAAGTTCGTCGATGTTGTTGAGATCGATCATGGGCGGTGTCCTCATGTGTACAGCCAGCCTCGCCCGCGTGCAGTCGGCTGGCAGTCGGTTGCGCCCGCGGTGGGACGTAGGGGGTTTCCAATCGCGCCGCCCGGCTCCGGCGCGGCGCACTACAGCATGCAGGGAAGCGTCTCACAACACGCGACCCGGGCCGGATCGTGTGGGGACGTGCGTGAGGGTGGCGTATCCTTGCTCCACACCCAGCGGAGACTGCGCGATGAAGATGGTCATGGCGATCATCAAGCCATTCAAGCTTGACGACGTGCGCGAAGCGCTCGCCGATGTCGGCGTCACCGGCATCACCGTGACCGAGGTCAAAGGCTTCGGACGTCAGAAGGGACACACGGAGCTGTACCGCGGCGCCGAATACGTCGTCGATTTTCTGCCGAAGGTGAAGCTGGAGATCGCGGTGACCGACGACCTCGTCGAGACCGTCGTCGAAGCGATCCTCAAGTCCGCGGGCATGGGCAAGATCGGCGACGGCAAGATCTTCGTCTACGACCTCGGTCGCGCGGTGCGGATCCGTACCGGCGAACTGGATGGTGACGCTTTGTGACGCAAGGCGAATCATCGACGACGCTGCGCGTCGCGGTGTTGTGCGGCGGCACCAGCAGCGAGCGCGACGTTTCGATTGCAAGCGGTGCGCAGGTCGTCTCGGCCTTGAGGCACCGAGGTCATCATGTGGTCGTAGTGGATACCGCCCACGGCGTTCTCGCAGCGGAAGAAGAGCAGCGATTGCTGGTCCCGGGCGTCGGCACGACCCCGCCTGCCGAACGTGCACTGGCCTTGATGCGCGCCTCGGCAGGCGGTCTCACGCAGCCGGTACCGCGGGACTGCGACGTCGTGTTCCTCGCATTGCATGGCGGGACCGGCGAGGACGGTACGATCCAGGGCCTGCTCGATCTGGCGGACCTCGCGTACACCGGCACCGGCCACATGGGCAGTGCCGTCGCCATGGACAAGGACCTGTCGAAACGACTGATGCGCGCCGCGGGCGTTCCGACGCCCGACTGGTTGATGTGCCCGGTCGATGCGGCGGAAGTCGAGGCGCGACTCGGATTTCCCGTCGTGGTGAAGCCGAACCGGCAAGGCTCGACGGTCGGTTTGTCGGTCGTGCGATCGGCGGATGGACTGGCCTCGGCGATCGCACGCGCCGAGGCGCACGATGACGAGGTCATGGTCGAAGCGTTTGTTGCAGGACGCGAGATCACGGTCGGCGTGCTCGACGGACAGGCGCTGGCGGTGGGCGAGATCCTGTTGCCCGCCGACGGCGTGTTCGATTACGAGGACAAGTATCAGGGGATCGTCCGCGAGGTCTTTCCAGCGGACCTGCCGCAGGCGCTGGCGGACGAGGCGCGGGCCCTGGCGTTGCACGCGCATCAGGCGCTGAAACTGGGCGACTACAGCCGGGCGGATTTCCGGCTCGATGCCGACGGGCAGGTGTGGTGTCTCGAACTCAATACGCTGCCGGGCATGACCGCCAACAGCCTGATGCCGCAATCGGCAGCCGCGTCGGGGATTGCATTCCCCGAGTTGTGCGAGCGCCTGTGCAGGTTGGCACTCGGCAGGAAAGCGCGCCGGCAGCGCTGAAGCTGCCGGCGCGGATCGCTCAGCCCTCGCCCAGCGCCTTCGCCACGAACGGTGGCAGCGACTGCGCGCCCTTGTGGATGTCGGCGGTGTAGTACAGCGTCTCGAACGGCTTGGCGCGTGCGTCGGCTTCACGGAAATCGAAGCCTTGGCCCTTGCGCGCCAGCGTGCAGCTCCACCAGCCGGTCGGGTAGCAGGGCTGCGGGAACGGCAGGGTCTGGAAGGTGGTGAAGCCGGCCTTGCCCATCTCGGCGCGCATGGCCTGGATAAGTTCCAGCAGCACCAGCGGCGATTCGGACTGCTGGACGAGGATGCCGTCGTCCTTCAGCGCGCGGTGGCAGCTTTCGAAGAAAGCCTTGTTGAACAGGCCTTCGGCCGGTCCGACCGGATCGGTCGAATCGACGATCACGATATCGACGCTGCCGGGCGCGCAGTTCGCCATGTAGGCGATGCCGTCGTCGAACAGGATCTCGGCGCGCGGGTCGCCGTTGGATTCGCACAGCTCGGGGAAATACTTCTCCGCCATGCGCGTGACCTGCTCGTCGATGTCGCACTGCACGGCCTTCTCGACACCCGGGTGACGCAGCACTTCGCGCAGCGTGCCGCAGTCGCCGCCGCCGATGATGACGACGGTCTTCGGCGCGGCGTGGGTGAACAGCGCCGGGTGCGACATCATCTCGTGGTAGAGGAAGTTGTCGCGCGTGGTGACCATCATCGCGCCGTCGATGAGCATGACGTTGCCCCAGTCGGTGCTCTCGTAGATCTCGATCTTCTGGAACGGCGACTGCACCTCGTCGAGCTTCGCGTTGACGCGGAAGCCGATGGCCGAGCCGGCCGTTTCGAAGTTTTCGTAGAGCCAGTTGGGCGCGGTCATGGGGTGTCCTGCAAAGCGGATAAGGGGAAATCGGGCGACGGCCGGGGACAGCGGGGCCGTGCGCGAAGGGCGAAATTGTAGCGAAGTCCAGGTGTCGGCTTCGTGTCCGGGCCGATGCGATACTGCGACGCACCCGCTGCCGACACCGCCCGAGCCCATGGAAGATCGCCGCGCGGCGCAGGCCGCCACCGACCGCCACCGCGCGCGGATCCAGCGCCTCGAAACCCTCGCCGCCGCGGCGCCACGCGCGTATCTCGTCCGCGTGCTGCTGCTGGCGCTGGCCGGCTACGGTTTCCTGATCGGCCTGTTGCTGCTGCTCCTGGCCGCGCCGCTCGCGATCGCATGGCGGGTGCTCGTGCAGGGCGTCCGTTTCGAGCCGCAACTGGCGATCGTGCTGCTGATCGCCGGTGCCGGCATCGCCGCGCTGGTGCGCGCGCTGTGGGTGCGTTTCGAGGTGCCGCCCGGGCGATTGCTGGCACCGGACGAGGCGCCGGCGCTGCAGGCCGAGGTCGAGCGCCTGGGCAAGGCGACCGGGGCGCCGCCGCTTGCAGGCATCGTCATCGACACCCAGCTCAATGCCGCCGCGGCCAGCCTGCCGCGTCTGCTCGGCCTCGCCGGTCACCGGCATTACCTCGTGCTGGGTCTGCCGCTGCTGCAGCTGCTCGATCGCGACGAGGCCGCGGCGGTGATCGCGCACGAGTTCGGGCATTTCGGCGAGCAGCACGGGCGCCTGTCCGGCTGGCTCTACCGCGTGCGCTTCACCTGGTATCGCGCCGTCGACGGCCTGGCGCGCAGCGGCTTCCTGCTGTCGCTGCCGATCGCGCGTTTCTATGCCTGGTACGCGCCGCTGTTCGACGCGTGGAGCTTCGTGCTCGCGCGGGCGCACGAGTTCCGGGCCGACGCGACCGCCGCGCGAGTCGTCGACAGGGATGCGATGGCCAGCGCCCTGCTGCGCATCGAACACGGCAGTGGGCGCCTGCAGTCGACGCTGTGGCCGCGCGTGCTGGCCCGCGCCCGCGTGCAATCGCATCCGCCGACGCAGTTGCTGGCGCCGTTGATCGACGGGCTGCGCGCTGGGCCGCAGCCGGATCCGGAACGCCTGCTCGCGATTGCCGATCGCGATCCCGATCCCTACGACACGCATCCGGTGCTGGCGCGGCGTCTCGACGCGTTGGATGTGTCTGCCGTCCTGCGCACGCCCGGTGCATCTGCATCGGTGTGGCTCGGCGATGCGCTGGACGCCATCGAACGCGACCTGGACCAGCACTGGCGCACGCAACTGAAGACGGAATGGCAGGCGTTGCACGCGGCCGGCGCGAATGACCGCGCGCGCTTCCACGCACTCGATGCGCTGCTGCACCGTTCCGCGGACGAGGCCGTCGAACATGCGCGGCTGTTCGAGACGGTCGAGATCGATCGCGATCCGCTGCCGGTCCTGGCCCGTGCGCATGCCGCCCATCCGGACAGCGCACTGGTCGCGTTCCGTCTCGGGCTACGTCAGCTGCAGGCGGGCGATATTGGCGGCATCAGCCATCTGCGTCAGGCGGTCGCGCGCGATGCCGGCGCGGTCGGACCGATCAGCGAGGCGCTGGCGGCACTGCTGCGCGATCCCGACGTGGACGCCGACACAGCCCGCCAGATCACCGCTCTGCGTGACGAACTCGCCCCGCGCGCCGACGATCTGCGTGATCGCGGTGCCGTTGCCGATGGCGATGCCCTGCAGCCGCACGATCTCGACACCGCCGCGATGGGGCGCCTGACCGCCACGCTCGCCAGCCACGACCGGATCGTCAGCGCATGGGTGGTGCGCAAGCAGGTGGCGATGGTCGAACAGTCCGCGCATTACGTGCTGCTGCTGGACTGGCGTGGCTCGATCGCCAGCGAAGCCGCCGGCCTGCGCGCGGTGTCGGAGGCGCTGCGGTTGCCGGGCAGCCACACGGTGTTCACCGGCAGCGACGCCGCGGCGCTGGCGAAGCAGGTGCGGCGCCTGTGCGGCGCGCCGGTCTACCAGAAAGGGAAGGGCCGGGCGTTCTGAGCGCCGCGGCGGCCGTGTCACCACAGGTTCGGCTGCCAGACCCTAGACTATGCGGCCTTCATGCTCGACCGGAATGCCGCCGATGACCGCCTGGTCCACCGACCTCGCCCGCAAGACCTACTCGATCCCGCACTGGAGCGAGGGGTATTTCGACGTCGATGACGCCGGCCGCATCGTGGTGTCGCCGCGCGGCAAGCACGGCCCGTCGATCGCGCTGCCCGAGGCGGTCGACGCCGCGCGCGCGAACGGCGCGCAGCTTCCGATGCTGGTGCGCTTTCCCGACATCCTCGGCGATCGCCTCGCGCGATTGCAGGAGGCCTTCGCGCAGGCCCAGGCAGAGTGGGAGTATCCGGGCGGCTATACGGCCGTCTATCCGATCAAGGTCAACCAGCACCAGGGCGTCGCCGGCACGCTGGCCTCGCACCACGGCGACGGCTTCGGTCTGGAAGCGGGCAGCAAGCCGGAACTGATGGCGGTGCTGGCGCTGTCGCGTCCGGGCGGCCTCGTGGTCTGCAACGGCTACAAGGACCGCGAATACATCCGGCTCGCGCTGATCGGCCGCAAGCTGGGCCTCGAGACGTTCATCGTCGTCGAGAAGCCGTCCGAGCTCGCGCTGGTGATGGAGGAAGCCGCCGCGCTCGGCGTGAAGCCGGGCCTCGGCGTGCGCATGCGTCTTGCGTCTCTGGGCGCCGGCAAGTGGCAGAACAGCGGCGGGGACAAGGCCAAGTTCGGTCTCAACCCGCGCCAGCTGCTCGACCTGTGGAAGAAGCTGCGCGACGCCGGCATGGCGGACTGCCTGCAGCTGCTGCATTTCCACATGGGTTCGCAGATCTCCAACGTCCGCGACATCTCCAGCGGCATGCGCGAGGCGGTGCGGTATTTCGTCGAACTGACCAAGCTCGGCGCGACGATCAGCCACGTCGATGTCGGCGGCGGTCTCGGCGTCGATTACGAAGGCACGCGTTCGCGCAGCTACAACTCGGTGAACTACGGCATCCGCCAGTACGCCGGTTCGATCGTGCAGCCACTGGCGCAGGCCTGCGCCGAGCACGGTCTCACACCGCCGCGCATCGTCACCGAATGCGGCCGCGCGATGACCGCGCACCACGCGGTGCTGGTCGCCAACGTGTCCGAAGTCGAACGTGCGCCCGAGGGTCGCGTGCCGGATGTGCACGACGACGAGCCGGCCGTGGTCGCGAACCTGCGCGAGCTCCATACCGAGCTGACCTCGCGTCCGGCGGTCGAGCTGTTCCACGAAGCGCAGCACCATCACGCCGAAGGGCTGGCGCTCTACGCCCTGGGCCAGCTGGACCTGACGCATCGCGCGCGCATCGACGATCTGTTCTATGCGATCGCGCATGCCGTGCGCGCGCGGCTGACCTTCGACGAGAAGAGCCACCGCCCGCTGCTCGACGAACTCAACGAGCGCCTGGTCGACAAGTACTTCGTCAACTTCAGCGTGTTCGAGTCGATGCCGGATGTGTGGGCGATCGACCAGGTGTTCCCGATCGTGCCGATCGAACGCCTCGACGAACTGCCCGAGCGTCGCGGCGTGATCGCGGATCTGACCTGCGATTCCGACGGCAAGATCGACATCTACGTCGAGAACGAGGATCTCGACACCTCGCTGCCGCTGCATCCGCTGCGCAAGGGCGAGCAGTACCGGCTCGGCTTCTTCATGGTCGGCGCCTACCAGGAAATCCTCGGCGACATCCACAACCTGTTCGGCGACACCGACGCGGTCGAAGTGAAGATCGAGGGCGACGGCATCACGGTCGTGCAGCAGCGTCGCGGCGACACCACCGACGTGATGCTCGACTACGTGGGCTATCGCCTCGAAGACCTGCGCGCGCGCTACACCGCGCTGGTCGACGATGCCGCGCTGGCCGCCGACGAATCGCAGCGGCTCAAGGATGCGCTGGAAGCCGGACTCACCGGCTACACGTATCTGGACGACACGCCGCTGGAGTGACGCGCCGGGCGGTCAGAAGGGCTCCAGCCCATGCAGCTGGCGAACTTCCCGCAGCGTCACCTGGCCGTCCTTGTCGAAGTCGGCCTGCAGCAGCATGATCACCTGCGACTGCTGGTAGTTCTCCAGCGTGATGCGTCCATCGCCGTCGACGTCGTAGATCGCGAAGGCGTTGTTGGTCACGAGGGTCCGCAGTGCGGGATCCATCTGGTCGGCGCCATGGCGCAGCTGCTGCTGCCGCACTTCCGCGCGGCTGAGCAGGCCGTCGCTGTCGAGGTCGTATTCGCGGAATTCGCGCGCCGACGAGGCCCGGACCTCGGCCTGCGTGATCACGCCGTCGCGGTTCGCATCGCTGACGCGGAACATGTTCTCGACATGGGCGGCGGCGCGCGGGCTGGCCTCGGCCAGGGTCGTGCCGATCAGCAACAGCGACGCGAGTGTCGCGACGAATCCTTTCGTGTACATGGCGTCCTGCCGTAAATGCGTGGCGACACGTTAGCAATGTGGACGCGCGCGCAGCGCCGCGTCGTCGTATCGGAGTTTTCCGCATGCATCGTCATCCCATTGCGTCCGGGTGACATGCAGCAGGCCACCCGTACGGGCAGTCGGAAGCGGCGTTGGGTCTATGCTGCGGCGCTATCGCGGCTTGCCGCGTCCACGTCGTCAGGAGATCCGTCATGCGTCGCTTCGCTCCCACCCGTGCCGTTCTGACCCTCGCGCTTGCCACCGTGCTGGCCGCCTGCGCCGAGCCTGCGCCGCCGCCGGCCACTGTCGACGCACCGCCGCCGCCGATGACGACGGCCGATACCGCGGACGCGGTCGAGGATGCCGACGTGCATCCGTTCAAGATCGGCACGCTCGATGCGGCGGTCCTGCGCGATGGCGACATCCGCTTTCCCAACGATGGCAAGACGCTCGGCATCGGCGCGCCCAAGGCCGAGCTCGATGCGCTGCTGACGACGGCCGGCGAGCCCACCGACATCGTGCACCTGAGCGTGCAGGCGCTGCTGGTGCGCAGCGGCGATCGCGTACTGCTGTTCGACACCGGCGCCGGCAATGCCGACTTCGCCGATGCCGGCCGCCTCCCAGCGTCGTTACGCGCGGCGGGCGTCGAGCCGGCGCAGGTCACCGACATCTTCATCAGCCACGCGCATCCGGACCACGTCGGCGGACTCGTCGACGATGCCGGCCAGGCGGTGTTCGCGAACGCGACCGTGCATCTGTCGGCGCCGGAATGGCAGGCGTTGCAGGGCGAAGCTTCGAATGCTGCGCTGGCCGCAGCCATCGCACCGCGCGTCGACGCGTTCGCACCCGGCGCCGAAGTCGTACCGAGCGTCACGGCGGTCGCGATCGAAGGCCATACGGCGGGCCACAGCGCCTACGAGATCGTCGACGGCGACGCGCGCTTGCTCTACATCGGTGACGGCGCGCATCACTTCGCGGTGTCGGTGCAGCGGCCGCAGTGGACGATCGGGTTCGACGGCGATGCACCCACGGCCAAAGCCAGCCGCGAAGCCCTGCTGGCGCGCGCGGCGGACAGCGGCGTCACCGTGGCCTCGCCGCATTTCCCGTACCCGGGACTGGGCCACGTCGTGCGTCGCGATGGCGGGTTCGTCTGGGCGCCGTTGCTGTAGGCGGACGGGTTGGCGGCGACACCGGCATCCGGTGTCGCGCGTCATCGCGCCCTGGATCTACTCCCGCGCATCGGAACCCACGCCCGTCATCCCGGCGTTCGCCGGGATGACGTTGAAGCGTGCTGCAGAACGACGCCCGCGTTGTCGTCGCACACGCTTGAATCGACAGTGCCCGCGAGATGGCGGCGCATACGCGCGCACCGACGCTGCTCCGTCGAGATCTGCGGGTCGCGACGTCCGGATCACGCCTCGCGATGGATCTGGAACCCCGCGAAGGACTGGCTGACCGGCATCACTTCGAGCCGGTTGATGTTGAGGTGCGGCGGCAGGTTCGCGACCCACCACAGGGTCTCGGCGATGTCGTCGGCGACGATCGGCTGCGCACCGGTGTACAGCGTGTCGGATGCGCCCTGGTCGCCGCTGGTGCGCACGAGGGTGAATTCGGTTTCGGCCAGGCCCGGTTCGATCGAGGTCACGCGCACGCCGGTGCCGTGCAGATCCGCGCGCAGGCCCAGCGAGAACTGGGTGACGAAGGCCTTGGTGCCGCCGTAGGTGTTGCCGCCGGGATACGGATAGCTGCCGGCGATCGAGCTGACGTTGAGGATCGCGCCGCGGCGTTCGATCAGTCTCGGCAGCAGCGCGTGCGTCAGCGTGACCAGCGCGGTGACGTTGGTGTCGATCATCTGTCGCCACTGCGCGAGGTCCGCGCGCTGCGCCGGCGCGGTGCCGAGCGCGAGCCCGGCGTTGTTGACCAGGGCATCGATGTCGCGGAAGTCCGCCGGCAGCGCATCGAGCGCGGCGTGCATCGCGGCTTCGTCGCGGATGTCGAACGCGGCCGTGTGCAGGCGTTCGCTGCCGTGCGCATCGACCAGCGCCTGCAGCCGTTCGGCGCGACGCCCGGTCGCGATCACGCGCCAGCCACCGGCGAGAAAACGCGCGACGGCAGCGGCGCCGAAACCGGAGGTGCCGCCGGTGATCAGAATGGTGCGGGTCATGACGAGGCTCCTTGAAACGCGGCGCGCCGGCGGGCGACGCGCGATCGATGCGGACTCAGACGATGTCGGCGCGTGTCGTCCGCGCCGGACTGCGGATTACTCGGACGCCTGGTCCACGCAGCACTTCTTGTACTTCTTGCCGCTGCCGCAGCTGCAGGGATCGTTGCGGCCGGGCACGTCGGCGCGCTTGGCCGGTGCCGGGCGACGGTCGTGCAGACGCTGCAGGTACATGTCGTACAGCATGTCGGGCAGGTCGTAGCTCAGGTCGAAGCGCTCGTCGAGGGTGAGCATCTCCTCGGCCGTCATCTCCGCGTCCGCCAGCTGCGAGGGATCCACGATCGCCAGGCGGGTGATCACGCCCAGATCGTTGTCGATCGCATCGTGGTCGTCCATCCACTTCGCCCACGCGTCTTCGAACTGCGCGGCGCCGCGCAGGAAGCCCGCGGCCCAGGCGGCGGCGAACGGGAAATCGGCAGGAATGCCGTCCAGCGCATCGGCGCCAGCGGCCTTGTCCTCGTCGCCCTCGGACTCCGGCGGCAGGCCCAGCAACGGCATCAGCGATTCGCGATCGCTCGCCTCCGAAGGATCGTGGCGGATGCGCTGTTCGACCTCGGCCGCCAGTCGCGTGATCAGCGCCTCGGCTTCGCGGGTCTGGCGTTCGTCGCGGCGCGGCACTTCGCCGCTGCCCCAGATCGCCGGGAATACCGTCGGCAGTTCGACGTCGACCGGTCCGACCGCGAGCGCGGACAGGAAACCGTCGAGCATTTCCAGATTGCCGAGGCCAGTTTCGGGATCGGTGCAGCGGTCGAGCAGCACATCCAGCCGGTCGAGTTCGGTGTCGCTGAGGGCGGTCGCGGGCGAAATGGTCATGCGAGGGGCAGCGGTGCGGGCGGCACAGCTTACCCGCTGGCTCACGGTCCGGCTGGCGGCTTCACCAGATGCCGGGCAGCAGGCGCCGCGTGCTGCGGGCGTAGTCGGCATAGTCGACCGGGAACGCTGCCGACAGCGCGGCCTCCTCCACCCGGATGCGACGGCGCAGGGCGATCCAGAGCGGCGCCGCGACCACCAGGGGCGCGAGCCAGCTGCCGAGCGCGCAGACGAAGCCGACGAAGGTCACCAGCAGGCCGGTGTAGGACGGATGGCGCAGCTGCCGGTACGGACCGCTGCGGATCAGACGGTGGTCGGCGGCGATCGCCACGTCGACCGTGAAATGTTCGGCGAGCACGCGGATCGCCCACCAGCGCAGCAGCATGCCCGCCAGCATCAGCGCGCAGCCGCCCCATAGCAGCGCGGGCTGCCAGGCCGGCGGGAAACGGCCGGGCGGCCAGATCGAGATGAGCATCGCCGCGGTCACGCAGCCGCCGATCACCAGCACCAGCCGCGCCAGCGTGCCGGCATCGCGGCTGCGATCTGCGGCGCGGTGACGCAGCCCGATCCACAGCTCGCTCAGGCACCACAGTGCACTCAGGGCGGCGAAGACGAGGATGCCGGCCATGGGCGGGCTCCGGAACAGGGACGTCGAGCGTTGCAGGCTCAGTGTGACGTGGGGGTGCCGGCGGGCGGCTTGCGCGCAGGTGGCTCGCCTTCGACGGGTTCGGTCCGCGCGCGCCGGCGACCCGTGGTCGATTTGCCGCGTGTCCGCGCCTTCGTGGCGCGGTGTTTCTGCAGCATGTCCTCGGCCAGCACCACATCCTCGGACAGGATGCCGGCCGCGCGGGCCACGGCGATCCGGGCCGCAGCCCGGTTCTCGTCGGGATTGGCCTGCAGCAGTTCGCGGATCGCCTCGCGCAGGGCCGCCTGGGCGGTGTGCTTGAGCTTGAGATCGCTGCCCTGCTGGAACAGGGCCAGCAGAACGTCGACGACGGGTTTGACGAAAGCAGCTTCGATGGCCATGGCGGGTCTCCCTTGGCCACCCATTCTCCGCAGCGGCATCGCGCCGGCTGCGACCGCATTGCGACGTGCGCCACGGAACGACAGGCGGGCGTTCGCGGCGGCGCGCAGCGTTCATGTGCAGCGCGGCCGCGTCGTCATCGATGGACGCGCGGGCGAGAACGGATTGAAGCGGAACGGCGCCGCAGGTGCGCCGCGTACGACGCACGCAACGCGGCCGGCGATGAATCGCGCGCCCGCGAACGGGCGTCGCCGTCCGGCGTTACTGGGCCTTGATCGCCATGGCCGGCAGACCGCCGTTGCCGAGCTTCTGCTTGGCTTCGGCCAGATCGGTCGCCGTGCCGTACGGCCCCATGCGCACGCGGTAGACGGTGCGGCCGCCGGCTTCGCCGGATTCGACGCGCGCGGTCAGGCCGAGCAGCGCGATGCGCGCCTTCAGCGCTTCCGCATCGCCCGAGGCGCTGAACGAACCGGCCTGCAACAGATACCGGGCGTCGCTGGCCACGGGCGTTGCGCGCGCCGTCGGTGCCGGCGTGGCGGGCGTCTGCGCCGGCGTGGTGCGCTCTTCCGACAGCGGCGTCGGGCCGATCGGGGCTGGCGTCGAGGTGCCGCCCGCCAGGTCGGCGGCGTCCGGATGCCGCGCCTGCAACGCCTGCTGCGCGGCCTCGGCCTGCTTCTGCCGCTCGGCCTCGGCGCGTGCGCTCGCCGCCAGTTCGGCGTCGCTCATCGGCACTTCCTGGTCGGGCAGCATCGTATAGAAGTCGTAATCGGTGGTCCGGCCCGAAGGCTGGCCCGCCGGACGCGGACGCTCGTCGGCAGGCGCCGGCAGATCGGCATCGTCGGACGTCGCCACCGCGGGCTGCGCATCCGGATTGGGACGCGGACGGAAGAAGCCGTCGTCGGCGTCGGGCTTGAACAGCCGCGGAAGCGCCAGCACCACGCCCAACGCGAGCACGATACCGATGACCATCCACGCCCAGCCGGGCAGGCCGCCGGAGCTGCCGCCACTGCGTCGGGCCTGGGATTTGCCGCGTCTTGCCGCCATTACATCGCCTCCGGAGCCTGCACGCCGAGCAGCGCGAGACCATTGCGCAACACCTGCCGAACGGCAGTGGCCAACGCCAGGCGCGCGTCGCGCACCTCTGCATCGTCGACCAGGAACTGGTGATCGTTGTAGTACGTCTGGAAGGCCTGTGCCAGCTCCAGCAGGTAGGTCGCGATCAGGTGGGGTTCAAGCTGCGCGCCGGCCGCGGCCACGATCTCGGGCCAACGCGACAGGTCGATCAGCACGTCGCGCAGCGCGACATTGCCGAGGTCCAGCGGTTGGGCCAGGCCGTGCTGCAGATCGAACGTCTGGCCGGCCTCGTCGAGCTTGCGCAGCAGGCCGCAGATGCGCGCGTGCGACAGCTGTACGTAGTACACCGGATTGTCGAGCGACTGGCTGCGCGCGAGGTCGATGTCGAACACCAGCTGCGAATCCGGCTTGCGCGCCACCAGGAACCAGCGCGTTGCATCGCGCCCGGCTTCCTCGATCAGGTCGCGCAGCGTCAGGTAGCTGCCGGCGCGCTTGCTGAGCTTCACTTCCTCGCCGCCGCGCATGACGGTGACCATCTGGTGCAGCACGTATTCCGGCCAGCCCTGCGGGATGCCGGTGTCGAGCGCCTGCAGACCGGCCTTCACCCGGGCCAGCGAGCCGTGGTGGTCGGCGCCGAGTTCAGTGATCGCGCGCGTGTAGCCGCGCTGCCACTTCGACAGGTGATAGGCCACGTCCGGCACGAAGTAGGTATAGGTGCCGTCGGACTTGCGCATCACGCGGTCCTTGTCGTCACCGAAATCGGTGGTGCGCAGCCACAGCGCGCCGCCTTCCTCGTAAGTGTGGCCGTGTGCCACCAGTTCACGCACGGTCTCTTCCACCTTGCCGTCGGCGTACAGCGACGATTCGAGGAAATACACGTCGAAGCCCACGCCGAATGCGGCGAGGTCCGCGTTCTGCTCGCGGCGCAGCCAGGCGACCGCGAAGCGGCGGATCGCGTCCAGATCGTCGGCATCGGGCACACCGGCCACGACGTGGCCGTCGACCTCGACCGTCGCACCGTCGAGATACGCGCGTGCGACCTCGGCGATGTAGTCGCCGTTGTAGGCATTCTCCGGCCAGTCCGCATCGCCCGGGCCGCAGCCCTTCGCACGCGCCTGGGTGGAGCGGGCGAGATTCTCGATCTGCACGCCGGCGTCGTTGTAATAGAACTCGCGCTTGACGTTCCAGCCGTTGGCATCGAGGACGCGCGCGATGCAGTCGCCGATCACCGCCGCGCGGCCGTGGCCGACGTGCAGCGGACCGGTCGGATTCGCCGACACGTACTCGATGCCGGCCGTGCGCGCGCCGCCGCTGGTGTTGTGTCCGAAGCTGTCGCCCTGCGCATGCACGGCCAGCAGCTGCTCGCGCCAGGCGGCCGGCGTCAGGCGGAAATTGAGGAAGCCGGGTCCGGCGATCTCCACCGAGGCGATGTGCGCGTTGTCCGGCAACGCATCCACCAGCGCCTGGGCCAGCGCGCGCGGATTCGATTTCGCCGGCCGGGCCAGCAGCATCGCGGCATTGCTCGAGAAATCGCCATGGCTGCGCTCCTTCGGTCGTTCGACGACGAAGGCGGGCGTGGCGAGGTCGGCGGGCAGCGTGCCCTGGTCACGCAGGCGGGCAATGGCCTGGCCGACGAGCGATTCGATCAGGTCGCGGAGCGGGGAATTCACGGGCGGCGGTGTCGCGGTTCAACGGCCCGACATTGTACGCGAGCCGTCGTGCCGGGCTTTGCGCGACGCTGGCGACCGCTATCATGGCCGCCCCCTGCATCTCTGGCCGCCCGCGTGGACGCGCTGCTTCCCGAACTGGCCTGGCTGGTCTGCATCGCCTTCATGGCCGGTCTGGTCGACGCGGCGGTGGGCGGCGGTGGCCTGGTGCAGCTGCCCGGTCTGTTCACGGCGTTGCCGCAGCACACGCCCGCGGCGCTGCTGGGCACCAACAAGTTCAGCTCGCTGTTCGGCACCGCGGCCGCCGGCTGGCGCTATGCGCGCAATGTGCGGTTTCCGTGGGCGCCCGTGCTGTTTGCAGCCGCGACCGCGTTCGTGTTCTCGTTCCTCGGTGCCACCGCGGTGAGCCTGCTGCCGCGCGATGCGGTCCGGCCGCTGATCCTGGCGCTGCTGATCGCGATGCTGGTCTACACGCTGGTCAAGAAGGATTTCGGCGCGCTGCACCGGCCGCGCGATGTCGGCCGCCGGGAACTGGGGCTGGCCCTGCTGATGGGCGCGGCGATCGGGTTCTACGACGGCCTGTTCGGCCCCGGCACCGGCAGCTTCCTGATCTTCCTGTTCATCCGCTTCTTCGGGCTGGATTTCCTGCGCGCCACGGCCGCATCGAAGATCGTCAACATCGCGACCAATCTGGCCGCGCTGTCGTACTTCGTGCCCTCGGGCCATGTGCTGCTGGCATTCGCGGTGCCGATGGCGGTGGCCAACATCGGCGGCGCGTTCGCCGGTACCCGCCTGGCGCTGCGCGGCGGCACGCCGGTTATCCGCAAGCTGTTCGTGCTGCTGGTGATCGTGCTCATCGCCAAAATGGGCTGGGACACGATCAGCGGCGCCTGACGCAGGCGCGACACAACGGCTCAGCGCCGGTTGCCGACCTCGATGAAGCGCAGGAACTCGGCGCGGGTGCGGGCGTCATCGCGGAAGCTGCCCAGCATCGTGGAGGTGATCATGCTCACGCCGCGCTTGTGCACGCCGCGCGTCGTCATGCACTCGTGTGCGCCTTCCACCACCACGCCCACGCCCAGCGGCGACAGCGCGCGCTGGATGCAGCCGGCGATCTGCGCGGTCATCTTTTCCTGCACCTGGAAGCGCTTGGAATAGGCCTCCACCACGCGTGCCAGCTTGCTGATGCCGACCACCCGGCCCGAGGGCAGATAGCCGACGTGGACCTTGCCGATGATCGGCGCCATGTGGTGTTCGCAATGGCTTTCGTATTCGATGTCGCGCAGCACGATCATCTCGTCGTAGCCGGCGACTTCCTCGAATGTCCGCGCCAGATAGGCGTCGGCATCGACCGCGTAGCCGCTGAACCATTCGCCGTAGGCCTTGGCGACGCGCCGCGGCGTATCGAGCAGGCCCTCGCGCGTCGGATCCTCACCCGCCCAGCGCAGCAGGGTGCGCACCGCGGACTCGGCATCGTCCCGGCTCACGCCATGGCGGCTGTCGTCTTCGGTGGTTTCGGACATGGATCGCGACTCGCGGCTGCAGGGCGCGCAATGGTAGCGCGCGTATCGCCAGGCCGCCTCGACCGGTCAGCTGTGCTCGTAGCCGGTGGTGCCGTGGCGACCGTCGTCGGCCGCCCGGGTCTGCTGCAGTTCGTGACGGGACCACGCGTCTTCCACCGCGCCGCGGGCCTCCACCCAACCCAGGCGCGACTGGTCACGGGCGCCGTCCCATTCCCGCTCCAGCTGGGCCTCGACGTCCTCGAAGCGCAGACCGGCGTGACGCCGCTGGCTGCGTTGGCCGAAGCGGTAGGCAGGCACATAGTCCTCCCAGATCCGCCCGGTCGAGTAGTAGGGCGCCTGGACGAGGCCATCCTTGAAGCGGCGTGCGAGCACCTCGTCGCTGTCGGCCCGTTCGGGGCCGCGGTTGGACGGACTCAGCTGCTGCTGCTGTCGATTGATGGGGGCCATGGAAGGTGTCCTGCGTCGCAGCGCATCGTGGAACGGCGGGAGCGCTGGACGCGACGCTGCTGGGTTAGGCGGCACGTTACGGAGCCGATCGTGCGCCACGGGTGAAAAATGCGAGGGTCGGACTTGGTGTGCAGCCCGTGTTCATTGCACCGCGGCGGGCGTCCCGGCCCGTGACTCCCAGCAGGGGCGTCGGCGGCGACTTCCCCTGCACAATGCGGTTCTTGATCGTTCATGGAGTCGTCGAATGCGTCCCACCCTCGCCTGCAGCACCCTGGCACTCGCGCTGGCACTGGCCGCGTGTGCGCCCGCGTCCACCGATGCGACCGCCACCGGCAACACGACCGCGCAGGCGGAGAACGAGTCCGCCCGGCTCAACGCCTGGTTCGACAGCCAGTACGAGGAACTGCTGCAGCTCAGCCCGCTGCAGATGACGATGCAGGGCCGCAAGGACCGCTACGACGAGCTGGACGACGCCTCGCCCGAGGCCGACGCCCGGCGCCTGGCATGGCTGAAGACCTCGGCCGAGACGATGGAATCGACCTTCGACCGCGATGCACTCGACGACGAGACCAAGCTGTCCTGGGACCTGTGGAAGCGCCAGTACGAAAGCGCGCGTGACGGCGAGGCCTTCATCGCCGACGGCTACGTGTTCGACCAGATGAACGGCATGCACAGCTTCCTGCCGACCTTCCTGATCAATTTCCACAAGGTCGAGACCGAGCAGGACTATCTGGCCTACATCGCCCGCCTGAACGCCGCGCCGCGGCTGTTCGACCAGCTGATTGCGCGGGGCCAGACCTCGGCCACCCAGGGCATCCGTCCGCCGAAGTTCGCGTTCGAAGGCGTCATCGACCAGTCGCGCAAGGTGATCGCCGGCGCGCCGTTCGACGACGGCGAGCCCAGCGCGCTGTGGGCCGATCTCAACGCCAAGGCCGATGCCCTGGTCGAGGCGGGCACGATCGATGCCGCGCGCGCCGATGCGCTCAAGGCGCAGGCCCGCACCGCGCTGCTCGAGCAGGTCGCGCCGGCCTATGGCCGCGTCATCGCCTGGAGCGAGAGCGAACTGCCGAACGCGCTGGAGAATCCCTCCGGCGTGGGCGCCACCCACCCCAACGGCGCCGCGTACTACGCCTGGCAGCTGCGCGAGAACACCACCACCGGCATGAGCGCGGACGAAGTCCACCAGCTGGGCCTCGACGAGGTCGCGCGTCTGCGCGGCGAGATGGAGGCGGTCAAGACGCAAGTCGGCTTCGACGGTGACCTCACCGCGTTCTTCGAGTTCATCAACACCGATCCGCAGTTCCGCTTCCCCAACACCGATGACGGCCGCCAGGCCTATATCGACGGCGCCAGCGAGGCGATCGCCAACATCAAGCAGCATCTGCCCGAGTACTTCGGGCTGCTGCCGAAGGCGGATCTGGTGGTGCGCCGGGTCGAGGCCTTCCGCGAACAGGACGGCGCCGCCCAGCATTACTTCCCGGGCACGCCCGACGGCTCGCGTCCGGGCATCTACTACGCGCACCTGTCGGACATGGGCGCGATGCCCAAGACCGAACTCGAGGTGATCGCGTACCACGAAGGCCTGCCGGGCCATCACATGCAGATCTCGATCGCCCAGGAACTCGAGGGCGTGCCGACGTTCCGCACCCAGATGTTCACCACCGCCTACACCGAAGGCTGGGGCCTGTATTCGGAATGGCTGGCCAAGGAGATGCCGGGCACCTACGAGGATCCGTACTCCGAGTACGGCCGCCTGATGTCGGAGATGTGGCGCGCGATCCGTCTGGTGGTCGACACCGGCATGCACGTCAAGGGCTGGACCGAGTCGCAGGCGGTCGAATACTTCCAGCAGAACGCATCGATTCCCGAGGCCGCGATCCGCTCCGAAGTGCGCCGCTACCTGATCATGCCGGGCCAGGCCACGGCCTATAAGGTCGGCATGATCGAGATGCAGCAGCTGCGTGCCAAGGCCGAGACCGAGCTGGGCGACGCGTTCGACATCCGCGGCTTCCACGACACGATCCTGGGCGGCGGTGCGATGCCGCTGGACCTGCTGGAACGTCGCGTCGACCAGTGGATCGCCACCCGGAAAGCCGGCTGACGCCAGCGTCCAAGCGTGGTGCGCGAGGCCCGGGCATGCCCGGGCCTCGCCGTGTCCGGCGCAGGGACAGGGAACGTCGCCGCGCTCAACGTGGCGGGACGTCTCCGGCGCGTTCGGCGATCGGCAGGGCGTACTGGACCAGCGAGACCAGGGTCTTGCCCGGCTCCTCGTTCAGCACCTCGTGCGCGGATTGCTCGAACCACACCAGCCGTTTCGACGGCGCCTGTACCTGCCCGAACCAGTCCGCGGCCACACTCGATGACACGTTGTAATCGTGGCGTCCGAGGAACAGCAGCAACGGCACTTCCAGCCGGTCGATCTCGCGCAGGTCCAGGGCCAGGACCTGCGACAGCAGCCGGTCCATCGAGAACCGGTTGGCCGTCCAGACCGCGGCGAGGTCGGCATCGGTGTATTCCGGCGACAGGGCGATCGCGGCGGCCTCGGCCTGGCCGCCGGTCCGGTTGTGGACCATGCCGCCGTACTGGTTGAGCCAGCGGCGCTGCACCATCAGGTCCGCCAGCGCCACCGCTTGCGTGCCCTCGGCATAGGGCGCGATCGACCGCAGCTCGGCCATGGCCTCCGCATTACCGTCCCGCTCGGCCTGTTCGAACGCGAACGCCCAGCCCCGGCGTTCGCTTTCCGGCGCGTCGGTCAGCTGGCCGACACCGATGTAGGCGTGCAGCCACTCCGGGCGCGCCTGCGCCAGCTGCAACCCCAGATAGCTCCCCCAGGAGTGGCCGAGCACGAAAATGCGCTCCTTGCCGAACTCCTGACGCAGCCAGGCCGCCATCTCTTCGGTGTCTGCGACCATCCGCTCGAGGGTCATGGTCGGTCCGATCAGCTCGGGATCGTGTTCCCGATAGGTCTTGCCGGCGCCGCGCTGGTCCCACTGGACGACGGTGAAGTATTCCTCCCATCCACGCTGGAAGTACCAGCTGATCGGCATCGAGACCCAGCCGGGTCCCCCGTGCAGCATCAGCAGAACCGGGTTGCGCCGGTCCTGGCCACGGATCGAGACCCACTGGTCGATGTCGCCGATGCGCACCGTCTCCAGCCGCTCGATGCCGTGATCGGCCACGACACGGCGCATGTCGGCAACGATCGCCGTCGCCTCGGCCCGGTTGCCGGGCGTGGCGGCCGTGGCCGGTGCCGCGAGGCCGGTCAGCATCCACAGCGCCGCGACGAGTCCACCGGCCTGCGCAACCAGCGTGGACCGCCAGTGTGCGGGTCGTCGCGCCGCGTTGCGTTCGAT
Organism: Luteimonas sp. Soil_C_5; assembly: GCF_057656615.1. Classification (NCBI taxonomy): domain Bacteria; kingdom Pseudomonadati; phylum Pseudomonadota; class Gammaproteobacteria; order Lysobacterales; family Lysobacteraceae; genus Luteimonas; species Luteimonas sp. Soil_C_5. The sequence goes on from NZ_JBDGKA010000005.1 coordinate 120,149, forward strand.
CGTCCTGCCCGTCTGCATGCTGCGCTCCCGTTTCAGCCGGGTGCGATTCTAGAAGCCGGGTGCGCTGCGCTTCCACATCTGCCGTCCGAAGGGTGGCAACGGCCGGCGTTACCCGCATGGACGGCATATCCGCGCGCTAAGAAAGCTTGTTCACGAGCGGCGAATGCGCTGGCTCCAGGGCCGCCGATGACCGGCCGGCCGCGCCACCTGCGATCATGCGCACATGACCGCATCCACCGACTTCTCCAGCCTCGCGCTGACGCCCGCCCTGCTGCAGGGCGTCGACGCCCTCGGCTACACCGCGATGACGCCGATCCAAGCGCAGGCGCTGCCGCACATCCTCGAAGGCCTCGACGTGCTGGCCCAGGCGCCGACCGGCAGCGGCAAGACCGCGGCCTTCGGCCTCGGCGTGCTGCACCGGATCGATCCGGCGCTGATCGAAACCCAGGCGCTGGTGCTGTGCCCCACGCGCGAGCTGGCCGACCAGGTGGGCAAGCAGCTGCGCAAGCTCGCGCTGGGGATTCCGAACCTGAAGCTCTCGCTGCTGTGCGGCGGCATTCCGCTGGGACCGCAGCTGGCCTCGCTGACGCATCCGCCGCATGTCGTCGTCGGCACGCCCGGCCGCATCCAGGAACTGGCGAAGAAGAAGGCGCTGCACCTGCGCCATGTGCGCACGCTGGTGCTGGACGAAGCCGACCGCATGCTCGACATGGGCTTCGAGGAATCCATCCGCGACATCGTCAAACGCGTGCCGCCGACGCGCCAGGGCCTGCTGTTCTCGGCGACGTTCCCCGATGCCATCCGCGATCTCGGCACCGCGATGCTGCGCGAGCCGGTGCAGATCGGCGTCGAAGGCGGCGCGCCTGCGCCGAAGATCGAACAGATCTTCCATGAGGTCGAGCCGTCGCGCCGTGCGCCGCAGCTGGCCGCGCTGCTGCTGCGCCATCGGCCCGCCTCGGCGGTGGTGTTCTGCAACACCCGCGCCGACGTCAACGAAGTCGCCGGCTCGCTGGCGCACTACGGCTTCAACGCGCTGGCGCTGCACGGCGACATGGAGCAGCGCGACCGCGACGAGGTGCTGGTGCGCTTCTCCAACCGCAGCTGCAACGTGCTGGTGGCCAGCGACGTCGCCGCGCGCGGGCTGGATGTCGAGGACATCGGCGCGGTCGTCAACTACGAGCTGCCGCATGACGCCGATACCTACGTGCACCGCATCGGCCGCACCGGTCGCGCGGGGCGTTCGGGCCTGGCGCTGAGTCTGGTCACGCCGCGCGAAATGCCACGCACCGCGCTGGTCGAGGCGCAGTTCGGCGCGCTGCGCTGGGACAAGCTGCTGCCGCTCAGCGGCAAGGGCAGCGACGTGCCGGTCGCGCCGATGGTCACGCTGCGCATCGATGCCGGACGCACCGACAAGCTGCGTCCGGGCGACATCGTCGGCGCGCTGACCGGCGAGGCCGGGCTGCACAAGGATGCGATCGGCAAGATCGACGTCTTCGCCACGCGCAGCTATGTCGCCATCGCCCGCGGCCAGGCCGACCGCGCGCTGCTGCGCCTGCGCGAGGGCAAGATCAAGGGCCGCCGGTTCCGCATCGCGCGTTTCTGAGTGGGTGATGGCGGCGGAGTGTCCGCCGCCAGCGCGGTGATGATCCGCCGACGCTGCGCCGTGCCACTTCGCGCGGTGTCGGGGCCGCCCAATCGGCGATGCGGCACGCCCGATGCTCCGATCAGAATGCGGCCGCTGCGTGCGCGGACCGTGTCTGCGCAGGTGCACCTGCCGCGCACGGGGCGTCGATCTTCTTTGTTTCAAGGCGTCCGCGGATTCCCGCATGTCGTTTCCACGATGTGACCCGCGGTCCGGCGCCGCGCACCCCGCCTGATCCGTGCACAGCGTCCGCGCGCTGCCGCGCAGCGTTATGCCGTGCGCGGCGCAGGGGCGCGTCTGACACCGGATGCCCGCCACCGGGCCTCGCCGGCCGAGCGCCTGCTGCAGCGCAGAATGCGGGCGGTGCCGCGCTGGGCTAGCGTCGGGCAGGCGACGACAGGGGGGAGCCCGGGCCCAGGCCGGTTCCGGTCGTCGACATCGAACTTCGCGTTTTGTCGTACCGCCAGCGGGGATCCGCTCCTGGCGCACACAGGTCGAAGGGAACACCGCATGGAGACCCGGTCCCGCACCGCGGTATGTGACGCGCTGTCGGCCGTCGCGCAGGGCTGTGCCCGCGATACGCGCCGTCGGCAACCGGCATCGCCGGACGGCACCCGCGCAGGGCCGCGTCATCGCGCACGGATGCCGTGCGCATGCCCCTGATGTCGAACGCCGCGACGCGCGCTGTACCGCGCCGCGCCGCGCTGCCGGCACCCACCGGGTGCCCCGACCTGTCCTGATTTCCGCCCCATTCCGATCCGCCGAAGGAGACGCGCGCATGACCGCACACCAGGATTCGACCCCGCCCGTGAACGCAGGAACGCCGCAGACCATCGCCCCACCGGTCCGTGACCATCGCACCGCGGTCTGGCTGCTCGCCGGGGCAGCTGTCGTGGTGGTCGTGGGCCTTACCGGATGGCGCATGGCCTCGCCGGCGTCCGTCGCAGGGACGCCGGCATCGTCGGCGCCTGCCACCGCGCAATCCGGCTACGCCGCGACCGCGATGGCGGCTGCCGGCAAGACCGGCACGGCGCCGGCGGCCGAAGTGGCCGTCGCCGAGCCTGCGGATCCCGCGGTGCCGGGGCGTCCCTGACAGCTGCACTGGATCGACGCGTGCAGACGCGTCGATCCAGTGGTGATCGCGCGGCGCGCTGCGCTCGCGCCCGAACCCGGTGTTCGATCAAGGCCGCTGTCTTAATTAGAGCAGGGGCGCTGCCGGTTGCACTCGCTGACACCGGGCCGTGCCTGGCGGTCGGTCCAGGGCCGCGGACACCGTGCGGCCATGGCCACATGCCGAGGCCCGTGCGGACCCGCAGGTCCGCGCGCGTCGTGCGTCAGGGCTTCGGCGCCTGCAGCACGCGCGGGGTCAGGGCGGCGCTGGCCTTCTCGCTCATCAACTGGAGTTCGCCGTCCTGGATCAGCGCGGTCAAACGCATGCCGCGTTCGAGCAGTGCGGTCGCCGCTTCCAGCGCATCGGGGTCGAGGTCGATCACGGTCAGGTTCTTCACCCGCGACAGCGCGGCCGCGTTCTTCTCCCACCAGATCGCCGCACTGCCGCCGCTGTAGCTGACTACGGCGATCTCGCGCGCGCGGCCGGCCGCCTTGCGGATCCGGGTTTCCACGGGCTGGCCGAGGTCGATCCACTGCTCGATGTCGCCGGTGTAGTCGCGGCGCCACAGGTCGGGTTCTTCCTCGTTGCTCAGGCCGCGTCCGAATTCGAGACGCTCATCGGCGAACAGCACGAACGCGATCAGCCGCGCCATCAGCCGCACCGGCGTTTCCGACGGATGCTGGGCCAGCGTGAGGTTGTGTTCCGCGTAGTACTGCCGGTCCATGTTGCTGACCTGCAGCTCGGCTTTGTAGATCGTCGCGTTGGGCGCCATGGGCCGGGCCAGCTCGAAGGGCGGGCAAGTGTATGCCCCGGGCGTCCTGTCTGCGTCCCTGCACGCCTGGTTGCTGGCCAGGACGCAGGGGGATCGCGCATCACACGGCGATTGCGACTGTCTGCATAAATTGCCGGGGTGGACACAAACTGCGCAGCCTGCTTCCTGTAAAACGCTGCGACGGCGTCCGGTGCAGCGCCGTTCGGGTCGATCGGGGGTGCACAGGGACGCAGCCTAGGACAGGGGGGCTGTGATGCAAACAGGATTGGTCGGGTCGTATGCGTGGCCTTTGGTCGCGACGTCGCTCGCAGTCGCGGTCGCGGCGTCGTATACCGCGCTGACGACGCTCGGGCGCATCCGCGCCGCCACCGATGCCACGGTGCGCGGCGGGTGGCTGGCGGGCGGGGCGCTGGCGATCGGTGTCGGCATCTGGTCGATGCACTTCATCGGCATGCTGGCGTTCCGGCTGCCGATTCCGATGGGCTACGACCCGTGGATCACCGGGATCTCCTTCGCCATGTCGGTCGGTGCATCGGGCTACGCCCTGTGGCTGGTGACGCGCGGGCCGCTGACGCGCCGGCGGCTGGCCGTCGGTGCGGTGGTCATGGGGCTCGGCATCGCGGCGATGCATTACGTGGGCATGGCGGCGATGCGCATGCATCCGGCCATCGAGTACCACGCGGGCTGGTTTCTGGCGTCGATCCTCATCGCGATCGCCGCGGCCGCCGTCGCCCTGGCCATCGCCGACCGCATCCGCGAAGGCGGCTGGCGCCAGCATCTCGACCATGCACTCGCCGCACTGGCGATGGGCACGGCGATCGCCGGCATGCACTACACCGGCATGGCGGCCGCCCGCTTCGAGGACGGCGCCGTCTGCGGCGCGGCGCTGCGCAATGGCCTGACGCCCGACACCTTGGCCACGTTGATCGTCGTGCTCACCGTCGCCGTGCTGGGCACCGCGATCACCGTCAGCACGCTCGACCGCCTGCTGCAGGAACGCACCGGTCGCCTGTCGGCCTCGCTGCGCGATGCCAATGCGCAGCTCACGCATCTGGCCCTGCACGACACGCTGACCGGCCTGCCGAACCGGCGTCTGCTGCTGGAACGGGTGGACGGCATGATCGAACGCGCAGTGACCGACGGCAGCACCTTCGCCACGCTGTTCATCGACCTCGACGGCTTCAAGGGCGTCAACGACACCTTCGGCCATGCCGTCGGCGACCAGCTGCTCACGCGTGTCGCGCGACTGCTGCGCGCGCTGCCCGGCGATGGCGGCACCGCGGCGCGGCTGGGCGGTGACGAGTTCGTGCTGGCGGTGTCGGTGGCCTCGCGTCTCGATGCCGCGCAGACCGCCAACGACGTGCTGCGCCAGCTCGGCGGTGCACTGCATCTGGACGGCTACGACGGCGTGCGCGTCAGCGCCAGCATCGGCGTCGCGGTGTATCCCGAAGACGGCGCGACTGCGCCCGCGCTGCTGACCCACGCCGATGCCGCGATGTACCACAGCAAGCAGACCGGCCGGAACGTGGTCAGCCTGTATCTGCCCGGCATGTCCGAGAACGCGCAGGACCAGGGCCAGCTGGCGCACGAGCTGCGTCGCGCCATCGAGCGCGGCGAACTCGTCCTGCATTACCAGCCGCAGGTCGACGGCATCGACGCGCGCGTGGTCGGCGTCGAGGCGCTGGTGCGCTGGCGGCATCCGCGGCTGGGCCTGCTCACGCCGGACCGCTTCATCGCCGTGGCCGAGCGCATGGGTCTGATCGTCGAACTCGGCCACTGGGTGCTGGAGGAGGCCTGCCGCCAGCGCGCGGCCTGGATCGCCGACGGTCTGGACGTGCCCAGCATCGCGGTCAACATTTCGCCGGTGCAGTTCCGCAGTGGCCAGCTGATGGCGCAGGTCGAAGCGGTGATGCGCGACCACGCCATGCCGCCGCGTGCGCTGACGCTGGAGATCACCGAATCGATGGCCATGCAGGAGCCCGACCGCGCGGTCGAACTGCTGGAGCGGCTGGACCGCGCCGGCGTGCGCATCGCCATCGACGATTTCGGCACCGGCTATTCCAGCCTCGCCTACCTGGCCCAGCTGCCGGCGCACGAGCTGAAGATCGACCGGCGCTTCGTCGCCAACCTGGACCGCGGTCCGCGCGATGCCGCGATCGTGCAGTCGGTCATCCTGCTCGCCGATCAGTTGGGCATGGATGTCGTCGGAGAAGGCGTGGAGACCGCCGCCCAGGCGCAGCGGCTGATCGCGATGGGCTGCCGCCGGCTGCAGGGCTATCACTTCGGCCGGCCGCAACCGGCCGATGCGTTCCGCGCTGTGGCGGACGCCGTGGTCTAGCGAAGCGAATGCGATCGGCCGCACCGGCGGGTCGCCACGGTGCGAAGCCGGTCCGGGCTGCCGGCGATCGCCGTGCCCGACGTCTGCCCAGGCATCGCGCGCGCGTCGATGCGCGGTCTTACGGGCGCCAGTGCGCGTGCGTTAACGCCAGCCGCGCGCGCGGCGACGGCATGACGTCGGAAGCGTCGTCTATCGCGTCGCGGTGAGCGCCGGCTCGAATCCGAAGCCGTTGCCGATGTCGGTGATGCACACCGGCGCCTTCGATTGCAGACGCATCGGCTGCTGCGGGCCCGGGGCGTCCGAGATCGTGCCCGCCTGCGTCCACGCCCGACCCGTCAGGTAGTTCACGCTTTCGGTCAGGGTCGCGCCCGATGCCCGGTGCACGCTGTTTTGATCGAAGCCCACCAGCCGCATGCAGTCGCCTTCAAGCCGGAACGTGAAGGTCCGGTTGCTCATCGTCCAGGACCCGGCGCTGGCAAAGCTGTCGAGCGAAACCACCCAGGTGCGGTTCGCGCGGATGGCGACCGCGGCGCTGGCATCGCCGCCGAGGTAATCGTCCATCACCGGCGACTCCGGGCGCGGCACCAGGGTGTGGTCGACCATCACCCGACGCCAGCGGCCGTCCGCCTCCGCCACCAGCGCCAGCAACATGCGCGGATTGGTGTCGAAGCGCGGCGGTCCCATCCCGTCGTTGTCCACCACGTTGGCGGCCGCGTCCATGCGCAGGACCAGCAGTGCGTCCTCGCGCGCATCGGTGTCCAGCCGGCCGCGGGCCAGATGTTCCACGCGCCAGCCCGGCGGCACGAAGGCTTCGGGCGTGGCCGCGCGTTCGGCGATCCGCGGCACCGTCACCTCGGGCAGCTCGAAGGCCTGCGCGGACGCGGCTGACACGCCGCACGCGGCGACCACAACGAAAAGAAACTGGCGCATGCGGACTCCCGATGTTGGGCTGGCATTGTCGTACAGCCGCGCCGGCGCGTCCGCCGTCCGTGCAGGTGCTGCAGACCGGAGGCCACCGGCCGTGCATCCGTTTCTTTGCCCATGCATCCGCGGGCGGGCATCATGACGGGCTGCCAGAGACCGGATCACGCGCATGAAGCGATCGAAGACCACTGCCCTGCTGCTGATGGGCGCCGCGCCGCTGCTGTTCACCGCCTGCGAGCCCAGCGCCTCCATCCAGCCGCCGCTCGATACGGTGCAGGAAGGCCTCTACACCTCGGTCGACCGCTGCGCCGAAGCCACTGGCGATGCCTCGACCTGCCAGGCCGCGTCCGAGCATGCCAAACAGCAGGCCGCCGACGCCGCGCCGCAGTACGCCACGCGCGCCGAATGCGAGCGTGACTATCCGGCCGAGCAGTGCGCCGAACAGCGCACGACCGCCGGGCATTCCTTCATCGGTCCGCTGATGGCGGGCTTCTTCCTGTCGCAGATGATGGGCGGCAACCGCGCGGGCATGGCCCAGCGCGCGCAGGCGACGCCGGCGTTCCGCGACAACACCAACGGCTGGCTGCGTTCGACCGGTGCGCCGGCGGCAGGCGCCGCTGCGGGCCGCGCCGGTCTGACCCCGGTGGCTGCAACGCCCGACCGCGCGACCACCGTCAATCGCGGCGGCTTCGGCGCCCAAGGCCGCAACCGCAGCAGCGCCGGCGGCTGATGCGCCGCGTTCCGATCGTCGAGCGCGGCGACTGGCGCGCGCGCGCTGCCGACTGCGGGTTCCGCTTCCACACCATCGACGGCGAACGCTACTGGGACGAACGCGCCTATTACGCGTTCACCCTGCAGCAGATCGAACGCGACCTCGAAGATCCCAGCGTCGAGCTGCACGAGATGGCGATCGCGCTGGTCGACGAGATCGCCGGCAGCGATGCGCTGATGCACCGGCTGGCGATTCCCGAGCCGTTCCGCGACTGGATCGCAGAGAGCTGGCGCCGCCGCGACGGCCATCTCTACGGCCGACTGGATTTCGCCTACGACGGGCAGGGCCCGGCCAAACTCTACGAACTCAACTACGACACGCCGACCTCGCTGTTCGAGGCCGCGTTCTTCCAGTGGCAGTGGCTCGAGGACCAGCGCGAGTCCGGCCGCCTGCCGGCCTCGGCCGACCAGTTCAATTCGATCCACGAGGCGCTGGTCGAGCGCTTCGGCACGCTGTCGTCGCAGCTGCCGCCGCCGCTGGTGTTCGCGGCGATGCGCAGTTCCGAAGAAGACCAGGGCACGGTCGAGTATCTGCGCGACTGCGCGGCGCAGGCGCATCTGCACGGCGCCGCGATCGCGCTGGAAGACATCGGCCTGTCGGATGACGGCCGCTACACCGATCCGGACGACATCGTCATCGGCTCGCTGTTCAAGCTGTATCCGCTGGAAGACCTGTTCGAGGACGACTTCGGCCGCGCGCTGCCGACGTCCGGGCTGCGCCTGCTCGAGCCGCCGTGGAAGGCGCTGCTCAGCAACAAGGGCGTGCTGCCGTTGCTGTGGGCGCGCCATCGCGGTCATCCCAACCTGCTGGCCGCCGAATTCGACGACGGCAGCGCCCTGCCTGCGGGCTGGGTGCGCAAGCCGCTGCATTCGCGCGAGGGCGCCAATGTCGCGATGCATCTGCCCGACGGCCGCTGGGTGGAAAGCGCGGGCCCGTATACCGGCGCGTGCATCCGCCAGGCCCTGCATCCGTTGCCCGAGTTCGACGGCCACTACCCGCTGATCGGCAGCTGGGTCGTCGGCGATGCCGCCTGCGGCATCGGCATCCGTGAGGACGACGGTCCGATCACCCGCGACACCGCGCGCTTCGTGCCGCACGCCATCGTCGAGGACGGCGCGCAGAGCGTGTTCTACGCCTGAGTGCGGCGCGGGCCGGTGTCGCCCGCGCACGCGCTGGAACGGTCCGCCGTCGCGGCATTGCCTGTTCGATGCGTCGTGGCGCGCGTCTAATGCCCCGCGTCCAGTGCGGGTGCAGTCTGCATCCGCTGCACGGCGCCGCGCATCCGGCGGCGTGGCAGCCTGTGTCGGTGCGCGCCGCACACCCCGATCCGACGCGTGCCAACGGCCGATGAAGCAGGAGCGCACCCCTCGGGTTGACCCCAGGTGCCATGCGCCGCGACGCCCGGCACAGTGCACACCGGGCTGCGCATGGCCCGCGATCCTCCCCCAACTTCTGGAGCAGATGGCATGAGCGACGGCACTTCGGGCGTCTCCGGCAACGACGGCAGCAGCGCTTCCAACGACGCGCGCGGCACTGCCGCCGAGGCCGCCGCCCAGCACGATCTCGACACCGCCGGCAATGCCGCCAGCGAAGCCGGCACGGCATCGAAAGCCGCGGTCGATGCCGCCGCTGCCGGCGATGTCTGCAATGCCGAAGCCGCGACCACCCGCGCAGAGGCCGCCGCGGTCGATGCAGAGGCCGCTGCCGCCGCACTCGCCGACATCGCCGAACAGACGCCGACGCCGGCCACCCAGGCGATGGCGGCCTTCGGTGCGGACTACGCCGCCGAAGCACGTTCCGCGGCCGATGCGGCGCGCAGCGCGCTCGATGGCGTCCAGGCGGACCAGGGTCTGGGCGCCTGCGTCGCCGAAGCGCCGACCTCGCCGACCCAGGGCCTGGCGCTGGGCACCATCAACCAGCTCGGCGCGATCTGGTCGTAAGCGTCGACGGCCCAGCTGTCGCGCGCACATCTGCACGCGGGCCTGGGCTGTTCGCCGACACAGCAACGCCACCACCTGCGTGCAGGCGTTCCAGCATCTCCGGCGCGCACTGCGTCAGCGCGGCAACAGCGTGATGTTCGGATGCGCTGCGATGATCGACAGCACGATGTCGAAATAGGTCTGGCCGGTGCCGGCATCCAGCGCCTCGAGTTCGGCCTGGAACCGCGCCCGGTCGAAGCGTTCGGGCGCGTCCAGCTTGCCTTGCAGATACTGCCGCGTGGCCGCGACGCCCAGTGCCGCGCGGCTCGCCTCGAAGTTCGTCCAGACCAGCGTCACCGGCGCATCGCCGTCGAGCGCGCCGTAGCCGCCGTAGAACAGGTCGTCGAGCGCGTCGAGGCTCGGTCCCAGCTGCCAGTCCTCGTTGGCCATGCACACCCGGTTGATCTCGTCGTAGAACGAGGCGATGTCGTGGATGCGGCGGCCGTCGAGGGTGAGGGTGGTGGGCATGGCGTGGGTCATGTCGGGTGCAGCACCGCACGTTAGCGGGCAGGGCGTGTCCGGGCTGGCGACGCGTGTCGAGCGCGACGCCGCCAGCGGCGTGCATGCCGCGTCGCTCAGTCCGCCGCGGCCTCGGGCGCGCCGATGTTGCCCGCGCTGTAGAGGCCCGAACGATCGAAGCAGCAGGCTCGGCGCTTGCCCGAGCCCAGCATGTCGCAGGCGGTGGCGAGGCGCTTCACGCGGGTCTCGGCTTTCTTGCCGGATGTGATCCAGTGGATCCAGTCGCGACGCTGCACCGCGGTCAGCGTGGCCCACTGCGTCTGCGCCGCCGGGTGCGCGGCAAAGGTCTTGCGCACGTCGGCGGGCACTGCAGGCTCGGGCTCGACCGCCACGGGGGTGAACACGAGGGCGACCGAGGCACCGGCCGTCACGCCGGCGGCTTCGGCCAATGCAGGCTCGACCTGCGTCCAGTGACTGCCGGCGCCGTCGGGCGACAGGGTGGTCTGGAACGGCTGGCCGTCGAATGTGCCCTCGACCGTGGTCATGCCGCGCGACGGCAGCTTCGCGCTGGCGGCAGCGGGCAGCACCAGGAACGTCCAGGTCGCGCGCGTCAGCGTGGCCGGACGCAGCAGGCGGGCGGTGCAGCGGATCGGGGCGGCGGATCGGGGCACCGATCGATAATAGTCCGCACGGATGTCGCGGCAGCGCTACCGGTCATCACGTGCGAGTCGGTCGCCCTGCACCTGTGCTCATAGACAAGCGCACCACAGCCACTACCGCCCCCGCGCGGCCAAGTGACACGTGCCGGCTCCCGGACAGGAGTGCACAACCGCGCTCCTCCGCGTCTGAAGCTGCGCGCGCCCGGTGATACAGCTTGGGGCATCAGGTGTTATTGGTGATCGCAGTGGTGCTGTATCCCGCAGAGCTCAGCCGAAGCGTTCTGGCGCATCCTGCAGCTGCAGCGTCGTCGTCGGTTCGATGTCGGGCAGATCGATGTCGATCGGCTTGCGCGCCACCCACGCCATGATCATCGTGAGCACGAACATGCCGACGAAGATCGCGGCAGCAAGTCCCACCAGAACCTTGAATGCCCGGTGGGTCCAGGGCGGGGGCCGGCGTGGATAGCCGCACTGCGCGCACGTTCTGGCGCGTTCGCTGATTGGCTGGCTGCATTCTTCGCATTGGATCAGGGCCATGGGCACGTCCTGTGGATGAAGGAAGCGCGTTGCGCGGGGACTCCACCGCGGCAAGCAGGGACAGCCTAACGCGGTGTGACATCCGGGCCGTGCACAGGCGACCGTCCCGATGCACACGCTTTCATTCGATCTTTCCGTCCCGGCCCACAGACTCGACCTCCCGTCACCCGGAGGTTTACCGCATGGGCCTGTTCTCCAAGATTTCCGATCGCATCTTCGGGCGCAAGACCGCGCCTGCCCCGGCGCCGGCCGCATCCAAGCCCGCGGCCGTGATCTTCACCGGCAGCGAGCACGACCCCAAGGTCTCGCCGACCGCGCGCAATCCCGCGCCCGCCGCCGCCCCGGCCGCTGCGCCGAAGGCCGAGCCGGTCGACGTCGAGGCCGTGCTCAGCGGCATCGCCGAGACCAAGGGGGGGCCGAGCGACTGGCGTCACTCGATCGTCGACCTGCTGAAGCTGCTGGACCTCGATTCCAACCTCGAAGCCCGCAAGGAACTGGCCACCGAGCTCGGCGTCAACGCCGGCGCCCATGGCAGCGCCGAGCAGAACATCGCGCTGCACAAGGCGGTCATGCGCAAGCTGGCCGAGAACGGCGGCAAGGTGCCGGACGCCCTGAAGGACTGATCCGCCGCGTGGTGCCGCAGAACGCGCCCCGGTCCCTGCGGCCGGGGCGCGTGCGTTCGGGACGGACAGCCCGGTCCCGTCGTAGATGCCTGTGCATCTGCGCGCAAGGGAACTCGCCCCACGCCGCGTTACGATGCGGCACTCCCCCGGTTCCGCTCAAATCCCGCATGAAGGCCCGCACCCCCGACGCATCGCCGGTGGCATGAGTACGACGTCGCGTCACGCGGAGCGCCGGGCCGCGCCCCGGATCGAACGTCTGCAGCCCTGGATTTCCGCCGTGCTCAGCGCGCTGCTGCACGTGCTGTTCGCGTGGCTGCTGCTGACCTCGCAGCCGATGGTGTTCACGACGCCGCAGGGCTCTTCGGCCGGCAGCCCGATGGTCGTGGAATTCGTCGGGGTCACGCCGCCGCAACCCGTGACCGCGCCGGTGCCCAGCCCACCGCTGACGACCCCGCCCGCCCGGCCTGCGCCTGCACCGTCACGCGTGGTGACCACACGGGTCGAGGAACCGGCCGAGCCGTTGCCCCCCGACGAAACTCCGCCTGCGGACATCGTGGCCGAACAGACCCCGCCACGGCCCGCGCCCCCGGCGGTGCCCACGCCGCCGCAGCCCGCGCAGTCGCAGGCTGCTGCCAGCCCGCCGGATGCGCAGCGTCGTACCCGTGTCTGGGGCCAGCCGCCCGGCATGCTGCCCGAGGCCACCGCGCCGGTGAACGCCGGCCGCGAACGCACCGCGCGCATCGGCCGGGGCCGTGGCCGCGATTCCACGTCCGACCAGCCCAGCCTCGAAGTGGGCGGCTACCAGGTGATCTACGACACCACCAGCGAGTCGCGCCTGCGCGAGTGGCGCGACGAGGGCGTCACCGAACTCTTCATTCCGCTGCCCGGCACCCGCGACTACATGGTCTGTCCGCTGGAAACGGCGCTGCGCCGCGAGTCCAGCGACTGCCGCATGCTCGCGCCCGAGGATCCGGAAATGGCCAACGTCCGCGACTCGCGCGAAGTCATCGGCTTCCATCGCGTCTACCGCCGCGGCGAAGTGGTCTGGCGCGGGCCGGGGCCGTACCGCTGAGTCGGGAGCGGCGTGCGCGGCGCCATTCGCCGGCATCCGATGGCGCCTGCGGGCAGGCAGGCTGTCCGCGTTCCGCCCGTCAGGCCGTTACAGGTCAGCCTGCGAAAACCGCTCGTTGAGGGTGTAGACGAGCCGCCCGATTGCAGGCGTGAGGCACTCGTTGAACGTGGCCGGATCCGGACAGCGCGCGTCGACCTCGGCCGCGCGCTGCCGCAGATCCGCGGTCGCGAGGATGGCGCGTGCCTCCGCATAACAGACGGCCGCCGGTGATCCCTGCCGCAACGGACCGTGGCGGGCGATGCAATACGTCATCGCACTCGCCAGCCCGGCGGCACTGACCGCGTGGATCGCCCGCGGGGCCGACGGTTGCGGGGGCGCTGCGGCCGCCGGACTGGCGCACAACACGGCCATGACGGTCAGAACGACACCGGTCAGACCGGTGCGTCGGGCGGATACGCGATGCATACGAAGGCCTCTTTGCGTCAAGGAGTGACGTGAGGGGGGCAGTCCTGCCCCGCGCTCGGATCGACACTCGTGTTGTGGAAACGTTAACAAATGAAGTGTGACCGAGTTGGCATCAAACATGCTTTGGTTCCGCGACATCCGTCACAGATAAATCGTGACATCGCATCGGGCCATCGGTCCGCACGGAGATCGAGCAATGAACAGGGTATTTCGGAAAGTCTGGAACGCGCGCCTCGCAGCATGGGTCGTGGCGTCGGAATTCGCCACCGGCGATGCGCCGACACGCGCGTCGGGCGTAGACGCGACGCGTCGCGGCCCGCTCGCGGCCGGCGTGCTCGCCCTGTTCGTGTCTGCAGCCTGCCTCCCGCTCGCGGCGCAGGACTTCACCGTCACCGACGGCACCACGCGCGCCCAGATCGGTGCCGAAGGCACGGTGACGTTCCGCGGTGACACCAATATCGGCGTCCGTCAGACCGGCACCGACGACGAGGCGGTCATCGAGATCACGCTGGCCCCCAACCTCGAGGTCACCCGCGTCATCACCGGCGACACCCGTCTCGACACCAATGGCGTGGCCATCGGCAACGTCGTGCTGGGCGCGAACGGCCTGACCCTCGGCGCGGGCGCGCCCAGCATCACCACCGCGGGCATCCAGGCCGGCGGCCTGGTGATCGGCGGCGTCGCGCGCGGCACCGCCAACGACCATGCCGTGAACATGGCCCAGCTGCGCGAGGTCGAAACCCAGGCGGCTGCCGGTTGGAACGTGGCCGTCGGCGGCACGACGCGCAACATCGGTCCTGACGACACGGTCACCATCACGGGCGACAGCAACGTGCGCGTCACCCTCGGCGGCGCCGACGATGCGGCCAGCCTGCAGCTCGGCCTCGCCCCCGACGTGGCGGTGACCAGCCTGACGGCCGGGGCCACGGTCGTGTCGAACACCGGCGTCGCCATCGGCAGCATCACCCTCGGCGCGACCGGCCTTTCCGTGACCGGCGGCCCCAGCGTCACCACCGCCGGCATCGACGCCGGCGGCCTGCGGATCGCCAACGTCGCCGACGGTGTGGTGGGCGCTGACAGCCAGCAGGCGGTCACCGGCCACCAGCTCTACATGCTGCGCGAGGAACTCTTCGCCGACGGCATCGGCGTGAAGTACTTCCATGCCAACTCGACTGCCCCCGACTCCGTCGCCGAAGGCCAGGAATCGGTCGCGATCGGACCGCGGACGATCACCCAGGGGGCCAGCAGCCTGGCCGCGGGCGAAGGCGCCCGCACGTTCGAGGGCGCCGCGGCCAGTGTCGCCATCGGCCAGGACGCGCGCGTTGGCACCCCGCGCGAAGGCAATCTGCGCGGCGGCGACGGCGAAGCCTCGGTCGCCATCGGCCGCAACGCCTTTGCGGCTGGCAACAGCGGCCTGGTCCTCGGCGACGGCGCGCAGGCCAACACGGTGTTCGCCGACCACGCGATCGTGATCGGCAGCGGCGCCCAGACGAACGGTCCGACCAGTGAGCAGGTCATGGCGATCGGCCGGGCGGCGACCGCCACCGGCACCAGCACCACCGCGATCGGCCACCAGGCCAGCGTCAGCGGCGTGAACACCGTGGCGCTCGGTCCGCAGGCTGCCGCAGGCGGTCTCGAGACCGTGGCGATCGGCCAGCAGGCCAGTGCGCAGGGCACCTCGACGGTGGCCTTGGGCCGCAGCGCCGTGGCCACCGGCACCGGCACCCTGGCGATCGGCGACAGCGCACGCATCGATTCCACCTCGGTGAGCAACGCCTTCGCGATCGGCACCGGTGCGCAGATCGAAGGCGCCTTCGCCAGCGGCGCGCTGGCCGTCGGTCACGCTGCACGCGCCAGCGGCGGCAATGCCACGGCCGTGGGTGCGTCAGCCTTCGCCTCCGGCACCAGCAGCGTCGCACTGGGCAGTGCCACCGCCAACAGCGGCAGCGCGATCGCGGTGGGTACCGGTGCCTTCGGCGGCTCGCAGGACGGTATCGCAGTCGGCACGGGTGCCGGTGTCGGCACTGCAGGCAACGCCGGCAACGACCGCACTTCGCACATCGCCATCGGCACGCGCGCGGGCAACGGCGTTGAAGGCAACCAGACCGTTGCGCTCGGTTATGAGGCCGGCAGCAACGTGAGCGGCGACTACAACATCGCCATCGGACCGGAGGCCGGCAGCGGCATCACCGGCGACGAAAACGTCTCGATCGGTCTCCGTGCCAACTTCGGCGCGGGCGCGATCGACCGCGCGACCGCGGTCGGTTCCGAGACCCGCGCCGAACGTGACGGCGTCGCCGTCGGGTTCAACGCCACGGCCACTGGCGTCGGCGGCATCGCGGTGGGTTCGGAATCCACGGCCGAGGCGGACGGCGTCGCCCTGGGCCGCAACGCGCGCGCCAGTGGCGGCAGCGTGGCGCTCGGCATCGGCTCGTGGGCCGACGCGGCCGATGCAGCGGGCGCGAGCTTCCTGACTGGCCAGACCTCGAGCGCCGGGACCGTGGTCTCGGTCGGCGACAGCGGGATCGGCGGTCGCCCAACGCTGCAGCGGCGAATCGTCAACGTCGCCGACGGCGCGCAGTCGCACGACGCAGTCAACGTCAATCAGCTGCGCGCCGCGCAGGGCGCGACCGCGAACCTCATCAGCTCCACACTGTCGGTGAATCCGGACGGCAGCTACGGTGGCTACGTCATTGAACTGACCGACGACCAGAACAACCCCCAGCGCTACACCACGGTCGAAGGTGCCTTGCGTGCTGTGGTGAGGGGCGAGGTCAATACCGCCCTGCCTGCGAACGCAGTGGTCTACAACGCCGACGGTTCGATCACCCTCAACGGTCCCGCGACCGCGACCAACCAGGCGGTCAACCTGGGCCAGCTCAACGCCGCGATCGACGAGAACACACCGCGCTACTACAGCATCAACTCCAGCCAGCCGAGCAACCGCGACAACATGGGCGCCACCGGCGCCGACGCGATCGCGATCGGTCCGCAGGCCGACGCCGACGGTGACGCGTCGCTGGCCGTCGGTTACCAAGCACGCGCGCAGGGCGACCAGTCGGTCGCGCTGGGCTTCAACGTCGCCGCGCTGGCGGCGCACACCACCGCGATCGGCAACGGCAGCCAGGTCTACGACAAGGGCGGCGTGGCGATCGGCGAGCGCGCGGTGTCGCGTGGCGATAACTCGGTCGTGATCGGTACCGGCGCGCGTGCCGACCGCCAGACGCCCGAAGCCTCGGTCGACAATGCGGTCGTCATTGGCACCGCCGCAGAAGTGACGGCAGAGGATGGTGTGGCGATCGGAACCCGTGCGGTGGCGTCGGGCGTGCGCGCTGCCGCCCACGGCGTGGAGGCGCTCGCGAACGCCGCCGATGCACAGGCGTCCGGTACCCGCGCGCTGGCAAGCGCCACCAACGCCCAGGCCAGCGGCACCGACGCGCACGCGGATGGCATCAACGCGATAGCGGCCGGCACCGACAGCCGGGGCCTGGCCAGCAACAGTGTGGCGATCGGCACCGGGGCGGTCTCGGGCTTCGCGCCGCTGCCCGGCCAGGAGAGCAGCAACGTCAACACGATCGCGATCGGCAACGGCGCGCAGGCGACGTTCCAGGACGCGACCGCGATCGGTCATGCATCGCATGCGACCATGACGGCTGCAGCGGCCTTCGGCGATAACGCCAACGCCGGCGGTGTCGCCGCGCTCGCGCTTGGCCGCAACGCCGCCGCCAGCGGCAACCAGTCGATTGCGCAAGGCGATGACGCCCGTGCCAGTGGCCTCTCGGCGATCGCCCAAGGCACGGCATCGCGCGCAAGTGGACAAGGCGCCGCCGCGCTCGGCCGTGGCGCGCAGGCGACGCAGGCCGCCGCGACCGCTGTTGGTGACGACGCGCGTGCAAACGGTCTCAACGCAACCGCCGTCGGTACCGGCACGCGCGCCAATGGCCAGACGTCGGCCGCGTTCGGCAGCGGCGCACAGGCGCAGGCGCTCAACTCCCTCGCGCTCGGCGCGCTGAGCAATGCGGCGGCCGAAGGCGCGTCCGCCATCGGCAGCGGTACCCAGGCCACCGGCCTGCGTTCGCTGGCGCTGGGCCAGAACGCGGTGGCCGCGCACCAGCGCTCGGTCGCGCTGGGTGATAACGCGGTGACCGCGATTGCGGTCGAGACCGAGTCGACCGAGATCGATGGCCGGACCTACGACTACGCCGGTACCGCCCCGATCGCCACGGTGAGCATGGGCCGCTTCGAGGAAGAGCGGACCCTGACCCACGTCGCGGCAGGCCGCGTGAACGCGCAGAGCACCGATGCCGTCAACGGCAGCCAGCTCTTCGCCGCGCACCAGGCCACCGAGGCCGTCGCCGACGACGTCGACACGCTGGGGTCCAGCGTCGCAGGCGCGCTCGGCGGCACCTCGACCTACGATGCGAATACGCACCAGGTCAGCCCCGGCCTCACCGTCGGCGGCACCAGCTACCAGACCGTCCAGGGCGCACTGACCGAAGCCGCGCGCGGCTGGAACGTCACTGCGCAGGGCGCGAACGCGACGGCTGTGGGCATCGAGAGCGTCACCGGCAACAGCGTCGACCTGCGCAATGTCGACGGCAACATCGTCGTGTCCAAGACCACGGGCAACAACGACGTCGTGTTCGACCTGGCCGACCAGATCACGGTCACGCGCGTCACCGCCGGAAACACGGTGCTCGACACCACAGGCGTGGCGGTGACCGGCGCGGGTGGACGCATCGGCCGGTTGAATGGCGACGGCCTGACGGCCACGCTCGGCGCCAACCAGACCCGGGTCACCGCGTCCGGCGTGTCCGCGACCAACGGCACGCACACCAGCACGCTGGCGCCGACGGCGATGACCGTGGGTGGTGCAGCCCCGGTCACGGTCAGCGGCGCCACCGGCACCATCAACGGTCTGCAGAACCGCACCTTCGATCCCAACAACTTCACCAGCGGCCGCGCCGCGACCGAGGACCAGCTGGCCCTCGTGCGCAATGCGGTGGAAGCCATCGATGGCGGCTGGGTCGTGACCGATGCCAACGACAACCGCGCTGCCATCGGCCCCGACGGCGTGGTCACGTTCCTTGGCGATACCAACCTGACGGTCGCACAGACCGGCGTCGACCAGGCCGGCGTGGTGGCCATCACGCTCAACCGTGCGCTCGACGTCGACAGGGTCAACGTCGGCGAGCATGTGTTGGACGGCACCGGCCTCACCGTGACCGACGGTGCCGGCAACGCCAGCGTGGTCGGTTCGGGCACCGTGGCCGTCACCGGCAACGGCGGCACGACCTCGATCGGCGGGACCGCGATCACCGTCGGCGGCGGTGCGAATCCGCTGACCGTTGATGGCGCGGCCGGCACGATGACCGGTCTGAGCAACCGCACCGTGACCGCCCCCGCGTTCGCCGACGGCTCCGGTCGCGCAGCGACCGAGGAGCAGCTGCAGCAGGTCAACCAGTCGGTCAACGCCGGGTGGAACGTCGCGGCCGACAGCGGCACTGCCGCCAACATCGGGCCGAACGGCACGGTGACTTTCCGCGGCGACACCAACATCGCCGTCAGCCAGACCGGCGTCGACCAGAATGCCGAAATCGCCGTCACGCTCAGCCGCGATCTGGCCCTCGACAGCGTAGAACTCGACGACACCCGCATCGACACCACCGGCGTGGCCGTCGGCACGAACGTCCAGCTGGGCAACACCGGTCTTGTGATCCAGAACGGCCCCAGCGTGACGACCAGCGGCATCGATGCCGGCGGCACCGCGATCATCAACGTCGCCAACGGCGTCGACGACACCGACGCGGTCAATCTGAGCCAGCTCCGTGACACCGTGGCCGCTGGCCGGACGCGCTATTACGGCGTGAACTCGAGCGGCGGCGGCAACGAGAACGGCGGCGGTGCAACGGGTGACGATGCCATCGCTTCGGGCAAGGACGCGTCCGCGCAAGGCGACGATGCAGTGGCCATCGGTCGTGGCAGCGCAGCGGACGAGGCCGGTGCAATGGCGCTCGGCACCCAGTCCCAGGCGCTGGCGGTGAACAGCCTCGCGATCGGCGCCGGTGCGATCAGCACCCACGCCAACAGCATCGCGCTGGGGGCGGGATCGGCGACGACCGTAGGCGCGCGCAGCGGCTACCAGGGCGCGTACGTCGGCACCAGCAGTTCCACCGGTGAGCTCAACGTCGGAGGACGCCAGATCACCGGCATCGCGGCAGGTTCGGCGGCGACCGATGCGGTCAACGTCGCCCAGCTCGATGCGGGCGTTGCGCAAGCCAACAGCTACACCGACAGCCAGGTTGGCGCGGTCAACGGCCGCATCGACCAGCTCGACAGCCGCGTGACGACGATCGAGGGCGATCTGGTCGACATCCGGGGTGACATCACCGACATCCAGGGCGACATCGTCGACATCCGGGGTGACATCACCGCCATCGGCGACCGCGTCGACAGCATCGAAAACGTAGTGGCGGGTGTCGACACGCGCATCGACGGGCTGGAGACCGGTGCGAACGGCGCGTTCCGCATCAGCCAGGGCGAACCCTACGTCGCGCCCGTCGCATCGGGCAGCAACGCCACCGCCGGCGGCAACGGTGCGGTCGCCAGCGGCAACAACGGTGTCGCGATCGGCAACCAGGCCGTCGCCAGCGGCGCGGGCAGCACCGCGCTGGGCCAGGGCGCCACCGCCTCGGCCGCAGACAGCACGGCGATCGGTCGCGGCGCCGCCGCCAGCCACGGCAACAGCGTTGCGCTGGGTGCAGGGTCGGCAACGACGGTCGGTGCGCAGGCCAGTTACAACGCGGCCTATGTGGGCAACAGCCGCTCGACCGGCGAAGTGAACGTCGGCGGACGCACGGTGACTGGTGTCGCACCCGGTATCGCGGGCACCGACGCCGTCAACGTCAACCAGCTCAACGCCGGCGTCAACCAGGCGATCACCGCGTCGAACCAGTACACCGACGGCCGGATCGCGCAGGTCGAAGAGGACATGTGGTCGCTCAATCGTGGCTATCGCGGCGCGACGGCCTCGGCGATGGCGATGGCGGGTCTGCCGCAGGCGTACCTGCCGGGCAAGAGCATGCTGTCGGCCAGCTTCGGCGGCTATCAGAGCGAATACGGCATGGCCGTCGGTCTGTCGGGCATCACCGACAACGGCCGCTGGGTCTACCGCGCGCAGGCCAGTGGCAACACCGCCAGCGAGTGGGGCTTCTCCGTCGGCGCCGGCATCCAGTGGTGAGTCCGACGTCCGCCTGACAGGGCCCGGCGCATGCGCCGGGCCCCCGCATCCATCCAGGGGCGCCGGTGCGCGCCCCCAGCCGAGAACCGAACCCATGATCAACCGTTTCCTTGCCCGCCAGATCGGCGTGGCCCTGCTCGTCACCGTCGCTACCGGCGTCCTCGCCGGTTGCGGCACCCGCTATGTCAGCCGTGACATCTCGCCCGAAGGCGTCGCTGGCGAGGTGGTCTTCCCCGATCCCGCCTATGCGGTCCTGGTCGGCGGCACCATGCCGGATCTCGACGCCCTGCGCGCAATCGGCCCGGGCGTCACCAAAGACCAGCTGTATCAGGCGCTGGGCCGCCCGCACTTCCGCGAAGGTCTGGTCGGCGTGCGTGAGTGGGATTACCTCTTCCAGTTCCGCACCGCTGACGGCCCGGTGTCATGCCAATACAAGGTGATCTTCGACAGCGAGTACCGGGGTCAGAGTTTCCATTGGCTGCCGGCTTACTGCCTGCAATCGATCGAGGCCGCTGCCGACGCATCCGCTGCCCCCTGATCCACTGACGGCCGGCGTTGTGCCGCGTGCATCGCGCCGGCCGTTTGTTTCTTATGACGCAGTGTGTGTGTCCTGCACTGCGAGGGCGGATCTGCGGATTGCGTCGTCCGGGGTGTCGGCGGAGCCATCGGGAAAACAGGCGGTGTCTGCCTGGATCCGGAGCGTCGCTTCATCCGGTCCGACCATGACCTCCGCCTGCAGATGGGCGCAGACTCCGCTGATCGGGGCCGCTTCAAGGCCTGAACAACGCGAGACCGTCATTCCATGACTGACCGCCTGATCGTCTGGACCTACGACTGGTTGCCGCAGGGCCCGCGCGGCTTCGTGCGGGATCTGCGTCTGCGCTGGGCGGCCGAGGAAGCCGGCCTCGCCTACACGGTGCGCACCGTGGCCTTCGACGGACGCCGCACCAACCATCTCGATCGCCAGCCCTTCGGCCAGGTGCCCTATCTCGACGACGGCGACATCCGCCTGTTCGAAAGCGGCGCCTGCCTGCTGCACCTCGCCGAAAAAAGCGACGTGCTGATGCCGACCGATCCCGTCGGCGCGGCCGACACGCGGCAGTGGGTGATCGCCGCGCTCAACTCCATCGAGATGGTCACCGTGCCGTGGTGGTTCTCGACCGTCTCCGGCCAACCGGACACGCCGCTCACCGGATGGATGGACACCCGCCTCGCCCAGCTCGAGACCGTGCTCGCGACGCGCGAGTGGCTGGCCGCCGACCGCTTCACCGTCGCCGATCTGCTGATGGCTGACGTGCTGCGCATCAGGATCCTGCGCGCGCACGGCATACGCCCCGCAACCGAAGCCTATGTCGCGCGGCTCCTCGCGCGCCCGGCGTTCCAGAAGGCGCATGCCGACCAGCTCGCGCATTTCGCGTCGGCGGATGCGGCGCGCGCATCGCAGTGAGTGCATCGCGCTGGAACCGTGTCGGCCGTCCAGCCGCCGCCTGATCCGCACCGCGCGCAACGTGCTGCGCACCCGATGCAATCACGACCGTCGCTTGCCTGCCGCACCCCCCCATCAGGTCACTTACTTTTCCGTGCGTTCTTGTCGCAGTGCGGGCCCGGGACCACCCTGTCTGTCCCGCCTTCCACATCGAGTGCCCGCCATGACGCCACCGCTGCCGGATCCCATCGCCCGCTACTTCCGGATCAGCAACGGTGCCGATGCCGCCGGCCTGGAAGACTGCTTCACCGACGACGCGCAGGTGCACGACGAACGGCAGACCCACCGCGGCCACGCCGCCATCCGCAGCTGGCACCACGCGGCGCGCAGCAAGTTCGCCTACACCGTCGAACCGCTGGGCGCCGTCCAGCAGGGCGATCGGCACACCGTCACTGCCAACGTCGTCGGCAACTTTCCCGGCAGCCCGGTCCAACTCGATCACGTGTTCGAGCTGGCGGGCGATCGCATCCGGTCACTGGAGATCGGCTGACCGTCCGTCCGCGCGTCTTGCAGCCGGACGCGCGCAGCAGGATGCTTCAACACCATGGACACGCCGCCCGCGCATCGCCACTGCGACACGGCCGGGGCTGGCGCATTGCCGCCCGGCCTGGCGGCGCTGACCCGCGCCATGGACCTGCCGCAGGCGCCGATCCTGGCGACGCGGGGCGCCGGTCTGTCGGGCATGGCATTCCTCGAGCTCGGCAGCGGTGAAGCCGCGTCCGGCATCGCAGCGCCGATCCGCGACGATGCCTTCCTGATCGCACTGCAGCTCCGGCCCTGCACGGACTTCGATCTCTACGCCGACGGCCGCCTGGTCCGCCCACGCGATTTCGACGTCGGCAACGTCGCCATCTTCGACCTGCGCGAGAACCTGGCCACCGAACGTCGCGAAGCCTTCCACGCTATCGATCTCTATCTGCCGCAGACCGCGCTCGCTGCCGTCGCCGAAGACGCCGGTGCCTTGCGTATCGACGCCCTGCGCCACGACACCGGTGCGGCCTTCCGCGATCCGGTCGCGCGCGATCTGCTGTCGTCGATCCGGCCGGCGCTGGCATTGCCGGCACAGGCCAACCAGCTGTTCCTCGATCACGTCGCCTTGGCGCTGGTCACGCATGTGGCCCACGCCTATGGCGGCATGCGCCCGCGCCCGGCCGCGCAGCCCGGCACGCTGGCGGTGTGGCAATTGCGCCGTGCACAGGATCTGCTGCGCGCCAACCTGGCCGGTCGCGTCACGCTGGCCGAATTGGCCGGCGTCTGCGAACTCTCCATCCGTCATTTCACCCGCGCGTTCCGTGCGTCCACCGGCACCTCGCCGCACGGCTGGCTGATGCGTCTGCGTGTTTAGCGCGCGCAGGTTCTGCTGGCCGACGTGCGTGTGCCGCTGGGTGAGGTCGCGCTGGACTGCGGCTTCGCCGACCAGAGTCACCTCACCCGCGTCTTCCAGCAGCGCGTCGGCATGAGTCCGGGCGCCTACCGGCGCCTGCGCCGCTGCTAGGCAGACCGAAGCAGCCACCGCGATCTCGGCATCGATGCAACGAGGTATCGCGCCGCGATGCCGGAATCTGCACGTCCCATCGCGCTGTGGCCCGAACGTTCAACGCACGTCCCGCGCGTGCAGGATCGCCGCGCGCGCCATCCGCAGCATGGCGTCCTTCGCACACCGCAGAGGACGCCCATGGGCAGCACGCGCCACCAGACCGACGACGCCCCGCGCCCCGCCGCGCCCACGTCTTCGCACTACGACTTCATCGTCTGCGGCGCCGGTCCGGCGGGCTGCGCGCTGGCAGGACGACTCGCAGAAAACCCCGACGTCAACGTGCTGCTGCTCGAAGCCGGCGGCAGCGACGATCGGCCCGAGATCCAGACGCCCGGCCAGTGGCCGGCCAACCTCGGTTCCGAGCGCGACTGGGGCTTCGTCGCCGAACCCAACCCGCATCTCAACGGCCGCGCCATTCCGCTGAACATGGGCAAGGTGCTCGGCGGCAGCTCCAGCATCAACGTGATGGTGTGGGCGCGCGGCCACCGGGAAGACTGGGACCACTACGCGGAACAGGCCGGCGACGACGGCTGGAACTACCGCAGCGTGCTCGACATCTACCGCCGCATCGAAGACTGGCGCGGCCTGCCGGACCCGGAACGGCGCGGCCACGGTGGCCCGGTGCACGTCGAGACCGCACGCGATCCGCAGCCAGAAGCCCTGGCCATGGTGGAAGGCGCGGCATCGATCGGCCTGCCGGTCTTCGCCAGTCCCAACGGCGCGATGATGGAAGGGCGCGGCGGCGTGGCGATCGAAGACCTCATCATCAAGGACGGCCAGCGCGCCTCGATGTTCCGCGCCTACATCTGGCCCAGACGCCACCAGGCCAACCTCACCGTGCGCACGCACGCGCTCGTCCATCGGCTGGTACTGCGCGGGCAGACCGCCGTCGGCGTGGAGGCGATCGTCGATGGCCGCCGCGAGGTCTTCATGGCCGGGCGCGAAGTCATCCTGTGCATGGGCGCCATCAACACGCCGCGCGTGCTGATGCAGTCCGGTATCGGCGACGAAGGAGAACTGCGCCCGCACGGCATTCCGGTCGTGCAGCACCTGCCCGGCGTGGGCCGCAACCACCAGGACCACGTCGCCTTCGGCTGCCTGTTTGAATCGCATGCACCGCTCGCAGTCGGGCATGGCGGATCGGAGGCCACGCTGTACTGGAAGACCAATGCCGCGTTGCGCCTGCCCGATGTCTTCCAGTGCCAGCTGGGGTTTCCCGTGCCTACGCCGGAAACCGCGCACCTCGGCGTGCCCGCCCATGGCTGGATGGTCTTCGCCGGGCTGTCGCATCCCAAGAGCCGCGGCTCGCTGCATCTGCGCGGCGCCGAGGTCGGCGATGCCATCCGCATCCAGGCCAACACGCTGTCGCATCCCGATGACCTGCGTGCGGCCCGGACCACGATCGACATCGCGCGCGAGATCGCCCTCGCGCCGGCGTTCAAGTCGCTGCTCAAGCGCGAGGCCATGCCCGGGCCGCGCACCGGCGCCGATATGGAGCGCTACATCCGCGATTCCGCCATCACCTTCTGGCACCAGGCCTGCACCGCGAAGATGGGCCGCGATGCGATGTCGGTCGTCGACGGCCGGCTCAAGGTCTACGGCATCGACCGCCTGCGTGTCGCGGACGCCTCGATCCTGCCCGACGTACCCAGCGGCAACACCATGGCCCCCTGCGTCGTCATCGGCGAACGCGCGGCGGATCTCATCCAGGCCGCGCACGGTCTCTGACCTGCGCAGGCGTCCATCCCCATCGATTGGAGGACCACCATGCACATCGCATTTCCCACACTGCTGGCCAGCACCCTGACGCTGGCTGTCGGCGTCGCCGCCCACGCCGCTCCGCCTGCCGCGCCGTTGCCCGCCGACGCGGCCCGCAACATCGTGCTGGTGCACGGCGCCTTTGCCGACGGCAGCGGCTGGCGCGGCGTCTACGATCTGCTGGTCGCCCGCGGCTACCACGTGACCATCGTGCAGAACCCGCTGACGTCGCTGGCCGACGACGTCGCCGCCACCCGCCGCATCCTCGACCGCCAGGACGGCCCCACCGTGCTGGTCGGCCATTCCTGGGGCGGCACCGTGATCACCGAGGCCGGCGTGCACGAACGCGTCGTCGGGCTGGTCTACGTGTCCGCGCTGTCGCCCGACGCCGGCGAAACCACTGCCGATCAATACACCGGCTTCGCCGCCACGCCAGAGTTCGTCATCGAGACCGCGCCCGACGGCTTCGGATTCGTCAGCCTGGCGAAGTTCAAGGCCGGCTTCGCGCACGACACCAGCGACGCCGATGCCGCGTTCATGGCGAATGCGCAGGTGCCGATCAATATGCGCGCCTTCGCCACTCCCCTGCAGCACGCGGCGTGGCGCACCAAACCGAGCTGGGCGGTCATCGCCAGCGAAGACAAGGCGTTCGACCAGGCGATGCTGGTCCACATGGCGCAGCGCATCGGCGCCGACGTCACCCAGGTGTCAGCCAGCCACGCGCTCTTCATGACCCAACCGGACGTGGTCGCCGACGTGATCGGCCGCGCCGCACGCGAATCGGCATCGAAGCAGCGCTGACCTGCACGCGCCGCAGCGATCAATGCGCGTGCGGCGCCGGCGCAGGCGGGCTATCGTGCCGTCCTGATCACGCAGACCGCTCATGAAGAAGACCTACGACCCGCCGCTCACCGAGAACTCGAACTCGCCCCTGTTCCGCGTCGACCGGAACGTCCGCGTGGCCCATGAGCGCCTCGCGTCCGCCATCGACATGAAGCGGCACCACACCAGCCACAGCCTGGCGCAGGAAGTGATCAAGGAAGCGCGCGACGCGCTGCGCAAGGCGGACCACCAGCGCGAACTCAAGCTCAAGGAAGTCGCCCAGGCCGATGCCGAGTTCCGGGCGCGCCGTCAGCGTTGATCCGCGTGCAAGTGAAGCTGGCTCCGATCTCGTGACCTGAGCGGGCATGCGTCAGATCAGAGCGCGCGGACGTGCCTGGTCGATGTGAACTGGAACGGTGACGCGTGCAGGGAGACGCCCGGTGCGCAGTGCCACGACGCAAACGCGCGTCGTCGGTTACGGCATCGCATCTGCCGGGCGCGCCGCGGCGCCGGTGAACACACCGCCGGCCACGTCACCGGCCTGCCAGCCGCGGTCGGCGTCCAGTCCCGTCACCCACCAGGTGTGCGCATCGATGCGCAGCGGCCCACGCACGCGCTCGTGGAAACGCGTCGGCAGCATCACACCGTCCACGGCGCGATAGCCGGTCATCGTCGTGTCCACGTGCGCGCCCTGCGTGGTCGGAAATCCGTTCAACGTCAGATGCACCCGCCACAGCAGATGCGTCTGCGCATCGAACCACGCGATCACCGAATCGTTCGCGGCCTCGCCGAAACCCGGCGCGATCTCCACCCGCACGCGCTGGTAGCGCTGGCCGGCCGCGTCGACATCGGCCATGCGCGTCACCTGCGTCGCACGCGCGGCCAGGAACGACGGCCCGAAGTGGAACAGCTCGAATGCATCGGAGGTCATCGCCGCCGCCTGCAGTGTCTCCGGGTCGGTCACGCGCACGCCGTCGTAATACACCTCGACGCTGCCGGGCCTGCGCACCACCTGCTTCACGCCCTTCGGCCCTTGCGAGCGGATCGCGTGCAGGCCCTGCGCCGGCGCGTAGCGTGTCTCGGTCGTCACCCGGTAGCCCGCATCCGTGACCACCGGCTGGATGCGCTGGATCAGCGATTCCCACCGCCCGTCGCTTGCGAAATTCAGATCCCCGGCGCGCTTGCGCAGATCACCGCCATGCGCGGCCACACCCTGTGCGAGCACCGCTGCGCCCTCCAATCCGTCCGTCGCCGCGTGCGGCGCCTCCGCACGCGGAAACCCGGTCGCGCACCCGGTCAGCCAGAGGCCGGCCACCAGCATCACCACACTCCGGAGCACGATGCGCATTGCAGACGCTCCTTGGATCGGAATGCAGGGGTTGCGGCGCTTGGCGGTCAGTAGATCACAACGCGGCGGGCGCGGAGGTCCAGTTAAGTGAACCTGACCCCGTTCCGATAGCCGACTATGGTAGGTGCCTCATGGGCCGACGATGATCTCATCGTCCGCCAGCCAACCTGAGCGCAAAGCAAAGTCTCTGACTCGTTCCGGCTCCTTCGTGTAAGCAACGAGCGCCAAACTCTTCTCAGCGCGACTCGCGACCACGTAGAACAGCCGCCTCGTCGATTCGACGATCTTCCCCTCGTCTTTACCGCCAAACAGATCGCCATACTTGAAGGAGAAGCCCTTCGCTTCGAAGTCGTCCATTACGACCATCACGCGCTCAAACTCAAGCCCCTTGACGCCCTGATGTGTGTCAAATCGCGCGCGTCCTTCGAGGTATTCGCGTAGTGGCGCGATCTGGGAAAACGGGGCGGAAAGCAGTTCGTCGATAGCTTCTATGCGCGCTCGAGTCTTCGAATCCTCTTCGCCTTCGCCCGCTTCCGCGTTCGTCGCCACTGCTGCCCAAGTCGATAGTCGCTCTGGAATCTCCAAGAGCTTGGACCTCGCAACCTCTCGGAGAACGGCAATGAGCGGCGGATCTTGATTCTCAGCCATCAGGCCAGCAAGTGAGTCGACAGCGGCTTGAACTTGAACTAGGTAACCGCGCCCTGGATTCTCTGCAAGCGCCTCAGGCGTCATGAGCGGCGAATGCGCTTTCAGAAGCCGCATGAGCCCGAAGCGATCGCCGGCCTGATGCGCTTCGACAAGAGGCAGCACCTGATCTGTGAAGAACAAGGCTACAGTCTGTGTGCGCTGGAGGAGACTTTGGGAGTCAAGCGCATACAGAGCACTGAACACTTCGAAGCAACCAAGCCGCCTGGCAGCCATCTTGTGTTCAAGCGTGAGCGTCTTCACCCCATCGGGGTCTGACCACGCTTTGTCGGTGGTGATCTCGGCCATCCGCCTCGCGATCTCAACCTCTGCACCGCCTACGTCGGGATGCTCGGCTGGAAGGATGAAGAGACGGACGAAGCCCCTGATCGCATCCGACCTAGGCCTCTGTTCTTGCTGGTCCGTAGCTCTCCGCACCGCATTCAAAAGCTCGATGACGCGCGACGGGCAGCGATGGTTCATCACTTTCTTAGGCGTGCGCCATGCGGGCGGCAGGCCCGTGCCCAGATCCTCCTTTCCGTCCGCATAGATGCGCTGCATCATGTCTCCGATCAGGCCCATCGCAAACGCGCCCGAATGCTCAGCGTCGACACGGAAGAACGCGTCCACCAACGCAGCGTTCGTATCTTGACTCTCGTCGATCAGAAGAATTGGGTAGCGTCCGACGAAGATGCTACGCATGCGATGCTTTTCGCTCAGAAAGTGAGCGGTGATCTTGATGACCTCTGCATGGTTAAGCGCATCACGCGTGTGGTTCGCGCCGGTTGGACTGTAGATGAACCTGCGAATTCCTGGCAGAGCTCCCAGCCGCGCCTCATTCGCCGCGATCTTGGCAATTCGTTCTTCCCTCGCCTTCCCTGCTCGACCGTTCGCGTCCTTCTGACGAAGATCGGCGATCTCGGCAGCGAGATAATCGGTAAGCCATGCGCGGATATCCGTATTGAGCCCTTCGATCAGAGACCAGGCGAAGCTGTGAATCGTCCGAACGTCAAAGAGAGGGTCGAACTGCACGCGCCGCTTGATCTCATCGCATGCTGCATTGGTGAAGGTGATGATTGCGATGCGCTGACCGCGCTGCCGAAGCCGAGCACCCCAAGCTGCTTGCACATGGCTTAAAGCAGAAACGAGAGAACGCGTCTTTCCTGAGCCAGCGCCA
This sequence comes from Luteimonas sp. Soil_C_5, assembly GCF_057656615.1. NCBI lineage: Bacteria > Pseudomonadati > Pseudomonadota > Gammaproteobacteria > Lysobacterales > Lysobacteraceae > Luteimonas > Luteimonas sp. Soil_C_5. The sequence continues at coordinate 149,554 of NZ_JBDGKA010000005.1, forward strand.
GCGAAGAGAAAAAAGCTCGTGAGGGCGTCGGGGTCGAGGCAGGCGGCGATTTCTGCATCGGCCGCCGCGTCCATCTCATCATTTGGAGCTTCGGCTGCGCCACTCATGCCTGCGCCGCCTGCGCCTGCCTTGTGTCCGCACCGTCAGGCGGCGAAGTTTTTCCGGCCATGTCGTCCTCTTTCCGGCGAAGCTGCTTGATCAGCCAAGCAAGACCCAAGTCGATGTAGACCGGCAGCTCCAGATTCTTCAAATTCTTATCCTCCAAGATGTTCATCGCCAGCTCCGCTTTATCGCCTGCGGCTAGATCAGCGTGAACCTTGGTCGATAGCTCTTGCACTGTTGTGCTTCCGACGATCGTGTCGCGAAATTTCGCTGCAAGCCCAGGGCCCGACAGCGTCTTGAAGAACTCGATGTTCCGATAAACCAGCGCATCTTCGAATGTGTTGGCGATGGCTTCCGCGTCGACATCTGCTCCGAAGGTGATCTTTACGGGCTGTTGATAGGCAACCCGAACGCCGAACCCTGTTTCATCCAGCGTCGCGAGTGAGCCCTCAGCCATGTCGAGTAGCGCGTCTAAGCCCTCTTCTTTCGGGACCCATGTCTTCAATGTGTGGTTGCGCGAATTCTGCGCGTCGCCGCGCTTTGGAAGCAGCTTTTCTCCCGCCGCGGACTTGGCATCTAGATCGGTGATGACCAAGGTGTTGAGACCAAGATCAGTGAGCAGCGATTTCAGGCGGTGCGCATGACTGCCGCCGATCTCAAGCCATGTTATGTAGCACCGCGTCAGATACTTGTATGCATCCCGGCTGCGGACCATGTGGGGCACGATGATCCGCTCGGCGGGCCCCTCAACCAAGATCGCGCCATCCGCGAAGAAGAGATCGCAGTGCGTCACCTTCAGATAGCGGCGGACGAATCGCTTCGTATCTTCATCGTCGCCAAAGGTGCGAGACAAGCCTACAACGCGAGAAATCGGGACTGCACCTTTGACGGCATGGACAGGCATGCGGCGGAAGTAGCGCAGTGAAGCGAACTCTGCCTCGTGAGCGACATGGCTCGAATGCGTGCTGACTACCATTTGCGTCTGAAACTCTTCCGATTCGCCGAGAAGTTCGTGCTTTCGGAGCACGCTGTAAGCGTGCGCTATGAAAACCTGCTGCACTTGCGCATGCAAGTGCGCTTCTGGCTCTTCCACCAACACAAGATGCAACCTAGGCACGTGGGATTCGTTCTCAGCTTTCTTCCCGGCCTTGCCCCTCCGCATCCACTTGTCGCGAAACCCCATAAGGGCGAACACCATAGAGACCAAATTCTGGTATCCAAGGCCATTCGAGTCTTCTGGAAGGCGGCTGATCATGCCTGCGTCGGCAAGATGCGTGGGGACCTCGTAATTCAGCGCCGAGCCGTGCCTGAGTGCGTCTAGCGGGCGCAAATCAGCTGCGAGAGAAAGCTTCGGATCGGTCAGGCCCGGATAGCCGATCCCTTCAAGCTCCTCGATCGCTGACGCAAACGAATCGGCCAGCTGCTTACCGAACTTGACGCGAGCTGCATGGATCGCTTGCAGGGCGACCAAGTCATCGACTTCTGGTTGGTCGAAGGGATCAAGGTGCTGAGCGTAATAACCGCGCAGCTGTGCAGAGAGCTTGGTGCTAACGCGTGGTGTGATTTCAGGATCATCGTCGCCCTTCCCGCCCTTGCGGACAGGCATCCCCAGTCCGCGCTGGGCACTGATCTCGTCGATCCTAATGAGCCCCTTGAAGGGATCGTCAGATAGCGGCTCGCTGTCGGGCGGGAGCGCCTGAGGGAACGCTTCACCCTCCTTCGGGTCTTGAAGCGCAGAGGGGTCGAGGAGATAAGACTTCACTTCAAACAGCGCGTTGAGGCGCTTTGAAAGGAACTCGACCATCGACTTAGGCCAGAGCGAAAATGGTTCCGACTCGTCTTCCTCGCCGGGTTCCATAGCGGCCAGAACAGCCTTCACAGAATTTCTTGCTGCTAGATACTCTCGCTTGTAATCCTCGATCTTCTTTGGCTCGAAGCGAAGCCGAACCCCGATCGCAGATCCATCCCAGTCGAGCGTCGGGAGAATCTTCTGAACGAAGTGAACCTGGTTGTCGGGCACTGAAAGCCAGACATCTACCGACGGCGCAACGCTGCCCCAATCGAATTCTTCCGCCTCATCTCCCTCAGTCTCTGCTTCCCAGGCTTGTCCAAGCGCGTTGATCGCAGCCCAGTGGCTGAGAGTGAAATCGTTGATTGACAGCTCGCCATGATCAACAAGGAACCGCCTCAAAGCGACCATCGCTGAGGATTTTCCGCTGTTGTTCGCGCCCACAAATACGGTGGCTTGCTTGGCGATGTCGATACGAACAGCCAGCAGTTTGCGGAAGTTGGAAATTTCTACAAATTCAATGCGCACCTAGAGCTCCATTAATTACGTAAGTTGGCATCGCGAGAATGGGGTCAGGCTCACTTACCCACACCACTGCGACTCGCAGGGCACGCCATCGTTATCTCCGTCCATCTTCGTATCCGGGCAATTGCGGATGAAGAACGTCGCCTCGTTGCAGGACCGCATTTGCGAACAGTGCTGACGCCCATCGCAACTAAAGCTCTGCGCAGGTTTGGGCAGCACCCGTTCGGTCGTCGTTGGCCTGTTTGCTGAAGTCACGGCGATAGGCACAGCCGTTTCGACTTCCGGCTGATTGAAATGGCGATAGCCGCCCCACGCGGCGGCGGCGATGAGCAACAGCAACATCAGAGTGCGCATGGCGGGTTCTGCCTGGGAGATGAAGGGAATAAAGACGATGTACCAGCGACGTCGCTCATCGCGTGCCGCGGCAGATGGGAAACGCGGTGCAGCCCCAGAACGTACTCGCGTTGCGGCGGTTGGTGCGTTCGACCATCGCGGTGCCGCAGCGGGGACAGTCGGGGATCGATGCCGTTGCGGGTGCTGCTGTATGGAACGCGGGCGCGATGCGCAGCACGTCGGCCGCTGGCTGCACTGATGCGGCGGGGCGCGTATCGGCCTGCACGCTCTGGATCATCGCCAGCAGGGTTGCGCCATCGATCAGGTCGATCGGCTTGCCGGCTGCGAACCGGGCGGCGTCACGGGTGAAGCTGCCGACGGTCGCGATGCGCACGTCATGCGCGCTGTAGTGGGCCAGCAGGCCGTACATCTCGCGTACGACGTTCACCGGCACCTGGCGGCGACGCCACTGCTTGCACTGCACCAGCGTGCGTCGGCCGTCCTTGCGCAGGATCAGGTCGATGCCGCCGTCGGGGCCGCCCAGCCCGGTTTCCGCGACGGCGTAGCCCTGCCTGCGGAAAGCTTCGCCGACCAGCCGTTCGAAATCACGCCAGCCGATGGCGGCCAGGCTGTCGAGATCGCTCCGGGTGTCGAGCAGGCGACGGCGCCTGTGGGCGTTGGCGAAGGCGACCAGCGCGCACAGCGTGCAGGCGGCCAGAAAGATCCAGGCGACCGGCGCAAGCGCGTCGCCCTGCTGGGCGAGGGCCTGCGCGAACGGGCCGTCCTGCCGCGCGAAGAGTGCGGGCATTCCATAGCGGATGCCGGCATAGCCGATGCCGCCGACGACCAGTGCAACCGGCCACGGCAGTGTGATCAAAGCGTCGAAAAAGCCACGACGTCCGCGTTCCATGCGAATCCCCCTTCCCTGTCGCCGACCATAGCGCGAAGGGCGGTTCTGTGAAAGCGGTCACAGCCGCGATGTCTGGCGGGGCGCTGCGTGGCAAACGCAGTTGGCGCTTGCGCCGCCTGCGGAGATCGCCGTGCGTGCGTCGCTCAGCGACGCCAGCGCACACGGTGCCGGTGGAACCACAGATCGAGCGCCCACAGGAACAGCGCACTGAGCACGGCGAAATCACCGAACGCCAACGACGGCAACGCGGACCGGGCGAGGACGAAGCTCAGCACGACCACCCAGACGAAGTGGCGGAACCTGCCCACGCGGCGACGCGCGTAGCGCGCCAGCGCCGTGAACACGGCGACGAACGCAATGATGCTGCCCGGCACGGACGCGCCCAGGGCGTGGAGCGTCACCAGCGCCAGTACCGTCAGTACGGGCACCCACAGCAGTCTGAGCAGTGGCGCGAAGGTGACGGCACCTTCCGGTGCGCCTTGCCAGCGGAGGTAAATCTGGAACCCGATCCGCGCCCACCACAGCGCCGCCAACCCGAGGGTGGACGCGGCGAAGACGTACAGCGCTACCAGCCCCAAGCTGCGCTCGCTGTTGCTGAGCCAGGCGAGCAGTACGGCCAGCAGCGTCAGCACAGCGCCGTAGACCGCGCAACGCAGCAGGGCGGCGTAGGCCCTCATCCGCGTCATGCGCTGGGTGTCGCTGACCTGCAGCCAGAATGCGACCTGATCGCGGTTGATGTCGTCCGGCAACGGATACAGGCCGTAGCCCAGCGTCTGCAGGAACGCACGGAAGCGTGATGTCTCTTTCGGAATAACGCTGCGGCACAGTGCGGCGAGGGCGTTGTATGGACTCCGCAGCACCTTGAGCATGCGCTCGACATCGCGCTCGTTGACGCGCTCGTTCGTCGTGGTCGTCATGCGGCGAGCCAAGGCATCCTCCCGACCGGGCACCAGTTCCCACGCCAGCTGCATGCGTTCGCCGAGCACCTGCAACGCGTACGCATCCTGTCCCGAGCCGACTTGGTCCAGCCCGAAGAACTGCAGCAGCCCATCGAACGCATCGCGCCCGATCGGCGGCAGCTGCGTGTGCAGGCTTGCGATGAGGTAGGCACCGACGCGGGGTTTGACCTCCAGCGACCACAGCTCGCGGCGCTGGTGCAGCCATTCCAGCAGGCTGCGTTCGTCGCGGACACAGGCCTGCTCGATGATCGCCGCGCACAGGGCGTCGATGTCCAGTCCGGCTGTGGCGTCGACGGGCGGGAGCGGCGGCGGCCCGCTGCGTGCAGGCCGGGTGTCTGCAGCCGGCGTGTGCGGCCAGCGGACGTCAGCGTCGTGCGGGTCCTCGTCGCCGTTCTCCAACGACGACGCCGGTGTGGATGGCGCGCCGGTGGCGGCGAGCAGGGCGTCCAGCGTCAGCACCGTGCGATAGGCGCCGTCCGGCATGTCGTCTTCCGGCATGTCGTGTTCAGCCGCGTCCGCAAATGCGTCCGTCGTGGATGCGACGACGGTGTCGCAGCCGTTCGCGTCGTCCTCCACGTCCTCGGTATCGGCAAACGTGTCCCGATACCGCGACCACGCCAGTGCGGCCTGATAGGCCTCGTGCAGCTGCTGGAACCGGTGGGGATCGCTGTCCGGGCGGGTGGTCTTCAGCCGCGCCGCGTAGGCGCGCTTGATCGTGCGTTCGTCGGCGTCGTGGGGCAGTTGCAGCCAGTCCAGCGCCCAGCTCACCCCTCGGCCTCGATCGACTGCAGGCCCTCTGCGAGACGGCTGCGGTGGTCTTCGATCAGCCGCAGATCCTGCGAGTCCAGCACGTTGCGGAAATGCAGCAGCCAGTCCTGCACCCGCTCGCGGTGATGCAGGTGTTCCTCGTAGATGCGCTCGGCGCGTGCGATCAGCGCCAGGTTCTGCTGCTGGTCGCGCGGATGGATCTTCAGCGCCGACAACGCCGCCAGCCGCTCTGCAATCTGGCTGGGATCCAGCAGGCCGGGATTCTGTTCCAGCACCAGTTCGTGCCGCTGGCCGCTGGCATGTACGCGGGCCTCGACCTGCAGCAGCCCGTTGATGTCGTAGGTGAAGCGCACGGTCACGCCGTTCTGGGCGACAGGCAGCTTCGGATCGATCGTGAGCTGGAGCGCGCCCAGCTTGATGTTGTTGGCCACCAGTGGGCTCTCGCCCTGGTAGACATCGATAGTCAACTGGCGCTGCCCTTCGTTGACCGGATAGAACTCGTCTTCCCGGCTCACCGGCACCGCGCTGTTGCGCTGGATGATCGGATGGAAGAAGCCGCCGCGCGACTGGCCGTCGCCGCTCTGCTTCGAGACCTGCGTGCCCAGGGTGTAGGGGCAGACATCGGTGAGGATCACTTCGCTGAGGTGTTCGTCGCGCGCCTTCAGGCCGGCGGCCACGGTCGCGCCCAGCGCGACGGTCTGGTCCGGGTTGATGTGGCGCAGCGGCAGGCGGCCGAACATGCGCGTCACCAGGCGCGACACCATCGGCATGCGTGTGGCGCCGCCCACCAGCACGATCTCGTCCAGCTTGTCCGGCGTCAGCCGTGCATCGCGCATCGCGCGTTCGATCGGCGTGCGCATGCGCTGCATCAGCGGCTCGGCCAGCTGGGCGAAGCGTGCTTCCTCGATCTGCCACTGCACGCTGCGCCCGTCGAGCTGCAGCTGCACGTCGGCCTGCTGGTGGCCGGTGAGCGCGCGCTTGGCGGCCTCCAGGCGCCGCCGCAACTGGCCGGCCTCGCGCCGGGCGAGCTGCGTCATGTCGACCGCGCTGTCGCGCGCGAAGGTCTCGACCAGAAGCTCCAGAAAATCCTCGCCGCCGAGGAAATTGTCGCCGGCGCTGGCGTGCACTTCGACCACGCCGTCGAACAGTTCCAGGATCGAGACGTCGAAGGTGCCGCCACCCAGATCCAGCACCAGGAAGCGGCCTTCGCCGTCGCGCTGCTGCAGGCCGTAGGCCAGCGCCGCCGCGGTGGGTTCGTTGATCAGGCGCTCCACGCGGATGCCGGCCAGTTCACCAGCCGCGCGCGTGGCCTTGCGCTGCGCATCGGAGAAATAGGCCGGCACGCTGATCACCGCTTCGGTGACGGTCTGCCCGGTCGCGGCTTCGGCATCGGCGATGAGCGCACGCAGCACCAGCGCCGACAGTTCCTCGGGCCGGAACGTGCGGTCGCCCAGACGCGTCTCGCGCGAGGTGCCCATCCAGCGCTTGAAGCCGGCGATGCTGTGTTCGGGATGGCTGACCAGACGATCACACGCCGCCTGGCCGACCAGCACGCTGTCGCCATCGACACTGATCACCGAAGGCGTGAGCAGGTCGCCGTGCGGATTGGGGAAGAGCCGTCCGCCGTCCGGAGTGGAAATACCGCTGAGCGAATGGGTGGTGCCGAGGTCGATGCCGACGATCATGGAAGCCGCAAATCCGTTTGCAAAGCGCGGATTCTAGAGCATGCAGCGCGCCGCCAATCGGGCATGGCGCGCCGGTTTCTGGGTACGTGCGCATCGCTTCGGATCGCGGGGATCCGCGACCGGACCGTCGACGCTTTCCGCGAGCCCACCCGCGAACGCACGCGACGGTGCGAGGCGGCGGCTGCGTCAACGTGGGTCTGTCAGGACGCGCGCATGCGCCGGACGTCGCGCTGCGGGGGTTCGCCGAACAGGCGCGCGTATTCGCGGCTGAACTGCGACGCGCTTTCGTAGCCGACGCGATGGCTGGCGTGGCTGGCATCGACGTGTTCGTTGAGCATCAGCTGCCGCGCCTCCTGCAGCCTGAGCTGCTTCTGGAACTGCAGCGGGCTGGTGCCGGTGATGGCGCGGAAATGCTGGCGGAAGGTGGTGGCGCTCATGTGCGCGCGCGTGGCGAGCTCGTCGACCTGCAGCGGTTCGCGGAAATGCAGCTTGAGCCATGCGACTGCGCGCGCGATCTGCTGGCTGGGCGAGCCGGTCGCCACCAGTGCCTGCAGATGCGCGCCATGCGGCCCACGCAGCAGGCGGATGCAGAGTTCCTGCTGGACCAGCGGCGCCAGTGACGGCAGCAGCGCGGGTTCGTCGAGCAGATCGACCAGGCGTACCAGCGCATCCAGCAGCGGGACATCGAGCGCCTCGACCGAGATGGCGCGGCGCGTGCGCTCGTCCGGGCGACGGATGCCGTCCATGCCCGCGGCCAGCTGGGTGAGCATGTGCGGATCGAGCGACAGGAACAGGCCGAGGAAGGGCTGTTGCGCGTCGGCGCGGGCGACATGCGCGATGACCGGGGCATCGATCGTCGTCAGCATCGATTGCCCGGGCGCGTAGTCGATGACCGCCTCGCCCAGCAGCACCTGTTTGCTGCCCTGCGCCACCACACCCAGGCCCAGACCGTAAACGCAGTGCAGGGGCTTCGTCGGGCCGCTGCGCCGATGCAGCGACAGCGGCGGCAACGCGGTGACGTGGTCGCCGTCGTTCCGGGCAACGCGCGCGATGGCCGCGGCGAGCCGGGCCGTGGACGACGCGATGTCAGCTGCGTGCGTGTGCATCGTGGATTCCGGCGGTCGTGGGATGCAGGGGAGCGTACACCCCGGCTCCGACGCCATCCGCCGCGTCGCCCGCGATCCGTCGGTTCGGGCAACAGGTCCGCCGGATCCGGCAAACGCCGTGGCGGCCGCAGGTCGAGACTGGTGGTCCGTATTCCACGCAAGGCACGCATCCCATGCGACACATCACGATCGGCGGGCTGGATGTTTCCCGCATCGGACTCGGCGCGATGTCGATGTCCGGCTATTACAACGTCGGCGAAGGCAGCGAAGCGGAGTCGATCCGCACCATCCACCGCGCGCTGGACCTCGGCGTGACCCACATCGACACGGCGGAAATCTACGGCCCGTTCCTCAACGAGTCGCTGGTGGGCCGCGCGATCAAGGGCCGGCGCCACGAGGTGGTGCTGGCGACCAAGTTCGGTCTGGTCTCGCATGCCGGCGGCGGTCCGGGCGTGTTCGACAGCAGTCCGGCGAACATCCGGGTTGCGGTCGAAGGCTCGCTGCAGCGCCTGGGCACCGATCACATAGATCTGTATTACCAGCACCGCGTGGACCCGGCGACGCCGATCGAAGACACCATTGGCGCGGTCGCGCAGCTGGTGGCCGAGGGCAAGGTGCGCCACATCGGCTTGTCCGAAGCCGGCCCGGCGACGATCCGCCGCGCGCATGCGGTGCATCCGATCACCGCGCTGCAGACCGAGTACTCGCTGTGGAGTCGCGATCCCGAAGCGGACCTGCTGCCGCTGCTGCGCGAACTGGGGATTGGCTTCGTGCCGTATTCGCCGCTGGGCCACGGCTTCCTGACCGGCGACATCCGCTCTCCGGATGATCTGGCCGACGACGACTGGCGCAAGACCAATCCGCGTTTCACCGGCGAGAACTTCCAGCGCAATCTGCGCATCGTCGACGCGGTGAAAGCGGTGGCCGACGAAGCCGGCGCGACGCCGGCACAGATCGCGCTGGCCTGGCTCCTCGCGCAGGGCGACGACATCGCGCCGATTCCCGGCACCAAGCGCGTTGCACGCGTGGAAGAGAACACCGCCGCCGACGGCATCACGCTCGACGCCGCGCAGATCGCGCGTCTCGATGCGTTGACGCCGGCGGCTGGCGAGCGACACACGGCCGAAAACATGGCCGTCGTCGGACGCTGACGCGATCGATCCGATCGACGACTTTCAATCACTGAGGATTCATTCGCATGCAGCCACACAACCGGTCCGGCGTCAGCCGCCGCGACTTCATGACCCGCATGTCGCTGGCGGTCGCGGCCGTTACCGTTGGCGCCTCGTCTGCGCACGCGGGCGTCGCGCAGGCCGACGTCGTCTCAGGCAAGTCTTCGACGCATGCGGGGCATGCGGCCATGCCGACGCGTCGGCTCGGCGCGCTTGAAGTGTCGGCGCTGGGCCTCGGTTGCATGAGCATCAGTGCCAACTACGGTCCGCCGGCCGACCGTGCGCAGGGCATCGACGTGATCCGCCGCGCACACGCACGCGGCGTCACGTTCTTCGACACCGCCGAGGTCTACGGGCCATACACGAACGAGGATCTCGTGGGCGAAGCGCTGGCGCCGATCCGCAACGAGGTGGTCATCGCGACCAAGTTCGGATTCGACATCGACGCGGACGGACTCGACAGCCGGCCGGCGCATATCCGTCGCGTCGTGGAAGCGTCACTGCGACGCTTGCGCACAGACCGGATCGATCTCTACTACCAGCATCGCGTCGATCCCGCGGTGCCGATCGAAGACGTCGCGGGCGCCGTGCGCGACCTCATCGCAGAGGGCAAGGTGCTGCACTTCGGCCTGTCGGAAGCGGGCGAGACGACGCTGCGACGTGCGCATGCGGTGCAGTCCGTCGCCGCCATCCAGAGCGAGTACTCGCTGATGGAACGCAGCCCGGAGCGTAACGGCGTGCTGGCCACGTGTGGCGAACTCGGGATCGGCTTCGTCCCCTGGGGGCCGTTGGGCATGGGCGCCCTGACGGGCACGCTGACGCCGGCCACACGCCTGGATGCAGACACCGATCTGCGCGCAGGATTCGAGCGCTTCACGCCCGAAAGCCTGGCCGCCAACCGCCCGATCGTCGACTGGCTGCAGGCGTTCGCCGCGGACCGCGGTGCCACTGGGCCGCAGATCGCCTTGGCCTGGCTGCTAGCGCAGCAGCCGTGGATCGTGCCGATCCCGGGCACCCGCAATCCTGTGCATCTGGACGAGAACCTCGGCGCGATCGGCGTGACGCTGTCGCGAGCGGATCTCGATGCGATCGCTGCGCAGCTGTCCCGGATGACGGTGCACGGCGGCCGGATGAATCCGGCGCAGATGCGCGTCGTCGAGGATTGAGCGGGGATCTGCCGGCCCGGGGCGATGCACGCGGCGGCCACGCTGAAGCAGTCGTCATTCCCGCGAAGGCGGATGTGCTTTTCAACAGCCAAGTGGCTGGTCCATCCAGTGCCTTTGCTTCTAATGGCTTGAGAGCCGCTGGATTCCCGCCTGACCAGACGTGCGTCTGTTGAGAGCCGCGGGAATGACGGACAAGGACAGACCTGATCCGTGTTGCCCCGGGCGTCGCAGTGTGGATGCCGTTCGGTGCGCGTCATTCTCAAGGCGTGCCGTCGTGCATTCTTCGAATACCGCGTACGTGCGCTGGCGACCGCGCATGTCGCGATGCAAGGCGGCCCGCTTATTGCGCAGACCCGCCGGCCGTTTCCTTGAGAAAATCCACGAACGCCCGCAGCGGCGCGGGCATGTGGCGGCGGTCGTTGTAGTACAGGTAGGCGCCTTCGAAGACCTGCCACCAGTCCTCGAGTACCGGCACCAGTTCGCCGCGGTCGAGCGCCGGGCGCAGGTGCTCTTCGAAGGTGTAGATGATGCCGACGCCCGCCACGGCGGCGCCGACCTCCAGATCGTGCGAGGACGACAGCAGCGGACCCTGCGGCGGCACGCGGATGGTGGTGCCGTCCTGTTCGAACTCCCACACCGCGAGCTTGCCGCTTTCGAAGCGGTGGCCGATGAGGCGGTGCGCGAGCAGATCGCGGGGATGGACGGGCGTGCCATGCGTCGCCAGATAGCCGGGCGCGGCCGCGGCGGCGAAGCGCTGGCGCCGGGGACCGATGGGCACGGCGATCATGTCGCGGGCCAGGCTCTCCTCGTAGCGCACACCGGCGTCGTAGCCGGCGGCGACGATGTCGATGTGGGTGTTGTCCATCGTCACTTCGACGCTGACGCCCGGGTACCGCGCGAGAAAGGCGGGGATGAGCTGCGGCAGCACGAAACGCGCCGTGGGCACGGGCACGTTGAGACGCAGGCTGCCGACCGGCTGGCGCGCGTTGTCGTCGAGATCGTTGAAGGCGGCGTCGATCTCGTCCAGCGCCGGGCGCAGGCGTTCGAGCAGGCGGGCGCCGGCCTCGGTCGGGGTGACGCTGCGGGTGGTGCGGTTGAGCAGCCGCACGCCGAGCTCGGCTTCGAGCCGGCGGATGCTGTCGCTGACCGACGAGGCCGACAGCCCGCGCCGCTGGGCCGCCACCCGGAAGCCGCCGGCCTCGACCACGGCTGCGAACAGGGCGACGTAAGTCAGGTTGGGCTGGCGCACGTGCGGAGGTCCTTGTCGGCTCGATTGTGCGGCTGACCGTACACCGCATCCGTCTTTATACGGCTTATCGGGGGCGATCAGGACGTCGACACTCCAGTGACCGCGGCAGACCGGCCTGCCGGCCCGCGGACCACCATATCGAGAGGGTCGCACCATGACGAAGATTCGAATGACGCCGCAGGCAAGCGGCGACCGCACGCAGCGCAGCGGGCTGCTGGCGCTGGGCCTGCTGCTGGGCGGCGTGTTCCAGGTCGGCAACGCCTTCGCGCAGAGCGCGCCGAAGCCGGATTGGAACACCACCGACATCCCGTCGCAGGCCGGCCGCATCTTCCTGGTGACCGGCGGCACCAGTGGCATGGGCTTCGAGGACGCCAAGGCGCTGGCCGGCGCCGGCGCACGCGTCGTCATCGCGGCCCGCAACCCGGCGCGCGGCGAGGACGCCATCGCGCGCATCCGCGAGGCGCATCCCGTGGCCGAAGTGGAATTCGAAGCGGTGGACCTGGCCGATCTCGCCTCCGTGCGGGCGCTGGGCGCGCGTCTCTCCACCTCGCTGCCGCGCCTGGATGGCCTGATCAACAACGCGGCGATCATGGCGCCGCCCGAGCGCGTGACCTCGGCCGACGGCTTCGAGGCGCAGCTGGCCACCAATTATCTGGGCCATTTCGCGCTGACGTCCGAAGTGCTGCCCCTGCTGCGCAGGAGCGACGCCCCGCGCGTGGTCACGCTGTCGAGCATCGCGGTCGCCCGCGGCCGCATCGATTTCGACGATCTGCAATCCGAACGCGCCTACGACCCCTATGCGGCCTACGCCCAGTCGAAACTGGCAGGCCTGATGTTCGCGTTCGAACTGCAGCGGCGCAGCGAGGCGGAAGGCTGGGGCATCCAGAGCTTCGCCGCCCATCCGGGTGTCGCGGTGACCGAGCTGGTGGCACGTGGTCCGGGTCTGGACAGCGAATTCGGCCGCAACTGGGCGCAGGACCGCGAGGACTATCACTCGCCGGCGCAGGGCGCGCTGCCCACGCTGTATGCCGCCACCGCGCGTGAGGCGCAGCCGGGGCAGTACTACGGCCCCACCGGCGACAACGAACGCCGCGGCCCGCTGGGCCTGGCGACGGTGCCGGCCGCGGCGCGCGATGCGGACACCGCGGCCCGCCTGTGGACGGTCAGCGAAACCCTGACCGGCGCACGGTTCCCGTCACGCGATCGCTGATCGCAACACGCGCGCTTCCGCCGCCACATGTAGTCCGGGCCGCATGCACATGACACGCACCACGCCATCCATCACCCGTCGTCCGCGTCTGTTGCAGGACGTGCTCAACCTCCGCCGCGGCGAGGTCGGGCCGGTGCTGATCGCCGCGCTGTTCTTCTTCTGCGTGCTGACCGCGTTGCTGCTGCTGCGGCCCGCGCGAGATGCCTTGGGCATGGCGCGCGGCATCGAGAGCATCCGCTGGCTCTTCATCGGCACGGCGGTGGTCACGCTGGCGGTGAATCCGATGTTCGGCTGGCTGGTCAGCCGTCTGCGGCGCCTGCAGTTCATCAGTGCGACCTACGGGTTTTTCGTGGCCAGCCTGGTCGGCTTCTGGGCGCTGCTGATGTTCGCGCCGGATGCCGTGGGCGAACGCAGCGGGCAGGTGTTCTTCGTCTGGTTCAGCGTGTTCAACCTGTTCGTGACCATGGTGTTCTGGGCGCTGCTGGCCGACCGCTTCACCAGCGATCAGGGCAAGCGTTTCTTCGCGCTGATCTCGATCGGCGGCACGCTGGGCGCGATCTTCGGGCCGTGGCTCACGTCGCAACTGGCCGAGCCATTGGGCACGCCCAGCCTGTTGCTGGTGGCCGGTGCATTCCTGCTGCTGGCGCTGGTCGCCGCATGGCTGCTGGTGCGCGTGATGCCCGACCGCGCGGCCGATGCCACGACCGCTGTCGTCACCGAGGCCGAGCGCATCGGCGGCAGCGCGTGGGCGGGTCTGCGTGCAGTCGTGCGCTCGCCCTATCTCAGCGGGATCGCCGGCTACGTGCTGCTGATGACGGTGATGGCGACGCTGGTCTACTTCACCCGCCTGCAGATGGTGGCGGGTGTCGCCGACGGTACCGACGCGCGCGCTGCACTGCTCGGCAGCATCGACATGTGGACGCAGGTGGCGGTGCTGGTGCTGCAGCTCACGCTGACCGGTCGACTGATCCGGCGCTTCGGCCTCGGCGTGGCGCTGGCGATCCTGCCGGTCGCGACCGCGCTCGGCTTCATCGGTCTGGCGATCTATGGCTCGTTCGTGGTGCTGATCCTGCTCGAAGCGACCAACCGCGCCGTGCAGCGCGGCATCGCCCGACCGGCGCGCGAAGCGCTGTTCACCGTTGCCAGCCGCGAGGACAAATACAAGGCCAAGGCCTTCATCGACACCTTCATCTACCGCGCCGGCGACGTGGTCGGCGCGCAGACCGAAGGCCTGCTCGGCCGGCTTGGACTGGCGATGGGCGGACTGGTCAGCGTAGTACTGCCACTGGCCCTGGTATGGGCGGCACTCGCGCTGTGGCTGGGCCGTGCGCAGGCGCGCGAAGCGGCGGCCACGTAGATGTGCGCCGGCAGCGCGATCGACAGGGAGATCCGCGCGGCGTTCGCGTCTCGCGGGCCGCGGCGGACACACGTAGAGTCTGTCCGCGTCTGCAACAGTCTGGTGTCCACCGGAGACGATCATGCGGATCACGCCCCCGCTTCAAGGCGATCCCGCTGCAGATGGCAGCGGTCCGCGCCAGGCCGGTACCGTCGAGCTGGACAGCGCCGCGCTGGGCTGGTCCAGCGTGCACGTGGTGCGGGTCCGCGATCCCTGCATCTGCGATCACCTGGAGGTCTTCTCCCCGGACCACCAGAGCATCGTGCTGATCAAGCATCCGGGCGAGCCCATCGGCGCCGCCAACATCGAGCGTCGCCGCGCCGGCCGATGGCTGGGCGCGCGCTATCGGGAGGGCGATCTGGGCTTCACCGCGCCCGGCGAGGGTGCCGTGATGCGCTGGCGCAACCGCACCGAACACACCAGCGTGCAGGTGCGGCTCCACGCGCGTCTGATCGAGGAGGCCGCGGACGTAATGGGACGCGACATTCCCGCGGCCCGGTTGAATCGGCTGTCGCATCGCGACCCGACGATCGGCGCGCTGGTCCTCGCGCTGGAGCAGGCGGCCGCGCACGGCGCCTCGACGTTCTATGCCGACGCGGCGGCGCACTTTCTCGCGGCCCATCTGGTCGGTGCGCCCGAGGCGACGCCGGGGCGCGCACCGCCGGGACGGTCGCAGCCGATCGAGCGCATGGATGCGTTCCTGCGCTCACGCCTGGCGGACGATTTCACCCTGGCCGAGCTGGCGCGGCATGTCGGCGTGAGCACTTTCCAGCTGATCCGGCTGTGCAACAGCCGCTACGGCGAGACGCCGTTCCGTCGCCTGCAGCGGCTGCGCATCGAACACGGGCGCGCGTTGCTGCAGACGCGTGGATCGCGCATCACGGACATCGCCCTGGAATGCGGCTACGCGAGTCCGAGTGCGTTCGGCAGCGCGTTCCTGCGGGCCACCGGTCTGTCGCCGAGCGCCTATCGCGCGCTGTGACCGCCATCGCGGCGGTGACGCAATGCCGCGCGCATCGGCGCAATCCTGCAAGAGCAGGCCGCGTGGACCGCGGTTACAACCCTTGATCGATCGACCAACAGGACGCATGCGCATGTCCGAACACGAAGACACCGACGGCCTGCCGTCTTTCCGGGTCACCCGACGTGAGGTGCTGGCCGGCGGCGTGGCGACGTTCGCACTCGCCTGGTGGCCGGGCGGCCTCGCGGCACAGCCCACCGGCGCCGCGTCCGGCGAGGCGGTCGCGGAGGCGCTTTCGAGTCCGTTGTCGACCGTGATCAACGGCGCCCGCCTCGACGTGGAGGTGGACAACCGCGCATCGCTGCTGGATCTGCTACGCGAGGGCCAGGGCCTGTTCGGCAGCAAGAAGGGCTGCGATCACGGCCAGTGCGGCGCCTGCACCGTGCACGTCGACGGTCGCCGCGTGCTGGCCTGCATGACGCCGGCGGTCCAGGTACACGGCCGCGCGGTCACGACGATCGAAGGCATCGCGGGCGACGGCGATCTGCATCCCATGCAGGCGGCTTTCATCGAACACGACGCGCTGCAGTGCGGCTACTGCACGCCCGGACAGATCATGTCGGCCATCGCCTGCGTCCACGAAGGGCATGCGGGATCGGCCGACGAGGTCCGCGAGTACATGAGCGGCAATCTCTGCCGGTGCGGTGCGTACCCGGGCATCGTCGCGGCCGTGCTGGCGGCCGCCCCCAAGATGGCGCGCAGCTGATGCGCCCCTTCGCACACGTGCGCGCCGCCTCGCTGGAGCAGGCGATCGCAGTCACCGCCCGCAGGCCCGACGCGCGGTTCCTGGCGGGCGGGACGACGCTGTTCGATCTGATGAAGTTGAACGTCGAAGCGCCATCGACCGTCGTCGACATCACCGCGTTGCCGGATCTGCAGGACATCGCGGTCGGTCGGCGCGGCGTGGTGGTCGGTGCGCTGGCGAAGATGGCGGACGTGGCCGACCACCGCGAGATCGGCGCGCGCTATCCGGCGCTGGCGGAGTCGCTGGGCAAGGCGGCGTCGCAGCAGTTGCGCAACATGGCGACGGTGGGGGGCAACCTGCTGCAGAGGACGCGCTGCGCCTATTTCCGCGGCGGCGCGTCCTATGCCTGCAACAAGCGCGAACCCGGCAGCGGCTGCGCGGCGATCGGCGGCGCGGATCGCAACCTGGCGCTGTTCGGCACCAGCGCGTCGTGCATCGCCAACTATCCGGGCGACTGGGCGGTGGCGCTGGTGGCGTTCGACGCCGAGATCGAAGTGCTGGGTCCGCGGGGCCTGCGCAGGATTCCGGCGGAGACGCTGTATCGCGAGCCCGGCGCGACGCCGCACATCGAGACCGTGCTCGAGCCAGGCGATCTGGTGATCCGCATCCATGTGCCGGCATCCGCCGCGCTGCGCGCGTCGACGTATCACAAGATCCGCGACCGGGCCTCGTACGCGTTCGCGCTGGTGTCCGCAGCGGTCGGCGTGGATGTCGCCGGCGGCCGCATCCGTGACGCCCGCATCGCGCTGGGCGGTGTCGGCGCCCGCCCCTTGCGGGTGCGCGAGGCGGAAGCCGTGTTGAAGGGCCGGGTCTTCACGCGCGCGCTGGCGATCGAAGCGGGTGAAGCGGCGATGCGCGGCGCGCGAACCAGTGCCCACAACGCATTCCGCGTGCCCCTGGGTGTGCAGACCGTGGCCGACGCGATCGGCATCGCAATGGAGAGGACCTGAGTCATGCAGACGCGCTATCCCGATACGCGCCGCGTGGATGCCGAGGACAAGGTCCGCGGTCGTCCGATCTATGCGGCGGACCGTCTGCCCGCAGGCCTGTTGCATGCGGTGATCGTCAGCGCGACGATCGGACGCGGGCAGCTGGTGGCCCTGCACGTGGATGCGGCCGCCGCGATGCCCGGCGTCGTGCAGGTACTCACACACCGCGACCTGGGCGATGTGCGGCCGCCCGGTTTCGTCATGGGCGGCGGCTTCGGGGTCCAGAGCATCCAGCCGGTGCTGGAGACGCGCATCGCCTACCGCGGACAGCCGATCGCCGTGGTCGTGGCGGAGACGCTGGAGGCCGCATCGGCCGCCGCGCATGCGGTGCACGCCGAGTACACGACCGAGCCGCACCGCGTGCAGATCGACGACGCGCCGGAAGCGGACATCGTCGCCCAGCAGGGCTCGCCGCTGCCGCAAGCGATGTTCGCCGACCGCGTGGTGGGCGATGCCGACGCGGCCTACGCCGCGGCCGCGGTCCGGATCGACGGCCGTTACACCGCGCCCACCCAGCACCAGAATCCGATGGAGCTCATCGCCACGGTCGCCGAATGGCGCGGCGATACCCTCGTCATCCACGAAGGCACGCAGAACAGCGGCGCCATCCAGCACGGTCTCGCGCATCAGCTGGGCATTCCACCGGCGCGCGTGGTGGTGGTCTCGCCCCAGGTGGGCGGCGGCTTCGGCCAGAAGAATTCCCTGCAGGGACAGACCGTGCTGGCGGCCGTCGCCGCGCGCCTGAGCGGCCGTCCGGTCAAGCTGGTGGTGACGCGCGCGCAGACCTTCCACCACGCGAGCTTCCGCCCCGCGTCGCGGCATCGCGTGCGGCTCGGCGCAACGCCCGAAGGCAGGATCACCGCGGCGATCCATGAGGTCGATCAGCAGACCTCGCGTCACGATCTGTTTCCGGCGGTGTATGCGGACGTGACGTCGCGGTTCTACGGCGTGGCGAACTTCCGCGGGCGCGAGCGCCTGGTGCGCACCGACGTGCAGACACCCGGCTACATGCGCGCGCCCTACGAGCACACGGGCGGCTTCGCCTACGAAAGCGCGGTCGACGAACTGGCGCATCAGCTCGGCCTCGATCCCGTGCAGCTCCGGCTGGCCAACGACGCCACCGTGGATCCGATCACCGGCAAGCCGTTCTCGTCGCGCCACGTGCGTCAGACGCTGGAAGAAGGCGCGCGCCGTTTCGGCTGGGACCGCCGCTCACCGGCGCCCGGCTCGATGCGGACACCGGGCGGCGACTTGCTGGGCATGGGCGTCGCCATCGGTCTGTACAAGGGCGCGACCGCCGCCGCGGGCGCGATCCTCGAACTCCGGGCGGACGGCACGGCGACGATCGCCGTGTCCGGTCACGAAATGGGACAGGGCATCCGCTCCACGATCGCCAACTACGTCGCCGGGCAACTCGGCCTCGTACCCGGCGACATCACGATTTCCGTCGGCGAGACCGCGCAGGTCGTCCAGCATCTGACGGCGGGCTCATGGGGCACCGCGACCGCATTGCGCGCGGCCGGCGTCGCGGTGGACACGCTGGCCGGACAGCTGGGCGTGGCGGCCGGCGACGCGCTCGGTGCACTGCGTGAGCAGGGCCGTGCGCAGCTGCAGGTGGAGGTGCGCAGCCGCGCGCCGGGCCAGCCCGAACAGGCGGTGGACCGGCTGGAGACCGGCCAGGTCGCGACGGTCGGCCCGGTGTATCCGGACTTCGTGACCATGAGTTCGATCGCGCACTTCGTGGAAGTGCACATCGAGCCGACCACACGCCGCATCCGCATCCCGCGCGTGGTCAGCATCGCCGACTGCGGCGCGACGATCAGTCCGGTGACCGCGATCAGCCAGGTCCGCGGCGGCGTCGTCTGGGGCATCGGCGGCACCCTGTACGAGGCCAGCGAATCCGATCCGCGCTACGGCGGTTTCCTCAACGCCAGCCTCGAGGAGTACGTCACCGCGGTCAACGCGGATATCGGCGACATCGAAGTAGGCTTCGTGGGCATCCCAGACGCGCGCATCAACAGCGCAGGCGCGAAGGGCCTGGGCGAAGTGGTGATGGCCGGCGTCGCACCCGCGATCGCCAACGCCATCTTCCATGCGACCGGGCAGCGGCATCGCGATCTGCCGATCCGGTTGGATCACGCGTTTGCGGACGCCTGAGGACAGTGTCGGGCGTGCGCTACGACCGCTGTGACGGGCGAGTGTCGGCGTTCCAGCCGAGCGACGCGCCGAGATCACTCGACGCGCCGTGGCGCTCGTCTGCGCCAGACAGCGTGCGTGCTCGCTAAGCGTCCAGGGCTTCGAAGCCGAACCGGCTGCGGTGATCCTGCAGATACGCAGCCTGCGCACTGCTGATCGGGCGGGACAGCTGCACCTGCACGCCGATGACCCCGGCTTTCACCAGCTCGGCGACATCCAGGTCGTCGGCGTACAGCGCAGTACCGTCGTCCGCGAACGACAGCAGTCCGCGATCGAACAGGGCATCCAGGGTTGCGACCAGCGGCAGCCCGTTCTGCGGATCGTGGCGCTCACGATCGTTGGCGTCCCGCCAGGGCTTGATGTGCGATGCGCGCAGCAGCTCGCTGCGATCACAGCCGGTCACCGCGCAGCGGCCGTCCCACAGGTCCAGGACATCGCGCCTGAAGCCGCCTTGTCCGATGCGCGCGAGGATCTCGCTCAGCCGCTCGGTGCCGCCTTTGATGATCTCGGCGATATCGTCTTCCAGGCGCGGCTTGGAATCGACGGTGGCATGCGTTTGCGCAGCGCCGGGATCACCGGCAACGGAGGCTTCGTAATCTGCCGGCATGGCGCCGCTTCCCTCGGTCCAGCGCGCGGTCTCTGCGGATGCCAGACCCGCCTTCAAAGTGTCCAGCATGCGGCCGAACGCCGGATCGCCGTCGATGTCCGCCAGCTCGAAGACATCCGCGCGAAGCGCCTTCCATGACTTGCCCAGAATAGTCTTGATCCGGCCTCTCAGTGCCTCGTTCTCGGAGCGGAAGGTGACATAGCCCCGTCCGTCCCGGTGATAGATGCCGAACAGCGGGCTGCCATATCGCGCGTCACGCGGCTTGCGGCCGAAGGTGACCACATGGGTCGCATTCTTGGCCAGATACACGTCGATGGTTGGAAAGCGCACCCGGATCTGGTGCAAGACCTCGTCGAAACCGCGCCACTCGGCCTCGGTGAATTCGGGATAAGTGGCGTTGGCCACGGGATCCTGCTGCATCTGCATTGCTGTCTATCTTCCTTGTCGTTGCGCGCCCAGCCGGGTTGGCTATGCGATGTCATGAACTGCGCATGCCTATCGGCACCGCTGGTCTCAACTTGAGTGGGCGAGATACGCCGCGAAGCGGACGTGTCGCAGACGGGTCACCGCTGCCGGAGTGCCAACGCCAGTGAGTGAATTGCGTCGTAATGGAACAGGATCGCGCGCCAGTCCTGTGGAATGGCTTCGAGGCCATGGAAAGCGCCGGCAATCTGACCGCAGACGGCGGCAGTCGAGTCCGCGTCGTCGCCTAGGTTTGCCGCCATCAGGACGGCTTGCTCGAAATCGGTGGCGTGCCAGAAGCACCAGAGTGCGGCTTCCAGGCAATCGACCACATAGCCGCGTCCGTGTATTCGGTCCGCGCCCGCGGTGAGGTAGTCCTTGCGGGCAATCCTGTCCATACCTGGGGGCAAGGCCACGTCATCCGCGGCCGCGAGCACCGTCGCTTTGTCTGCTGCACCGTGCAGCGCGGCATGCAGGATCGCGACGAGATAACGGCAGGCCGCCAGGCACTCGTCGGCGGCGTGGGTCGTGCGTGAACTGAGCACCGCCGCATCGAGTGCTGCCTGACGATCATCGAAGAAGTACATCGCTACCGGCGCTAATCGCATCAACGATCCGTTGCCCGCGGTGGCCGGATCGCATGGGCCGGCCAGCGGATTGCCACTCCGACGGAAGCGCATCAGTGAGGCGGCGACCGTCTTTCCCAGGCCGAACGCATGCGGACGCGTCGAGTGGTGGCCCGTCTCCGCCCAGCGCCAGTAGCGCTGCATCTGGTCCAGCGGATCGCTGCCACCAGAGGCAATCAAGCTCTCACCCAGGCAGAGCGCCATGGCCGTGTCATCGGTCCACTCGCCGGGCCGGAGTTCGAACTTGCCGCCGCCGTGCATGCCCTGCACCGGCGGAAACCTGCCACGACGATAGAACTCGACGGGTCCGCCGATGGCGTCGCCGCAGGCGAGACCGAGCAGGCATCCTTCGAAGCGCTGTTGCGTGTCGGTCATCGATCTGTCGGTCACGTTCGGAATGCGATCGACATTCTCGAGAAGTTCTGTCTCAGGGACTGACACCACGGTCGACGGAGTCGCACACGCAGTGTCACGTCAGCCTTCGGGATCCAGCCGGGATGACAAGCGCCCAGCCAGATCGATCATGGCGTCCTGGCGCTCCGACCTCGGGCCCAATGCCTGGAACCGCAGTGAGCCGAACTTTTCCTTGACGCACGCGGCGACCAGCTGCGGTGCAGCGTTCTCGTCCGTTTCCCATTGCAGTGCTTCGCACAAGGCATCGACGATCGGAAGCCACGTATCTGGACAGCTGAAGCGACGCGCGGGCTCAGGAAGTAGATGGCGGCTGTCGGTTGCGAAGATCTGTGGATACTTCCGGAAAAGACGCTCTACAGCCGGGTCTTGCATCAGCGCATCTCCTGGCACGTGTGGGCAGGGCAGGTTGCCGATGGCGCCCGTCCGCGCGCTGGCAAGCGCCATCGTGTTCTGCGGATCGTCAGAACAGCAGACCCTGTGCCGGCGCAGAGGTTGCGCCGGTGTCCACGTCGCCAGGCGAGGCGACGTCGTTATCGCTATCGCCCAACCGCCAGCCCAGTCCCGACCAGCGGCTGGCGTGCCGCGCGAGCGCTTCGGTGATGACGTCGGCACGCGCGGCGATATGCAGCGCGCTGCGGGCGCGGGTCATGCCGGTGTAGACGAGTTCGCGCGACAGCACGCGGTTGAAGCGCTCGGGCAGCACCAGCCAGACCTCGTCGAATTCCGAGCCCTGCGCCTTGTGCACGGTCATCGCGAATGCACTGTCGTGCGCGGGTAGCGCGGCGGGATGGAAGGGGCGCGGATGCGCCGGATCGTCGCCGGGGAACCACGCCATGACCGCGCCGCTTTCGTCGGCGAGGCAGATGCCGATGTCGCCATTGAACAGGCGATGGCGATAGCTGTTCTCGGTGACCAGCAGCAGGCGGCCGTGGAAGTAGCCGGGGCCGGCGCCGCGACGCGTGCTGCCGCCGAGCCCGCTGCCAGACAGCATGGCCTCGATGCGCGCATTGAGTCCGCGTGCGCCCTGCGGCCCTTCGCGGACGGCGGTGAGGAGGCGCAGCCGACCGGCGAGCACGAGCGCTTCGGCCGGATCTGTGGTGTCGGCGAGCGCGGTCCAGTGCGCGAGCAGATGTTCGCGGTGCGCGGCGAGCGGATCGGACTGGCCGTCGTGGAAGTGCACGCCCGCGAGTTCGCCGGCGCGCAGCAGCGAGAGTGCGGCGGTGGCATCGCCGTCGCGCACGGCAGTCGCGAGCGGCGCGAGATCAAGGGCCGCGCTCTGGCGGTAGCCGCGTTGCAGGTGGATGCGGCGGCCGGGGAACATCGACGTGTCAGGGCTTTCTCTACCGTCATTCCCGCGCATGCGGGAGGTGCTTTCCAACAGTGCGCCGCGCTGGTCATCCAGGGACTTTGCGTTTGCTTCGTCCAAGGGCTTCGGATGACTCGTAGCGGGCGCTACTGAAGCACGCGTTGCGTCGTGCGCGGAGAGAACATCTGAAGGCCGATGCAGAGTCCCTGGATTACCAGCCATTCGGTTGTTGGAAGCCCCGCCTGCGCGGGAATGACGATCCGAAGAATGTGAAGCCGAAGTCGCTGGGCCCCGGCCTTCGCCGGGGCGACGGGCCGGGGCACCGAGCAGTATCTGCAATGCATCGGCGTCGTCAGCAGCGATGTCCGTGCCGTTCCCGGCCGCACGCAGAATCCCGCTGAGCACATCGCCGGCTTCGACCGAGGGCAGCTGGTCGGGATCGCCGAGCAGCACGAGGCGCGCGCCGTCGGCGACGGCTTCGACCAGTTTGGCCATCAGCGGCAGATCGATCATCGAGGCTTCGTCGACGACGACGACATCGAACGGCAGCGGGTTGTCGGCGTGGTGGCGGAAGCGCGGGCTGTCGGGAATCGTGCCGAGCAGGCGGTGCAACGTGGTGCCGGCCGTGGGCAATACGTCGAGCAGTGCGGCATCGACACCGGCTGCCGCGAGCGTCTGCACAGCCCTGCGCACGCTCTCGGCCATGCGCTCGGCGGCGCGGCCGGTTGGCGCGGCGAGCGCGATGCGCGGCACGGGACTTCCGGCCTGTTGCGCCTGTGCGGTGAGCAGGGCGAGCAGACGGGTGATGGTCGTGGTCTTGCCGGTGCCAGGGCCGCCCGTGACGAGGACGAGGTTGTGGCGCAACGCGACCGCGGCGGCGAGGGCCTGCAGATCATCGCCTGTGCGGGTATCGGGAAACAGGCGCGCGAACAGCGGCGCGAGCGCATCGGTGACGTCTGTTTCCGGGGTCTGAGCGCCGATGCGGCGCAGGCCGAGTGCGAGGCGGCGTTCGTATTCGCGATAGCGGCGCAGGTAGAGCAGGCCGTGTTCGAACACCAGCGGCGTATCGGCGATGGATTCGGTGTCGCCGTCGCCGGGTTGCGAAATCCACGGCGAAGCCTCGAGTGCCGCGCGCCAGGTCTCGGGTGCGGGCCAGTCGATGTCGGCGTCGATCAGACGCTGCGGCGAGCCGGGATCGAAACCGGCGTGACCGTTGGCGACGGCGAGCGATGCCAGTGCGGCTGCAGCGAGCACGGTGTCGGGCGTGGCGGGATCGAGGCGCCGCAGCGATTGCGCGAGCGCGTTGTCGAGCATGCGCAGGGCGCCGGCGTCGCGGAGGGCCTGCAGCAGCGTCATGCCGCAATCTCCGTGTCATGGCCCGCGAACAACCGATCCAGCGCATCCACCAGCGCCGGCGCGAAGCGCCACGCCTGCACACCCGGCGCGTCGTCGCGTGTCGCGTCCAGTCCGCGGCAGAACAGATAGCGCACGCCGCCGAAGTCGCGCGAGTAGTCGTAACCCTCTCCCAGACGGAAGCGCAGCCAGCGATGCAGCGCGACGGTGTAGATCAGCGCCTGCAGGTCGTATTCGCTGTGTGCCATCGCGGCGTCGAGTTGCGCGGGGCCGTATCCGGGCAAGCGGTTGGTCTTGTAGTCGAGCACGTACCAGCGGCCGTCGTGCACGTAGGTCAGATCGATCAGGCCAGTCATCAGGCCTTCGAGCTGGCGACGCGTGCCGAAACCGCTGCGGGCGCGCAGAACATCGTGACGATGCAGAAGGGCGAGCAGGGCGTCGATGCGCGTCGGTGCGAGCGCGAACTGGAATTCGATTTCCGGGCGACGTGCGTCGGGCGGCACATCGGCGAGGCGCACGCCTTCGGGCAGGGTGACGGTCAGCGTCTGGCCGACGAGCGGGGTCAGGACCTCGATGCCGTCATCGAGATCGGCGTCGGCATACCCGGCGGCGCGCAGGCGCTCGACGATGACATCCGCATCGGCCTCGGGTGCAGGCGCACCGGGCGTCCACGCGGACCAGTGCGCGAAGTCGCTGCGTTCGAGGACATCGTGCAGCACCACGCCGAAGCGTGCACCGGCGAAGCGCGGATCGTAGGCATCGGTCTCGACCGCAGCGTCCGGTGCGGCATCGGGATCGACAGCGGGTTCGTCCAGGCCACCGGGCGCGGCCTGGGTGGACGCGCTCGATGCATCGTGGCCGGACTCGGCATTCGCCAGCTGGGTGAAGCTGTAGACCCACCAGTCGCTCAGCAGCGAGCGCGTGGCGACGCGCGCGGGCGGCACGGCGTCTTCGGATTCAGGCGGCAGCCACGGCAGCGATGCGGGCGGGGTCTGCGTGTCGATGCGGATGGCAGCGCCCAATGCTTCGGCCAGCGCGTCCGGGGTGTCGATCATGTGTGCGATCGCGGCCTTGTCGTAGCCGTAGAACTTCCCGCCCGCGAGCCACAGCGCGTGCCGCGCGCGGGTCAGGCCGACGTAGAGCAGGCGTGCGTCTTCCGCGCGCTGGCCGTCCTGCCAACGCTGCTTCGCCTCATTCCAACCCGAGCGCGACGGCAGCAGTTTCCAGTGCAGGGCGCGGCCGTCGTCGTCGGCCACGGTGACGTGGCGGCCGGCGTCCCGCGGCTTGCCGCCTACGCCGGCGAACGGCAGGAACACGAGTGGATATTCGAGACCCTTGCTCTTGTGCAGCGTGACCACCTGCACCCGGCGCGCGTCGGATTCGAGGCGCAGCAACTGGCTGTCGTCGTCACTGCTGGCAGCGGCGATCGCGCGCGACAGCCAGTCGACCAGACCGTGCAGGCCCAGCGCATGCGCCTGCGCTTCCTGCAGCAGTTCGGCGAGTTGCAGATAATTCGTCAGGCGGCGCTCGCCATCGAGCAGGCCGAGCAGACGGCCTGCGTGCGCGGCGCAGAGATCGGTGATCAGGGCGAGCGGGCCACCGCGTTGCAGACGGTCACGCCAGCCGAGCGCGGCGAGCTGCCAGGTGCGCAACGCGTCACCGTCCTCGTCGAGTGCGGCGACCTGCGTCGCGTCCTCGCCGACCAGCACCGTCGACAGCGCCATGCGCAGGCGGCCATCGTCGGCGCCGTGCAGCAGTGCGAGCAGCAGCGCATGCACATCGCGCGCCTCGGCGGTTGCAAACAGGCTCTGCTTGCCGGCCGCGACCGCGGGAATGCCGACCATTGCCAGCGCGGCACGGATGCGCGTGGCCTCACTGTGCGAGCGCACCAGCACCGCGATATCGCCGGGCTGCACCGGTCGACCTTCGATCAACGCCGTGCCTGCCCTCGCCTCGCTGAGCACGTGATGGATCTCGGCGACGCAGGCCTGCGTGGCGAGTTCGCGCGAACGGCCGGCGCTCCAGGGTTTGACCTTGCCCTTGTGGTCGGGCGGCGGATCGGGCGCCTGCCATAAGGTCAGCGCGGGCGCAGGCGCGCCATCGCGCAGATAGTCGTCATCGCGACGCACGCCGCCCGGGGCGACTTCGCGAAACCGGATGCGGGCATCGACGAACGGCGGGTGGCCTGCGCCTTCCGCCTGCGCGTACAGCGCCGCGACTGCGCGCAGCACACCGGGGCGCGAACGGAAGTTCAGCGCAAGCGGCGGCGCGAGTTCGGCCGAGGCCTGCGCGGCGAGATAGGTTTCGACATCGCCGCCGCGGAAGCCGTAGATCGCCTGCTTGGGATCGCCGATGACGAACAGCGCCGGCGCGCCACTGGCGGCGCCGAACACGCGTTCGAAGATGCGCCATTGGCGCGGATCGGTGTCCTGGAATTCGTCGACCAGCGCGACCCGGTACTGCGCACGCAACTGCGCGACCAGCGCATCGGCCTGTGGGCCGTCGACGGCATCGGCAACACGGTCGATCAGATCGTCGTAGGTCTGCACGCGCTGCTGCTGCTTGAAGCGGTCGACGCGGGCACGCGCGTCATCGCGCAGGCGATGCAGCAGTTCGACGCGGCGCGCGTCCTGCCATTCGGCGATTTCGTCGAGCGCATCGAGATATGCGGGAATCGCATCGCAGATCGGCGAGTCCGGCGTGCGTCCGGTGCCGGCCTTGTTGGTCTTTTCCAGTAACCGCTCGCGATGCAGATGCGGCAACTTGGCGTGTTGGAACGGGGCGTCGTGATTGCCGGCCGCGCACCAGGTGCGCAGATCGGCGAACAGCGCGGTGATCCAGTCCGCCTTGTAGCTGGCGCCGTGCAGGATTTTGTTGTCGACGGCCTCGATCAGCGACGCGCGGAAGTCATCGCCGTGCGCCTGGAACGCATGCGCGAGCGCGGCACCGGCGGCGCGCAGACGCGGCGCGGGATCGTCGGGCAGGTCGGACAGTGCAGGACGCAGCACGCGTTCGCGCACCAGCGGCGACAGATCGCCGGCGAGGGCGAGCGGGCCGCCCGACCACAGGCTCAGCAGATCATCGGCGGCATCGGGCTCGACGCCGTGCGAGCGCCACAGATCGGCGGCGATCGCTTCGCGCAAGGCGGTGTCGCTGGCCATCAGCTCGGGCGCGTCGAAACCCTGCCCGGCTTCCAGCGCATGTTCGCGCAGCACGCGCGCGCAGAAGCCGTGGATGGTGAAGATCGCCGCGAGATCGATCTCGTCGGCCGCCGTGCGCAGACGGCGCCGCAAGGCATCGGCGCTTTCCTCGCCGCGCGCGAGATGCTGCGCGAGCACGGTATGGGTCAGCGCGGCTTCGGGCGAGGCGTCATCGCCGATGTCGGCCTCGACCAGTGCCTCGGCCATCTTCAGGCGCGTGTGGATGCGGCTGCGCAGTTCCTGCGTCGCGGCTTCGGTGAAGGTCACGGCGAGAATTTCGCCGATGCGCAGACCGCCTTCGACGACGAGCCGCACGACCAGCGTCGCCAGCGTGAATGTCTTGCCGGTGCCGGCCGAAGCCTCGATGGCGCGCACGCCATCGAGCGGCAGCAGCAGGTAGGGATCGGCGCTGCTCATTCCGATTCCTCCACGTCGAGTTCCGCGGCGATCGCGCGCAGCGCGTCGGGATCGGTGCCGCCGTAGACCCTGCCGGAGACGACCGCATTGAAGACCGTCAGCGCCTGATCGACGAATGCGACCTGCGTGGCGGCGTCGGTGAAGGGATCGCGCCCGCGCAGCGCGAGGCGCAGGGCTTCGGTATTGCCTTCGCCCCAGCTGCGGTCGCTGCCGTGCCACTTTTTCGCCGCGTTCTGGAGACCGCGTTCGAGCGTCGGCGCGTTGAACAGTTCCCAGCCGCTGTAGGGCGCGAACGGTAACGGCGCGCGCAGGCCCTGGGCGCGCAGCGCGATCAGGTGCGAGAGCAGGGCGCAGGCCTCGTGTGGCGCGAGCGTGGCGCGTGTGTGCGGACCGGCGCCTGCATCGCCGCCATCGTGGAACTGCACCAGCGGCGTCTCGAGTCCGGCCGCGCTGGCGAGCAGCCAGTCGAGACCGTCGCGGATGGCGGAATTGCCGTTCGGTGCATCGAAGCGGATGCGCGCGATGCCGTGTGGATACACGTCGGCGAGTCGCCCGTGCAGGCGCACGCCTTCAATTTCGGTCTCGATGCGCGGTGCATCGGCTATCGCATCGCCACGCCAGGCGCCAAAGGCCTCGGCGTAACCGTCGACCTCGCGTCGTATCGCTTCGAGCGTGCGACATCCCAGCGGCCCGGTCGGCAGCAGGCCGCGTGCGCGGAGCAGGGCCTGCGTGGTCGCATCGTCGTCACCGCGCAGACGCGCCTCGAACACCGCGCGCTGCAGCTGCTGTTTCGCGAGGCCGCGGCCGGGTGCGAGCAACGGTTCGACATCGCCTTCGAGCGTGTCGACCTCGGCCAGTCGCATGCCCAGCCGCTGGCGCAGGAAGGTCTCGGCCGGCGCCTGCAGGAACCGGCGCAGCGCATCGAGCGACAACGCGTCGTCCGCGTCTTCGATCGGCGGCAGCACGGTGCCGTCGAACCAGGCCGGCAATGCACTGCGCCGCTGCACCGGCTGCGATGCGGCCTGCCACCACTGCTGGCGGTACGAGAAGCGACGCGGCTCGTCGCCGGCGCCGAAGGCGGCGGGCGCGAACGGTTGCAGCGGGTGATGTACGACGAGACCGGCTTGCGCATGTGCGTCCGGCGCGTGCTGCGCATCGGCGGCGGCCAGCAGTTCGGTGACCAGCACCGAAGGCTCGCGCACGCTGCCGTCGCGCGGGTCCGCGCCCTGGTAGCTGACGTAGAACACGTCCTGCGCAGCGGCGAACAGCTGCAGGAACAGGAAGCGGTCGTCGTCGCGCGTGCTGCGGTCGCCGATCTGGCGTCGATCGGTACCGAGTTCGGCAGTCAGGCGATTCAAGCCGGCGGCCGAATCGCGACGCGGGAAGTCGCCGTCGTCCATGCCGAGCAGGCAGATCGCACGGAACGGCAGCAGGCGCATCGGCACCATGCGGCCGACGCTGACGCCGCCGGTCAGCAGCGGTGCGCGCGTGTCGGCCTCGCCGAGCACGGCGGCGAAATGCGCGCGTACGGCCTCCGACGGCACCGGCGCATCGAAACCGGCGCGCGTGGCATCGGCGGCGAAGGCATCGATCAGGCTGCGCAGGCGATCGAGCGCGCGCTGGGTGGCGGGCGCGGATGGCGGTTTCGGCAGCAGTGCGTCGAGCAGCCGCAGCAGGCGATCGCGCCAGGCATCGGGCGGCATCGCATCGCCGAGGTCCTGCGCGTGGCGTGCGAGTACGCGTAGCAAACGAATCAGCGTGTCGAGCGCGTCGAGCGCGCTGCCTTCGAGTTCCGGCAATGGTGCGATGAGGTGGCCGGATGCGGTCGCGATCGGCGCATCGCTGCCGCTGGCGTGGCCGAGGAGCAGGCGGTCAAGCGCGAACGCCCAGGTGTAGGCATCGTCGGCCGGCGCGTCGAGACGCGCACGATGCGCGGCGTCGATGCCCCAGCGCGCACCGGCCGCGAACAGCCAGGCATGCAGCCGTGCGAACGCGCCGGCATCGAGCCCGGCGGATTCGGCCAGCGGTGGGCTCGCCAGCAGATCCAGCGTTTCCTCCAGACCAAACCGCGCGACCGGCAGTGCGAGCAGGCGCAGGAAAACATCGGCCAGCGGCTCGCCGGCGAGCGGGCTGGCATCTGCCAGCGCATAGGGAATGTGCTCGTGCGCGGCCTGCCCCTCGCGGCCGCGACCGCCGAACACCGCATCAAGATACGGAATGTAAGGGTCGATGTCCGGTGCCAGCACCGCGACATCGCGCGGCTGCAGCGGCGGATCGAAGCGCGGATCCTCGAACAACGCGCGCAGCTGGTCGTGCAGCACCTGCAGTTCGCGCAGGCGCGTGTGGCAGGCGTGGACCTGCAGACTGGGATCGTCGCGTCGCAATGCGGGCAGACGCGTGCGCGGATCGTCGGCGGCCGGCGTCAGCGGCGGTGACGGCAGGCGCTGGAACAGATCCGACTGCAGACGCCGCAGCAGGCTGCCGTGCAGCGCGCCGCCGCCCTCGGCGGGATCGGCATCGCTGCGCAGTTCGACATCGGGATGCACGACTTCGTAGCTGCCGAGCACGGCCATGAAATCGCGGCCGGCGTGGCCCCAGGCCTGCAGCAACGGATTCTCGGTACGCGCGGCCTCGGCGCCGCCGGCGCGTACGCGCTGCAGATCGCCCCAGTAATCGCGGCTGGGGGAGGGCACGTAGAAATGCAGCGTGCCGACGCGCGCCTGGGTGGCGAGCACGCGCAGCACGTCGGGCGAGACGTTGAGCGTGGCGAACGCGAACAGACGTGGCGGCAGACCGACGGGCAGCGGCGCGTCTGGGCTTTCGAAGCGGTCGAGATACTGCTGGATGCGCCGCGCGCGATGCTGGCGACCGCGCGCGATGCGCCGCCACAGGATGGCCTGCGGATCGTCGGCATCCGCGCCTGCTTCCCAGCGCAGCAGCCAGTCGCGGCGCCAGGCCTGGTACTTCTCGAATACCGAGGCGAGTTCGCCGGCCAGCGCCCACGGCCGCAACGGATCGACGCTGTCGACATGCGCGCGCAGCGCGGCGAGCGCGGGCTGGGCGAGGAAGGCCGGATCGGTCAGCGCGGCATACAGATGCCAGCGCAACGCGGCGGCGTCGGGTTCGTCGGTCGGTGGGCCGAGATTCGCCGACAGCGCCTTGCCGACGAACTCGCCGGGGGTCACGAATTCCAGATTCGCGGCGACGCCGTGTTCGGCAGCGAGCGTGGCCTGCAGCCAGCGCCGCATCGCGACCTGTGGAATCAGCACCACGTCCGGCGCCAGCAAGGACTGCCCGGGCGCCGGCGTGCGCAGCGCGTGCGCCATCAGGCCCGCCAGCACCTCCAGCGCATTGGAGTGGTAGAGGCGGAAGTCGGGCGAGGGCGATGCAGGCATCCGGAGATTGTGCCGCAGCGCGTCGCAGCGCCTGCGATCCACTGCCCCCGACGGCCTAGTCGCCGGCGTCTTCGACGTGCAGCTGCGC
Source organism: Luteimonas sp. Soil_C_5 (assembly GCF_057656615.1). Taxonomy (NCBI): domain Bacteria; kingdom Pseudomonadati; phylum Pseudomonadota; class Gammaproteobacteria; order Lysobacterales; family Lysobacteraceae; genus Luteimonas; species Luteimonas sp. Soil_C_5. The sequence goes on from NZ_JBDGKA010000005.1 coordinate 180,743, forward strand.
CTGCAGCCAGGCCAGTTCGTCGGCGGCGGCGTCGGCCGCGCGCGCTTCGATGCGCCGATAGGTTGCCAGCATGCGTTCGCCGAACTGCGTCAGGCTGGCGCCGCCGCCGCCGCTGCCGCCCGTGCTGGTGGCCACCACCGGTTGCCGGAAATAGCGGTTCAAGGTGTCCACCAGATTCCAGGCGCGCCGGTAGCTCATGCCCATGCGGCGTCCGGCGGCCGAGATCGAGCCGGTGTCGCGGATGCCGTCCAGCAGGTCGGCCTTGCCCGGACCGAGCACGATGTCGGGCGCGAAGTGCACCCGCAGGCGCAGGCGGCCGGGTGGTCTGTCGGCGGACATCCGGGCTCTCGCTGGAAACGGGGCGCCAGTCTACGTCGCGGTCTGCGGGCGTCGTGGTGTCGGACGCCTCCGCACGGGCGTCCAGACATCCGTGGACGTGCCGGTGCCGGTGCAGGGTGTGCGCCGGGGCGATCGCTGTCCCGCGGTGCCGGAATGGTGCGGACGCTCGGGTCGATCGTGCGGGCGAGGGCGCAGGGTGACCGCCGACCCCTGACACCGCGTCATCGGCGCGTTCCGCCCGCTGCATGCGACAAGCGAAGGCTTCGGCGCGGCGGCTCGACACCGGTCCCCACCTCGCGTGTGGACCTGGAGTTCCGCGCATAGCGGGACACAGCCGCCCGGTCATGGGCCAATTTCTGTACTCATCAGTTCACTGACTGGGTTAAGATTCAGTTTGTTCTCGCCATGCTCTGCGGGTTTCGCGCGGTCCTTGCCCCTGCAACCGTGCCTCCATTTTCTGCGTACACACACCCGAATGCCCGAATCCAACGCCCCCGCCGTGCTGCTGCGCGACGTCCGCCTCGACCGGGGCGGGCGCAGCGTGCTGTCCGGCATCGACCTGTCGGTGCCGCGCGGCAGCGTGACCGCGGTGCTCGGGCCGTCGGGCAGCGGCAAGTCGACGCTGCTGTCGGCGCTGACCGGCGAACTTGTGCCGGCGGCCGGCACGGTCGAGGTGTTCGGTCAGCGCGTGCCCACGCGCACCCGCGATCTGCTCGAATTGCGCAAGAGCATCGGCGTGCTGCTGCAGGGCAACGGCCTGCTGACCGACCTGACCGCGGGCGAGAACATCGCCCTGCCGCTGCGTCTGCACACGAAATTGCCGAAGCCGGTGATCGCGCGTCTGGTCGCGATGAAGCTGCAGGCCGTCGGTCTGCGCAACGCCGGCGATCTGTATCCGCGCGAGCTGTCGGGCGGCATGGCACGTCGCGTCGCCCTGGCGCGCGCGCTGGCGCTGGATCCGCCGCTGATGATCTACGACGAGCCGCTGACCGGGCTGGACCCGATCGCCTCGGGCGTGATCATGAGCCTGATCGCGCGGCTCAATGCCAGCCTCGGCCTGACCAGCATCATCGTCACCCACCACGTGCACGAGACCCTGCCGATCGCCGACCACGCCATCGTGATCGCCAACGGCCGCATTGTCTTCACCGGAACGCCCGGCGAACTCGAGGCCTCGACCGATCCGCTGGTGCAGCAGTTCCTGCGCGGCGCGCCCGACGGCCCGATCGCCTTCGACCGCGGCGATCTCGTCGCCCGCACGGAGACCGCTTGATGAGCGCTGCCATCCGCTCCCTCGGCCGCGCCGGCCTGTTCTCGCTGTCGGTGTTCGCCGCCTCGAAGCCGACTGCCGACTTCTTCTCCGAACTGTTGCGCGAGATCTACAAGATCGGCGGCCGCAGCCTGCCGATCATCGCGGTCGGCGGCGCCTTCGTCGGCCTGTCGCTGACCCTGCTGGGCTACCGCGCGCTGGAAACCTACGGCGCCAGCAACCAGGTCAGCGTGCTGATCGGTCTGGGCCTGTACCGCGAGCTGGCGCCGGTGCTGACCGCGCTGTTGTTCGTCGGCCGCGCCGGCAGCTCGATCGCGGCCGAACTGGGTTTGATGCGTGCGACGGACCAGATCACCGCGCTCGGTCTGATGGCGATCGATCCGGTGGCCAAGGCCGTGGCGCCGCGGTTCTGGGCTGCGGTGATCTGCGTGCCGCTGCTGACCGCGTTCTTCTGCAGCCTGGCGCTGTCGGCGAGCTGGTTCCAGGCGGTGCAGATCCTCGGCATCGACAACGGCATGTTCTGGCAGACGATGCAGGACGCGGTCGATTTCCGCGGCGATTTCCTGATCGCGTTCGTGAAGTCGGCCGTGTTCGGCGGCACCGCGGCGCTGGTCGCCTCGTACGTCGGCTTCCACGCCGAGCCGACGATCGAGGGCACCTCGATCGCGACGACGCGCGCGGTGGTCAACGCCTCGCTGCTGGTGCTGATGTTCAATTTCGTGATGTCGGCGTTCCTGTTCCGCTGACGCCCCGCTGCGCGCGGCGATGAACCGCGTCCATTCCATTCACCGCCCTGTGGGCGGTCCGCTGCAAAGGTGACACCCATGACAAGCGCCCGTGGTCCCCGTCTTGAGTTCGCCGTCGGTGCGTTCCTGCTGCTGGCGCTCGCCTCGCTGCTGGTACTGGCGGTGGCGTCGACCAACGGCCAGTTCGGTTTTTCGCGCGGCGGCACCTACGAGCTGACCGCGCGTTTCACCAACCTCGGCCAGCTGCGTCCCAACGCCCCGGTGAAGATCGGCGGCGTGACCATCGGCCGCGTGACCAAGGTCGATCTCGATCCGGTGCGCTTCGATTCGGTGGTGACCCTGGCGGTCGAGAAGCGCTTCAACGAGATTCCGGTCGATACCTCGGCGGCCATCCTCACCGGCGGCCTGCTTGGCGAGAGCTACGTCGGCCTGTCGCCCGGTGGCGACATGGAATCGCTGCAGGCAGGCGAGGAGATCGCCTTCACCTCGCCGGCGGTGGACCTGATCCAGATGGTCGGTCGCTACATGTTCAGCGGCGGCGGCAATGATGCCGATGCCGCCCCGTCGACGGATGCCCCGTCCGACACCGCGTCGCCCGACGCGTCCCCCCGTGACGAAGGAGTCGTTCCATGATCCGTATGCCCCTGATCCGACGTGCGCTGCCGCTGGCCCTGCTGGCCGCCCTCGCGCTGCCCGGCGCCGCGTTCGCCCAGCAGGCCGCCGCGCCTGCCTCCGCCACCGCCCAGGCCGGTGCGCCGAGCCAGCTGGTGCTGGCCAACACCGAGCGCGTGCTGCGCACGCTGGAATCGCGCCGCGCCGAGTTCACCCGCGACCGTGGCGCGCTGCAGACGTTCATCAACGGCGAGTTCGACAAGATGTTCGACCGCGACTACGCCGCGCGCCAGGTGCTGGGCCGCCACGCACGCGGCGCGGCGGATGCCGACGTCAAGCTGTTCGGCGATGCGCTGGCCGAAAACCTGATGCGCCGTTACGGCTCGTCGCTGCTGGACTTCAACGCCCAGCTGCGCGTGCGCATCAAGTCCGAAACCCCGCTGCCGCGTGGCCTCGGCGTGCGCGTGTCGAGCGAGCTGCTGCGCAGCGGCGGCGAGCCGATTCCGGTCGACTACCTGATGCGCCAGAGCGGCGGCACCTGGAAGGTGTTCGACGTGATGGTGGAAGGCGTGTCGTTCGTGCGCACCTTCCGCGACCAGTTCGACCCGCAGCTGCAGCGCAAGTCGATCCCCGAAGTCGCGCGCGAACTGCGCAGCGGCCAGATCCAGGCGGCCGCCGAGTGACAACGCCGTCTTCGGCGGGCGTGCGCCGCGACGGCGACGCGCTGGCGTTCGCCGGCGCGGTGTCGGCCGCGACGGTGCCGGCGCTGTGGGCCGAGGCCCAGGCGCTGCGCACCGGTGCACGCCGGCTGGACCTGCACGGCGTGACCACGCTCGACAGCGCGGGACTGGCCCTGCTGGCCGAACTTGCCGACACCGGTGCGCTGGCCGTCGACGGCACACCGCCGGGCCTGACCGAACTGTGCGGTGCCTACCGTTTGACCCCGTCGCTGGGCTACGTATCGGCCTGAGCCACGCGTGGCCGTCGGCCATGTCCGCTCCGGACCGGTCCTCACCGGACTCCTCCCCATGTCCCTGTCCTCTCCGCTTCGTCTGATCGCCCCGCTGCTGGCCGCCGCGGTCCTCGCCGGCTGCGCCGGTACCGGTGCCCCGCGCGATCGCGTGCCGCCGCCGGTCGCCACCACGGCGGATGCACCGGCCGCGCTGGACGTGCCCTCGGTGGCCGATGCCGAAGCCGCCGATGTCCCCGCGACGCCCGATACCGCAGAAGTCATCGAGGCCTTCGACGACGCCGCCCTCGCGGCCGGCGATGCCAGCCCGGCCAACGGCACCCCGACCCAGGCCGAGCTGGACTACGCCGCGCTGTACGGCGAGTCCGTCTATGACCCGATCGCCGATCCCACGCTGCCTGCCGCCGCGCAGATGCCGCGCAGCTACGATCCCTGGGAGCCCTTGAATCGCCGGGTGTTCGCGTTCAACAGCGCGGTCGATCGCGGCATCGCGACGCCGCTGGCGCGCGCCTATGTCGCGGTGGTCCCGCGTCCGGTGCGGCTGGGCGTGGGCAACTTCTTCAGCAACCTCGGCCAGCCGGTCAGCGCGCTCAATGCGCTGCTGCAGGGTCGGCCGAAGGCGGCAGGGCAGTCGCTCGGCCGCTTCCTGATCAACAGCACGCTGGGCATCGGCGGCATCTTCGATCCGGCGACCGATGCCGACATCCCCCAGCAGAGCGCCGACTTCGGCCAGACGCTGGGCGTGTGGGGCTGGCGCAACTCGCGCTATCTCGAACTGCCGCTGTTCGGTCCGCGCACCCTGCGCGACGGCTTCGGCCTGGTCGGCGACGCGCCGCTGTCACCGCTGCGCCAGGTCGGCGACGACGAATGGCGGTACGGCCTGCAGGGCCTGCAGCTGGTGGATCTGCGCACGCGCCTGTTCGCGGTCGACAGCATGCGCGAGGGCGCGGCGGACGAGTACGCGCTGATCCGCGATGCCTGGATGCAGCGCCGCGCCTACCAGATCGATTCGGTCCGCCGGAGCCGGGACGAGAGTGACGACCTGCCGGACTACCTGTTCGAGGACGACGCGATGCCGACCGTGCCCGTGGATGTGATGCCGATCGTGCCAGGCGTGCCGACCCCGCCATGAGCACATCCGCCTCGAACGAAGCCCCGCATCTGCGGGGCTTTTTTTTTGGTCCGCATCCGGGCAGCGGGGCGCAATCACGAAGCACTGGCAAAAGTGTGAACGCCGGTTGAACAATTTCGTCCAATGACTTTCGGCATGTGGTGTTATCGAACGGTGGTGTTGTAGTCTACCAACACACCAAATCACAACCGCAACGGAGAACGCCATGCAGACCCAGACCGCCCCCCGCACCCTCGACCTCGCCGCCCGTGGCACCCGCCCCATCGGCACCGGTTACGGCCGCAGCAGCAGCTACGGCACCCCGCGCAGCTACAGCCAGTCCTCGGTCCCGGCGCGCTTCCGCGTCGTCTGACCCACCGCTCCGATCGCACCCACCACAGGATTCCCGCCATGAACCGCATGCACGCCATCGTCCACGCCGCCGCCGCCCGACTGCCGGCCATCGATCCCGCTTCCGGCCGTCTGCTCAGCCGCCTCGCCACGCGCAACGCCGGGTATGTCCGCCAGCGCTACGCCGCCGCCACGCTGCCCAGCCGTTTCCAGGTCGCCTGACCCGCACGTTTCCACTGATCCAGGAGTCCGCCATGCCCCGTCTCCATGCCGCCGTCCCCCGTCTTGCGCCGATGACCGCGCTGCCGGCGCGCAGCGTCGGAGACCGTGCAGGCGAACGCTTTGCCGGTCGCCCGTCACGGATGGCGACCCTACGTCCCCGGCCGCACCTGCACTGATCCCTGCGCGTCCGCGCAACCCGCTTCACTCTTTCCGGAGCTTTGCCATGTCCACTGTCACCGCCCCCGCCGGCGTCACGACCGGCCGCTTCGCCCCGACTGCCGCACCACGCGCCCAGGTCGTGTTCGGCACCGGCTATACCCGCCCGCGCTGGACCCCCGCGCCGTTGCCGGGCCGCTTCCGGATCCACTGACCGCATTCCGCCCGCGCGTGCGCAACGGTGTGTCGTCCAGACCGCCTGCGAGCCGCCGCCGAGGGCTTTAAGCTGGCGGGCTCCCCCGCACGGAATCCGCGCCGCATGTTCCGCACCGACACCACCGTCGAGCAGCTCAACGCGCTCTCGGCCGACACCGCGATCGCCACGCTCGGCATCGTGTTCACCGAAATCGGCCCCGACTTCCTGCGCGCGACCATGCCGGTCGACGCGCGGACCCATCAGCCTTACGGCCTGCTGCACGGCGGCGCGTCCGCCCTGCTGGCCGAAACCCTGGGCAGCACCGGCGGCGGCCTGGCCGCGCCCGAGGGCTGCGGCGTCGTCGGCATCGAGATCAACGCCAACCACCTGCGCGGCGTCCGCAGCGGCTTGGTCACCGGCACCGCGCGCGCCGTACACGTCGGCCGCAGCACCCAGGTCTGGGACATCCGCATCGAAGATGCCGGCGGCCGCGCGGTCTGCGTGTCGCGGTTGACCCTGGCGGTGATCCCGAAACCGTGAGGCTGCGCATTCATTTCGCTAGCCGGCGCAGCGCCGCATTGGGTATCGTGCATTCATGACGTCCCCCACCGTTTCCGCCGACGCCGGCGGCACGCCTGCGCGCGCGCTGCGCTACGCAGTCCGCGTGCCGATGCTGTTGTGGCATGTATTCGTGCATCTGCCGGTCGTGCTGCTGCTGGGCGTGCCCGCGCTCGCCGACCGCCGCCGCACCGGCGAAGCGCCCGGACATCGCGCCATCCGCTGGTGGCAGGGCGGGCTGATGTGGATCTTCGGCTTCCGCATGCGCCGGGTTGGCACGCCGCTGCCGGGCGGTGTGCTGTTCGTCGCTAACCACGTCAGCTGGATCGACATCTCCGCGCTGCACAGCGAGCGGATGATGGGTTTCGTCGCCAAGCGCGAGATCGCGGGCTGGCCGGTCGTGGGCTGGCTGGCCTCGCGCGGCGAAACGATCTTCCATCAGCGCGGCAGCCAGGAATCGCTGGGCGGCGTGCTGCACGAGATGGTCGCGCGGCTGCGCGACGGGCGCGGCGTCGGCGTGTTTCCCGAGGGCCGCACGCGGGCCGGCGACCACGTCGGTCCCTTCCATGCGCGGATCTTCCTGGCCGCGGTCGAAGCCAATGTCGCCGTGCAGCCGGTCGCGCTGCGCTACGGCGCCAATGGCGCGGCGCAGGCCACGGTCGCGTTCGGTGAGCGCGAGTCGTTCTTCGCCAATTTCCTGCGCCTGCTCGGTGAGCCGGTGCGCCCGGCCGAGGTCGTGTTCCTCGAACCGATCCTGCCCGGCAACACCGAAGGCCGTCGCCGCATCGCCGACGTGTCGCGCGAGCGCATCGTGGCCGCGCTGGGGCCGGTGGGATGACCACGCTGCATCCGCCTGCTGCGGATGCGCCCCCGGCGTGGGCGGACGGCGCGCGCGTCGTCGGCAGCGACTACGTGCCGCCGCTCTGGCTGCGCAGCCCGCATGTGCAGACCGTGCTCGCCAGCAGCCCCTGGCGGCGCCAGCGCGGCGCGAAGCGACTGGCTGCGACCGGCGCGGTGACCACCGAACATCTGGTCGACGGCGGCGAGGGCGTGCGCCTGCACGGACTGCACAGCCATGTGCCCGGTCGTGAATCGCGCGGCCTGGCCCTGCTGCTGCACGGCTGGGAAGGCAGCACCGAATCGAGTTACATGCGCCTGACCGCGGCGCGGATGCTTGCGCAGGGCTTCGAGGTGTTCCGGCTGAACTTCCGCGACCACGGCGGCAGCCACCACCTCAACGAGGCGATCTTCCACTCCAACCGCATCGACGAAGTGGTGCACGCGGCGGTGGATGTCGCGCGCCTGTTCCCGGCGCGGCCGATGGTCGCGGCCGGCTACTCGCTGGGCGGCAACTTCGCGCTGCGCCTGGGCCTGCGCGCGCCGGCTGCCGGTCTGCAGCTGGCCGGCGTGGCGGCGGTGTGTCCGGTGGTGGATCCGGCGCGGACCATGCTCCACATGGAGCGCGGCCACCGCCTGTACCTGCGGCATTTCGAACGCACGTGGCGCGCGTCGCTGCGGCGCAAGCGCGAGCTGTTTCCGCAGCGCCACACCTTCGACGACGCCACGCTGCAACTGGGCATGCGCGAACTGACCGACTGGCTGGTGCAGTCGCATACCGACTTCGGCACGCTGGACAACTATTTCGACGGGTATTCGATTGCCGGCGAACGCCTGTCCGGCCTGCAGGTGCCGGCCGACATCCTGATGTCGGCGGACGATCCGGTGATCCCGCTCGACGCCTTCCACGCACTGGCGCTGCCGGCGCACGCGCGGGTGGAAGTGAGCCGCTGGGGCGGGCATTGCGGGTTCCTGTTCGATGCGCGGCTCGACGGTTTCGCCGAGGGCTGGGTGACGGCGCGTCTGGCCACGCATGCCGACGCCGCGCGCGAAGCCGGCCTGCGCACCCGGCTGGCCGCCGCGGTGCAGGCGAATCCCGCCGGCGTCTGATCCCGCGCCGGGACGCGCCGGCATCGCTCGCTACAATGGCCGGCCATCCAGACGGACGGCCGCGCGCCGGCAGCAGACCCCATGCACGACAGCATTCTCGACGCCCTGCGCCGCGGCGCCCATGACGAGGCACTGGACCTCGCCCGCCAGGCCGTGGCCGACGCGCCGCAGGACGCCGCCGCGCAGCGTCTGCTCGCACTGGCCCTGCGCGCCAGCGGCGATGGCGAGGGCGCGCTGGCCGCGCTCGATGCCGCCCTGGCGCTGGCGCCGGACGACGCCGATCTGCACTTCCAGCGCGCTGGCATGCTGCTGGGCGGGCGCGATGTCGAAGCCGCGCTCGCCGCGCTGTCGCAGAGCGTCCTGCTGGATCCCAACCAGTACGGCGCCTATGTGATGCAGGCGCAGCTGGCGATCGGCCGCGGCGATCTCGACGAAGGGGAGCGCCAGCAGAAACTCGCTGCCCGCGTTGCCCCGGACCATCCCTGGACCACGATGCTCGAGGGCACCCTGGCCTCGCGTCGCGGCGACCACGACCGCGCGCTCGCGCTGCTGTCCGATGCATCGGCGCGTGCGCCCGAGGATCTGCAGGTCCTCAACGCGATGGCCTTCGCCTACCTCGCGCGCGGCCATCTGGCGTTCGCCGAGCAGTCGTTCCGCCGGGTGCTCGAAACCACCGGCCAGGCGCAGCTGCGCGGCCTGCTCGCGCGGATCGTGCTCGAGCAGGGCCGACCGGCCGACGCGGCCGACATGATCGCCGAGCTCAACGCCGATCCCGCCCAGACCAATCCGGTATGGCAGACGATCGGCGGCGAACTCGAACTGCGCGCCGGCCGCCCGGAGCGCGCATTCCCGCTGCTGCGCGCCGCGTTCGCGGAGATGCCGCAGTCGCGCCGCACGACCGAGGCCCTGGTCGGTCTGTGGACCCGCAACGATGCCGCCGACGAGGCCCGCGAGGCCATCGACCGCGCGCTGCAGACCGTGTCCGATGCCGACCACCTGTGGTTCGCCCGGTTGGCGTTCGAACCCATCGGCAGCGCAGCGGCCGCCGAGGTCGTCGAGCGCTGGAACACCCTGCGCCCGGACCATGTCCCCGCGCTGGTCGCGCGGATGAGCCACCACGCGGTCAGCGGCGATGCCGACGCCGCCGAAGCCGCGTCGCGAGTGATTACCGCGCTGCAGCCCGGCCACACGGTCGCCAACGAATTCCAGTTCAACCGGTTGCTCGAACGCGACCCCGGCGCGGCGGTGAGCTTCGCCGAAGGTCTGCTGCCGAACGCCCACGGCGATGCGCAGCTGATGTTGCGCCGCTGGATCGGCCTGGCCCAGGATGCCGCCGGACGCCACGCCGATGCCGTGGCGACCTGGCTCGCGACCAGCGTCGAGGCGACCGCCCACGCCGGCCGCGGTGGGGATCCCACCGAGCCACCCGCGGCATGGCCGCCGCTGGCCACCGTCGACGCGCCGCAGCCGCCGGTGGTCTTCATGTACGGCGCGCCCGGCGCGAACGCCGACCGTATCGCCGGCGTGCTGCAGCGCGTGGTGCCGGATTTCCGCGCCGACCGTTTCGCCGCGTCGGTGCCGGACGCGCTGCAGGACACCACCGCGCCGGCGCGCTTCGTCGCCGGCCAGTTCAACGCCGAGCAGGTGATCGGCAGCTGGCGCGCACTGCTGCCCGCGCGCGGCATCGAGCAGGGCGCGGTGATCGACTGGCTGCCGTGGTGGGACAACGCCTGGCTGTCGGCGCTGCGCCCGCAGTTGCCGAAGGCCCGGCTGCTGTTCGTCATCCGCGATCCGCGCGACATGCTGATCGACTGGCTGGCCTTCGGCACCATGCTGACGATGCGCATCGACGACGCCGACAGTGCGGCGGCGTGGCTGGCGCGCCATCTGGCGCAGATCGCCGACATCGTCGAGCAGGATCTGCTCACGCACACCCTCGTCCGCACCGATGCTCCCGCAGCCGATCTGCCGGCGCTGGCCGCCTCGCTGGGCCAGGCGCTTGGCGTGGAAGATTTCCCGGAGCCGCCGCGCGACCTGCTGGGACCGGACCGCTTCCCCACTGGCCACTGGCGCGCGTACGCCGAGGCGCTGGCCGGCCCGATCGCCGCGCTGACCCCCGTCGCGGTGCGACTGGGCTATCCCCGCGACTGATTCCGCCCTTTCGGAGGCACGCATATGCGCATCCACAGCGACAGTTTCGAACCCGGCCAGCCGATCCCCGCTGCATTCGCGGCCGGCACCCCGGAGGGCTTCGGCGGCAACCGCAACCCGCACCTGGCCTGGGATGACGTGCCTGCGGGTACGCGCGGGTTCGCGCTGCTGTGCATCGATCCCGATGCACCCACCGATCCGTCATTGGCCGGCAAGGCGGGCGTCGAGATTCCGGTCGAACACCCGCGCGGCACGTTCGTGCACTGGGCGATGGCCGATCTGCCCGCGGACCTGCGCAGCATCGCCGCAGGCAGCGCCAGTGATGGCGTGACCCAAGGCGGCAAGCGCACGCCGCCCGGGCCCGACGGTGCACGCCAGGGCCTCAACGACTACACCGGCTGGTTTGCCGGCGACGCCGATCTGGCGGGCGACTGGTTGGGTTACGACGGTCCGTATCCGCCGCCGAACGACCTGCGCACGCACCGGTACTTCTTCCGTCTGTTCGCGCTTGATGTGGACCGGCTCGAACTCCCGGCGCGCTTCACCGCCGGCGATGTGCTGCGCGCGATCCAGGGCCATGTGCTGGCCGAAGCCTTGGTCTGGGGCACGTACGCCCTGCATCCGGAAGCGCGTCCGGCCTGACCGGACCACGGCGCGGGCAGGACCCGCGCCATGTGTCGCCTGCAATCAGAGGCGGCTGTTCTCCGACTCGACCACCATGTCCAGCACATAGGCCTGCGACGGCGCATCGGCCGGCGGGTCGGCCACGTCGAAGCGCTGGACGCGCACCACGTTGCGCGTGCCGTCCTCGTGCTCGAAGCCTTCGATCTCCTGGTACAGCGGCGCCCAGGCCGCGTCGCCGGGCTGGCGCACGCCGGCTTCGTCGTAGCGCACCGGGCGCACCTGCAGGCAGCGGTGGTCGGGGATCAGCGGGTGGTTGCAGGCGACACGCTCCGGCGCGATCTCGAGAAATGCCTGTTCTCCCGCACTGCCGTAGCGCGTGGCCGGCGTGGGCGCGCCGTCGAAGCGCAGCACCACGCCGTCGTCGGACGTCAGCGTCAGCTGCGGCGTGTCGCCGGCGCGGATCGCGATGCGGTGCGTCCCCGGCAGGCGCTGGCCGATCTCGCGCTCGAGCCGGCCCAGGCGCTCGTCGGTGCAGGCCATCATGGTCGACACGGCGTCGCCCACGTCCAGTTGGTCGTCGTCCAGCGCGACGGTCGCGCTGATCCGGTTGCAGGCGTTGGAGACCGAGACGCCGCCCTCCCGGAAATCCAGCTGCAACGGCGGTTCACCGCCCACGAGCGCTTCGATGGGCGCGTTCGCGCCGTCGCGCGCGTCGACCAGGCGCCAGTGATAGGCGCCCAGCGTCGTGGCGTGGTCGGCGGTCGCGGCGTCGGGCAGTGCGTCCGGTGTGGTGGTCGGCGCGCCGGCGGTGTCCGCAGGCGGCGTGGCCGGGGTGCAGGCGATCAGGGCGAAGGGAAGCAGCAGCGGCAGGGCTCGGCGCATGACGGTGTCCTTGTGATTCGGAACGCGATTGAACGGACGCAGGGTAGCGATGGGGTCGGCAAGGCCGTGTCGGCGCCGCGGAATGCCTGGTCCAGTGCACGCCGGAGCGCCTGCGGCCGGCCCGGATCGGAGATGCGTGGGATGTTCGTGTACGTATCGGGTGCCCGGTCATCGACCGGGCCTGGCACACAGGGCGGGGCGGGCGTTTCCGAAGAGCAGCCGGTTCGACGGCGACTTGCGCCGTCGCCGGTGTCAGGCGCCTGCCGGCATGAACATCAGTAGGCCGGCGCCCAGTGCGATGCGATAGACCGCAAAGCCGGTGAACCGGTGGCGCTTGATATAGCCGAGCAGCCACTTGACCACGATGAAGCCGGTCACCATCGCGGCCACGAAGGCGATCGCCACGTCGCCCCAGGCTTCTTCCCCCAGGCCCTGGTCCATCCAGAGTTCCAGGAACGCGTAGGCGCTGGCGGCGAACATCGTCGGGATACCGACGAGGAACGCGAACTCGGCCGCGGCCGAGCGCCGGCTCAGGCCCAGCAGCATCGCCAGGAAGATCGTCGTCGCCGAGCGCGAGGTGCCGGGGAACACACCGGCCACCACCTGCGCCAGGCCGACCGCGACCGCGACCGTCCACGTCACGTGCGCGTTGTCGCCGCGCTTTTCGGCGAAGTACTCGGCGACCAGCATCCAGATGCCGCCGATGATCAGCGCCCAGGCCACGGGGGTCACGGTTTCCGGCAGTTCCCAACCGGCCATGCGCACCGGCAGGCCGACCAGCGCGGTGACCGCGAAGGCGACGAAGAGCTTCATCGAATAGTCGCGGTGCTCGCGCTCGCGCAGGCCCGTCGTCAGCTGCCAGATACGCTGGCGGAACACCAGCAGCGTCGCGAGGATCGCGCCCGCTTGGATGACGATATTGAAGAAGTCCGAGCGCGCGCCGAGCCAGTGCTGGGCGATCAGCAGGTGGCCGGTACTGGAGACCGGCAGGAATTCGGTGACGCCTTCGATGATGCCGAGCAGAAGGGCGGAGATCGGGTCGGACACAGCGACTCGCGTGCAGCAGGGGAAGGCGGGGAGGATACGCGCCGTCCGCACCCCGGCCAAACCCGGATGCGCGCACGTCGCCCGCTGGTGCCGGGCGCGTGTCGCAGGGGCTCAGTCGCGCGTGGTGGCGGGACTCTGCTTGAGTTCGCGGTAGCGGGTCAGCGCCGCCTGCAGGTCGCCGTCGAGCGCGGCCTGGTCGCCGAGCTGCTGGTCGAGCACCACCAGCTGGCGCATCAGATCCGCGCGCTGGCTGCGGATGCGGTCGCGCAGCGGCTTGTTGATCGTCTGCGCCTGCAGTTCCAGTTCGCCGGCCTGGCGCAGCTGCGACAGCAGGCTGGTGCGCAGGTTGGCCACGCCCATGCGCGAGGTCTTGATCGCTTCTTCGACCAGCACAATGCGCTCGCCGTAGGCGCGGCGCAGGTCGTCTTCGGTCGCGTAGGACTCGATCATCGCCAGCTCGCGGCGGCGCGCGGCGGCATCGGATTCGGCGTCGAGCCGGGCCTGGCGTGCGGTGGCGTCGGCGGCGCTGCGTTCCTCGGCCGTCGGCGCACGGCCGACGTGGGCCGTGGTCAGGCCGCTGCGGGCGCTGATCTCGGTCCGTTCGGCATCGACCGCGGACGCGGGCAGCGCATCACCGCAGACACGGCGGCTGCCTTCGTTCCAGCAATACACCTTTCGGTCGGCGGCGGCGGGCCGCTGCGCGGCCACACTGGTCACGGCCATGGCCAGCAGCACGCCGCCGGCCAGTCGGATGAGATCTTTCATGTCGTCCGTCCCCCTGAACGGCCGATAGGCGTTATCAGCTTTTCGATTCGCTGCCATGGCGTGCCCGGTAGGCGAGCAGGCGGTTGCGTTCCGTTGCCAGTGTCGCGTTTTCGCCGGTAAACGCAAGCAGGTCGGCGAGGCTCGCGATCGCGATCACCGGCACGCCCTGTTCCGCCGCCACGCGCTGCGCGGCGGACAGGCGATCGTCGTCGCCGACGCGTTCCTGACGGTCCAGCGCGATGACGATGCCGGCCACCGTGCCACCGGCATCGGCGATCAGGCCGAGGGCCTCGCGGATCGCGGTGCCGGCGGTGATCACGTCGTCGACGATCAGTACGCGGCGCCCGGCCAGCGACGCGCCGATCAGCATGCCGCCTTCGCCGTGGGTCTTGGCTTCCTTGCGATTGAAGGTCACCGGCAGGTCGCGGCCGCGGCGCGCGTATTCGCAACCCAGTGCGGTCGCCAGCGGAATGCCCTTGTAGGCCGGGCCGAACAGCAGGTCGAAGTCGAGGCCTTCGGCGTCGAGCGCGTCGGCGTAGCAACCGGCCAGCGTCGCGATCGCCGCGCCCGAATCGAAGCGTCCGGCGTTGAAGAAATACGGGCTGATGCGGCCGGATTTCAGCGTGAACTCGCCGAAGCGCAGGGCGTCGGCGTCGAGTGCGAGTTGCAGGAAGCGGGTGCGATGGTCGGTCATGGCGGCATTATTCCATGCCGAGTGCGCGCACCAGCAGGCGCTGCGGCCCACCGCGACCACCGGGCAGGGTTTGGCCGCTGTCGATGAAACCGGCGCGCGCGTACACGTGGAGGGCGACCGTATTGGCCGCGTGCACGTTCAAGGCCAGCTGCTGGCGCTCGGGGTGTCGCTGCCTCAGGTCCGCGATACAGGCCAGCACCATCGGCAGGCCCAGGCCACGCCCTTGCCAGCCGACGTCCAGCGCGAGCGCGCGCAGCGTCGCCGTGTGCCGGTCGACGCTCTGCCGTCGGCGCGGCGCGGTCGGATAATCGAGGCGATAGAACCCGACGACGGTGGCATCCAGCAGCACCACCATGGCGTCGCTGTCGGGCGCCGCCATGGCATTGTCGACGTTGAACGCGATCTCGCCGGCGTAGATGACCTGGGCCGGTGTCAGCACCAGGCACCGCGCGGCCGCGGCCTGGGCGGACGATGCAAGGGCCACGCACGGCTGTGGACCCGACGACATGCGGGAAGCTTACGCGTCCGGGCCCCGGACGGCCGTCGCGAATCCGTTAGGCTTGTCGCCGGTACACGTTGATCCAGGTCTGCATGAGAATCGTCAGCTTCAACGCCAATGGCGTGCGCTCCGCCGCGAAAAAGGGCTTCTTCGACTGGTTCGTCGCCCAGGACGCGGACGTGCTGTGCATGCAGGAGACCAAGGCGCAGGAGCACCAGCTGATCGGCGAGTCGGGTCTGCATGCCGACTTCCTGCCCGAGGGCTACAAGGCCTGGTTCCGCGACGCGACGACCAAGAAGGGCTACAGCGGCGTGGCGATCTATGCGCGGCGTGAGCCGGACGAGATACGCACCTCGCTCGGCTGGGCGCCGTTCGACGAGGAAGGCCGCTATATCGAGGCGCGTTTCGGCAACCTGAGTGTCGTGTCGTTCTACATCCCGTCGGGTTCGTCGGGCGATCTGCGCCAGGGCTTCAAGTTCGAGGTCATGGCCTGGCTCAAGCCCATCCTCGACGAATGGCTGGCCAGCGGCCGCGACTACGTGCTGTGCGGCGACTGGAACATCGTGCGTGCGCGTCACGACATCAAGAACTGGACCAGCAACCAGAAGAACTCCGGCTGCACGCCGCCCGAGCGCGCGTGGCTCAACGGCCTGATCGGCGACGCCAGCGGCGACGGCCTGATCGAGCCGCCCGCGACCGGCTGGCACGACGCGCTGCGCGTGTTGCGCCCCGACGCGCCCGAATACACCTGGTGGAGCAACCGCGGCGCCGCGCGCGCCAACAACGTCGGATGGCGGATCGACTACCAGTTCATCACCCCGTCGCTGCGTGACCGCGTGGTCGCCTGCGCGGTGCATCCCGAGCCGCGGTTCTCCGATCACGCCCCGCTGGTCGTGGACTACCGCGCGTGAGCACCGCTGCTCCGGCGAAGCCCGCCGGCAAGCCGTCGATCTGGCGGGCGTTCACCCAGCCCGCGGCGTGGACGATGTTCTTCTTCGGCTTCGCGTCCGGCCTGCCGTTCCTGCTGGTCGCGGGCACGCTGGCCTACTGGCTGCGCGAGGGCGGGCTGGAGCTGCGCGACATCACGATGATCGCCAGTGCCGGCATGGCGTATTCGTTCAAGTTCCTGTGGGCGCCGCTGGTCGACCGCTGGCGGCTGCCGCTGCTCGGGCGCCTGGGCCAGCGCCGCGGCTGGCTGCTGCTGGCGATGCTGGCGGTGATGGTCGGGCTGATGGCCATGGCCTCGGTCGGTACCGGGCCCTTGCCGCTGTTCGTCGCGATGACGGTGCTGGTGGCGATCTCCGGCGCCACGCTCGACATCGCGGTCGACGCCTATCGCGTCGAGATCGCGCCGCCCGGCGCGCAGGGCGCGCTGGTCGCGACGTACTCGCTGGGCTACCGCATCGCCTTGATCGTCACCGGCGCGCTGGCGCTGGTGCTGGCCGACCACGTCGCCTGGCCGGTGGTCTACCGGGTCATGGCCGCCTGCATGCTGATTCCGGTCATCGCCTGCCTGCTCGCCGCCGAGCCGGCCGTGCTGCGCCCGCGTGTGCACAGCTGGGCCGAAGGCCTGCGCGAAGGCGTGGTCGAGCCGTTCGCGGATTTCTTCCGCCGCTTCGGCGGCCGGGTCGCGATCGGCATCCTGCTCTTCATCCTGGCGATGAAAATCTCCGACCAGGCGCTGATCGGCGGCATCATCGGGCCGTTCTATCTCGACCAGGGTTTCAGCAAGACCGAGATCGCCGCGGTGTCGAAGGTCTACGGCATCTGGGTCGGCATCGCCGGCGCGTTTCTCGGCGGTATCGCGATCGCGCGCTGGGGCATCCAGTGGCCGCTGTTCGCCGCCATCGTCATGGGTGCGCTCAGCAACCTGCTGTACCTGATCCTGATCGGCGCGAACGGCGACCTGACCCTGCTGACGATCGTGATCTCGGGCGAGAACCTCGCCCAGGGCTTCCTCGGCACGGTGGCCGTCGCCTACATGTCGGCGCTGGTCAACCAGCGCTACACCGCCACGCAGTACGCGCTGTTCTCGTCGCTGATCATGCTGCCGGGCAAGGTGCTGGGTTTCTTCTCGGGCCGCATCGTCGAGGCGACCGCCGGCTACGGGACCTACTTCGTGATCACCGCCGTGGTCGCCGTGCCGGCCCTCGTACTGTTCTTCTGGCTCAAACCCCGGGTACGTCTGAGCGACGACGATGCCCCCGCCCTCGGAGATTCCCCCGAATGACCGACCTCCTCGTGAAAGACATCGACGACAGCCTCGTCGAACGCATCACCGCCTACGCCGCCGCCCAGGGCTGGGGCCAGGCGCGCACGCTGCGCTTCCTGCTGGAGCAGGGCCTGCGCGCCAGCATCGGCGACGAACGCTCGAGTTTCGATGCCGAGGAAGACACCGTGCTGGCCGCCGCGATCTCGGCGCTGGAGCAGGTGCCCGACGACACCTTCGCGATGATCGGCCGGGCCGAAGGCAGCGCCTGAGCGGACGTCGCGCCCGGCTCAGGCCGGGTAGATGCCGCCCAGCACGCGTGGTCCTGCCGCGCCGGTGACTGACGGCAGGTTGCCCGGCAGCCCCAGCAGGGTGCGCCGCGCCAGCCACGCAAAGCCCATCGCCTCGACGTAGTCGGGATCGATGCCGTGCGCTGCAGTGGATTCCACCGCCACGCCGGGCAGGGCATCGGCCAGTGCGCGCATCAGCGCGCCGTTGTGCACGCCGCCGCCGCAGGCGATCAGGCGCGCGGTCGCGGGCTGGGTCGCGCGCAGCGCATCGGCGATCGTCGTCGCGCTCAGTGCCAGCAGCGTCGCCTGCACGTCGGCAGCTGACGGCGCGCCGTCGAGTGCGGCCTCCACCCAGCCGAGATGGAACTGGTCGCGGCCGGTCGAGCGCGGCGGCGGCAATGCGAACCAGGGATCGGCGCGCAGCCGCTGCAGCAGTCCGGAATCGACGCGTCCCGCTGCGGCCAGGGCGCCGTCGCGGTCGTAGGCGGCGCCGGTGTGGCGCTGGCACCACGCGTCCATCAGCCCGTTCGCGGGTCCCGTGTCGAAACCGCGGACCGCATCGCCCGCGCCCGGCAGCAGGGTCAGGTTGCCGATGCCGCCGAGGTTGAGCACGGCCCGGTCTTCGCCGTCGGCGTGCAGCAGGGCGGCGTGCAGGCCCGGCAACAGCGGCGCGCCGTGGCCGCCCGCGGCGACGTCGCGGCGGCGGAAGTCGGCGACCGTGGTGATGCCGGTGCGCTCGGCAATCCGCGACGGGTCGCCGAGCTGCAGCGTGAAACCGTGGACGCCGTCGTCGGCACGCCCGCGCGGGCGATGGCGCAGGGTCTGGCCATGCGATCCGATCGCGGTGATCTCGTCCGCCGTGCATCCGGCGTCGGCCAGCGCGCGCTGCGCGGCGTCGGCAAAGCCGTCGGCGATCCGCGTCTCCAGCGTGCCCAGGTCGTCCAGCGACAGCGCCGTCGCCTGCTGGCCCAGCGCCACCAGCTGCGTGCGCAGCGCGTCGTCCCAGGGATAGGTGCGGCCGAAATGCAGGACTGCGCGGCGATGCGCCGGCGCGTCGTCGTCGAAGGCGACGATCGCCGCATCGATGCCGTCGGCACTGGTGCCCGAGATCAGGCCGAGAAAGAGGTCGGGCATGGCGTCAACCGGACGCGGATGTGGAACGCCCGGCCGGAGCCGGGCGTCGTTGCGGATCAGCCGCGGCCGTTGCGCGCCGGCGTGGCGGTCGCGACCTGGCGGTCCGGATCGGGCTGCGCCGGCACTTCGGCGTAGATCAGTTCCTCGACATCGCGGATGCGCGCGAGGGCGGGGCCGGTCTGCTGGCGGAACTGCGCCAGGGCCGGACCACGCAGCGGATCGGGCTCGGGCATCGTGTGGTTCAGCGGATTGCGGTGCACGCCGTTGACGCGGAATTCGTAGTGCAGGTGCGGACCGGTCGACAGGCCGGTGGTGCCGACGTAGCCGATCACCGTGCCCTGGCTGATGCGCTGGCCCTGGCGGATGTTGCCGAAGCGCGACATGTGCGCGTACAGCGTGGTGTGGCCGCGGCCGTGGTCGAGGACCACGGTGTTGCCGTAACCGCCCTGCACACCGCGGAACTGCACGCGTGCATCGCCCGCGGCCATGATCGGCGTGCCGGTGGGCGCGGCGTAATCGACGCCCTTGTGCATGCGCGAGGTGCCCAGCACCGGATGGCGACGGTTGCCGAACCGCGAGCTCAGGCGCGCGTACTGGATCGGCATGCGGATGAAGTTCTTCTTCAGCGGGCGGCCTTCGGCGTCGTAGTACTCGGCCTTGCCGTCCTGCTCGTAGCGGAAAGCGGTGAAGGGCTTGCCCTTGGCGGTGAACACCGCCGCCTGCACCGGACCGCTGCGGATCAGTTCGCCTTCCCGCCAGATCTGCTCGACGACGACGCTGAAGCGGTCGTTCTGGGTGACGTCGGTGTTGAAGTCGATGTCGTACTTGAAGATGTCGTCGGTCAGCGTGTTGATGTTCGCGCCCGACAGGCCCAGCTTGCGCGCCGAGTGGAACAGCGAGCGGCCGACGTTGCCGCTGATGACGACGTTGCGCACTTCGACCGGGCGCTCGATGACCTGCTCGCGGACCGCATCGGTCGCCACGGTCAGTTCGACGCGCTCGGTGTCGCTGCGGTCGTAACGCAGCTTGTTGAGGCTGCCGTTGGCGGCCAGGTCGAAACCGAGTTCGGTGCCCGGACGCATGCGCGTCAGCTTGGCCTTGGCGTCGGGCAGTTCGAGGATGCGGTGCATCGTCGACGCCGGCAGGTCCAGATCGGAGAAGATCGACCCCAGCGTCTGGCCGCGCTCGACGGTCACCAGCTGCCAGTTGTCGTGCACCTGCTGCGCGCTGCGCTGCGCGGCGGTCAGCGGCGGCAGCGCCAGCGACATCGTGACCAGCGCGTGCGAATCGTCATGGCCGTCGCGCATCGCCTGCGACAGGCCGGGAATCAGGGCCACTACCAGTGCACCGACGGTGGCGAACAGGCTCACATGCGCCCAGTCGCGGCGCGTCCATCGGCCGGGATACAGGGTGACGCGCCGCTCGGTCCGCTCGCGCGCCGTATTGCGTGCCGCTGCCTCCAGGTTCTCGTGAAGCACTCGCTGGTGGTGCGCGTCGCCGTGCGGCGGGACAGGTGTCGTCATCGTGGCGGGATCCCGGATGGCGTGAAAGGCGTGTCAGCGGGGTAACATAGAGATGTGAGGTCCATGCGTCAAATGCCTGAGCGGATTGGAGTTTTTCGCCTTCAGGCGTCGTAACGGACCGTTAACGAGCCGGCCCGCCGCATTCACTTTGTGAATACGCAGGCGTCACGAATGCTTCACTGAACGAGAGTTGCGCCCGATGTCCCAGCCCCCCGCCATCGATCTGATCGCCCGCGGTACCGATGAAATCCTCAAGCGCGAAGATCTGGTCGCCCGTCTCGCCCTCGGCCGCCCGCTGCGGATCAAGGCCGGCTTCGACCCGACGGCGCCGGACCTGCATCTGGGCCACACGGTGCTGCTCAACAAGCTGCGCCAGTTCCAGGACCTCGGCCACCAGGTGATCTTCCTGATCGGCGACTTCACCGGGATGATCGGTGACCCGTCCGGCAAGAGCACGACCCGCAAGTCGCTGTCTCGCGAGGACGTACTGGCCAACGCCGAGACCTACAAGGCGCAGGTGTTCAAGGTGCTGGACGAGGCGAAGACCGAAGTCCGCTTCAATTCCGAGTGGTTCGGCGCGATGGGCGCGGCCGACATGATCCGCCTCGCGTCTTCGCACACCGTGGCGCGGATGCTCGAGCGCGACGACTTCGCCAAGCGCTACGCCGGCCAGCAGCCGATCGCGATCCACGAATTCCTCTACCCGCTGGTGCAGGGCTATGACTCGGTCGCGCTGCAGGCCGACGTCGAATGCGGCGGCACCGACCAGAAATTCAACCTGCTGATGGGCCGCGGCCTGCAGGAAAGCCACGGGCAGGCGCCGCAGATCGTGCTGACGATGCCGCTGCTGGTCGGGCTCGACGGCGTCAACAAGATGGGCAAGTCGCTCGGCAACTACATCGGCGTGACCGAGCCGGCGATCGACATGGTCAACAAGACCATGAAGATCGGCGACGCGCTGATGTGGGACTGGATCGAACTGCTGAGCTTCGAGATCGGCATCGATGAGGCCAAGGCGCTGAAGGCGCAGGTCGAGGCCGGCACCTTGAACCCGCGTGACGTGAAACTGCGCCTGGCGCGCGAACTCGCCACGCGCTTCCACGACGCCGACGCGGCCGAACTCGCGATCCGCGGCTGGCAGGTCGCGATCTCCGGCGAAGGCGACGTGTCGCTGCTGCCGCTGCAGGACGTGACCGTTCCGGCCGAGGGCCTGCGCATCGGCGCGCTGCTGACGGCCGCCGGCATCACGCCGAGCAATTCGGAAGCCAGCCGCAAGCTGAAAGAGCGCGCGGTCAAGGTCGATGGTGCAGTCGTCGAGGATGCCGGCATCGAGTTCAAGCCCGGATTCGAAGGCGTGCTGCAGGTCGGCAAGCGCAACTTCGCACGCGTGCGTCTGGTCGCGGCCTGATCCCGGACGGCGCGCGCCGTCAGGCGTTCGCCAGCGCCAGCAGCACGTCGGCGTGGCAGGGCCCGTCGAGGCTGCACCAGCAGGCGAGATTGCGTCCGCGCAGCGGCGCAAGATCCAGCGCCGCGGGCTGTGCGGTCCACTGCCGCGCGCATTGCGCGACACAGGCGGCGCGATCGCCGTCGATGCCCATGCGGAACGGATTGCCCCAGCGCGAGGGCCGCGCGACGACGGTTGCCGGTCGACCGCTGCAGGCATGCGAATGCGGCTGCAGGTCGAACCCGCGGCGGCGCGACAGCTGCAGGCGCAGCGGCGCGCTCATCCCGGGACCGGTGCCTGCCACGGCTGACCGCGCCAGGTGGCGTGATCGGCCAGTGCCAGCAGCGCGTGGTCCTCGTGCGTGTCGCCATAGGCGTGGATCGCGCGATAGCTGTCGAGGTCGTAGCGGGCGCGCACGCGGCGGGCCTTCTCGTCCGCCACGCACTGCGCGCCGGCGTAACGTCCGCTCAGCCGGCCATCGCGCACGGCCAGTGACGAACAGATCCAGTCGATGCCCTGGGCGCGGCACCACGGCGCCAGATAGACGTCGAAGCCGCCGGACACCACGACCACCGTGTCGCCCCGCGCCCGGTGCCAGTCGATCCGCGCCTGCATCTCCGGGCGCACCAAGCCCGGCAACACGTCGGACGCGAGCACCGCGCCTGCGGCTTCGACCGCGGCCAGTGGCACGCCGCTGAAGGCATAACGCACGAGCGCCGCGCGCAACAGCGCGACCGTACCACGCCCAGGCGGTAGCCCACGACCCACGGCGCGAACAGCACGCGGCCGAGCGCCAGTCGTCCACGCGGCACGGCGCGGGCCATGAAGTCGGGAAAGGTCTCGCGCGTGGTGATGGTGCCGTCGAAGTCGAACAGCGCCAGGTCGCGCGCGGCCGGCGGCGAGGCCTCCATGCTCAGCCGATCGTCAGTGCGGCGCGCACGAACAAGGTGGCGACGCAGCCCAGCGCACCGAACCACGCGAGGCTGCGCAACCAGGCGATGTCGGCGACGTAGGCCACGCCGTGCACGATGCGCAGCGCGACGAACGCGAGTGCGAGAGTGGCGATCGACGCCGCGCCGACACCGGCCAATTGCGCCAGCACGACCGCGGCCGCGAACGGCGCAAAGGCCTCCAGTGCATTGAGATGCGCGTTGTAGGCGCGGCGCAGCTTCCGGTTGTCCTGGGCTGCGATCCAGCCGCGCGGATCACGGTTGTCGTAGTGCGGCGCCGAGGCCTTGGCGACGGCCACCCAGAGATAGGGCAGCAGCGCAGCGACGAGGACGCACCAGTAGGCGGTGGCGAGGGTCATGGCAGAACTCCGGTATCCGAATGCACGAAGGGCGGCGTCTCCGCCGCCCTTCGAAGGGAATCGCCTGGTGCGCGGACGCCGTTACGGCGTGCCGCCCGCCTCGGCCCGCTGCGCGTCGCGCGTGGCCTTGAAGGCATTGCCCTCGTACCAGTTCGGCCAGCGCGCGGTGTCGTCGACCAGCACGCGACCCACGCCGTACAGCGCTTCGAGATCCTGCACCACGCCTTCGAGATTCCAGTCCGGGTTGTACTCGTCGCTCGGCTGGTGATAGCGCTTGGCGTAATCGTCGGTGGCCGCCTGGCCGGCCGCGGTGCCGCCGTCGACGAGATCGTTGCCGCCCTTGGCGTACAGCGCCGGGACGCCGGCCTTGACGAAGTTGAAGTGGTCGGAGCGGAAGTAGAAGCCGCCCGCCGGATTGCCTTCCTCGACCAGCGTGCGGTTCTGTTCGTCGGCGAAGGTCTTGAGGATGTCCTCCATCTCCGAGTTGCCGAGGCCGGTGACCACGAAGTCACGCGACGGGCCGGCGACGCTCATCGCGTCCAGGTTGATCACGCCGACCGTGCGGGCCAGATCGATGCTCGGCTGCGCGACGTAGTACTTGCTGCCCAGCAGGCCCGATTCCTCCAGCGTGACCGCCAGGAACACCAGCGAACGCTTCGGCTTCGGCTCGGTCGCGGCGAACTTCTCGGCGATCTCGATGATGCCGGCCACGCCGGTCGCGTTGTCGATCGCGCCGTTGTAGATCTGGTCGCCGTCCTCGCCCTCGTGCGTGCCCAGGTGATCCCAGTGCGCGAGGTACAGCACCGCCTCGTCCGGCGTCTCGGTGCCCGGCAGGATGCCGATCACGTTGCGCGAGCTCTTCTCGGCGATGGTGCTCTTGAGGTCGAACGACACGGTCGCATTCAACGGCACCGGCTTGAAGCCGCGCGTGTTGGCGGCCTGGATCTGTGCGTTGAGATCGAGACCGGCATCGGCGAACAGCTGCGTCGCGACCTCGCCGGTGATCCAGCCCTGCGCCGGCAGGCGCGGTTCCGGATCGTCCTCGGCGCGCAGGTCGAACTGCGCGCCCGACCAGGAATTCTTCACCACGTCCCAGCCGTAGGATGCGCCGGGCGTGTCGTGCACGATCAGTGCGGCAGCCGCGCCCTTGCGCGCGGCTTCCTCGAACTTGTAGCTCCAGCGACCGTAGTAGGTCATGCGCTCGCCGCCGAACAGCGTCGCGTCCTGGGCGTGGAAGCCGGGATCGTTGACCAGAATGACGACCGTCTTGCCCTTGACGTCGAGGCCGGCGTAATCGTTCCAGTTCTGCTCCGGCGCGTCGACGCCGTAGCCGACGAACACCAGTTCGCTGTCGGCGACCTTGACCTCGGTCTCGCCGCTGCGCGTGCCGATCACCATGTCGTCGCCGAACGCGAGCGTGCGTGCACCGGTGCTGGTGGTGAGCTGGAGCGCGGTGGACGGATCGGCCGTGGTCTCGACCATCGGCACCGTCTGGTACCAGCTGTTGTTGTCGCCGCCCGGCTGCAGGCCGATGCGCTCGAACTGGGCCTTGATGTACTCGACGGTCTTCTCTTCGCCGTCGGTGCCCGGTGCGCGGCCGCCGAATTCGTCGGAGGCCAGCGTCTTCACCAGCTCGTCGAAGTCCTCGGCGTTGATGTCGGCCGAGAACGCGTGCGCGGCCTGGGCATCGGGCAGCGCCGCCGCGTCGGACGGGGCGTCCTCGCGTCCGCAGGCGGACAGCGCCAGTGCCAGCGGCAAGGCCAGCAGAAGAGGGGATCTACGCATCCAGGCAACCTCCGAAAATCATGGAGGCCGCACTATACGTGCGTTCAGCCGCCGGTGTGGTCGGGCCAAGTGGTGGCCGGCGCGCGTGCTGATGCACGCGACCGGCGTGCAGGTTTACTCCTGCGGCGCGCGCGGGGTGTCGTAGGACACGGCGGTGGCGCCGGTGATCGCACCGGTGCGCGCGCTGGTGTGCACGTACAGGGTGACGTCGCGGCGGAACTCCAGCGGACCGTCGACCACCGCGTCGGGGCCGATGATCACCCGCGGATTGCGCCGGCTGACCGTGATCGGAAACCAGTTCGACGAGGGCTTGTCGATGGTCAGGCCGCCGCGTACGTGCGAACCGGCGCCGATGGTGACGTCGCCGTTGACGGTCTTGATGTCGCCCGTGACTTCCACGCCCACGAGGCCGATGGCGCCGTTGACCGTGCCGATGTTGCCGGCCACCCGGCCGCCGCGGTCGACGAACAGGCCGCCGCTGACGCTTTCGATGTTGCCGCCGACGCGCGCCTCGGTGCCCACCCGGACGCCACCGTTGACGGTGGTCAGGGTTTCGACCTGCGCGCGCGCGCCCAGGTTGATGCCGCCATTGACCGTTTCCAGATTGCCGGCCTGGATGCCGTCGCCGCCGCGGATGCCGCCGTTGACGGTCTCGGCGTTGCGCAGGCGCGCGTCGTCGCCGATGCGGATGCCGCCATTGACCGTGCTCAGGTCGCGATAGGTCTGGCCGGCCTCGGCGGTGATGCCGCCGTTGACCTTGGAGACGTCCTCCTGGGCGAAGGCGTTGCCGCCGAACGCAAGGGCGACTGCAAGCAGCAGGGGCGCAGGACGGATGCGTGCATGGGAGATGGACATGGCCAGGACCTCGTGGAAGCGGGGGCGGGCACCCGGCCCGCGTCCACCGTAGCTTGCCGCCGTGTCGCTACAATCGCATCTGTCTTTCGTCACTGGGCCAAACGTCGTGCCGCATGCCGCCAGCTCACCTCGTCCTCGCCCCGTCGTCCTGCTGATCCTCGATGGCTGGGGCCATCGCGACGACCCGCGCGACAACGCGCTGGCACTGGCGCAACTGCCGGTCTGGCGTCATCTGCTCGCCGAGCATCCGACCACGCTGGTCCATACCGAAGGCCGCCACGTCGGCCTGCCGGACGGGCAGATGGGCAATTCCGAAGTCGGCCACATGAACATCGGCGCCGGCCGGATCGTCTACCAGGATCTGACCCGCATCGACGCGGCGATCGACGACGGCAGCTTCTTCGACAACGCCGAACTCAACGCGGCCTGCGATGCGGCGCTCGCCAGTGGCGGCACGCTGCACGTCTTCGGCCTGCTGTCGCCTGGCGGCGTGCACAGTCACGAAGCGCACGTGTTCGCGATGCTCGATCTCGCGCACCGGCGCGGTGTGCCGCGCGTCGCCGTGCATGCGTTCACCGACGGTCGCGACATGCCGCCGCGTTCCGCCGAGCCCAGCCTGCGCGCGCTGCAGGCGCGCTGCGATGCGCTGGGCAACGCGCACATCGCCAGCATCGGCGGGCGCTATTTCGCGATGGACCGCGACCAGCGCTGGGACCGCGTGCGCAAGGCCTGGGACGCGGTCGTCGACGCCGGCGGCGAGACCGCGCCCGATGCGCTGGCCGCCTTGCGCGCCGCCTATGCGCGCGACGAGAACGACGAGTTCGTCGCGCCGACCGCGATCGCCGGTGCGACGCCGATGGCCGATGGCGACGCCGTGGTGTTCATGAATTTCCGCGCCGACCGCGCGCGTCAGCTGACCGCGGCCTTCGTGTCGCCGGGCTTCGATGGCTTCCAGGCGCGCCGCCCGCAGCTCTCGCGCTTCGTCTGCCTGACCGAATACGACGCGTCGCTGCCGGCGCCGCTGGCGTTCGCGCCCGACACGCTGCCCAACACGCTCGGCGAAGTGCTCGGCGCGCAGGGCCTGACCCAGCTGCGCATCGCCGAGACCGAGAAGTACGCGCACGTGACGTTCTTCCTCAGCGGTGGCCGCGAGGCGCCGTATCCGGGCGAAGACCGCATCCTGGTGCCGAGCCCGAAGGTCGCGACCTACGATCTGCAGCCCGAGATGAGCGCGCCCGAAGTCTGCGCGCGGCTGGTCGAGGCGGTGCGCGAGCAGCGCTTCGACGTGATCCTGTGCAATTTCGCCAATCCCGACATGGTCGGCCACACCGGCGTGCTGTCCGCGGCGATCACCGCCGTCGAGACCGTCGACAAGGCCGTCGGCGAGATCGTCGCGGCCGTGCGCGCCGTCGGCGGCGAACTGCTGGTGACCGCCGACCACGGCAACGTCGAGATGATGCGCGACCCCGAGACGGGCGAGCCGCACACCTCGCACACCGTGGGTCCGGTGGACCTGGTGTACGTCGGCAGCCGGCAGACCACGCTGCGCCGCGGAGGCGCCCTGCGCGACCTCGCGCCGACGATCCTCGATCTGATCGGCGTCGAGCAGCCGGCCGAAATGACCGGTCGCTCGCTGCTGCAGGCCGACGGCTGAGCATGATGCGCGGAGCCAGGACGACAGGCACCGCGCTGTTGCTGGGCACGCTGCTGTTCGCAGCCGTGCCGGTGCCGGACGCGGCGGCCCAGACCAGCCGCGAGACCGAGCGCCGGCTCGAGCGCGTGCGCAAGGAGTTGCGCGACGTCGCCGCCGAGCGCCGCCGGATCGAAGGCCAGCGCGGCGCCGCGGCGCGCGAACTGCGCCAGGTCGACGAGCAGGTGGCCGCATCGTCCAAGGCGCTGGCCGACACGCGCAGCAAGCTGGCCGAGGAACAGGCGGCGCTCGAACAGCTGCAGGCGCGGCGGCAGGCGCTCGACGCCACCGTCGAAACCCGGCGCACGGAACTGGCGTCGCTGGTGCGCGCGGCCTACACGATCGGCGACGACGCCGCGCTCAAGCTCATGCTGGCCCAGGACCGCGTGGCCGATGCCGGGCGCCTGCTGGTCTATCACCGCTATCTGCAGCAGCAGCGCAGCGAACGCATCGCGACGCTGCGCGCCGAGATGGCCGAACTCGACGGCATCGAAGCGCAGATCCACGATCGCCGCGCCGCACTCGAGGCGGCGCAGACCGAACAGCGCAGCCGGCTCGCGCAGGTCGAGGCCGACCGCGGCAAGCGCGCCGAGGCCATGCGGGGACTCGAATCGCGGTTCAACGACCGCAGCGAACGCGAGAAGGCACTGGGCAGCGATGCGCGGTCGCTCGAACGCGTGCTGGCGCAGCTGCGCGAAGCCGCGCGTCGTGCCGAAGCCGAACGCCGTGCGGCCGCAGCGGCGGAACGTGCGCGCCAGGCGCGTGAGGCCCGTGAAGCGCGCGACAGCGGCACCCCGGCCACGCCACGTCCGCCGCCGCGTCCTCGTCCCGAAGTGGCGAGTGCGCCTGCGCCGCAGGTCGGTGGACTGGGCTGGCCGGTCAGCGGCAGCCTGCTGACCGCCTATGGCGGACGCCTGCCGGATGGTCGCAGCAGTACCGGTGTCCTGATCGGTGCGCCGGCGGGCACGCCGGTCAA
This sequence comes from Luteimonas sp. Soil_C_5, assembly GCF_057656615.1. NCBI lineage: Bacteria > Pseudomonadati > Pseudomonadota > Gammaproteobacteria > Lysobacterales > Lysobacteraceae > Luteimonas > Luteimonas sp. Soil_C_5. Next base: position 209,098 of record NZ_JBDGKA010000005.1, read on the forward strand.
GGCGGTCGCCGATGGCACCGTGGTATTCGCCGAGTGGATGACCGGCTACGGCATGCTGCTGATCGTCGATCACGGCAACGGCTACATGAGCCTCTACGCGCACAACGACGCTCTGCTGAAGAACGTCGGCGACCGCATCGCCCGCGGCGACACGCTCGCCAGCGTCGGCAACTCTGGCGGTCAGGGCCGGTCCGGCCTGTATTTCGAATTGCGCCAGGGCGGCAAGCCGGTCAATCCGTCGACCTGGCTGCAGCGCCGCTGAGTGCGGCGCGCCCCACGCGAGTGGGGGCGCCGTGGTGTGGCCGGTCTGTGCGCGTGCCGGCATTGCAGCGCGGAATGCCGGGCCTTGGGGTTTATGCCGCCTGTGGACCTCGTCTGGACCGACGTAGATACCGATGTTCCGCGTGCGCTGCACAGGAGCGCCGCTGATTCGTGTGCGTGAGAGCTCACGCCGGCCGCGGTGCGTGACCTGCACCGCGTGTCGCGTCTTTGGCGCGAGGCTCTGACGTCCGCGGCGATACACGACACCAGCTTCGGACTTTCCTGCTGCCGGTCCCTGCCGCGACGGCGCAGCCTGCAGGTCAGGGACGCGGGAGCACACGGATGTGCACTTCGACCACACGTTGTTTCAGCCGCGCGCAGCACCGGCAAACCGCCGATGCGAGCCGCCTGCTCTGGCATCACCTGCGCGACCGCCGCATGGACGGCGTCGCCTTCGAGCGCACCCACCCGATCGGTCCATTCGTCGTCGATTTCATCGCCCTTGATGCGGCGACGATCGTGGAGATCGATGCCGTGCGATCGGCCGTTGGACTCGATGTGGCGCGCGCGCACTTTTTCGCGCGCAGGGGGTTCCGTGTCGTCCGGGTCTGGGACCACGACGTGCTGGTGCGCACCGAACAGGTACTCGAACGGATCCACGACGCCGTGCTGGCCCAGCGTGCGGCAGGCACCGGGCGATGGCGCGACGCGGGCCTGCGCCCGCCCACCGGACTCACGCCCGCATCGGCTGCAGTGCTGACAGTCGGCGATGGCGAGGCGGTTGCACCTGAGCCCTGTGCGGCACACGCGCCCGGATAGCGTGCCGACAGGTGCCGCGTGCGCCACCCGCGTGGGAGGCGGACGTTCTGGATGTCGATCGACAGTCATTCCGGGCGCCTGCCCGCACCCGAAGGGTAGTCACAGCGGCAGCCCGGGCTGCGTCAGACGAAGCCGGATGGGCCATATCCATGCCGAGCCGGAAGCCCGGCCGCAACGCACTTCCGGACCACCGGTGGAACTGAATATCCCCGCGCGTCCTTAACGCATTCACACACCCGGACCGCATAATCGATCCGCGCGCGCAGCCGTGTGCGTCTTCCCGTTTCCGGAGTTCTGCATGCGCGTTCGTACCCTGACGCTGGCCCTGTCGCTGCTGTTGTCGCCCGTGGCCTTCGCCCAGGATCCGACGCCACCGTCCGAGGCGCCCGCCGCGACACCCGACGACGCTGCAACCGGGACCGACGAAACGCCGCCGGCCGAAGCCGCGCCCGCTGTCGCGCCCGACGAAGCCCAGGCTGCGCGCGAAGTCGCGGCCAGCGACGATCCCGATGCGATCGAACATGCGTCCAGCCGTGTGCCGCTGGAAGAGATCCGGCGCTATGTCGGCGTCTTCAATGCGGTGCGCCAGGCGTATGTCGAACCGGTCGAGGACCGCAAGCTGATGTCCTCGGCGATCCGCGGCCTGCTGCTCGATCTCGATCCGCACAGCGCCTACATGGAAAAGGCGGACGCGGAAGCCTTCGACGAAGGTACGACCGGCGCCTATGACGGCATCGGTGTCGAAGTGATGTATCTGCCCGAGGGCAGCATGCGCGTGATCGCGCCGATCGACGGCACCCCGGCCGAGAAGGCCGGCGTGCGCGCGGGTGACGTGATCGTCAGCGTGGACGGCCGCTCGCTGTCGCCGTCCGACAACGAAGGCCCCGGCCCGCTGCGTGGCGCGCCCGGCACGGCGGTGACGCTCGGCGTACTGCGCGACGGTGAGCGCGCGCCGCTGGAGATCCGCGTCCAGCGCGAGACCATCCGCGTCGTCAGCGTGCGCGGCCGCATGCTCGAGCCGGGCTACGGCTACGTGCGCGTCAGCCAGTTCCAGATGGACACCGCGGCGGAGTTCAGCCGCGTGGTCGGCGAACTCAAGTCCGGCAGCGGCGGCCAGCTGCGCGGTCTGGTCATCGACCTGCGCAGCAATCCGGGCGGTCTGCTGACCGCGGCGGTGCAGATCGCCGACGACCTGCTCGACACCGGCAAGATCGTCAGCACGCGTGGCCGCATTCCGATCAGCGAAGCCGAGTTCACCGCGACGCCGGGCGACGTCCTCGACGGCGCGCCGGTGGTACTGATCGTCGACGTCGGCTCGGCCAGTGCATCCGAAGTGCTGGCCGGCGCGTTGCGCGACAACGGGCGCGCCCGCGTGGTCGGCAGCCGCACGTTCGGCAAGGGCTCGGTGCAGACGGTGCTGCCGCTGGACAATGGCGATTCCGTCAAGCTCACCACCGCGCGCTACTACACCCCCAGCGGACGTTCGATCCAGGCCCGCGGTATCGATCCCGACGTGGTGCTGCGCGCCGAGGGCGCGTCCACGGATGCGAACGCGCCGCGCGCGGCCACCGCGTATACCGAAGCCGCCTTGCCGGGCCATCTGCGCGGTGACGAGGAAGACGGCAGCACCGGCGGCGAAGCGCTGCCGGGCGATGCGCCGATCGCGGCTGCGCTGACCGAGCTCAAGACGCCGGGCGCCACGCCGGCGGTGCCCGCAGAACCTGCGGCGCCTGCTGCCGCGGAATGAGTGTTGCGCCTGCGCAGTGTGCGCAGGCGGACCCGTGAATCCGATCCAGGTGCCCGGAGTGTTCTGCGGCCACGTCGGCGCGTGGCCGGTGAATCTGCTGCGCAGGCTGTAGCCGGATTCCCGCCGCGTCGAATGTGGTGCGTTGTTCTCGGTCGCGCCACGACTGTCGTGCCGTAGTGGCACGCGTGGTTCGCACGCGTGACCGGGCGCGGTCTGCGCCTGAATTCCGATGGTCCAGACGTCGCGTTTCAAAGCGCTGGCGTGCTGCCTGGCGTGCTGCCTTGGATGCCGCGCGGATCTCGCGCCGGGCGTCGTGGACATCGATCTCGTGCCCAGTGTCGTGCCTGCAGCGGCGCGGCCGACAAGCGACTGCCCGGAGTGCGTCTTTCCGCGCACCGGAGCATCGACCAGCGGTCCAATTCAGCGCCGACGCACTCGGTGAAGATCCGTCGTCGTCCAGCCACGGCTGGCTGCTCAAATTGAAATGTTATAAAGTATCGATTCAAGGCGCCTGCGCGCTCCCTGCGCCACTGCACGCCGCCCCGTTGCGGCACGCGCGCTCCTACGGAATCGACAATGACCCGCACATTCACTGCAGCCGTGCTGGCTGCGCTTTCGCCATTCGCCCATGCCCAGGCGCAGACCGGCACACCGGCGATCACGCTCGGCACGGTCGACGTCCGCGGCGCGACCGGTGGGCCGCTGCCGGCGGGCAACGTGCTGACCTCGGTCGATGTGATGGGTCGCGACAAGGTCGAGGACAAGAACGTGACCAACAGCTGGGAGCTGCTCGGCCAGATGCCCGGCATCCAGCTCACCGAGACCCGCCAGGGCGCGGAGTCGGGCAAGGCGACCTTCCGCGCGTTCAACGGCGAGGGCTACATCAACGGCATCAAGACCCTGATCGACGGCGTGCCCAGCAACGTCAACAGCGGCAACCAGCGCTTCATCGACATGGTCTTCCCGCTGGAGATCGACTACATCGAAGTCGTGCGCGGCACCAACGATCCGCGCTACGGGCTGCACAACATCGGCGGCAACATCAACTTCGCCACGCGTCAGGGCGGCGACTACGTCGACGCCCGCTTGAGCTACGGCAGCTTCAACACGCGCGAAATGCAGATTGCGCTGGGCACCGAATCCGGCCGCATCGCGCAGAACTATTTCGTCGGCGTGCAGGCCTCCGACGGCTATCGCGACCACGACACCTCACGCAAGCACACGCTGGCCGGCAAGTGGTTCTACACCGACGAGGCCGGCACGCTGCGGGCCGGCGTGGTCGCACGCGTGTATCACCACGAAGCCGACGAACCAGGCTTCCTCACCGCCGGCGAACTTGCCGATGCGCGGCGTCGCTCACCGGAGAAGAACGCCAACGACGGCGACGACCGCGACATGCGCCACCTCGGCGCGCATCTGGACTGGTCGCTCGCCGTCGGCCTGGACTTCGGCGCCAAGGCCTATCGCAACCGCTACGTCGACGACCGCACCGTGACGTTCACCGATTACCCGGTCGGCAACGCGCCGCGCCAGCGCCGGCAGTGGGATGAAACCCAGACCGGCGCGCTGGCCAGCCTGACATGGGCCGCGCGCGATGGCGTGACCGTCGAAGCCGGCGTGAATGTCGAGCACCAGGACAACATCTATCGCCGCTTCCGCTACGACTTCGCCATGCCGACCGACTTCGATGGGCCGCCGGCCCGCGTGCAGAACGACGACCGCTACACGTTGCGCAATGTCGGCGCCTATGTGCAGGCCGTCATCGAGCCCGTCGATGCGCTGAAGATCGTGCCGGCGTTCCGCGTCGACCGGTTCTCCGGCGACACGCATCTGCTCGGTGGCGTGCAGGCGCCGCTGCAGGATTACGGCTCGATCCGCCAGCCCAAACTCAGCGTGGTCTACGCGCTCGGCCCCGCGACGAACGTCTATGCGAACTGGGGGCGAACCTTCCAGGTGCTCACCGGCTCCGCCGCGCCCGCCTATCTGACCGCGGGGCAGGCCACGTTCCGCCCGTCGATCAATACCGGTACCGAAGTCGGCATCAAGCTCCAGCCGGCGGCGGGCGTCGAGGCGCGCGTGTCGGCGTGGCGACAGGATGCGACCGACGAGGTCGCCAACATGCCCAGCACCGGGACCACCGTGGGGCTCGGCCAGACCCGGCGCCAGGGCCTGGACCTGCAGGTGAACGCACGCGTCGGCGAGCACTGGACGCTGTGGGCATCGCATGCGCTGCAGAAGGCCGAGGTCGTCAGCGCGTTCACCGCCGACGGCACGTCGCTCGCGGGACGCGAGGTCTTCAACACGCCGCGCCGCGTCAGCAATGCCGGCGTCGACTATCGCCCGGGCGGCGCCTGGTCGTTCGGTGCGCAGGCGCGCGCACAGGGCGACTACTTCGTCGACGAACGCAACGCGCAGGGGCGCTTCGGCGGCTTCACCGTGCTGGATGCGAGTGCGCGCTACCAGCTGTCCGAACGGCTCAGCGTCGACCTGCAGGTCCGCAATCTCACCAACCGGCAATACGAATACGTCTGGTACGACAACTTCTTCTGGGGCGGCGACGATCAGCCGATGTTCTCGCCCGCGCCCGGGCGCTCGGCGTTCGTCTCGCTCAACCTGAAGATGTAAGTCGCGCCCGCCTGCGCTGCTGCCGCGTTCGCGGACAACGCATCCCGCCAACGCACACATCGCGTCGCCGCATCGCGGCATTCCACGCCGAAGCTTCCAGGTCATCGCATTGAATACCCCCGTCGCCACGCCCGCCCACGTCGCCATGCCCGGTGCGTCCCGTCTCGCGTCCATCGACATCCTGCGCGGCGTGGTCATGCTGCTGATGCTGCTCGACCACGTGCGCGATACGTTCTTCCTGCAGCACCAGGTCGGCGATCCGGTGAACGTGGCCGAGGTCGAGCCGGCGCTGTTCGTCTCGCGGCTGCTGGCGCATCTGTGCGCGCCCGCGTTCGTGTTCCTCACCGGTATATCGGCGTGGCTGTACGGCAACCGTCACGCCGGCGGGCGGGCGGCGACCAGTGCGTTTCTGCTCAAGCGCGGCCTGTTTCTCGTGCTGCTGGAACTGACCCTGGTGAACTTCGCCTGGACCGCGCAGTTCCCGCCGACCGTGGTGTATCTGCAGGTGATCTGGGCGATCGGCCTGAGCATGATCGCGCTGTCCGCGCTGCTGTGGTTGCCACGCTGGGCGCTCATCGCGCTGGGTGTGGTGATCGTCGCCGGACACAATCTGCTCGATGGCGTGCAGGCCGTACCGGGCACCTGGGGCGGCACCGCGTGGATGATCCTGCACGAGCGCGGCTGGCTGGAGATCGCGGACATCCGCATGCGCACCTCGTATCCGGTGCTGCCGTGGATCGGCGTGATCGCACTGGGCTATGCCGCCGGCATCTGGTACGCGGACGCAACCGATCCCGCACGCCGGACACGCCTCTGGCGCGCCGGCTGCCTGCTGCTGGGCGCCTTCCTCGCACTGCGGGTGTTGAATCTCTACGGCGATGCGCCCTGGCAGGCGATGGGCGATCTCGGCACCACGCTGATGAGCGTTTTCAACGTCACCAAGTACCCGCCGTCACTGCTGTTCCTGCTGCTGACGCTCGGCATCGGCGCGTGGCTGCTCAGCCTGTTCGAATCGCCGCGCGTCGCAGCGACGCTGGCGCCGCTGTCGACGTTCGGTGCCGCGCCGATGTTCTTCTACCTGTTGCATCTGTACGTGCTGAAGCTGCTGTACCTGGCCGCCGTGGGCATCTGGGGCTTCAACTACGGCACCGTCTTCGGCATCCACAGCGTGGCGGGTTTGTGGGCTCTCGCCGTGGTGCTCGCACTCGCGCTGTGGATCCCGACCCGCGCGTTCGCCCGGCTCAAGGCGCGTCGGCGCGACTGGACCTGGCTGCGCTATCTCTGACGCAGCGTTCAGGCGACGACTGTGGTCCTCCCCATGATGGGCTTGAGCAGGCGACTGTGTGGGCTTCCACGCTTTGCACCTTCGATGTTACTCAGGGCCCGACGGGAATCGACAGCAGATGCTGCGGTGTGTACTTGTTCCCTGTCCCGGCAGCTACATCGTTGATGTAGCTGTTGAGTCCCTCGCAGACGTTCTTCTCGCTATTTGCGGTTGTTCGCCCGAACGCAATGCTCAGTGCGATGTTGGCTTCCGGGCACTGACGGACCTTCTTCGACACATGTGTATGACTGAAGTGCTGAATGAGTAGTGCGATGGCATCTTCGAGACACAACAGACGAGCCCAGATCTGACCTTCTGTTCCGATGCCATCCACATTTGACAGGGCAACGAGTGCACGCTTGTCGCCTGTGATCAGGCCGCTGTCGAGCGCATCTAATAGGGCCGCGAACAGCGCCAACTCTCCGCCATCGATGTCAGGTGTCGCCTCCAGCAATGCTTGATTGGCCGCACTCACCATAACGCTGACCTCTGCGGCACGAGACACCAGCAATAATGCTTGCGCGACTGCCAGTTCGGATCCGAGCTTCTTCAACGCCTTGGCGGTATTGCCGAGATGCAGTTGGAATCTGAGCTGCGGCAGGACACACAACGACTCCAGCCCGACGCCAAGCGCCTGTGCCAGGTCCTCGATCAGGCCGTACCTGCAGATGCAGGTGGCCGCGTCGCTATCGAGCAACCAGCGATCGACCTTCATGCGAATCCCTGCGCATCGAGCAGATGGTCACGGTTCTCGTCCGTTAGACGTGCAAGATCCGTGTTCTCCCGAAAGCACTTCGACATGAGCGAGAGCGCTGTCTTTGTGTCGGGTAGGTACTTCAGGGCCAGATTGGCGTTGAGCCAATCGTCGTACTGACTGGCATAGGACAACAGGAGATGACCTGCGTCGATCCCGCGCGCATGTCCGGCCTGAGCTGCAGCGGCGGCGAGGCCGGCCGACGAAAGGCGGCCAGGAAGCGCCTGTAGGGTTGCGGGCTGGCCTCTTCGAATCAGCGCAAGAGCGAACGCGTCCGCTTGGCGTTCCTCCTTGTCGCTTGCCCCAGTACCTGCACCCTCGAGTGAGTCGGTGACCGCATCGAGTTCTTCGTCAATCAGAGCGCTTCCTTGCGCGACATGTCCCAAGCAGATGTGGGCGAGCTCATGCGCGAGCACAAACAATTGTCGCGCGTTCTGCTGCGAGTTCAGGCCGAGCACAACTACAGGCCGGGAGTCGACCTGGATCGCCATTCCGGTCACCCGTTTGCTGGTTTTGGGAAGTTCCTTGAGGAAGAGAACCGGCACACCGCGCGACCAGCAGTACTTGAGAAGAGCTTCGAAGCTGATCGCACGCTCGCCGCTCCAAGCGATCACGTCCGCTGACAACACAGTCGGATCTTTCGGGAGTGTTCGGTACTGCGAGTCCGTCGAGAACACGGCCAGACGCGCCAAGGCCAGGCCAACCGTGGCTGCCACCTGCAGCTCATCTTCTTGAGTCGCAGCACGATGCTTGAAACGGGCTCTGTTCAAGCCAGTGAGCACCTCCATTTCGCCGTCTTTGGCAAAACGGACCTCCACCCCCAAGCGCTGCTTAAGGATTGTCGCGAACTGCAAGGTGCCGGCACTGGTCTTGAGAAGCGCGTTGTCCCACCAGTCTGGCAAGGAACGCTTCACGTACGCCATCGGGAATCCTGCGGCTGCTAATGCCGCATATGCTCCCTTCGCCGAAATCACGGGCGTCTTGGTATTCATCCTTGGCCTCCACATCGGCCTGGGGTTATTTTCACATGCGCGCCTGATGGTGTGCGAGTAAGAGCTTCGCCAACTTCCGCGCATGCGCTTCAGATCCATCCCAGACCTCGGCCAGTGCCGCCATCAGCACCGCCGATTGGCTGGGGTCTCCAATGCTTTCGTATGCATCAACACCTGCATATTTGCATAGGGCCATCATGACTCTCCCTGTGCGCTTCGGCTTACCGAACAGATTGCGATAGACCTGTGGCTGACCTAGCCCACTTGCCCTTGCTATCTCTGTTGCCGTTGCCAAGCCGCTTGCCCGGAGTTGGTCACGAACTTCTCCAGCAAGGCTTGCGGCATCTCTGATCTTACGCATCCAGCTAAGATAGCAAATATGCATAAATGCATGTTCGTGTTACTATTTCCAAGCGCATTTGGCAGACGCATATGAAAGAAGCCCACATCAAGAAGGCCCTGACCGAGCACCTGATGCGTACCGGTCCAGTGGAGTCGAATGCCTTCCTCGAGGAGCTGCGACTGCACGGTGGAGAGATCCGGGCCGATCTGGTCCAGGTCGATCAGATGCACTGCTACGAGATCAAGAGCGAGGCAGACACCCTTACGCGTCTCATCGGCCAAGGCTCGCGCTACGCCAGATTCTTCGACCGCGTGACGCTCGTGATGGCCGAACGCCATGTGGCCAAGGCCATGGAGCTGCTACCACCGTGGTGGGGCGCGATGATCGTGGATGGACACACTGGACACTTCGAATCTTTGCGCGAAGCAGGCATCAACGTGCGGCAGAACTCCAGCACGCTTGCCTCTGTCCTCACAAAAGATGAGGCGCTGCAGATCCTTGAGGACTTGGGAAAAGCCAAGGGTTTGCGGAGCAAGAGCTTGTATCTCCTGCAGGATCACATTGCCTCCTCACTTACGCTTGAGGAAATCAAGTTGCGTATTCGCAACGCCCTGCTGGTGCGCGCCGCCAGCGTGACCTCACCGCACTAGTACTGATCCTTCACCACGAACGCGATGTGGTGACTCCAATACTCGGTGATGTGATAGTGCCCACACTTCTTGTCCTTCTCGGGAACCGTGGGGTCCGCGCGATCATGGATGAGCTGGTCTCCGAACGAATAGGTTGGGGGCTTCAGGCCAGCTGCGTAGGTGGTTGTCATGAGCGTTGAGATCGCGATCGAGTCGGCAGTCGTATTGCTAGCAGCTCGAAGGACGCGCCATCTGTCTCCTAATGCGTAACGGATTACCGATCGGCCGCCACGCTTGGTGAGCACTTCTTCCGACCAGTCAGGTGTCAACGGCCCGTAATCGGAGTAACCGATCAGCGTTTGAGGACTTGCGGCTGCAACGTTCTGCCAGAGTCCCCAGTCACGTCGCTCGATCTCATGCATGCCCTCGATACCTTGAAGGCTGGCAGGAAACGCGCCAGAAGCAAGATGCAGGTTTTGAATGCCCGCTGCTTTCATCGCATGCAAAGCAAGAGCGAACGTGTTGAGCTCACCCTGAGTTGGGTTTCCATTCGGCGTGATCCGTAGGTCGACGATCAGTCGATCGACATGCATGCCAACACCCAGCGTCTTCACGATCTTGTCGATTGCGTACTGGTGGTTGCCAGCCTTGGTGAGATCGTCCAATCGGAGACGCAGCGTGATCTTCCGATTGCCGAGTAGCCCGGCGACGGTCGAAAGCGATTTCGCTGTCACGTACGGACTTAGAACGGGCGATGCGAGAACTGATGAGCCCGTCCCCAACTTGAGGAATTCGACAAGCTCAGCCAAGCGCGCTGGTGTGAGATTTCCGTCTGGATCCGAGTAGTCGACCAGCGAGGCAGCCTTCCACACGCTGTCGAACTTCGACATCAGTGTTCTGTGCTGGCTCGAGTCCCGGACTTCGATGCAAGGCAAGACTCGCTGCGCAGCATCCGGATAGACGTGCTGCAAAGCCTTCTGTTCGTAGCCCTGCCATTTCAAAATCGGTACGTACTGCGGATACATCGCGTACTGCATCGCCATCCCCCTCCTTGGCTCATTCCATCGTGCGTCGATACTGGAGATCGACTGCGCTAACCCTCCGCGCGTCTGTGGGGAAGGGGAGTTGCTACCCCTCCACTAGGACATGTTCGAACGGTGACCAACGCGGAGTCAAACGCGGAGTCAATGGAGAGGGGGCTAGCGTTGCGGTGTCCGCTTGCCTAGTACTGCCTTTGGTGAGACGGCATCCTGCGTTGCAGTCAGTACGGTCCGTCAGATGCGGAAGCGCAGCGTGATCGCTCGAACACCCAATGCTTCGGCCAGCTTGCATACGAAGGTCAAGCCTCGCCCTAGATACGAACTTCCAAGGTTTCGTTGAAGATTCGCTCCGCGTCCGCTCGGTAGTCCTTCTGGGGCTCGAACGCTTTCCGAGCTCCGCCGAGGCGACCGAACCCCGCGCACATGTCCGCTTCTGGCTGATAGCGGGCTTACGGATGACGCTGCGGCGAAGAACTCTTCGGTCGCTGCTTACGGAGACGCTCCCCTGAGAGATCCCAGCGCCACTAACGCCTTCCACCTGATGGCAACAAGTGAGCAATCTGGGCCGACTGCAAGCAGATAACGACCCCCAAACGTCCTTAGGGATGATTGGCGGGTCAACGGCCAAAAACCAGAGGTAAGTGAGAATTTCCCCACTTATCGCTTGTGTGGTCAAGCGGCATGCACGGTGTCACGAAAATTGGTGCGCCTGGAGGGATTCGAACCCCCGACCAATGGCTTCGGAAGCCACTACTCTATCCGGCTGAGCTACAGGCGCATCGGCCGCCGCGCCACGTGGGCGGGCGGCTGGAGAGTGTAGCGGAAACCGGTCGCCGGGAGGATGGGCAGGGCGGTCGGCCTGCATCGCGAACGCGCCTGCAGGGCCGCCGCCGTTGCCATCCGTTCGCATCGCACGGCGGTGGAAGCGCAGTGCGGCCGGTCGGGGATCGGGACGCGCGCTGCGCTCGTATCGTCCGGACGGTCAGGCCGCCCCACCGCGAATGGATCACGCAGGCGCATGCCCGCGCCATCAGTACGCCGGATTGCAGTGCCAGCGCCATGCGGTTTCGACGATCTCGGCCAGCGAGGTATAGCGCGGCGCCCAGCCGAGTTCGCGACGGGCCAGCGCGCTCGCGGCCACCAGCACGGCCGGGTCACCCGCCCGCCGCGGCGCCACGTCGTAGGCGATGCGACGTCCGCTGACCGCTTCCGCCGCGGCGATCACGTCGCGCACGGAAAATCCCTGCCCGTTGCCGAGGTTGAAGGTGTGCGCGCCGGTGTGCGCGTACATGTAGGCCAGCGCATGCCAGTGCGCCTGTGCCAGGTCGTCGACGTGGATGTAGTCGCGCACGCAGCTGCCGTCGGGCGTGGCCCAATCGTCGCCGAAGACCTGCAGGCGCGCGCTGCCACCCAGCGCGGCGCGCAGCACGTTGGGGATCAGATGCGTTTCGGGGGCGTGGGCCTCGCCGATGTCACCCGCGGCGCTGGCGCCCGCCGCGTTGAAGTAGCGCAGCGTGACCGAACGCAATCCGTAGGCCCTGGCGGCGTCGGCCAGAATGCGCTCGACCATCAGCTTGCTGGCGCCGTAGGGATTGATCGGCGCTGTCGGATGCGTCTCGTCGATGCGCGCATGCACCGGCTCGCCGAAGACCGCCGCCGTCGACGAGAACACGATCCGGCCGACGTCGTGGCGCTGCATCGCGCGCAGCAGGTTGAGCGTGCCGACCACGTTGTTCTCGTAGTAGTCGTAGGGCTGCTGCACCGATTCGCCGACCAGCGAGCGCGCGCAGAAATGCATGACCGCGTCGAACGGTCCCTGCGCGAAGGCTGCGTCCAGCGATGCGGGATCCATCAGGTCGGCCTCCAGCACCGGACCGAAGCAGGCCGCGGCGCGATGCCCCGTCGAAAAGTTGTCCAGCACCACGGCGCGACTGCCGTGCGCGGTCAGCCACTTCGTCATGTGGCTGCCGATGTAGCCGGCGCCGCCGCAGACGAGGATCGTGCTCATCGGGCTGGCCGTCGGTTGCATGCACCGGGTCTGCCACGTGGCGCGATGGGCGTGGGGCGTCGAGCAGCGCAAGGCTTCGCCATGAGGCGACGTCGGGCCGCGCGCGGGGTCTGCATGGCCGACTCGTCTGAAGGCCCGGATCGGACCGGCGCCACCATGGCGCGTCGCCGCGACGGCGGCGGTGCAGTCCACGATCGCGCAGGGGCGGTAGCGCGCAGAACGTGCAGGCCATCGAACGGGCGCAACGCGCGCCGGGGCCGAGACGCCCCGGTGTGCCGCCAGGGAAGCCGCGCCGCGCCGCGATCAGGTCAGGGTGCGACGCGAAGCCGCCGCGCCCGCGCGACATCAAGAAAACGCGATGCCTTCCCCGACGCGGACGCCGCGCGTGTCTCCATCCGAGGGGAGCCGATGCGCCTGGCGCCTCCGCGCCGTCGATGCCGACCGCCTCGCCGGCATGCCCGGCCCCAACCGCAGGCGCCCCACGCAGCGTCGCCCGCCGGGCTGCTACCCTCCGCGCCGATGCACGACTACGAACGCTTTTCGGCCCCGGTCCACACGCCCTGGCGGGTGCGCGCGCGGCAGTACTGGACTCTGATGCGCGGCGACCGGCCGATCGGCTGGTTGCTGCTGTTGTGGCCGACGTGGTGGGCGTTGTGGATCGCCGCCGGCGGCGTGCCGCCGCTGTGGACGCTGGTGGTGTTCAGCGCCGGCGTGTGGCTGACGCGCTCGGCCGGCTGCGTGATCAACGACTACGCCGACCGCTGGCTGGATCCGCTGGTCGAACGCACCAAGGACCGGCCGCTGGCGAGTGGTGCGCTGCGCGGGCGCGAGGCGCTGGTGCTGTTCGCGGTGCTGATGCTGGTCGCCTTCGCCCTGGTGCTGACGATGAACCGGCTGACGGTGCTGATGAGCGTGGTCGGCATCTTCCTCGCCGCCAGCTATCCGTATCTCAAACGCCACACGTATCTGCCGCAGGTCTATCTGGGCGTCGCGTTCGGCTGGGCCATCCCGATGGCGTTCGCGGCTGTCCAGGGCACGGTGCCGCCGGTGGGCTGGGTGCTGTTCGTCGGCAACATCTTCTGGGCCACGGCCTACGACACCTGGTACGCGATGGTCGACCGCGAGGACGACATCCGCGCCGGTTCGAAATCCACGGCCATCCTGTTCGGCGATCTCGATCTGGTCGCGCAGGGCGTGCTCTATGCGCTGGCGTTCGCGGCGCTGGCGCTGGTCGGCCGCGAAGCCGGGCTGGGACCGAACTACTGGCTGGGCCTGGCGGTCGCGGCGGGGCTGGTCGCCTGGCAGTTCGGCATCGCGCGCCACCGCGAGCGCGCGGCCTGCTTCCGCGCCTTCCTGCACAACCACTGGGTGGGCATGGCGATCTTCGCTGGCATCGCCGCGCATTACGCGCTGCCGCCGGTGACCGCGCTGCTGGGCTGATCGGATCGCGTGGCGCGCTTCAGGGCACGCGCGCGCAGACCCAGGCGTCCACCCGTTTCACCCCCGCGCGGCGCAGCGCCACTGCGGCCGAGTGCAGCGTAGCGCCGGTGGTCATCACGTCATCCACCAGCACCACGTACGCCGGCAGCGGCCCGCCGCGTGTGGACACGAAGGCCCGGCGCAGGTTGCGGCGACGGGCGATGGCGTCGAGCTGCGATTGCGGCGCGGTCGCGCGGCTGCGCTGCAGCAGGTCGCAGCGCAGCGGCACCGCCAGCTGCCGTGCCAACGGCCGGGCCAGTTCCAGCGCCTGGTCGTAGCCGCGGCGCCGCAGCCGCGTCGCATGCAGCGGTACCGGCACGAGGGCATCGGGACGCGGCAGCGGCGCGAACGCCGAGACCATGCAGCGCGCGAGCATCGCGCCCGCCGCCAGGTCGTGGTGGAACTTGAAACGCGGCAGCAGCCGGTCGACCGGGAAGCCATAGACGAAGGCCGCGTGTACCGCGTCCAGTGGCGGCGGGCGGCGCAGGCAGGCGCCGCAGGGGCCGCTATCGACGGGCAGGGGCATCGCACACCGGGGGCAGGCGGACCCGGGCCAGGGCAGCGCCGACAGGCAGGCCGTGCACAGATCGTGGCCACCGGCGGCGCGTTCGCGGCAGACCAGGCACCGGCTTGCGAACAGCCGTCGCAGCTGGCGCCGCCAGCCTTCGTCAACCGGCGGCATGAGCTTCAGGTTGACAGCGGCAGGCATGCTTTCCAGACTGCCGCCCCTGTCCCACCGCTTCCGTCGGTATATCGCCATGTCCGCTGTCAGCCACGCCCGCGAATCCGCCGGCCAGCCCATCGTCCTGCGCCACGACTGGTCGCGCACCGAGATCGAGGCGCTGTTCGCGCTGCCGTTGACCGAGCTGCTGTTCCGCGCGGCGACGGTCCATCGCCAGCATTTCGACCCGACCGAGGTCCAGGTCAGCACGCTGCTGTCGGTGAAGACCGGCGGCTGCCCCGAGGACTGCAGCTACTGCCCGCAGGCCCAGCGCTACCACACCGGCGTCGAGGCGACGAAGCTGATGGAGACCGAGGCCGTGCTGGAGAAGGCCCGTCAGGCCAAGGCCGCCGGCGCCTCGCGCTTCTGCATGGGCGCCGCCTGGCGCTCGCCGAAGGACCGCGACATCCCGAAGGTCGCGGCGATGATCCGCGAAGTGAAAGCGCTCGGCATGGAAACCTGCGCGACGCTGGGCATGCTCAGCGCCCCGCAGGCGCGCGCGCTCAAGGACGCGGGCCTGGACTACTACAACCACAACATCGACACCGATCCCGAGTTCTACGACGCGATCATCCACACGCGCGAGATCCAGGACCGCTTCGATACGCTGGAACACGTGCGGGACGCGGGCCTGAAGACCTGCTGCGGCGGCATCGTCGGCATGGGCGAGACCGGGCGCCAGCGCGCTGGCCTGCTGCGCACGCTGGCCAATCTGCCGGTGCATCCCGATTCGGTGCCGATCAACCGCCTGGTGCAAGTCGAAGGCACACCGCTGCACGGCACCGAGGCGATCGATCCGTTCGACTTCGTGCGCACCATCGCGGTCGCGCGGCTGCTGATGCCGCGTTCGATGGTGCGGCTGTCGGCCGGCCGTCAGGACATGAGCGACGAGCTGCAGGCGATGTGCTTCCTGGCCGGCGCCAATTCGATCTTCTACGGTGAGCAGCTGCTGACCACCGGCAATCCGGACACCGAGCGCGACATGGCGCTGTTCGAACGCCTCGGTCTGCGGCCGATGCAGGTGCATGTCGATGCCGAAGGCCATGATCATCCCGGCACCGTGCATGCCGACATCATCGAGCTGCCGCAGCACCCGCGGAGCTGCGCGGCATGATGCCCTGGACCGGCTGGGCCTACGCGGCGTTGCTGGTACTGGTGGGTCTGAGCGGGTTCGCGCTGACCGTGCGCGACGGCCAGTCGAAAGTCCTGGCGCTGGCGCGACTGGCCGCGACCGGCGTGCTGGTGTGGGCGGTCGTCGTGTTTTTCCGCGACACCGGCGCCGGCCTGGGCCTCGCGGCCGCGCTGTTCGCCGCCGTCGTGCTGCTGGCCCACAAGAGCGTGACCGACGTGCAGGACGCGCAGCGCCTGAAGCTGGGCACGCCCGGCCGCATCGGCGTTGCTGTCAACGGATTGATCGCGATGCCGGCGGTCGCGATGGGCGGCCTCGCGGTGTGGGCGCGCCATGGCGCCTGACCGTCCCGATCTCCGCGCGCGGGCGCGCCAGACGCGCGACACGCGCGACGCGCAGAACGCGCGACGCCACCGGCGCACGGTCACCCGGCGCGACGGCATGCGCTGCGAAGTGCGCGACGCGGGCGGCGACAGCCACTGGCTGCTGAATTTCTGCGGCAACGATTATCTCGGCCTGTCGCAGCACTTCGCGGTCTCGGGTGCGCTGCAGGACGCCGCGGCGACAGATGGCGTCGGCAGCGGCGGCTCGCACCTGGTCTGCGGCCACCATGCCCGCCACGCCGCGCTCGAGCGCGAAGTCGCCGACTGGTTGCAGGTGCCGGCGGCGCTGGTGCTGGGCAGCGGGTTCTCGGCCAATCTCGCGGTACTGCAGGCGCTGCTGGGCGATGACGACGTCTGCGTGCAGGACCGGCTCAACCACGCCAGTCTGATCGATGCCGCACGCCTCGCCGGCTGCCGCCTGCGTCGCTATCCGCATGCCGATGCACCGGGGGCGCTGCGCCAGTTGCGCACGCTGCCGGGCAGCGCTGCGGTGCTCGCCACCGATGGCGTCTTCAGCATGGACGGCGATGTCGCGCCGCTGCGCGAGCTGGCCGTGGTCGCGCGCGTGCAGCAGGCGCTGCTGTACGTCGACGATGCGCACGGCATCGGGGTGCGCGGGCCCGATGGCCGCGGCAGCGTGGCCGAGGCCCGACTCGACGTCGAGGCCGTGCCGCTGCAGCTGATCACGCTGGGCAAGGCGCTCGGCGGCTATGGCGCGGTGCTGGCCGGCGACGCCGACCTGATCGCGCATCTGGCCGAAACCGCGCGGCCCTACGTCTACACCACTGCGCTGCCGCCGGCCCAGGCCGCGGCGTCGCTGGCTGCGGTGCGTCTCGCGCGGCAGGAACACTGGCGCCGCGAACGTCTGGCTGCGCTGGTCCAGCGCTTCCGCACGCGCGCGCTGGGCCACGGGCTGGACCTGATGCCGTCCGACACGCCGATCCAGCCGCTGCGCTGTGGCGACAACCCGACCGCGCTCGCGCTGTCGGCCGCGCTCGATGCCGCCGGCTTCTGGGTCACCGCGATCCGGCCGCCCACTGTGCCCGATGGTCAGGCGCGGCTGCGGATCACGCTGAGCGCGGCGCATGCCGATGCCGACATCGACGCGCTGGCCGATGCCCTGGCGCTGGCGCGCGACGCATTGCCGGCCACCTCGTCGCCGGTCACGGCCCAGGCATGAGCACCGCCGCGCCGGACACCCGCCGCGCCCTGCTCGCGGTCGGGATCGCATTGGCGTCCGCGTTGTTCTTCACGCTGACCTATGTGCTCAACCGCGCCAGCGCCAGCGGCGGCGGCCACTGGGCGTGGACCGCGTGTCTGCGCTACTTCATCACCCTGCCGCTGCTGCTGCCGCTGATGCCGTGGCAGGGCGGCGGGGCGCCGGTGCTGCGCGCGATCGCCGCGCATCCCGGTGCATGGCTGCGCTGCAGCGCGATCGGCTTCCTGCTGTTCTATTGCATGCTGGCCTACGCGGCGTCGAGCGGGCCGGCGTGGCTGGTGGCGGGCAGTTTCCAGTTCACCGTGATCGCCGGCATGTTGTGCGCGCCGCTGCTGTATCGCGACGTGCGCCGGCGCGTGCCGCCGGCCGCGCTCGGCGTGGCGGCGGCCATCTTGGTAGGCGTGCTGCTGATGCAGTTCGGCCACGGCGGCCCCGGGCTCGATGCCACCGGCTGGATCGCCCTGGCCTGCGTGCTGACCGCGGCGGTCGCGTATCCGCTCGGCAACCGCCTGCTGCTGTTGCATCTGGAGCGCACCGGCGAAGACCTCAACGCGACCCAGCGCGTATTCGGCCTGACCCTCGTGAGCCAGCCGCTGTGGCTGCTGGTCGCCGCGTTCGCCTGGCACGAGGCCGGCGCGCCGTCGATGCCGCAGGTGTGGCTGGCCGCGGGCGTGGCGCTGAGCGCGGGCGTGATCGCGACGATCCTGTTCTTCCAGGCGACCGGCATGGTGCGCGACAACCCGGTGGCGCTGGGCGCGGCCGAGGCCATGCAGGCGGCCGAGCTGCTGTTCGCGGCGCTGCTCGGTGCGCTGTTCCTGCACGAAGCCTGGCCCCAGGGCCGGGCCCTGATCGGCGCGCTGGTGGTGACCGCCGGCATCGTCGCGTTCGCTGCGCTGGTCGCCCGACCGGCCGCCGGCAGCGCCCGCCGCACACGCGCGCTGCGCAGCGACAAGGGAGGCTGACCGCCATGACCGCACTCGACACTCCCGACGGCCTGCACATCGACGTCGTCGGCGAAGGCCCGCCGCTGGTGCTGCTGCACGGCTGGGCGATGCACGGCGGCATCTTCGCGCCGCTGCGCGAACGCCTGCGCGCGCAGCGCACGCTGTATCTGGTCGACCTGCCGGGGCACGGTTACAGCCGTGACAGCACGCTGCCGCTGGCGCTCGATCCGGTGGTCGATGCGCTGGCGCGCGCGCTGCCGCCGGCGCCGTGGCTGGGCTGGTCGCTCGGTGGCCTGTTCGCGCTGCATGCCGCGGCCACCCGGCCGGAGGTCGCCACGTCGCTGACGATGGTCTGCGCCAGCCCGCGTTTCGTGCACGGGCGCGACTGGAACCACGGCATGGCGCCGCAGGTGTTCCGCGATTTCGCGACCGGCCTGCGCAGCGACTACCGCGGCACGCTGGACCGGTTCATCGCGCTGGAAGCGTTCGGCTCCGACGATGCGCGCGGCGAACTGCGCACGCTGCGCGCCGAGGTCTTCGCACGCGGCGAGCCGGCGACGCGCGTGCTGGCCGATGGCCTCGGATTGCTGGAAAGCGTCGACCTGCGCAAGCGGCTGCCGACGCTCGGCGTGCCAAGCCTGTGGCTGGCGGGCCGCCGCGACCGTCTGGTCGATCCGCGCGCGATGCACGCCGCCGCCGCGCTGGCGCCGCAGGCGACGGCCGCCACGCTCGACCATGCCGGACACGCGCCGTTCCTCACCCATGCCGACGCGGTCGCCGAGCGGCTGCTGGCCTTCCTCGACCGACCCCATGCGGCCACTGCCACCGCCGGCGTCTGACCCCCGTTCCGATCCTGCCTGCCGATGACCCGTCTCTTCGATTCCGCCCACGTCCGCCGCGCGTTCTCGCGCGCCTCGGCCACCTACGCCGGCGCCGCCGCGCTGCAGCGCGACATCGAGGCGCATCTGCTCGAATCGCTCGATTACCTGGACGACCGCGTGCCGGAGGTCGTGCTCGACGTCGGCAGCGGACCCGCGCACGCCGCGCTGGCCATGCGCACGCGCTGGCCGAAGGCGCGCATCGTCGCCGTGGACCTGGCCCTGCCGATGCTGCAGCAGGCGCCCGTGCGCACCGGTTCGGGCCTGCTGGGCAAGCTGGGGCTGCAGCGGCCGCTCGACCGCGTCTGCGCCGACCTGCGCGACCTGCCGTTCGCCGACAACAGCGTCGACGTGCTGTTCTCCAACCTGTGTCTGCAGTGGGTGGAAGACCTGCCGGCGGCGTTCGCCGGCTTCCGTCGCGTGCTCAAGCCCGATGGCCTGCTGCTGTGCTCCACCTTCGGTCCGCAGAGCCTCATCGAATTGCGCGAGTCCTTCGGCGCCGCCGACGATGCGCCGCACGTCAGTCCGTTCGCGTCGATCGGCGCCTTCGGCGACGCACTGATGCATGCGGGCTTCCGCAATCCGGTGCTCGACCGCGAGGTCGCGGTGCACCACCACCCGGACATGGCGACGTTGATGCGCGAGCTGCGTGCGATCGGCGCCACCAATGCGCTGGCGACGCGTCGCCGTGCGATGACCGGTCGCGCGCGTTTCGCCGCGGCCGCGGCGCATTACGAACAGTTCCGCACCGATGCCGGCCTACCCGCCAGCTGGGAATGGATCACCGCGATGGCATGGTCGCCGCCGCACGGGGCTCCGATCCGCGAAGGCGAGCAGGAACTGGCCCGCTTCCCGGCCAGCGCGATCCCGGTGCGTCGGCGCACGACCGGCTGAGCCGCACCGCGGCGGCGCCTGCAGGCGCGGGCGGCGACTGCGCAGGATTGGAATCCCCCGGCAGATTGTCCTGTCCGCTTATGCATCGACGTCGTCGGATTCTGCTGGCGAACACGTAGGCGGGCGGGGCCGGTCAGCCGGCGTGCCGCCGCGGACCTGTATGCTGCGCTGCAGCAAAACGTATGTCCGCCGTGTCCATGTCCCCATCTCCTGCCGAACCCGATGCCGGCGTCCCCGACGCACGCGCCGCCTCCGCCGCGGTGTCCGTGGCCGCGCCCAAGGCACAACCGCTGCGCCATACCCGGGTCGAGGATGTCCAGGGGCTGATCCTCGCCAGCCTGGTCAGCGCGCTCGGCATGGCGATCCTGGCCAGCGGCGGCCTGCTGGTCGGCGGCATCGCCGGCGTGTCGCTGCTGGTGCACTACGCCAGCGGCTGGAACTTCGGCCTGCTGTTCGTGCTGATCAACCTCCCGTTCTACTGGATCGCCGTGCGCCGGATGGGCTGGGAGTTCACCCTCAAGACCTTCCTCGCCGTGGGCGTGACCGGCACGGTCGCCGACCTGATTCCGCGCTGGGCCTCGGTCTCGTCGGACTCGCCGCTGTTCTCGGCGGTGTTCGGCGGGGCACTGGTCGGCATGGGCATCCTGTCCTTCATCCGCCACCGCGCCAGCCTTGGCGGCGTGGGCATCGTGGTCGTCTACCTGCAGCAGAGCCGCGGCTGGAGCGCCGGCACGCTGCAGATGGGATTCGACGCCGTGCTGATGCTGGCCGCGCTGGCCATCGTCGCGCCGTCGAAGGTGCTGTACTCGGCGCTGGGCGTGCTGGTGCTCAATCTGGTGCTGCTGTTCAACCATCGGCCCGGCCGCTACATGGGCGTCTGAGCCGGCCGAATGCGTTCAGCGCCTGCACCCTAGACTGCGGCCGAGGCGCCGATTCCCGGCCGCAGGACACGACGATGCGTCGACTGGTTTCCGTTCCGTTGCTGTGCGTATCGCTGGCCCTGCCGGGGCTTGCCGCCGCGCAGCAGTACGAGATCGATCTGTCCCGGATCGACCCGGCCGCGGTCATGGCGACCGGCGGTGATGTCCTGCGCCGCGCCTCGGCGCCGGCCGTCGACGAACTGTTCCAGGCGGTGTTGCAGGCCTCGCGCCAGCCCGACGAGGCGCGCGCGCTGTGCGCCCTGTTCGAGCCCGATGCGTCGCGCGACCTGGCGGCGTTCCAGCGCACCGTCGATCGCCTCGGCCCCGACAGCCGCAACCGGTTCGCCAACGCGTTCACCAACGTGGCCATGAGCGGTCTGCAGGGCACGCCGCAGCCCTACGATCCCGCCGTCGCCCAGCAGGTGCTGCGCTCGGCCGCGGTCACCGCGACCCTGCTGCACGACGGTTTCATGCTGGGCATGACCTCAACCGCCACCGACGATGCCAGCCGCCAGGCGCGCTGCCGCGCGTTCCGGCAGATGGTCGATGTGCTCAAGGACCAGCCCCAGCCGCAGCGTGTGCTGGCGACGCGCTGGCTGCTCAACGAAGGCCTGACCCTGGTGGCCGACGGGCAACCGGCAGGCTGACCATCGTGCTGTTGCACGGCTGCGCTCAGCGCACCTGCGCGAGCCAGTCCTCGAGGTTGTAGTAGTTGCTCACGCGCGCGATGCGCCCGTCCGCGATCTCGAAGAACGCGCCGCCCGGCAACACGTAGCGCTGGCCGTTGGCAGGCGGCAGGCCGGCATCGTCGGCCAGATATTCGCCGTGGACGACGTACTCCGCGGCTGCGCGCCGGCCGTCGGCGCTGGCCATCACCACGATGTCCGCCAGCCGTTCGCGGTAGGACGCATCCATGCGCTGCATGAAGCCGGCGAACGCAGCGCTCCCGGTCTCGCGCGCGCCCTGGTTGAGATCGTGTGCGATGTCGTCGGTCAGCAGGGCAAGCATCGCCGCGCGGTCGCCGGCATTGAAGGCGGCGTAGTAGGCCTCGACCAGGCGGGTGGTGTCGGACTGCGGGGATCCGCTCATCGGCTCAGTGCTCCGTGGGCCGCGTCCAGCAGGTCGCGGTGGAAGAAGTAGACCTCGCGCAGCAGGAATTCGCGCTGCGTGCGGAAGGTGCGGAAGCGGGTCGAGGGCGTCGGCGAGCCGACCGCGTCGATGCCCAGCCGGCGCGCCGCGCGCAGCGCACGCGCCATGTGCAGCGGATCGCTGACGATGATCACCCGGTGCAGCGCGTGTTCCTGCATCAGGCGACGCGTCTCGACCAGGTTCTCCAGCGTCGTACGCGAGCGCGACTCGATCAGGATTGCCGCATCGGGCACATCGTGCCGCAGCGCGTAACGCCGGGCGACCTGGGATTCGGAGAACCGCGCCTTGGCGCCGCCGTAGCCGCCGGTGAAGATCAGGGTCGGGGCATGACCGGCGCGATAGAGATCCAGGCCGTGTTCGATACGCGCCTCGAACACCGGCGATGGCACCGCGTCATAGGCTGCCGCGCCGAGCACGACG
Organism: Luteimonas sp. Soil_C_5; assembly: GCF_057656615.1. Taxonomy (NCBI): domain Bacteria; kingdom Pseudomonadati; phylum Pseudomonadota; class Gammaproteobacteria; order Lysobacterales; family Lysobacteraceae; genus Luteimonas; species Luteimonas sp. Soil_C_5. Next base: position 231,776 of record NZ_JBDGKA010000005.1, read on the forward strand.
ATCGCATCGGCCGGTCCCGCGTCGTCGCGGTTGCCCACGTGGACGATCCACGCGGCCACGCCGACCAGCCACAGCACGGCGACCAGCAGCAGGCGTAGGCACAGGCCGAAGAATCGCAGCAGCGGACGGCGTCGTCGGGTCATCGCATGCGCACCGGTCGGCTCAGGTGCACCAGGGCAGGCGGTCGGGATCGACGTTGCCGCCGCTCAGCACGATGCCCACGCGGCGGCCGGCGAAACGCGCCGGCGATGCGAGTACCGCGGCCAGCGCGATGGCCGACGACGGTTCCACCAGCTGCTTGGCGCGGACCGCGACCAGCCGTTGCGCGGCGACCGTGGCTGCGTCGTCGACGGTGATGACCTCGACCGCCTGCCCGCCGCTGCGATGCTGCGACAGGATGTCGAAATTGGGCAGGCCGAGCAGACCACGCAGCCCGTCGCACACGGTCTCGGGCACCAGATCATCGACGCGATGGCCCGCCTGCAGCGAACGCCGGGTGTCGTCGGCGCCCGCCGGCTCGGCCAGTACCAGCCGGGTTGCAGGCGCCGTGGCCTGCAGCGCCAGCGCCGTGCCCGCGGCCAGTCCACCGCCGCCGACCGGCACCACGATGTCGTCCAGCGGCCCGGCCGCCTGCAGCAGTTCGAGCACCGCCGTGCCCTGGCCGGCGATCACCCGTGGATCGGTATAGGGGTGGACCAGCGTCGCGCCGGTCGCCTGTCGCACCTGTTCGCAGGTCTGCTCGCGCGCAGCCAGGGTCGGCGCGCAGCGGTGCAGCACCGCGCCATAGGCTGCGATCGCCGCCAGCTTGGTCGCTACCGCGCCCTCGGGCACGACGACGTGGCAGACGATCCCGCGCGACAGCGCCGCCAGGGCCAGCGCCGCGCCGTGGTTGCCCGACGAATGGGTCACGACACCACGGCTGGCCGCGCGCGCGTCCAGCGACCAGACCGCGTTGCAGGCGCCGCGGAACTTGAACGCGCCCGCGCGCTGCAGGTGTTCGGCCTTCAGATGCAGCGAACAGCCCGCCATCGCATCGATCGACCGGCTGCGCAGGACCGGCGTGACATGGATATGCGGGGCGATGCGCGCGCTGGCAGCGAGCACATCGTCGACGCGCACGTCGACAGGAGATGGGGCGGCAGACATCCGGCAAGCGTAACGGAGGGCCGGTCGGACTTCACGACTCCTGCGTGCGTGGACGCGTGGCCGGCGTTCAGCCGAAGGCCGCCTGCTTAAGGGCGGATTCAAACCTCCGGCCCGAAGCTGGGTGACCGATCCACAGGGGTGCTCCGCGATGATCCGCAAGGCCTTGATTCTGTTTGCCTGCGTGACACTGGCAGGCTGTGCGACCCACAGCTATCGCGGCGGCAGCGGCGATTATTACTACGGTGCGCCCAGCACCGTCTATCGCAGCTATGGCGCGCCCTACGGCAGCGTCGGCTACGGGCGGCATTCCGGCTGGTACGGCGGCGCCGGTTACGGCCGGCCCTACGGCTATGGCATCTGGAACCGCTATCCCGGTGGCTATTACCGCCCGCCGACCGTGATCGTGCAGCCGGTCTACCCGGGCCGCCCCGGTCACCGTCCCCCGTATGGGCACAACCGCCCGGATCGTCCGGACCGCCCCGGCTGGAACCACGGACGCCCCGGACGGCCTGATGGCACCCGTCCCGGCCGACCGGGTGGTTCATGGGGCGATCGTCCCGGCAGCGGACGGCCGGACCGGCCGCAGCGTCCGCCGGATGCCGATCGCCCCGGTCGCCCGGGCGGCAACTGGAATGATCCCGGCAGTGGCCGTCCGGATCGCCCGCAGCGCCCGCCCGATGCCGATCGTCCGGGCCGTCCCGGCGGCGGCTGGGGTGGTCGTCCGTCGCGACCGGAAGGCACGCAGCGTCCAGGCCAGGGCCGGCCCGGTGGGCAGCGTCCCGGTCGGTCCGAAGGGACGTCGCGTCCGCCGCAATCGGCGCCGGTATCGCGCCCCGCGCCGCGCAGCGAAGGTCGTCAGGGACCGCGCCGCGAAATGCGGCAATCGGTCACACGTCGCGAAGCCCAGCCCGAATAGCGCTTGCACTGCCGCCCGGGTCGAGCCAAGCTGCGGCTGCCTGACCCGTTGCGTCGCTTTCCGACCAAAAGGTCACTGCCTGTCGATGCCCGGCGGGGGAACACCGGATCCCCCCTGTTCCGCCTCCGCCGGGTGTCGGCTCTTCTTTCCAGCCTCGAAGGCCGGAGAAGAGCCAAAAAAAAGGGGCCGGATGTCCCCCGACATCCGGCCCCGCGCTTCCCCGGGTTGTGCTTGGCTGGCCCTGTTCCAATCTCCAGCCGCGCCCCCCTTTCAGACGCTCGCCGTCCCGGGTGCACTCGGAAAGCACGCAGAAACCATGCCAACCTTGGCGCGTCGGTCGGCCGACCGGCATTCCGCGCGATAATCGCCCCATGTCCAACGACTTCCACAGCTACGACGTCATCGTCGTCGGCGGCGGCCATGCCGGCACCGAAGCCGCGCTTGCGTCCGCGCGCGCCGGCGCCCGCACCCTGCTGCTCACCCACAACGTCGAAACCATCGGCGTGATGAGCTGCAACCCGGCGATCGGCGGCATCGGCAAAGGCCATCTGGTGCGCGAGATCGACGCCCTGGGCGGTGTGATGGCGCGCGCCGCGGATGCGGCGGGCATCCAGTGGCGCCGGCTCAATGCATCGAAAGGCCCGGCGGTGCGCGCGACGCGTTGCCAGGCCGACCGCAACCTCTATCGCGCGTTCGTGCGCCGCGCTGTCGAAGCGCAGCCGAACCTGACGATCTTCCAGTCGGCGGTCGATGACCTGGTCATCGAAGGCGACGCCGTGCGCGGTGCGATCACCCAGACCGGTCTGCGCTTCGACGCGCCCGCCGTCGTGCTGACCGCGGGCACGTTTCTCGCCGGGCGCATCCACATCGGCGAAGCGCAGTCGGCTGGCGGCCGCGCGGGCGATCCGCCCGCAGTGACGCTCGCCGCGCGCCTGCGCGAGCGTCCGTTCGTCGTCGACCGTCTGAAGACCGGCACACCGCCGCGCATCGACGGGCGCACGCTCAACTACACCGCGATGACCATCCAGCCCGGCGACGATCCGCGCCCAGTGTTCTCCTTCATGGGCACGCACGACGACCATCCGCGTCAGGTGCCGTGCTGGATCACCCGCACCACCGAGCGTACGCACGAGATCATCCGCGGCGCGCTGCACCGCTCGCCGATGTATTCGGGCCAGATCGAGGGCATCGGCCCGCGCTACTGCCCGTCGATCGAAGACAAGGTCGTGCGCTTCGCCGACAAGGACAGCCACCAGATCTTCGTCGAGCCCGAAGGCCTCGACGCCGCCGAGATCTATCCCAACGGCATCTCGACCTCGCTGCCGTTCGACGTGCAGCTGGAGGTCGTGCGCAGCATCGTCGGCTTCGAGCACGCGCACATCACCCGCGCCGGTTACGCGATCGAGTACGACTTCTTCGACCCGCGCGGCCTCAAGGCGACGCTGGAAACGCGCGCCGTTGCAGGCCTGTATTTCGCCGGCCAGATCAACGGCACCACCGGCTACGAGGAAGCCGCCGCGCAGGGACTGCTCGCCGGCGTCAACGCCGCGCGCCAGGTGCGCGGTCTCGATGCCTGGAGTCCGCGCCGCGACCAGGCCTACATCGGTGTGCTGGTCGACGATCTGATCACCCACGGCACGAAAGAGCCGTACCGCATGTTCACCAGCCGCGCCGAATACCGGCTGCAGCTGCGCGAGGACAACGCGGACCTGCGCCTGACCGAAGCCGGCCGCACGCTCGGCCTCGTCGACGATGCGCGCTGGGCGCGCTTTGACGCCAAACGCGAAGCCGTCGAACGCGAGACCGCACGCCTGCGAGGTCTGTGGGCGTCGCCGCAGAACGCGATCGGTCGCGATGCGATCGCGACGCTGGGCATCGAACTGCGCCGCGAGAGCAACGGCATCGACCTGCTGCGCCGTCCCGAACTCGGCTATGCCGATCTGATGCGCGTCGAGGCGATCGGTCCCGGCGTCGAAGCGCCCGACGTTGCCGAGCAGGTCGAGATCGAAGCCAAGTACTCGGGCTATCTCGATCGTCAGCGCGTCGAGATCGAACGCCAGCAGCGCCAGGAAACCACCGCGATCGCCGAGACGTTCGACTATGCGCAGGTGCGCGGCCTGTCGGCCGAACTCGCGCAGAAACTCGCGCAGGTGCGACCGCTCACCGTCGGTCAGGCGCAGCGCATTCCCGGCATGACGCCGGCTGCGATTTCGCTGCTGCTGGTGCATCTGGAACGCGCCCGGCGCACGCAGGCGGCCTGAGCCCCGTTCCGACACGTTCCGCGTCCTCGTCGACGTTCCGTTTCAAGGTGTGTCATGTCCAGCGCTTCCAGGCCCTCCAGATTCCGTTTCGACACCGAGGCGGGTGCACTGCGGTTGTCCATTGCGGCCACCGTCGTGGTGTCGGCGCTGGGCATCGGGTTCGGCCTGCTGTCGGGCTCGTTCTCGATCGTGTTCGACGGCGTGTACTCGCTCGTCGATGGCGTGATGACGTCGGTCGCGCTGTTGGTCGCCAATCTGATTGCGGCGTCGACTGCCGCGGGCGCAGGCGGCCGGCGCTTGGTCCAGCGCTTCACGATGGGGTTCTGGCACCTCGAGCCGATGGTGCTCGGCGTCAACGGCCTGCTGCTGACCGGCGCTGCGGTCTACGCGTTCATTACCGCGATCGGCGTGTTGCTGTCGGGCGGCCGCGCGTTGAATTTCGATCAGGCGATCGTCTACGCGGTGCTGACATTGAGCATCTGTCTGGCAATGGGCATGTGGGGCCTGCGCACCAATCGCAGACTGAAATCCGATTTCGTCGCGCTCGATGCGAAAGGCTGGTTGATGTCGGGCGCGATCACGGCATCGCTGCTGGTCGCGTTCGTCGTGGGCGTCGCGGTCCAGGGCACGGAACTGGCCTGGATCTCGCCCTACATCGACCCCACGGTGCTGGCGCTGGTCTGTCTGGTGATCATCCCGATTCCCGTCGGCACCATCCGGCGCGCGCTGGCCGACATCCTGCTGATCACGCCTGTCGATCTGAAGGCCCAGGTCGATGACGTGGCGCGCGCGATCGTCGCGCAGTACGGATTCGTCGATCACCGCGCCTATGTCGCCAGAGTGGGGCGTGGTCGGCAGATCGAACTCGCCTTCATCGTGCCTGCCGGCGCGCCGCCGCGTGCGCTGGAGGACTGGGACCGTCTGCGCGACGAGATCAGCGCCCACATCGGGCACGACACGCCGGACCGCTGGTTGACGATCGTGTTCACGACCGACGCCGAATGGGCGGACTGACGCGGCCGGGAGCGCATGTCCATCGGCGCCGCGCAGTGCGTCGTCCCGATCATCCGGCGTTCCGCGCCGTTGTGGTCTGGTGTGCACTCGACCATGCAGGACGACAGGAATGACGAGCAGACCCGTTCTTTTCGGCGCGTTGATGTCGGCCGTTGTCGGCCTCGTGTACTGGGCAGCGGTGTCCGGGATGCTGGGCGGCGGCGAGCCCTGGGATGCCGGCGCGTACTGGACCTTGGCGTATCCGGGCGCGTTGCTGCTCTCCGCTGTGCTCGGATTCGCGATGCCGGTGCGTGCCTGGATTTGGGGCGTCATCTTGTTGTTCGCCCAGGTGCCTGTCGTCGTCGCGGTGTCGGGCGCGGGGCCGCTGCTGCTGGCCGGCGTGCTGTACGCGGCCGTGCTGGCGATTCCGGCGGCGCTCGTCTCCGGCATTGCCGGTTGGATCCGCCGGCGCATGCGCGGCGCAGCGACTCGCTGAAGCAACTTGGCGCTCACGCGCGCCGGTCTTCATGCGCCTCGCAATGCGGGCGACCGGGCGCCCGCCGCGACGCGTGCATGCGGTGACCGCGCACGCATCGGCAGTCCGAACAGAGGTCGCAGCCAGGCGATGCGGCGGATCAGCAGTTCGTGGATCGACACGCAGCCGGCCACGGTGATCGCGAGCACCAGCAGCGGTTCCCACAACGCGCCGAGGCGCAGCGGAATCAGCCAGTACGCGGCAAGCACGATCAGGCTCTGGTGCAGGATGTACCAGGGATACACGGCTTCGCTGGCGTAGCGCAGGCCCGGCCACGGCCGGTTCAACAGTCCTGCGCTCCAGGCCAGCAAGGCGAGGAGTGCGGTCCACCAGTAGACGGTCTGGATGACCCGCATCACGCCACGCCAGGCGTCGAGCGGCATCAGGTCGAGATAGGCTGCGTCGGGAAGCCAGGCGCCCATCGCCCGCAGTGCCAGATACAGCGCACCTGAACCCGAAGCGAGCCACAAGAGCCGGACGCGCCGGACGCGCAGCGCGGACCAGACCACATCGCTGCGCGCGATGAGCAGGCCGAATACGAAGACCACGACGTAGCGCGCGTGATTGAACCAGTCGCCGCCCAGCGCGTGCGTGGATGGAAACCGCGGATCGAGCACCCACAGCGCGAACAGGTACCACAGCGGCGGCACCGTCCACAGCAGCCAGCGGCCCCGCGTGGTCAGCCATTCCGCGACACGCGCGCCGCCGATCGCGCGCAACACCGGCAAGGCGAGCAGCGCGAGCATCGTGTAGACCCATAGATACGGCAGATACCAGAGATGGTTCCAGGTGAAGCCGTACTCGGCGCCGGTGAACGTGCCGGCCGGCCAGGGCCGCAGCTGCAGGTAACGCAGCAGGAAGGTGCCGAAGCCGGCATCGTAGGTCCCGAGCATCCGCGCCTCGCACCAGGCCTGTACCGGCACGATGGCCACGATGCCGAACGCCAGCGGCAACAACAGCCGCCAGCTGCGAGTGCCGATCAGCCGCGCCGGTGACGTCCGCGCCAGCACCAGTCCCAGCGCGATGCCCGACAGCAGGAACAGCAGCGACATCCGCCAGCGGTTGACCAGCACCATCGGCCACTCGACCCAGCCGAGCAATGTCGGGCTCTTGATGTGGAAGTCCCAGTCGACCACGTAGACCATGCCCACGTGATAGAGGATCAGCAGGGCGAGGGCGATCACGCGCAGCGTGTCGATGTCGTGGCGTCGGTCCATGGCGGGCTGCGATGCGGAAGAGGCCGACACGGTGCCGGGTCGCATCGCAGCGCAATCCGGTCAGGGGCTTCATGGCGCGTCTTCGGGGACGAACCGTGGGCCGGCAGGGACGAATGGGACGGGCCGATGCGCGGCGGCTGCCTAGAATGCGGGCATGTCCGCACGTCCCCACGCGCCGCCCACCGGCGCCGAGCGCTATCTCGCCATCCGCCGACCGGTCGAGGTCGGCTACTGGTTCATCACCTACCTGCTGTCCGGGCTGGGCAACAGCATGACCACCTGGATGGACGTCGAGCGCCTCGGGCTGGACTACACCGCGTGGGAGGTGGCGAGCTGGGAAGGCAGCAGTGCCGTCGCGCTGCTGATGCTGGTGCCGGCAATGGTGTGGTTCACCGCGCGCTGGCCGGTGCATCTGGACAACTGGCGACGGCGGCTGCCGCTGTACGCGTTGGCGAGCGTGGTCTGGTCGATGCTGCACGTCGCGCTGATGGTCGCCATCCGCAAGCTGGTCTACGCCTGGCACGGCAGCAGCTATGTCTTCGGCGATGCCTTCGTCTACGAATACCTGAAGGATGCACGCACCTTTCTCGGCATCGTCGTGGTGTTGCACGGTTATCGCCTGCTGGTGCGTCGCCTGCAGGGCGAGGCCTCGCTGCTGGCGGCGCCCGATGACGACAGCGTGCCGGTGGAACCGGTCGAGCGGCCTTCACGATTCCTGGTCCGCAAGCTCGGACGCGAATTCCTGATCGCTGCCGACGACATCGAATGGGTGCAGGCCGCGGGCAACTACGCCAACCTGCACGTGCGCGGCAAGGTCTATCCGCTGCGCAGCACGCTCGCCGAACTCGAATCCCGCCTGGATGCTGCGCGGTTCCTGCGCGTGCACCGCAGCCATCTGGTCAACGTCGACCGGATCGCCTCGATCGAACCGCTCGACAGTGGCGATGCGCGTATCCATCTGCACGACGGCACCATCGTGCCCTGCAGCCGGCGTCATCGCGAGCCGCTGCGTCTGGCGATGGCGCGCTAGAGACGGTCAGCGGAAGAAACGCACCACGTTGCGGCGCAGCCAGCCGCCGTGTTCGTACTGGCGGGCGAAGCCGTTGAGATGCTGTTTGACGGTGTCGGAATAGGCCTTGTCGTCGCAGCGGATGTGGTTGAACAGCCAGCGCGCCAGCATCGCGTGCAACTCGCCGGCGACGTCCTCGCCGGCCTGGACGCGCAGCCGGTAATCCTGCACGCGCCGGGCGAACAGCTCGTGCACGCGGCGATGCGCGGCGCTGAAGGGATAGCCGGCTTCCTCGATCAGCGCTTCCTCGAACGCGAAGTGCGACAGCGTGTAGTCGACCAGTTCGTCGAGCACGCCGGTGAGCGTCTCGCGCGCCGGCGCGTGCCGCGCGCGTTCGAGCTGGTTGATCATGTCGACGATGCGCCGATGCTGGCCGTCGATCACATCGATGCCCGTGTCGAGCGCTTCCTGCCACACCAGTTCCGTCATCGCCGTCGTCTCCTCGCCCTGTGTCGAGGCGAGTCTGCGGCGGCCGGTCGGCGCCCGCGTTGATCGGGCGCAATGACGCGGAACGCGCGCCGTGCGCAGTCCGCGCTAGGGCAACGGATGCGCGTCGACGTCCTCGTGCAGGATGCGGCGCAGTTCGAGGATCGCGGGCGCGGTCTCCTGCACGCTGTGGCCGGAGATGATGACCTTCTCCGATACCGCATCGTCGAGATGCGCGCTGGCATAGGGCACCAGGCCGTCGTTCGACTGCGCGAGCGGCACCGCGGGATCACGCTGGGCGATGATGGTGTGCAGCGTGACGCCGGGCGCGCGCGGCAAATCCGCGGCGGCGCGCACGAAGGGATCGCTGGCGCTGAGGTTGTCGATGCTGTTGGGGATGCGTCCCGTGCTGCCGTCCGGCGCCTTCTCGCTGCCGGCCAGTGCCTGCAGCACGTCGTCGAAGTTCTCCAGGAACGTCAGCGGGAAACGCACGAGGCGCGAGATCCAGGGTCCTGCGCGCGTGCCGGCGATGTCGGTGCCGCGATGCGGCGCGGCGATGAACACCGCGCGCTCGATCTGCGGCATCGGTTCGAAGCGCAGGAACGACGACAGTCGACGCTGCACCCGGCGCAGATCGCCCGGTGCGATCTCGCGATTCGCCATCACCGCATCCCACAGCGCATCGCCCGACGACGACACCATCAGCCGTGCGATCACGCCGCCCATGCTGTGCCCGACGACGACCATGTCCTGCGAGGCGCGCGCGCGGCGGTCGGGATCGAAATGCGTCAGCGCGTCGTCGACCGTGCGCCGGATCTGGGCATGGTTGAGCGCGATCGGCATGTTGGTCGGGTAGTAGATCTGCCAGATCTGGAAGTTCTGCCGCAGCGTCTCGTCGCCCAGCACCTCGTTGGCGACGTTGACCCAGGCTTCGGGGCTGCTGGCCAGCCCGTGCAGCATCAGCAGGATCCGGCGGTCGGGATCGTAGGGCTGCATCATGTACAGATGCGGCCGGTCGATACCGTGGTCGCGGCCGAACAGCGTGCGCAGTGACTGCGTGGCGAAGCCGGAACGCGCGAGCCACAGGCCGTAGCCGGCGGTGAAGTTCGCCGCCAGCGGCACCTGCTGGCCGTGCATCTGCGCGACGCTGTCGACGTAGGGATCGTGCACGCTCAACGCGACCTCGCGCGTCGCCATCAGCTGCGCGAGATCGTCCGCGGGAAAGCGCAACAGCACGGTCAACGCGGGCGAGGGCATCTCGCTGTAGTCGCGTCGCTGCGGGCGCTGGCGGCGATGCGGTGCGTCCGCCGCGTCTCCGGCATCGGCATCGCTATCGGGCACGACGATGGTCGTCACCGGATCGGGCTGCATCACCGCGACGAGTTCGGCGCCGAAACCGTCGCGCCGGTACACGCTGCGCAGGCCGGCGAACTGCAGCGACGACGCCGGAATCAGTTCTTCGGGCAGGTCCACGCCATCGGGCAGACGCACGCCGTCGAGTGTCGTGCGGATCGTCCAGCCGGCCTGCTGCAGCGCCTCGCCTTCGGCGCCGGGCGCGCCGGCATAGCGTGCGAACAGCGTGGTCGCCGCTTCCTGCGTGGCGAAGTTGTAGTAGTCCCGGACCTGCGTCTGCCGGTCTTCGAAGGCGCGCTCGCCGGGCGTGCGCGCGCTGAAGAAGAGATAGGCGTAGGCGTGGCGCGCCACTTCGAACCAGGCATCGAGCTGCGCATCCGATGGCGGCGCGTCGCGCCTGGGTGCCAGCGACAGCGCCCGCTGCATCCACAGCTCGGTCAGTGCGGCCATGCGGCGTTCGTCGTTGACGTCGTGCACGTCGGCCAGCAGTTGCAGGCAGTCGACCTGCGGACGCCTGCAGCTGCGATCGTCGATGCCGGCCACGCGCAGCATCTCGCGCGTCGCGGCGCTGAGCTCGCCGGTGGTGAGGATGTCGCCGCGCTTGATCGCGATGTACTCGCCCGGCGGGATCGACTTCACGTCGACCATCGCCAGCGAGCATCCGGCCAGCGCAACCGCCAGCAGGAGGGTGACGGCGCTGCGGATCCATCGCGGTGCGGCGTGATCGGTCATCGGGTCTCGGTCTCCGGAATACCGGGCACGCCACGGCGGATGACGCGGGAAAAGTCGGGGTCGCGGTCGGCGGCGCGCGCACGGTCGGTGATGCGGCCCGCCGCTTCCAGCTGCCCGAACGTGCCCTGGCCGGCCAGGCCGTCGTGCGCATGCGCGTACCGGGCGAAGTAACCCGACAGCAGCAGGCGGATGTCGATCGGCAGGCCCGGTGCGATGTGGCGGGCGACGTCGAAGACGATCGTCGTGCAGTTGCTGGTCACCGTGTTGTAGAAGCGCGGCGCCTGCTGCAGCGTGCCGGCCTCGTCGACATAGGCCAGGAACAAGGTGCGCAACTGTTCCGGCGGAATCGCCAGGCGATAGAGATACACGTCCTCGTCGCGCACGTTGCTGCGCACGCGCACGATGTCGCGCTCGTCGGCGGCGATCAGCACCGCCTCGAACTGCTTGAAGAAACCGCCGATCGCCGAGAACGATTCGTGGCGCTCCCTGCGGATCTCCAGCGAGAACACCACGCGGCTGCCGTCGTCGAACCCGAACGACACCAGGGTGTGCGCGATCGCCGGACCCATCCAGTAGGACAGCACCAGATCGGCCGAGACCAGACGGTCGAGGTCGTAGTTGCGCGTCTCCCAGCGGGGCGCGGGCTCACCGTCGCGGGTCCAGCCGAAGTCGCGCACGTTGCGCAGGGTGACGCGGCTGCCGTCGACTTGGGCGTCCAGCAGGCGCGCGACATCGTCGGCCCAGTCGCGGTCCTGCAGCGGCTGTACGGTCTGCCACCAGCCCAGCAGCGCCAGCGCGGCAACTGCGGCGGCGATCGACACCACGCGCGCAGCACGCGGCGCGAGATGTCCGCCGAGCGCCATCAACGTCGCGATGCCGAGCAACGACCATGCCGGCAGCCACAGCCAGCGCAGCGGCGCCTGGAACCACAGCGCACCCGCGCCCCACAGCGTGGTCAGCACCACGGCCAGGACCAGAAGCCCCCGCAGCAGGCGCCGCACGGGCGATCTGCGCGGCGCCATCAGTGCACGGGTCCCGCGCGCCACGAGCGACGATGGCGGAAGCAGCGGGGCACGTGCAGGCGGGTCGGGGTCATGCCCGCATTGTCACGCAGGACGGCGATCCGCCGGAAGCGGGGCGCCGTGGTCCGGCGTCAGGACTTGCGCGCGCGGGCGAAGGCGTCGGCCAGCGCGTTGTTCGCCGGCGCAGCCGAGGTTGCGGGCTTGCCGCCACCACCGCCCGGCCGACCGCCACGCGGGCCACCGGGTACGCGCGATGCGCCGCGGTCGTCGCGTGATTCGCGCGCCGGCTTCTCGCCCGGCACATCGTCGAGCCGGCGCGTCAGCGCGATGCGCTTGCGCAGCACATCGACCTCCAGCACCTTGACCTTGACGATGTCGCCGGCCTTGACCACGTCGCGCGGATCCTTGACGAAGGTGTCCGACAGCGCGGAGATGTGCACGAGGCCGTCCTGGTGCACGCCGATGTCGACGAAGGCGCCGAACGCGGCGACGTTGCTGACCACGCCTTCGAGAATCATGCCGACCTGCAGGTCCTTGATGTCCTCGACGCCATCGGCGAACTGCGCGGCCTTGAACTCCGGACGCGGGTCGCGACCCGGCTTTTCAAGTTCTTTCAGGATGTCGCGCACCGTCGGCACGCCGAACTGTTCGTCGGTGAACTGCTCGGGCTTGAGCCCGCGCACGAAGGCGCCGTCGCCGATGATCTGCTTCACGTCGCGGCCGCTGGCGCCGACGATGCGCGCGATTACCGGATAGGCCTCCGGGTGCACCGACGACGCATCCAGCGGCTCGTCACCATCGGCGATGCGCAGGAAGCCCGCGCACTGCTCGAAGGTCTTTTCGCCGAGGCGCGGCACCTTCAGCAGGTCCTTGCGGCGCTTGAACGGGCCGTTGGTGTCGCGGTGCACGACGATGTTCTCGGCCACGCCGCTCGACAGACCGGCGACACGCGCGAGCAGCGCGCTGGAGGCGGTGTTGACGTGCACGCCGACCGCGTTGACGCAGTCCTCGACGCGTGCGTCCAGCGCCCGCGCCAGCCGGTACTGGTCGACGTCGTGCTGGTACTGGCCGACGCCGATCGCCTTGGGTTCGATCTTGACCAGCTCGGCCAGCGGATCCTGCAGACGCCGCGCGATCGACACCGCGCCGCGGATCGACACGTCGAGGTTCGGGAATTCCTTCGCCGCCGTTTCCGACGCCGAATACACCGACGCGCCGGCTTCGCTGACGACGATCTTCTGCAGCTTGAGCTCCGGCGCGACCTTCATGACATCGGCGGCCAGGCGATCGGTCTCGCGCGACGCAGTGCCGTTGCCGATCGCGATCAGCTGCACGCCGTGTTCGGCGCACAGCTTGCGCAGCGTGTGCACCGACTGGTCCCACTGCTTGCGCGGTTCATGCGGATAGATCGTGTCGGTCGCGACCAGCTTGCCGGTCGCATCGACGACCGCGATCTTGCAGCCGGTGCGGATGCCGGGATCGAGACCGAGCACGGCCTTCGGGCCCGCGGGCGCCGCGAGCAGCAGATCTTTCAGGTTGTCGCCGAAGACGTTGATCGCTTCGGCTTCGGCCTTCTCGCGCGCCTTGCCGAACAGATCGATCATCAGATGCAGATGGATCTTCGCGCGCCAAGCGAGGCGGCAGGCGTTGAGCAGCCAGGTATCGGCGGCGTGCGACTGCGCGGCGATGCCGGCATGACGCGCGATGCGGCCCTCGGCGTAGGCGTTGCCCTGCTCGGGATCGGTGCCCGGCTCGAGATCCAGGGTCAGGAATTCCTCGCGGCGCCCGCGCAGCAGGGCGAGCAGGCGGTGCGAGGGAATCTTCGCCAGCGCTTCGGCGTGGTCGAAGTAATCGCGGAACTTCTCGCCGGCGTGTTCCTTGCCGTCGACGAGCTTCGCGCGGATCACGCCGTTGGCGTCCAGCCAGTCGCGCAGCTCGCCGAGCAGCGTCGCGTCCTCGCCCCAGCGCTCCATCAGGATCGCGCGGGCACCTTCCAGCGCGGCCTTGGCATCGGCGACGCCCTTCTCGGCATCGACGAATCCGGCAGCGAAAGTCTCGGGCACCTGCGTGGGGTCAGCCAGCAGGCCATCGGCCAGCGGTTCCAGACCGGCCTCGCGGGCGATCTGCGCGCGTGTGCGGCGCTTCTGCTTGTAGGGGAGATACAGGTCTTCGAGGCGCGCCTTGCTGTCGGCGGCTTCGATGTCGGCGCGCAGTTCGGGCGTCAGCTTGCCCTGCTCGTCGATGCTGGACAGGATCGACGCGCGGCGGTCTTCGAGTTCGCGCAAGTAGGACAGGCGCACTTCCAGATCACGCAGCTGGGTGTCGTCGAGCCCGCCGGTGACTTCCTTGCGGTAGCGCGCGATGAACGGCACGGTCGCGCCTTCGTCGAGCAGCGCGATCGCGGCGATCGCCTGCGCGGGCTGGGCGCCGATCTCGGCGGCGATGGTGTCGGCGATCCGCCGTGCGAGGGCAGTGTGGGCCGGGGCGGCGTCGGTGTGCATCGTGTCCAGTCGTCTCGCGGCGTGGATGCCGCGCGCGGATTGTGGCCGGCGCTTCCGGCCAGCGGAACCCGTTGACAGGCGATGCGGTTCAGCGCCTGCGACGGCGCCAGGGCAGCGGAATGGCCAACAACGCCCAGGCGATCCAGGCCAGGCGGCTCGATGGACTCTCGCGATCGGGCGTCGGCACGGCGGTATCCGTGGCGTCGGGATCCTCCTCGGGCGCCAGCGCGAACTCGCCGGCATCGAGCCGCCGCAGCACCTCGCGTGCGCGGTCGGCCTGGTCGCCCGGCACGTGCAGCTTCACGCCGCCGATCGCCAGTCGCCATTCCCAGTTCGCCAGTGCCGTGTGGGCATCGCCGACGTGCACGTCGATGCCTTCGGCGTGCAGCAGACCGCTGGCGATCTGGGCTTCGAGGGGGTCGGTGAAACGCGCGACGATGACCTGCATGCGACGGATTGCCACAGTGGACGACACAGGCGACAGGGTACCCTTGGGCACTGAATCGCACGTCACGCCAGGTGCCCGCATGTTCCGACGATCCCCGCCCCTGCATCCCCGTCTCGCGGTCCTTCCGCTGCTCGCACTGGCGCTCGCGGCCTGTGGTGGCGGCGACGAGTCCGCCCGGTCGGCAGGCGGTCCGGCGCTCGCGCCCGAGGCCCCCAGCGAACGCGTCGAATGGGCGCTGCCCGCGACCGGTCCCGGTTCGTCGGCGCCGGATCTGGCGGCCGGCCCGAACGGGCAGCTGGTGCTGAGCTGGGTGAACTCGCGCGAAGGCCGCCGCCACGTCTTCCAGTACTCGCGCTTCGATCCTGCGACGCAGGTCTGGCGCAATGCGCCGACGACGATCGCGATCGGCAACCGCATGTTCGTCAACTGGGCCGACACCCCGCACGTGATGCCGACCGCCGACGGTGCGCTGTGGGCGCACTGGCTGCAGCGCAGCGGCGACGCGCGCTATGCCTACGATGTCGTGCTGGCGCGTTCGCGCGATGGCGGCGCGAACTGGGGCGCGCCCCTGGTGCCGCACGACGACGGCACCCAGACCGAACACGGCTTCGTCTCGATGTGGCCGCAGGCCGACGGTATCGGACTGGCCTGGCTCGACGGCCGCAACACCGGCGCGCCGAGCCACGAAGGCCACGAATCCGGCGAAGGACACGAGGCCCACACCGGCGGTCGTCCGATGACCCTGCGGGCGGCGACCTTCGACGCGGCCATGCGCCGCACGCACGAGCAGGAAATCGACGCCAGCGTCTGCGACTGCTGCCAGACCGCCGCCGCAGTGACGCCGCGCGGACCGGTGGTCGTCTACCGCGGCCGCACCGAAGGCGAAGTGCGCGACATC
Organism: Luteimonas sp. Soil_C_5; assembly: GCF_057656615.1. NCBI lineage: Bacteria > Pseudomonadati > Pseudomonadota > Gammaproteobacteria > Lysobacterales > Lysobacteraceae > Luteimonas > Luteimonas sp. Soil_C_5. The sequence goes on from NZ_JBDGKA010000005.1 coordinate 247,293, forward strand.
CTCGCCACCCGCTTCGACGGCGAGACGTGGAGCGCGCCGCGTGCGGTGCACGCGGACAACTGGGTGATGCCGGCCTGCCCGGTCAATGGCCCGTCGGTCGCAGCCCAGGGCGATGCCCTCGTGGTCGGCTGGTACACCGCACCCGACGAATCGCGCGTGCGTCTGGCGCGCAGCGACGATGCCGGCGACAGCTTCGGTGCACCGGTCGAACTGGACGCGGGCGCCGAGGTGCAGGGCCGGATCGCGGTCGCACTTGACGCCACCCAGGCCTGGGCCGTGTGGTTGCGCGAGGATGCCGCCGGCGCGCAGTCGCTGTGGCTGTCCCGCCGCAGCGCGGACCTGGCCACCGAGTACGAGCGCGTCGAACTCGCCCGCCTCGAAGGCCGCGGACGTGCGACCGGCTTCCCGAAACTGCAGATCGTCGGCCGCGACGCCTACGTGATCTGGACCGACGTCATCGAAGGCGCGCCGCAGTTGAAGGGATTGCGTCTGGTGCGTTGAGGCGCGTGCGCGGTCCCGGGTTCACGCATGTGTGCCCAGGCCGGCGTGCCTGCACCCAGCCAACGCAAGGCGTCTTCCGTGCGCCCGGTCACTCGGCCAATGGACCCTATGCTTGTGTGTCTGCAGTCACAGCAGGCACGAGCTCAGCGTGTCAGGTCCTGCGCCTGCGTGGATGCGCGCTGGGCCGCTTCCGATGGCGCCCCGTTCGACTGCTGGAGCGCGGTGAATGCTTCGCCGGCAGGCGTGCGGGTCAGATCACCGAGGGCAGTGCGCAGCGCGTCCGGATCTGCGCGCCGCGCTGCATCGAACAGGGCCTGCAGGGCATCGCGTCGAGGTGTCTCCGGCTGCGTCCCGATTGCGCCGTGCACGGCGGCATCGCGCGCCGACATCAGTGCGTCCCGGGTGTGCGGACCGACAATGCCGTCCGTGTCCAGCCCCCATTCGCGCTGGAGTGCAATCACCGCTTCTCGCGTCGATGGTCCGAAGACTGCGTCCTCGCTGAGCGGCGCCCCGTCCGCGTCCCTGTAGCCGAGGCGGTTGAGCTGTGCCTGAAGCGCACGGACGGACTCGCCCTGGTCGCGCTCTCGAAGGAGTACGTCAGCAACAGGCATTGGAGGCGCTGACGTCTCCTGCCGGATAAGCGAAGTCACGACGGTGGGTTCGGCGGCGATGTCGCGCGCCTGGAGCAGGCCGCGTGCTTCGATGATGGGGTCGGTCGCGAACAGCCGTGCGCCGTTGGACTGCTTGCGGTCGAGGTAGCGCTCAAGCGACACGAGTTCGACGCCCTCTCCACTTCTGGACTGGCTGATCTTCAGTCTGCCGTCGCCCGGGTCGCGCACGACCATCGTGATGTGATCGATCCCGTTGTATCGACCGCGATCCCAGCGCCTGTCGCCGTTGTCCTCCCCGATCAGCATGCCTTCGCGCAGCGCCGCCGCAGTGATCTCGCGACCTTCCAGCAGGACGCCGGATCGTTCGACGGTCTTCTCGATGATGCGTGCGGCATGGTCGAAGCCTGCGCTGTACAGCGCACTGCGGGCGAACACCGTGCGCCCGGCCTGGTCGTTGATCTCGGCCATCGTCGCATTGGCCAGCGTGACCACCCATCCAGAGCAATCCACCGTGCCGCGCGCAGGATTTTTGTCGCCGAAGCCATAGCGCACATGGTCGTACTGCAGGGTCAGCGCATGCGCACGACGGAGCGTGACACCGGGTCCCTCGCCGACATCGGGCGTCGTGGTCGATCTGGGGAGGGGCGGTGCCCGTTCCAACGCCTCGTCGATGGCGCGCCGGGTGACGGCCTCCGGAGCGCCGGTCTGGGGAAGGCCCTGGTCACGCTGGAATGCCGCCACTGCGTGTCGTGTCGCCGGTCCGAAGATGCCATCCGAAACGATCGGCCGGTCTTCGCGGCCCGTGTAGCCCAGCTGCGCGAGCTGCGACTGGAGCAGAGCGACCGCGGTGTCGCCTGCTCCAACGGAAACGGCATTGTCAGAGTGCCCATCCTGCGTTCGTGCAACGTGTGCGACGGCGGGTGGATCAGCATGAAGCCGAGCCCACGCCTGCGCCGGTGTCAGTCCGTTCTCGATCGACAGTGCATGGGATGCGCGCATCCGGTTCAGGGCCTCCGCAGTCTCGTCGGCGGTGATCGATGCGTGGTTCGCGCCCCCAGGCCTGTCGTAATAGCTTCTTCCGGTTGCGGGATCCGCGATGCTGGCCCACTCCTGGGACAGTGCGCGTTGCGCCGCATGTAGTGTCGAGCCAGGTTGCCCGGTCACGAATTCGTGGATCGCAGGACGCTTCTGGGTAATCAGATAGTCGAAAAAGATCCGGTCCTGCACCGCGTCCGTGAATGCCGCATCGCGGTCGAGGCCGAGCGCACTGACAGCCTGCGTCATGGTCTGCGGGATCACCTGGAATCGCCCGATCGCGAACAGGCGATCCGGTGCACTGGCGGGCAGCGCCTGGTAGTCCATCACCTGTCCGATGGTCAGCGCCGAGAAGTCGATCGGTTGATCCGCGCTCCGGATGCGCTCGCGTCCCGTGCCGTCGCGCACGGTGCCCCGGTTGTAGTTGTCGTAGCTCTTGGCGCCGGATTCACCGCGCTGGATCAGGTCTGCCAGTGGACTGCCCATCGCACACTCCTTGTGCTGTCAAACATGTATTGCCCCGCACAGTCACGGGTTGCCGTGCAAGGCGTTCCTTACTCAGGGTCCCACCACTTCACCGAGAGTCGCGACGCGGGCCCTGTCACATTCCAGTCGGCCAGCTCGCCGTAGGTCGAGACCGTCAGGAGATCTTCGCCCCGCTCGAAGCGCATCAGACAGTGGCCATCCGCGCTGCAGGCATCGAGCTCAGGGAGGTCGTCGCAGATCGAGCAGATGTCTGGATTCGCCGCGCAAGCCGACTCGACAGCGGCGCCCAGCACATTCGCCCTGCAGTTGGCCTCGACCCTCGGGCGCCAGCCCGCTGCGCGCACGCGCGTGCGCAAATCGGCGTAAGCCATGCCTTCGGTCAGGCCGTCGATAGATTGACTGGTCGGCATCGTCGTCCCGGGCGCGGTGATGTCCGTGGAAACCGACGACGGTTCCATCTCCCCAGGCAACGCACATCCGGTCGACGACAAGGCGAGCATCAGGGCGAGGCACACATGGACGCCCCATGTCGAACGCCTGCTCTTGTGAGGATTCGCGGGTCTCATGCTCGACTCCAGGCAGTGGGCACGCCCCCGGCAGCGAACCCGATGTGCAGGCTGTCGCGTCGGCAGGTGGACCGACAGGGCCTGAGAGAAAGCGGGCGCGAAGATCGACGTGACTGCAGTCGCGGCACCGGGGCGACTGCGTCCGACGCAGGCTTCGGCGCCGCTCGGTCGACAACACTCACCGTGGGACCGACCGGTACGTGTGCGACTGCGGATCATAGGCATGGACAAGCGCATGGTCGGTCGAAACCGCGTTTTCCAACGACACCGCGATGTCCGGCAGCGCGCCATCGTGACGGGGAACGAACGCGAGCCGGCTGCCCGTATTCACTGGCACCGTGCCCAGATGCGTCCATTTGCGCGCGTCGATGTCCTGCAGCGGATGCGGATCGAACAGCAGAATCTCGGCACTCGGTCGATCGCCGTCCATACTGGGTACGGCCAGAAGCAGGTGCCCTGTTGCCGTGTCGGCGACCACCGGTTCGCGCGACGGATCGACCGCATTCCCCTGCTCATCGCGACCGAAGGTGCCGATCCAGGGTTCGCTGCCCAGCAGCGACCAGGGTTCGGCAGTTCCTGTCGGCTCCGCGACGAACGTGGCATGCGCCAACGTCACCGGCGCCTCCGGATCCTTGATACCGGCCGCGCGCGCCTCGCCGTACTTTTCCGGCGTGATCCAGGCAAAGCCGGTGTAGTAGGTCGTGCCGGCGGCCTGGAACCTGAAGCCGTACCAGAAGTGGATGCGGCTGCCGTTCTGGATCTCATACGCCGTGGCACCGTCACCATCGATCTCGCTGATGATCCCGAGCACGCGGGCATGCGACGGGGATGGGCGCTGCGTGTCGGCCTGTGTTGCGGAGGGCATGGCGGACGCTTCCTTGCGTTCGGGCATTGGCGCTGCCTCGGAGGTCGGCCTGCAGGCGAGCAGGAGCAGGGCGAGGGCTGCGACTGAAACTGGATGGCGCATGGAATCACCGGTCGGTCGAATCCGATGCCGCGCGTGGAAGCGATCGTTCTGCACCGATTCCATTCGTGCAACACCGCGTCCGCAGATCATGCCCGCCTTTTCGTCGTGATGCCGGCCGATGGGGACAATCCTGACACCCCATCTGTGACCGGTCTCGCAGTCACGAGTGCAGCTGACAGCCCCGGCCGCCTCGACGGCCGGAGTCTGCCTCAGCGCTCGTGCCGCCAGTTCACCGAGCCGCGATTCTCCAGCGTGCTCGACTCGATCTCCACGTCGAAGCCCGCGCGCAGCAGGTACTTCAGCGTCAGCACCTGGCCGGTGCCGAGCAGCGACACGCCGAAGCCGACGTAGAGCTTCGGCGAGAGCTGCTTGCCGAAGCCGAGCACGCTGCCGCCGAGGGCGCGCGACTGGCTGATGCCGGCGTTGTCGAGGCCGATCCTGCTGCCGAGCTGACCGGCGACCAGGTTGCCGCCGGCGTTGAGCGCGGCCGCGGCGGCGTCGATCTGCTGGCCTTCGTCGCTGGTCAGGCTGGACGCCGAACGTCCGAGAGCGAGATACGACAGCGCCTGCGACGCATCGCTCGACGGGTTGGTCCAGACATTGACGCTCGGCGCCGAGGCGCGGCCGCTGACGTCGATGCCGGCGGTGATGTCCTCGGCGTCGATGCGGCGCTCGGCACGCACGTCGAGCATCGGGTCGGAGACCGGACTGTTGTTGAAGACCAGATTGCCGCGCGTGACCCGCAGTTCCTGGCCGTAGGCCTTGTAGCGGCCATCGACCGCGAGTCGGCCGTTGCCGGTCATCTCGCGACCCGGCACCGCGCGTACGCGCAGTTCGCCCTTCATGCGGCCGTCGAAGCCGAAGCCGCGCAGGCCCACGTTGTCGCCGACGGTCAGGGTGAGGTCGAGTTCCAGCGCCGAGGCGGTGGCGTTTTCTTCCGGATTCACCGGGTCGAGCACGACCACGTCGGGCGATGCCGACACGCCTTCGCTCAGGCCTTCGAGATCGAGCAGGGCGACATCCACGAACACCTTGCCGGTGACATTGAGCGGCTGCAGCGCGGTGTAGCGCACGGTGAGGTCGGGCGAGGCGATGATGTGCATGTCGCTGGTGTCCGACACCAGCACGTCGGTGCCGCTGATCGTCAGCACGACCGGGGTGCCTTCGCCCTGCCAGCCGATGCCGCCGCCGATGTTCAGCGTGCCCTGGCCGGAGCGCACACTGCCGGCGATGCGCGCGGTGCCGTCGGGCAGCGCGTCGAGATTGATGTTGCCGTCCTCGAGCGCGATCGCCAGCGCCGGAATTTCCGTCGCGAAATCGGCGAGGCGCGCCTGGCCGCCGATTGTGGGCTGGGAACGCGTGCCACCGATGGTGACGTCCGCGGTGAGGCGGCCGGTCGGCTCGACGATGTCGGGCGAGAACAGTTCGACGAAGGTCAAGTCTTCGACGTTGGCGACCAGCGAGCCCGACAGCGGCGAATACGCATCCCAACCGTTGGTGACCTGCGCCTGCACGCGGCCGACTTCATTGAGCGTCGTCGACAGCGTGGCGCTGAGGCGATTCGCGTCGAACTCGGCGTCGAGCACGAAATCGTCATAGGTCACCACATCGTTGCGCGCGCGCTCGGACGTGCGTACGCCGCCGCTGGCCGAGCGGATGCTCGCGCTGCCAGCGAATCCGCTGCCGACCGGACGCGCGCTGCCTTCGAGCGCGATCTCGCCGCGCAGCACGAACGGACGACCGCCGTCCTGCTCGGGCAGATAGGGCGTCGCCAGCGCGAGCGGCAGGCCGGTGCCGGTGATCGACACGCCCTGGCGCGGCCAGTCCGCGCTGGCGCACAGCGAGCCGCCGCCGCTGGACGCGAAGCAGCTGTCGCTCAGCGTGTAGCGCGTGCCGATCTGCCGGAACTGCGCCGGCGATTGCAGCGCCCAGCTCGCACCGGTCGCCGGGGCGAGGCGCAGGCTGGCGAGCGTGCCCTGCCAGTTGCCGTTGCGGCTTTCCGCATTGCCTGCAAGATCGACCGTGCCGATCTCGCCACGTGCGCTGGCGTCGAGCTGGAGCCGTTCGATCGCGCCACGCGCCGCCAGACGCACCTCGTCGAGGGCGATGCCGGCATTGACGCCGGTGGCCACGACATCCAGCGAACCGGTATCGCCACGCCACGGCAGGCGGCCCTGGATGCGCGCGCTGTCGGCGGCGTAGTCGCCATAGCGCAGTGCGCTGCCGGTGAGGTCGGCGGCGATGTCGGGCGCGGTGCGCGCGCCGGTCACGCGCACGGTGCCGCGCAGCACGCCGCCGGTGTCGGGCAGGAAATCGGCGAGCTGCAGCGGGGCCAGCGTCGCGTCGATGTCGAGACGGTCGGTCACGGTGGCCGTCGCATCGACGCGGCTGTCGCCGAGCGAGAGCGCGACCTCGCCTTCGAAATCGGTGCGGCCGGCATCGCCGGCATCGGTGGCCGGGCCGTGCATCGCGAACGTCGCGCGGCCATCGAGCCGGCGACCGCGCAGCGTGCCGCCCAGATCGCTGGCGTCCACCGCGATTTCCAGGCCGCCGTCATCGCGGGTGTTGCCGGTCGTCGCGAATGTGCCGTTGACCGCACCCTTCCAGTCGCGCGCGAAGTAGCCGGGATCGAAACCAGCCAGCGTCGCGTCGAGATTCCACTGCAGCGCCGGCGCCCACGCGACGTCGCCGCTGGCGTCGAGCGTGCCGGTCGGCATCGTCACGCGCGCGGTCTGCAGGCGCATGCGCTCCGCGTCGCCGCGGCCGTCGAAGTCCACGTTCGCGCGCAGGCCGTCGCGTTCCACGGTGGCCTTGCCGATCGCCGCCCAGGCCGCGGTGCTGCCGGCGATGCCGAGATCGGCGTCGGCGGTGATCGGCGGCGCGGGTTCGGCGGCATCGGGATCGGCACCGAACTGCAGGCCGCGGGCGTTGGTCGCGAAGCGGAAGCGCACATCGCCCGGCTCGGTCACGTCGGCGAAACCGCGCAGCGTGACCCGACCGTCGAAGATGTCGACGACCAGCGGATCGAGATCGAGGCGCTGGTCTTCCAGCGTCACCTTGGACGGCTGCAGCACGACGCGGATCGGATTCGCGTCGGCTTCGCCGTACGTGGCAGTGCCCTGCAGTTCGGCGGCGCCGCCCTGGCCATCGGCGCGGATGTCGAACGCCAGTGGCGTGCCGGGTTCGCCGCTGCCCATCAGCAACGCGGGATCGAGGCGCGTGCTGTCGGCGCGCAGCGCCCAGCCGGGATTCTCGCGGCCGCGCAGGGTCACCACAGCCTTCAGCGGTTCCGGTACATGGCCGACGACGGCGATGTCCAGACGCGAGAGGTCGCCACGCGCGACCAGACCGATGCGCGGACGCGTGCGCGCCGGTGGCGCGGGCATCAGCGCGCTGGCGGTGACGTCCATGCGGTAGTCGTCGTCGGGTGCGTAGACACCGTGCGCGGTGAACAGGCCGCGGTCGCTGTCGACGACGACGTTCGCGAGATTGAGTTCGCCCTGCTGCGCGTCGAGGCCGCCACGCACGCTGCGGATGTCGATCAGCGACTCGCCCGCCTGTTCGACGCGGAAGCCGTCGATGCGGATCGTGTCGGCCTGCAGCGACAGCGGCAGATCGATGCGCGGCAGCGAGTCGGGCCAGCGCGGCAGTTCGAACGGGGTATCGACCGGTGGCGGCATCGACAGCACGGCGTTGTCGATGTCGAGCACGTCGAGGCGCAGGCGGCGGCCGACCAGCGGCATCACCGCCGGATCCACCGTCACGCGCTCGGCTTCGAACACGAGCACGCGCGGTTCGTCGCAATTGCCGTAGGCGACGGGCTGTTCTTCGACGTCCGGGCAACTGCGCTGCACGTAGCGCACGTCGTACATCGTGAGCGGGCCCGAGGCCGGACCTTCGGCCGCGCGCCAGGTCAGTTCGGTGCCGGCGGGCAGGCGCGAGGCGACCTGGTTGAGCAGGAAATCGCGACCGCCGAACGTGGTCAGCAGCCACCACACGACGATGACCAGCAGCAGGATCAGTGCGGCGATGCCGATGGCGCTGCGGATCGCGAGCGTGCGCGCCCGCGCACGACGCCGCGCACGCAGCTCGGCGATGCGCGCCTCGCGCTCTTCGGGGGTCAGATCGTTGGGCAGGCGGTGGCGACCGAAGGCCATGTCAGAACTCCGCGCCGATCGACAGGCCGATCGTGAACGACGAATCGGGGTTGTCGAGACCGCGCGCGATGTCGAGCTTCAGCGGGCCCACCGGCGACTTGTAGCGCGCGCCGATGCCCACGCCGGTCCGCCACTGCGGCGAACTGCTGTCGAAGGCATCGCCGCTGTCGACGAACACGGCCGCGCCGATGGTCTCGGTGAAGTAACGCTCGAACTCGACGCTCGCGGTGACCACGTTCTTGGCGCCGGTCGCGAATGCACGGCGACCGTCGCGCGCGGGAATCCGCGGGCCGACCTCGCGCCAGTCGTAGCCGCGGATGCTGCGGTCGCCGCCGGCGTAGAAGCGCAGGCTCGGCGGCATCGCCACCAGTGCGTCGGTGAAGGTGTGGCCCAGCTCGCCGCGCACGATCAGGCGGTTGGACTCGCCGATGCCGCGGAACCAGCTCGTGCGCAGGTGGATCTGGCTGAACGAGGCATCCGAGCCCACGCCTTCGACGCCGCCGCGCAGCATCACCGAGCCGCCGATGCCGCGGGTCGGGAACAGGCGGTCGTCGACGTCGATGTATTCGGCGCGCAGCGAGGGATAGGCGAACGTGGCGTAGCGGTACAGCGCGCCGGCGAACTCGTCGTCATCGACGGCCGGGCTGTCCGGATCCTCTTCGGGCGCGTAGGCCCAACGCTCGCGCAGCACGTGCATCGACGCGATGAGGTTGAGGAATTCGTTGTACTGGCCGTTGCGGCTGCCCACCAGCTCCACCCGGCGCGAATCGATGTAGTCGGTCTGTTCGTCCGCCATCTGCAGGCTGGCGGTGTACCAGCCGTCGAGCCAGGCGAAAGCCGGCACGCGGTACTGCAGCGTCAGCGTCTTGCGGCGCTGCGCGTAGTCCAGCTGCGCAAGCGCCTTGTGACCGCGCATGTTGACGTAACGCCGTTCCACGCCGAGGCGGATACCGGCGCCACTGTCGGTGCCGTAGCTCACGCCCGATGTGTAGATGCTGCGCTTGGCGGGCGTCAGCGTGACCTTGACCGGCACCTCGCGGCCTTCGTTGGCCTCGTCGACCTGCGCCTCGATGTCGATGTTGGAGAAGTAGTCCAGGCGACCGAGCGACGACCGCAGGCGATCGATGCGGCCCTGGTGCCAGTAGCTGCCTTCTTCCCAGTAGACGAGGCGCTCGAGCAGGCTGTCGTTGATGATCTGCTCGGGCGTCTGCTCGAACGTGGTCGTGCCCATGTTGTAGCGGTCGCCGCTGGTCCACACCACATCGATGTCGGCCGCGTAGTCGGCGCGCGTGACTTCGACGCGGCGCGAGGCGAACTCGGCGTCGAAATACCCGCGCTCGGCCAGCCGGCGGCTCAGGTTGTTGCGGCTGGATTCGTAGTCGGGATGGCTGAAGACCGCGCCCTCGCTGGGCACGAATCGCGCGATGTCGCGCGCCAGATACCGGTCCTGGCCACCTTCGCCGATGATCGCGATATCGCTGTTGCGCACGCGCACCGGCTGGCCCGGATCGACGACCACGCGCACCGAAATCGCAGCGCCTTCCTCGCGGTTGCGCTGCACGTCGATGGTGGGCGAGTAGTAACCGAACGGCTCCAGCGCCTTGCGGGTCTGGTTCTCGGCCTCGCGCAGCAGGTAGCCCATGCGCCGGCCGGAGATGTCGCGGCCGATGGATTCGTAGAGCGCGAGCGAGACGCGGACGTTCTCGGTCATCTCTTCGTCGAGGCCGACGATGTCGACGCGTTCGACACGCGCAGCAGACGCCGCGGCCGACGAGACGAAGAGGACGACGGCGGCGAGACACACATGAACGCGAGGCATCGCGGGAGGATACCGGAGGCGCGTCAAGAGTCGATTAACGGGGGTGCGCGCAAGCGGGTTCTCCGAAGGCTCAGAGAAATCTGCTCGTCATTCCCGCGCAGGCGGGAATCCAGTGACTTTGAGCGCGAGATCTCGCCGTCGATTGCCGAGTGCGTTCTCGGAAAAGGCGCTGGATGACCAGCCGTCCTGCTGTTGAACGTCCAGCCTGCGCGGGAATGACGTCCAGGGTGGGGCGGCCTGTCGGAACTCTGGGCACGCCCGCGCCTGCCGCAGCGCGCATCAAGCGCGCTGCACCTCATCCTGACGCGTTCAGCTCGACAGATGCTCGATCGCGGCTACGCTGCCCAGCCGCTCGGACAGGCGCTTGAGCAGGGCGAGACGATTGGCGCGCAGGGCGGCTTCGTCGGCGTTGACCATCACGCCGTCGAAGAACGCATCGACCTGCGGCCGCAACCGCGCCAGATGGGTCAGCACCGACACGTAGTCGCCATGCGCGAGTGCGTGGCCGGTTTCGGCGTGCACCGCTTCCACGGCTTCGGCCAGCGCGGCCTCGGCCGGCTCGCGCAGCAGCGCCGGGTCGACCATGCCCGGAATCTCGATGTCGGCCTTGCGCAGGATGTTGCGGATGCGCTTGTCGGCCGCGGCGAGAGCCTCGGCTTCCGGCAGCTGCGCGAAGGTGCCGATCGCATCGATGCGACGGTCGAGGTCGTACAGCGACTTCGGCTGCAGCGCAGCGACGGCGTTGAACTGCTGCACGGTGACGCCCTTGTCGGCGTAGTAGCCCTTCAGGCGGTCGAGGATGAAGTCGTAGAGTTCAGCGGCATCGGCGTGCGTCGTCGCGCCGTCCTTGCCGGCAGGCAGCGGGCCGACGCGCTCGCCCGCAGCGCGCAGCAAGTCGTGCAGGTCGAGATCGAAACCGCTCTCGATCAAGGTCCGCGCCAGCCCCAGCGCATTGCGCCGCAGCGCGAACGCATCCTTGTTGCCCGTCGGCTTGAGACCCGCCGCGAAACCACCGGCCAGCGTGTCGAGCCGTTCGGCGATCGCCAGCACCTTGCCCAGCGGCGACAGGGCGATGTCATCGCCGGCAAACCGCGGCTGCCAGGCTTCGTCGAGTGCATTCGCCAGCGACGCGCGATCGTCGTCGGACAGACCGGCCAGCGCCGCGTCCTGCTTCGCGTAATAGCGACCGGCGATGCCCTGCAGTTCCGGAAACTCGTTGACCATGCGCGACTGCAGATCGGCCTTCGACAGCAGCGCGGCCTGCTTCGCGAGTGCGGCATCCACGCCGACATGCGGCGCGATGATCGCGGCCAGCGCGGCGACGCGTGCGGTCTTGTCGGCAACGCTGCCCAGCTTGGCCTGGTAGGTCACGCTCGACAGGCCGTCGTTCATTGCCGACAGGCCCTGCTTGAGGTCTTCGTCGAAGAAGAACTTGGCGTCGGCGAAGCGCGGACGGATCACACGCTCGTAGCCCTTGGCCACTTCGATCGGATCCCGCGACTCGACATTCGCGATGCCGATGAAGTGTTCGGTCAGGCGTCCGTCCTGCAGCACGGGGAAGAACTTCTGGTTCGCTTCCATCGTCGCGATCAAGGCTTCCTGCGGCACGGCGAGGAATTCGTGCTCGAACGTGCACGCCACGGCCTTCGGCCATTCGACCAGACAGTTCACCTGCTCGAGGTTGTCCTGCTCGATGCGCGCGTCACCGCCGAGCGCGCGGGCGACGCCTTCCACTTCCTGGACGATCCGGGCGCGACGCGCGTCGGCGTCCACGAGCACCTTCGCGTTGCGCATCGCCTCGAGGTAATCACCCGGCGCGCCGATCTCGACCGCAGCGTCGTGCATGAAGCGATGACCGCGACTGCTGCGACCGCTGCGCACGCCGAACAGTTCGGCATCGATGACGGTTTCGCCGTGCAGCAGCACCAGCCAGTGCACCGGCCGCGCGAACGCATAGGTGTGGGCGCCCCAGCGCATCGGCTTGGGAATCGGCATCGCCGCGATCGCCTCGCGCAGCACGTCCGGCAGCAGCGCCGCCGTCGCGGCGCCCGGCGTCACCGCGCGATGCACGAAACGCTCGCCCTTGGCGTCGCTGGTTTTCGCAAGCTGGGTCCAGTCGATCCCGGCCTTCGCGGCGAAGCCCTGCAGCGCCTTCGTCGGCTGACCGTCGGCGTCCAGCGCGATGTTGAGGTACGGCCCCAGTACTTCCGAGCGCTGCTCGGGCTGCTCGCTGGCGACGCCCGGCAGCAGCACGGCAAGCCGGCGCGGCGTGTACAGGGGCTTCGCATCGCCGCGGTCGACCGCGACGCCGCGCTTGTCGAGCGCCGCGAGCACGCCGTCGAAGAGCGCCGCGGCAAGGCCGGGCAGGGCCTTGACCGGCAGTTCTTCGGTGCCGAGTTCGATCAGCAGGGGCTTCATGTCAGTCATCGCGACAACCTGGTTCTGTACGGGGGCCTGCGCCGGGGGCGTGGGCGAAAGGGGCGCATCGGATCGGACGTCGTGCGCCCGTCGTGCGACGTGGCGCGGATGCCGGAATCAGCGGACGTCGCGGCTCATGCCGCGGCCACGCGCTTGAGACCCGGATAGCCCAGCGCCTCGCGCTGCGCGGCATAGGCCCGGGCGACGGCCTGGGCCAGCGTGCGCACGCGCAGGATGTAGCGCTGGCGTTCGGTCACGCTGATGGCGCGGCGCGCATCGAGCATGTTGAAACTGTGGCTGGCCTTCATGACCTGCTCGTAGGCCGGCAGCGGCAGACCCAGTTCGACGAGCTTCAGCGCTTCGGTCTCGCAGGCGTCGAAGCGGTGGAACAGTTCGGCGACGTCTGCGTGTTCGAAGTTGTAGGTGCTCTGCTCGACTTCGTTCTGGTGATAGACGTCGCGGTAGGTCACCGGCGTGCCGTCGGGGCCGTGCGTCCACACGATATCGAACACGTTGTCGACGCTCTGCAGGTACATGCACAGGCGCTCGAGACCGTAGGTGATCTCGCCGAGCACCGGCTTGCACTCCAGGCCGCCGGCCTGCTGGAAGTAGGTGAACTGGGTGACTTCCATGCCGTTGAGCCAGACTTCCCAGCCCAGACCCCAGGCGCCGAGCGTCGGCGATTCCCAGTTGTCCTCGACCAGGCGCAGGTCGTGCACCTGCGGATCGATGCCCAGTTCCTTCAACGAGTCGAAGTACAGCTCGACGATGTTGTCCGGATTCGGCTTCATCGCCACCTGGTACTGGTAGTAGCGCTGCAGGCGGTTGGGGTTGTCGCCGTAGCGGCCGTCGGTCGGACGGCGGCAGGGCTGCACGTAGGCCGCGTTCCACGGCTCGGGGCCGATGGCGCGCAGGAACGTCGCCGGGTGGAAGGTGCCCGCGCCGACCTCGAGGTCAAGCGGCTGTACCAGCACGCAGCCCTGTTTGGCCCAGTAGGCGTTGAGCGTCTGGATCAGCTCCTGGAACGTCGGTCCGGTCATCGGAAAAGCGCGTCTTCGGCGGCGCGCTAGTATAGCGGCCCACGCCCCGTCCCCCGCCGCGCCCCGCGTCGCGGCGCCCAGGAGAACCCGGCTTGAACGAACCGCGTGCGCCCCTGTTGTCCGCCATGCCCCGGGCGCCCTTCGCCTCCGCCTCGCGCCTGCCGCCCGGCCGGGTCACGCTGGAACCGGTGATCGACGGCCTAGTCGCCGACGGGCTGCTGGCACAGGCGGATGCGGACCGCGCCCGGATCGGCGGCCGCGCCACCCGCGGCCTGGACGCGGTGCATCCGCTGGTGCTGCTGGCCAATCTCAAGCTGCCGTCGGCGCAGCGCCCGGGCAGCGAACTGGGTCTGGAAGCGCTGACCGAATGGCTGGCACGCGCGAGCGGCCGGGCCTACCTGCGCATCGATCCGACGAAGATCGCCGTCGCCGAGGTCACAGATCTGGTGTCGCACGCCTACGCGCGGCGCCACCGCATCCTGCCGGTCGAAGTCACGCCGACACGTGCGCGCATCGCGACCAGCGAGCCGATGGCGATCGACTGGCTGCCCGACATCCAGCGCCTGCTGCGGCGCGAGATCGAGCTGGTCGTCACCAATCCGCTGGATCTGCACCGCTACACGATGGAGTTCTTCGGCGTCACGCGCTCGGTGCGCGGCGCCAAGGACATGCGCGACGGCACGACCGAGGCGCCGTCGTTCGAACAGCTGGTCGAACTGGGCCGCTCGGGCGACGTCAACGTCGACGACCACCACGTCGTCCACGTCGTCGACTGGCTGCTGCAGTACGCCTACGAACAGCGCGCCTCCGACATCCACCTCGAGCCGCGCCGCGACGTCGGCCGCGTGCGTTTCCGCATCGACGGCGTGCTGCACAAGGTGTTCGAGATGCCGCCGCCGGTGATGAACGCCGCGGTCAGCCGCATCAAGGTGCTCGGGCGCATGGATCTGGCCGAACGCCGGCGGCCGCAGGACGGCCGCATCAAGACGCGCTCCCCCGGCGGGCGCGAGGTCGAGATGCGCCTGTCGACGATGCCGACCGCCTTCGGCGAGAAGGTCGTCATGCGCATCTTCGATCCCGACACCGCGTTCAAGCCGATCGAGCAGCTCGGCTTCGACGCCGGCGAGGCCAGCGCGTGGAGCGATCTGGTGCAGCGTCCGCACGGCATCGTGCTGGTGACCGGCCCGACCGGCTCGGGCAAGACGACGACGCTGTATTCGACGCTGAAGAAGCTGGCCTCCGACGACGTCAACGTGTGCACGGTGGAAGACCCGATCGAAATGGTTTCGGTCGAACTCAACCAGATGCAGGTGCACAACGCGATCGATCTGACCTTCGCCCAGGGCGTGCGCACGCTGCTGCGCCAGGATCCCGACATCATCATGATCGGCGAGATCCGAGACCTGGACACCGCGCAGATGGCGGTGCAGGCCTCACTGACCGGGCATCTGGTGCTGTCGACGCTGCACACCAACGACGCGCCGTCGGCGATCACCCGCCTGCTCGATCTCGGCCTGCCGCATTACCTGATCGCCTCCACCCTCAACGGCGTGCTGGCGCAGCGCCTGATCCGCACCCTGTGCCCGCACTGCAAGCAGCTGCAGGCCGTGGATCCGGAAGGCTGGCGAGCGCTGCTCGGCCCGGACAGCGACCTGCCACCGCCGGCGACCGCCTGCGGCCCGGTCGGCTGCCTGGAATGCCGCAACACGGGGTATTTCGGCCGCGTCGGCATCTACGAACTGATGCCGGTCACGCCGGCGCTGCGCGCGAGCATCCAGCCGGACATGGACCTCGCCAGCTTCGGCCGCGCCGCGGTCGCCGGTGGCCTGCGCACGCTGCGCATGGCCGGCGCCGAGAAGATCGCCCAGGGCGTGACCACGGTGGAGGAAGTGATGGCGGTGCTGCCGCCGCGCGAGTGAGTGTCGGCGGCTCCCGTGGGCGCGCGTTTGCACGAAAGGTGTCCCCGCTGGATCGGCATCGTGCGCGTTGTCACCTGGCCGGTCACGTCGCGCGTCAGGCGCCGTCTCTCCGATCAGCGGCGCGCCGGAGGACCGGATTGCCGGCAACCGGCTGTAAGCCGCTACGCTGCAGCGTCTTCCTGTCGCGACCGCCTGCATGCCCCGTCCGTTCCTGATCGTCGAAACCGGCCAGCCGGTCCCCACGATGCGCCGCCATGGCACGTTTCCGCACTGGATCCGCGTCGCCGCCGGCCTGTCGCAGCGCGATGTCGACGTCGTCGACGTGGAGCAGGGTGCGCCCCTGCCCGATGCCGACGACTACGCCGGCGTCATCGTCACCGGCTCCGGCGCGATGGTCACCGAGCGCGCCGACTGGAGCGAACGCAGCGCCACCTGGCTGCGCGATGCCGCGCATGCCGGCGTGCCGCTGTTCGGCATCTGCTACGGCCACCAGCTGATCGCGCATGCCCTCGGCGGCGAGGTCGGCGAGAACCCGCGGGGCCGGGAGATGGGCACCTATCCGATCGAAACCACGGACGCGGCCACCGACGACCCGCTGTTCGCCGCCGCGCCCGCGACCTTCCTCGCCCAGACCACGCACCTGCAGAGCGTGCTGCGCCTGCCCGAGGGCGCCATCAACCTCGCGCGTTCGGCGCTGGAACCGCACCACGCCTTCCGCTGGGGCACGCGGGTCTGGGGCGTGCAGTTCCATCCCGAGTTCAGCGCCACCCATATGCGCGGCTATATCCGGGCGCGGTCGGGGCCGCTGTATCGCGAAGGTGCGGATCCGGTTGCGCTGGTGGCTGCTGTTCGCGCAGCGCCTGAGGGGCGCGCGGTGCTGCAGCGGTTCGTGCGGATGGTGGAGGCGACGCCGCGCGCTTGATTTGCGCGGGGGTGGTGTCGTTGCGGGTGACGTCGCCTGTGTTGTTGCTGCTGCCTTCGCTTTTGCTGTTGCTGTGGCCGTTGGCTCTCGCTCTTTCGAGCCGTAAAGCGAGCCGAGCATCGCAGGGCGTCGGGGCCGAAGAGCAGCCCATGTCTGAGCGCAGCGAGTTTGG
>NZ_JBDGKA010000006.1:0-203352 GCF_057656615.1 Luteimonas sp. Soil_C_5
TTTCGAGTCTGTCAACACCGCGTGAAGGCTGCTGTCGTTCTCGTCCCGCTTGGCCCGCCGCCCCGAAGAGCAGCCCGTCAAGCGGGGGGCGAATTATGCATAGATGAAATGGGTTTGCAAAGAGGCTGACACGAATTTCTGTACGAGTCCGTTAAACAGCGCCCCGCGTTCATCATAAAAGGCGCAGGGGCTCTACTCGACAGTAACCGACTTGGCCAGATTGCGGGGCTTGTCGACATCGGTCCCCCGCGACAGGGCCGTGTGATATGCCAGCAGCTGCACGGGAATGGTGTGCACGATCGGGCTCAGCACGCCGACATGCCTCGGTGTGCGGATCACATGCACGCCTTCGGAGGCACTGAAGTTGCTGTCGGCATCGGTGAAGACGAACAGCTCGCCGCCACGCGCCCGCACTTCCTGCATGTTCGACTTCACCTTCTCAAGTAGTGCGTCCTTCGGCGCGATCACGACCACGGGCATCTCCGCATCCACCAGCGCCAGCGGTCCGTGCTTGAGCTCGCCCGCCGGATACGCCTCTGCGTGGATATAGGAGATCTCCTTGAGCTTGAGCGCCCCTTCCAGCGCGATCGGGTAGTGCACGCCGCGCCCCAGGAACAGAGCATGGTGCTTGGGCGTGAACTTCTCCGCCCAGGAGGTGATCTGCGGTTCCAGGTTGAGCGCGTGCTGCACGCTGCCCGGCAACTGGCGCAGGTCCTCGATGTAGGCGGCTTCCTGCTCTGCACCCAGACGGCCATTGAGCTTGGCCAGCGTGACCGCGAGCGCGAACAGGCCGACGAGCTGCGTGGTGAACGCCTTTGTCGACGCCACACCGATCTCGGCCCCGGCGCGGGTGTAGAACACCAGGCTGCTCGCCCGGGGGATCGCGCTTTCGGGCACGTTGCAGATCGACAGCGTGCGCGTATGCCCGAGCGACTTGGCGTACTTGAGCGCTTCCATCGTGTCGAGTGTTTCGCCCGACTGCGAGATCGTGACGATCAGATGCTTCGGGTTGGCGACCGCGGTGCGATAGCGGTACTCACTGGCGATCTCGACCGAGCACGGCAGGCCGCTGATCGCTTCGATCCAGTAGCGCGCGACGGACCCCGCATAGAAGCTGGTGCCGCAGGCGAGGATCTGCACGCCTTCGACTTCGCGCAGGACGTCGCCGGCGTCCTTGCCGAACAGCGTGGGCTCGAACGCGGCCGCATCGATGATCGCCTCGATGGTGTCGGCCAGCGCACGGGGCTGCTCGTGGATCTCCTTCTGCATGAAGTGGCGATAAGGGCCGAGCTCCAGCGACGCCAGCGAGACATCCGACAAATGTTCGTCGCGCACGATCGCCGCACCTGCGCCGTCGAAGACCTGCACGTCTTCGCGGGTCAACACCGCCGTGTCGCCCTCCTCGAGGAAGATCACGCGACGCGTCGCCTGCAGAATCGCCGAGACATCGGAGGCGACGAAGTTCTCGCCCTCGCCCAGGCCCACCAGCAAGGGGCAACCCATGCGCGCGACGACCATGCGGTCCGGGTCGCCCTTGTCGATCACGGCCAGCGCGTAGGCGCCTTCAAGCGTCTTGATCGACGCCTGCAGCGCGGCCAGCAGATCCAGACCCTGCGACTGGTGATGGTGGATCAGGTGCGCGATGACCTCGGTGTCGGTCTGCGACTCGAACACGTAGCCGAGTTCGATGAGCCGTTCGCGCTGCGCCTCGTGGTTTTCGATGATGCCGTTGTGCACCAGCGCGAGGCTGTCGTGGCTGATGTGCGGGTGGGCGTTGGTTTCGGTCACGCCGCCATGGGTGGCCCAGCGGGTGTGGCCGATGCCGAGCCCGGACTGCAGGCCATCGGCGCGTGCGGCCGATTCCATTTCGGCGACACGACCGGTGCGGCGTACTCGGCGGACCGCCCCCCCGGTGACCACGGCGATGCCGGCCGAATCGTAGCCGCGATACTCCAGCCGCTTGAGGCCCTCGACGAGGACGGGCACCACATCACGACTCGCGATCGCACCGACGATTCCACACATCCGGCCAACTCCTCTCTATTGAAGCGCCCATTCTAGCGGTGCCACCGGGACGGACCGCAGCGCACGCGCCACATGTTCAGCGCCCGGGCGACCGGTCCGGGGCAGCCGACTTGCCCCTTCTGTGCCAGATGGACACGGAGCCCGCAGCCCGAGCGACGCCGATGGCGCGACATCGTTCACTGTCCAATTGAGGATGCGCCACCACGGACGCCGAAAGCGCAGGGGCTACCGGCTAAACACCACCTTATGTGTGCCCACCCGTCATGCGAGGCCAGGCGCTGGACACTTCAGATGCGTCCTCTCGAGGCGTCCCGCTCCGCATCTTGAACCGTACAGGCGTCCGGCGCGGACGTCCGGACACCGCGCGGACGCCGGGATTCTCAATTTTTATCCTTAAAAATCATAAACTTGTGATTGGCACGGAACCTGCTCTTATCCGATGTAACCGCAACGGATCGTCCGCATGTCCTCTCCTGCTTCCACGCCCTCCCCTCGCCCTGCCGGCATCCGCGACACTGCCGGCCAGGACACGGTCCATGCGCGAACCGGTACTTCGCGCCGCCGTCCCTGGCTGATCGGGGGTATCGCGGGCGTGCTGCTGATCGGCGCCGTCGCCTGGTTGCTCAGCGGCTGGGCGTCCGGCGCCCAGTCCGTCGACGCGCAGCGTCTGCGCTTCGCCGAAGTCACCCGCGGCGATCTGGTCCGCGACATCGCGGCCGAGGGCCGGGTCATCGCCGCCAACAGTCCCACCCTGTACGCGATCTCCGGCGGCATGCTCACCCTGAAAGTCGTCGCTGGCGATCGCGTCGAGCAAGGCCAGGCGCTCGCCGAGATCGACAGCCCGGAGCTGCGCAGCAAGCTGGCGCAGGAAGAAGCGACCCTCGCCGGCTACGAGGCCGAGGCCAGCCGCGCCGGGCTCGATGCGCAGTTGCGCCGCGCCGAAGCGCGCAAGGTGCTCGACCAGGCGCAGATCGACCGTACCGCGGCGGAGCGCGATCTGCAGCGCTATCAGCGCGCCTACGAAGGCGGCGCGGTCGCCCAGGTCGATCTCGCACGCGCGCAGGACACGCTGCAGAAGACCGAAATCGGCGTGGCGTCGGCGACCGAGGATCTCGGCCTGCAGGGTCGCGGCGCGGGGCTGGACACGCGCAACAAGCAACTCGTCGCCGAGCGCCAGCGCAGTGTGGTGATGGAGGTGCGCCGCCAGGTCGACGCGCTGACCTTGCGCGCCCCCTTCGACGGCATCGTCGGCCAGGTGCAGGCGGTGCAGAGCAGCAACGTCGCCGCGAACGCACCGGTGCTGTCGGTCGTCGATCTGTCGGTGTTCGAGGTCGAGATCAAGGTGCCGGAAAACTTCGCGCGCGATCTCGAAATCGGCATGCCGGCCGAACTGCGCAGCGTCGGCACGACGTATCCGGCGAAGGTCTCGGCGGTCTCGCCCGAGGTCGTCAATGGTGAAGTCGTCGCGCGCCTGCGCTTCGACGAAAACAGCCAGCCGCCGGGTCTGCGCCAGAGCCAGCGCCTGACCGCGCGCATCCTGCTCGACACCCGCAAGGACGTGCTGATGGTCGCGCGCGGGCCCTTCCTCGATCAGGAAGGCGGTAGCGCGGCGTACGTGATGGATGGCAACACGGCGGTGCGCAGGCCGATCACGGCCGGCGCCAGCAGCCTGTCGGCGGTGGAGATCGTCGAGGGCCTGCAGCCGGGCGAACGCGTCGTCGTCGCCGGCACCGATCTCTTCGACAACGCGGACCGCATCCGCATCTCCGGACTCTGATCATGCACACACGCATCGATTGCCCGTTTCCCGTCGCCTGGACCGCCGACGAACTCGCCAGCGCCGTGCCGCGCCGGCTGTCGTCCGCATTCGAGGCCGGCATTCCCACCAACATGTCATCCGGCGCGCGCATGCCCGCGTTCGCACGCGCCCGCCGGCGCACCGTCGACCGCGGCCTGCCGACCCTGTTCCGCGTCCGCTGATCGCCACGCCTCCTTCTTTCCAGTTCACGTCACAGGACACATTCCCATGCTCGACATGCGCCAGGTCGCCAAGGTCTACCGCACCGAACTCGTCGAAACCCATGCCTTGCGCTCGCTCGACCTGCACGTCGCCGAGGGCGAGTTCGTCGCCGTCACCGGACCGTCGGGTTCGGGCAAGACGACCTTCCTCAATATCGCCGGCCTGCTGGAAACCTTCACCGGTGGCGAGTACCGGATCGACGGTGTCGAGGTACGCGGACTCAATGACGATGCGCGCTCGAAGCTGCGCAACGAAAAGATCGGCTTCATCTTCCAGGGCTTCAACCTGATCCCCGATCTCAATCTGTTCGACAACGTCGACGTACCGCTGCGCTATCGCGGCATGGCGGCTGCCGATCGCAAGCTTCGCATCGAAGAATCGCTGTCGCTGGTCGGCCTGGGCTCGCGCATGAAGCACTACCCGGCCGAACTGTCGGGTGGCCAGCAGCAGCGCGTGGCGATCGCCCGCGCGCTCGCCGGCAGCCCGCGCCTGCTGCTCGCCGACGAACCCACGGGCAACCTCGATTCGCAGATGGCGCGCAGCGTGCTCGAGTTGCTCGAGGACATCAACGCACGCGGCACCACGATCGTGATGGTCACGCACGATCCGGAACTGGCGGCGCGCGCGCACCGCAACGTGCACATCGTCGACGGCATGGCGACCGATCTGCAGGCGCTGCACGCCGCGCCTTCGCCGGCGGCCGCGTCGCGCGTTCCCGCAGACGCCTGAGGAGACCCGGCATGTTCGGTTACTACCTGCAGCTCGCGCTGCGCAGCTTCCGCAACAGCAAGGTGCTCACCGCGCTGATGGTGGTGGCGATCGCGCTGGGCATCGGCGCCAGCATGACCACGCTGACGGTGTTCCATGTGCTGTCGGGCGATCCGATTCCCGAGAAGAGCGATCGCCTGTTCAACGTGCAACTCGACCCCGAAAGCATGCACGGCTACGTCGCCGACAGCGAGCCGAGCCGCAACATGACGCGCTTCGATTCGGAGACCCTGCTGCGCGAGGCACGCGGCAAGCGCCAGGCATTCATGACCGGCGGCTTCGTCGCGATCGAGCCGGACGGCGCGCGTGCCCCGTTCTTCACCGATGCGCGCTACAGCTCGTCGGAGTTCTTCGACATGTTCGACGCGCCGATGGCCTACGGACGCGGCTGGACGAAGGAAGACGACGCCGCAGGCGCGCGCGTGGTGGTGATCTCCGAGGAGACCAACCAGACCGTGTTCGGCGGTGGCGACAGCACCGGTAAAACCTTGCGCATGAGCGGCAGCGCATTCCGCGTGATCGGCGTGCTCGCCCCATGGCGGCCGACGCCGCGGTTCTGGGACCTGAACCTCGATGGTTTCGAGTCGCTGGAATCGGTGTTCGTGCCCTTCTCGGCGGCGATAGACACCAAGCTCGCGCGCATGGGCAGCATGAGTTGCTGGGGTGATTCGAACGGCATCGATTCCAATGCGCTCAATGCACCTTGCTCGTGGCTGCAGTACTGGGTGGAACTGGAATCGCCCGGCGATGCAGCCGCCTACCGCGATTACCTGGAGTCCTACTCCGAGCAGCAGCGCACGGCGGGTCGCTTCGAGCGCCCGGTCAACGTGCGTCTGCGCGACGTGCGCGCGCATCTGGACCATGCCCAGGTCGTGCCGAGCGACGTGCGCCTGCAGGTGTGGCTGGCACTGGGGTTCCTGCTGGTCTGCCTGGTCAATACCGTCGGTCTGTTGCTGGCGAAGAGCCTGCGGCGCGCGTCGGAGATCGGTGTTCGCCGGGCGCTGGGCGCATCCCGCCGGGCGATCTTCGCGCAGGTTCTGGTCGAGGCGGGTGCGATCGGTGTGGCGGGCGGCATCTGCGGGCTGGGGCTGGCACTGCTCGGCCTGTGGGCCGTGCGCCAGAACCCGAGTACCTACGCGGAACTTGTCAGGCTCGATGCCTCGATGCTGCTGCTGACGTTCGGCCTGTCGGTCACCGCCAGCCTGCTCGCCGGCCTGCTGCCTGCCTGGCGCGCCATGCAGGTCACGCCGGCAATCCAGCTCAAGTCGCAGTGACCCGCGTCGTCGAACCGATCTGAATCCCACACCCCGTCACCGTCACCCCGCCTGCGCGGACATGACGGCAGACACCGGAGACTCCATGGACATCCGCCCCATCCTCTCGACGCTGCGCCGGCACAAGACCGCGGCAACGCTGATCGTTGTCGAGATCGCGCTGGCCTGCGCGATCATCTGCAATGCGATCTATCTCATCGATCGTCGTATCGACCACATGTCCCGGCCCAGCGGCGCAGCCGAGGACGAGATCGTGCATCTCCAGATGCCGACCGTGAACACCGATGGCGACGCCGACCTCGACGCGTTCGTAGCGCGGGACCTGGCCGCGCTGCGTGCGATTCCCGGGGTGAGGCACGTGGCCAGCGCCACGCAGATTCCCTACGGCAACAGCAGCTCGACCAGCGGCGTGCGGCTCAAGGCCGACCAGGTGGACAACACCCTCGTCTCGTCGCCCTACATGGGCAGCGAGGATCTGTTCGACACCATGGGGCTGCGTCTGGTGGCGGGGCGCAAGTTCAACGCCGACGAGTACGTGGACATGGCCACATTCGACGCCGGAGGCGACGACGCGAAGGTGCCGGCAGTGATCATCAACCAGGCGATGGCAACGTCTCTGTTTCCAGGGCAGGACGCCGTCGGTGAGCACATCTACAGCTGGGGCAACGCGCCGATGCCGATCGTGGGCGTGGTGGAGACGCTGGCACGGCCCAACGACGGTTCGGGGCCGGGCAACGCGACGATGCTGATGCCGGTGCGCGTTGCATCGCCCAATCTCAATTATCTGCTGCGCACCGATCCGTCGCAGCGACGTGAGGTGCTGGCGGCCGCGGAAGCCGCGCTGAAGCAGATCGATCCCAATCGCGTCACCGTCAACAGCAACCTGCTCAGCGAACTGCGCGAGAAGTACTACCGCGAGGACCGCGCGATGGCGATGCTGCTGGTCATGGTGTGCATCGCGCTGCTCGTCGTCACCGCGCTCGGCATCGTCGGCCTGGCCAGCTTCTGGGTGCAGCAGCGCAACAAGCAGATCGGCATCCGCCGCGCGCTCGGTGCGACGCGCGGGCAGATCCTGCGCTACTTCCAGGTCGAGAACTTTCTGCTCGCCACGATCGGCATCGTGCTCGGCATGCTGCTGGCCTACGGCCTCAACCAGCTGCTGATGTCGCGCTACGAACTGGGCCGTCTGCCGCTGATGTACCTGCCGATCGGCGCCGTGGCCTTGTGGCTGCTCGGGCAGATCGCCGTGTACTGGCCGGCCAGGCGTGCGGCCTCGGTGCCGCCGGCCGTGGCGACGCGCAGCATCTGATTGCGCTCGCCGTTCTGTCGCCGGTTGCGTCCAGTGCAGCCGGCGACGACCATGCCTGTCGATCCCACACGTTCCTACCGGATGTCCAACGCCTGATGCCCACGATTCTCGTCATCGACGACAACGCCGCCGTCGCCACCGCGCTGGAGGTGCTGTTCTCGTTGCACGACATCGCCAGCGAACACGCGGCGACGCCGGAGGCCGGCATTGCCCGCCTGCAGGCGGGCGGCATCGATCTGGTCGTGCAGGACATGAACTTCCACGCCGACACCACGTCCGGCGACGAGGGCATCGCCCTGTTCCATGCGATCCGGCGCTTCGATCCCGACCTGCCGGTGGTGCTGCTGACCGCGTGGACGCGTCTGGAATCGGCGGTCGAACTGATCCGCTCGGGCGCAGCCGATTACCTCGGCAAGCCCTGGGACGACGGGAAGCTGCTGGCCACCGTGAACACCCTGCTGGAACTGTCCGCGACGCGTCGGGCACTGGATGCACGCACGCGCGACGATCGTCGCCGACGCGACGCACTTGCGCAGGGTCGCGACCTGCGCGGGCTGGTCTGGGACGACCCGGCCAGCGAGACCACGCTGTCACTGGCCCTGCAGATCAGCGCCTCGATGCTGCCGGTGCTGATCACCGGCCCCAACGGCAGCGGCAAGGAAAAGTACGCCGAGATCCTGCACGCGAATTCGAATGTGCGCAGCGGCCCATTCGTCGCGGTCAACTGCGGCGCGCTGCCCAATGATCTTGTCGAAGCGGAACTGTTCGGCGCCGAGGCCGGCGCCTACACCGGTGCGACGCGGGCGCGCGAGGGCAAGTTCGAAGCGGCCGATGGCGGCACGCTGTTCCTCGACGAAGTCGGCACACTGCCGCCCGCGGGACAGGTCAAGCTCCTGCGCGTGCTCGAGACCGGACGTTTCGAACGGCTCGGCAGTAATCGCGAGCGCAGCGTGTCGGTGCGCGTGCTCAGCGCGACCAATGCCGACCTGCCGGCGATGATCGCCGACGGCCGGTTCCGCGAAGATCTGTACTACCGCCTCAACGGCATCGAGCTGCGGCTACCGCCACTGGCGCAGCGTCCGCGCGACATCCTGCCCCTGGCCCGACACTTCCTCGACGGTCGCAAGCCGCTGTCGGCCGGCGCCGAACGCGCCCTGCTGCAACACGGGTGGCCGGGCAACGTGCGCGAACTGCGCAATGTGATCCAGCGCGCCGAACTGCTGGCGCGCGAGGCGCACATCGACGCGCCCGATCTCGCGCTGCCGGCCGCAGCGGTGGCGGCAGTCGACGTCGACGCTTACGAACCGGACCGCGCCGAGATCGAAGCCGCACTCGCGCGCAGTGGCGGTGTGCTGGCGCAGGCCGCCAGCGAACTCGGGCTGTCGCGGCAGGCGCTGTACCGGCGCCTCGACCGCCTCGGCATCCGTCGCGACTGACATGCGCTCGCAACAGCGACTGCCGTTGACGGCTGTGGTCATCGCGATCGCGCTGGTGCATGTCGCGCTGGGCGCGGGATGCGCGGTGTTGCTGCTGCGCTGGTTGTCGCCGTGGGTCGCAGTCGCCGCCGCCACGCTGTGCGCGCTGCCGTCGCTGGCCTGGTCGCTGCAGCGTGCATTCGCACCTTCGCATGCATTGTTCCGCGCGCTCGCCGGTACCGTCGCGAGCTACCGCGACAGCGACTACGGCTTCGGCGTGACGTGGCAGGGCCGCGGTGCGCTGGGCGACCTCGTCGCCGCGCACAACGAACTCGGCGAGACCCTGCGCGCGCAGCGCCTGTCGCTGGTCCAGCGCGAACTGCTGCTCGACACGATGGTGCAGAACACGCCGGTCGCGATGTTGCTGCTCGATCCCGGCGACCGCGTGGTGCATGCCAACCTCGCCGCACGCCGTGCGCTTGGTGGTGGTCGCAAGTTGGAAGGCCAGGTGTTCTCCGCCCTGCTCGCCGATGCGCCGCCCGCGCTCGCCGATGCATTCGCCCGCGGCGGCGATGGACTGTTCACCATCGGCGACGGCGAGACCGAAGAGATCCATCACCTCTCGCGCCGGCATTTCCGCTTGAACGGCCGCCGCCACGAACTGCTGCTGCTGCGGCAGATGACGACCGAACTGCGTCGCCAGGAAGTGCAGACCTGGAAGAAGGTCATCCGCGTCATCAGCCACGAACTCAACAACTCGCTCGCGCCGATCGCCTCGCTCGCGCACTCGGGTGCAGAACTGCTGCGTCGCGGCCAGACCGAACGTTTGCCGGATGCGCTGCGTACGATCGAGGAACGCGCGCGGCATCTGGAAGGCTTCATCCGCGGCTACGCGCATTTCGCCAAGCTGCCGTCGCCGCGTCGCGAACCGATCCGCTGGCGTGCGTTTCTCGACCAGCTGCGTTCACAGGTGACGTTCGTGGATGCGGGTCCGATCGACGATGCGTTCACCGCGTCCTTCGATGCCGCCCAGGTCGAACAGGCGCTGTTGAACCTGCTGCGCAATGCGCACGAGGCCGATGGCGATCCCGATGCGGTCGCGATCGGACTGCGACGTGCCGCGGATGGCTGGCGGATCGACGTGCTCGACCGCGGTCCCGGCATGAACGAGGCGGTGCTCGCGAACGCGCTGTTGCCGTTCTATTCGACCAAGCGCAACGGCACGGGACTCGGCCTGGCGCTCGCGCGCGAGATCGCCGAAGCGCACGGCGGCCGCATCGCCCTGCTCAACCGCGAGGGCGGTGGACTCTGCGTGTCGCTGGTGTTGCCGGACTGATCCGCATCCCGGTCTCAGGCGCCACGTTCGGGCAGAATCGAAGGCCCGTTCCGCGACGATTCCCGATGCGATTCCGACTCCGCACGCTCGCGCTGCTTCTGCTGTGTCTGGCGACTGCACCCGCATTCGCGCAACGCGCGAAGAGTCTCGACGCGGTGCCCGGCCTGCTGAAGAGTCCGGAGGCAAAGGCCGTCTGGGTCGAACAGATGGAAGATCGCCCGGCGCCCGATCATCTCGGCACCCGAGAGCTCGCCGGCCTCGGTGCCGGGACGCTGCGTCGGCTGCTGGTACCCGATGTCGCAGACGACCGCATCGTGCTGCTCGGCGCGCGACGCTGGGCGGAGCATCCCGGTCATGTGGTCGCACTCGCCTGCTATCGCGACGATGCCCCGCGCAGCGCGCCCGCGGAGCCGAGTTGCGAGACCGGGGATACCGCGCAGGTACTCGGTGTGTTGCGTGTCAGTGATGCAGGCGATGCGCGGCTGATCGCGCGTCTGCGCCTCGACGACGGTATCGCATGGCCGCTGCTGTCCTGGGGTGGCGAGCAACCACTGCGGATGGAAGAGGCCGGCGCAGCCGCAATCCCCGAACGTTGGGAACGCCTCGACCTCGCCGCCTATCGCCTTTCGAATGGAGCACCCGCGCTGGGCCTGCGTGGCGGCTGGTCGGAAGGCTACGCCGGCGGCGGCGCATTCTATTCGGCGCTGTATCTGTTCGAGTTGCGCGGCGACACCTTGAAGCAGGTGTTCGGCGCGGCGATTTCGATGTATCGCGACATCGCAGGCAGCTGGAACGACGACGGTACCCGCGAGCACGACATCGAAGAATGGGCCGGCGTACTCATCGTCGAACCGCGCGCACATCGCGGGTATCAGGACCTGCGCCTGCGCGATCGCGGTGGTCGCGGCGGCGATCTCTACCGCTGGTCGCCGGCGGCGGATCGCTACCAGCGCGTGGAATGAATCTCAGCGCTTCTTCGGCCGCTGCCACCCGTCGACGATGGTCTGACGCGCACGCGCGACCGCCAGTTTGCCGTCCGGCACTTCGGCAGTGATCACCGAGCCTGCCGCCGTCATCGCGTCGTGGCCGATCCGCACCGGCGCGACCAGCGCGGCGTTCGAGCCGATGAAGGCGCGGTCGCCGATCACCGTCTTCGACTTGTTCACCCCGTCGTAGTTGCATGTGATCGTGCCGGCGCCGATGTTGCTGCCGGCGCCGACCTCGGCATCGCCGAGATACGTGAGGTGGTTGGCCTTGCTGCCGACGCCGATCGTGGTGTTCTTGGTTTCGACGAAGTTGCCGATGTGCACGCCATCGGCGAGCACGGTGCCCGGACGCAGGCGCGCGAACGGCCCGATCGTCACCGCGCCCTCGGTCACCGCGCCCTCGAGGTCACAGTGCGCGCGCACCTCGGTGCCGGCGCCCAGGCGCACATTGCGCAACCTGCAGAACGGGCCGACGCGCACGCCGTCGCCCAGTTCCACATGTCCTTCGAACACGACATCGACATCGATCTCGACATCCGTGCCGACCTGCACGTCGCCGCGGATGTCGATCCGCGCCGGATCGGCGAACCGCGCACCGTCGACGCACAGCGCACGCACCGCGCGCAGCTGCCAGGCGCGTTCGATCTGGGCGAGCTGCCAGGGATCGTTGGCGCCCTCGGCTTCCAGCGGATCGTCGACCATCACGATCTGCGCGGCGCTGTACTCGTCGGCGGCCATCGCGAAGATGTCGGTCAGGTAGTACTCGCCCTGCGCATTGTCGGACGAGAGGCGCTCCAGCCAGCCCTTCAATGCGGTCGCTTCAGCGGCGAGGATGCCGGTGTTGACGATGGCGATGCGCCGCTGCTCGTCGCTGGCGTCCTTGTGTTCGACGATCGCGCCGACATGACCCTCGGGATCGCGCACGATGCGCCCGTAGCCGGTCGGATCCTCGAGCTGCGCCGCCAGCACCGCCAGCCGGCCTTCGACCGAGACCAGACGGCGCAATGTCTCCGCACGCATCAGCGGCACGTCGCCGTAGAGCACCAGCACCTGGGCGCCATCGGGTACGCCGGGCATCGCCTGACGCACGGCATGCCCGGTCCCGAGGCGTTCGGTCTGCTCGGCCCAGGCGAGATCGCCGGCATCGGCGAACGCCGACAGCACCTGGTCGCCACCATGGCCATGGACGATGTGGATGCCCGCCGGCGACAGCGCCCGCGCGGCCTCGACGACGTGCCACAGCATCGGCCGCCCCGCGATCCGCTGCAGCACTTTCGGCAGCGAGGACTTCATGCGCTTGCCCTCGCCAGCGGCAAGGATCACGACGTGCAGCGGAGCGGTCATGGCGGGTCGGCAGTTGGGCTGGGGGGTGGATGATAATGGACGGCTCCGACACGAGGCGTCGACGGAACACGGCCTTGTCCGTCTCGATACGTTTGCACGCCGTGCCGCACTGTGACCCGACCTGTCAGCAGCGTTGCTGAAGCGGGCTACGAAACGGCGGACATCAACACCCGCTCGACGCCGGCACGCGCCTGCGCTATACGACACCGCCTCGATGCCACGCATCCGGAACGACTGAAATGGGCCTCAAGCGGGAAAGCGGCACTTACCTGATCGTCGGCGGCCTGCAATGGCTGCTCGACTGGACGGTCATGGTGGTGCTGAGCCAGTCCGGCATTCCCATCCGGCATGCGAACGTCGCGGGACGCGTGTGTGGTGCGCTGCTCGGCTTCTGGTTGAACGGCCGTTTCACGTTCACGGGCGAAAAGCACGTGCTGGGGGCCGCGCAGCTCCGCCGCTTCGGCGTGATGTGGATCCTGACCACCGTCCTCAGCACCTGGGCGATCGGCCATATCGACGACTACCTGGGCCGGCACTGGGCATGGCTGGCGAAGCCGCTGGTGGAGATCGCGCTGGGCGTCGCCGGTTTCGTCTTGTCCCGGTACTGGGTGTACCGGCGCTAGCGTCGGGGCCCGGTATGTCCCGCGATAGAGCCCGCTTGGCCTGATGCTTTTGCGCCTATCGGCGCTGACCGGTCACGCCCCGTCGGCGCCTTCCAGTTTGAGCCCGATCACCGCGTCCTAGACGCCGTCCGCAGCTCGCAGTCGTTGTGCCAGCCCCTCGCGCCACAGCTGCAAAGGGCTGTAGCGAAGCTCGACGACGTGAGTCCCGGCAGGCACGCACAAGGCCTGGAACAGACCATTTCCGCGCAGCAGCGCGATCGGCTGTCCATCGCGCGTCGCCGCCCAACCGCTGGCGGTCAACTCGTTGACGACCACCCATGCCGGGGCGTCCGCCTCCACCCGCAGACGCACACGACCGGGCCGATACATCATCTCCATCACGCGCGCCTCGCCAGCATCGGTGTCGCTGCAGCCGGCATGGGTCTGCTCGGGCAGCCACAACGTCGTGCGGAAATCGGTCTGGTTGAACGCGGCAGCCGGCGGAAAACGTCCGGGGTGCCGCGCGATGGCGCGAGGATTCAACACGCGCGGTAGCACGTCGTCGCGCCGGATGACATGCAACGACTCCCCTTGCACCTGCGCACCGGGAAACGGCTGCTGGGCCAGCAGCCAGCGCACGCCCAGCAGGCCATACAGCGGCGCATCGAAATCCGGTGCCCAGGATGTAGGCGGCTTGTCCGGCAGTTGGATGAACGGATCGCTCGGCATGCCGACCATGTCCGCGTAGTCGCGCGCCAGCAGCGGGTTGTATCCATTGGCCAGTGGCAGCGCATGCACGGCGGCGCCGTTGGTCACCGCGGGGATGCCGAACACGACCGCGCGCTCCGGCAATCCGTCGCGCGTCTCGGGCGCGAGCAGTGCGTAGACGGACTGGGCGGGACCGGCGCGATCGGCGGTCAGTACGGACTTGGTCGCGCTGCCCGCATTGAAGGCGGTGCTGACATTGAACAGCAGCAGATCGAACAGCATGAGGGCGGCAAGCCAGCGCCCAGGCACCGCATGCCGGCGCAGCAGCTGCACCGCGACCACGCCGATGCCAAGGCTGATCGCCAACCAGGCGAAGCCATCGAACCGGCCTTGTCGGATGATGAGCCAGACTGTGGCGACCAGCAGAAGCGTAATCGTGCCTATCGACGGGACATGCGGTCGCAATGGCGCACGCTCCAGGCCGACATCGAGTGCCTGCGCGCCCAGCCACGCAGCCGCGGGAACGAACAGGAACAGGGCGTCCGACGGACGACGGAACAGGTCGAACCCCGGCAGCCAGCCAAAGAGCCAAGGAAACAGCGGCGTCGCGCTCCCCAGCGCGACCAGAATCGAGATCACCACGACCGCGAGTGCAGTGCGCGTGGGGTGCGGTCGGCGCCGCAGCACCTCGCCGCCCCACATCAACCACAGCATCAGCGGCACGGCACCGACATAGAGATAGTCGGTGGTGATGTCACCGAATGCCCAGCTGTCCCCACGCGCCTGTGCGAACACGTTGCCGGACAGCAGGGTCGCCAACGACTGCCAGTGCAGCGCGCCGGGCTGTGCATCCTCCAGCAGCAGCCCGCTGCGGTTGGTCTCATCCAGCCACGCCAGGGTAGAGAGCCATTGGGGTGCGCTCAGCGCGCCGGCGATACCCGCGACCGCAATCAGGCGCCACGCAATCCCTGCGCGCCGGGCCCCTGCTGTCAGCAGTGCCCAGATCGAATAGACCGCACAGGCCAGGATGATGAAATAGGTGACCTGGGTCAGTTGCAGTGCAATGAGGCCACCCGCGATGCCTGCGAGCAGCACATCGCGCGCGTGCCCCCGACGACACAGCTGCAGCAGACCCAGCCACAACCAGGGCAGCAGGCTGTAACTGACGATCATCGGCGTGTGCTGCAGCCGTGCCGCCGCCACGCCGCCGAACATCAGGACGAGCGCGAACATCAGCTGCGCCTGGGGCGACATGCCCTGCAGCTTGGCCAGGCGCAGCGCGCCGAAACCGCCTGCCAGTACGTGCAACAGCACCACGACCGTGAACAGGTGTAGCGACTGTGGCGCCAGCAGCATCGGCAGCACCATGCTGGGCTGCAGCGTCATCATCTGCGGATCGGCGATCTGCGGATAGCCGCCATATAGATACGGGTTCCACCACGGCGACTGCCCTTGCAGCACCTGCTCTGCGGAAAAGCTGACGGCCGGAAAAAACTGCTGCACGGCGTCGAACGGAATGACCTTGAAGCCCAGCAGCCAAGGCAGGCACAACAGCGCCCAGGCCAGTGCCCAGCGCCCTTCAGGGCGTGACCATCGCGACGCCTCCCCGATCGCCAATCCTGGCTTACCCATGTCGCCCTCGCGTCCTGTCCCGAACCGAAAACGCCGGCACAAGGCCGGCGCTTCCGAAAATCATGCCCGAACCCACGGGCCGAACACTCGAACCTTGCAATCAGTGCTTGAGGTTCTTGCGCAGGCGCTCCAGCGCCTGCAGCTGCACCACGGCCTCGGCCAGCTTCTGCTGCGCCTCGGCGATATCGATCGCTTCGCCGCGACCGGCCAGCAGACGCTCGGCCTCGTCCTTGGCCGCCTTCACCGCGGCCTCGTCGATGTCGTCGGCACGGATCGCGGTGTCGGCCAGGATCGTCACGACCTGCGGCTGCACCTCGAGGATGCCGCCGCCGATGGCGAAGTCGAGCACCTCGCCGTTGGCCTGGGTGACGACGACCTTGCCCGGCTTGAGCCGCGTGATCAGCGGGGCGTGGCGCGGCGCGATGCCGAGCTCGCCGAGCTCGCCGGTGGCCACGACCATGGTCGCCTCGCCGTGGAAGATCTCGGCTTCTGCGCTGACGATGTCACAGCGAATGGTGGATGCCATCGACTAACTCCTCGGTGCTGTCGCGATCAGGCCGCGAGCTTCTTGGCCTTCTCGACGGCTTCGTCGATGGTGCCGACCATGTAGAACGCCTGCTCCGGCAGGTGGTCGTATTCGCCGTCGACGATGCCCTTGAAGCCGCGGATCGTGTCCTTCAGCGAGACGTACTTGCCCGGCGCGCCGGTGAAGACTTCGGCCACGTGGAACGGCTGGCTGAAGAAACGCTCGATCTTGCGCGCGCGCGACACGGCCTGCTTGTCTTCTTCCGACAGCTCGTCCATGCCCAGGATCGCGATGATGTCCTTCAGTTCCTTGTACTTCTGCAGGGTCTGCTGGACGCGCTGGGCGGTGCCGTAGTGTTCGTCACCGATGACCAGCGGGTCCATCTGGCGGCTGGTCGAATCCAGCGGGTCGACCGCCGGATAGATGCCCAGCGAGGCGATCGAACGCGACAGGGTCACGGTCGAGTCCAGATGCGCGAACGTGGTCGCCGGCGACGGATCGGTCAGGTCGTCCGCAGGCACGTAGACGGCCTGGATCGAGGTGATCGAACCGGTCTTGGTCGAGGTGATGCGCTCCTGCAGCACGCCCATTTCCTCGGCGAGCGTCGGCTGGTAGCCCACGGCCGACGGCATGCGGCCGAGCAGCGCCGAGACCTCGGTACCGGCCAGCGTGTAGCGGTAGATGTTGTCGACGAAGAACAGCACGTCGCGGCCGTTGCCGTGTTCGTCCTTTTCGTCGCGGAAGTACTCGGCCATCGTCAGACCGGTCAGCGCGACGCGCAGGCGGTTGCCCGGCGGCTCGTTCATCTGGCCGTAGACCATCGCCACCTTGGACTCCTCGGGCTTGTCCTTGTTGACGACGCCCGACTCGATCATCTCGTGATAGAAGTCGTTGCCTTCGCGGGTACGCTCACCGACGCCGGCGAACACCGACAGGCCGCTGTGCGCCTTGGCGATGTTGTTGATGAGTTCCATCATGTTGACGGTCTTGCCGACGCCGGCGCCGCCGAACAGGCCGACCTTGCCGCCCTTGGCGAAGGGACACATCAGGTCGATGACCTTGATGCCGGTTTCCAGCAGTTCGGTGCCCGAGGCCTGCTCGTCGAACTTCGGCGCGTCGCGATGGATTTCCCACGTGGTCGTGGCATTGACATCGCCCGCTTCGTCGATCGGACGGCCGAGCACGTCCATGATGCGGCCCAGCGTACCGACGCCGACCGGCACCGAGATGCCGCGGCCGGTGTTCTGCGCCACCAGGTTGCGCTTCAGGCCGTCGGTCGAGCCGAGCGCGATTGCGCGCACGATGCCGTCGCCGAGCTGCTGCTGCACTTCCAGCGTGACGGCCGTGCCTTCGACCGTCAGTGCGTCGTAGACCCGCGGCACCTCGTTGCGCGGAAATTCGACGTCGACGACCGCGCCGATGATCTGAACGATCTTGCCCTGACTCATGTTGTCGCTCCGGTTAACTTGTTCTGCTCTGATGGCTGATGCCATCCGGATGGAGTTCGTGACTGGTGATTCGTCATTCGTGATTCGTGAAAGCGCGGCTCGCTGCCCTTCCGAATCACCAATTACCAATCCCGAATCACCGCTTATCAGACCGCCGCTGCGCCGCCCACGATCTCGGAAATTTCCTGGGTGATCGCCGCCTGCCGGGCCTTGTTGTAGACCAGGTTCAGCGTGTCGATCATCTTGGTGGCGTTGTCGCTCGCGGACTTCATCGCGACCATGCGCGCGGCATGTTCGGAGGCCACGTTCTCCATCACCGCCTGGTAGACCAGCGACTCGATGTAACGCGTCAGCACGTGGCCGAGCACCGATTCGGGGTCCGGCTCGTAGATGTAATCCCAGTCGTGCTTGACCACCTGCGTCTCGGCGGCCGGCAGCGGCAGCAGCTGATCGAAGCTGGCCTTCTGGGTCATCGTGTTGACGAAGTGGTTGTAGGCCAGGAAGACCCGGTCGACGCGGCCGTCGGTGTAGCCGTCGAGCATCACCTTGATGATGCCGACGAGCTGTTCGACTTCCGGCGTGTCGCCGATGTGCGTGACGCTGGCGACCATGTCCACCTTCAAGCGGCGGAAGAACACCGTCGCCTTCTGGCCGATCGTGACCACGTCGACCTGCACGCCCTTGTCCTGCCACTGGCGGATCTCGCCCAGCAGCTTGCGGAACATGTTGTTGTTCAGGCCGCCGGCCAGACCCCGGTCCGACGAGCAGACGATGTAACCGACCCGCTTGACCTCGCGCTCTACCAGATACGGATGCTGGAACTCGGAGCTGGCCTGGGCCAGGTGTCCGATCAGCTGCTTCATCGCGTTTGCATAGGGCCGCGAGGCCTTCATGCGCTCCTGCGCCTTGCGGATCTTCGACGCGGAAACCATCTCCAGCGCACGCGTCACCTTGCGGGTGTTCTGCACGCTCTTGATCTTGGTCTTGATTTCTCTGCCGCCGGCCATCTCTTCTTCCTGCTTGCGGCGGATCGTGATCCGCCTGGCTGTCCCGGGTGTGTCGCGACGGGCGGAGGGTGTCCGCCCGGGCGTATTACCAGCTACCGGTCTGCTTGAACTCGCCGATGCCCTTCTTGAACGCCGCTTCGATGTCGTCGTTCCAGGCGCCGGTGGTGTTGATCTTCTCGACCAGCGCACCGTCGGTGTTGTCGAAGTGCGCGTGCAGGCCTTCTTCGAACGCGAGCAGCTTGGCGACCGGCACGTCGTCGAGGTAACCCTCGTTGACGGCGTAGATCGTCAGCGCCTGGTGCGAGATCGACATCGGCTTGTACTGCTTCTGCTTCATCAGCTCGGTGACGCGCTGACCGCGCTCGAGCTGCTTGCGGGTGGCTTCGTCGAGATCCGAAGCGAACTGCGCGAACGCCGCCAGCTCACGGTACTGGGCGAGCGAGATGCGGATGCCGCCCGAGAGCTTCTTGATGATCTTGGTCTGCGCCGACCCACCGACGCGCGACACCGAGATACCGGCGTTCACGGCCGGGCGGATGCCGGCGTTGAACAGGTCGGTTTCCAGGAAGATCTGGCCGTCGGTGATCGAGATCACGTTGGTCGGCACGAACGCCGAGACGTCGCCGGCCTGCGTTTCGATGATCGGCAGCGCGGTCAGCGAACCGGTCTTGCCGGTCACGGCGCCGTTGGTGAACTTCTCGACGTATTCCTCGGACACGCGCGCGGCGCGCTCGAGCAGACGGGAGTGCAGATAGAACACGTCGCCCGGATAGGCTTCGCGGCCCGGCGGACGCTTGAGCAGCAGCGAGATCTGACGGTAGGCGACGGCCTGCTTGGACAGATCGTCGTACACGATCAGCGCGTCTTCGCCGCGGTCCATGAAGTACTCGCCCATCGTGCAGCCCGAATAGGCGCTGATGTACTGCATCGCGGCCGATTCGGACGCGGTGGCGGCGACGACGACGGTGTGCGCGAGCGCGCCGTTCTCTTCGAGCTTGCGCACAATGTTGGCAACGGTCGAGGCCTTCTGGCCGATCGCCACGTACACGCACTTGATGCCCGTGGTCTTCTGGTTGATCACGGCGTCGATCGCCATCGCGGTCTTGCCGGTCTGGCGGTCGCCGATGAGCAGTTCGCGCTGGCCGCGGCCGATCGGGATCATCGAGTCGACCGACTTGTAGCCGGTCTGCACCGGCTGGTCGACCGACTTGCGCCAGATCACGCCCGGGGCGACGCGCTCGACCGGCGCGCTGAGCTTGGCGTCGATCGGACCCTTGCCGTCGATCGGCTCGCCGAGTGCATTGACGACGCGGCCCAGCATTTCCGGACCGACCGGCACTTCGAGAATGCGGCCGGTGGTCTTGGCCACGTCGCCTTCGCGCAGGTGCTCGTAGTCACCCAGCACCACAGCGCCGACCGAGTCGCGCTCGAGGTTGAGGGCGAGTGCGAACGTGTTGTTCGGCAGTTCGATCATTTCGCCCTGCATCACGTCGGCCAGACCGTGCAGACGCACGATGCCGTCGGCGACCGAAGTCACGGTGCCTTCGTTGCGCGACTCGGCGGACAGCTTGACCTTCTCGATGCGGGACTTGATCAGCTCGCTGATCTCGGAGGGATTGAGTTGCGTGGTAGCCATCGGGGGTTCCCTTGTGCCGGCGTTGCCGCCGACGTTGCAATAGAAATCGTGTCAGTGCGCCAGCGCGGACTGCAGGCGGGCGAGCTTGCCCTTGAGCGAGCCGTCGATCACCACGTCGCCGGCCGAGATCACCGCACCGCCGATCAGGCGTTCGTCGACCGCGGTCTCGATCTGCACCTCGCGACCGAAGCGGCGCTTGAGCGCCGCGCGGATCTGCTCGACCTCCGTCTCGGGCAGCACGGCCGCCGACGTCACCGTGGCCAGCACGACGTGCTCGGCATCGGCGCGCAGCGCATCGAACTGGCCCGCGATTTCGGGCAGCGCCGACAGGCGGCCGTTGCCGGCCAGCAACGCGAAGAACGCGGCAAGCTTTTCGCCGGCGCCTTCGGGTGCGACCAGCGCGACCGCGTCGTCATGCGACAGCGCGGGATGTCCGAGCAGCGCGGACGCCTGCGGATCGGCCGCGACGCGCGCGGCGAATGCCAGCGCGTCGGACCAGGCCGCGAACTGGCCTTCGTCGCGAGCGATCGCGAATGCGGCACGGGCGTACGGGCGGGCGATCGTCATGGCCTGGCTCATCGGGCTCAGATCTCCGCAGCGAGTTCGTCGAGCAGCGCCTTGTGGGCGTTGGCGTCGATTTCGCGCTTGAGCAGACGCTCGGCACCGGTCACGGCCAGCATCGAGACCTGACGACGCAGATCCTCGCGGGCACGCGTGGCGGAGGCCTGGAGTTCGGCATCGAACAACGCCTTCTGGCGCAGGCCTTCGGTCACGGCCTCGGCCTTGGCGGCCTCGACCAGCTGGTTTCCGCGGGCATGCGCCTGCTCGATGATCTCGTTGGCCTTCGCACGCGCGGCCTTGAGCTCTTCGTTGGCGGTTTCCTGCGCCTGCGCCAGCGCACGCTGGCTGTTGTCGGCGGCGGCCAGACCTTCGGCGATCTTCTTCTGGCGCTCTTCGATGGCGTTGAGCAGCGGCGGCCAGATCTTGGTCGCGATGATCCAGATCAGCGCGGCGAAGGCCAGGGCCTGGGCTAGCAGGGTGAGATTGAGGCTCATGGTCTTGGGACTGCCTGTCGTGAAGGGTCGGGCATGCGGACATGCCCCCTGTCATCCGGCGATGCGGTCATGCGCGAGGCATCGACCGCACCCTCGGAACGGCGGGCGTTGATCAGCCGCCGATCTGCGCAGCGACCGGGCCGATGAACGGCGACGCGAACGCGAACAGCAGGCCGACCGCAACCGAGATGATGAACGCGGCGTCGATCAGGCCGGCGGTGATGAACATGCGGACCTGCAGCACCGGGATCAGTTCCGGCTGGCGCGCGGCCGACTCGAGGAACTTGCCGGCCATGATGGCCAGACCCAGACCTGCGCCCAGCGCGGCCAGGCCGATCATGATGCCGATGGCCAGAACGGTCGAAGCCTGGATCTGGGCGAACGAGGTCAGTGCGATTTCCATTGTTTTCTCCGGAACGGATTGCTTGAAGGGTGAGACGGAAGGGGTGGAACGAAACCGGGTGACGCGATGCCGCCGGTCAGTGGTCGTCCTCGGCCAGGCTGAGGTAGACGATCGACAGCATCATGAAAATGAAAGCCTGCAGCGGAATGACCAGCAGGTGGAACAGCATCCAGCCCAGGCCCAGCACGCCGCCGCCCAGCATGCCGAGGATGCCGGCGCCGCCGAGCACCCAGATCAGCAGGAAGACGATCTCGCCGCCGAACATGTTGCCGAACAGTCGCATCGCCAGCGAGATCGGCTTGCTCAGCCACTCGACGATGTTGAGGATCAGGTTGAACGGCACCATCCACTTGCCGAACGGCGCGAACAGGAACTCCTTCGACATGCCGCCGATGCCCTTGGCACGCAGCGCGAAGAAGACCGTCAGGAAGAACACGCTGATCGACAGGCCCAGCGTCGCGTTGACGTCGGCGGTCGGCACCGGC
This sequence comes from Luteimonas sp. Soil_C_5, assembly GCF_057656615.1. Taxonomy (NCBI): domain Bacteria; kingdom Pseudomonadati; phylum Pseudomonadota; class Gammaproteobacteria; order Lysobacterales; family Lysobacteraceae; genus Luteimonas; species Luteimonas sp. Soil_C_5. The sequence continues at coordinate 21,980 of NZ_JBDGKA010000006.1, forward strand.
TTCCAGTAGGCCACGCCCAGCAGCTCGAGCGGCCTGGCGATGAAGTCCGCCGGAATCATCTTCAGCAGATTCATCAGCAGGATCCAGAAGAACAGGGTGATCGCGATCGGCGTCACCAGCTTGCTGGAACCGTGGTAGGTGTCACGGGCCTGCTTGTCGACGAACTCGAGACAGATTTCGACGAACGCCTGCCACTTGCCCGGCACGCCGGCCGTGGCCTTGCGCGTGGCCAGCCAGAACATGAAGACCATCAGGCCGCCCATCGCCAGCGCGGTAATGAAGGTGTCCAGGTGCAGCGTCCAGAAACCGCCCTCACCCGTCGAGACCGTCAGGTTCTGCAGGTGATGCTGGATGTAGCTGGTTGGGGTGAGTTCCGCGTCAGCCGCCATAGATCTGGAATCCTGCCTGTTAACGATTCAGTGCGTGGCCGGAGGCCATCGCGATCAACTGCGCGAAAAGTGCGACAACGACACCGCTGAGGGTCGGCACCGGCGGAAGTCCCGCAGCGCCCACACCCACCAGCAGTACCGCCACCACCACGACCCACTTCAGTGCCACACCCGCAAGCAGACGCGCCAGCGCGCTGCCTGAAGGATTCACCCCGCCACCCAGCGCGATCACGCTCGACAGCCAACCCCCGACTGCAATCGCCGCACCTCCGATGACGGCGGCCAGAGACCAGTCCGCACCCTTGGTGAGAAAGGCCAGCGCCGTCACCGCGATCGCGACCGCCTGCCAGGCGATTGCGCGCTGTGCCAGCCGCCGACCGACAGCGACGGACGTCAACACATCAGGATCCCGGGTGGTTGGAAGGTCGCGAGGCGCCGAAACGGCCTCTTCGAGCCGCAAAAGTATAGCAGCGGCCTCCATTGACCGACAACCGGCGGAAGTCCCGGCAATAGGACGGCATCTGCAAAGGCCTATTCATTATTTTCCCGCATGACATGCGGAACTCCTGCCCGTTCGACGGGTCGTACCTGTCGTGCACGATCTGCCGCGCTTTCCTCGTCGGTTCCGTCCGCAGATCGCCACCGAAGCCCTGGCCCGCCGCCAGGGCTTCTTTTTGATGTCGCGGCGCACAACGGGCGCCCTCTTTCGCGCGACATCCCCCGGCACAGGCGCGCCGAGATTGTTCGACCTGCCATCGCTTCACGTCGACAAGACCGTAACTTGAAGACCATTGGCGCCCGTTCCCACACACTGGCGCCCCCTCCGATGCCGCATTTCAGTTTCCGCACGCTTTCTCTCGCCGCCCTGCCCGCCGCCCTGATGCTCGCCGTGGTCGCCATGCCGGCGCATGCCCAGAGCCGCGACGACCGCTTCGTCCTGCGCCTGAGCGCGTTCAATCCCGAGGCCGAACTCGGCTTCTCCGGCAACGGCGTCGTCACCGACGGCACCGACGACGCCACCTTCGGCTTCAACGAAAGCTTCGACACCGGCCGCGAATGGCGCCCGCGTGGCGCGATCGGCTTCCGCATCAGCGACCGTCAGGCACTGGTCGGCAATTTCTACGATTACCGTCGTGACGAGACCTGGGAGTACGGCGGCAACGTGCTCGATACCGGCACGATCATCCCCGGCGGCGACGCCATCGAAATCCCGGGCGCCAGCATCGACGGCCGTCTGTCGTTCCGCCTGGCGAACCTCAATTACGAGTACGCGGTCGTCAAGAACGACAGCTTCGAATGGGGCCTGGGCCTCGGCGTGACCTACGCCAAGCTGGAAGCCACGGCCAATGGCGCCTCGACCGGTACCGATCTGCTGGATCCGGAGTTCGAGAGCGTGGGCTGGGAGCGCGACGGCTTCTCGCCGGGCCTGCACACCCGTCTGACCTGGACCCCGGCCGAGCGCTGGACCGTGGGCCTGGAAGCGCAGTACCTCGATACGACCTGGGGCAACATCCTCGACGAGGAAGGTCACTTCGAGCGCGGCGGCCTGCTGGTCGAGTACATGGTCAGCGAGCGCGTCGGCCTCCATGTCGGCTACGACTGGTTCCGTCTGAAGCTCAAGGACCAGTACCGCGGCACCGCACGTGCACCGTCGGGTATCGATGCGGGTCCGTTCCCGTACTCGGGCGAAGTCACCGGCGACCTGAAGGTCCATGGCCCGATGGCCGGCGTGACGTTCCGCTTCTGATTCGTGGCACCGATCCACGCGCCTGGACCTAGGCGCGTGGACATGAAAAAGCCCCGGCATGCCGGGGCTTTTTCGTTGGCGCGGACGTGCTGTCCCGCGCTTACTTCTTCTTCGGGATGTACAGGTCGGTGATCGTGCCGTCGAACACTTCCGCCGCCATCGCCACCGATTCGCTGAGCGTGGGATGCGGATGGATGGTGTGGCCGATGTCGGCGACTTCGGCGCCCATTTCGATCGCCAGACCGGCTTCGGCGATCAGATCACCCGCATGCACGCCGACGATGCCGGCGCCGACGATGCGGTGCGTGGCCTCGTCGAAGATCAGCTTGGTGAAACCCTCGGTGCGGCCGATGCCGATCGCGCGACCGCTGGCCGCCCACGGGAACTTGCCCACGCCGACCTTCAGACCCTTGGCCTTGGCTTCGGTCTCGGTGATGCCGACCCACGCGATTTCCGGATCGGTGTAGGCGACCGACGGAATCACCCGCGCCACCCATTCCTTCTTCTCGCCGGCCGCGACTTCGGCCGCGAGCTTGCCTTCGTGCGTGGCCTTGTGCGCCAGCATCGGCTGACCGACCAGATCGCCGATCGCGAAGATGTGCGGCACGTTGGTGCGCATCTGCGCATCGACGGCGATGAAGCCGCGATCCGACACGCGCACGCCGGCCTTGTCGGCGGCGATCTTGCCGCCGTTCGGCGTCCGGCCCACGGCGACCAGCACGCGGTCGAAGGTCTTCGTGTCCGGAATGCTTTCGCCTTCGAACGTGACGTCGATGCCGGTCTTCGCGGCCTTCGCCTCGACGACCTTGGTCTTGAGATGCGCGGACACGCCCTGCTTCTTCAGACGATCGACGAGCGGCTTGACCAGATCCTTGTCGGCGCCGGGCATCAGCTGGTCGGCGAGTTCCACGACGGTCACTTCCGAGCCGAGCGCGTGATAGACCGTCGCCATCTCCAGACCGATGATGCCGCCGCCGACGACGAGCAGCTTCTTCGGCGTTTCCGCAAGTTCCAGCGCGTCGGTCGAATCCATGACGCGCGGGTCGTCCCACGGGAACCCCGGCAGCTTCAGGGCCTGCGAGCCGGCGGCGATGATGCACTGCTCGAAACGCACGAGCTGGGTCTTGCCGTCGCTGCCGGTGACTTCGATCTCGTTCGGCGACACGAACAGGCCTTCGCCGGTGACCACGCGCACCTTGCGCTGCTTGGCCATGCCGGTCAGGCCCTTGGTCAGCTGGCCGACGACCTTTTCCTTGTAGCCGCGCAGCTTGTCGAGCGCGATCGTCGGCGCGCCGAAATCGACGCCGTAGTCGCTGGCGTGCTTGGCCTGGTCGATGACCTCGGCCGCGTGCAGCAGCGCCTTCGACGGAATGCAGCCGACGTTGAGGCAGACGCCGCCGAGCGTCTCGTAACGCTCGATCAGCACGGTGTCGAGACCGAGATCCGCCGCGCGGAATGCGGCCGTGTAACCACCGGGGCCGGAGCCGAGCACGACGATGCGGCATTCGACATCGGCCTGGCGGCCCGACGACGGCGCGGCCTTGACCGCTTCGGGTTCGGCCGGCGCAGCGGGCGAACGCGCGACCGGCGGATTGCTGCCGGGCGCTTCGCTCTTTTTCGCCGGCGCGCCGTCCTTCTTTTCGGGCGCGGACGCCTTCGTGTCGGCGGCAGGCGCATCGCTCTCGCCTTCGACTTCGATCACCGCGACCACGCTGCCTTCCGACAGCGTATCGCCGACCTTGACCTTCAGTTCCTTGATGACGCCCGCGCTCGAGGCCGGCACTTCCATCGTGGCCTTGTCCGATTCCAGCGTGACCAGGCTCTGGTCCTTGGCGACGGTCTCGCCGACGGCGACCAGCACCTCGATCACCGGGACGTCGTCGTAGCCGCCGATATCGGGCACTTTGACTTCGAGGGTATTGGCCATCAGGAATTCTCCGGGGTCTGTTGCGTGGGGTCTGCCACCGCCATGCGCGACGCCGGGCGACGGGCCCAGGTCAGCGCGTAGAGATCGTGGCGGCGGTCGTTGAGGTTCTGCACGGTGCCGTCGTTGCGGGCGACGATGAGATCGTTGAGGCGCAGATCGGCGAACGCGACCTGCTCGACGTTCGGCGTGGTGTCGGCGGCGACGCCGTCGCGCGCGAACGGGAAATCGCAGGGCGTCAGAATGCAGCTCTGCGCGTACTGGATGTCGAAGTTGTTGACGCCCGGCAGGTTGCCGACATTGCCCGACAGCACGACGTAGCACTGGTTCTCGACCGCGCGCGCCTGCGAGCAGTAGCGCACGCGCAGATAGCCTTCGCGGGTGTCGGTACAGAACGGCACGAACAGGATCATCGCGCCCTGGTCGACCAGATGCCGGCCGAGTTCGGGGAACTCGCTGTCGTAGCAGATCATGACGCCGATCGGCCCGCAGTCGGTCATGATCGCCTGCGCACTGTCGCCGCCGCCGATGCCCCACCAGGTGCGCTCGTTGGGCGTGGGATGCAGCTTGTCGCGCGTGTGCAGCGAGCCGTCGCGCAGGGCGACGTAGCAGATGTTGCGCACCTTGCCGTCTTCACCGTCGCTGGTCCGCGTGGGATGCGAGCCGCCGATGATGTTGATGTTGTGGCGCACCGCCAGTTCGCACAGCAGCTGCGCGAACCGCTCGGTGTAGCCGGTCAGCGCCAGCAGCGAATCGACCGGCGACAGCGGCTTGTTCTCGACCGACAGCAGCTGCAGCGTGAACAGCTCGGGGAACACGACGAAATCGGCACGATAGTCGGCGGCGATGTCGACGAAGTACTCCACCTGCGTGGCGAATTCCTCGAACGACGCGACGCGGCGCTGCTGGTACTGCACGGTCGCCACGCGCACCGAATCGGGCAGCGGGCGCTGCGTGCCGCGCGTCGGCGCGTTCGCATCGATCTTGGGATTGCGCCAGAGCAGATGCGCGGCGTAGCCGGCTGATTCGAGATCCTGCGGCAGGTAGCCGGGCAGCACGCCGATCAGTTCGAAACCGTTGCGCAGCTGGAAACTCAGCGCGCGATCGCGCACCCGTCCGGCGACCACGTCGGCGACGTAGGCGCGCACGTCGCCCTGGTACCGGCGCGCGCGGCGCGAGAAGCCCGGCAGGCGTCCGCCGAACACGATGCCCTTCAGGCCCAGGTCCTGGCACAGCCGCTTGCGCAGCTCGTACATGCGCCGGCCGATGCGCAGGCCGCGATGCGCCGGATCGACGCAGACCTCCATGCCGTAGAGCCAGTCGCCCGTCGACAGATGTCGCGACGCGTAGCCGCCGCCGGAGATCTCCTGCCAGCGATGCGGCGCCATCGCCGCGCGCTCGTCGATGCGGAAGGTCGCGCAGTAGCCGACCGCCACATCGTCGTAGTACGCGACGAACACGCCCTGCGGGAACTGGGCGATCTGGCCGTTGAGCATCTCGGCGGTGTAGCCGTTCTCGTGGCCGTAGATGCGATCGCTGAGCGCGACGATCGCCGGGATGTCGGCGATGCCGGCATGGCGCAACGTCAGTCGCGCCCGCTCGCGCGTGGACGTGTCGCTCATGCCGGGCCCGGGCCGCTTACAGCAGCACCCGGCGCATGTCGCCGAGCAGCTGCGCCAGCGTCGCGGTGAAGCGCGCGGCCGCGGCGCCGTCGATGACGCGGTGGTCGTAGGACAGCGACAGCGGCAGGGTCAGGCGCGGCTGGAAGGCCTTGCCGTCCCAGACCGGCTTCATCGCCGACTTCGACACGCCGAGGATCGCGACTTCCGGTGCGTTGACGATCGGGGTGAAGCTGGTGCCGCCGATGCCGCCGAGCGAGCTGATCGAGAAGCAGCCGCCCTGCATGTCGGCCGGGCCGAGCTTGCCGTCGCGCGCCTTCTTCGCCAGCGCGGACATCTCCTGCGAGATCTCCATGACGCCCTTCTTGTCGGCGTCGCGGATCACCGGAACGACCAGACCGTTCGGCGTGTCGGCGGCGAAGCCGATGTGGAAGTACTTCTTCAGCGTCAGGTTCTCGCCGGACGCGTCGAGCGAGCTGTTGAAGCGCGGGTACTGCTTGAGCACCGCAACCGAGGCCTTGATCAGGAAGGCGAGCATGGTCAGCTTGACGCCGGCCTTCTCGTTCTCCTTGTTGAGCTGCACGCGCAGCGCTTCGAGATCGGTGATGTCGGCATCGTCGTGCTGCGTGACGTGCGGGATCATCGCCCAGTTGCGTGCGAGGTTGGCCGCCGAGATCTTCTGGATGCGGCCCAGTTCCTGGACCTCGATCTCGCCGAACTTGGCGAAGTCGACCTTCGGCCACGGCAGCAGATTGAGACCGCCGCCCGCTGCTGCCGGCGCACCGGACGCGGCCTTCGCGCCGCCGCCCTGCAGCGCACTCTTGACGAAGGACTGCACGTCCTCGCGGATGATGCGGCCGCCGCGGGCGCTGCCCTTGAGCTGCAGCAGATCGACGCCGAGTTCGCGCGCGAACAGGCGCACCGCCGGGCTGGCGTAGGGCACCTTGTCGGGCAGCACGGCGTCGGCTTCGAAGCGGACTGGCGGCGCACCATTACCGGCCGCGCGATGCTCGATCGAGGCTTCCGCAATCCTGTCGGGCTTGGCCTGCGCGGCCACCGGCTCGACCTTGGGATCTTCGCTCGACTTGGCGGGGGCCTCGGCGGGCGCGGCTTCAGCCTCCGATCCGGCTTCACCTTCGGCTTCGATGATCGCGACCACGCCGCCTTCCGACAGGGTGTCCCCCACCTTGACCTTCAGTTCCTTGACCACGCCTGCGAACGGCGCCGGCACTTCCATCGTCGCCTTGTCCGATTCCAGCGTGACCAGGCCCTGGTCCTTGGCGACGGTATCGCCGACGGCGACCAGCACCTCGATCACCGGGACATCGTCGTAGCCACCGATATCGGGCACGCGGGCTTCCTGCGCGCCACCGCCCTGCGTTTTGGCGGGCTTGGGCGCCTCGGCCTTCGCAGGCTTGGCGGCTTCGGCAGCCGGCTGGGCCGGTGCCTCGGTCTTGGCCGGGGCGGCCGGCTTGGCATCGTCCGCCGGGCTGGCGCCTTCGGCCTCGATGACCGCGACCACGCCGCCTTCCGACAGGGTATCGCCCACCTTGACCTTCAGTTCCTTGATGACGCCCGCGAACGGCGCCGGCACTTCCATCGTCGCCTTGTCCGATTCCAGCGTGACCAGACCCTGGTCGACCGCCACGGTATCGCCGACGGCGACCAGCACCTCGATCACCGGGACATCGTCATACCCGCCAATGTCGGGAACGCGTGCTTCTTTCAGGTCGGCCATGCGGCCCTCCGGGCATGTCGTGACTCGCTATTGTGGCCCCAGCCTCCCGTCCCGCCAACTGTCGTGTCACAGATGGCATGCGGACATGCGCCCGGTGTCATCCCCGGCGCGACGCCAAAGCAGCTCGAGGCGTTGTCACCGACGACGCGAATCGGCCCCACCCGGAGGTTCCGACACGCCGGAACACTGCGTCGTATCCGCGACGTTCGACCGGCGTTCAAGTGGCCTCGACGCCATATCCACACGCCCGAAGGCGGTTCTGCCGCGATCGCGATGAACGCGCCAACGGGATTTCCGAAGGCACGGTGAAGGGTTGTCATTCCTTCAGTTTCCGCCAATCGCGCATTCAGGAATGGATCGTCAGCATGGCCCGGCCTTCCCACAGAGGGAGGTCGAGGTCCCCGGTGACATCGGTCCTCGACAAGATGCCCGCCGCAATCTGGCAGCGGGTAGACGAATCGGAAACAAGAAAGGAGTACCCCCATGCTGAAGTTCCGTACCCATGCCCTGGCGCTGGCCACACTCGCCGTCGTTGCCGCGGCCCCCGCCGCCTTCGCGCAGGATTCGTTCGGCCAGAGCGACACCGCGGCCGGCAAGCGTTTCTCGGTCGTCGGCGGCGTGACGCTGCTGCAGCCGACCAACGACACCAGCCGCAACGACGGCTTCAAGGTCGATGGCGGCCCCGCGCCGACCGCGTCGTTCTCGTACAACTTCACCGACAACATCAGCGCCGAGCTGTGGGGCGCGCTGGATTCCTTCGATCACCGCGTCCGTCAGGGCGGCCCGAAGATCGGCACCGTCGAGCAGCAGCCGATCGCGCTGAGCGGCCAGTACCACTTCGGTGACGTGGACAACACCTTCCGCCCGTTCCTGGGCCTGGGTTACCACCACTCGAACATCAGCAATGAAGATCTGAACCCGGGCGGCAACCACGTGTCGCTGACCACGCCGAAGGGCGCGATCGGTACCGTGGGCCTCGATGTGAACATCACCCCGACTTGGTTCGCCCGTGCCGATGCGCGTTACCTGCGCAGCCGTGCGGACGTTCGCGAAGCCGGCGTCAACACCGGCACCGAGCTCAAGCTCGATCCGTGGACCGTGGGTGTCGGCATCGGCGCGCGCTTCTGACCTCTCTCTCTCCAGAGTCGTGCGCCAGGAAAGACCCGCTTCGGCGGGTCTTTTTTTGCCTGTGAGTTTGTCGAACGCCGCTGTTGGCCGACTACGCGGTGATTCGTGCCCGCCGTCGGAGATGTCCCGTTCGTAGGACGCGCCGGAACGATGCCGGTGGCCGACGAACAGACGCGGCGGCATCTTGGTGGCGCCCGTCATCATCGGGCCGCTGACGTCACCCAGCCACGCCGGGCGGCGGGACGTATCGGCACACGACCGAGGGCTCGGTGACGTACCGAGACAAGCCTCAGCGCAACCAGCGCCCCAGCCGCCACTGCAGCAGCACCGCGTACATCGCGTGATAGCCGACGACGAGTCCGGCGACCGCGAACAGGCCGGCCGGTTCGCCCAGCGGCCCCCAGGCGGCCAGCACTGCGTATTCGCCGTGCATCCGCTCCCAGGCCTGCCAGATCCCGGCGAAGACCCGGGCGACGACGATCAGGGTCAGCGCCAGCACCAGCCAGCGGTTGGGTGTGTACCAAATCTGGCCCGGCCGGTGCTCGACGCGCGTGAGCACCCAGCCGAGCCCGCCCAGCACCAGGCCGGCCAGCAGGCCCAGCGCGGCATACGGAAACGCGTGGGCCACGAACAGCTGGGCGATGCCCATGCCGGCGAGGAACAGCACCGCCGAGGCGGGGATCAGCCAGGCATTGAGGCGTGTGAGCCAGCGCGGCGGACGCCGGCGCGACGTGCCCACGCGATAGCGGTTCCACAGGGCGAGCGGCCACAGCAGCAGGAGCAACGCGAATACGGCCAGCAGGACCACGGCGAGCAGCAGAAGAGGCATGACGTGGCGCGGATCCGGACGTTTCGGTGCCGACATGATCGGCGATCCGGCGCGCGACCAGGATGAAAGGGCGTCGCTACGGTCTGGGTGTGCCGTCGAGGCGCTTGATGTCGGCGTCGACCTGCCCGGTCTCCGCCAGCACCTTCTCGCGGCGGAACATGTACAGCCCGCTGGCGACGATGATGCCGGCGCCCAGCCAGGTCATGCCGTCCGGCAGGACCTGCCAGACGAACAGATCCAGCAGCACCACCCACACCAGCGCGGTGTACTCCAGCGGTGCGACCTGGCTGGCCTCGCCGAGGCGGAAGGCATGCGTCAATGCGACCTGGCCGAGGCCACCGGTGACGCCGATCAGGGCGAGCACCCACCAGTGATCGCGCTGCAACGGCTGCCACTCCTGCCAGGCCAGCGCGCCGGCGAACACCGCCATCAACAGCAGGAACCAGAACACCAGCGCCTCGGGACTGTCGCGCTGGGCCAGCGAGCGCACGGCGATCGATGCGATCGCGTAACACAGCGCGCCGCCGACGACCGCCAGTCCCGCCAGCGTGGCGACGCCCTCGCCGCTCGGCCGCAGTACGACCAGCACGCCGACCACACCGACCGCGATCGCGGTCCAGCGCCGGGGCCCCACCTTCTCGCCGAGCAGCGGTACCGCCAGCGCGGTCACCATCAACGGCGACACGAACACGATCGCGTAGGCCGTCGACAGCGGCATCCGCGCCAGCCCGTAGACGAAGCCCGCGATCATGCCGACGCCGAGCACGCCGCGCAGCAGGTGCAACGGCCAGTGGATCCGCAGCAGGGTGCCGGCGCGCCCGCGCAGCAGGATCCAGACCAGCACCAGCGGCAGTGTCGACAGACTGCGGAACGCCGCGACCTGGAACGCCGAGTAGTCCTCGGCGATCCACTTCATCCCCGCATCCATGCCGGCGAACGCGAGCACCGCCAGCAGCATCCACAGGGCGGCGGCGCGGGCATCGGTCGGCGTGTGGGCAGCGGGCATGACGGACGGTAGTGGCGAGAGCGGATGCGCATCCTCGCATGGACCTCGCCATGCCGGATCCGCCCGCGCCAGACCCGACGCGAATCCCGCCACGTAGGGGATTGCGGCCCGGCGGCGCGCCTGCTCTGATGCGCAGACATCGCTAAGGAGAGCAATGATGAGCGCCGAGCCCCATCCCGCCGACGTGCTGCGGGCGCTGCCTGCCGGCTCGATTCCCCGCCCGCCGATCAAGCCGCTGTATCTGCTGAGCCTGTGGCTGGTCACCGCGCTGTGCCTGGCGATGCCGGTGCTGTATCTGGGCGTGGTGGCGGGCCTGGGCTGGCTGGAATTCCGCTATTACACCGACTGGGTGCACCAGGTGCAGCCCGCGTTCGCATGGGGCCGGTTCGTGGCCTGGACGCTGCCCGGCTTCGTCGGCGGCATCCTGATCCTGTTCCTGCTCAAGCCGCTGTTCGCGCCCCGGCACGCGGCGACCGAGGAGATCGAACTCACCGCGGCCGACGACCCGGCCTTCGTCGCCGGTATCCACGCCCTGTGCCGCGCCATCGGCACGCGCCCGCCGTCGTCGATCCGGCTGAGCCACGAGGTCAATGCCTGGGTGCAGTTCGAACCCGGGCTGTGCGGCTTCCTGCGTGGGCATCGACGCCTGACGATCGGCCTGCCGCTGGTGGCCGGCATGGAGGCGCGCCAGTTCGTCGGCGTGATGGCGCACGAGTTCGGCCACTTCGCACAGGGCGGCGGCATGCGCAGCTCCCACGTGATCAACCGGGTCAACCAGTGGTTGTGGTCGCGCGGCTACGAATGGGACGAGTGGGACGATCGCCTGCATGACTGGCGCAGCGACATCGACAACGGCGCATTCGCGGTTGCCGCGTGGCTGGCCACCGGCTGCCTGTGGCTCACGCGCCAGATGATGCGCGGCCTGTTCGCGATCAGCTTCCGGATGAGCCGGCGCCTGTCGCAGGAAATGGAATTCGATGCCGACCGCTACGAAGCCATCGTCGCCGGCAGCGACTGCTTCGCCTCGACCGCGCTGCGGATGCGGGCGCTGATGCTGGCCTACCACCGCACCAACGCCCAGGGCGCGCACGTCTGGCAGCAAGGTCGCCTGGCGGCGGATCTGCCCGAGGCGGTGATGTCGCACTTGCAACGCTTCAGCCCGCAGGACTGGAATGACCTGACCGATGCGCTGCACGCCGACGACACCACGCACTACTGGGCCACGCATCCGGCGGATGCCGAACGTGTCGCCAACGTCGAGCGACTCGGCGCAACCGGACTGTTCCTGGAGCCGCGCCCGGCTCGCGCCTTGTTCGCCGATTTTGCTGCGCTCTCGCGCCGCGTCACCGAGCGCTATTACCGCGGCATGGGCTTGGCGTTCGACGCGCGCAATCTCGTCGATACCGCAGCGGTGGTCGACATCGACGCGTTGCCGGAAGCCGAAGCGCTGGCGTGGAAGCGCCACACCGCGGGCATGCTCGCCGAGCCGGTCTGCCTCGCTCCGGACGATGCTGCGCGGGTACCGTTCGCCGAGATGTCGTGGCAGGCGTGCGTCGACGAGCTGCGCAGACTCATGCCGGACGCAGCGCCGTTGTGGGCGCGCCGGCAGCGCCAGCGCGCGCGCCAGATCGATGCAGCGCCGCGCGTAGCGCTGCTGGATCTGGGCATCGACATGCCGATGCCCGACGGCAGTCCCGCCGATGCGGTCGCCTTGCGCACCGATTTCGCCGCCTTCGATACTGACAACACGCCAGACGCGCGCCTGCTCGAACGCATCACAGGTCTGTTCGCGCGGCGACTCGCGCACGCGCTGACGGTGATGCCGGACGCCGAGCGAGTGACTGCGACGGCGCGACTCGGCCTGCTGCAGATTTTGCACACGCAGGCGCGTCGCCTGCAGGCACTGCATCTGATCCCTGCTGCCTGCCTGCCACTCGCGCGCGGCCTACAAGGCGACGATCCGGAGCTCCGCGACTGGTTGACGCGATCGGCGATGCGGTATCGCGCGGGGATCGATGCCCTGATGGCCACACTGGACGAGATTCCGCTGAATGCCTCGGAGTCGGTCGGTCGTCATCTGCGATCGGGATGCGGCCATCTGGCGGGCGTCGACGACGGCCCGCTGTCGTATATGCGCGCGACCGCGCCACTGCCGGAACTACTGGAACGCCTGTACCGGCAGCAGTTGGCCGGCATCGTCGCCCAGGCCGATCTGCAGGAGCAGTTGCACGGCATCCAGCCGATCCGGCTGGTGAATTTCGCCGCATCCCCACCGGCGGCTGCGCCGGCATAGCGATGCATGGAATGCGCCTTCCCCCCAATGCCACGCGGGGGGAAGCGCGGATCCTGTGCCTTCCGGCTCAGCCCTTCAGCGTGGCCGTGTCGATGACGAAGCTGTAGCGCACGTCGCCCTTGAGCATGCGCTCGTAGGCGGTGTTGATGTCGGCGATGCCGATGCGCTCGATGTCGGAGACGATGCCGTGCTCGGCGCAGAAGTCGAGCATTTCCTGGGTCTCGCGGATGCCGCCGATCAGCGAACCGGTCAGGCGACGGCGCTGCATGATCAGTGCGCGGCGGCGACCGGGGCCGGCCGGTGCGGTAATCTGCGCGCCTTCGCCCCACCTGCAGGTGCCCCATGCCTTCCTTCGATATCGTGTCCGAAGTCGATACCCACGAGCTGACCAATGCCGTCGACCAGGCCAATCGCGAACTGACCACGCGTTTCGACTTCAAGGGCGTCGAGGCCTCCTATGAACTCGACGAGTCGACGATCAAGCAGACGGCGCCGAGCGACTTCCAGGTCCAGCAGATGACCGAGATCCTGCGGCAGCGTCTGGCCGCGCGGAAGATCGACGTGAAGTGCCTGGAGTTCGGCGACATCGAGACGAACCTGGCCGGTGCGCGGCAGACGGTGACCGTGAAGCAGGGCATCGAGCGCGAGCTGGCCAAGAAGATCCAGACCACGCTCAAGGACGCCAAGCTCAAGGTCGACAGCCAGATCAATGGCGACAAGCTGCGCGTGAACGGCAAGAAGCGTGACGACCTGCAGGCCGCGATGGCCCTGCTGCGTGGCGCCGATTTCGAACTGCCGCTGCAGTTCGACAACTTCCGCGACTGAGCATCGTCATGCAGCGCAGCGACGATCCGATCGCCGATACCCGGCTGTGGCTGGAGCGTGCGGTGATCGGGCTCAACCTGTGCCCGTTCGCCAAGGCGGTCGTGGTCAAGGACCAGGTGCGCTTCGTCCTGAGCGACGCGACCACGCCTGAAGCCCTGCTCGAGGTGCTGGGCGAGGAACTGCTGCGCCTGCGCGATACGCCGGCTGCCGAGATCGACACGACACTGATCGTGCACCCGCAGGTGCTCGGCGATTTCCTCGACTACAACGATTTCCTCGACGACGCCGATGGTCTGGTCGAGGCGCTTGAACTGGACGGCGTGCTGCAGGTCGCCAGCTTCCACCCCGACTACCAGTTCGCCGGCACCGGGCACGACGAGATCGGCAACTACACCAACCGGGCGCCCTACCCCACGCTGCATCTGTTGCGCGAGGACAGCGTGGCGCGCGCCGTGGATGCGTATCCGGAGCCGGACAGCATCATCGACCGCAACCTGGACACGCTGGAGCGCCTCGGCCACGACGGCTGGGCGCGGCTGTTCGTCAAACACTGACGGACGGCAGCGGCGCGCACTGCGCGCGCAGAAGAATCCGACACCTGGCGCGCGACGCCGCCGCGACCGCCAATGCCTGCACGCCGGGCTCGTCGAAGGCGCGCATGGCCGCGGAGCGCTCGTGGGCCACATCCATCGACACTGCCGGATGCAAGCGGACAGTGCCAGGAGCGCGAACGCGATCAGGGGCGTGCGCCAGCCTGCACACGCGATCCGGGCAAGAACAGGCTGTCCTGCGCTCTCCGCCACGCGGCGCGTCCGATGCGTCCCTGTGTCCCTTCCGCCTGCGACGCGTCCTGTCGCCATCGGTCCGGAAGCCTGGCGCACCCACGGAGCGGACCTGTCGACTGCGTCGCAACGCGGCAGCGGAGCTGGCTGCCAGACGCACGCCGCCTGAAACATAAAAATATGTTTATATATCGACCTCACCTTGCATCGACCGGATGCCCGATGTCGCACTCCCACGCTCACGATCACCACGCGCCCGGCCACAGCCACGCGCCGTCGGTGTCTGCGACGAACGAACGCGTCGTCCTGACCGGCTTCGTGCTGACCGCCAGCTTCATGCTGGTCGAGGTGGTCGGCGGCGTGCTGTCCGGCTCGCTGGCGCTGATCGCCGATGCCGGCCACATGCTGACCGACGCCGCCGCGCTGCTGCTGGCATGGGTGGGCTTCCGCATCGGGCGACGGGCGTCGGATGCGCGCCGCACCTTCGGCTACATGCGCTTCGAGGTGCTGGCTGGGCTGGTCAACGCGATCACCCTGTTCGCGCTGGTGCTGTGGATCGTGTGGGAGGCGATCCAGCGCCTACGCAGTCCCGGCGAGGTGCTGGCCGGGCCGATGCTGGCGGTCGCGGTCGTGGGCCTGCTGGTCAATTGCCTGGTGTTCTGGATCCTGCACCGCGGCGACCAGTCGCACGTCAACATCAAGGGCGCCACGCTGCACGTGCTCGGCGACCTGCTGGGCTCGGTCGCGGCGATCGTCGCGGCGCTGGTCATCCACTTCACCGGCTGGATGCCGATCGACCCGATCCTCTCGGTGCTCGTCTGTCTGCTGATCCTGCGCAGCGCGTGGTCGCTGCTGCGCGGCTCGTTCCACATCCTGATGGAAGGCACGCCGCCGGATGTCGACATCGAGGTGCTGCGGACGCACCTGCTGA
Source organism: Luteimonas sp. Soil_C_5 (assembly GCF_057656615.1). Classification (NCBI taxonomy): domain Bacteria; kingdom Pseudomonadati; phylum Pseudomonadota; class Gammaproteobacteria; order Lysobacterales; family Lysobacteraceae; genus Luteimonas; species Luteimonas sp. Soil_C_5. The sequence goes on from NZ_JBDGKA010000006.1 coordinate 37,191, forward strand.
CCGATGTGCCCGGCGTGGCCGGTGTGGAACACGTGCACGTCTGGTCGATCACCTCCGGCAAGGTCCTGGCGACGCTGGAACTGGCGTTGGACGCCGATGCATCGCCCGCCGTGGCCGTGCCCGCGGTCAAGCGCGCACTGGCCGACCGGTTCGGCATCGGGCATTCGACGGTCGAGGTCATCCACGCGTCGCAGGCGCAGTGCGCGCTCGAACGTGGCGAGCCGGCGCCGGGACACACGCACGATGACCATCCTCACGACGATCACGATCATGCCGGGCATGCCCACCACGGACATGCCGCCCACGACACGCCGTCGACGTCCGGGCCGTCCCGTTGACCGGGCTCGACGATGCGCGCCTGACACTTCTCGCCGAGACCTTCCGGCTGCTCGGAGACCCGACGCGCCTGCGCGTGTTGCTGACCTGTCTCGACGGGCCGGTCGCGGTCGGCGACATCGCGCGTCGCACCGGTGCTTCGCAGCCCCTGGTCAGTCATCACCTGCGCCTGCTGCGCGGCGCGCGCCTGGTGCGCGGCGAACGCCAGCAGCGTCAGGTGCTGTACGAGGCCGACGATGCGCACGTGCGCGACATGCTGCGCGACATGCTGGACCACGCCGGCGAACACGCCTGACCGGCGCGAACACGTTCACGCTGATCGCCGGCAGCTTGTCCAGACTGCCCTCCAGCCTTCCCCGCCGAGCACCTGCCATGTCGAATCCGTTGCGGACCCTGTTCCCCGCCGTGCTGATGGCTCTTGCTGTTGCGCACGCCTCGCCCGCGTCTGCCGAAGACGGGTCCGCTGCCTTCACCCGTTGCATGGACGCGGCCGAAGGCGTGACCGTCGACATGCTCAACTGCATCGACGCGGAAATCGTTCTGCAGGACGCGCGTCTCAACAGCGAGTATCGACAGACGCTTGCCTCCGTATCGAACGGGCAGCAGACACGCCTGCGCGCCGCGCAACGGTTGTGGGTGCAGTACCGGGATGCCAACTGCGCGTTCCGCGCGGATCCCGAAGGCGGCACGCTGGCGACGGTCATGTCGGTCGACTGCAGGCGTGCGATGACGACCGAACGCGCCGACGAGCTTGCCCGGCTCAGGTCCTGACGACCGCTCGGCAGTGCGGCTGACGCGCCAGGTCGGCGATCCAGGCGCGCGGGACAGCGTGTCGCGGCCCGCGGCAGGCGCGTCCGTCAGGCAAGCGCGGACTTCGACAACCAAGGCGCCAGCAGCCCCTGCACATCGTCGAGCGAGCCGACGATGCGATGCCCCAGCGCGCGCGCGGCGTCGTCCGGTGTCAGCAGATCGGGCACCTGCACCGCCGTCATGCCCGCGGCGAGCGCGGCGCGCACGCCGGTCGGCGAATCCTCCAGCACCAGACAGCGTGATGGCGCGACGCCCAGACGCTCGGCCGCCAGCAGATAAACGTCAGGCGCCGGCTTGGGGTGCGCGACATCGCTGCTGGTGCACACATGTGCGAAGCGGTGCAGCAGGCCGGCCGCGGCCAGCTTGCGTTGCGCCAGCGGCGACTGCGTGGAGGTGGCAACGGCGCGCGGCATGTCGTGCCTCGACAGCAGATCGAGCAGCGCGACGACACCCGGCCGATGCGGCAGGCCCGCCTCGGCCATGGCGACATACCGCGTGTGTCCGCGCGCCAGCAAGCGGTCGGTGGCCGCGGCGCCGATGCGATCCACCAGCAGGTCGCGGCAGACCGCGTCTCCGCGACCGGTCATGCCCAGCCACCAGTCGTGCTCGATGTCCGCCCCTTGCGCGGCAGCGGCCTCGCGCATGCAGTCCAGGATCGCGCGTTCGCTGTCGAGCAGCAGCCCGTCCATGTCGAAAATCACCGCGTCCGGACGGAACGGCAGCACCAGCGCCCGATTCACGGGCGCGCATCACCCATCAGCGTGTCGATGTCGCCCGCGTCGAGCGCGCGCCATTCGCCTTCAGGCAATCCGTCGAGCGCGAGCCCGCCGACGCGGCTGCGATGCAGCGCGACGACGTGGTTGCCGACCGCGGCAAACATGCGCCGCACCTGGTGGTAGCGGCCTTCGGTGATCGTCAGCCGCGCCTGCGTCGGTGACAGCACCTCGAGCACTGCCGGCTTCAGCGGCGTGGTTTCCGAATCCAGCAGCATCGCGCCGCTGGCGAACAGCACGCCCTCGTTGCCGCGCAGCGGTTCCGCCAGCGTGGCCTCGTAGACCTTCGCCCGCTCGCTCTTCGGCGAGATGATCCGGTGCAGCAGCTGGCCGTCATCGGTGAACAGCAGCAGACCGCTGGTGTCGCGGTCCAGCCGGCCCACTGTCGACAGCACGGGCGAACGCAACCGGAAGCGCGGTGGCAGCAGGTCGTAGACCAGGCGGCCGGTGTCCTTCGTCGAGCAGGTATAGCCGGACGGCTTGTGCAGCAGCAGGGTCAGGCCCTGCGGCGGATCAAGCGGCTCGCCGTCGACGCGGATCCGGTCATGCTCGATGCGGTCGTCGGCGTACAGCACGTCGCCGGTGTCATCGGTGACCCGGCCCTCGCGGAACATCCAGCCCACCTGCTTGCGGCTGCCGTAGCCGAGATTCGCCAGCAGCTTCACCAGCTTCATGCGCGGTGCCTCGACGGGGTCGCACGGGCGCGGACCGCATGGATTACCTTGAACGCGCCGCTGGTCGCAACCTCGTTGACCTCGCTGAAACGCGAATCCAGGACGTCCTCGTACGGCAGATGACGGTTGGCGACCAGCCACAACGCGCCGCCCGGCTTCAACGCGACCGCAGCGGCGCCGATGAAGGCGCGTCCGATGTCGGGTCGGCCTTCGCGGCCATGCGCATGGAACGGCGGATTGCTGACGATGAAGTCGTAACCCTGCGGCACACCCGTCGTCACGTCGTGCCAGTGGTAAGCGAGCGTGGCCGCGGCGCCGAGTGCGCCCAGGTTATGGCGGGCCAGCGTCAGCGCGCGGCCTTCGGCCTCGTACACGTCGAGTGCGGTGATGCCGGGACAGCGCTGCAGCAGTTCGGCCGACAGGAAGCCGTAGCCCGCGCCGAGGTCGGCGCCGCGCCCGGCCAGAGTCGTCGGCAGGTGCGAGGCCAGCAGCGCGGACGCGGGATCGACACGGTCCCAGGCGAAGACGCCCGGGCGGCTGCGGAAGCGGCCACCCAGTACATCGCGCGGGCGATCCAGCGCGGCCCATTCGGCGACCAGTGCGGCGTCGACGGTGGCGCCGGCCTGCGCCCAGAACACGCGGCACTTGTGCTTCGACAGCGCGCCGATGTTGCCGGCGATGCGCGCCAGGTCGTCCTGCGCGGACTTCGCGCCCTCGTCGTTGGAGACGCTGGCCAACACCCAGCCGCCGGGCGTCACCGCCTGCAGCGCGCGCGCCAGCACGGCGCGCGACTCGTCGCGCTGGCGCGGTGGCAGCACCAGCACCAGTGGCTTGCGCGGCAGTTCGGCCTCGCCCTCACCGGGCAGTACGTCCAGGCCGGCACGCTGCAGGACGTCGTGCAGCGGCTTGAAGCTCTGCTCGCAGACCAGACCGGGCCAGCGACCACCGGTGGTGGGCACACCGGCGCGCGCGCGCAGGAACAGCGCACCGTCGTCGGGCCAGGGGATCTGGCGGTGTTCGAGCGGCAGGAACAGGGCGTCGAGGGCGGGATCGGACTGCGACAAGGCGGGTACGCACGCGTGGAAGATCGGGACGGGAATTCTACCCGGCCGGCTTCTGCAGCCCGTTTCCGCGGTCCTGCTGCGCCGCAGACCCGTCCGCGATGGCGGCGGCTGCAATCAAATTCCAACGCGATATTGATGATTCGCGAACATCGACCTGCGCAGGATCGGGCGGCCCTTCCCAGCAATCAGGTGATACCGATGCGTGCATTGTTCGTCGGCGGCGTGGTGGACAACAACGAGGTCGATCTCGACGGCATGGAGCCGCCCCGGCATTACCCACCGGAAACCGGCAGCGGTCAGGCCCGTTACCAGCTGCACGCGGTCGGCAAGCAGGACGATACCGTCGTCTATGCGCTGTACGGCGCGCCCGATCTCGCCGCAGAGGAGGTCATGCGCGTCAGCAACGAACGCGATTACGCCCGGCGGTTCGACGCCACGGACGAACAGCGCGTCGACTGAGCGCCTGGATCCGAACCCGGGTGGCCTGCGGCGTGGTGCGCCGCGGGCCGTGATGTAACGACAAAAGCTGACGACGCTGAGTGCCTGGCGCTGCAGCAGGACCGCAGGAATCGCGGTGCGGACGGCGCGACCGCCGGCTCCAACGCCGTGACCGGTTCGGCGCGTACGCGGCTGATACCGCGCACGCGCCTCTGATCAGTCCTGCAACGCGCGCAGCGTCACCGACGGTGGCGCATCCAGCACCTTGCGCGTTGCCCACAGTCCGGCGAGCAGCGTCATCAGCACGCCGATGCCGCCGCCGGCCGCGGCCAGCGCCCAGTTCGGCGTCCACGGCAGATCGAATACCTGCACTGCAATCACGCCGGCCAGTACCGAAGCCGCGATCGACGCGACCAGTCCCGCCAGCAGACCGATCGCCGCAAACTCCGACGCCTGCGCGAAGCGCAGCTGTGCACGCTTGCCACCGAGCACGCGCATCACGCCGCCTTCGAGCAGGCGCTCATCCTGGCTGGCACTCACCGCCGCCAGCAGCACCAGCACGCCGGCGGCGAGCGAGAACCAGAACACCACCTGCACCACCGTCGAGACCTGGTCGGCGGTGCTGCGCACCTGGGTCAGCACCGCATCGATGTCGACCACCGACAGGTTCGGGAACTGCTGCACAAGGTCGGCAGTGAAGCGGGGTTTGTCGGTCGGCACGCGGACCGCGGTGATGTGGCTGGCGGGATACGCATCCAGCGCGCCCGGCGACGCGACGACGAAGAAGTTCGGCCGGAAGCTCTCCCACTCGATGCTGCGGAAACTCGTGATCGGCGCTTCGAAGCGCTGGCCGGCGATGTCGAAGACGATACGGTCGCCGAGTTGCCAGCCGAGGTCCTTGGCGAAGCCCTCCTCGACCGAGATCTCCGGCGTCGCCGGCGCGGACTCGCCCCAGAACGTGCCGGCAGTGACCCGGTTGTCGTCGCGTAGATCACTCTGCATCGAGAGATTGAACTCGCGCTCGGCGCGACGTTGCGCCTGGCGGTCCTGCGCCTCGTCGCCGCTGCGGCCGGCATAGTCTTCGCCGCGCACCGGCTCACCGTTCCGCTCGACCAGACGCGCGCGGATCATCGGGAACAGCACCGGTGCATCGACGCCCTGATCGGCGATGAAGGCACGCACCGGATCGAGCTGGTCGGGCTGGACGTTGATGATGAAGCGGTTCGGCGCGTCCTGGCCGATCGCGAGCTGCCAGCGGTCGAGCAGATCGGTGCGCACGAAGGTCAGCAGCAGCAGCGCCATCAGGCCGAGGCCGAGCGCTGTGACCTGCGCGACGCTGGTGCCCGCGCGCCGGCTCACGTTGGCCAGGCCGTAACGCAGGCTGCCGCGCAGCCGCGTGCGCAGCGCGCGCACCAGCAGGATCAGGCCCCAGGCCAGCAGCGCGAGCACGGCGAACGTCGCCGCGATACCCGCGAGCATCGCCCCACCCAGCGTGGCCGAGCCAGCCTTCCACCACAGCAGCGCGGCGAGACCGACGAACCCGGCGCCACCGACCAGCCACGCACTCGGCTCGAAACCTCCGAGATCACGCCGCAGCACGCGCAACGCCGGCACGCGACGGAGTGCGAGCACCGGCGGCGCACCGAAGGCCATCAGCACCACGAGGCCGACGCCATAACCCTGCAATGCCGGCATCAGCCCCGCCGACGGAATCGACAGGCCCAGCAGCGACTCCAGCCAGCGACCGATGCCCCACTGCAGACCGAAGGCAATCACCACACCCAGCGTGCAGGCGATTACGCCGAGCAACAGCAGTTCGCCCACATGGATGCCGACCAGCGTGCGTTGCTGCGCGCCCATGCAGCGCATCACCGCGACGGAGGTCAGATGCCGCGCCGAATGCTGGCGCGCCGCCATCGCCACGGCGACCGCGGCGAGGATCACCGACACCAGTGCGGCGAGGCCGAGGAAGCGGCCGGCGCGATCGAGCGAGGAGCGCACTTCCGGCCGCGCGTTGCCGATGGTTTCCACGCGCTGGCCGCGGCCGAGATTCGCGCGCGCGGCCATGGCGAAACCATCGACGGCGTTCGCGTCACCGGCGATCACCAGGCGATAACGGATGCGACTCCCTGGCTGGATCAGGCCAGTGGCTTCCAGGTCGGACAGGTGCAGGAACACCTTCGGCGCGACGTTGAAATAGTCGATCGACGCATCCGGTTCCTGTAGCACCAGCGCGGTCAGGCGGAAGCTGCGATCGCCGAGAAACACGGTGTCGCCGACCGATGCGCCCAGCGTGTCGGCACCGGCGCGGCTCATCCACGCCGTGCCGGGCTCGGGCACGGCCTCGGCATCGCGTTCGACGCCATCGGCGCCAGCGATGCGGAAACTGCCGCGCAATGGAAATCCATCGCCGAGCGCACGCACGTCGCCAAGCTGCAGCGTCGCGGTGTCGCCCGCACCGACGCGGATCATGCTGTCGAGTTCGATCGTGTCGACGGCTTCGAGACCCGCGGCCTTGGACGCATCGCGGATCGCGCCTTCGATCGGCGCGTCGCCACGCACGACCGCATCGCCGCCGAGCAGACGGTTCGCCTCGATCGCCAGCGCGCGCTCAGCGCGGTCGGTGACGAAGCCCACAGCCGTCACCGCGACGACCGCGAGCACCAGCGCGGCGAACAGGATGCGGATGTCGCCGGCCTTGAAGTCGCGGCGCAGCTGGCGCCACGCGAGCGCGGCGGTCCTCATGCGGTCATCGCCTCGTCGGCGACCAGACGGCCACTGTCGATGCGCAGGCGGCGCTTGCAGCGCTGCGCCAGATGATCGTCATGGGTGACCAGCACCAGGGTGGTGCCGGCGTCGGCATTGAGCGCGAACAGCAGTTCGATGATCGATTGGCCGGTCGCGGTGTCGAGGTTGCCGGTGGGCTCGTCGGCGAAGAGCAGCGACGGCCGGGTCACGAACGCGCGCGCCAGTGCCACGCGCTGCTGCTCGCCGCCGGAGAGCTGGCGCGGGTAATGGCCGAGTCGCTCACCCAGGCCGACGCGCGCGAGCACCTCGCGCGCCGGCCCTTCCACCTCGCGATCGCCGCGCAGTTCCAGCGGCAGCATCACGTTCTCCAGCGCGGTCAGCGACGGCAGCAGCTGGAAGCTCTGGAACACGAAGCCGACCTTCTCGCCGCGCACCTTCGCGCGGCCGTCCTCGTCGAGCGTCGAGATCGATGCCCCGTCGAGCACCACGCTGCCTGTGCTCGGCGTATCCAGACCGGCCAGCAGCGACAGCAGCGTGCTCTTGCCCGAACCCGATGCGCCGACGATCGCCACCGTGTCGCCGTTCCCGATACGGAACCCGACGTCCTGCAGGATGGTCAGTTCACCCGACGGCAGCACGACGCGCTTGCCCAGATTCTCGACGAGGAGGGCGTTGCGGGTTTCAGCCTGCGCTGGGTTTGAATCGGCCATGATGTTCCTTTATGCGCCTGCACGAGTGGCAGCCATCTTCGAAGACAGGGTTTAAATGATGATTAAGCGCGTCCGGTATGGGGCCTTCGGCGCCTCCATGCAATGTGCCATCGGTTGCCTCCTCCTGCTGTGTGCATTCGTTGCACAGGCGCAGACGCCGTCCACGACGGCCCGGCCGGTCACCGAGGCGAAGACCTTGCTGGTGATGGGCGATTCGTTGTCGGCCGGTTACGGCATGGCCGCAGCCCAGGGCTGGGTGGGCCTGCTCGAGCAGCGGCTGCAACGCGACGTGCCCGGCTGGCGCGTCGTCAACGGCAGCATCTCCGGCGAGACCAGCGCCGGCGGCGCGTCGCGAATCGTGCAGGCCGTGGTGCGCGAGCGCCCGGAGGTGGTGGTCATCGCACTGGGCGCGAACGACGGCCTGCGCGGGCTTCCGCTCGCCGAGGCCCGCCGCAATCTGGCGCGGATGATCGGCGCCTCGCAGCACGTCGGCGCGCGGGTGTTGCTGGTCGGCATGCGCATGCCGCCGAACCTGGGGACGGACTACGCGGCTGGCTTCGAGGCGAACTACCGTCTGCTGGCCGACACCTTCGACGTGCCGCTGCTGCCGTTCCTGCTGGAGCCGGTGGCCGATGACCGCGCGAACTTCCAGGACGACAACCTGCACCCGACGGCCGAAGCCCAGCCGAAGATCCTCGATCACGTCTGGCCGGCGTTGCGACCGCTGCTGGATTGAAGCCCGACCCGCCAGCGCCTGGCGCCTGGCGGTCGTTGCGGCGTGAGCGCCGCGTGATGCATCCGCGGTGCACCCATTCGCGTAGGTGCCGGTGAGCCAGCCGCGATCGCGGCCGGACACAACCAAGGATTCGCCATGAAGCGCAACCTGCTCACCGTCATGCTGCTCACCTCGATCGCGCTGACCGCCTGCCAGAAGGAGGCACCGGCCGAAAGCGCGGCCGCCACGCCGATGCCCGCGGAATCCCCCGCCACCGCGCCGCTCGCTGCGACCCCGAGCGATCCGGCGATGGCCGCCGAAGCCGACGCCACCGCCCAAGGCGCGACCCCGATGGTCGGCGGCGCGCCGATGTATCCCGACCGCGACATCGTCACCAATGCCGCGACGTCCGAGGACCACACCACGCTGGTGGCCGCCGTCCAGGCAGCGGGCCTGGTCGACACGCTGAAGGGCCCGGGTCCGTTCACGGTGTTCGCGCCGACCAACGCCGCGTTCGAGAAGCTGCCGGCCGGCACCGTTGACGGTCTGCTGAAGCCGGAGATGAAGTCCGACCTGACCAAGGTGCTGACCTACCATGTCGTGCCCGGCAACATCGATGCCGCGGCGCTGGTGCAGCAGATCCAGGCAGGTGGCGGCACCGCCAAGCTCAAGACCGTGGAAGGCGCCGAGCTGACCGCGAAGCTGGACGGCCAGACCGTCACGCTGTCCGATGCCAAGGGCAACGAGGCCCGCGTCACGACGGCCGACGTGCGCCAGAGCAACGGCGTGATCCACGTGATCGATACGGTGCTGATGCCGTAACGGCGTATGCAGGTATCCCGGACCGGTTCGACGGTCCGGTACAGGCAGGAGGCGGCCCGCGGGCCGCCTCTTTTGTGTGTCGAATCCGGGGGATCAGGGTGCGGGCTTCGGCGCCGTGCCGTCCCCCGCGCGCATCAACGGATACGGATTGACCGGCGTGCCGGTCCACCACTGCCGTTCGGGCGTCAGCCGGAAGATCGCGAAGTGCAGATGCGGCGCCGCGGGATCCGCATTGCCGGTGCTGCCCACCGTTCCCAGCACGTCACCACGCTTCACTGCAGCGCCTTCGGTCAGTCCGGGCGCGTAGGCCTGCAGATGCGCGTAGTAGTACGCGAACTGCCCGCTGGGCTCGAACTGGTAGATCGTCAGGCCGCCACGATCGCTGTCGAACAGCTTCTCGATCGTGCCGTCGGCGACGGCCAGGATCGGCGTGCCGGCCGGCGCCATGATGTCGAGCGCTTCGTGCTGACGCTCGCTGCCGCGGGCATCGCCGAAGGTGTCGTGGATGTCGGTGATGGCGATGCCCTGCACCGGCAGCAACAGGCCCTCGGGCGTGGCGGCGTCCGTCACCGGTGCGGCTGATGGCGTCTGTGACTGCATCGCAGCCGGCATGGGCGTTGGGTTTCCGACAACGGTGGGCGGCTCGGGATTCGCAGCAGCCGGCGCGATCGCGTCAGCGCCGGGTGCGGCACCGGAATCAACCGGCGCGGACGCAGCGGCCACCGCGTCGCCGGTCAGGCTTGGGCTGCGTTCGATCAGCGGACCGCCCTGCCAGAAGAACCACGCGACATTGGCCAGCAGCAGGACCGCAATCAATGCGATCCAGGTTCCCGGTCGCTTCATCGCTTACTCCTCCAGAATCGCCACCGTGCCCGGCTTGACCACGTCGGCGACGCGGCGCGCGCTCCAGTTGGTCATGCGGATGCAGCCGTGCGATTGGGTCTTGCCGATGTTCTGCGGCTCGGGCGTGCCGTGGATGCCGTAATGCGGCTTCGACAGGTCGATCCACACCGTGCCGACCGGGTTGTTCGGACCGGCCGGCAGCGCGGCCTTCGCGTGCGAGGGATCGGCATCCCAGAACAGGTCCGGGTTGTAGTGGAAGGTGGGATCCGTCGCGACGCCTTCGATCCGCCACTCGCCGATCGGTAGCGGATCGCGCTCGGTGCCGGTCGACGCCGGAAACTGCGCGTAGACCTTGCCGCCGGCATCGACCAGACGCACCACCGAATCCGACTTGCTCACCACCACGCGCGCGGGCTCGGCCAGCGGCGCGGCCTCGGCGACGTTCGGCACGACGATGCGCGTGCCCGCCCTGAAGTCGCTGCCGGGATTGAGCCGGCGCAGCAGCGCGGGCGATGCATGGAAGCGCTCCCCGAGGGCTTCGACCACGTTCTCGAAGCCGAGGGCGTCCTGCTTCGACTGCGCCATCATGTCGTCGGGCACCGGCACGAAGGGGCCGGCGACGTCTTCGGCCGTCAGCGTATGCTCGAGCAACGCGGGCGCACCGTCTCCGGTCAATGCGTCCCACGTCGGCGCATCGAGTTCACCGCTGACCGCAATGCCGCGGTGCCGCTGGAAGGCCGCGATCGCGCGCGTGGTGTTGGTGCCGCCGCGCGCGTCGATCTCGCCGGGCGAGAAATGCACGCGATCCAGCAGCACCTGCGTGCGCAGCATCGCTGCATCGCCGGCGTCCATCTCCGCCGCATTGACCGACGCCGCCGTCAACGCCTGCGATGACTCCGCAGTCTGCGGGGCATCGTCACGTGCCGGTGCGTCCTGCGCGAAGGCGGGCGCTGCGACCAGCAGCATGACGAATGCGCAGACAGGCGCGCGGGCGGTGCGGATCCAGTGTGCGGGCATGGCGTCGTTCCTTGGGCTCGAGGCATCGCATGCTCCCGGCCCGCGCGCGCCTGTCGCGTGAAGTCGCGCGCCCGGTGTTCAGCGTGCCGGGCAGCGCAGCAATTTCGAATCGCGTCGCCACGCCGGATCGGCGGCGTAGGCGAACAGCAGCTGGCCGTCCTTGAGATCGTCAATCACCGCCTGCGCCACTTCATCGCGCACCGCGGGACAGCCCCAGCTGCGTCCCAGCCGTCCCTGCCGACGCGCCTGTTCCGGATCCACGTAATCAGCGCCGTGCATAACGATCAACCGCTCGCGCGCACGCCCGTTGATGCCGGGCTCCAGTCCATCCATGCGCAACGAATACCCGTTCTGTCCGGTGTAGGTCTCGGCCGTCGAGAACAGGCCCAGGCTCGACTGGTAACTGCCTTCGACATCGGAGAACACCGTGGGCAGGTTGTCACCGCTGCCGCGTCCGTGCGCGACATGCTCGGCATGCAGCAGGCGCCCGGTCTGCACATCGAAGATCCACATGCGGACCTCAGTCGATGGACGCGAGTAGTCGATGACCGCGAGCCGGCGTCCCACGTCGTGATCGCGCGCCGCACAGGCACGCGCATCCAGGGCGAGCGACAGCACCTCGCGATCAAGTGCCGGCGCTGCGGCAGCCAGCGTGTCGAGCGATGCATCGGCGGCGTGCGACATCGATGACGCCGCCAGCAGCGACAGACTCAGCAGGGCCCGGTGGAAAAAGGTGCGCATGTGCCAAAGCTTAGCGCTGGCAAGTGCAACGCCAGTGGTCTCGCCCGTCGGCGCATACGACGTCACGCCTTCTGCGCTTGACACCAAACCAAGTGTATTGTTGTATTGATACACATGGACGCAAGCCTGCTCTCGATCCAGCCCAATGCCGCCGAGCCGCTGTACCGGCAGATCACCGGTCAGGTCCGGCGGCTGGTCGCGGGCGGTGTGCTGCGGCCCGGCGAAGCCCTGCCCTCGGTGCGCGATGTGGCCGGGCTGCACGCGATCAATCCGATGACGGTGTCCAAGGCCTACAGCCAGCTCGAAGCCGAAGGCGTGCTGCTGCGGCTGCGCGGCAAAGGCATGGTCGTCGCCGATCTCGCCGCGCCCCCTGATCTCGCCGCGCGCTGGGCGCTGATCGATCCCGCACTCGACGCGCTGTCACGTCAGGCGCGCGAACTCGAACTGCCGGCCGACGCGTTGCTCGACCGCCTCATGACCCGACTCACGGAGGATCCGCAATGAACGCGATGCTCGAACGCTCTCTGTCTGCCTTCGACACCACGGCGCCGCTCGCCGTAGATGGTCTGATCAAGCAGTACGACCACCGCAGCGTGTTGCGCGGCGTGTCGCTGGCGATCGAACCCGGCGCCGTGCTCGGCCTGATCGGTCGCAACGGCGCCGGCAAGAGCACGCTGATCCGCGCGATGCTCGGACTGATCGAACCCGACGCCGGGCACGCGACCGTCTGGGGCGTGCCGGCGCTGCGCCTGACCGATGCGGTCAAGCAGCGCCTCGGCTATGTGCCGCAGCAGCCCGAGGCGATGGCGTGGCTGCAGGTCGGCGAGATGCTGGATTTCATCGGCCGGTTCTATCCGCGCTGGGATGCCGCCTACGTCGACGCCACGCTGGAACGCTGGCAGTTGCCGCGCAACCGGCTGCTCGCGAAGCTCTCGCCCGGTGAACGACAACGCGTCGCGATCCTGCGCGCCCTCGCGCCGCGTCCGGAACTGCTGGTGCTCGACGAACCCGCATCGGCGCTCGATCCCGTCGGCCGCCGTGAACTGCTGCGCGAGATCGCCTCACGCGCCGGCGAGTCCGGCACCACGGTGCTGTTCTCCACCCACATCGTGTCCGACCTCGAACGCGTGGCCTCGCACGTCGCCTTCCTGCACGAGGGTCAGCTGCTGCTGCACAGCGAGCTCGACAGCCTCAAGGAACGCAACCTGCGCCTGCACGTGCCCGAGTCGGTTGCCGCGCAACTGCGCGAAGACGTGCCCGGCGAAGTCTCGCGTCGTCCGCATCCCTACGGCGGCCTGTCGATCACGGTACTGCGCGGCGAAGACACGCCCTGGCCCGACCTGCTGCAGGTGCCCGGCGTCCGCGCCGAAGCGCTGCCGCTGGAGGATCTCTTCATCGAGGTGTCGGCATGAGTGCCGCAGCGATGCACGCGCCACGTTGGGGTGGAATCGACGCAGCGCTTGCAGCGACGCGCGTCTCCACGACGCGTCGCCACCGGAGCTGGATGCTCGCGATCTACCTCACGCTCTTGGCCAGTGCCTGTCTTCTCGGCATCTTCGTACCGGCCGAGAGCTCGCGCGCCGAGGGCCTCGGATTCTTCGTCGCCATCGCCAATTTTTCCGTGTGGGCCGGCTGGCTCTCGCGGCTGGTGCTGCTGCAGAAGGAGGCCGCCAGCCTGCAGGCGCCCGGCATCGCTGCCGCCGTCAGCCGCGCCCTGTTGTATGCGGCTGTCCTGAGCGTGTTCCTGCCCGGCCTCGCCCTGCTCGCGCTGGGCGTTCCGGCGGCCACCGCATTCGGTGCGTCCGCGGTCGGCGTCCTCGGCGGGCTGCTGTTCGCACTGATGCCCTGGCCGGCGGCCATTGGCCTGCTGATGGTGCCCGCGGCTGCGCCGGCGCTGGCGCCCTACCTGCCGCCGATGGGACCGTTCGCTCTGGTCGCCGCCGCAGCCTTCGGATTGCTGATGCTGGTGACGTGCTGGCGCAGCGTAGTGAGAAGTGCCGACCCGGCTGACATCCCGGCTTGGCGCCGCCCGGTGATGCTGCAGGCGCCCGGCGGCATGGTGGCCTGGACCGACCCGAAGGTCGCCGCAGCGCCTGATGCGCCTCGCATCCATGAAGGTTGGCTGGTGGCGATGCCGCGCCCGGATCATGCCGGGCCGCATGCGCCCCGCGCTGCGATCGACGCGCTGCTGGCAGGTCCCATGGGCTACGTCGCGAAGCGCACGGTGTTACGGCAGTGGGGCCTGATGGTGTTGCTCGTGCTGGCGGTGCTGATGATTCCGTTCCGGGGCGACGCGCCGCTGGTGCGTGACGCGCTGCTGATCGGCGGCGCGGTCGGACTGCTCGGCGGCGGCTGGACCCTGGCCATGCGACTGGAGCGGCAACGCCGCCGCGTGTCCGGCGAGCTGGCCGAACTGGCCCTGCTGCCGGGGCTGGGCGATCCCGGAACCGCAGCTGCACGCCTGGTGCGCAGTATCGGGATGCGACTCGCCCAGCTGATGCTGTTCGCGCTGGCAGGCCTGTTGCTGCTGGCGCGGGTGGAGGCGCTCGCGCTGTCGGATGTCGCCATGCTGGTGGGCCTGTCGGCCGGCGTCGGCGCCGCGAGCGCGTTCCTGTGCGCATCCGCCCTGGCCGGCAGGCACCTCGCTTCCTGGCGCACCGGCCTGATCATGTCGCCGATGCTGGTTGCGGCCATTGCCACACTGATGCTCACCCTGCTCCGCAACCCACTACCGACGCACACGCTGGCCTGGCCGCTGGTCTGGACCGTGCTGACGGCGGCCTATCTCGTCGCCGTGCGATCGCCATTGCGCAGCGTCCGCGCGCGTCCGCACGCTTTTCTGCTGGACTGAACCGTCACGGGACCTTGATTGCTGGTTAAGTCCGCCCGGCGCATGATCCAAGTCCAGCCATCCATCCTGCGCGCACCGCCCGCAGTCGGGAGTACCTGCAATGCATCGCCGATCCCTGCCCCTGTTGCTCGCCGCGGCGCTGAGCGCCCTCGCGATGCCGGCGCTCGCCGGCAACGACGTCACCGACCCGGAATTGCCACGCAGCCTGACTGGCGACAGTCCGGTCGCAGTGCAGTGGACCGATCCCGAAGCGTTCTCCGATATCCGGCTCAGCGGCAATCGCTGGGAAGCGCGTCGCGGTGACTGGGTCGAGCAGATCGCCCGTTACGTGCGTCAGCGTGCGGAACGCGAACTGCCGGCCGGCAGCACGCTCGACGTGACCATCCGCGACATCCGCCGCGCGGGTATGTACGAGCCGTGGCGTGGCCCGCGCTTCGACCACGTGCGGATCATCAAGGATCATTACCCGCCGCGGATCGATCTCGACTTCGTACTGCGCGATCCCAGCGGCACCGTGATCGCCGAGGGTCCGCGCGAGCTGCGCGACATGGGCTTCCTCAACCGCGCAGGCTCTGCGATGAACAGCGATGCGCTGCGTTACGAGAAGCAGCTGATTGACGACTGGCTGCGACGCGATCTGCGGCCTGCGATCGCGCAACGCTGACGTTGCATCCATTTGAACAGAGCCGCGCAGTCGCGCGGCTTTTTTGTGCGCGCCCGGAGCGGAGACAGGAAGGCCACGACGGTTTTCGCCTCACGCAAGCGTCGTACGGCCGGCATGCCGCGCGCCGGACAGTCGCCAGCGCTACGGTCTGACTGTCGCTTCGGCGCTGGCTTCGGCTTCGGCTTCGGCTTCGGCTTCGGCTTCGGCTTCGGCTTCGGCTTCGGCTTCGGCTTCGGCTTCGGCTTTCAGCCTTTGATCTATCGAGCCGTAAAGCGAGCCGAGCATTCGCAGGGCGTTGGGGCCAAAGAGCAGCCCATGTCTGAGCGCAGCGAGTTTGGGCTGCGTGCCCCGTCGACCGAGAAGCGCAGGGCACCGAGCCGGCGCAGCCGGCTCGGATCGCGTCCGGCGACGGCGTTTTTGCTTACTTTTGGCAAGACAAAAGTAAGCCGCGCGACAGCGCGGAAGCCCTGTCTTTCGCAAGAACGCTGATCGCGCTCAACAGCGAACACCTCGCGGATTCCGATTCAAATTCTGTGTTCGGATTTAGAGCCGAAGCTAAGCAGAGCGATGGATCAATTGCACGGCTTTCGCACGCTGACGCGTGCGAGTTCCTTTTTGACCGGCCAAAAAGGAACCAAAAAGCCCTTTCGCCGGACGCGATCCGGCACGGCTGCGCCGCGCCGGTGCCCTGCGATGCTCGGCTCGCTTTACGGCTCGATACGTCAAAATCTGAAAGCCAAAGCCAGAGCCAGAGCCAGAGCGAGAGCGAGAGCGAGAGCCACAGCCACAGCCACAGCCAGAGCCAGAGCCAGAGCGAACTGCCCACCACAGACCAGAAGCAGACAATGCATCTGGCGGATGGCGGGAGAGCAGCGACACCGGCCCGCAGCGGGCAAAAAAAAAAGCCACGTGCGAACACGTGGCCTTTTCGATCGGGCAAACGACGCGTGATCCCACCACGTCAGCCACAGCCTCCGATGCATCGCACCGGAGGCCATCGGCAATCAGCGCACGACGCTGAGGAAGTGCATGTGGCGCTGGTACTGGTCGAGCACGTCGTGGATCAACTCGTCCTTGCGCCAGCCCATGACGTCGTAGTCCTGCCCGCCTTCGCGCAGATGCACTTCGGCACGGTAGAAACGGTCGTCATCGCGACGCTTGCGGCGCGGGTCCTCGAACGTGAAGCTCGGCGGCTCGTACGGGATCGGACGGACCGAGTAGAAGAAGTCCATCTCCTCGCCGTGACCGACCTCGACCCACACACGGCCGTCTTCGCCATCCTCGACGCGCACCACGAGATTCTGCTCGCGCAGTTCAGCGGCCACGTCTTCCAGCGCCGGTCGCACCTGCGCCGACAGGAACGCGAGCACTTCCTTCTGCGGCGGGTTGTGCGCCAGTGCGCGCAGGCGGACCTTCCAGTCGCCGCCACCGCCCACGCCGACCGGCGCGATGCGTGCGTCGCGCATGCTGGTGCGCTTGACCACTTCCAGGCGCATCGCCCGCACCATGCCCCAGCACATCAGGATCATGACGATGGTGAACGGCAGGGCGCTGGCGATGGTGGCGGCCTGCAGCGCGCCCAACCCACCGGCGATCAGCAATGCGATCGCGATCACGCCGACGAGCAACGCCCAGAAGATCCGCTGCCACATCGGCGATTCCTCTTCGCCTTTCGAAGACAGCATGTCGATGACAAGCGCGCCTGAATCGGCCGATGTGACGAAGAAGAACACCACCAGAAGCGTCGCCACCCCAGAGGTGATGTTCGACATCGGAAGGCCTTCGAGGAACTGGAACAGCGCGACCGAACTGTCGGCTGCGACCGCCTCCACCAGCGCTGACGATCCGTCCACCATTACCGAGTAAAGCGCGCTGTTTCCGTAGATCGTCATCCACAGGAAGGTGAAGCCCAGCGGCACCAGAAGCACGCCCACGACGAACTCGCGGATCGTGCGGCCGCGCGAGATGCGCGCGATGAACATGCCGACGAACGGGGACCACGCGATCCACCAGCCCCAATAGAACAGCGTCCAGCCGCCCAGCCAGCTGGCGCGCTGATCGTAGGCATACAGATTGAATGTCATCGAGAACACATTCGAGATGTACATCCCGGTGTTCTGCACGAAAGCCTGCAGCAGGTACACCGTCGGGCCCATGACCAGCACGAAAGCCAACAAGGCAACTGCAAGGATCATGTTGAGTTCTGACAGCCGGCGTACGCCCCGATCCAAGCCGCTGAACACAGATCCGGTTGCGATCAAGGTGATCACCGCGATCAGAATGACCTGCGTGGTCGTGCCTACAGTGAGGCCGAAGAGATAATTCAGGCCGGCGTTGATCTGGATCACGCCGAAACCCAGCGAGGTCGCCAGACCGAAGATCGTGCCGATCACCGCGAACGTGTCGACGGTGTGGCCGATCGGGCCGTGGATACGCTTGCCGATCAGCGGATACAGCGACGAGCGGATGCGCAGCGGCAGACCATGGCGGTACGCGAAGTACGCCAGCGACAGCGCGACCACGGCATAGATCGCCCAGGCATGGATGCCCCAGTGGAAGAACGTGATGCGCATCGCCTGGCGGGCCGCGTTGACCGTTTCGGCGTCACCGACCGGCGGATCCGCGTAATGCATGATCGGCTCGGCCACGCCGAAGAACATCAGGCCGATGCCCATGCCGGCCGCGAACAGCATCGCGAACCAGGTCATGTAGCTGTAGTCGGGACGGCTGTGGTCGGGACCGAGTTTCAGCTTGCCGAAGCTGCTGATCGCGATGCCGACGATGAAGACCAGGAAGCCGGCGACGGCCAGCACGGTGAACCAGCCCGCGTCCTCCGCCACCCAGTCCTTGGCATGACCGAACAGCGTCTCCATGGCCTGCGGCGCGACGAACGACAGCAGCACGAGCGCGAGCACGAGCAGCGCCGAGGGATAGAACACCGGACCGAGAATGTGCGAGTACCAACGGGATGGCGGTGCGACCGGATCGACGTCCGGACGCACGGTGGGATCGTTCATGGAGAGTCCTCATTTCGGGGCGAGGCGGCGATCGGGAGCCTGCTCCAGATGCCGCCGTGCCCAGGTGAACGCCGCCCGCAGGCCGGCGATGCAACGCAGACCCGGGCCGCAGGGGCCCGGGCATGGATCAGAAGTAGAAGCCGATATTGACGTTGAGCCGCGAATGCCAGCCGTCGTTGGCCGGATCGCGCACGCCGATGCCGGGGCCGCCGGCGAACCACATGTTCTTGCCTGCGATCCAGTCGACGTAGGTCAGCATCACGCCCTTGCCGAAGCTGCAGCCGGTGACGTTCTGGATGGAATCACGCAGACCCGGATCGCCGCCCACCGGCAGCGTCGCGCTGGCGTTGTTGTAGCAGGTGATGCTGTCGAACCAGCCGGTGCGCTCCATGTCGTACGCGACGTTGAACGTCGGCACGTCGGCCTGCGACGCGATCTCGAACGGGAACATGAAAGCCGACATCGCGATGCGCGGCTCGGGATTGTCGTAGTGGTAACGCGCCCACTGCGCCTGCAGCGTCAGCGGACCCCGCACCCATTGCCCGTGCACCGCACCGCCGGTGTGGTCGTGCTTGCCGCCGTCGATGCGGTTCTCGATGCGCCCGGCGAACGCCGATGCGCCCCAGGTCGTTTCCCAGCCGTTCGCGTTCGCCTCGCCGGTGTGCTCGTAGCGCACGATGCCGCGTTCGCGCTCGCGATAGGGCAGATCTTCGGTGGTCGCAACGTCGAACGAGTACCGGTCGAAGTTCGCGCCGGTGCCGTATTCGTCGCCGAAGAAGACACCCGCATGCCACTGGTGCGCGCCGGACTGGCGCTGCCACACCACGCCCAGGTCGTAGTCGTCTTCCAGGCCAAGGTAATAGCCGGAGCCGAACCAGAAGCTGTGGGAGGCCGTGGGCAGCAGGCCGAACGGCACCTGCTGGATGCCGGCGCGGATGTCGGACGTGGCGCCGCCATCACTGCCGTCTTCAAGCTTCCAGCCCGAGTAGGCGTGATGCACGGCGTCGAAGCCGTCGTACCAGCGGTACTGCAGGGAGAAGAAGGCCGGACCGGCGTTGCCGCGCGCGTCGATGCGTGCGAGTTCGGGCTCGAAGCCGCTGCTTGGCCCGTAATCCAGCCAGCCGTAATTGAAGCGGACCGCGCCGCCGAGTTCGAAACCGGGTGTCTCGTCGGCGCTTTCTTCAGCCGACACTGCGGGCGCCGCAGTCACGAAAACACCACACAACAACCACTTGAAACCGCGCGAAATCACGACGGGTCTGCCCTCCTCGATAAACTCGTAAATGCAATGCAGACCGACCATCTTAACGATTTCTGCACAAACCCCCAAACCAGCGACGATTCGAAACGGCAGAAAACGGCTTGAAAACATGGGTTTTCACGCGCCCATAAAAATGCAACGCGCACGCGCCTCCGTTCGCCGGACAAGACGTCTGCAGGCGAAGGCACAGCGGGTCAACGGATTCGATGGCCGGGCGCAAAGCCCGATGCATGCGTCACCGCATGCGCCGGCTATCATCCCTGAACGGCGATGATGCCGATGTGCAGGCGCGGTCATGACCGTCTATGTCGACGATGCGGTCCATCCCTGGCGCGGTGAGCGCTGGGCGCATCTGCTCGCCGATACGCTGGATGAGCTGCATGCCTTTGCTGCCCTGCTCGGCATCCCCCGGCGTGCATTCCAGGATCGCGCCAGCGGCGCGCATTACGACGTGACCGCCGCGATGCGCGAACGTGCGATCGCACTGGGCGCGATGCCGATCTCCCGTCATCGCGACCGCACCCTGGTCCGCGCGGTCATCGCGCAGGCGCGGCGCCAGGGGCGCGGCGAAGCGTCGTGAGACGTCGACGGAGGTGATGCGGACGCGGCGCAGCGGTATCCTGCGCGCACATCCGCTTCCAGCCTTCATCGCCATGTCCGATACGCCGCCCGACCGCCTCTGCAACGACCCGCGCAGCCCCCACTACGACGAGACGGCGATGAACCGTGGCATCGGCGTCCGTTTCAACGGCACCGAGCGTCGTGACGTGGAGGAATACTGCATCAGCGAAGGCTGGATCCGCGTGGCCGCAGGCCGTGCGCTCGACCGCCGGGGACAGCCGTTGACCGTGAAGTTGCGCGGCACCGTCGAGCCCTATTTCCACCTCGACGCCTGAGTCACCGGCCATCCGTGCGCATGCGCACGGATGACGTCAGTCCTGCATCGCGCGCCTGACGAGGGCGCGCAGGCGACCTCCCGGGCGACGTAGCTGCACGCACGCCACGTCGATCCACATGGCCGGTACGCACGATCCCTCCGCCAGCCGGATCAACGGGCGCGACGACAGCGCACGCCGGCGACTCGCGGTCCGCGATGTCCAATAGCCGATCACGGGGACCGCAGCCGAGGCTTGAAGTCTCGTGTCGTTCGCGCCGCAATCGCGTACACGTGCCTGCATCCGCCGGCACGTGTGCAACGCAGTCGCGTTTCAGTCGATCAGCCGCAGATAGTGCGCCAGCTGGTCCGCGCGCGTGCGCAGTCGCACCAGAACCGCCTCACCCGATTCGAGATTGTCGACCTGGGTCGCGCCGTACAGCGTCGCCTCGAACTCGGCATCCTGCGACGTGGACGCGTGCCACGCCGCCTGCGATGCCGCCAGTCCGGTGCGACCTGCCGCGTCCAACGCGGCATTCAACGCGGCGAGCGTCCTGTCCATACGCTGCTGCTGCACATCTTGCTCGTCCGACATGCAGGCCGCGTGTTCGATCGCATTGCGTGCGTCGGCCTGGCAGGCGACATACGTCACCGACGAGGTGGACGCGCCGGCAGCATCCTGCGCGGAGGCTGACGCCACGGCGGGCGCCGCGAGTGCCGTCATGAGCAGGGCGGCAATGCCGCGTGCGGTGTGATGTGCGGATACGTGCACTCGGAGTTCCTTGCAGTGAGTGGAAGGCGCCTGCGCGCCATCCGGGCATGTTGGCGGAATGTCGGGCGCGATGGAACGATCGACGACGGATGCCGCGCGACGTGCGACCTGTCAGGCGTCCTGATTCGGGAGGCGACGATCGGAGGCGAGTCTTCGATCCGGGAAGGAGATCGCGATGCCCTGACTCCGGCGATCGGTGGACAGATGACGTCGATCGCTTCCGCTGCGGCGGTCGCGGTCGCCGGCTGTGGCATCCGCGGACAGGCCGGCATCCGGATCTGCCGCCGTCTGCAATGCCATCGCACGGGCGTCGGAGCCGGACCCCGCGAACGCACCGACGACGCCGTTGCCCGCAGGCTGCCGGCTGAGGCGGCGCAACTCCCGGCCGATGACCTCGTAGCACTCGCAGGCGTGTTCCTCCAGGCCCACGCGGTCCAGCACCTGGATGAGTCCACGGCTGTAGCGGATCAGACCCGCCTTGTGCAGTTTGTTGGCCGCCAGGGTCACGCTCTCGCGGCGCACGCCCAGCATCTGCGCGACGGACTCCTGGGTCATCCGCAGTTCCAGGCGCGGCAGGCGGTCGAGACTCATCAGCAGGCGCCGGCTGAACTGCTGGCCCAGTGTGTGATGGCGATTGCAGGCCGCCACCTGTCCCATCTGGGTCAGCAGGGTCTGCGCATACCGCAGGAACACCTGCTGCAGGGCCGGCACGTCGGCCAGGTACTGTCGCAGCACATCGCTGCGCACTCGATACAGCGCACCGCCGACATGCACCTGCGCGCGCAGCGGCATGCTTTCACCGCCCATCACCAGCGCCACGCCCACGACGCCGTCGTTACCCACGAGCGCCGCCTCGGAAAAGTCGCCCGACTCCATGACGTGCAGCAGCGACACCAGGCAGTCGACCGGAAAGTAGACGTTGGGCATGACGTCGTCGGGCTCGTGCAGGACCTGGCCCGCCTTGACCTGGATGCGCTCGATCCGCTCCAGCACCGACACGCCGACCAGGGCCGCGATCTGTCCGAGCAGACGATTGCCCGCAGCGGGACCCGGCCCCGCAGTTCTCTGGTCTGTCATGCGCTTCCGATCCCCTGGTGCGTAGGCGCACCGCTGGACCGCGTCCTCGCAGAGGTTCTGCAACCTGTGCCGAGAGCGGGATCCAATCGTGAACTTTCCGATCAGGGTCATGTGTACGACGGCGCACCGACAACGTCAAGCGGCCGCCCTAGCTTGGCAACACGCCACGCGCGCCGTCCTAGCGATCGCACTTGCACCCGCGAGGACCGGCGTCCGTCGTGCAGCTTCGGGAACGTCATGCAGGTCGCGATGTCGTGCTCCGCTGCCACCGGATCGGTGCCAGCGATCACGCCAGGGGAAAACGTGCGTGTCACACGGGGATCGAGTCCATGTACGGGTGACCGTCCGTGCGGTCGAAGCCCTGCCGCAGTACCTCGCTACGTCAGCCCATCCGCCTACGGAGGCGTTCCGATGATCAGGCCACGCACCAACCCCGCGACCAATCGTCATGGTCTGACGTTCTGGGGGCAATGGCTGTGTGGCATCACCCTGGTGAGCAGCGTCCTCTGCTATCTCGCCATCGAACACTTCGGTGAAGTGCCCGCCGAGTACGGCCTGCTGGTCGCGCTGACCGTACTCGGCTCGGTGCCGGCCTACATGCTGCTGCGGGTGTATCACAAGCGCTACAGCTACCTGCCCGGCCTGCTGCATCTGGCCGCAGGCTGGGCAACCCTGCTGACGGGGCTCGCGCTCATCCTCTTCGTCAGCCAGAGCAGCACGCTGTTCTCCCACCGGATCATGCTGGAGTGGGCGCTGCTCGGATTCGTGGCCCAGGCCGTCGCCTTCGTGCCGCTGCGCTACTTCGCCATGCTGCATGCGCGCAGGCTTAACCGGGACCGCACGGCGATCATCATCGGCTGCAGTCCGCGCGCCTACGACCTCGCGGAGCGTCTGCACCGGTCCAACCGCATCCCGCTGGTGGGCATGGTGCCGCCCGATCCGGATGCGCCGACGCGCGATGGCCGCTTTCCGGTCTTGGGCCAGCTGCCGGACCTGCGCGCGATCACCGAGCAACATGCGGTGCGCCGGGTCTACATCGCGGTGACGCTGGATGAAATGGCGAAGATCGAACAGCTGTACCTCGGGCTGCTCGACATGAGCGTCGACGTGGTCTGGATTCCCGATTTCGGCAGCATGCCGTTGCTCAACCAGTCGATCGCACAGATCGACCAACTGCCTGCGATCTATCTCAACGAGGCACCGCTCAGCTCCCACCCGGCTGCCGTCTTCAGCAAGGGCCTGATCGACCAGGTCGTCGCCGCGCTGTCGATGCTGGCCTTGAGTCCATTGCTGGCGGCGACCGCCGTCGCCGTCAAACTGTCATCGCCGGGGCCGGTGCTGTTCCGGCAGCCGCGACATGGCTGGAACGGCGAGGTGATCCACATCTTCAAGTTCCGCTCGATGCACGTGCACGACGGTGGCGAGGTCCGCCAGGCCACCCGCCAGGACGATCGCGTGACCCGCGTCGGGCGTTTCATCCGCCGCACCTCCATCGACGAACTGCCCCAGCTGCTCAACGTGCTGCGCGGCGAGATGTCGCTGGTCGGGCCGCGGCCGCATGCAGTGACCCACAACCACTACTACTGCGACAAGATCCTGGCCTACATGGCCCGCCACCGCATCAAGCCCGGCATCACCGGACTGGCACAGGTGACCGGCCATCGCGGCGAGACCGAAACCGTCGAGAAGATGCGCCAACGCGTCGAACAGGACCTGGCCTACATCAACAACTGGTCGCTGTGGCTGGACATGAAGATCCTCATGAAAACGCCCTTTACGTTGTTCTCGCGAAACATCTACTGATCCCGCCGCTGGCGACACGGGCATCCGCCGCCGCACCGCGCATCGCGACGCCGGTGCAACAGCCCCATCGCTCACGCTTCAAGCAAAGGTCTGCTGCATGCACATCACTGTCGTGGGAACCGGGCTGGCGGCGTTATGCCTGATGCCGGTCACCACTTTCGCCCAGTCCGCGTTCTCGCCGTTTGCGGGCGTGAGCGTGGAACACGATTCCAATGTGTTCGGCTTTCCGGATCGCGAGGCGGCCGAGCGCGCCACCGGCAGCCCGGCGTTGTCGGACACGATCCGTCGCGCGAACGTCGGTGCCGACCTGCAGCACACCTTCGGCCAGCAGACGCTGCGCGTGGGTGTGCAGGGTGGACGCAACGATTTCCAGCGGTTCGGCCAGCTCGACCACACCCACTATCGCTGGGGCGCGGGTCTGGACTGGCGCCTCGGCGATCGTGTGGACGGGCAGCTGGGCTGGCGCCGCGAACAACGCATGGCGTCGCTCGCGGACCGCCAGAGCACCGAGCTCGCGCTGGAACACGAACGCATCGGCACGGCGGCGCTGAATCTCGACGTCGGCGCAGACTGGCGACTTGAAAACACCGTCAGCAGCCGGTTGCTGGAATCGCCTCTGGTGGACCAGCCCGACTTCGCACTGGAAGAGGACAGTGTCAGCACCGAGCTGCGCCACAGCGGCTGGGGCCTGTTCACCGCCGGACTGCGTGCGCAGTATCTCGATGGCCGCTTCACCGGCACGACGCTGGGCGAGGAACCTTTCGACCAGGTCACCGTCGAGGCGGTCGCAAACTACGCGGCGAGCGGCCTGTCGCAGTTGAACGCGCGGCTGGGCCACAGCCGCCGTCGTGACCGGCTCGACGCCGGCAACGACACCTCCGCGGTCACCGGTCTGATCTCGATGGAGCGGACCTTCAGCGGTGTCACGTCGGCCGATCTCGAACTGTTCCGCCAGATCAGCTCGTTCGCCTACGGGCCCGACTCGATGATCGAAAGCGGCGTCCGCAGCAGTCTGCGGTGGCAGCCGACGTCGAGAACCACCGTCCAGGCCGGGCTGGAATGGAGCCGGTATACGTTCCAGGACAGTGGGCAGTACGGGCAGACCGGAGAGCCCGTGCGCCACGACCGCCAGCGCTCGGCCTTCCTCCGCGCCCAGTACGCACCGCGGCCGTGGCTGAGCCTGCATCCCTACGTGCATGTGCGCGATCGCAATTCCAACTATGCCGAGCAGCGCTACGACAAGTACGTCGTGGGCCTGGAGGTCCGCATCCGGTTCGGCCGCGCCCTGCCGACCGAAGCGATGGACCGCCGCTACTGAGCGCGTGGACGCGCGGCCTGATCAGGCCGGGGGAAATCGGAACGATTCGACGCGCGGACAGTGAAGACACTTCGCTGATCGGGCGTGGGCGGTGCGCCGGCAGCGCGCGCATATGCCTGCGCACGAACCGCGTACGTCCGTCAGACGCCAGCTGCAGCGGGGGCGTCATCGGACGCATCCGGCGCGATGGCCTCGCGGTCTGACGCAGGCATCGGCGGGCAGCGCCGCGAAGTACGCACACGCGCACGACGACTGCATTCCCGACCGCAATCTGCCGGCTCAGGCCACCTCGCGCGTTCGTGGCTGCGACACGCTGACCGCCCGCTCGGACAGTCGCGCCTTCAGATGGTCGGCCAGACGCAGGGCCAGGGCCACGATGGTCAGCGTGGGATTGGCCTGGCTGGACGTCGGAAATACCGCTGCGCCCGCGACATACAGATTCTCCATCCCGTGTACGCGGCCATCGCCGTCGACCACGCTGGAACGCGGATCGGTGCCCATGCGCGCCGTGCCGATGTGGTGGCCGCCGTAGGCGCCGTAGCGCAGCATTTCCGCTTCCACGGCATCCGCGTCGTAGTCGAAGCGGCCGACGCCGCTCTCGTGCACGTCGCGCGCCAGCACCGCCAACGCGGTGCGCACGGTATACACATCGCCTTGCGAGTGACGCCAGTCCACCATCAGTTGCGGCATGCCGAGCGCATCGCGCGTCTCGCACAGGGTCACGCGACTGTCGCGATTGGGCTGCTGCTCGGCATGGAAATCCACGCTGAACCGGTTCGCCTTCGGATGCACGATGATCGACGGAAACTTGCGCGACGCCAGTTTGCGAGCGGTGAACAGGTGCCAGCCGAACGCGGCCGTGTTCGGCAGGTCCGTAACCAGGTTGCGCAGATGCGCCCACCAGGTGCGGGCATCCACGGCCGCGTCGCCGTGCAGCCGCATGGCGTACTCGTAGGGAATGAACGGCTTGGCCAGATACAGCAGGGACAGCGGGCCGCAGCGGTGGGCGGGATCGGTGATCCGCGGATGGTGCAGGCGCGCGATGAAGTTGCCCACGCCCAGGCGGCGCTGGCTCAGGGCCGACAGGGCGAAGCGGCGACGGCAGTAGATCCCGTCGGCATCGCGCGCGTAGCCGTGATGCACCGACGACACCGGTCCGTTCAACACCATCGACCCGATGGTCCCGGCCAGGTGGGACATGTAGTAACGCCCCACCACGTCATGCGTGTTGCCGATGCCGTTTGCATGCACATCGCGGCTGGCCAGCAGCAGACGTGCGACCTCGAGGCCACCCGCGGCCAGGACGAAACGCCGTGCCCGGACCCGCATCCGCTTGCCGGTCAGCGTACTCACCTGCACCGCGCGCACCTGCGTGCCGTCCTCGCCGACGTCCAGCTGGGTGACGTTGGCATGCAGCAGCACGCGCACGTTCCGCGCCGCCTGCAGACGCGGCGCGTAGCGCGTACCGAAATCGGTGGGGCAACTGAAACGCTCCAGCGCATCGGTGTCGAAATCCCGGCTGCGGAACCCGTCGATCAGAGGCGGCAGCGGGCGCGCGAACGCGGTATCGGCCGAATAGGCGAACCGCCCAGCCTCGCACAGCACGTTGGCCTGCGGGTAATAGTCCATGACGTCTTCGAAGACGATGGGCCAGCCGCTGTGGGGCACATGCGCGCGGGGCATGAAGTCGATCGGATCGAAGGGCACGCAGCGTCCGCCCCAGAGCGTGGTCGAACCGCCATAGCGGCGCACCCGGTAGCGGTCCGGCGGTGGATGCAGGGCGCTGTCGTACACCTGTCCGGCGTACAGCGCCTGGGTCTCCGCTTCCTCGTGTCGTCCGCCCGCTTCCAGCAGCAGCACGTCGTATCCGCTGTCGATCAGCTGCAACGCCAGCGTGATGCCGGCGGCGCCCGCCCCCACGATACAGACGTCCGCACTCAGGGCGTCGCCGGTTGCGGCATCCAGATCCAGTGCGTCGAGAAACATGGCTCATGCTCCGTGCGGTGTCCCGCCACCAGGACCTCGCGCAGTGTGTGGGCGACCGCGGAGACGGTCTGTACGACGGCTTACAGAGCACAGCGCGCGCCGTTCTGTTTGACGCCATACAGACGGCGCCAGCGCAGGCGACTAGCGTGCGAGTGACACCGCCGATGACGGCGATGCGAACCGGAGATCATGCATGGGTGTCGAGCAGTCGCTGCAGGTCGAGCTGGCCCATCGGGATCAGGGCGCGTCGTCTGCCGCACGGATTCCCGAGCGGCGCGTCCGCTCGCATGGTCCACGCAGCGCCGGCGGGGTGTCGCTGACGACCGGTGCGTCCGACGACGGGCACATGCCCTGGCATCTGGACGACTACACGCTCGACACGTTCGTCGCAGTGGCCGCCCATTTCCACCCGGATCATTACGCCTACGTGGTCACGCCCAATGTCGATCATCTGATCCGCCTGCACGAGGACATGGCGTTTCGCGGGCTGTACGCCAACGCCGGCTTCGTGCTGCTCGACAGCCGCTTCCTGGCGCACCTGTTGCGTCTGGTCCGGGGCGTGACGCTGCCGGTGTGCGCCGGCAGCGATCTGGTCGCACGCCTGTTCGCGGACGTGATCCGTCCTGACGATCCGCTGGTCATGATCGGTGGCTCGGCCGAGCAGGTGCGCGTGCTGAGCGCGCGGTACGGACTGCGCGGACTGGTGCACCACGATCCGCCGATGGGCTTCATCGACGACCCGGCTGCGGTGGAAGCCTGCCTGCGCTTCATCGAAAGCCACAGCCCGTTCCGTTACTGCCTGCTGGCCATCGGCTCGCCCCAGCAGGAGATCATTGCGCGTCGCCTGCAGGAACGTGGCCGTGCGTGCGGACTCGCACTGTGCATCGGTGCGGCGGTCCAGTTCCTCACCGGCATCCAGAAGCGCGCGCCGCGCTGGATGCAGCGCAGCGGGCTGGAGTGGGCCTACCGGCTGACGCAGGAACCCGCGCGGATGGCCCACCGCTATCTGGTGCGCGGCCCGCGCGTCTTCAGCCTGCTGTCGCGCACCGATGTCGTGTTGCGGCCGGCCCGCGTGTCGCCGTCGGGCGCATCGATCGCCGACATCGATGTGCCGCACCCGCGGGCTGCCGGACAGCGGCTCGATCGCAGGCGCGCCCACGTCGGGCAGCCGGGCGGCAGCTGACACGTCCGACCCGGACGTCGTTCATCGCACCGGCGACCCGGGAAACCGGGGGCGCGTCCGACATCCGCCGTCCGGACACGGCCACCGGCATTCCAGAACTACAGGCTCCCCTGCTGCCGTCCCGCCCAGTGCCGGCGCAACAGCGCCATCTTGTCCTCGCGCACCTGGAGATCCGCATCGAGGATGCCGCCGGTGCCGTCGCTGTTGGGCGTGTAGCACCAGTAGAAACTGCTGCGGATGCCCGCGCCCTGCAGGTAGTCGACCAGGGCGTCCTGCCACGCCACGTCGCGGGGATCCGCGCCCGGACCGCGACCGTAGTGACCGCCCCATTCGCCCAGGATCACCGCATGGCGCGGATGGAACTGGCCGAACAGCGCCTGCCAGTGCGCGGCCAGATTGGCCGGATAGTCGGGCGCGTCGAAGGTGGCTTTTCCGTAGACGTCGGGGCCATAGGTGTGCGGGCTGAGCACCAGCTTGTCGGCGCGGATGTCCAAGGGCTGGTAGGCCTGCGGCTGCAGGTTCTCGCCATAGTTCATCGGGATCGTCGAATCCTCCACGCCGTCCCAGTTGCCGGTGATGCCGGCGACGAACACCAGCAGATCCGGGTTGGCTGCCAGCACCGCGGCGGCGGCCTTCTCGGCGGCAGGTTTCCACTGGGGCGCGCGATCGGCGCGACGCGCCCCCGCCGTCCAGCGCACGCTGCCGTGCGGCTCGTTGTAGAGATCGATGCCGATGAAGCCGTCGAGGTGCGCGTAGCGCGCGGCGACGAAAACCAGATCGTCGATCCAGTCCTGCTCGGTGTAGGCGCGGCCGTGGTACATCAGCGCGAAATCGGCCGGGGTGTCCACGAACCAGGTCGGATACTGCCGCTGGGCCGACACGCTGTGGAAATCCAGCAGCACGTACAGCCCCTGACGCTCGGCTTCCGCCATCCACAGGTCCAGGACCTGCAGCGGCGTCTTGCCGGCGAGTGGCTGGTTGCCCGGACCGCCCAGCCAGCTGAGCTGGTCCACGGGCGTGGTCACGTGCAGCGTGTCGGGCACGAACGGCAGACGCACCGCGTTGAAGCCCAGCGCCTTGATCTGTGCGATCTGGTCTTTCCAGTCCATCTTCCACAGGAACTGCGGTTGCAGGATGGGCGCGTTGAAACCGAAGTGGTTGATGCCCCGAAGCTGGACCGGCCGACCCGCGCGGTCGTGCACCTGACCCGCGCGGACGTGATAGCCGGACGGCGGCGGCAGGGTGGCGGCTGCGGATTCGACGGGCGCCGGCGGTGCGGCCGCGCCCGCCAGTAGCCACCACCCCAGCGCCAGCAGGCACGTGGCGCCCAACAGGGTCTTGCTCATCTGAACTCTCCAGCAGCGCTCGGTGTGGCGGACACCGCGTCGTCCGCACACTAGTGCGTTGTGCATTGCGCCATCGGTCACGCAGCGCACAGACGAGGGCATCCGACTCTCCGACCATGCCGCCCTGGCGTCCCGTTCCTTCGGTCGCCGGACCTTGCCGGTGCAATCCAGCACCGTTGCTCCACGGAGATCGGCCGCATGCTTACCCGCCCGCGCGAACCGACTGGCAGCCGGCCAGCGTCCGCAGTCGCCACCCTGCTGTGCCTGCTGGCGCTGTCGACCCCCGGACTGGCGCAGTCCACGACGTCCGATGGCGTGGTGCCGCCCGCGCTGTCCGGTGCTGCGCCCGGCGACGGCGTCGATCCGCTGCTGCAGCTGGGCCCGGGCGATGCGATCAGCATCAAGGTCTTCGGCCGGCCCGAGCTCGACACCACCACCTACATTTCCGATGACGGCACGGCGCCGGTGCCGCTGGCCGGTTCGGTGCAGGTCGGTGGCCTGTCGCCTGCGCTGGCCTCTGCACGCGTTGCCGACGCGCTGCGGCAG
Organism: Luteimonas sp. Soil_C_5; assembly: GCF_057656615.1. Lineage (NCBI taxonomy): Bacteria > Pseudomonadati > Pseudomonadota > Gammaproteobacteria > Lysobacterales > Lysobacteraceae > Luteimonas > Luteimonas sp. Soil_C_5. Next base: position 67,580 of record NZ_JBDGKA010000006.1, read on the forward strand.
GGCCAGTTCCTGGTCGATCCCCAGGTCACGATCTTCCTGGTCCAGTTCCGCAGCCAGCAGGTCTCGGTGCTGGGCCATGTGCAGTCGCCCGGGCGCTTTCCCATCGAATCCCGCGTCTCGGTCTTCGACCTGATCGCCCAGGCCGGCGGCACCACGGAGGATGGCGCGGAGGTGATCTATCTGCTGCGCCCGAACGCGGACGGCGTGATCGAACGCCACGCGGTCGACCTGCGCGCACTGACCGAGGGCAATGCCCTGCAGGCCGCACCCAAGGTGCAGGGCGGCGATTCGATCTTCGTGCCGCGTGCGGGCCAGTTCTACATCCACGGCGAGGTGCAGACGCCGAACATGTACCGGCTCGAGCCCGGCATGACCGTGGTGCAGGCGCTGTCGCGCGGCGGTGGCGTGACCCAGCGGGGCAGCAGCAATCGCGTGGAAGTCCGCCGGCGCAATGCCGATGGCCAGCACGTCACTTTCCGTCCGGAACTCACCGACCTGGTGCAGGCCGACGACGTGATCCTGATCAAGGAACGGATCTTCTGATGGACAGCCAGCCCCTCGCCACCCTGCCCGAGCCCGACCGGCATCCGTCGTCAACTGCGCTCGGCGCGTCCTACGTGCCCCGCCACTTCGTCCATCCCGGGCTGTCGCTGTGGCAGCTGCTGGCCATCGTCTGGGCCTGGCGCAAGGTCACGCTGGCCGTGGTCCTGGGCGCGCTGCTGCTGGCCCTGGCCGCGTCCAAGCTGCTGCCCAAGACCTACACCGCGACCGCCACGCTGATGGTCAATTACGAGATCTACGATCCCGCCGGCGGCAAGGAATTTCCGATCGGTCTGCTGGGCAGCTACATGGCCACCCAGATCGAGCTGATGCGCAGCTCCGAGGTCCTGCTGGAGGTCGTGCGTCGGCTGTCGCTCAACCAGGACCCGCGCTACATCGCGGGCTTCGACGGCAGTCCCGACCGTCTCGACGAATGGGTCAAGTCGAGGCTGGAGCGGAACCTGGTCATCGAGCAGGGCCGCTCCGGCAGCCAGCTGATCCACATCACGTATTCGGCCAACCGGCCCGCCGCCGCGGCGGCCGTCGCCAACACCCTGGCCGAGGTCTATGCCGAACAGCAGCACACGCGCCTGACCGGCCCGGCCCGCGAGCGCGCCGACCGCTATACCGAACAACTCCAGGAACTGCAGGACAAGGTTGCGCGTGCGCAGGAAGCGGTGACCGCCTACCGCGCGCGCAACAACACCATCGACCCGACCGCGAAGATCGACATCGAGATGGAGATGCTCGGCACGCTCGAGCATCGCCTGCTGGAAACCCGCAACACGCGCCGCGCGGCGGAGTCGCAACTCTCCAGCGACCTCTCGGTCGGCGACCAGGTCTTGAACTCGCCGCTGGTGCAGACCCTCAAGGCGAAGCTCGCGTCCGACAGCGCGCGTCTGGCCGAGCTGAGCGCCACGCTCGGCCCGCGCCACCCGCAGCTGATCGAACTCGCATCCCAGGTCCAGCACAGCCGCCGCGCACTCGACGCCGAGACGGGCAACTACCGGCGCAATGCCAGTTCGACGGTCACCGCCTCGCGGGATCTGGAGAACCGGCTGCAGCAGGCGGTCGATGCGCAGCGCGAGAAGGTCATCGCATCGCGCTTCCAGCAGGACGCGCTGGGCAAGCACGAACTGGAACTGGAGTCGGCGCAGTCGGTCTACCGGCGCGCGCTCGAAGGCTACGACCAGATCATGTTCGCCTCCGGCGGGCACTACACCAATGTGCGTTTCGTCGGCCCCGCGCCTGCGCCCCTGAAGCCCAGCAAGCCGAACCTGCTCAAGAACCTGGTGCTGGCGCTCGGCGCCGGCCTCGCGCTGGGTCTGCTGGGCCCGCTCGGCTACGAGCTTCTGCTCAACCGCCGCGTGCGCTGCCGTGACGATCTCGAGCGCGATTACGACCTTCCCGTGCTGGGTGAGTTCACCAGCCTGCCGGCCCTTCGGAGCTGACCATGAGCGAGATGATGGACGCCTATACGACGTTGCCCGAAGACCCCCCGGCCGTGGATGACGCGCCTTCGATCCCGCCCGGCCACGCCCTGGTCGGTGGCATGGCGCATCCGGGTCTGTCGCTGACTCCCGTGCATCAGCCGCACGCGCCGCGCAGCGAGCAGATGCGCGCACTGCGCACCGAACTGATGATGCGACGCGAGCGCACCAACAGCGCCGAGATCGTCACCCTGCTGAGCCCGGGCTGCGGCGAAGGACGCTCGCAGCTGGCGGCGGAACTGGCCATCACGTTCGCGCAGCTGGGCCGGCCGACCCTGCTGCTCGATGCCGACATGCGGCATCCGCGCCAGCACCTGCTGTTCGATGTCGACAATCGCCACGGCCTGTCGCAGCTGCTGGCCGAAGGCCAGGCGCCGCGCCTCTATCCGGTCAGCGGGATGCCGCATCTGCGACTGCATACCGCCGGATCGCCGCCGTCCAATCCGGTGGAACTGCTGTCGGGCACGGCCTTCGAAGAGGCGCTCGCGCGGTACCGCCAGGACTACGACTTCATCATCATCGACACGCCGCCGCTGGACACCTACGCCGACGCGCTGGCGGTGATCAGCCTGACCCGGCACAGCCTGGTCCTGACGCGCGCCCAGCACACGCGCTATCGCGACACCCGGCAGATGCTGCGCCGCCTGACCGCCGCCCGGGCGCAGATCCTGGGTTCGGTCATCAACCACTTCTGACGCCGATGGCTGCCCTCGGCACGCTGCCCGTCGCCGGGCCTGCAGCCCCCGCCCACGGGACCCGGGGCGAGCGCGGAATCGACGTCCGCCTGCACGGCCAGGACGCATCGTGGATCCGCGACGACCGGTTCTCGTGGCTGCTGACGGCCATGATCTGGGCGCTCGTCGCGCTGATCACCACGCCGGAAGGCTTCGACTACTCCGCGCTGACCACCGCCGACATCCCGACCTCCGGCAGCGCTGCCAGCCGCCTGCAATGGCTGGGGCTGATCACTGCGGGCACGGTGTTCGTGCTGTGGCGCGGCGGGCTGGCCTGGCTGCTGCTGCGCCGGCTCAATCCGTTCCTCGTCGCGTTCGTGCTGCTGGCCGCGGCCAGCGTGCTGTGGTCGATCGAGCCGGGCATCACCCTGCGGCGGATGATCCGGCTCGCCGCGATCATGCTGTGCCCGGCCGCGCTGGTGCTGGTCGCCTGGCACCCGCGCCGGTTCCAGCAGGTGCTGCGTCCGATCGTGACCGCCCTGCTGGTCGGCTCGCTTCTGTTCGGTCTGGTCTTTCCGCACCTCGCCATCCACAGCGAGACCGCGTCCGAACTCGCCGGTGCCTGGCGCGGCCTGACCACCCACAAGAACAGCCTCGGCACGCTGGCCTGCCTGGGCCTGATCTTCTGGCTGCATGCCGGACTCGCGCGCGAGACCCGGCTGCTGACCGCCTTGAGTGGCGCCGCCATTGCCGCGGCCTGCCTGCTGCTGTCGCGCAGTTCCACAGCCCTGGTCACCGGCGCCTTCACCTGCATCTTCATGCTGATGCTGCTGCGCTCGCCCAAGGGGCTGCGTCGCTGGATGCCGTGGCTGACGGCCTTGTTCGTGGCCGCGCTGCTCGCGTATTCGCTGGCGGTGCTGCGTCTGGTGCCCGGCCTGGAGGTGCTGTTGAAGCCGGTCACCGCGATCACCGGCAAGGATCTGACGTTCACCGGCCGCACCGAGATCTGGGCGATCGTGGTCGAGCAGATCCAGCTGCATCCCTGGCTGGGCGGCGGCTACGGCGCGTACTGGATCGGTCCGGTCCCCGGCTCGCCCGCGTACGAGATGGTGCGCCTGCTGTACTTCTATCCGGGCTCCGGTCACAACGGCTACATCGACATCGCCAACGACCTCGGCGGGGTCGGCCTGATCGTCCTGTTGGGGTATCTGATCGTCCACGTGGCGCAGTGCCTGCAGCTGATGAAGATCGACCGCGCCCAGGCCGCGCTGTACCTGGCGATCTTCTTCCAGCAGGCGCTCAACAACCTGTCCGAATCGCACTGGCTCAGCGTCACCACACTGAGCATGGTGGTCATGACCGCGTCCAGCTTCGCGCTGTCGCGGGCATTGCTCGAACACCGCCTGCAGCATGTGTTCGGTCGACCCGGACCTGCGCCCGAGCCCCGCGCTGCGGCGATCGCCGCCGACACCGTGCACGTTCCCCAGCCAGGCGCGGCCCGGTCATGACGGCCGTGCTGCACACGAGCACGCACAGCCGGTCGCCGAAGGCCGCGCTGTCGGCGATCCGCGATTTCGACGGACCGATGCTGATCGACCTCGACGAGACGCTGTACCTGCGCAACTCGACCGAGGATTTCATCGACTGCGCCTGTCCGGGCATCGTCGCCATCGTGTTGCTGCGCATGCTGGACGTGCTGCAGCCCTGGCGCTGGACCGGCGGACCGGCGACCCGCGATTTCTGGCGGGTGCGCGCGATCGGCCTGCTGCTGCCCTGGACGCACTGGCGCTGGATGCGGCGAACGCGCCGACTGGCAGCCGAGCACGCCAACCAGCCGCTCATCGACACGCTCAACGCGCACGCGCGGTCGCCCGTCATCATCGTCACCAACGGCTTCGCCCCGATCGTGGGGCCGCTGGTTTCGGCCCTGGGCATTTCCGTCCAACAGATCGTGGCCGCCCGCCTGTCCTCGGCGCGCGACCGCCGCATCGGCAAGCTGCGCATGGCCCAGGAGCGACTGGACGACGGCACCGTCGCCGGAGCCCTGGTGCTGAGCGACTCCCTCGACGACCTGCCGCTGCTCGATGCCTGCCGGCGGCCGCTGCTGACCATCTGGCCGGGCGCCTGCTTCCGCGCGGCGCTGTCGCGGACCTATCTGCCCGGGCAGTACCTGAGCCAGGTCAAGCGGCCCGGTGAGCGCTACATCATCCGCGGCATCCTGAAAGAGGATTTCGCCTTCTGGATCCTGGCGTCGGTGGGGCTGGCCGCGATGCCGGTGCTGCACATGCTGGGACTGGGTCTGCTGCTGCTGTCGTTCTGGGCCATCTACGAGCTGGGCTACGTCGACAACGACCGCGCCGCCGCGCGCTACGAATCCGATCCCAAGCTCAGCGCGGCCTTCCACGTTTCGCCCGTCGCCACGCCCCGGGTGCTGCCGTGGATCTGGGCGCTGGGCAGCGGTGCGCTGGCGCTCGTGCTGCTGCGCTGGCCGGCGCCGCCCGCACTCGTGGACCTGGTCCTCTGGGCCGGACTGCTGGTCGGGCTGCACCAGTGGTTCCGCTTCTACAACCGGCTGGACAAGTCCACCCGGATCTGGCCCTTCGCCGGCCTGCAACTGGCGCGCGCGGCCGCCTTCGCGGTGCTGGTGCCGATCAGCCCTATCGGCGCAATGGCGCTGGGCGCCCACGTGCTGGCCCGCTGGACGCCGTATCTCGTCTATCGCATCGGCGGGCAGGAATGGCCGGACACCCGCTTCCATCTGATGCGGCTGATGTTCTTCGTGATCCTGGCCGGCCTGCTGGCGCTGTCGCTGGGCATCACGTCGCTGCTGGACTGGACGACGGCTGCACTGCTGGCGTGGAACCTGGTCCGGGCCCGCAAGGATCTGCTGGCCGTGCTGGCGGCCGCGCGACGCATCGACCGGAAACCCGCATGAACGTGAGCCTGTGCATCGCGACCTATCGCCGCCCCGACCGGCTGGCCCTGCTGCTGGACGATCTCGCCGCGCAGACGCGTCCGCCGGACGAACTGGTCATCGTCGACAACGACCCTGAGGCCAGCGCCGACGCGGTGGTCGCCGCGCGCATCCAGCGTGGCCTGCCCTTCCCGGTGCGCTACGACCGGCAGCCGGTCAAGAACATCTCGCTGACCCGCAACCGCAGTGTGGCGCTGGCCAGCGGTGACTGGATCTCCTTCATCGACGACGACGAACGCGCGCCCGCGCCCTGGCTGGCGCTGCTCTGCAGCGCGGTCGATGCCGACCAGGCCGATGGCGCGCTGGGACCGGTGGTCCCGCTGGTGCCGGCGGATGCGCCGGCGTGGATCCGCCGCGGCCGTTTCTACGACTGGGCACGCCTGCGCACCGGGCAACCGGTCCCGCTCAACCGCCTGCGTTTCGGCAACCTGATCCTGCGCGCCTCGTTGCTCGGTGAAGCGCCCTTCGACCCGGCGTACGGCCTGACCGGCGGCGAGGACGGCGATCTGCTGACGCGCCTCGCCCAGGGCGGCGCCCGGCTGGTGTGGTGCGACGAAGCCATCGTCCACGAACCCGTGGAGCCCGCACGTCTGTCACTGGGATGGCTGCTGCGCCGGGCGCTGCGCGGCGGCCAGGATTTCGCCCGTCACACCCTGGCGGGGCGTTACGGGTCCAACGGAATGGGCGCGCGTCTGCGTCTTGTCGTGCGCGCCTGTGCGCAGTTGTGCGCCGCCACGGTGCTGACGCTGCTCAGCCTGCCCTTCGGCCGCCACCACGCTGCGCACTGGATGACCAGAGCCTCCGCCAACCTCGGAAAGCTGACCATTTTCTGGGGCTGGCACTACCGCGAGTACGCCTGATGGCCATGATTGCGTCGTTCGGATTCCTGCTGCTGGCATTGCCCACCCTGCTCGGCAGTCTGTACCTGCTGCTGCTGACCCTGCTGTCGCACCGGCCGCGGTCGCAGCTGCGGCCGCTCCTGCGCCGGCAACAGCATTTCGACGTGGTGGTGCCCGCGCACAACGAGGCCGGCGGCATCGCCCGCACCATCGCCAGCCTGCAGGCGATGGACTGGCCGCGCGATCACTTCCGCATCCTGGTCGTGGCCGACAACTGCACGGACGCGACCGCCACCATCGCCCGCAATGCCGGCGCGCAGGTGCTCGAGCGGTGCGACGCGCACCGGCGCGGCAAGGGGCATGCGCTGGCGTTCGCCTTCCAGGCCAGCCGTCGCGACGGACTGGCTGACGCGGTGGTCGTGGTCGACGCCGACACCGGTGTCTCGCCCAACCTGCTGCAGGCGTTCGCGACGCGGCTGGAGCACGGCGCGCGCGCGGTGCAGGCGCACTACGGCGTGCGCAATCCGCTGGCCTCCTGGCGCACGCGCCTGATCACCATCGCCAAGGGCGCGTTCCACATCGTGCGGTCGCGCGGGCGCGAGCGTCTGGGCCTGTCCTGCGGCCTGCGCGGCAACGGCTGGTGCGTGACCCACGGCGTGCTGCAACAGGTGCCCTACAGCGCGTACTCGCTGACCGAAGACCTGGAATACAGCATGGAGCTGGGACTGGCCGGGGTGCGCGTGCACTACGCCGACGAGGCCCACGCCGATGGCGACATGGAGTCCGGCGGCGCCGCCGCGACATCGCAGCGGCAGCGCTGGGAGCGGGGGCGCCTGGCACTGACCCGCAAGTACGCGCTGCGCCTGCTGGCGACCGGCCTGCGCCGTCCCAGTGCCCTGTGCCTGGATCTGGCGCTGGACCTGCTGGTCCCGCCGCTGTCCTACCTGGCCCTGTCGACCGCCGCGCTGCTGGCGCTGGCCGCCGCCGCAGCCGCTTGGCATCCGGTCCTGGCCTTATGGCTGGCGTGGCCGGTGATCTCCGCCCTGGCCATCACCCTGTACGTGCTCCGCGGCTGGCAACTCAGCGGCACCGGACTGCGGGGCCTGCTGGACCTGGCGGGCGCACCGGTCTTCATCGTGTGGAAGCTGCTGGCCATGCTGCGGGCGCCGCGCACGGCAGGCTGGGTCCGGACACAACGCCATCCATGAAACCGGACACGCGCGGTCTGTTCGTCCGCATGTTCGGCGGCGCCGTCATCGACCAGGCACTGCTGTCGGCGAGCAGCCTGGCCGTCGGACTGCTGCTGATCCGCCACGCCAGCGAACTGCAGTACGGCTACTTCGTCCTGGTCACCAGCGTGCTGGTGCTGATGACGTCGCTGCAGAGTTCCTTCATCGGCCCGGCGATGATCAACCGCATGACCACGCTGGACCGGGACAGCCGCGGCGCGCTGACCGGCGGCATCTATCGCGAACAGCGACGCTGGATCCACCTCATGGTCCTGGCGGCAGCCACCGGCACGGCGGTGCTGTGGATCAACGGTGTGCTGGACCGGCAGACCGGACCGCTGGTGCTGGTGACCATCGGCACAGCCGCGGCGACCCTGCGCCGCGAGTTCTTCCGCATGGTGCTGCTGGCCTATCGCCGCTCGCCGGAAGTGCTCAAGGCCGACTCGGCCTATGTCGTCCTGCTGGTCGGCGGCGTGCTGGCAACCAGCGTCATGCCCAGCCCCGCAGCGGCCACCACCGTGCTGCTGGGCCTGTCGGCGCTGATCGGCGGCAGCCTGCTGAAAGGCCTGCTGCGCAGCCGCGAGGCCTGGGACCCGACGGGCGAGCCCGGCATCCTGCGCCGCATCGCGCCGGTCGGCGCGTGGGCGGTGACCGGCGCGGTCATCCACTGGAGCTACAGCCACGGCTACAACTATCTGGTCGCCGGCACCCTGGATGTCGCCGCGATTGCGGCCATCGCCGCCACCCGCCTGCTGCTGATGCCGATCAATCTGCTGTCCACCGGCATCGGCGCGCTGATGCTGCCGCTGACCTCCGCCTGGCTGCACACCCTCGGCGCTGCCACGGTGCTGCGCCGGTTGACGCTGTTCGCGGTCGGGGTGGCGGCGGCCGCGCTGGTCTACCTGTGCGCGCTGTGGCTGATGCGCGACTGGGTGTTCACCACGGTGTTGAACAAGCAGTTCGAGCACGGCGACACGCTGCTGCTGGTCTGGTCGTGCGTGTTCGTGTTGATGGTGATGCGCGACCAGCTGATCTATCTGCTGGTCGCGCGCCAGCGCTTCCGCACGCTGGCCGCGCTGTCGGCCTTCAGCGCCGTGCTGTCACTGACGGCCAGCTACGCCGGCATGCAGCATTTCGGCGTGATCGGCGCGCCGCTGGGCCTGCTGGTGGGCGAAGCCCTCAGCATCACCGGCATCGTGCTGCTGTCCCTGCGCGAGCTCGCGCGTCCCGTGCCCGCAGCGGCGTGCGCGGCGCCCGGTGAGGCGCTCGACCCGCACGCGGGCTGACGCCGTCGCGCAGCGCTACAGCATGCCGTCGCGCTTCACCGCCAGATAGCGTTCGACCAGCGCCGATGGCAGCGCCGCGCCGGTGACGTCGAGCACGGTGACGCCGTGATTGCGCAGCGCGTCGTGTGCGGCGCGGCGCTGGGCGAGGTAGCGCGCGGTGGCGCCGGCGCGCACGGCATCGTCATGGTCGTGCACGTCGCGCTCGAGCACCTCGTCGAGTGCCCGCTCGCGCAGCGAGGCGACGATCACCAGATGCCGCTTCTGCAGCATGCGCACCGCGGCCAGCACGTCTTCGATGTCCTCGTCGCGCAGGTTGGTCACCAGCATCAGCAGGCCGCGCCGGCGCTGGCGCAGCGACAGTTCGGTCGCCGCGGCCAGATAGTCGGTCGCCACCGGCTGCGGCTGCAGGTCGTAGCTCACCCGCAGCAGGGTGTCGATGGCCCCCATGCCGCGTTGCGGCGCCATCCAGCGCGCGTCGCCGCCGGTGGCGAACAGGCCGACGGCGTCGCCCTGGCGCAGCGCGAGATAGGACACGACCAGCGCCGCATCCAGCGCATGGTCGAAGTGCGACAGCGCGCCGTCCTGGGCGAGCATGCGCCGGCCGGTGTCGAGCACGACCACCAGCTGCTGGTTCTTCTCGTCCTGGTACTCGCGCGAGATCAGCTTGCGTGCGCGCGAACTGGCCTTCCAGTCGATCTGGCGCAGGCTGTCGCCGACGCGGTACTCGCGCATCTGGTGGAAGTCGGTGCCTTCGCCGCGGCGGCGCCTGATGTGCGCGCCGACCAGGCGCGAGGCGCGATCGGCACTGAGCAGCGCGAGCCGGGTCAGCGGCGCGAAATTCGGGAACACCCGCACCTGCCGCGCCACGCCTGCCAGGCGCGACTGGCGCCACAGGCCGAACGGGGAGCGCAGCCGCAGCTGCACGCCTTCGAACAGGGCTTCGCCGCGCTGGTTCGGGCGCAGCCGGTAGGCCACGCGGCTCACCTTGCCCGGCCGCAGCTGCAGACGCCGCGGCAGGCCGTCGAGCTGCCAGCCCGCAGGATGCAGGTCGTGCACGTCCAGACGCTGCGCCCGCGGACCTTCGATGCGCAGGGTCACGTCGCGCTCGACGCCGATCGGCCAGGCATCCGGCATCTCGCGGACGACGTCCGGCGTGGGCTGCCGTACCAGGCGCACCAGATCGCCGATCGACAGCAGCAGCAGCGCCGTGCCGAACACCTGCCACGGCAGCACCGCGACCGGCCAGAACGACGCGGCCACGCCTGCCAGTCCCCAGATCACCAGCAAGGCGATCAGCGCGGGCGCGGGCCTCATGGACGGCCCCGGCGATGGCGACGACGGCCGGTCACTTGCGCGGCGCGTCCACCCGGGCGAGCAGGGCCTGCAGCACCTGGTCGGCGTTCTGGCCTTCGATCTGCAGTTCCGGCGCCAGCGCGATGCGATGGCGCAGCGCCGGGCACGCGATCTCGCGGATGTCGTCGGGGGTGACGAAATCTCGACCCGACAGCACCGCCTGCGCACGCGCCGCGCGCACCAGCGCCAGGCTGCCGCGCGGGCCGGCGCCGAGCGCGATGCCCGGCCAGGTGCGCGTGGCGGCCGCGATGCGCACCGCGTAATCGATGACCGCGGCATCGACCACGGTCGCGGCTGTGCCCTGCTGCAGGGCGACGATCTCGCCGGGCTGCAGCACCGTGCGCAGCTGCGACAGGTCGAAGTCGGCGGCGACCTTGCCGCTGCTGATCGCGGTCACCATCGCGACCTCGTCGGCATGCGCCGGATAGTCGATCAGCACCTTCAGCAGGAAGCGGTCGAGCTGCGCCTCGGGCAGCGGATACGTGCCCTCCTGTTCGACCGGATTCTGCGTCGCCAGCGTCATGAACGGCGGCGGCAGCTCGAAGCTGTGGCCTTCGATCGTGACCTGCTGTTCCTGCATCGCCTCGAGCAGCGCGGACTGGGTCTTGGCCGGCGCACGGTTGATCTCGTCGGCCAGCAGCAGGTTGGTGAAGATCGGCCCGCGGCGGACCACGAAGGTCTCGCTCTTGGTGTCCCACACCGCGTGGCCGCTGACGTCGCTGGGCATCAGGTCGGGCGTGAACTGCACACGCGCGAAGTCGCACCCCAGCGCCGCCGACAGCGCGCGCACCAGCAGCGTCTTGCCGAGGCCGGGCACACCCTCGATCAGCACGTGGCCGCCGGCGAGCAGCGCGACCAGGATCTGGTCGAGCACTTCGGGCTGGCCGATGAAAGCCTTGGACACTTCGTCGCGGACCGCGGCGACGCGCTCGGCCAGGGCGTCGCCGGTGACCGGCGCGATCGGGGGTGCGGGCAGTGTGCTCATAGTCGGTGTCTCATCTGGATCAGTCGGGCGATCCGCTGGCGGAAGCCGGCGGCGTCATTCGGTCGGGGCGCCTGCAGCGCCTGGCGCACCTCGCGCAGCGGCAGGCCGGTGCGGGCGGCGATGGCCTCCAGGCCGGCGTCGCCTTCGAGGGCGGCCGCCAGCGGGTCGCGGCGGCGCAGACGATCGAGGAACGCGTTGCGCACCGCCTCGTACAGCAGCGGGGCCTGGCCATAGCGCACCAGATGCTCGCCGCTGGCGCGCACGTGTTCCAGCAGCGCGCGGCGCGTGGCCACCGGCGACGGCAGCAGCGGACCGAAGCGCTGGGTGCGCAGCCACAGCCACGCTGCCAGCGCGAGCAGCAACGGTCCCCACGCCATCCAGCCGCGCGTGAGGATCAGCAGCCACAGCGGCGGCACGCTGGCCGCGTAGATCAGGTGCATCGTGCCCTGGCCCCAGTTCGGCGCCAGGATCTGCCGCGCGAGCATCCAGTGCGAAGGGTCGCGCAGCGCGCCGTTGTGCAGGAAATCGAAATCGGCCAGCACGTCGATGCGGCCGGCGCCGTGCACGAGGCGGGCGTAGACCAGGCCCTGTCCGCGCGTGGTGCGTCGCGCGTCGATCGCCTCGCGCAACGCGCGCATCCGGGCTTCGTCCGCGTTCTCCGGACTGCTCTGCTGCGCACCGTTCGCGGTGTCTGCGTCTGCGTCCGGAGCAGCGACGCCCGCGGCGTCATTGCCCCAGCGCAGCTCGGGCGTCCGGTCGACCAGCACGAAGCGCTGGCCGCGACAGAATTCGACGTGCGGCGATTGCCCCGCCACGTGCAGATCCGCGCAACTGGCGATGCCGTCCAGCGGATGCACGCCGAGCCGTTCGAGCAGGCCCCAGTCGCGACCGGGCCCCGCCTGGCGACGCGGCGGCGGCGTGCGCACCAGCAGATGGCCACCCGCCTCCACCCAGTCGAGCAGCCGCTGTACTTCGCCCGGGGTCGCGGTGCCGGGATCGCCGATCATCAGCACCGTGTCGCGCACGCCCAGCGCCGCGCCGCCGCGGTCCAGCCGGCGACGGGATTCGGCCGGCACACCCGCGGCGCGCAGGGATTCGCGCAGGGCGTACAGCGGGTTGTAGGCCGCCTCGCTGCGCGGCGGCAGGGCGACGGTGTTCTCGACGCGTTCGTGCGTGTGCAGGAACCAGGCGACGCCCAGCGCGACCAGCAGCGCCGCCAGCAGGCCGAAGCCGATGCGTGCAGGCCAGCCCATCAGGCCTGCCATCCGAAGCGCGGGGCCAGCCGGGCGAGCAGCGTCTCCAGTCCGGCATCGTCGGGCATGCGCTGGCCATAGGCCGCGCGTTGCCAGACCCGCACCACCTCGGTGAACGCGCTGCGGTCATCGGCATCGGGCATGCGCCGCGCGGCACGCAGGCACTCGGCCTCGGTCGCGCCCGGCACCAGGTGCACGCCGGCGCGTTGCGCCATCGCCTCGACGCTGGCGCGGTACAGCAGCGCCAGTGCACGCCGGCGTTCGCCCGATTGCCACAGCTGGCGCACGGCGGCGACCAGCGCATCGGGCAGCGCCTCGGGCAAGGGCGGCGCGTCGGTGACTTCGATCGTGCGCGCCGGCGGTGGGCGCGTCACCGCGCCACGCATCCACGGCCACCAGCGACGCGCCGTCAGCACCAGTGCGAGCACCAGCAGCCCGAGGATGATCCACAGACCGAACTCCGCCACCATCGCCAGCGCACGCGCGATCACGCCGAATACGCCGGGCGTCTTCGACCCGGTCGACGGCTCACGCGCGCTGCCGGTGTCCTTGCGCTGCCAGCGGATCTCCACGCGCGAGTGGTCCAGCAGCGGATCGGCATAGGCCTGGTCCACGGCGCGTTCGAAGCCGGGATCGTCCACCGGGGTGCCGAACACCGCAGGCAGGGTCGGCGCGGGGGTCTCCGCCGCGGACGACGGGCGCGCATCGGACTGCGACGCCCCGGGCGATGCCGGATCCGGCGCGGCGCGATCCTGCGCCTGCAGCGGCGGCGCCAGCGCCAGCAGGCCGGCCAGCAGCGTGACCGTGAGCGCCGTCGAGGCCGCCGGCAGGATGCGCGCGCGCAAGCGGCGGAACGCGATCTCCAGATCCCAGGCCTCCAGCTCCGTGCGCCGGTTGAGATACAGGCCGAATCCCGCACCGACCTGGAACGGCGCGATCAGGCCCAGCGCCAGCCACAGCGCGAGGTTGCCGAGCAGCTGCGCCCACAACGGCGGCTGCGTGCTGAGCAGGACCCACATCGCACGCGCCGATTCCGACAGCAGCTCGGTCGGCACGAACAGCAGCACCAGCAGGACCTGCGACATCACCAGCGTCAGCACGAACAGGTGTCCGATCACCGTGAGCAGCAACGCATGACCGCCGACGCCGCCGACCACCACGCGCCGCCGCTGGGCGAGCTGTGTGCCCGTCACGCCTTCCAGCAGCGCCACCGGCAACGCGACCGCGCGCCATGGACTGAACCGGCGCCACGTCAGATATCCCAGCAGCGGCCGCCAGCCCCAGTGCCGTTGCGCGGCGAGTGTCTGGCGCAATGTCGGCGCCGCGCCGAACACCGCACGCGACAGCACGAACAGCGGAACGCGGTCGAACACCGGCAGCAGCCACCACGACAGCAGCGCCGCCAGCCACATCCGGTCCAGCAGCCAGCCGGCGGTATTGAGCAGCGCGAACACCGGCAGCGCGCACAGCAGCCACGCGATGCAGATCGTGCGCGCGTGCCGGCGCACCAGCGCGTTCCCCAGTTCCATCGCCTCCCACGCCGAGCGCGGACGCAGTTCGACCTGCACGGTCTCAACCCGCATGACCGCCTCCACGTCCGCCGCGCCACAGCCACAGCAGCACCAGCAGCCACAGGCCGCCGCCGACGCCGAAGCGCAGCGGGTCGGGAATCGATCCGGTCGACGACCAGAACGCCTCGACGAAGGCCGCGAACACCAGCATGACGAGGATGCCCAGGCACAGCCGGCCGCCTTCGCGTCCTGCTTCCACCAGCGCATCGACCCGGCGCAGCCGGCCCGGCGCGATCAGGGCCAGCCCCAGCCGCAGGCCACCGGCGCCGGCGATGACGATCGCGGTCAGCTCGGGCGCGGAATGGCCGACGACGAAGCGCCAGAACGGACCGCCGTGACCGATCGCCTGCAGGTGTCCGGCGATCACGCCGAAGAACGTGCCGTTGAACACCAGCACGAAGATCGTGCCGACCCCCGCGAGCAACCCGCTGGCGAAGGTGCGGAAGCCGATGCTGACGTTGTTCCACACGTAGTAGCCGAACATCCGCACGTCGGACTGCGCCTCGCGTGCGAACACGTCGGCCGCGCGCGACGGCTCGTACATCGCTTCCATCTGCGCCAGCTGCTGCGGCGACAGCACGCTGTAGGCCAGCTCCGGCCACTGCTGCACCAGCACGAACAGCAGCACCATCGGGGTCACGAACAGCGCGATCGACGCCCACAGGCAGCCACGCTGCGCCCGCACCAGCCGCGGAAAATCGGCCAGCAGGAACATCAGCGCACGGCGCCACGGCGGCGGCGGCGGCCGGTACAGCAGGTTGTGGCCGCGCTGCATCAGCGCCTGCAGCCGCGATGTCAGCTGCGGGCTGTAACCGCGCCGGCGCGCCAGCGCCTGTTGCTGGCACAGCCGCCGGTAGCGCGGCGGAATGTCCTCGTCGGGCAGGCCGTCCCAGGTGTGGCGGTTGGCGCGCGCGCGGCGCGGACTGCCCTCGCGCGCATCGAGCCAGCGCTCGAAGGCGTCCCACTCGGCCGCGTAGCGCGCGACGAAGGCGTCCTGTCTCATGCGCGCCGGCCCAGCAGCCAGTTGGCGATGCCCAGCAGGCGGCGCACGCCGACCTCGCCGCGGCCGCCGCTGACCGGCGCGACGATGTCGCCCAGTTCCTGCCGGCGTGCATCGGTCAGCAGATGCGCGCGCTCGGCGAAGGCGATCACCGCCAGCTGTTCCTGCGTCTGCAACGGCATGGCGGGCGCCAGCGGCGCTGCCTGCAGCGCGTCGATGCGGATGCGGTCGCGCGGCGCATGGATCACCAGCGTCCCCGCGACCATGTCGCCCAGGCGCCGGCTCCAGGGATCGGCCAGGCTGGCCACCAGGCCCGCGCCGTAGCCGAAGGGCAGCATGTCGACGGTGCGCATGAGATTGCGCACGAAGCTGGCCATCCAGCCGATCGGCGCGCCATCGGCCGATACCACGCGCAGCGACATCGCGCGCTTGCCCGGCGTCTGGCCGCCGTACATCGCCTCGAACACCACCGGGTAGCCCCAGAAGATCACGAACAGCGCCACCAGATAGACGCCCGCGCCGAAACTGCCCAGCAGGTTGAAGGCGAACGCGCACACGAAGACCAGCGCGCCGCGGATCGCCAGGTCGATCAGCCACGCCACCGCGCGCGGCACCGGGCCGGCGGCGGGCAACTGCAGGGCAACGCCTTCCGGCGTGTGCACCTCGCGCACGGTGTCGAGCATCAGGCCGGGTGCCCCGATACGTCCGCCCTGTCCGAGTCCGTGCCGCCGCGTGCCCGCATTCCGCGCATTCCTGTCCGCTGCCCTCAGCCGCCCAGCGCGGCGAGGTATTCGTCCTTGAGCCGCACGTAGTGACCGGCGCTGTAATGCAGGCCTTCGATCTGCGCCTCGGTGAGCCGGCGCACGCAGCGCGCCGGGCTGCCCACCCACAGTTCGCCTTCGCCGATCTCGCGCCCGGGCGGGACCACCGCGCCGGCGCCGATCATCGCGTGCCGGCGCACGACCACGCCATCGAGCACGATCGCGCCCATGCCGACCAGCACCGCGTCCTCGATCGTGCACGCGTGGAGGATCGCCTTGTGGCCGATGGTCACGTCGCTGCCGACGATCGTCGCGAAGCCGCCCAGCTTGGCGTGCGGGCCGGCATGGCTGACGTGGATCACGCTGCCGTCCTGCACGCTGGTGCGCGCGCCGATGCGCACGTGGTTGACGTCGCCGCGGATCACGGTGCCGGGCCACACCGATACGTCGTCGCCGAGCACCACATCGCCGATCACGGTCGCGGCAGGATCGACATAGACGCGTGCGCCGAGCTGCGGCGCGGTATCACGGTAGGGTCTGAGATTCATCGCGCCAGTATGCCCGGGGTCCCCGGATTTGGCTGCGACGCGCTGCCGCCCCCACGGCCTGCAGGGCCGGTCCCGCAGACCCGCGCCGGTCCGCTGCGTCGACGCACCGTCGCGGCACGACTCACTAGACTGCGGCGATGACTTCCGACGCCCGCCCCACGCCGCCCGACGCGCTGCAGCCGACCCTCGACACCCTGCGTGCGGCCTGGCAGGCGCGACGTCCCGATGCCGCCCAGCGCCGCGATGATCTGGCCCGGCTGCGCGCGGCATTGCAACGCCGGCTCGACGAGATGGCCACTGCGATCGCCGACGATTTCGGCCACCGTTCGCGGCAGGAATCGCTGATCGCCGACGGCATGTCGGTGCTGACCGAAATCGACCGCCTGCGCCGCAGTCTGCGCGGCTGGATGCGGCCCCGCCGGATCGGCGCCGGCCTGAAGCTGTGGCCGGCGCGCGCCCAGCTGCGTCCCGTGCCGCTGGGCGTGGTCGGCGTCATCGCGCCGTGGAACTACCCGGTGAATCTGGCGCTGATTCCACTGGCGACCGCGATCGCCGCCGGCAACCACGTCTATCTCAAGCCGTCCGAACACACGCCGCGCACCAGCGCGTTCCTGGCCTCGCTGCTGGCCGAGGTGTTCCCGCCCGACCGGGTGGCGGTCGCCTGTGGCGACAGCGAGGTCGGCGCCGCCTTCGCAGGCCTGCCATTCGACCATCTGGTGTTCACCGGCTCGACCGCCGTGGGCCGCAAGGTCATGGCCGCAGCGGCGCCGAACCTCACCCCGCTGACGCTGGAGCTGGGCGGCAAGTCGCCGGCGATCATCTGTCCCGGCCATCCGCTCGACAAGGCCGCGGCGCGTCTGGTCACCGGCAAGCTGTTCAACGCCGGCCAGACCTGCATCGCGCCGGACTACGTGCTGGTGGACGCCGCGCGCCGCGATGCGCTGCTCGAAGCGCTGCGCTTCGAGGTCGTCGACCGTTACGCCGAGGCCGGCGCACGTGCGGCCGACTACAGCCACATCGTCACCGACGCGCAGTACGCGCGACTCGAGGGTCTGGTCGACGATGCGCGCGCCCGCGGCCTCACCGTGCTGCCGCTGCTCGAAGTCGAAGGCGCGCGTGCGTTTCCGCCGACCCTGGTTCTCGATCCCGGCGACGATGCCGCGCTGATGCGCGAGGAGATCTTCGGGCCCGTGCTGCCGGTGATCGGCTACCGCACCCTGGACGAGGCGATCGCCTTCGTCGCCGCGCGCGATCGCCCGTTGGCGCTGTATCCCTTCGGCAACCGCGCGCAGGTCGAGGCCATCCTCGCCCACACCGTCGCCGGCGGCGTGACCGTCAACGACACCCTGCTGCATTTCGCCGCGAACCGGCTGCCGTTTGGCGGCGTCGGTCCCAGCGGCATGGGCGCGTATCACGGCCGCGCCGGTTTCGACGCGATGACCAAGGCGCTGCCGGTGCTGTGGCAGTCGCGCGTCGCGGTTACCGATTGGCTGCGACCGCCGTATTCGCGGATCGCGAAGTTGGTGGATTTTCTGGCGCGTTGACGCGCGGCAATCCATACCAGCCACGCTCATACGCGAGCGATCCCCACAGCGCCTGCGCATGCGCCTCGCGTGCGAGCAGCGGCGACAGCGCCGCAGGCTGCAGGCGGCCCTTGCCCGGCACGTAGCGATACTGGCTCGGCACCTTGTCGGGCTGCAGCACGACCACGTCGTCGCCCTGCAGCCACGCGAAATTGCGGTCGTACTGCATCAGCGCGCGACCGGGCAGGCGCATCGAGGGATCCGCGAGATCGCGTCCGGTCATCGGCGTCGGATCGGCGATGCCGATCAGCGACAGCAGCGTCGGTCCTAGATCGATCTGGCTGGCGATGCGGTCGTCGCGACGCGGCGTGATGCCGGCGCCGAGGATCAGGCCCGGAATATGGAAGTTGTCGACCGGCACCAGATCGCGGCCGAAGACGCGCGAGACGTGATCGGCGACGACGAGGAACACGGTGTCGTTCCAGTAATCGCTGGCCATCGCCTGGTCGAAGAATCCGCCCAGCGCGTGGTCGGCGTATTTCGCGGCGTTGTTGCGCGTCTGCAGCGGCTGCTCGAACGGGGTGATGCGGCCGGTCGGGAACTCGAAGGGATCGTGGTTGCTTGAGGTGAACACGAACCCGAAGAACGGCTTGCCGTCCGCATGCAGGCGCGCGAACTCGTCGTTGGCGCGCGCGAACAGATCCTCGTCCGATACACCCCAGGAGCCGACGAAGGCCGGCGCGCGATAGTCGCGCTGCTCGACCACGCGACCGAAACCGCTGCCGAGGAAGAAGCCGCGCATGTTGTCGAAGTGGCTTTCGCCGCCGTAGTAGAACGTCGTGTCGTACCCACGCCGGCGCAGCACGTCGGCGAGGGTGAAGAAGCCCTGCTGGCTGCGCGCGCGTTTGACCACCGCCTGCGCCGGCGTCGGCGCGAAGCCGGCGACCACCGCCTCGATGCCGCGCACCGAACGCGTGCCGGTCGCGTACAGGCGCTCGAAGGCCCAGCCCTGCTCGCTCAGGCGGTCGTACTCGGGCGACAGCGGGCGTCCGCCGAGACTGCCGATGAACTGCGCGCCGAGGCTTTCCTCCAGCACGATCACCAGGTTCTTCGGCTTGCCGCGCCACACCGGATCGCGCGCGGCGAGCGTCGGCAAAGACGGATCGGTGAACGCCGAGGCCGGCAGTCCGGTGCCCGCCCGGACCGATGCGAGCACCGTATCCGCCGGCAGCTCGCCATACAGAGACTCGGCCGTCTCCTCATGCTGCAGCCAGCCGCGCATCGCGAATGCCAGCGAGTAGAACGAGTTCAGCGGCAGCGCGTTGACCGTGGGATTCGTGCTGAAGGCCAGCATCGCCGGATTCATCGGCCGATGGCCCAGCGTCGAGCGCACACCGAACGCGCCGACGCCGAGCACCAGCACCGCGAGGCCCACGCGTAGCACTGCGCCGCCGGCGGGCATCGGCCGCGTCGGCCACCCGCGTCGTGCGAGCCACAGGCTGGCCCAGGCCGCCGCGACGGTGAGCAGCAGCACGCCGATGCATTCCAGCGGCCGGCCTTCGGCGAGCATCGAGGCCACTTCCCGCGGATAGACCAGATATTCGACGAACACGCGATCCGGCCGCAGGCCGTACTCGCGCATGAAGCCGGGCGTCGCGAGTTCGAGCCAGACCAGCAGCGTCATCGCGAGCGCGAGCCAGCCCACGGCGATGCGGCGCACCCAGCGCGCGTTGAAGGTCGCCGCGGGCAACAGCAGCAGGAGTGCCGCCAGCGGCGCGAACAGCAGGCACAGCGTGGCGACGTCGACGCGCAGGCCCTGGACGAGCACCGGCGCCCAGCCGTGGACCTCGTCCACCGCCGCCCGCTGCCACAGCGCCAGCCCCAGCCGCGATACGCCGAGCACGACGAGGCCGAGCACGCCCATGCCCAGCACCGGTTTCAGGCGCGTCATCGCGTTCCGCAGTGTCATGTCCGGATCCACACGCCGCGCCATCCGCGGCCGGCTCAGGATCGACCCGGGCATGTCGGAAGCCTGTCGGAACGCGGCCCCGCCGCGCCGTATCATCAACCCGCACTGCCGTGCGCCCAGGACGAGAACCGATGCGACTGCTGGTGGTCGAGGACAACCGCAACCTGGTCGGCAACCTGTTCGACTATTTCGAGCCGCGCGGCCACGAGATGGACGCCGCGCCGGACGGCATCGTCGGCCTGCACCTCGCGGTGACCCAGCATTACGACGCGATCATCCTCGACTGGATGCTGCCGCGCCTCGACGGCCGCGCTCTGCTGCAGCGCCTGCGCGAACACGCGATCGACACGCCGGTGATCATGCTCACCGCCCGCGACGAACTGCCCGACAAGATCGCCGGCTTCCGCGCCGGCGCCGACGACTATCTGACCAAGCCCTTCGCGTTGCCGGAACTCGAAGTGCGGCTGGAAGCCGTGCTGGCGCGCGCGCATGGTCGCCGCGGCGCGCGCACGCTGGAGGTGCACGACCTGCGCCTCAACCTGGACACGCTCGAAGCCAGCCGCGCCGGCCAGCCGCTGCATCTGTATCCCGCGGGCCGCAAGCTGCTCGAAGTGCTGATGCAGGCCAGCCCCGCCGCGGTCGAACGCCAGCAGCTGGAGCACGCACTGTGGGCCGACGCGCCGCCCGATGGCGACATGCTGCGCTCGCACGTCTACGAACTGCGCCGCAGCGTCGACGGCCCGTTCGCGATCAAGCTGATCCAGACCCTGCCGCGCTACGGCTACCGGCTGGCTGCGCCCGCCGACACCGGCGCGCCGGCATGAGCCGCGCACGCAGTCTGCGCAGCCGCATTCTGTACTGGCTGGCCGTCTACGCGCTGCTGCTGGCCGCAGGCGTTTCGCTGCACGGCTTCCTCGTCAACGAGTACGCCGAGCGCCTGCTGTGGGATTCGATGCTGCGCACCGAGTTCACCCACCATCTGCAACGCAGCGCCGCGGACCCGGCGTATCGCTGGAGCGATTCCGACAGCCTGCGTCTGTACGTCGATGGCGGCGCGCCGCCGGAAACCTCAGCATTGCCGGATGGCATCCACGACGAGGTCGAACTGCCGGACGGCACCGAGATCCTGGTGCTGGTCGAGCACGTCGACGGCGTGCGCCATGTGCTGACCCTCGACATCACCGACATGGAGCGCGAGGAAGACCGGCTCACGCTCTTCATCCTTGGCTCGTCGGTCGTCCTGGTCACGGTGATGGGCGGACTGATGGCGCTGGGCCTCGGGCGCACGTTGCGGCCGTTGACCACGCTGGCCGGCGACATCGCCGCGCTGTCGCCCGATCGCGCCGGCCAACGGATCGTGCCCGAGGCGCGCGCGAGTTCGGAACTGCTGGTCATCGCCAACGCGCTCAACGATTACCTGCAGCGCAACGAGCAGTTCGTCGATCGCGAGCGCGCCTTCATCAACACCGCCAGCCACGAATTGCGCACGCCGATCGCGGTGATGTCCGGCGCCGCAGAACTCGCGCTGGCGCCGACCGACGTGCCGGCTGTCACCGCGCACCAGCTGCGCCGCATCCAGCGCACCGCCGACGACATGGACCGGATGATCGCCCTGCTGCTCGCGCTGGCGAAGGATCCCGCGCGCCTGCTGCAGGCCGGCCAGCCGATCGAACTGTCGGCGTTGCTGCCCGCGATCATCGACGACCACCGCCATCTCACCCGCGACAAGGCGCTGGAAATCGTGCTGCACACGGCGCAGCCCTGCACCCTGCTCGCGCCACCGGCCGTCGTGCGCGCGACGGTCGGCAACCTGCTGCGCAACGCGATCGAGCACAGCGACGATGGCCGCATCGATGTCGAACTGCAGGCCGATGCGACGGTCGTGATCCGCGATCCCGGCCACGGCATGACGCCCGAGCAGATCAGCGCGGTCTATTCGCGCATGGCGCGCACCGGCATGCCGACCGGCGACGGCATCGGTCTGGAACTGATCGCGCGCGTCTGCGAACACCTCGGCTGGGCGCTCGACATCCGCTCGTCGGCCGAAGGCGGCACCGTCGCCACACTGCGCATGCGCGCGACCGGCGACGCGGCGGACGCTAGAATTCCCGGATGAAGATCGCCAGCTGGAACGTCAACTCGCTCAACGTCCGCCTGCCGCACCTCGAACAGTGGCTGCGCGATGCGCAACCCGACGTGGTCGGCATCCAGGAAACCAAGCTCGAGGACGCGCGCTTTCCCGACACCGCCCTCGCCGCGCTCGGCTACCGCACGGTGTTCTCGGGCCAGAAGACCTACAACGGCGTCGCCCTGCTCGCCCGTGACCGCGCGCTCGACGACGTGCAGATCGGCATCCCGGGGTTCGAAGACGAACAGAAGCGCGTGATCGCCGCGACCATCGATGGCGTGCGCGTCATCAACCTCTACGTCGTCAACGGCCAGGACGTGGGCACCGACAAGTACGCCTACAAACTGCGCTGGCTCGCCGCCGTGCACGACTGGGTGGCGCGCGAACTCGCCACGCATCCGAAGCTCGTCGTGCTCGGTGACTTCAACATCGCCCCCGACGACCGCGACGTGCACGATCCCACGGTCTGGAACGACAGCCACATCCTGACCTCGACCGCCGAGCGCGACGCGCTGCGCGGCCTGCTCGGCCTCGGGCTGCACGATGCGTTCCGCCTGCATCACGAAGACGCCGGTGTTTTCAGCTGGTGGGATTACCGGCAGGCGGGCTTCCGCCGCGATCTCGGGTTGCGGATCGATCTGACGCTGGTATCGGATGCGCTGCGCCAGACGGCCGTGGCATCCGGCATCGATCGCGAACCGCGGACCTGGGAGCGTCCGAGCGATCACGCGCCTGCATGGGTGCAGCTGCAGGGCGGCTGAGGCGACACGTCCCGGTCGCGCCCGTGGGAGCGGCCTTGGCCGCGATTCCGGGACGTCCTGGCATCCGACCCGCCCGCATCGCGCCGCAAGCGCGCTCACAGGCGTGCGGCTGCAGGCTGCCGAAGCCACGCATCCCGGTTGCGTCATCCGGGAGCGGCCTTGGCTGCGACTCCGGAATGTCCTGACACCGACCCACCCCGCATCGCGCGCGAGCGCGCTCCCACGAATGCAGCTTCGATGCGGCCGAAGCGCACGCTGCCGACGCCGGCAGTTGCGGATGCGGACGCAAATTCGCCCCTATGACGAACCTGCTCCGGACGCGCGGAATGAGCGCCGTGGTTCCCGGCCCGGCGTCAGCGCCGGAACAGGTTGACGATCGCCAGCAGGATCACCGCGCCGAGGAAGGCCGTCACGAGGAAGCCCAGCCAGCCGCCGCCCACGCTGAGTCCGATCATCGGCAGCAACCAGCCGCCGATGAAGCCGCCGACGATGCCGACCACGATGTTGAGCAGGATCCCCTGACGGTGCGCGGTGCGCATCAGCAGGCTGGCGAGCCAGCCGGCGATGCCGCCGACGAGCAGGTACACGATCCATTGACCGAGCGACGACGGTTCCATCTTCGATTCCTTTGCTGCGTGAGCGGCGTTGCGTGAACGGCCGCGATGATCGCGGCGTGCGCGTGAGCGACGCGTGCCGGCTCAGGCCGGATCGGATCCCAGCAGCGCGTCGAGGGCGGCGCGCGGCAGCTTGCCGGTCTCGTTGCGCGGCAGCGCCTCCACCCGGCGCAGTCGCCGCGGCAGGAACACCGGATCGACCGCCTGGCGCAGCGCATCGAGCAACGTGGCGTCGTCGAGCGCGGCGTCGGCGACCACCAGGGCCGCGATGCGACGTACGCCGTGCGCATCGGGGGTCGCGCTCTGGCAGATCACGCCGTCACGCACGCCGTCGATCGCGAGCAGCCGCCGGGTGAGATCGGCCAGCGAGGCGCGCTTGCCGGCGATCTCGATCATGTCGGCCTGACGGCCGCGCAGCACGAAGCGGCCGTCGGGTTCCACTTCGACCAGATCGGCCAGCATCTGCGGCGCCGGCAGGTGCGGCGCGCTGACCAGGGTGCCGTCGGGCACCGGCTGCAGGCGCACGCCGTCGTACGGTGTCCACGCGGTTTCCGAGGCGGTGCGGCGACGCGCGAGGATGCAGGTCTCAGTGGAACCGAACAGCTCGCGGACTTCGCAACCGAAGCGCGCTTCGGCCTCGACGGCAAGGTCCTGCGGCAACGGTGCGGTGGCCGTCGCGATTGCAGCCAGCGGCGGCAGCGTTACGCCCGACGCGACCAGCGCGCGCAGATGGACCGGCGTGGTCACCAGCAGCGGCGGCCGCGGCGCGTCACGCAGCGCGGACGCGATGTCTTCGGGGAAGAACGGGCGCGCGCCGTGCACGGCGACATCGCCGAGCATCGGCAGCAGCACCGACATCTCCATGCCGTACATGTGCTGCGGCGGCACGGTCGCCACCACCGACAAAGCGTCGGCGCCGTGCAGGTCGGCCAGCGCGGCGAGGTTCTGCAGCGTGCCGGCATGGAAGCCGGACCAGGTCTTGGGATTGGCGCCCGGCACACCGGTGCTGCCGGAAGTGAATCCGATCGCGACCAGCGCGTCGGCCGCCAGCTGTGGCAGATCGCCCGGCAGTTCCGGCAGCACGTCCGGCAGGCGCACGTAATGCGGCGGCGTCGGTGCGTGCGCGGCATCGTGCATGCCGTCGCAGCCGCAATCGTCGCGATCGCCGATGCAGTAGCTGTGCGGATGGCGCGCGCGGACGTCGTCGATCGCGCCGCGCGTGCGCGCCGGCGGCAGCAGCGTGGTCTGCCCGCGCAGGGCGACCGCGCAGAACGCGACCAGGAAGCGGTAACGGTCCTCGCACAGGTTCAGGGCGAACGGCGCGTCGGGCAGCAGCGCCGCCACGCCGCGCACGTGGTCGAGGAAGGTCGACACGGGAATCGCACCCTGCGGACCGAAAGCCACGATGCGCCCGGGATCGCCATGCACCATCGGCAGACGGCCCGCAGCCACACCGTTCACCGCGGCCGCTCCCGCTTTCACCCCCACTGCCGACATCCGGATCCCGCTCCTGCCTGTAAGACTGCGCCGCACCGGGCCGGCGCGAATTATGACGTTTTAGCTTACGCTGGACGCCCTGTGGCGTGCCAAGTGCGGATGTTCAGCGAAGACAGCAGTCTGCGTGCCGGCCCGGTGCGCTGCGCCTGGCGCGAGTACCGCCGCGGCCAGTCGGCCGAGGCCCTGGTACGGCCCTGGCTCGCCACCCAGCTCGACCTGCCCGATGCCGCCCTGGACCTGACGCGCGACGCGCGCGGCCGTCCGATGCTGGAGATCGGCGCGGGCCTCACCGGTCCCGACGTCAACTGGAGCCATAGCGGCGAACTGCTGCTGGTCGCGCTGGGCGACGGTGTGCGGATCGGCGTCGACGTCGAATGGCAGCGTCCGCGCCCGCAGGCGATGGCGCTCGCACGGCGCTTCTTCACCGCGGCCGAGGCCGATGCGCTCGACCGCCTGCCGGCAGACACCGCCGAAGCCGCCTTCGTCCAGCTGTGGTGCGCCAAGGAAGCGGTGCTCAAGGCCCATGGCCACGGCCTGTCGTTCGGGCTGGACCGGCTGGAATTCACCGCCCGCGACGGCGGCTGGGCGCTGACCGCCTGCGATGCGGCGCTCGGCACGCCGGACGACTGGTCCCTGCATGCCTTCGCGCCGCGCGCCGGTTACCTGGCCACCCTCGCCTGGCGCAGCCGCGCCTGAACCGGGCGGTCGCCGCCCGTAGACTATGCGGATGATTCCGTCCGACGATCCCGCGCTGCGCGCCGACCTCGACGCCGGCCTGCACACGCTGGGCCTGGCCCCGACGCTGGCCGGTCCGCTGCTGGCCTACCTCGACCTGCTGGCGCGCTGGAACCGCACCTACAACCTCACCGCGATCCGCGACCCGCGCGAGATGGTCACCCGCCATCTGCTCGATTCGCTGGCGATGGTGCCGCACGTCGAAGGCCTGCGCACGCTGGCCGACCTGGGCACCGGTCCCGGCCTGCCCGGCATCCCGCTGGCGATCGCCCTGCCGGGCCTGCAGGTCACGCTGGTCGAGTCCAACGGCAAGAAGGCACGCTTCCTGCGCGAGGCCGTGCGCCAGCTGAAACTGGGCAATGCCGATGTCGCCGAATCGCGCATCGAGGCCGTCGACCGGCCTGGCGCTTTCGCCGCGATCACCGCCCGTGCGCTGGCCACGCTGCCCGACATCCTGGCCGCCGGCGGCCATCTGCCCGCGCCCGATGGCCGGCTGCTGGCGATGAAGGGCGTGCGCCCCGACGAGGAGATCGCCGCGCTGCCCGCGGGCTGGGCCGTGACCGGCATCCATCCCCTGCGGGTGCCCGGGCTCGAGGCCGAGCGGCATCTGGTGGTGGTGGGACGCACGCAGCCGCAGGGGGCATAATCCCCGGTCCGGCCGTCTCACGGCGTCCGGCTCCCTTCCTCGGAACCCACGGAGCCCATGGCCCGAATCATCGCCATCGCCAACCAGAAGGGCGGCGTCGGAAAGACGACGACGGCCGTGAACCTGGCCGCGGCGCTCGCACGTACGCCACTGCGCGTGCTGCTGGTCGACCTCGACTCCCAGGGCAACGCGACCATGGGCTGCGGCATCGACAAGAGCATCGTGCCG
This sequence comes from Luteimonas sp. Soil_C_5, assembly GCF_057656615.1. NCBI lineage: Bacteria > Pseudomonadati > Pseudomonadota > Gammaproteobacteria > Lysobacterales > Lysobacteraceae > Luteimonas > Luteimonas sp. Soil_C_5. The sequence goes on from NZ_JBDGKA010000006.1 coordinate 94,184, forward strand.
GTCTCCACCTGCGACGTGTTGCTGGGCGAAGTGGAAGCCGGCGATGCGATCGTGCAGACCGAGGAAGAGGTCGACCTGATTCCGGGCAACACCGACCTCACCGCCGCCGAACTCGAACTGATGGGCGCCGAAGGCCGCGAACAGCGCCTCAAGCGCGCGCTCGAACCGCTGCGGCCGCGCTACGACTACATCCTCATCGACTGCCCGCCGGCGCTGTCGCTGCTCACGCTCAATGCGCTGACCGCGGCCGATTCGGTGCTGGTGCCGATGCAGTGCGAGTACTACGCCCTGGAAGGCCTGAGCGCGCTGCTGCAGACGATCGACGCGATCAAGCAGAGCCTCAATCCCAAGCTCGAGGTCGAGGGCGTGCTGCGCACCATGTTCGACGTGCGCAACAACCTGGCCAATGCAGTCTCCGGCGAGCTCACGGCGCATTTCGGGGACAAGGTGTTCCGCACCATCGTGCCGCGCAACGTGCGCGTAGCCGAGGCGCCGAGCCACGGGCAGAGCATCGTCGGCTACGACAAGGCCTCGCGCGGCGCCGTCGCCTATCTCGGCCTCGCCGGCGAGATCATCCGCCGCCAGCACGAACGCGACCGCGCCGCACAGCCCGCGTCGGCCCCCACTGGGATGGAGACCCCGGCATGAACACGCCCAAGACGCCAGCGAAGGCACCGGCCAAGAAGCGCGGTCTCGGCCGCGGACTGGAAGCCCTGCTCGGCCCCAAGGCCGCCGCCGAGGCGCCGCCCAGCCTGGAAGCGACCGAGCAGGACACGCTGCGCGTGCTGCCGATCGATGCGCTGAGCGCCGGCAAGTACCAGCCGCGCAAGCACTGGGACGCCGACAAGCTCACCGAGCTGGCCGAGTCGATCAAGGCCCAGGGCGTGATCCAGCCGCTGGTCGTGCGGGAGCGGCCCGACCGCACCTTCGAAATCATCGCCGGCGAGCGGCGCTGGCGTGCGTCCAAGCAGGCGGGCCTGACGGAAGTTCCGGCGGTCGTGCGCAACGTAGAGGACCGCACGGTCGTCGCGATGGCGCTGATCGAGAACATCCAGCGCGAAGACCTCAACCCGCTGGAAGAGGCCCAGGCGCTGCAGCGGCTGATCGACGAATTCGACCTCACCCACGCGCAGGCCGCCGAAGCCGTCGGCCGCTCGCGCGCCGCGGTGTCCAACCTGCTGCGTCTGCTGGAACTGCCCAACGCGATCCGCATCCTGGTCGAGTCCAAGCAGCTGGAAATGGGCCACGCCCGCGCGCTGCTGACGCTGTCGCCGGATCTGGCCAGCAAGCTCGCCGCCGATGCGGTCGAGCACGGCTGGTCGGTGCGCGAGGTCGAACACCGCGCCCAGCAGTTCGCCGCCGGTCGCGTGCCGGGTGGCGACACCCGCACCGTCGCGCGCAACAAGGCCCGACCGCAGGCCGACATCGTCTCGCTGGAGAACGAACTGTCGGAAACCCTCGGTACGCGTGTGTCGATCGCCAACGGCCGCGGCAACAAGGGCCGATTGGTGATCCACTACGGCAATCTCGAGGCGCTGGACGGCGTGCTGGAACGGCTGCGCGCCGCGCGTGACTGAACACCGGCCGCTGGAATTGTGTAACGCGCGCCGGGACCCCTACCCTGCCGCGATGATCCGTCGCCACGCCCCGCTCCACCGTGCGCGCCTGCTGTGGCTGGCGCTGCTGGTGCTGGGCCTGATCGGCGCGCCGGTGCTCGCGGCCATCGGCAGCACCCACGACCTGTTCCACGACGCCGACGCGTCCGCGCACACGCATGCGATCGAACATGCCGCTGCCGACGACGACGGTGCCGGCGGCCTGCTGCACGCCGCGATGCACTGCGCCACCTGCGGCGGCCACACCTCGGCGCTGCCGCCCACGCCCGCGATGATCGGCCTCGTGCCTGCGCAGTCCTTCGACTCGGTACCGGTCGACGCCGCGCCGACACGGCGCCCCGACACCCTGCTGCGCCCCCCGATTTCCGCATGACGCCCGCGCCGGCCTGAGCCGGCTTTTCGTCATCCCGAAATTGGAGCGTTCCCATGTTGTTGCGATTGGCGGCCCTGGCCGCCCTCGCCGCTGCGCCGTGCCTTGCGGCCGCGCAGTCGGCGCCCTTGCCCGTGCGCGCAAGCGCGCAGGCCCTGACCCTCGATGACGCGTTCGCGCGCGTCGCCGATGCCCATCCCGAGCTGCGTCTGGTCGACGGCCAGCGCGCGGTCTTCGATGCAGAACGCGAGGTCGCCGCGCTGCGGCCGCCGCTGGAGGCCGGCATCGAAATCGAGAACCTCGGCCTCGATGCGCCCACGCGCACGCTCGAAACCACGCTGACGCTGGCCGGCGTGTTCGAACGCGGCGGCAAGCCCGATGCACGCCGCGCGCTCGCGCAGACCCGCATCGATGCGCTCGCCCTGCAGCGCGAGACCGCGGGCGTCGATCTGCTGGCCGAAACCGCGCGCCGCCATCTCGCCATCGTCGTCGCGACGCGGCGGCAGGCGATCGCAGAGACCGATGTCGCGCAGCGCACGCGCGTCGTCGCCGCTGCACGTCAGCGCTTCGCCGCCGGTGCATCGCCCGAAGCCGTCGTGCTGACCGCGCAGGCGGCGCAGGCGCAGGCCGAACTGCAGGTCGCCAATGCGCGACTGGAGATCGAAACCGCGCAGCGCAGCCTGTCGATGTTGTGGGGCGATCCCGATGGCGGGTTGGCCATCGCCGACAGCGATCCGCTGGCACTGCCCGACATCGCGGACTTCGGCACGTTGCGCGAACTGCTCGCGCGATCGCCCGAGCTGCTGCAGTTCAACGATCGTGAGCGCATCGCCGAAGCGCGGCTGCAACTCGCGCGCAGCGACGCCACGCCCGACATCGGCTGGCAGGCCGGCATCCGTCATCAGCGCGAGAACGGCGACACCTCGCTGGTCGGCGGTTTCGTCGTGCCGCTGGGCAGTCGCGCACGTGCGCAGCCCGCGATCCGCGCCGCATTGGCGGAACTGGCCCTGGTCTCGATCGAACGCGACGCCGGCGATCGTGCGCTGCAGGCCACGCTGGCCGAAGCGCACGGCCGCTATCGCGTCGCGCAGTCGGCCGTCGCACTGCTCGCGCGCGATGTGCTGCCGCGCCTGGGTCGCGCCGCCAGCGCGACCGAGCGCGCATGGCGCGCAGGTGCGGTGTCGTATCTCGAATGGTCGCAACTGCAGGACGCGCGCAGCGATGCGCTGCATCAGCAACTCGACGCCGCCGAAGCCGCGCAGATCGCCCTGATCGAACTGCAGCGCCTGACGGGCCAGTCCCTCGTCGTCGCACACGCGACGCCTACCCCGTTCGAAGGAGACGCTCGATGAGGCCGTTCCATCTCGTTGTCGCCACGTCGCTGGCGTGTGCCCTGCTGCTGTCCGCGTGCAATGCACCGTCGCCCGCGCCTGCCACCGGCACCGCCGACACGCATGGCGATGCGTCCGGAGACGACCACGCCGACGACGATCATGCGGACGACGACCACGCCGACGACGTTGCCACCATCCCGGCCGACATCGCCGAAGACGTCGGCATCCGCGTCGCGCCCGCCGCGGCCGGCGTCATCGCTGACCAGCACGAAGTGCAGGGCCTGCTGACGACGCTGGAGACCGGCAACGCGCGGATCACCGCGCGCTTTCCGGGCCCCGTGCGCCGCCTGCACGCCGAGGTCGGCGACCGCGTCCGCGCGGGCCAGGTGCTGGCGACCATCGACAGCAACCTCAGCCTGTCCACCTACACCGTGACCGCGCCGATCGCCGGCACCGTGCTCGCGCGCAACGCGTCCATCGGCGAAAGCGTGGCCGAGGGCGCGGCGCTGTACGAGATCGCCGACCTGTCCCGGCTCTGGGTGGACCTGCACGTCTTCGGCCGCGATGCCGAGCACCTTGCCGTCGGATCGCCGGTCACGATCACCCGCCTCGGCGACGGCGCGACCGCCGACACCCGCATCGATCGCGTGCTGCCCGGCACCGCGACCGCAAGCCAGAGCACGATCGCCCGCGCGACGCTCGACAACGCCGACGGCCAGTGGCGTCCGGGCTCCGCCGTGCGCGCGATGGTCACCGTGTCGACGCAGCCTGCGGATCTCGTCGTCCCGCTGACCGCGCTGCAACAGATGGATGGTCGCGATGTGGTCTTCGTGCGCGAGGGCGATCGCTACGAGAAGCGTGTGGTGACGCTCGGGCGGCGCGATGCGCGGCAGGTGGAGATCGTCGATGGCGTGGTGATGGGCGAGGACGTCGTGGTGGAGCAGAGCTACACGATCAAGGCGGATCTGGAGAAGGCGGGGGCGGGTCATGCGCATTGAAGGCGCGGTATTCAGATCGTGCGGGGGCCTGAGGCTTCTCGCACTACTCGAACCTCGTCATTCCCGCGCAGGCGGGGCTTTCAACAGCCGAACGGCTGGTCATCCAGGGACTTTGCTTTCTACTCTCGCATCAGACCAAGACGTGCCGTCACGGAAGTCCCTGGATTCCCGCCTTCGCGGGAATGACGGTGTGGAGCGCTGCAGCGTTGCGAGGAAATCGAACTCAGCAGCACACGGTCCCGGGAATGTACTGAAACGGCTTGCACACACCTCAAGCATCGGAGCCCCCCATGCTTGAGTCCCTCATCCACGCCGCCATCCGCCATCGCTGGCTCGTCCTCGCCGCGACCCTCCTGCTGATCGCCGTCGGCACCTGGAGTTTCACGAAACTCCCGATCGACGCCACGCCCGACATCACCAACGTGCAGGTGCAGATCAACGCCGCGGCGCCCGGGTATTCGCCGCTGGAAACCGAGCAGCGCGTGACGTTCCCGATCGAAACCGCGCTCGCCGGTCTGCCGCGGCTCGACCACACGCGTTCGCTGTCGGCCTACGGCCTGTCGCAGGTGACCGTCGTGTTCGAGGACGGCACCGATCTGTACTTCGCGCGGCAGCAGGTCGCCGAGCGTGTGCAGGAGATCCGCAGCCAGTTGCCGGCCGATGTCGACGCCTCACTGGGGCCGGCCGCGACCGGGCTCGGCGAGATCTTCATGTACACCGTCGACGCCGATGCCGACGCGCGCAAGCCCGACGGCACGCCCTACACCGCGACCGACCTGCGCACGCTGCAGGACTGGGTGCTGCGCCCGCAGCTGCGCACGGTGCCCGGCGTCACCGAGGTCAACACCGTCGGCGGCTATGCGCGGCAGGTACACATCACGCCGGATCCGGCGCTGCTGGTCGCGCTCGACTTCACGTTCGAGGATGTCGTCACCGCCGTCGCCAACAACAACCGCAACGTCGGCGCCGGCTACATCGAGCGCAACGGCCAGCAGCTGCTGGTGCGCGTGCCCGGCCAGGTCGCCGACATCGCGGCGATCGGCAACATCGTGATGGCGCGGCGCGATGGCGTGCCGATCCACGTGCATGACGTGGCGACCGTCGGCGAGGGCCGCGAACTGCGTACCGGCGCGGCCACGCAGGACGGCGAGGAAGTCGTGCTCGGCACGGTCTTCATGCTGGTCGGCGAGAACAGCCGCACCGTCGCGCAGGCCGCGGCCGCGCGGCTTGCAACCGCCAACGCCAGCCTGCCGGACGGCATACGCGCAACCGCGGTCTACGACCGCACGGCCCTGGTCGACCGCACCATCCGCACCGTCGCCAAGAACCTGATCGAAGGCGCGCTGCTGGTGATCGTGGTGCTGTTCCTGCTGCTGGGCAACGTGCGCGCGGCGCTGCTGACCGCACTGGTGATTCCGCTGACGATGCTGTTCACCGTGATCGGCATGCGCCAGGGCGGCGTGTCCGGCAACCTGATGAGCATGGGCGCGCTGGATTTCGGCCTGATCGTCGACGGCGCGGTGATCATCGTCGAGAACTGCCTGCGCCGCTTCGGCGAAGCGCAGCGCCGGCTCGGACGCCTGCTCGATACAGGCGAGCGCCACGCCCTGGCGGCCTCGGCCAGCGCCGAGGTGATCCGGCCCAGCCTGTTCGGGCTGGGCATCATCGCCGCGGTCTATCTGCCGGTGTTCGCGCTCGAAGGCGTGGAGGGCAAGATGTTCCACCCGATGGCGATCACCGTCGTGCTGGCGCTGACCGGCGCGATGATCCTGTCGCTGACCTTCGTGCCGGCGACGATCGCATTGCTGCTGCGCGGCCGCGTCGCCGAACACGACAACCGGGTGATGCGCGCCGCGCGTCGCGGCTATGCGCCAGCGCTCGACTGGGCGCTGCGCCATGGCCGTTGGCTGGTCGGCGGCGCGCTGGTGCTGGTGCTGGCCTGCGGCTGGCTGGCCACGCGCCTGGGCAGCGAGTTCGTGCCGAGTCTCGACGAAGGCGACATCGCGTTGCATGCCATGCGCATTCCCGGAACCGGCATCGAACAGTCGGTGGCGATGCAGCGCGCACTGGAGCGGCGTCTGCTGCAGGCGCCCGAGGTCGCGCACGTGTTCTCGCGCATCGGCACCGCCGAAGTCGCCAACGATCCGATGCCGCCGTCGGTCGCCGACACCTTCGTGATCCTGCATCCGCGCCGCGACTGGGCCGATCCCCGCAAGCCGCGCGCCGCGCTGGTCGAGGAACTCGAAGCCATCGCCGAGACCCTGCCCGGCAACAACTACGAGTTCACCCAGCCGATCCAGATGCGCTTCAACGAACTGATCTCCGGCGTGCGCAGCGACGTGGCAGTGAAGGTCAACGGCGACGACCTCCAACAACTGCAGCGCGTGGCGACCGAGGTCGAACGCGTGCTGCAGGGCATCGACGGCGCCGCCGATGTGCGGATCGAAGCGGTCGACGGCTTGCCGCTGCTCGAGATCGCGCCGGATCCGCGGGCGATGGCGCGCTACGGACTCAATCCGGGTGATGTGCAACGCGTGGTCGCGGCCGCGATCGGCGGCGAAACGGCAGGACAGCTGTTCGATGGCGACCGGCGCTTCGACATCGTCGTACGCCTGCCCGAATCACTGCGCGGCGATCCGGCCGCATTGGCCGACCTGCCGATTCCGCTCGGCACTGCGGCCGGTGACGGCGCGCATGACGAGTCCGATCGCAGTGGCAGCTGGGCCAGCGGCACGCCGCGCACGGTGCCGTTGCGTGAGGTTGCGACGATTGGCACGCAGCTGGCGCCGAACCAGATCAATCGCGAGAACGGCAAGCGCCGCATCGTGGTTACCGCCAACGTGCGCGGACGCGATCTCGGTGGCTTCGTCGGCGAACTCGAGACGGCAGTTGCCGATTCGGTGACGCTGCCGACCGGGTACTGGATCGACTACGGCGGCACGTTCGAACAGCTGGCCTCGGCCAGCCAGCGTCTGTCACTGGTGGTGCCGCTGACGCTTGCGGTGATTCTCGCGCTGCTGTTCATGGCCTTCGGTTCGCTGCGCGATGCACTGGTGGTCTTCAGCGGCGTGCCGCTGGCGCTCACCGGCGGCGTGCTGGCCTTGGCCGCGCGTGGCATCCCGCTGTCGATCTCGGCCGGCGTCGGCTTCATCGCGTTGTCGGGTGTCGTCGTGCTCAACGGCCTGGTGATGCTGACCTTCATCCGCAAACTGCGCGAGGACGGCCTCGACCTGCACACCGCGATCGTCGACGGCGCACTCGGGCGCCTGCGTCCGGTGCTGATGACCGCACTGGTCGCCTCGCTCGGCTTCGTGCCGATGGCGTTCAACGTCGGCGCGGGTGCGGAAGTGCAGCGTCCGCTGGCGACGGTGGTCATCGGCGGCATCCTCTCGTCGACGCTGCTGACGCTGCTGGTGTTGCCGGTGCTGTACCGGTGGGTGCATCGGCGGGCGGAGGCCCGCTGACGCCCGGCGACCACCCGCACTCTGGACTGCGCACCGGCTGACGCGACCGACCGCGTCAGCCGGCCGCGTGCAGGTCCCAGAGTCGCAACACTTCGTCGATGGCGGACGCCATCGCCGGCAGCTTCGCGCCGTCGCGCGCGAGGGACGTGAGGCCGAGCAGGAAACCGTCGAATACGAAGGCCAGCGTGGCGACCGGGGTATCCGCGGCGAGTTCGCCTGCTTCGACCGCGCGGCTGACGCAGGCGCGGAGACACGCCGTCGTCAGCGACGGCGAGTCATCGGCATTTGGCGTCGACGCCATCGCGTCGATGCCGACCATGTCGCCTGGAATGCCGCATCCGTTGCACGGCGGACGATACCCTCAGCGCCCGCCGCCGCCCCCACCTCCACCGCCGCCACCCGAGAATCCGCCGCCACCACTACCCGACGCGCTCCCCGGCGGCGATGCCGATGACGCGATCTGCCCGGTGAATCCACCGCCGATTGCCTTGCTGAAACCGGCCATGTCGCCGATGCCCGCGCCGCCGTGCAGGCCGCTGGCGTAGTACCAGCCGATCGACGCCGTCGCAGCCGCCGCTGCGCTCGCGCCCACGGCGGCGGTGAACTTGTTCGTCCAGGCGTCTTCGACCTGCAACGCCACCGCATACGGCAGCAGGAATTCGAAGCGGCCCGCATCCAGCGTGGGTTCGTCGGTGTCCGGCCCTTTGAGCCGCTGCAGGTCCTGCCTGTCGGCCACCGTCAGATAGCGCCGGAAGCCTTCGATGCGGTCGCGCATGCGCCGGCCTTCGGGCGTCACCGTCGGCAACAGGAATACGAATAAGAGGAACACCCCGACCATCGCGATCAGCAGCGGCACCGCCAGCAACAGGCCCGAGCCCGTGCCGATACCGAACACGACCGTCGCGATCGAGAACACCGCCAGCAGCAGCGCCATCCACGCGATGCTGCCGCCGTTGTAGCGGTACAGACCGCCGGGAAAGCGCGTGTCCATCGCGGTCTTGATGCGCACCTGGTGCGCGCCGAGGATGCGCTGCATGCGCGCGGCGTTGCTGTGGTGGAAGGTCAGCGAATCGCCATCCGCGAACAGGTCGGTCAGCAAGGCAGACTGGTCGGGCGCGAGCGTGCGGCCTGCACCGGCGGCGCGCTGCACGCGCCAGTCGGCCTGCTTGCGCGCCTTTTCGTCGCGATGGATGTCGACGTGCCCGGCCACGGCCAGCGACAGCACATCGGCCGAGAATCCGCGTGTGTCGATGTGGGTCTTCTCGATGTAACGCAGCGTCGCCGGCGACAGATCTTCCGGCGGGTCGTACTCCACCACCACCGGCCCCGCCTTCGGGTCACGCCCGACCTTGCGCCAGCGCAGCAGGCCGAACGCCAGCATCACGATCAGCCCGGCCAGTGCGATCAGTGCCGCGCGGTTGTCGTTGAGCATCCACTGCAGGCGCTGTTCGCGGGTCGGTTCGACGAACAGGCCTTTCGGAAACCACAGCACCGTGGTCAGGCCCTCTTCCGGCTGCAGCGGCGCGGTCAACGTCCATCGCGCGGCACCCGGGCCGGTGACCTCGGCCGTGCAGGCCTGTGACGTCCCGCCCTGCGCGCCGGTGTAGCACTCGGCAGTCAGATCGGCGACCGGCACGTCACGCGGCAGGCGCAGCGTCGCGCTGCCCGTTTCGATCGGGAACGCCCAGCCGTGGCCGATCGCGTTGAAATACAGCTCGTCGTGCGTATCGAAGAAGCCCAGCTGCCGAGACGTGCGATAGCGCAGCGTGTACGTGAATTCCCCCGGCACCGGCAGGAAGTCGTCGTTACCGGTGTTGATGCGTACGCCGTTCGACCGGTTCTCCAGAAAGAACGGCTCGGGCTGCCCATCGCGCGCGAGGCCCCACATCTCGAAGTCGACCACAACCCGGTTGCCGTAGCGGTCCCGGTAGTGCGTGGGGAAATCGCGATAGATGCCGCGGCGGATGTTCTGGCCTTCCGCGCGCACCCGGATGCGCTCGGTCACGTCCAGGCTGCCATCGGCATCGAGCTGCAGATCGCTGTCGTAGGACAGGATGCGTTCCTGCGCCAGCAGCGGCGCGGTGCACAGCAACAGCAGACACGACAGCAGCAGACGGATCATCGGGCGGCTTCCTGGGGATGGAGCGCGCCGGCGGACATCCACGCGTCGCGAGCGCCGATGATCCCATCGCAGGCGTTGCCCTGTCGTAGCGAGGCCCCGGCCTCTGTGGCGCGAAGACTACCTGCGGTCATCCACGCAGAGTGGCGCGCTGCTCCGAACCGAAGCAATGCCGACCGCGGGATGCCGCCCGGGCCGGCGCAACACTACCCCCGGCCAACGCCTTCTACTTCGATGACGCCGACGCCTCCTGCGCCGGCGGCACGGCACTCGAATGCGAGGCCGCGATCCGCCACTGCCCGTCCCGGTGCACGGCCACCATTGTCGAGACCGGCTCGCCGGTGAACGCACGGCCGCCGGCGTTGCCGCGCCACGTGCTGCGACCGGTCACGATGACCGTGTCGCCATAGGCGCGCACCTGTGCGTCGTCGGCGTCGAAGGCTGCGGACTCGAACACCGGTGCCGTCGCCGGTGGATGCGCGTACTCGGCGATGAACGCCGCACGGGAACTGACCGTGCCATCCGGCGACACGTCGACGAAGTCGTCCGCCAACAGCCGGTCCAGCGTCGCGACGTCACGTTCGACGATGGCATTCGCGTACGTGCCTGCAAGCGCGATGACGTCGTGCCCGGTCTGGGTTGCCTCGCGCGATGCGGATCCGCTCGTTTGTGCAGGCAACAGATGCGGCGCCAGTACAGCGGCGGCGATGAGTCCTGCGAGCGCGATCGTCTTCAGCACGGTGGAAGTCCTCGTGGGTCCGCAATGGATGTCACATCTCACCGGTTCGCCGCGTCCTGTCCCTGGACGGCCGCTCGCCGACTGCAGGAGAACTGCTTTGCACCATGGAATGACCAACGCGGCACGCGACGATCAACGGCCATCGCCGAAACAGGCGGGTCATCGCCAAGCGCCAGGCGACATCGGAACCGGCCTACGCGCATTGCCGCTACAGTCGAACGCATGACGATTTTCGAACTGCTCAAGGATGGCGGTCGCGCGTTGCTCGATGCCCTGTTCCCACGGCGCCAGGCACTGGCGAACCTGCGTGCGAAGTGGGGCCAGCCGGGCGACAGGGCGCACAACGGCGTCAGCCGCTGCTTCGACCTGACGCGGGACACGTCGGCAGGCGACGTCGTGGACGACCAGACCTGGATCGATCTCGAGTTTCCGCGTCTGTTCGCCGACCTGGACACGACCGAGAGTCCACTCGGCAGCCAGTCCCTTTACCGCCAGCTCCGGCGCTATGTCGCACCGGCGCAGGCCGCGGCGCACTACGCCAGCTGCCAGACGCTGCGTGCCGATGCGCCGCTGCGCGAACGCCTGCAACTCGCATTGGCGGGTCTGGACACGGCATCGAACTGGCAACTGGCCCGCTTCATCTTCGGCGCACCGCCCGAAGTCGGGCCACTCCACCGCCTGTTGCCGTGGTGGAGTCTCGTCTGTGTCGTAGTTCTGGTGCTGGTGGTCGCGACACCGCTGCCGATCTGGGCGCTGCTGCCCACGGTCGGCGTCAATCTGATGCTGATCCTCTGCCTCTCGGCGCCGCTGTTCCGCGACATCGAACTGCTCAAGGGCTGCAGCCAGCTGCTGCGTGTCGCAGACGGCCTGACCAGGGTTCGCGACGACGCATCCGCCCTGCCGCAACTCGCCCGTCTGCGTGCGGAAGCGCCGTTGCGCCGAAAGATCCGTGCGTCGCTCGGCTGGATCGCCGTCCTGTACTCGCCATGGGTGCAGGTCGTCGCGGTCTGGTTGAACGTGCTGTGCCTGCTCGAACTCGCCGCCTACGGCCGCACCGTCACGCGCTTCGTTCGTGTCCGTACGGAACTGGCGGCGACCTTCGAAAGCGTGGGCGCGGTGGATGCCGCCATCGCGGTCGCCTCGTTCCTCGAGCAGCGGCCGCAGCACTGCGAACCCGTGATCTCGAAAGGATCGCTGCTCGACCTCGTCGATGCCACGCACCCGCTGACGAAGCGACCGGTCGCGAACTCGATCCGGCTCGACGGGCGCTCGGCCCTGATCACCGGCTCCAACATGGCCGGCAAGACCACCTTCATCAAACTGGTCGGCATCAACCTCATCCTCGGCCGTACGCTCGGCTTCTGCTTTGCCCGCAAGGCGACGCTGCCCGACACGAGCGTCATGGCGGTGATCCGCGGCGAACACTCGGTCGAATCCGGCAAGAGCCACTACTTCGCCGAGATGACCGCAATCCAGACCTTCATCGAACGCGCGGACCGCGGCACCTGCCGTCTGTTCCTGATCGACGAACTGTTCAACGGCACCAACACCGTCGAACGACTGGCCGCCGGCCGCGCCGTGCTGGAACGGCTTGGTCGCAATGCCCAGGTACTGGTGACCACGCACGACGTCGAACTGCAGGACGACGTCGCCGGGCCCTACGATCTGTATTACTTCCAGGAAGATCCGGATGTGGACGGCTGGTTCGACTACCGGCTGCGGGCCGGTCGTACGGATCGTCGCAACGCGATCCAGCTGCTGGCGCGGAACGGGTTTCCGGCGGACCTCGTGGCGGATGCGTTGCGGTATGCCTCGGCTCACCAAGTCCAGGCGTTCGACACTTTCTGCGCTGAGCAGACGACGAGATCCGACATCGTCGAAGAGTGAGCTCGAAACCTTCGAACTGATGACTGCGAATCACTGCGCTTGAATTGCCCCGCTCGCCCTCACCGCCTGCGCATGCAACAACGCTCTTTCCAAAAGTTCGGACGTGACGTAAGGAAACAGCCCGCCCCTGTCGGCATCTGAAATGCGCGACAGGTAGTTGCGGAGCGTCTCTTGATCCCCTACCGAAGCCAGTGCCGCGAGATGCCAAAGCTGGTGAGATCCGGGAACGTCCAGGGTAGACGCCAGCCAAGCCAGGTGCGAATCAAACTCAGCGTCTCGAATCCAACTCTCCGCTTCAGCCATCACTCGACCGGCAAGTGCTTGAAGCTCGGTGCCGTGAACTTGAAAAAACTGCCATTCCCGACTCTTCTGCGGGAATACTCGATGAGGCTGCTGATCGATGAAGTCGACGGCATCACCCAGCGGGTCGGGAACGAAACTGCATCCAAAACTTACGCCCAAGCCGTCAAACCGCTCGGTAAACGAGAAATCGAGATGATACCGACGCCCTTCTGCTCGCTTGAACATGAAGAGTGCACGCCCGTCGCGCGCCGGCTGGCCCGCGCCACCGGCCTCCCAGACGGCTTTCACAATCGACATCGCATGTGCTGTCTTCATCAACCCGGTCTCCAACTCGTTTTCCAGCGCCAGTGGTAGCGCGCCTCGCTGAAGGAGAACCTGAAACGCGACCAACTGACAAGAAGATTCAATTTTGAGCTGCTCGCTCTACTTCGCGCGAACACCGGTCAACGGCGGAGGATCTGAGCGCTTCCACCTCGCCTTCCGGTATGCCAGCCATCTGCGCGAGCATGCTCAAACCCACAGTCTTCTTAGCGAAACATGCGCAGAACTCTGGCAGAACGGCCTTATCGAGCCCGGCCAACGGCGGTTTGCTTACGCATGCGGTTGCCACGCTTCGCTCTTCAACATCAATCAAGTCCCACGAGTCTTGTGGATCCGGCGCAGCAATAGCTGCCGCCGATCCGAACAAGCTGATCGCAAGAGTCAAGCTCGCCCTCAAGAACGAAGAAGAACACGTACGAATCACGGTCAAATCCTTTTGATCACTGGCTCCCCGCCAACGTGAGCGAATGTACCGAAATTTCCTTGCAACCGGCATTTTTCTGTCAAGAATCGATGCAGCAGCGCAGATCGAAAGAACGCATCCATCGTAAAATGACAGTTGGCTGCACGCATTCGGCCGCTGCGGCTGAATTGCGACTAGGCCGACAGACTCAACCGACCTCGATCGCCGTTGCGATTGTGTTGGGCACGGTGGCCGAGTTCCGTGTCGTCACGCTGGCCGGCCGCAACGCGGCCATCGCCTTGATTCTCGACAAATCCTGCATGGGCAACCTGATGCGAGACGGCAGGCAGACTGGTCTGGAAACGCCGTCCCGCTGAAACCGCGGCTTTCTGTATCCGAGGCAAAAACCGGGCGCGCATTCCGTGCCTGGGGCCGGAGCGCAGCCCGCCGGGCTGTGCCAGACATCGACACCGCGACCCCTTTGTCGACGGACCGGCTCGCCCCTAGCCTGTCGCAGGCGCCCCACTCCGCATTTAGCCGCCTCGAACGCGAAGCGAACCTGACAGGGTTAGTGGTTAGCGAGCCGAGGTCTGAAATAACGAATAAGCGCTGTGATCGGCAAAGCAAACACCCCTGCACCGATCATGAGCAGGACATCCCAGCCACCGCCATCTCCCCCCATCAATTGTGAATTTTTTACTTCCGAATCGCTGGAAAACACTGCCTGATACACGATCCAGGCACCCCATAACCCAAACGCGATACACAGCAGCGCTAAAAAAGCTGCTTTGGGTTCTGGCGGCGGGAAGAGCATGAAGCCGACGACGCCAAGCGAGAGCAGAGGAATGCCCCACACCACCTGACATACCCGAAAGAAAAGCGGGTCATCCAGAATCATCCTGAGCCTGGAGGTTGAGACGCTCATAACCGGACGATTCTCAAAGCCCGCACGGGGCAATACGCGTGGATCGTCCGCAAGACGTCGAAGAGTGTCAACGGCGCGGGATCTCTGTGGCGATCGGCCGCCGTACATCTGTTGCGACGACATTCGGGTCGTCCGTTCGGAAGAAGCGAAACGTCGGCCATGGTCTCGACATACCATCGATGGCATCCACCTGCCCGCCCCGAGCGCTTCTAACCTGCTTGGTGCACATCGCACTGCGTAGCGGATGCCCACGCGACACCACTGGGTCCTGATGCACCCGACCCTGTAAAATCGCCGTCTTTTGCGCGATCCCCCTTTGGATTCCCCGCTCCGCCCCGCCTTCCGCGGCCCGACCTTCATCCGGCTGCTGGCCCGCCTGACCGACGACACGCTGCCGCAAGGCGGCCCGGCGCCGGCCGAGCGTTTGAGCCAGTGGATCGACTGGACTCGGGCGGTGGTGCTGTCGAAGGTGCTGGACGCGAAGGCGTCCGAGGCTGAACAGAGCGCGCAAGTCGTTGATCGCGATGACGCGGCCGTGTGCGCCAAGGCGCGGGCGACGTTGATGGCATCGATCGCCGAAGCGCCGGAACTGGCGATCCCGCAGCCGCAAGCGGCCGAGGCCTCGAACGATGCCGAACCGGCACCAGAAGCCCCGATCGACTTCGCACCCTTCCGCCAGCGCCATCTGGCGCTGCAGCGGTCGATGCAGATGGCGACAGGCCGGCTGCGCGGCGATCTGCGCGACCGGTTGGCACAGCGCTCGGCCGACATGGCGCGGCTGGCCGAGGTGGATGCGGTGATGGAGGGCGCGCTGAGCCCGCGCGAGCACGCGTTGCTCGGTGCGGTGCCGGCATTGCTCGAAACGCACTTCGAACGGCTGCGCGCCGCCGCGGGTGCGTCGGCCACGGATCCGTCCGCGGCCTGGCTCGATGGTTTTCGCAGGGACATGCAGGGCGTGCTGATCGCCGAACTGGATGTCCGTTTCCAACCGGTCGAAGGGCTGCTCGCAGCGCTTCGCACCCACTGACGCAGTCCTTATGTCCTCAAGCAGTCGTAATACCGCTCTCCTTCCCGCGTTCGTGTTTGCGCTCGGCCTCGCCGTGGTCGGCTGGATCGCGATCGGCTACATCGGCTCGAACACGCTGGCGCTTGCCGTCACCCTGCTGATCGGCGCCTGTTACGTCGCCGGTGGCCTGGAGCTGCTGCGCTACCGGCAGGCCACGAAGACGCTGGCCGACGGCGTGGCGCAATTGAACGAACCGCCGGCGTCGCTTGGCGCGTGGCTGGGCGGGCTGGATGCCGGTCTGCGCAATGCGGTGCGCCTGCGCATCGAGGGCGAGCGCGTCGCGCTGCCGGTGCCGGCGCTCACGCCGTATCTGGTCGGCATGCTGGTGCTGCTGGGCATGCTGGGCACCCTGCTCGGCATGATGGTGATGCTGCGCGGCACCGGCATGGCGCTGGAGACGGCGACCGATCTGCAAGCGATCCGCGACTCGCTGGCCGCGCCGGTCAAGGGCCTGGGCTTCGCCTTCGGCACATCGATCGCGGGCATCGCGACCTCGGCGATGCTGGGCCTGGCCTCGGCGCTGCTGCGCCGCGAACGCGCGCACACCGTGCAGCTGCTGGATGCGGCCGCCGCGACGACGCTGCGCACGCATTCGCAGGCGCACCAGCGCGAGGAGACCCTGCGTCTGCTGCAGCAGCAGACCGAAGTGATGCCGGCGCTGGTCGAGCGATTGGGCGCGATGATGGCGACGATCGAGCAGCAGAACGCGGCGACAGGCGAGCGCCACGCCGCCAGCCAGGACGCCTTCCACGGCCGCACCGAAGCGGTCTACACGCAGCTGGCCGGCTCGGTCGAACGCGCCCTGCAGACCAGCGTCGCCGACAGCGCGCGTGCCGCGACAGCCGCGTTGCAGCCGGTGTTCGAAACGACGATGGCCGCGCTCGCACGCGAAACCGCAGCGCTGCAGGCGACGGTCTCCGACGCGGTCGAGCGCCAGCTGCAGACGCTGACCGCCGGCTTCGAAGCATCGACTGCAACCGTGGCTGATCGCTGGCAGCAGGCGGTGGATGGCCAGCAGGCCTCGAACGAGACCCTGGCGCGCGATCTGCGCGGTGCGCTCGACGGCTTCAACACGACGTTCGAGCAGCGCGCGAACGGCCTGCTCGGCGACGTCACCACGCGTCTCGACGCGACGACTGCGCAGACC
Source organism: Luteimonas sp. Soil_C_5 (assembly GCF_057656615.1). Lineage (NCBI taxonomy): Bacteria > Pseudomonadati > Pseudomonadota > Gammaproteobacteria > Lysobacterales > Lysobacteraceae > Luteimonas > Luteimonas sp. Soil_C_5. The sequence continues at coordinate 110,876 of NZ_JBDGKA010000006.1, forward strand.
ACCGCGCTGCACGAGACCGTGACCGGCGCCGTCGACCGCCAGCTGCAGGCGTTGACGACCGGCTTCGATGCGTCGACAGCCAGCGTGGCCGAACGCTGGCAGGACGCGCTGGCCGCGCAGCAGGCGTCGCATGCCGCGCTGACATCCGATCTGCGCAGCGCACTCGACGGTATCGGCGAAACCTTCGAGCAGCGCGCCACCGCATTGGTCGACAGTGTCGCCACGCGTCTCGATGCGACCGCTGACAGCGTGAGCGCCGCCTGGAACGACGCGCTCGAAAAGCAGGCCGCGACCAACGACGCGATGAGCGCACAACACCAGCAGGCGCTGACGGTAGCCGCCGCAACGTTCGAAACGCACTCGGCCGCGCTGCTGCAGCAGGTGGACAGTTCGCATGCCGGACTGCAGACCGCGCTCGCGGCGCAGGACGCCCAGCGCCTCGCCGCATGGACCGACAGCCTCACCGCGATGGGCACCGCGCTGCGCGAGGACTGGGCGCAGGCCGGCGCCGAGACCACGCGCCAGCAGCAGGCGATCTGCGACACGCTCGCGACCACCGCCGACACCATCGGCGCGCAGACGCAGGCGCATGCCAGCGAGACCATCGCCGAGATCTCGCGCCTGGTGGACACCGCATCGGAAGCGCCGCGCGCAGCCGCCGAGGTCATCGCAGAACTGCGCCAGTCGCTGTCGGAGAGCATGGTGCGTGACACCGCGATGCTGGAGGAACGCACGCAGATGCTGTCGACGCTGGACACGCTGCTGAGCGCGGTGAATCACGCGTCGACCGAACAGCGCGCGGCGATCGACGCGCTGGTCGCAACCTCGGCCGATCTGCTGGAACGCGTGGGCACGCGCTTCACCGATCACATCGAAGCGGAAACCGGAAAACTCGACGGCGTGGCCACGACGCTCAGCGTCGGCGCGGCGGACGTCGCGAGCCTCGGCGAAGCCTTCGGCGCCGCGGTCGACGTCTTCGGCGAATCGAACCAGCAGCTCGCGACGCGTCTGCAGGGCATTGAGGACGCGCTGGAGAAATCGCTTGCGCGCAGCGACGAGCAGCTGGCGTACTACGTGGCGCAGGCACGTGAGGTCGTGGACCTCAGCGTGCTGGCGCAGAAGCAGATCATCGAAGACCTGCAGCAGTTGGGCGCATCGCGCGCCGCCTCCGCATGAGCGTCGAGCTGGAAGGCGACGACGAATCGTCCGCGCCGATCTGGGCCGCGTTCGGCGATCTGATGTCGGTGCTGCTGGGCGCGTTCGTGCTGATCCTGGTCGGCGTGATCGGCGTGCAGCTGCAGCTGGAACTCAAGCTGGACGCGGAGATCGCCCAGCGCGAGGCCGAGACACAGCGTCGCCAGACGCTGGAGCAGGCATTGGCTGCGCCGCTGGCCGCGGGGCGCATCACCCTGGTCGACGGCCGCATCGGCATCCGTGGCAGCGTGCTGTTCGCGCAGGCGTCCGATCAGCTTCAACCGGAAGGCCGCGAGCTGCTTCAGAGCCTGGCCGGGCCGCTGACCGAGTACCTGGCGTCGCGCGACGAGATCCTGATGGTCAGCGGCTTCACCGACGACCGCCTGGTGCGTGACGGCAACCGCTTCTCCGACAACTGGGAACTCTCCGCGCAGCGCGCGTTGACGGTGACCCGTGAACTGATCGCGGACGGCGTACCGGCCGAGTCGGTGTTCGCCGCCGCGTTCGGTGCGCAGCAGCCGGTGGGCTCGAACGCCGATGCCGAAGGCCGCGCGCAGAACCGTCGCGTGGAAATGGCACCCGTGCCGCGGCAGCAGTCCGCCGCCCAGACCGATGGCCGCTGACAGCGCCGACATCGATGTTGTGCTCGACGGCTGGCGTGCGTCCGGCGCCGACCGCGTGGACCCGTTGCGCTTCCATCGCATCGCGGCATTGCAACGCCGCGCGGCTGCGCGCGATGGCGCTGCACGTGAGGCACTGGACGCGACGCTGGCCGGTTTGATCGACGCGTATGCCGCGCACCTGGACGCGCGACCTGCGAACGGGCGCGACGCGGATGCAGGTGCGTCGAGCGCGGACGATGCGATGCAGGCCGGAGACGCCGCGACCGCGGTGACAGACCGCGGACCGGCGCGCAGCGCGCTCGCCACGCTGGTCGATGCGATGACCCCCGGTGCGTGTGCACGTGGCGACGGCATCACCGACCGGTCGCAGCGCACGGCCTATCCGGAACTCCCCGCGCTCGAGGACTTCCGCCAGCTCTGGTCGACACTGCGTACCGGCAGCCAGGTGCGCCGTTCGCTTGCAGCCCCGACCGAAGACGCCGGCCCGCTGAACTCCAGCCGCCTCGTGCACCGTTCGCTGACGCTCATGCGCGGCCTGTCGCCCGAGTACCTGCAGCAGTTTCTCGCCTACGCCGACACGCTGTCCTGGCTGGAGACCCTTCAGGACGCCGGCGTGCTGACCGGCAAGGAAACTGCACAGCCGGTGGGCGCGAAGCCGCATGCGAAACCCAGAGCGCGCAAGCGGCGTTAGCGCTACAGCGCGAACGCGCAGAGAGAAAGCGAGTCCACGCCCGGAGGCACTGCGTCCGGCGCAGCGCCCCGATTCGACAGGTCCATGCAGGCCCGCCTGCCTGACGATCACGCCTGTCGCACCGGCAGGCTCAGCGCGTCAGCCTGCGCCCCAGCACCGCGACCGACACCAGCGCCGCCGCCACCAGCACGAACGCCGTCGGCAACGACCACGCCTGCGCGGCGAAGCCGATGAGCGCGGGACCGGCGAGGATGCCGGCGTAGCCCATCGTCGTGACCGCGGGAATCGCCACACTTTCGGGCATCACGGTCTGCCGCCCGGTCAGGGTGAACATCACCGGCACGATGTTGGCGCAGCCGATGCCCACGAGTGCGTAACCCAGCAGCAGGACGCCGAACACCGGCACCAGGGTCGCCAGCAGCAGGCCGGCACCGGCGATCAGGCCACCCGCGAGTACGGCGGTCGCACGACCGACGTGCGCGATCACCCGGTCGCCGACGAGGCGCGAAACCGTCATCGCCACGTTGAACGCAACGAAGCCCCAGCCTGCATGGCGCAGGTCGATGCCGCGGACCTCGTGCAGGAAGACCGCACTCCAGTCGAGCATCGCGCCTTCGACAAGGAAGGCCACGAAGCACACGATGCCGATCGCGGCGACCAGGCCGCGCGGCACCGCGAACGCCGGCGCGTCCTGCGGTGCGCGTTCCGTCCGCCAGGCGGGGGCGACAGCCGCGACGATCGCGAGCGCGAGACCGGCGGCCACCAGCGTGGCTGCGAATGCGCTGGTGCCCGCGGTCAGCAGCAGGGTCACGCAGGTGGCACCGACCAGGCTGCCGATGCTGTAGAAGGCGTGGAAGCCCGACATCATCGGGCGCGCCGCGTCGCGTTCCACCGCGACCGCCTGCACGTTCATCACGCAGTCCATCGCGCCGATTCCGGCGCCGAACACCAGCAGCACGCCGCCGAGTGCGAGTGGTGTCGAAGCCACGCTCAGCATCGGCAGCGCGAGCAGCATCAACGCGCACGTGCCCAGCATCACCGTCCGGCAGCCGTGCCGCGCGGCGAGCATGCCCGACAGCGGCATCGCGATGATCGAGCCCAGGCCCAGACACAGCAGCAGGACGCCGAGCATCGCGTCGTCCAGCGCCGCGCGCGATTTCGCGAACGGCACCAGCGGTGCCCAGCTGGCGATGACGAAGCCGGGAATGAAGAACGCGGCGCGGGTCGCGTGCTGCTGGAAGCGGGCGGAGGGCGGCGGCATCGGGAGGTCCATGAAGAGGCATGCGCGACCGAGGCCGGCCCAGCCCTGGCCGCTGCAGACCGGCTGTACCGGCGTCGGCGGACGGGGGTGGGAGGCGCCAGTCACGGGGGTCGCAGCGTGCAGCGCGGGCGATCCGCGCGCAATGCGCCGGCCCGCCATGCGCCCCGCCAGCGCCAAGGCCTTGCGCGGCAAGGGGAAATTCCGCAGAATGGCCGGCTCGTTGCGTCCAGCCCATGGAAACATGGCCTGACCTGCCCCCGGAAGCGCGATTCCGCGGCAGTGGTGCTTCGAATCTCCACCCACCCGTTTCGCGCGATGGCCATGCCATCGGGGCCGCCATCTCCCTGGCTAAGGGCGATATCAATTACTTCGAGGTGCGTAATGTCCCGAGTCTGCCAAGTCACTGGCAAGCGTACGACGCATGGCAACAACGTGTCGCATGCCATGAACAAGACCCGTCGCCGCTTCATGCCGAACCTGCATGAGCGTCGTTTCTGGGTTGCCAGCGAAAACCGCTGGATCAAGCTGCGTGTATCCACCAAGGCCCTGCGCACCATCGACAAGAACGGCATCGACGTCGTCCTCGCCGAGCTTCGTGCCCGCGGCGAAAAGGTCTGAGGAGTTAGAACATGGCAGGCAAGCGCGACAAGATCCGTCTGATTTCCTCGGCCAACACCGGGCATTTCTACACCACGGACAAGAACAAGAAGAACACCCCCGGCAAGATGGAGTTCAAGAAGTACGACCCCGTCGTCCGGAAGCACGTGATCTACAAGGAAGGCAAGATCAAGTGATGCAACGACCCGCGCTTCAGCGCGGCTGACGTTGCATCATTCCCGCGAAGGCGGGGATCCAGAAGCCCGCCGCAAGGCGGGCTTTCTTGTACCCACTTCCCGCGCGCAGAGCGCGTGGCTGCCGGAAGGTCATCCCCACGGCTCTCGACAGACGCATGTCTGGTCAGGCGGGAATCGCTGTTCAACAGCCGAATGGCTGATCATCCAGCGCCTCCATGCAAAACCCGCCGCGAGGCGGGTTTTGTACGTTTTGCGCCCGCGCTTCAGCGCGGCTGACGTTGCATCATCCCCGCGAAGGCGGGGATCCAAAAGCCCGCCGCAAGGCGGGCTTTTTTTGTACCCACGGCCCGCGCGCAGAGCGCGTGGCTGCCGGAAGGTCATCCCCGCGGCTCTCAACAGACGCATGTCTGGTCAGGCGGGAATCGCTGTTCAACAGCCGAATGGCTGGTCATCCATCGCCTCCTCACAGAACTCGCCGAAAGGCGGGTTTGTGCGTTCTGGCGCTGCGCTTCAGCGCGGCTGACGTTGCAGCATCCCCGCGCAGGCGGGGATCCAGAATCCCGCCGCAAGGCGGGCTTTTCGGTGTTCGCGGCCCGCGCGCAGCGCGCATGACCGCTGAAAGCCGTCATCCCGGACAACGCAGCGCGTTGATCCGGGATCCAGCGCCTTCGAACGAAGCCCGCCGCAAGGTGGGCTTTCCTGTCTCCGTGACCCACGCGCGCCGCGCGCGGCTGCCGAAAGATCATCCCCGCGGCTCTCGACAGACCCATGTCTGCCAGGCGGGAAGCGCTGCTCAACACAGCCGAATGGCTGGTCACCCAGCGCGTTAGCATTGCTGAAGCCGCGTCTCCGAACGCTCGAGCGCGCGGTCTGCACGCCTGATGTGCAGTCGGATCGCCGCATTGCAGCGCTGAGAAAGTACCGAGCCGCAACACGCCGCCACGCAACGCCCATAGATCCCAGCCTGACCGGACATCTGTCGCGGGGATGACCCTGCGATTGATTCCAGCGTCTGGCATGTCCCCACGCATCGCCCCCGCGCGATCACGTACTGCTTGGCCCGGCGTGCGCCCACCTCACTGCCGGGCACCAACCGCCCCACTGCGCTCACAGCCGAAGGGGCCAAGCAACACGTCACCCCTATCCACGAAATGTCCCCCGCACCGCCTGACCTCGGCAACCGCGATCGCCGGACCGGACGCCTTGCCACCACCGCGCCCGCACACCGCACAATCGGTCGCATGGACTGGCAGACGCTCAACCTGGGCCTGGGAATCCTGGTCGCGGACTGGATCATCCGCATCGCGGCGCTGCTGTGGATTCCCGCGCGGACGCGGCCCGCTGCGGCGCGCAGCTGGCTGCTGCTGATCGGTTTCGTGCCGCTGGCCGGTCTGCCGCTGTACTTGCTGCTGGGCCATCCGTGGCTGTCGCGTGTGCGCATCGCCCGGCAGCGGCAGGCTTCGCTGGTCATTCGCGAGGAACAGCGGCCGCTGGCGGACCTGCGCTGGACGCCCCCGGCCGGTGACGTGTCGGCCGAGATGGCGCCGCTGCTCGAACGCCTGGGCGATTTCATGCCGACCCACGGCAACGCGGTGCGCCTGCTGGACGACTACGGCGAATCGCTGCAGGCATTGCTGGCCGATATCGATGGCGCGCGCATGCGCGTGCACCTGCTGTACTACCTGATGTTCGACGACGCGGTCGGCGAGTCGGTGGTCGCGGCGCTGGAACGCGCAGCCGCGCGCGGGGTGCGCTGCCGCGTGCTGCTGGACGCGGTGGGCGCCAAGCGCGGCCTGCACCGGTACGCGCGGCGCCTGCGCGCGGCCGGCGTCGAGATGCACGCGATGCTGCCCGGCGGATTGCGCTGGGCGCGCAGTCGCATGGACCTGCGCAACCACCGCAAAGTTGCGGTGATCGACGATGTCGCGGCCTATGTCGGCTCGCAGAACCTGGCGCAGCCGGGTTTCATCCCGGCGTTTCCCAATCGCGAGCTGGTCGCCCGCGTGCAGGGCCCGGTGCTGGCGCATCTGGAAGCCGTGTTCGCCAGCGACTGGTTCATCGAGACCGGCGAGCGCCTGGAGGTCGCGCCGACCACCGCGCTGGCCGATGCCGACACCGCGGTGCAGCTGCTGCCCAGCGGGCCCGCGTATCCGTTCGAGAACGCGCGCGACACGGTCAATGCGCTGATCCATCTGGCGCGCCACCGCCTGGTGCTAGCGACGCCCTACTTCGTACCCGACGACGCCACGCTGACGGCGCTGCGCATCGCCGCGCTGTCGGGCGTGGAAGTGCAGCTGATCCTGTCGGCCAGTAACAACCAGCCTCTGACCGCCTGGGCGCAGAAGGCCTACTACGGTGAGCTGCTGGAGAGCGGCGTGCGCATCGCGCTGTACGAGCCGCACTTTCTGCATGCGAAACACATGAGCATCGACGACGGCATGGCGCTGCTCGGCTCGATCAATCTCGACATCCGCTCGTTCGCGCTCAATGCCGAGATCGGCCTGCTGGCCTACGACCGTGAGGTGGTCGCGCGCATGCGCCGGATCGAGGCCGACTATCTGGCCCACGCCACCCCGGTCACGCTGGCGAACTGGAACCGGCGGCCGGCCTGGCGGCGCAGCGTCGAGGGCATCGCGCGGCTGGCGGATTCGTTTCTGTGATCGGCGCGGTCGCAGGCGCCTGACGGGACTGCCGCGAACACGAGGCCGGGACGGCAGCGGCACGGCGACGACGCCGATAACGACGCAGCTGCGCGCAGCCGTGCGCACGACGGGCATCGCGTGCGCAGCCGTTCGCGCGCGAGCGCGTCCCGGGATCGGGGACTAGAAGCCGCCGCCCGCGTCCAGCCAGGCCTGTTCCTCGGCGGTATTGATCCGGCCCAGCGCATGGTTGCGATGCGGGAACCGGCCGAAACGCGCGATGACGTCGAGATGCGCCCGTGCGTAGTCGCGGTACTGCGCATTGTCGACATCGGCGAAGAGCTGCACCGACAGGCGCTGGTCCTCCATCGATTCGGAATGCTCGAACGGCAGATAGACGAAGCCGCGCAGATCGGCCTCGAATTCACGATCGAACCCGGCATCGACCATCGCGCGGGCGTGCTGCAGCGCCAGGCCGTCGGTCGCGAACGCATGCGCGCTGCCGCGGAAGATGTTGCGCGGAATCTGGTCGAGCAGGATCAGCAGCGCGAGTCCGCCTTTGGCGGTTGCGAGCCAGTCGTCGTGTTCGCGGCGCGCGGCGGCGAAATGCGCGTCGCGGAAACGGCGGTCGCACTCGCGATCGAAGGTCTCGCCGCCCTTGAACCACTGGGCGGGGCCGGCGTCGGTCCAGAAACCGAGGATGTCGTCAGGGGTCGTGGTCATTGCGCCAGCCTAGCGCGCCGCGCAGGGCCCGGCGACCGGGCGCCTATACTCGCGCCCCATCGCCGCTGCCCGGGACGCCCGATGCGCCTGTTTCCGCTGTCCGCCGTGCTGGCCCTGCTGCTGGCTGCCTGCACCTCGTCGGAGACCGATGCCCTGATCGCCGCGCCCGCCGTGGGCGACGTCTACGCGGCGCAGCTCAGCGAGTTTTCGGAGTTTCCGTTCCACGATGCCGATGCGCAGCCGATCGATCCGGCCTACGGCCTGATGCAGGTGGTCGAGGCCGACGCTGCCGGCGTGGTGGTGATCACCGAGAACGCGGCGTCCGCCGATCCGCGCCAGGCGCGACGGGCGCTGCGCGGTGCGCTGGCGGCCGTCGTGTACGACGACAGCGAGCGGATCCGGATTGCCGGTCCGGCGCTTCGTCAGGCCCATGCGGACGGGCGGATCACCGCCGCGCACCGGCCGGATCCCGCGCCCTCGCCCTGAGCGGCGCCGCCGGCGGTGAAGAGCCGCCGCATTGCAGCGACGATCTACAGCACGTTCCGGCGCAACGCCGCTGCGCAGCGCGCGATCGCCTCGCATTGGCACCGTCGAAACATGCGACGACGGCGCTGCGGAGCGGAGAGTCCCGCTGACGCACCCGTTCTGACCGCTGGAGCCACCGCCGCGCAGGCGGTGTGTCACGAGGCCCGCGTCCAGCGACGGACGCAGGCTGCGTGCGTCAGGGGCGTGTCGATGCCGGGCGATGCGCGCGTGCCCAGTCGCGGGTGGACACGGGTGCATGCGGGAGCAGGCCGCCCGCATCGATCGCATGCTGCAACGTCGCCGCATCACCATCACGCAGATGCAGGTCGAGGAACGCGCGCGTGGTCGCGGCGACCGCTGCCGAAGTCGCCACCGGATCGGCGTCGCCGAAGCGGTCCTCGTGCCCGTCTTCCGGCATCAGCAGCGGCAGGTCGCTGAAGGCCATGTGCTTGGTGCCGGGCACGCGCAGCCGCACCACGTCGGGCGATAGACCGGTCGCGGTCCAGCGCTCGTAGGCGTAGTCGTTGGGATTGAAGTCCGCCTCCGAGGGCATGCCGTCGTACATCGGATAGCGCACCCAGTCGCTCAGGAGCAGCAGCAGCGGACGGTCGAGGTCGGCATCGAAGAACGCCGGGTCGAAGTTCTGCCCGTCCAGGCTCACTGCGGCGCGGCACGCGGGCAGCTGGCCGCAAACCGTGGCCGCGGTGGAGCCGCCGAAGGACATGCCGGCCAGCGCCAGACGCGTGGGATCGGCCGTGCGCAGCGCGTCGCGCACGTCGCCGTCGAGCGACTGCAGGGCCGCCGCGCCGGGCTGCAGCGCCGACACCGCGAAGCGCATGTCGTCGCGCCAGCTGGCGACGCTGGCACCGAGACGGCTGCCGTCCAGCGCATCGGCATAGCCGGCGATCAGCGGCGCCCGCGTGTCGTGGTCGGCCGCGGCATAGAACGCCATCCGCCAGTCGGAAAACGCCGGCTTCTCGGCTTCCATATTGGTCGGCACGGTGCGGCCATCGGCCAGGGTCACGTCGACCGAATCGCCCGGATGTCCGATCGCGACGACCACATAGCCGTGGCTGGCCAGATGCTCGGCCAGCACGGTGTTCTGCGCGGCATACACGAAGAACCCGTGGCTGAGCACGACCAGCGGAAACGCGCCCGGCGCACCCGCGGGCGCGGCATCGGTCGCGTGCGTCGGGCAGGCCCCGATGCCCTCGAGCTGCGCCGGGTCGTAGCGCAGGTTGCGGGCCAGCGCCGGCAACTGCACGGCCGCGTCGGCCGCGTCCATGTAGGGCTGCGGCGGCGCGCCGCTCGCGGCGGGGTACCAGACGACGGCCGGCAGCGTTCTCGGCGCATCGGCAGTATCGCCGCGCACGCCGCGACGGCTGTCGTCGACCAGCTCGAAGCGCTGCACGCCGACCGGATACGCCCCGTCGGGCGCGGGCAGCAGGCACGCGATCGCCTGCAGCGGCACGCACAGCGCGGCCAGCAGCACCGCAGGCCCGGCGATGCGCCGCGCGCGCAGGCGCAGCGTGGAGGTTCGTGGCGTGCTCATTCGTCGAACCGCAGGTGGCGCACGGACTTGCCGTGCCGGCGGATCAGCTTCAGCGCCTCGATGCCGATGGTGATGTGGCGCTCGACGAAATCGGCGCTGACCTTGGCGTCCGACGCCTCGGTCTTGACGCCTTCGGGAATCATCGGCTGGTCGCTGACCAGCAGCAGCGCGCCGGACGGAATGCGGTTGGCGAAACCGGCGGCGAAGATCGTCGCGGTTTCCATGTCGATCGCCATGCAGCGCATCGCGCGCAGCCGGGTCTTGAACGCATCGTCGTGTTCCCAGACGCGGCGGTTGGTGGTGTAGACGGTGCCGGTCCAGTAGTCGTGGCCGAGGTCGCGGATCATCGTCGACACCGCACGCTGCAGCGCGAACGCCGGCAGCGCCGGCACTTCGGGCAGCAGATAGTCGCTGCTGGTGCCCTCGCCGCGGATCGCCGCGATCGGCAGCACCAGATCGCCGAGTTCGTTCTTGCGCTTGAGCCCGCCGCACTTGCCGAGGAACAGCACCGACTTCGGCATCACCGCCGACAGCAGGTCCATCATCGTCGCGGCATTGGGGCTGCCCATGCCGAAATTGATCATCGTGATGCCGTCGGCGGTGGCGCTGGGCATCGGCCGGTCCAGGCCCACGACCTCGGCGCCGGTGAGGCGCGCGAAGTGATGCAGGTAGCCGCCGAAATTGGTCAGCAGCACGTGGTCGCCGAACTGGTCCAGCGGCACCCCGGTGTAGCGCGGCAGCCAGTTGCCGACGATCTGGTCTTTTTCTTTCATCGTCTTCTCCTCGTGTCCGCGCATTCTCGCATCGCACGCGGTGCCCACGATTGCGCACCGCGTCCCAGCGACCGCGCGCCGGGCACGGGTACACTCGACCGGCTGCATGCCGTCGCCCGCACCGGCCCACGCGCCGCGCCGCCGACGACCCTCACCATCGCACCGGGGAAATTGCCGATGTATCGCGTTCTGTCCGCCGCCCTTGCGGTTGCACTGTTCGGTGGCTGCGCCACCACCTCCACGTCCGCGCGCAGCGACGCCGCGCCGGCCGCGTCGTCGTCCGCCACGTCGGCCGCCTATGCCAGCACCTACGTGCCGATCGCCTCGGCCCCGGTACTGATCACCGGCGCGACGGTGCTCACCGGCGACGGGGGCCGGCTGGAGAACGCCGATGTGCTGCTGCAGGACGGCCGCATCGCGGCCGTCGGCACCGGCCTCGATGTGCCGGCGAACGCGCAGCGCGTGGACGGCACCGGCAAGTGGGTGACGCCCGGCATCATCGACGTGCACTCGCACCTCGGCGTGTATCCCAGCCCTGGCGCACGCGCGCACAGCGACGGCAACGAGATGACCGCGCCCAACACCGCGCAGGTCTGGGCCGAACATTCGGTGTGGCCGCAGGATCCCGGCTTCGGCGCGGCCCTGGCGGGCGGTGTGACCACGCTGCAGATCCTGCCGGGCTCGGCGAACCTCGTCGGCGGCCGCGGCGTGACGCTGAAGAACGTCGCCGCGACCACCGTGCAGGACATGAAGTTTCCCGGCGCGCCCTACGGCCTGAAGATGGCCTGCGGCGAGAACCCCAAGCGCGTCTACGGCCAGAAAGGCGGCCCGGCCACGCGCATGGGCAACGTCGCCGGTTACCGCCAGGCGCTGATCGACGCTGCCGAGTACCGCAGCAAGCAGGCCGGCGAATCGCCGGGCAAGCGCGACCTCAAGCTGGAGACGATGGCCGGCGCGATGGATGGCGACATCCTCGTGCACATCCACTGCTACCGCGCCGACGAGATGGTGCAGATGCTCGACCTGGCGCAGGAGTTCGACTTCCAGGTCACCGCATTCCACCACGGCGTCGAGGCCTACAAGATCGCCGACCGCCTGGCCGCCGACGGCGTCTGCGGCGCGCTGTGGGCCGACTGGTGGGGCTTCAAGATGGAAGCCTTCGACGGCATCCAGGAGAACATCGCGATCGTCGACCGCGCGCCGAACGGCTGCGCGATCGTGCATTCGGATTCCGACGAGGGCATCCAGCGCCTCAACCAGGAAGCCGCCAAGGTCATCGCCAGTGCGGAACGCGCGGGACTGGCGATCACGCCCGAACACGCGATCCGCTGGCTGACCGAGAACGCGGCGAAGTCGCTCGGCGTGCTCGAACGCACCGGCACCCTGACCCCCGGCAAGATGGGCGACGTGGTGCTGTGGAGCGGCAACCCCTTCAGTGTCTACGCGCTTGCCGAACAGGTCTGGATCGACGGCGCGCACGTGTACGACCGCACGGATCCGGCGCGTCAGCCGGTCTCGGATTTCATGCTCGGCCAGGGCGCCGCTGCCACCGGAGGTGCCCGATGAGCCGCCTTGTTTCCAACCGCCGCGTCCGCCGCGCGATGACGCGTCTGCTGGTCGCCGGCGCGCTGCTCGCCGCCACCCTGCCCGTGACCGCACAGTCGCTGCTGATCCGCGGCGCGACCGTGCACACCGCGGGTGCCCAGGGTTCGCTGCAGAACACCGACGTGCTGGTGCGCAACGGCCGCATCGCGGCGGTCGGCGCCGGCCTGTCGGCGGGCGATGCCCAGGTGGTCGAGGCCAATGGCCGGCCGCTGACGCCGACCCTGTTCGGCGGCGTGACCGGCATCGGTATCGAGGAAGTCTCCGGCGAGAGCGGCACACGCGACGACCGCCTGTCGCTCGGCGAAGCCAGCGCGATGGCCGTGCGGCCCGAGTTCGACGTGACCCTGGCCTACAACCCGGAGTCGATCGTGATTCCGGTCGCGCGCGTGGAAGGCATCGGCTTCACCCTGATCTCGGCCGGCAGCGCGAGTTCGATCATCGGCGGCCAGGGCGCGGTGATGCGCCTCGACGGCAGCGTCGATCCCGCCGGCCCGAAGGTGCTGTATCTCGCGCTCGGCGCCGCCGGTGCGGAACAGAGCGGCGCGTCGCGCGCGGCGCAGTGGATGCTGCTCGACCAGCTGATCGACGAGGCGCGTGGCCGCCTGCCCGCCGATTCGCACGTCGCCTCGCTGACGCCGGCCGGCAAGCGGGCGCTGACCCGCTACCTGGACGGCAGCGGCACGATCGTCGTCGGCGTCAATCGCGCCTCGGACATCCGACAGCTGCTGCGCTGGTCGCAGCGCCACAAGCTGCGCATCGCGATCCGCGGCGGCGCCGAAGCCTGGAAGGTCGCCAGCGAACTCGCATCGGCGAACGTCCCGGTGTTCGTCGACCCGCTGGTCAACCTGCCGTCGGACTTCGACCAGATCGGCGCGACCTTGGAGAACGCCGCGCGCCTGCAGGCCGCCGGTGTGCGCGTCGGCTTCGCCCAGGCCAGCGACGCCTCGCACAACGCGCGCAAGCTGCGCCAGCTGGCGGGCAATGCCGTCGCGCACGGCCTGCCCTGGGATGCGGGCCTCGCCGGCCTGACCCGCGTGCCGGCCGAGGTCTTCGGCGTCGGCGACCGCATCGGTACGATCGCGGTCGGCCGCACGGCGGACCTGGTGCTGTGGTCGGGCGATCCGCTCGACGTCACCAGCACCGCCGAGCAGGTGTGGTTCGACGGCCGCGCGATCCCGATGCGCTCGCGCCAGACCGAACTGCGCGACCGCTATCTGCACCCGGCGACGCCGGCGAACGCGGGTGGCTTGCCGCGGGCGTATCAGAAGCGCTGAGGCGCAAGCCCGTCCCCGCGTGCGGGGACGGGGCCGATGCAGGGTCTGTTGTCACCCCAGCGCACACACGCTGGGGCCCATTTTGATTTTGCGGAGCAACCGCCATCGCCATCATCAGGCGGCGGCCTGCTGCGTCAGTTCGACCGCGTACATGGATCCCGGCCTGCGTTGGGATGAAGGATCAGCGCGTCCCGCGATCAAGCCGCCGCGCGCGCGTTTCTGCGGAGGAACCGCCGCGACTCAGCGCGCGTCCGGCGGGATCTCGTCCGGATCCGGATCGACCGCCAGCTTGCCGGCGATCAGCACCGCCTGGGTACGGTTGGACGCGCCGAGCTTGCGCAGCACGGCGGTCATGTGCGCCTTCACCGTCGCTTCGGAGACATGCAGTTCGTAGGCGATCTGCTTGTTGAGCATGCCGTCGCCGAGCATCTGCAGCACGCGGAACTGCTGCGGCGTGAGGTCACGCAGGCGCGCGGCGACGTCGTGCTCGTGCGAGGTGACCGCCGGCGCCGAGACCGCGGCCTCGGGCACGAAACGGTCGCCATCGAGCACCAGCGCGACCGCACGGCCTAGGGTTTCGGCATCGGCGGACTTCGGTACGAAACCGGCCGCGCCATGGTCCAGCGCGCGCCGCATCACCGCAGGCTCTTCGCGCGCGGACACCATCAGCACCGGCAGCTGCGGGTACTGCGCACGCAGATGCACCAGCGCGCTGAAGCCGTGCACGCCGGGCATGTTGAGGTCGAGCATCAGCAGGTCGGCGTCGGGTTCGGACTCGACCATCGCGTACAGCGCATCGACGTTGTGCGCCTCACGCAGGCGCGCGTTCGGCACGGCGCGGGAAATCGCGCCACGCAGTGCCTCGCGGAACAGCGGGTGATCGTCGGCAATCAGCAGGGTGGTCATTGGAACGTGTGATGCCTTTGGAGATGGAATGCGTGAGTCATCGGTGGTGCGCGGCGGGGATGCGTGAGGCCGACTGGCCGACCGCCAAGGCCGGGGCGTGGTACACGCCCCGGGCCACCGACGCGCTACCCGGAGCGAATCGAAGCAGCGCCCTGCTTCGCACGCATCGGCGAGGGCGTGACCCGCGCCACCGTCATGCCTGCGGGATGTAGCGCTCCTTGACCAGCGCGTCGACGACCGACGGATCGGCCAGCGTGCTGGTATCGCCGAGCTGGTCTGGCGCGTTCTCGGCGATCTTGCGCAGGATGCGCCGCATGATCTTGCCCGAACGGGTCTTGGGCAGGCCGGGCGCCCACTGGATGTGGTCGGGCGAGGCGGTCGGGCCGATCTCGCTGCGCACGTGCTTGACCAGTTCCTTGCGCAGGTCTTCGCTGTAGGCCTCGCCGGCCTTCAGGGTCACGTAGGCGTAGATGCCCTGGCCCTTGATGTCGTGCGGGAAGCCGACGACCGCGGCCTCGGCGACCTTGGGATGCAGCACCAGCGCGCTCTCGAGTTCCGCGGTGCCGATGCGGTGGCCGGACACGTTGATGACATCGTCGACGCGGCCGGTGATCCAGTAGTAGCCGTCTTCGTCGCGGCGGCAACCGTCGCCGGTGAAGTAGCTGCCCGGATAGGTCTTGAAGTAGGTGTCGATGAAGCGCTGGTGGTCGCCGTAGACGCTGCGCATCTGGCCGGGCCAGGAATCGGTGATGACCAGATTGCCTTCGGCCGCGCCTTCGATCACGACGCCGTTGGCATCGACCAGCGCCGGCTGCACGCCGAAGAACGGCACCGTCGCGGAACCGGGCTTGGTATCGATCGCGCCGGGCAGCGGCGAGATCAGGATGCCGCCGGTTTCGGTCTGCCACCAGGTGTCGACGATCGGGCAGCGACCGTCACCGACGACGTCGGCATACCAGCGCCAGGCTTCGGGGTTGATCGGCTCGCCGACGCTGCCGAGCAGGCGCAGTGACGCGCGCGAGGTCTTCTTGACCGGCGCCTCGCCTTCGCGCATCAGCGCGCGGATCGCCGTGGGCGCGGTGTAGAAGATCGTGACCTGATGCTTGTCGATGACGTTCCAGAAACGCGAGACGTCGGGATAGTTCGGCACGCCTTCAAAGATCAGCGACGTCGCGGCGTTCGCCAGCGGGCCGTAGACGATGTAGCTGTGGCCGGTGACCCAACCGACGTCGGCCGTGCACCAGTAGACGTCGTCGTCGCGCAGGTCGAACACCGCTTCGTGGGTGTAGCTGGCGTAGAGCAGATATCCGGCGGTGGTGTGCAGCACGCCCTTCGGCTTGCCGGTCGAGCCGGAGGTGTAGAGGATGAACAGCGGATCTTCCGCATTCATGCGCTCGGGTTCGCAGGTGTCGGGCTGGCTGTCGACGACCGCGTCGTACCAGCGGTCGCGCGGCATCTGCATGTCGACCGCGCCGCCGGTGTGGCGCACGACGAGCACGGTTTCGACGGTATTGGTGCCCGGCAGTTTCAGCGCCGCATCGACGTTCGCCTTCAGCGGCACGCTCTTGCTGCCGCGCAGGCCTTCATCGGCGGTGATGATGAGCTTGCTGCCACAGTCGGAGACGCGATCGGCGATCGAATTCGGCGAGAAGCCGCCGAAGACCACGCAATGCACCGCGCCGATGCGGGCGCAGGCGAGCATCGCCACCGCAGCCTCGACGATCATCGGCAGATAGATGGTGACGCGGTCGCCCTTGCCCACGCCGAGGTTGCGCAGCGCATTGGCGAGCTTGCACACGCGCGCATGCAGTTCGCGGTAGCTGACGTGCAGCGATTCGGTGTCGGGGCCGTCGGCCTCCCAGATCAGTGCGGTCTTGTCGCCCTTGCTCGCCAGGTGCCGGTCGAGGCAGTTGACGCTGACGTTGAGCTCGCCGTCCTCGAACCAGCGGATGCGGAAGTCCTGCAGGTCGTAGCTGACGTTGCGGATCTTGGTGGGCGCACGATCCCAGTGCAGCCGCTTCGCCGCCTCGCCCCAGAACGCATCCGGATCCTGCACCGACCGCGCGTAATCGCGCGCGTACTCGGCTCGGGTGATGGTGGCGGGGCCGGCGAATCCGGCGGGGACCGGGTGGAGTTCTGCGGCGTTGGACATCGTGACTTCCCTCGTTTTCGACGCGTCCAACCAGTGTGCCGCATTCGCCGCGGCGCCAGCCTAGACCTTCGTCTAACCGCGCCACGGCGGCCGCGCCGGGTATCGACCAATGGCGAATGGGCGGCGCCCCTGCATACGTGCAGTCTGCGTGACGGACCGGTCTGCGGCCCCTTGCCGTTGATCGATGTTTTGTAGACCCGTGGGAGGGGAGCAATGACACACACACTCAAGGCCCGGCCGCGCCTGCTGGCCACTGCGGTGCTGGCGGCGCTGGTGCTGCCCGGCGCAGCATTCGCACAGACCGCCAAGGAACGCGAACTCGAGGCGCGCGTCGCGCAGCTCGAGGCGATGGTCCAGCAGCTGGTGACGCAACAGCAGCAGACCGATACCGTGGTGACCGAGGTGCGCACGGCCCAGGCCGCGCAGCCCGCGCCCGCAGCCGCTGTCGCCGGTACCGGCGCCGCCGCGCCGATCCAGACGACGACGATCACGCCGACCGCCAATCCCGGTACCAAGTTCACCGTGGGCGGCATGATCCGCACCGACGCGATGGTCACCAAGACCACCGACGGCGACATCGCCCAGGGTTCGGCGGGCCGCGACTTCTACGTGCCCGGCGCGATTCCGGTCGGCGGCACGGCGCCCGATACCTATTCCGACGCGCATCTGAAGTTCTCGCGCCTGTGGTTCGACGCCAGCACGGTGCTCGATTCCGGCGACAAGCTGGGCGCGCGCGTGGAGTTCGACTTCTTCGGCGGCGCGCTGGGCAATCCGGCGGCCACCAACACCTACGGTGCGACGCTGCGCCACGCCTACCTGACCTACAACAACTGGCTGGTCGGTCAGACGTGGTCCAACTTCATGGACACCAATGCGCTGATCGATGCGGTCGACTTCGTCGGCCCGACCGACGGCGTGGCCTTCGTGCGCCAACCGCAGCTGCGCTACACCAGCGGCCCGTGGGCGATCTCGATCGAGCGTCCCGAAACCACCGTGCAGCCCTTCGGCGGCGGCGCGCGCGTGATCGGCGGCGACAACAGCGCCATCCCGGACGTCATCGCCCGCTACACCCACAAGGGCGACTGGGGCCACATCAGCTTCGCCGGCCTCGCGCGCCAGCTGAAGTACCAGCCCTACAACGCCGCCGGTCTGCAGCCTGTCGGCGCCGAGAGCACCGACACCGGCTTCGGCGCGCAGGTCAGCGGCCTGGTCAAGCTGGGTGACAGCACCGACATCCGCTACCAGGTCAGCGGCGGCGACGGCATCGGCCGCTACATCGGCCTGGCCACGGTGCAGCAGGACGCGATGGTGGATTCCGCCGGCGACATCGACGCCCTCGGCGGCTGGGCCGGCTACTTCGGCCTGCGCCAGGTGTTCAGCCCGAAGGTCCGCGGCAACCTGTTCTATTCGCGCTCGCAGTGGGACAACAACGCGGCCTGGACCGGCCTCGGCGTGACCCGCAAGGTGCATTCGGTGCACGCCAACATGATCTGGTCGCCGGTGCCGAAGCTCGACTTCGGTGTCGAGGCGATCTGGGGCGAGCGCACGCTGCAGTCCGGCGCCGACGGCGAGCTGATGCGCCTGCACACGATGGCCCGCTACTCGTTCTGATCCACCCGGCAGGGACGGCCACGCGCCGTCCCTGTTGCGTTTCACCGCCGCGTGCGAGCGGCCCCCACCCGCACCACCGTCTGTTCCGCGATCGCATGCAGCACGTCTGACCGGGTCGCCGGCATTCCGCCGGTCCCGACCACATCACGAACGCTTCGGAGGGGAAGCTTCCCATGTCCAGCACGACCGCCAACCCGGCACCCAAGCCCGCGCTGACGAAGGGCCACAAGAAGGTCATCTTCGCGTCCAGTCTCGGCACCGTCTTCGAGTGGTACGACTTCTATCTGTACGGCTCGCTCGCGATCATCCTGTCGCGCCAGTTCTTCAGTGGCGTCAATCCGACGACGGGCATGATCTTCACCCTGCTGGCGTTCGCGGCCGGCTTCTTCGTCCGTCCCTTCGGCGCGGCCTTCTTCGGCAGCCTCGGCGACCGCATCGGCCGCAAGTACACGTTCCTGGTCACGATCATCATCATGGGCGTGTCGACGTTCCTCGTCGGCGTATTGCCCAGTTACGCGTCGATCGGTATCGCGGCGCCCATCATGCTGATCGTGCTGCGTCTGGCCCAGGGTCTGGCAATGGGCGGCGAGTACGGCGGCGCGGCCACCTACGTTGCCGAACACGCGCCTCCGGGCAAGCGCGGCCTCTATACCGCCTTCATCCAGACCACGGCGACGCTCGGCCTGTTCCTGTCGCTGGCCGTGATCCTGCTGTGCCGCTGGCTGCTGGGTGTCGAAGCGTTCGAAGACTGGGGCTGGCGTCTGCCGTTCCTGGGTTCGATCGTGCTGCTGGGCGTCTCGGTGTGGATCCGCCTGCAGCTGAGCGAATCCCCGCTGTTCCAGCAGATGAAGGCCGAGGGCAAGGGCTCCAAGCAGCCGTTCCGTGATTCGATCAAGGGCGGCAACCTGAAGCTGATGCTGCTGGTGCTGTTCGGTGCAACCGCCGGCCAGGCCGTGGTCTGGTACGCCGGCCAGTTCTACGCGCTGTTCTATCTGCAGAGCATGCTGAAGGTCGATCTGACGGTGTCCTACCTGCTGATCGCCGCGGCCCTGCTGCTCGGCACGCCGTTCTTCCTGTTCTTCGGCTGGCTGTCGGACAAGATCGGCCGCAAAAAGATCATCATGGCCGGCTGTCTGATCGCGGCGGTGTCCTACTTCCCGATCTTCAAGGGCCTGACCCACTTCGCCAATCCGGCGATCGAAGAAGCCGTCGCCAGCGCGCCGGCCGTGGTCGTGGCCGATCCGAAGACCTGCAGCTTCCAGTTCGATCCGGTGGGCACGCGCAAGTTCACCAGCTCCTGTGACGTGGCGACTGCCGCGCTCGCACGCGCCGGTGTGCCGTACAGCGTCGAGCCGGCACCGGCGGGTTCTCTGGCCGAAGTGCGCGTGGGCACCAACAGCGTCGCGTCGTACGAGGCCGAAGGCCTGGCCGGCGATGCGCTGAAGAACCAGCAGGGCACCTTCGGCACCGACCTGCGCGGCGCGCTCAATGCCGCGGGTTACCCGGAGAAGGCGGACACCGATCGCATCAACATCCCGATGACGATCTTCCTGCTGTGGATCCTGGTGATCTTCGTGACGATGGTCTACGGCCCGATCGCGGCGTATCTGGTCGAGCTGTTCCCGACCCGCATCCGCTACACCTCGATGTCGCTGCCGTACCACATCGGTAACGGCTGGTTCGGTGGCTTCCTGCCGGCGATTTCGTTCGCCCTGGTCGCGGCCACCGGCAACATCTACTACGGCCTGTGGTACCCGATCGGCATCGCGCTGATGTCGCTGGTGATCGGCACGATCTTCCTGCGCGAGACGAAGGACGTCGACATCACCAAGTAAGTGCGGCACCCGCGCGGGACCACGTCTCCCGCGCGTTTCACCAGAACGCCGGCCCGGAAGGGCCGGCGTTCTTCGTTTCAGGGATTCGAGATCCGCATGGTCGACCACCGATGCGGCCAGAAAATCGATAACTGCGTGGGTCGAGGCCTCGCAATCGTCAGCTTCTGGATGGTCGACGAGGCTGTGCGCTGGAGATGCGGTGAGGTGTGTCGTTCTTGGACCCTGACCGCCGTGCCCGCGGGAAAAGCGCACACGCGTGTCCCGCACTCGGAGCACGCCCCAAGTGCGTCAGTCGCCCGATCGAAAGGGACACACCGCTGGATGCGGCCACCGCAGCGGAGCGATCAGATCTCGCCTGGTGTGTCGTGCCGCGGCGCTGCGATGCGCATTGCGCGCCAGACAAGCCAGATGAAGACGAGGAACGCGACGAACGGATATCCCGCTGCCAGGCTCGACAGCAGCTGCACAACGACCGGATCGTCGCTCGCCTGCGCGGATAGCAGCGCCATCACATCCGCGATGACGACGAGTGCGCCCATCATCAGCACGACGCCGCGCGCAAGCGGGGACACGAGTGTGCGCGACAGATGCCAGGCCGGCAGCAGGAACAGCAGCGAGAGCACGGCCGTCCACGGCGCCAACGCATCCAACAGCGCGCGCGACTGCGACGCATCGCCGGGGTGTCGCCAATGACCCCAGAACGGACTGAAGAATCCGATGAGATTCACCAGCACCACCGTGGCGAGCAGCGCGACCAGCAACCAGCCGACGGCGCGGCGCAGATGCACGAGATGCGTCATGTCCTTTTCCCTGAAGCGGATCCGATCGATCACCGCCCGAGGATAGCAACGCCGTTTCCGGTCACGTGGACGCCGCGCGGACATCGCGCAGATTCCACCGTACGAACGCTGCTCGAATCCATCCGCGTGGCCGCGGTGGGGAACGCAGGTCTACTTCTGCGGCGGCGCCGCGAGCTCGCGCGCGTCGAGGTAACCGTCGCGGTTGGTGTCCTGACGGTTGAACGTGGCGGCGAGCTTGGCCATGTGCTCGGCCAGCGTCACGGGCCGGCCCTTGCCGCCCGGCAATTCGTCGGGCGTCAGCACGCCGTCGCCGTTGCGGTCCATTTGGTCGAAGGCGTAATGCATCCACGCCTGGTACTCGGCCAGGGACACGCGGCCGTCGCCGTCGGTGTCCATGCGCTCGAGATACTCGCTGGTCCGCGTGACCTGGGCCGATGCCAGTCCCGCCATCAGCGCCATCACGACGCCTGCAACGCAGGCCGCGAGGCGCAACGCGATCCGGGCAGACATCGGCTGCGGCGATGGCGCGCTCAGGCGCGCGCGCTCTGCAGCGAATACCCCTTGAGGCGGGCCGAATACGCCTGCAGCGCGCGGTTGCCCGAGGCTTCCGCTTCGCGGCACCACGCCTGCAGCGCCTGCAGCGCTTCGCTCGCGTTCTGCGAGCGCGCTTCGAGCAGTGCCGCCAGACGCGCGCGGTGCTCGACCAGCGTGCGGATGCGCGGACGCTGGTCGACCCACTGCTGCAGCTGCGCACGTGCATCGGGCTGCAGCCAGCGGCCATCGTCGACCAGGCCCTTGCGCAGCTTGCGCGGCAGCAGCGAGCGCAGCTTGGCGCCGGCCGCCTGGGCTTCCTCGCGCAGCGCCGGGGTCAGCACGTTGCGCTGGAAATCGGTCATCGCCTGGAAGCGGTGCGTGAGCAGCGCGCGCATCGTGTCGGTGTCGGGCACGTGGATGTTCGGGCGCACGTCGAGCGACGGCGCGACGCGCAGCACCTTGGCCAGGCCGACGGATTCGAGACTCCTGATGACCATCCAGCCGATGTCGAATTCCCACTTGCGCAGCGCGAACTTCGCCGAGCTGGGAAACGCGTGGTGGTTGTTGTGCAGCTCCTCACCGCCGATCCACACACCCCAGGGCGTGAGGTTGGTCGCGGTGTCGGTGGTCTCGAAGTTGCGGTAGCCCCACCAGTGCCCGAGGCCGTTGACGACGCCCGCGGCCCAGAACGGAATCCACGCCATCTGGATCGCCCACACCGCGACGCCCTTGAAGCCGAACAGCGCGAAGCTGACGAACAGCAGCAGCGTCGGGCCGAACGTCGCCCACGGCGTATAGACCTTGCGCTCGATCCAGTCGCTCGGGGCGCCCTTGCCGTACTGCTCGATGTCGGCACGCATGCCGCGCGCTTCGCGGTACAGCTCGACACCCTGCCAGAACACGGTCTTGATGCCCTTGAAGCGCGGGCTGTGAGGGTCGTCCTCGGTCTCGCACTTGGCGTGGTGCTTGCGATGGATCGCCACCCACTCGCGCGTGATCATCGACGTGGTCAGCCACGTCCAGAACCGGAAGAAGTGCGCGATCACCGGATGGAAATCGACACCGCGATGCGCCTGGCTGCGATGCAGATACAACGTGACCGCGAGAATCGTCAGCTGGGTAGCGATCAGCAGATACAGCAGCATCGCGCCCCAGCCGAACTGGAGCAGGCCACCGGACAGGAAGTCGAGGATCGAAGCAGGCATGGGCCACGTCGTAGAGGAGTGAACGGCTCAATGATGCGGTCGTGCCGCGGTCATTGCCATCCCTGCGAGTCCGTACGGCGCGCCCGGGGTTCAGTCTGCTGCGCTGGCTGCGCATTCAGTGAAGAAGTTGCTGTGCGACACCACTCAAACCGGCCTGCCGTCCCCTTCATCAGCCGTTCGAGCGCTGCACCGACACGCAGCCAGCCGCTCATCCAAGCCGCCCCGCGGCGCAGCACACGTCGTGCCGGGTCGTGTGCGATAGTCGGCGCGCATCACCGCTGTTCAGTCTTGGCATACCGACTCTGGGAGGGGTTTCCATGCTCGAGCAACACGGTTTGTGGCTGGCACTGGGCTGTGCCGCCATCGCGATTCTCTACGGCGTGATCTCCGCCGGCTGGATCAACCGGCAACCTGCCGGCAACGCACGGATGCAGGAAATCGCAGGCGCGATCCAGGAAGGCGCCCGCGCGTATCTCAATCGACAGTATCTGACGATCTCCATCGTCGGCGTCGTGCTGTTCGTGCTGATCGGCGTGTTCCTGGGCTGGGCGACCGGCATCGGTTTCCTGCTCGGCGCGGTGCTGTCGGGCGCGGCGGGCTACATCGGCATGAACGTGTCGGTGAAGGCCAATGTGCGGACGGCCGAAGCCGCGCGCCGCGGCATCGGACCGGCGATGGACGTCGCGTTCCGCGGTGGTGCGATCACCGGCATGCTGGTCGTCGGTCTCGGCCTGCTCGGCGTGGCCGGGTACTGGATGGTGCTGCCGCACTTCGGCATCGCCGGCGAAGCCGCGTTGCACGCGCTGGTCGGCCTGGCCTTCGGCAGCTCACTGATCTCGATCTTCGCGCGTCTGGGCGGCGGCATCTTCACCAAGGGTGCTGACGTGGGCGCGGATCTCGTCGGCAAGGTCGAGGCCGGCATTCCCGAGGACGACCCGCGCAATCCTGCAGTGATCGCCGACAACGTCGGGGACAACGTCGGCGACTGCGCGGGCATGGCAGCCGATCTGTTCGAAACCTACGCGGTGACGGTGATCGCGACGATGCTGCTCGGCTTCCTGATGGCGCCGACCGTCGGTGCGAACGGCGTGCTGTATCCGCTGGTGCTCGGCGGCGCGTCGATCCTGGCGTCGATCGTCGGCACGTTCTTCGTCAAGGTGCAGGCGGGCGGCTCGATCATGGGCGCGCTGTACAAGGGCGTGATCGTCTCGGGCGTCATCGCCGCGGCGCTGTTCTGGCCGATCACCACGCAGCTGATGGCCGACAACACGCACGGCGCGACCAACCTCTATCTGTGCGCGCTGATCGGACTGGTGCTGACCGGCGCGATCGTCTGGATCACCGAGTACTACACCGGCACGCAGTACGCACCGGTGCAGCACATCGCGCAGGCGTCGACGACCGGGCACGGCACCAACATCATCGCGGGCCTCGGCGTGTCGATGAAGTCGACGGCGATGCCGGTGATCGCGGTGTGCTTCGCGATCTGGGCGTGTTTCTCGTTCGCGGGCCTGTACGGCATCGCGATCGCGGCGACGGCGATGCTGTCGATGGCCGGCATGATCGTCGCGCTCGACGCCTACGGGCCGATCACCGACAACGCCGGCGGCATTGCAGAGATGGCGGAGCTGCCGCCGGAAGTCCGTGATGTCACCGATCCGCTGGACGCAGTGGGCAACACGACCAAGGCGGTGACCAAGGGCTATGCGATCGGCTCGGCGGCGCTCGCGGCGCTGGTGCTGTTCGCCGATTTCACCCACAACCTGGAAGCGAAGTATCCGGGCACCGAGTTCCGCTTCGACCTCGCGGATCCGGCGGTGATCATCGGCCTCTTCATCGGCGGCCTGATTCCGTATCTGTTCGGCGCGATGGCGATGGAGGCGGTGGGTCGTGCGGCAGGCGCGGTGGTCGAAGAAGTCCGTCGCCAGTTCCGCGAGATCCCCGGCATCATGGCCGGCACCGCGAAACCCGACTACTCGCGCGCGGTCGACATGCTGACGAAATCAGCGATCAAGGAAATGATCGTGCCCTCGCTGCTGCCGGTGCTGGTGCCGGTGGTGGTCGCGCTCGGCATGAACGCGCTGATGGGACCGGGCGCCGGCATCCGGGCGCTCGGCGGCCTGCTGATCGGCACGATCGTCACCGGCCTGTTCGTCGCGATCTCGATGACCACCGGCGGCGGCGCCTGGGACAACGCGAAGAAGTACATCGAGGATGGCCACCACGGCGGTAAGGGCAGCGAAGCCCACAAGGCCGCGGTGACCGGCGATACCGTCGGCGATCCCTACAAGGACACCGCGGGGCCGGCGATCAATCCGCTGATCAAGATCATCAATATCGTGGCGCTGCTGCTGGTGCCGCTGCTCTAGTCGACACCGGACCCGCTCGTTCCCTCGCGTTTTTCTTCGTCCGGAATCTGATGGGTGCCGTCCGTCAGCTCAAGACTCGGACTGGAATCGTCATTCCTGCGAAGGCGGGAATCCAAGGACTTTCATGGTGTCCGCCCGCACGTCCATGGACTCCCGCCTTCGCGGGAGTGACGGGGCAGCGTTCTCTTCGTCCCCGCTCCTTCCGGAACCTGATCGCTGTCGTGGCTTCGCTGACACCTGATACCTGATACCTAACATCGGACATCGGACATCGGAATCGTCATTCCCGCGAAGGCGGGAATCCAAGGACTTTCATGGTGTCCGCCCGCACGTCCATGGACTCCTGCCTTCGCAGGAGTGACGGGCGCAGCATTCTCTTCGTCCCCGCTCCTTCGGGAACCTGAGCGGTGTCGTGGCTTCGCTGACACCTGACATCGGGCAACGGACATCGGACACGGACACGGACACGGACATCGGAATCGTCATTCCCGCGAAGGCGGGAATCCAGGGACTTTCATCATGTCCGCGCGCACGCCCTTGGACGCCTGTTTTCGCGGCGGTGAATGGATGACCGGATCAGTGACCGCGACCGGCAGCGAGGTGCGTGCGCGATGCGCGCGCAAGCAGCGGCAGCGCGTATCGCACCTCTAACGCTCGAACGTCCCACTCGCCATATCGAACCACGGCGTGCACAACACCTGCTGGTCGTCGGCATAGCCGAAGTCGGCCTGCCAGACCTGCACGTCGCCGCTGTCGTCGGACGAGAACAGACGCGCGTCGTCGGCGATGCCAACGCCGACGCACCATTGCACCTGCGCGGGCGTCGAGGCGAGCCAATTGGAGAAGCGAAAGGTGGCATCGACGCTCGCGCCTGGCTCGACACGGCGCGCAAGCGGCGTGGGCGGCACGGTCGGTGCAGGCGTCGGCAAGGCACTTGCGACATGCGAGAGGGTCGCGCGCGTGCCCGCATATTCGCGCAGTGCCGGCACACCGACAGCGCCGGACACCATGCGCTTCGTCAGCACCGCATGGCGATCGCCGCGGTCGAACACGACCAGCGGCACCGTGCCGGTGTTGCGGATCCGGTAGTCGACACGCACACCCTCGCCTTCGCGCGCGAACACTGCTTCCAGTGCGACACCTTCGGCATCGATGTGGGCGCGCGCGGAATCTCTGGGGGACATTGCAGACCTCGAGACAGGACTTGGGGACTCGCTGGACACCGCCGGTGCCGGCAGAACCGAGCAGTCGAGACACGCGGCTGCAACGGCACTGCGGAACGCAGCATGGTCCCGCAGATGTGAGGGTGGCGCGCTGACGACAGCGCGCGGATAGTCAGTCATCGGCACGGTGATCCCGGAAGCGTGTCACAACGCCCGATGCAGGCGCCGCCAAACAAAAGGGGCGGTGCACGCATGCACCGCCCTCACGTCATGGCCCAGGGTCAGAGCGCATAGCTCGGACGATCGGGCATTCCCAGCTCGCGCCGGATGCCGTTCTCGGTCAGATGGATCGGATTGTGGGTGATCGCGCCGCTGCCGTCGAAGTCATACGGCGTGGCACTGGTCTCCAGTCCCACGGCCTGGCGTTCTGCGTTGGGCACCTGGCCATTGTCAGGACCCGTGCCGCGATACGTGCCCTGCAGGAAGGTACCGTTGACGCCGTTGTAGGCATGCGACATCTCGTGGAACAGCACCACCGACGGTGCCGGGAACGCATCCATGTGGAAGGACGGGTTGTAGCTGATGGTCACGTCACCGCCAGCGCCCGGGCGGCCGTTGACGATGTCGGCGTCATTGCTGAAGGTCTGGGCGTAACCGTTGTCCTCGTTCGAGAGTTCCTGGATCGTCACGGTGTTGCCCTTGGCCTCGGCGGCCTTGTCGAACTCCGCCATCATCTGCTGGCCGTTCGGCGAGGCGCGCAGGAAATCCAGTTCGGACTGCATGCGCTGCACGAAGGCATCGGAGCCCTGCACGCGCACGCCGCGATCGCCGACGGTGTTATCGATCTCGACGTTGACGACGGTCGGGCGCGCGCCCGTCGCCGCGTTGACGATGTCGCTGGCTTCCGAATAGATCGTGGTCTGCGCGTTCGCGCCTTCGATCGTGTCGCTGCCTGCGCCGGCATAGACCGTCGTACGGCCATCGCCGACATTGACCACATCATCGCCACCGCCGGCGGAGAGGATGTCGAACGTGCCGCCGCCGTGGATCACATCGTTACCGCGGCCGCCTTCGATGTAGTTGGTACCGGTGCCGGCGTGGATGGTGTCGCTGCCGTCGCCGCCGTAGATCACGTTGACGCCGCTGCCGCCGAAGATCTCGTTGGTGCCGCCGGTTGTGTGGATGTCGTTGCGGCCGCTGCCGGTGGCGCGGATGGTGTCGTCGCCGTCGCCGCTGCTGATGCGGTTGTCGCCGTCGCCTTCGACATTGATGTCGTTGTTGCCGTCGCCGGCATCGACGACGACGTTAACCTGGACGTTCGGCGCGACCTGGATGGTGTCGTTGCCGGCGCCGGTGCGCAGGGTCAGTTCCTGCCCTTCGGCGAGGCGCACTTCGTAGCTTTCGCCGTTGACCGACACGTCCAGCGTGCCGTCGTCGCGCTGGCTCACGCCGACCTTGTCGTCGCCTGTGCCGGTGGTGAACACCACCTGGTCGCGGCTGATGTAGCCCTGCGCCTGGGTGCGCTCGCGGGTCACGTCGACCTGCGCATCGCTGTGCAACTTGTCGCTGACGACCGGCTTGCCGTCGGGCGTGCTGCCGGTGGTGCGCCCCGTGGAGTTGGTGCTGCCCCCATCGATACCGATCGCACCGTTGGGCGCGCGCTCGGGCGCTTCCCGCTTGGCGATGTCCGGACCGTCGTCCAGGCTCCCGATGTCGGCATGATCGTCGACGCCGCCGGCCGCCGGACCGTCATGCGTATGCGTATCGTTCGGGGCCAGCGGGTTCTGCCAGTAGCCCTGGGCGGCAGCGGCGTTCGGGGACAGCGAATCGAGCGTGGTCATCGGAACGGGCCTGCGTCAGCGAAAGTCGGGCCTCATATGTACGCTGGCGTATGGCCTGACCATACTGGGGCGTACCCTTGGTCCGGCCGGGCGTCCGCGGTTGCACCCGAAACCATCGCCCGACACCGGTTCTGCGCTGCAACATCCGTTGGTCGTAAAATGGGCGTTCTTA
The DNA here is from genome assembly GCF_057656615.1 of Luteimonas sp. Soil_C_5. Taxonomy (NCBI): domain Bacteria; kingdom Pseudomonadati; phylum Pseudomonadota; class Gammaproteobacteria; order Lysobacterales; family Lysobacteraceae; genus Luteimonas; species Luteimonas sp. Soil_C_5. The sequence continues at coordinate 139,118 of NZ_JBDGKA010000006.1, forward strand.
TCGACCACTGGAAGTGCATCGCAATGGGCCTGGACTCCGTCCCCACCGGCAAGAACCCGCCGGACGAAATCAACGTCATCATCGAGATCCCGAAGGACGCCGAGCCGGTCAAGTACGAGGTCGACAAGGAAAGCGGCGCGATCTTCGTCGACCGCATCCTGTCCACGCCGATGCGCTATCCCTGCAACTACGGCTACGTGCCCAACACCGTCTGCGGTGACGGCGACCCGGCCGACGTGCTGGTGGTGCTGCCGCTGCCGCTGATCCCGGGTTCGGTGATCCGCTGCCGTCCGGTCGGCGTGCTGAAGATGACCGACGAGGCGGGCAGCGACGAAAAGATCCTTGCGGTGCCGGTCGACAAGGTGTTCGGCGGCTACGCGCATGTCGACGATCTCGACAAGGTCTCGGCCCATTGGCTCGAGCGCATCGGCCACTTCTTCGAGCACTACAAGGATCTCGAGAAGGGCAAGTGGGTGAAGATCAGCGGCTGGGGCAACGCGGCGGAAGCCAAGGCGCTGCTCAATGAGGCGATTGCGGCCTACGCGGCCGAGTAAGCGCCACGGCGGCGTCGCCGCCGTCACAGTTCGCGACACGCCGCCCGATACCGGGGCGGCGTGGTTGCTACTATCGTTGCGAGCCGACGCCACCGGGTGGGTGCCGCGGCGCTCAGGGGATTTCCATCGTGCGTATTCTGTTCGTGGGCGGCGAAGACAGCCTGCCGTCCGATCTCATCGCCCTCGTGGCCGACATGGATGACGGCTGGCAGGTCCAGCGCGCCATCGACGGCACCACCGCCACGGCTTTGATCGCCGACGCGCCGCAGGATGTCGTGGTGGTCGCGCCGACGCTGCCGGACATGCCGGTCGCCACGCTGCTCGGCCAGATCCGCACGCTGCGCCCTGAAACCTCGCGCATCGCCGTGTTCGGCGGTCAGCCGCCCGCGCGCGTGCTGTCGCTGGCCCACCGGTTCCTGCCGCTGCCCGTCGGCGAGGCGCAGCTGCTGGAAGCGATCGGCAGCCTCGAGGAACTGCGCGAGCTGCTCGACAATCCGGCCCTGCGCGAGCGCATCGGTCAGATCGAAAAACTGCCGTCGCCGCCGCAGACCTATCTGGCGCTGGCACACGCGCTGGAAGCCGACGACGACACCACGGCCAACGACATCGCGCAGCTGATTTCAGGGGATCCCGCGATCGCGGCCAAGGTCCTGCAGCTGTGCAACTCGGCGTATTTCTCCGCCGGCCGCACCATCACCGACCTGCGCTCGGCCGTGACCCGGCTCGGCATGGCGACGATGCGCGACCTGGTGCTGGCCAGCGAAGTCTTCGCGCATTCCGCGCGTGGTGATCTCGACCGGCCCGCAATGCAGCAGCGCGCACTGGTCGCCTCGCAGCTCGCCCGCCGCATGCTGCCCGAATCCAGCGCCGAGCTCGGCGCCACCGCCGCCCTGCTGGCCGACATCGGCCTGTTGCTGCCGGGCATCCGGGATGAGCGTGCCCCGGCCGACACCCAGCCTGCCGATGCGCCGGGCCATACCGAAGCCGGTGCCTATCTGCTGGGCCTGTGGGGCCTGCCGATGCCGATCATCGAGGCCGTCGCGTTCCAGCGCGATCCCGCGCGCGCCGGCACCCGCAGCTTCTGGGTCACCGGCGCGGTCCATGTCGCCACTGCACTCGCCGCCGGCGAACCCGTGCGCGAGGATTATCTGCAGCGCACCGGCGTACTCGACAAGCTCGACGGCTGGCGCGCACAGGCCGATCGCCTGCGCGGCGTCGAGGACACCCAGCCCGCCTGACGGCGGGCTCGACCAACGACCCTTTTGCAGTCGGCACTGTCCGCTTCACGGCGGCCGGTGCGCGTTGTCGTGTCCGCTTGATCGGGATGATGCGCGGGGCTTTTCTGGGCACCTGACTGCATGAAGCGGCCTCCAGAGATCTAAACGCCGGCCGCGCCAGACGCAGGTTTCCGACACGCGGATCCGGCGATGACGCGCACGCGTGCGCATTGATGGAACGTGCGCGAAACGTCTGGCCCGCGGTGCCATTTGTCCGCCTACCCTCATGCATCTGCAGGACCCGGCACAAAAAAAGGCGGGCCCGAAGGCCCGCCTTTCTGCATCACTGGATCACCGAAGCGATCAGAAGCGCTGCTGGTACTTCATGTACATGAAACGACCGATGTCAAAACTGCCCTGATAGGAGAAGCCGCTGTTCGGCTGGGTGTACATCAGCGGACCGACGCGATCAAAGACGTTGTTCACGCCTGCCGAAACAGTCGCGTTCCAAGGCGCGTTCCAGCGGACCTGCACGTCGTTGAACGTGTTGGAGCCGGTCTTGTTCTGCGCCTGCGCGATGCCGTCACGATCGATGTAGCCCAGCATGTTGCAGGTGTTGCTGTAGTAGCACTGCTCCTTGACGCCGGAGAAGTAACGGGCCGTCCAGCTGGCGCCGAAGTCACCGTTATCCCAGTTCAGGGTTGCGACCGAACGCGTGCGGAACGTGCCACCAAAACCGACCTGCGGACGCGGCGTGGTGTTGTCGGTGTTGTCGGACTTGATGTCGAAGTCGCTGTAGTACGTTGTCGCCCAGTTCACCCCGAAGTTGCCGACGCTGGTGGCAGGCAGCACGTAGTTGACCTCGAAGTCGTAACCCTCGACTTCCCAGTAACCCGCGTTGCGACCCAGACGGGTCAGATCGTCCACTGTGCCGGTTGCTTCGTCACGAGTGAAGAAGTCGCACTGCGACGCGATATCGTAGACATAGCAATCGGTCAGGATTCCCGACGCGCTGAACGCGGTCACGACGTTGTCAATGCGGGTCTTCCACCAGTCGAGCGACACGCCGAGTCCGTTGACGAACTGCGGGCTGTACACCAGACCAAGCGAACGGCTGACCGAACGCTCCGGCGTCAGGTCTGCGTTGGAACCGCTGAGGAAGGGCGTACCGGTCTGGCCACCATAGGCGAGCAGGCCGCCCTGTCCGGTCTGCTGGTAACCAACGTTGCCGTCTTCATCGTCCGCATAGGTGAAGCCCGCATAGCCCGCGATCGCAGCTGCACAGCGCTCATAGACCGCGGCATTGCTCGCTGCGGAACCGCTGACGGTGTCGCAGGGGTCCGTGTAGCGATCAAAGGTCTGACCAATGCCACCGTACAGGTCGGACACAGCCGGCGCGCGGAAACCTTCGGCCCAAGTACCGCGGACCAGCAGATCTTCGATCGGGCGCCAGCGGAAGCTCGCCTTGCTGTTGGTGGTGTCGCCGAAAACGTCGTAATCCGAGTAACGGCTGGCAACGTTAATCGCCAATTCCTGCGCGCCCGGCAGATCCGCCAGCAGCGGGATGTCGAGCTCAAGGTAAGCCTCGTTGACGCTGTAGCCGCCGCTGGTCTCCTGTGACGCGAGATTGGTCGAATTACCGGTCTGTGCGAACGCGTCGGGCGAGTAACGACCGCTCACGCGGCGGTTCTCCAAGCCGGTCGCGAAGCTGAGGTCGCCGGCCGGCAGGGTGGCCAGGGTGCCGCTGAAGTTCGCGAAGTAGTTGTGAGTCGTCGTCTCCGACGTCGCGTTTTCCATCAGGAAGAAACGGCGCTGGATATCCGGATTGGCCAACGAGTTCGGGCCTTCGCTCAGCACCGGGCTCCACGGGGTGCAGTTAGCCAGCGCGATCGGGCTGTCTGCCGTGCCGCACTGTACAACCCCATCAGCGTTGAGGAACGACGGACCGACCGCCTCACGCACGGCGAGCTTGTTGAAGTCGCCCTGTCCGCGGATCGTCGCATCGCCGCGGGTGAAGAGGTAGCCGGCATCCCAGTCGAAGAAGCGATCACCTGCCTCGAACGAGCCTTCGAGGGACGCGCCGAAACGATAGGTGTCGAGACGACGATCAGTCGTGCGTGGCACTTCGGTGCCACGACGACGGAAGTCGAGCACGTCACCGGTGGGATTGAAGTAGCTGTCGGCGCTCATCGGCGTCTGCACATCCACCGCACCGCTCTGCAGCGGATAACCCGCAACCTGCACGCTGGTCTCACGGCGGTTGAAGCTGGCGTCGGTCACGAGGCGGAGATTGTCCGTGAGATCGAAATCCGCACTCGTGAAGATCGACGTACGCTCCATGCCGGTTTTGAGCATCATCTGCTCAGCGGCATTGCTGGTGTCGCCGATGACGCCGCCGCCCGGATTGACCTGCGGCCGGTAGTCAGCCAGGTTGCTCGGATCACCGCCGTCACGCAGCACCAGCCATGCCGGCGCGTCTTCGCTGCGGTCCGGGTTGCGGATGTTGCCGATCGCACCCACGGTGGTGTAGTTCCAGCTCTCGTCCTGACCCGGGTCAGAGAAACGCGAGAAGGCACGGTCGCGTGCCCAGACCGGATCCTCCTTGTCGTACTGTGCGCCGAACACGATGGAGCTGCGCTCGCCCTGCGAACCAATGGTGAAGTCAAACGACTGCACTGCGCCGTCGCCCTGGCCGTACTGACCGTAGTAAGCATTGGCCTCCGCGCCGTCGAAGTTGCGGCGGGTGATCACGTTGATCACACCGGCAACCGCGTCGGAACCATACAACGACGAGGCACCGTCCTTCAGCACTTCAATGCGTTCGACCATCGACGACGGAATCGTCGCGAGATCCTGCAGGCCATCATTGTTGACGCCCAGGCGTCGGCCATTGAGCAGCACAAGCGTACGCTCGGGACCAAGGTTGCGCAGGTCGACGTAGGTACCGCCCGGGCTCTCGCCCGACGAAAGCGGGTTGGAACGGCTGAGCGCCGGGCTGCCCGTCGCAGCGATGTTCTGCAGGATGTCGCCGATGGACTGGAAACCCTGGTTCTCGATCTCGGTGCGCGAGATCGTCTGGATCGGCTGTGCGTTCTCGACGTCGACCTTGCGGATGCGCGAGCCGGTGACCTGGATGCGGTCGAGCGTGGTGGCACCAGTGGCGGTTGCCTGTTCCTGGGCGGACACGGCCGCCGGCACGAGGGCCGTCAACACTGCGATGGGCAGGAGCCCCTTCCGCAATGCGGGAGTGCGAAGATTCATCAAGTTCTCTCTCCAGAGTGTGTGTTGCGTTACTGACGCGTTAAAAACGCCTTCAGCACGGTACGACTGCACCCTCTGTTCATGCCTTGCGGGTGGCGGTTGGTGTCTGTGCCGAATGTGGCGCCACACACGAAAACGCCGCGATGCGGGAACTCCGTCATCGCGGCGCAACAGACTTCAGGGCTGGATCAGCTCAGCTCGCGCTGGCGGCAGCGGGTTTGACTGCATGTGCAGTGCGGTATCGGCTTGCCGGCATTCCATGATGGCTCTTGAACGCCCTCGCGAAGCTGCAGCAGTTATCGAAACCGGTTGCAGCGGCGACTTCACCGATCATCATCGACGTGGTCCGCAGCAGCAGTCCTGCGCGTTCCAGCCTCAAACGCACCGACAGTGCCTGCGGGCTTTCGTCATACAGCGCATGGAACGCCTTGGAGAAGTACCAGCTCGAGAAGCTGGTCAGGTCGGCGAGTTCACTGATCCGCACGACACGGTCGCTATGGCCTTCCAGATAGAGGCGCGCGCGCTGCATGCGGCCGAACACTTGGCGCTTGCGCGTACGCGAGCGACCCGGGCAGCGCCGCACGCGCGCAGCGAGATCCCGCTGCACCGCCGCCAGCTGGAGCAGCAGCGGCCGAATGGCGACGCCGTCATCGTCTGCGACCGAGGCCTCGCGCCACAGGCGCAGCAGCATCCGGAGTTCCTGGGACGGCAGACGACCGCGACCGGCGTACAGGCTGCCATCGTTGAGCGCCTGCAGGCTGTCGAGCGCACGGGCATCCAGCGCGACGCCGATGCAGACGCCACGCGGACCGGCCTGGATCAGCGGAGTCGATTCCTTCTCGAACGCCATCCAGTCGCCGCGGCGCATGCGGAAGCGACCCTCGCGGGATTCGATCCAGCCATCGCCACGCACCTGCACCCAGATATTGAAGACCGGTGCCGACATCTGGATGGCGCCGAGTCGCGCCGCCCCGACGCATTGCGCAGACGCATCGTCGATCGATTCGAATTGCAACACATGGCCACGGGCCGACCAGACGGGAGCTTGCATGCGCACACCATTTGCCTTCAGAGGCAGGTGTTATGCCGACCTGCTCGCCGGCTTGCCCGAAAGCGCGCCAAGACTTTGCCGAAATTGTTGCCCGGTACGACCCGAAGAAATTACGAAACCTTTTTTCTCAGTGACAACAACCACTTGGCGACGCTCTCCTGGTCGTTCTGTTTGAACGGCAACGGCATGAATCCGATATCCGTTCCATCCTCGGAAGCCACGGAGACCATCCAGTGGGTGCCCGCAGCGCTGAATCCGTTGGTCGCGCTTCGATGTCCGGTGGACAGGCAATGCACCGGATGAGGCTTGAGATCCACCGGCCCGACAGTAAAAAGCGACAGCCGCGAGCGGCACCCGGCGTCCCCGTCGAGATACGCCACGCGACCATCCGGCGACAACGACCACATGCGATAACGCCATCGACTCGGCAGCCGGTCACTGAGCTGGACAACCGCGGCTTCGGACAGATCCGCATCGGTCGCCCACAATCCGTTGCCATCGAAACGCGTGTACAGCACGCGTCCATGCGCCGCGTCGAAGCGCACCTGCGAGACGCCGTCGATGCGGCCGAGGACACGCCAGTCGTCACGCGCATAGGCGATCAGCGCGGTGCGCCCTTCGCCGTCCTCTTCGACGACCAGCACGCGTCCGTCGGGGCCGTAGACCGCCTGCATGGGGCGCTCGCCGGGAATCGCCACGCGTTCTGCATGCCCGGTCGCCGGCTCGATTTCCACGATCGACGGCGCGCCCTGCGCGTCCAGCACAGAGACGAGCAAGCGTCGGCTGTCCTGTGACCAGGTCGCGACCTGCCGCGTATCCGGTCGCACGCCGTCGATCGGCCGGAGCGATGCGGGGCGACGCAGATCGCCCCACCAGAGTTCGAAGCGTCCCGCGCGGTCGGAACTGAAGACCATCTGCTCGCCGTCGGGCGCGACCGAAGGCTGGGTATCGCGTCCGGATGAAGCAAACAGCGCTGCGCTTTCGCCGGTGGCCGGATCGACTCGATGCAGGCCGAAATGCGGACGCCGGTGCACGAAGGCGAGCATGCCGGTCTGCGCCGAGATCGCGGGCATCTGCGCATCCTCAATGCCCAGATCGGCGAACTCGCCGGTGTCCGCATCCAGGTGATACAGGCGCGACTCGTGATCGACGCGGATGCCGAAGACCACGCCCCGACTGTCGGGCGCCCAGCTCAGTCCGCGCATCTCGGCGCCGAGACGGGTCAGCTGTTCGGCTTCCCCACCCTCCACCGGGATCCGCCACACGTCGCCCATCTGCGGGTTGCGCAGGAAGGCGATCCAGCGTCCGTCAGGAGAGACCTTCGGGCCGAAGTCCAGATCGCCTGGGGCGGCCGGGTAATCGAGTTCGCGCCAGCGTCCGTCACTGGGGCTGAGGACACGCATGCGGCCGCCGTCTGCCGCGCCGGTCATGGTGCCGAACAGGAGACCGCTGCCATCGGGCAGCCAGTCGAAACTCAGCAGCTCGCTGTCGTCACAGCGCGCCACCTCACGTTCGTCGCCGGCGCCGGTCGCAGCAACCAGCAACACCCGGCAGCTGCCGTCGTCGCTGCGCCGGGAGAACGCGATCTCGCGTCCGTTCGGCGACCACGCAGGCAGGTCATCACGCTCACCCGGGCCGGGCCGGCTCAGCACGCGCGGCGCCGCGCTGGTGGTTGTCTGCACCAGGATCGCCGCACTGTCGCGGCCATCCTCGGCGGAAGGCGACGCGGAATAGGCCACCATCGACGCGTCCGGCGACAAGGTCGGGGACAGCTCGAAACCTGCGGAATTGGTGATCAGGCGATAAGGGCGGCCGGGGCCGGCCAGGACCTCCGCGCGGGCGCCAGACGCCGGCGAGGGCTCGGAGACCAGGAACATGCCCGTCGCGGTGCCCACCAGCAGCGCCAACGTGGCGATGCCGAGCAGCCAGCGTGCCTTCGGCCTGGTGTCAGCGCGGGCCGCTGGCGACCCGGTCACCCCGTCCGCCAGCGGGATCGCCAGGAACGCAGGATCAGTGACACGGGGCATGAAGGGCGCTTCGGGCGGATCCAGTGCTTCCACAGGCACCGTAAGGCGGTATCCGGTCTTCGCGATCGTCTCGATGTAGCGACGGCCTTCGGCGGCGCTCACGCTGCCGGCGCCGAACGCCTTGCGCAGCTGGGTCACGGCCTGCGTCAGCACATCGTCGCCCGGCATCGTATCGGGCCAGGCGCGCGCCAAGAGATCAGTGCGTGTCAGCACGCCCCCCTGCGCCTGGACGAGCAGACGCAGCACCGCAATCGCCTTCGGCGTTACGCGCGCAGCGTCTCGTGCATCGGGCATGTAGATCTCGCGCGTGGCGAAATCCACCGTGCCGGCACCTACCAGAAGCCGCATGGGCGCCTGGTCGTCAGCGGATTGGTTGGACAAGGACATCGGAGGGCCGAACTGACTCGGCGCACACGATAGCCAACGCAAACTGAACTCAGCACAAGAGCCCGGACCGATTGTGCAAAGTTCCTGACACATTCAGGACCATAGCCAGCCCGCCAGCGCCGCGAGAGTGCAAATGAGCCCGAAGACGCGCATTCTGCAGTCCGCTCCGTGATCACTCCAGGTGTTGGCAAAAGTCCAGCATCCAACACGTCTACCCGATCACGCGCTCAGTTCAGAGGCCGTAACTCGGTGCGAGGTCATCTCGAAAAGAGATCACTGCAGACAAAAGAGGCGGGCCGGATGGCCCGCCTCTTCAGAAACGCTTCAGCTCCGCCCTCGCACCTCAGAGCGCCCTTACGCCTCAGAGGGCGCCGGTGCGCATCCCCGCCTGATGCGGATAGTTCGCAAAAATCTCCGAAATCGTCGAATTGATGCGCTGCGCACGCTGATCCGGGCGGAGATTGGCCACCCGGCCAACCGCGATGCCTTCCCAGACGAGCCGCTTCTGCCGCGCATCGACCAGATCGACGTTCATCGTGCCCTCCGTGTAGCGGTAGACCTGCGTGCGCTCGTTCCAGTACGGCACCGAGAAGTAGGCCCGGTGGCGATAGCTGTAGTAGTAGCCGTAATCCACCGTCGGATAGCTGGTGACGTCGGTCCGGCTCTCCAGGTAGGCGTTGATGTTGACCCAGAGATCGGGATTCGACTCGCTGTAGGTGTAACCACGACGCTCCATCTCGGCGCGCACCGCCGCCTTGGCGAGCGCGCTGGTCTGGGTTTCGTAGCCTTCGCTTTCGATCGCCAGCGGTGTGTAGAACGACCACGTGCGATAGGACGAGAAGTCGGCGCGCGGATCGGCCTCGGTGGTGATGCGGGGGCCGGTGGCGCAACCGGCGAGCAGCGCGAGGCTGCACAGCGTCACGAGCCAGGCGGCGACGCGTTTGGAGGTGTTCATATCGGATCTCCCTGTTGACTGGCGGATCGTGAGGCGCTGCCTCGATACCGGTCCTGAACATACGCCGGGACCGGTCTACCGGATGCGAGTGCGGGGGCAACGATTCAGCCACCGCCCCGTTCACCTTAGCCGGGTCGATAGACCTCGGCACCCTGGGCGCGGAATTCGGCCGATTTTTCGGCCATGCCGGCCTGGATGGCGTCGGCATCCGCGACGCCTTGCTCCGCGGCGTATTCGCGCACGTCCTGGGTGATCTTCATCGAGCAGAAGTGCGGTCCGCACATGGAGCAGAAATGCGCGGCTTTGTGCGCGTCCTTGGGCAGCGTCTCGTCGTGGAAGGCTTCGGCCTTTTCGGGATCGAGGCCGAGATGGAACTGGTCCTGCCAGCGGAACTCGAAGCGCGCCTTGCTCAGCGCGTTGTCGCGCACCTGCGCGCCGGGATGGCCCTTGGCGAGATCGGACGCGTGCGCGGCGATCTTGTAGGCCATGATCCCGTCGCGCACGTCCTCGCGGTTCGGCAGGCCCAGGTGCTCCTTCGGCGTCACATAGCAGAGCATCGCGGTGCCGAACCAGCCGATCATCGCCGCGCCGATCGCGCTGGTGATGTGGTCGTAGCCCGGCGCGATATCGGTGGTCAGCGGGCCGAGCGTGTAGAACGGCGCCTCGCCGCACTCGCGCAGCTGCTTGTCCATGTTCTCCTTGATCAGCTGCATCGGCACGTGGCCGGGGCCTTCGATCATGGTCTGGATGTCGTGCTTCCACGCGATCTTCGTGAGTTCGCCCAGCGTCTCCAGCTCGCCAAACTGCGCGGCGTCGTTGGCATCGGCGATGCAGCCCGGGCGCAGGCCGTCACCGAGCGAGAAGGCCACGTCGTAGGCCTTCATGATCTCGCAGATGTCCTCGAAGTGCTCGTAGAGGAAGCTCTCGCGGTGATGCGCGAGGCACCACTTGGCCATGATCGAACCACCACGCGACACGATGCCGGTGACGCGCTTCGCGGTCAGCGGCACGTAGCGCAAGAGCACGCCGGCGTGGATCGTGAAGTAGTCGACGCCCTGCTCCGCCTGTTCGATCAGCGTGTCGCGGAAGATCTCCCAGGTGAGTTCCTCGGCGCGGCCGTCCACTTTCTCCAGCGCCTGGTAGATCGGCACCGTGCCGATCGGCACCGGCGAGTTGCGGATGATCCACTCGCGCGTCTCGTGGATGTGTTTGCCGGTCGACAGGTCCATCACCGTGTCGCCGCCCCAGCGGATCGACCACACCAGCTTCTCCACTTCCTCGGCGATGCCCGACGACACCGCGCTGTTGCCGATGTTGGCGTTGATCTTGGTCAGGAAGTTGCGGCCGATGATCATCGGCTCGCTTTCGGGATGGTTGATGTTGTTGGGCAGGATCGCGCGGCCGCGGGCGATCTCGTCGCGCACGAACTCCGGCGTGATCACCTGCTGGATGTTCGCGCCGAAGGCCTCACCCGGATGCTGCTGGCGCAGCAGCGCATCGCGCACCAGCTCAAGGCGCTGGTTCTCGCGGATCGCGACGTATTCCATCTCCGGCGTCACGATGCCGCGGCGTGCGTAATGCATCTGGGTGACGTTGGCGCCGGCCTTCGCCACGCGCGGCAGCGTGCGCGACGGAAAACGCACATGCGCGAGCTTCGGGTCGTGTTCGCGGCCGCGGCCGAATGCCGAACTCAAAGCCGAAAGCGCCTCGGTGTCGCCGCGTTCTTCGATCCAGCGCGCGCGCAGCGGCGCGAGGCCCGCAGCGAGATCGATCGTCACGTCCGGATCGGTGTATGGGCCCGACGGATCGTAGACCGTGATCGGCGGATTCTCCTCGCCGCCGAACAGTGTCGGCGTACGCGTCTGCACGATCTCGCGCATCGCGACGCGCAGGTCCGGGCGCGAGCCCTTGACGTGGATCTTGCGCGAGCCCGGGATCGGGCGCGTCACCGATTCGGAGAGCTGGTCGGTCTGCTGCAGCAGCGTGGAAGGCACGGCATTCATGGCATTCGTCCTGTGGTGGCGACGGGAGCCCGAGGGCGGGCTCTCCTTCTCGCGGACGAAGCGGCGGCGCGGGCCTGACGCAGCAACCGCCGCATGGAGATGCGAAAGACGGTTCTGCGGTGGGTCCTGCGAAGCTTCCCTACGCCGGTATCAACCGGATCAGGTTCGAAGGGACTGTCTCAACCGGCGACGCCGGTACCCCCGCTTCTGCCCGCATTAGACCGCGAAAGCGGAGGTCGCACCAGCGCAGGTGCCCACGCACGCGTCAATCCAGCGCGTAGCCCAGGCGAAAGCCGCCCCAGTGTCGGCCCTGCACGAACACCGGCGCCGACAGGTCGAACATGATCTCGCCGGTATCGCGCCGGTAGACCTGCAGCCGCCAGGGATCGGTGTGTGCGCCGACGCTGCGGCCCACGCGGTCGCCAAAGATACGCTTGGTGCGGTTGCCGACGAGGTCGATTTCGCGACGGCCCGTGAGCGGTTTGGAGAAGCGCAGATTGTGCGTCGGCACATAGCCATCGGGGTTGGCGCAAATCGCGAAGGCGACCCACGGGTGCGCGTCGAGCACGGGCTCCTGCAATGCGGGCAACAGCCGGTCGCACACGGCATCGAACGCAGTGCGGAACCGCGGCGGCTCGATCCCCGGCACAGGCGTGTAGGTGCGGTCGAACAAGGCATCGATACCGATGTCGCCGCGCGCGACCGCCGCGTCCAGCGCGCGGCCGATCTCCGCCGCAGTGATGCGCGCCAGATCCCGCACCTGCGCATGCCGTGCGACGCGCATCGGATCGGCCGGCAGCTTGAACAGGCCCACGCAGTCCTGCAGTTCGGCGACGCTGCGACCCAGGGCTTCGCTGCGCTCGGCCACGCGCGCGGCGCGCTCGAGGTTGCTCCGTCCCAGGCCAGTAACATGTTCCACCGCCTGGTCGATCGCGAGAATCTCGGCGTCCTGCGCGCCGATGCGGCTTGCGACTGATGCCATCGCGCCGCCCGCGCGCGCCAGCAGGCCGCCGACATCCGCCAGCACCTGCCCGGTCTGCTGCGCGGAGGCCGTGCCGTCGCCCAGCGCGGCGACCGTGTCTTCGACGATGCCGCGCACTTCCCGCGACGCCTTGGCCGCGCGCTCGGCGAGCAAGCGGATTTCGGTGGCCACGACCGCGAAACCGCGCCCCGCCGGACCGGCGTGCGCGGCCTGGATGCCTGCGTTGACCGACAGCAGGTTGGTCTGCATCGACACGGCGTCGATCACCGCGATCACTTCGGTTGCCCGCGTGACCCGGCGCTCCACCTCGAGGATCGCCTCCGCCAGACCGGTCGCCGCCTCGCGACCGGCGCGCACGCTGGCATCGGCGTGCGCGGCTTCGGCGCGGACGGCTGTCAGCTCGGTCGCGGCCGCCTGCACACCTTCCAGCAGGCGACGGCTCGCGGCCATCACGTCGACCAGGGCATCGACCTGCGCCTGCGACTGCTGCACCAGCCGATCGTTGTCTTCGACGACCTTCGGTACGGCGCCGGCAATCTCCACCGACAACGACACGGCTTGCCGGATGGCCTCGGTCAGATTGCCGAAGCCCGCGGACAGGCGGCAGTCCGAGGCCAGTGCGCCACCGCCGTCCAGATCCAGATCCAGATCGCACGCGGCGAGGCCGGCGCCGACCCGGGCCAGCAGACGGCGCGCATCGTCCGTCGGCGCGGTGTCGGCGACCGGCATCGACAGCACGGCCGCGCCTGCGCTCCGATGGGCGTGGTCGCGCAGCAAGGCGGCCGTTTCGGCGTGCGGCAGCGACACCAGCCACCCTTCGCCGTCGCGTCGGTAGCGCAGCCGGCGCGCGGGATCGTCGCCGGGCGCGATCCAGACGCCGTCCGCACCCTGCAGGGCATCGCGCGGAATACCCCAGGGCGCCGGCCAACCGGCATCCGGTCTGGCGTCCAGGCCCAGCAGATCGCGCGCGGCGGCGTTCGCTGCGACGATACGGCCGTCGCCGGCCAGACGCAGCAGGCCCACCGGCGCATCCGGCAAACCGTCGATCACGCGAGCACCTGCGATGTTCCCGCACTCCGACATGATCATCTTCCGCTGCGCTTCCGCCCCGTTTCCTTAGCGGCGGAGAACCCGGCGAGTTGAGCCGGGTCGATGCACCGGGCACGCGCGCCGGGCGTCGGTTTCAGATCGAACTGTTGACACCGCGCAAAGCGCCATGCTGTTCTGCGGACATGATGCATCGCACCACGCACTCGCTCTGCAGCCTCGCCACCGGTCATGCCGGTGCGTCGGCGCGCGCGGCGATCGCGCGTGTCGTGACGGTGACCATTACCACGACCACCCGCACCGGCACCGGTACCACCGGCCCCGGGATGTGGACGTGCGCCGCCAGTTGATCTGACCTCGCCCGCTCCGCATCCCCGCCCCGGGATGCGGATCCGCGATCCCTCCCGAGCGAAGACGCGGAGCCCTACCGGAGCTCCAAGATGTCGTCCGCCGCCCTGTCCAAAGTCGCACACGTTGCCGCCCCGTCGAAAGCACCGGGGCTGACCTGCCATGTCCACAAGTTCGGGGGCAGCAGCCTCGCCGATGCCACGTGCATCGGCGCCCTGGGCGGCCTGATCGCAGCCGATGCGCGGCTGCGGCCGGTGGTCGTGTCGGCGATGCATGGCGCGACCAATGCGCTGGTCGCGCTCGCCGACGCCGCAGTGGCAGGCGACGACTGGAAGCCCGGCTGGGACGCCCTGCGCCAGCGTCACCTCGACACCGCCGGCGCCTTCGAAGCCGGTGGCAACGGCGCGCTGCATGCGGCGCTTGAGGCGGAGTTCTCGCAGCTGGCCGACGATCTGCAGGCGCTCGGCCGCGCAGACGGCGACGCCACCCTGCTGACCGCCCGCGTCCACGGCTGCGGCGAGCTGCTGTCGTCGCGCCTGGTGCAGGCGGCGCTGGGCGACGGCTGGCTGCGCCTCGACGCACGCGATGTGCTGGTGGTGCAGGCCGGCGAGATGGGCGCCGTCGTCGACTGGGACGCAAGCCGGGCGAGGCTGGCGCAATGGCGACTGGCACACGCACCGCGCGATGTCGTCATCACCGGCTTCGTCGCCAGCGATGCGCAGGGCCATGCCACCACGCTGGGCCGCAACGGCAGCGACTACTCCGCGGCGATCTTCGCCAACCTGTTCGATGCCGAGGCACTGACTATCTGGACCGACGTCGACGGCGTGCTGTCGGCCGACCCGCGTCTGGTGCCCGACGCCGTGTGCCTGGACACGATGTCCTACGCCGAAGCCTGCGAACTCGCCTACTTCGGCGCGAAAGTGCTGCATCCGCAGACGCTGGCGCCGGTACAGGCGCGCGGCGTGCCGGTGCGCATCCGCAACAGCCGCAACCCCGCCGCGCCCGGCACGCTGATCGCGCCCGACGGCGTGCCCGCGGCGTCGCCGGTCAAGGGCCTGACTCTGGTGCGCGATGTCGCCGTGCTCGAGCTCGTCGGCAACGGCATGGTCGGCGTGCCCGGCATGGCCGAACGCCTGTTCGCGGCGCTGCATGGCGCCGGCGTGTCGGTGACGATGATCTCGCAGGGTTCGTCGGAACACACGATCTGCTGCGTCGTGCGCGCCGACCAGGCCGAGCGCGGACGCGTTGCGATCGTCGAGGCCTTCGCCGACGCGATTGCCGATGGCCAGGCGCAGGGCGTCGCGGTGACCCGCGACCTGTGCGTGCTGGCAGCGGTCGGCGACGGCATGGTCGGCACCCAGGGCGTCGCCGCGCGGCTGTTCGAAGGGCTGGCCCAGGCGCACGTCAACATCCGCGCGATCGCCCAGGGCGCGAGCGAACGCAATATCTCGGTCGCGATCGCGCAGGACGACGCCACCCGCGCCCTGCGCGCCGCGCATGCCGCGTTCTGGCTGTCGCCGCAGACGGTCTCGGTCGGCGTCATCGGCCCCGGCCATGTCGGCAACGCGCTGCTCTCTCAGCTGGCCGAGGTGCTGCCGGGCCTGCGCGCGCGCTCGGGCGTCGATCTGCGGCTGCGCGGCATCGCGTCGAGCCGGCACATGGCGCTCGACGAGCTCGCGATGGATCCGGCCACCGCCGCCGCGCGCCTGCAGGCGCACGACGCGCAGATCTGCGATCTCGACGTCTTCGTCGCGCACGTCCGCGCCGGACATCTGCCGCACGCGATGATCGTGGACTGCAGCGCCAGCGATGCGGTCGCCGCGAAGTACGCGGACTGGCTTGCGGCAGGCATCCACGTGGTCACGCCGAACAAGCACGCGGGCAGCGGCGACTGGTCGCGCTATGCGGCGATTGCCGATGCGCGCCGCCAGGGCAGCAGCAGATTTCTCTACGAGGCAACCGTCGGTGCGGGGCTGCCGGTCGTGCTGACACTGCGCAACCTCATCGATACCGGCGACACGCTGCACGGCATCGACGGCATGCTGTCGGGCACGCTGGCCTGGCTGTTCAACAGCTACGACGGCAGCCGTCCGTTTTCCGAACTCGTGCGCGAAGCCCGCGCGCTGGGCTACACCGAACCCGATCCGCGCGACGACCTGTCGGGCCTGGACGTCGCGCGCAAGCTGGTGATCCTCGCGCGCGAATCCGGTCGCCCGCTGTCGCTGGCCGATGTGGACATCGAAAGCCTGGTGCCGCCGGACCTGCGCGACGTCGATGTCGACACTTTCCTCGCCCGGCTCGACACGCTGGATGCACCGATGCAGGCCCGGCTCGACGCTGCGCGCGCGTCGGGTTGCGGCCTGCGCCACATCGCCAAGCTGGACCGCGACGGGCGCGCCACGGTTGGCGTGCAGGCGCTTCCGGCCGATCATGCGTGCATGCATACCCGCCTGACGGACAACCTCGTGCAGTTCACCACCACCCGCTACGCCGACAATCCGCTGGTCGTCCAGGGTCCGGGCGCCGGCCCCCAGGTCACCGCGGCCGGCGTGTTCGGCGACGTGCTGACCATCGCCCAGTCGCTGGGCGCCGGTCCGCGGAGGCCCGCATGAGCCACAGCGCGACCGCCTTCGCGCCGGCCAGTGTCGGCAACATCGGCGTGGGCTTCGACCTGCTCGGACACGTCATCGACGGCCCGCGTGACATCGCGACCGTGCGGCGCATCGACGCGGGCACCGTGCGCATCGCCGCGATCCACGGTGCCGTGACCGGCGTCGACCGCCTGCCGCTGGAAGCACCGGCCAACACCGCCGGGCGCGCCCTGATCGCCCTGCGCGATGCGCTGGCGCTGGATCACGGCTTCGAGATCGAACTGCACAAGGGCATTCCGCTCGGCTCCGGTCTCGGTGGTTCGGCGGCGTCGTGTGTGGCGGCGCTGGTCGCGGCCAATGCGCTGCTCGACGCACCGCTGACGCGCGAGGCGCTGTATCCGTTCGCACTCGATGGCGAGGCCATCGCCAGCGGCAGCCGCCACGGCGATAACGTCGCACCGATGCTGCTCGGCGGCGTGGCGATGGCGACCGGCGAGCGCGCGATCCGGCTGGACACGCCCGACTGGCTGTATGCGGCCGTCGTGCATCCCGACCAGGTGCTCGAGACCCGGCGTTCGCGCGCGGTGCTCGCCGAACCGTTCGACCTGCACACCGTGGTCGTGCACAGCACGCATCTGGGCCTGTTCCTGACCGGTCTGCAGCGCGGCGACCTCGATCTGATGCGCGCCGGCCTGCGCGACGTGCTGGTCGAACCGCGACGCGCGGCGCTGATCCCGGGGTTCCGTGCGGTGCAGGCGGCGGCCTTCGACCACGATGCGATCGGCGCCAGCATCTCCGGCGGCGGCCCGAGTGTGTTCGCGTGGTTCGATTCCCGGTCGGCCGCACAGGCGGCCGCCGCCGACATGCGCGCGGCCTTCGTAGACGCCGGTGTCGATGCCCGCGCCTACGTCTCGCCGGTCGCCGGGCCGCGCGCGGATCTCGTCGAACCTGCACAGCTCAACGACGCGCGCGCAGGCGTCGCCGCATGAACTACGTCAGCACGCGCGGCGGTGTCCCGCCGACCACGTTCGATGCGGCCCTGGTCGCCGGGCTGGCGCCGGACGGCGGGCTCTATGTGCCCGAATCGATCCCGCAGATCGATCTGACGACTCCGCGCGCGACGCTCGCCGACACCGCCGAGGCCGTGCTCGCCCCCTATCTGGCGACCTCACGCCTGCGCGCGCAGTTGCCTGCCCTGTGCAGTGACGCCTTCGCATTCGATGCGCCGCTCCGCCCACTGCACGGGCCTGGCGACCATGTGCTCGAGCTGTTCCACGGCCCTACCGCCGCCTTCAAGGATTACGCCGCGCGCTTTCTCGCTGCGGCGCTGGGTGCCTTGCGCGCGCCCGACGCACCGGCGACCACGATCATCGTCGCGACCTCTGGCGATACCGGCGCCGCGGTAGCCGCCG
Organism: Luteimonas sp. Soil_C_5; assembly: GCF_057656615.1. Taxonomy (NCBI): domain Bacteria; kingdom Pseudomonadati; phylum Pseudomonadota; class Gammaproteobacteria; order Lysobacterales; family Lysobacteraceae; genus Luteimonas; species Luteimonas sp. Soil_C_5. The sequence goes on from NZ_JBDGKA010000006.1 coordinate 156,956, forward strand.
CATTCCATCGCCGCCCGGGCTTCCGCGTCGCGATCCTGTATCCCGACGGCAAGGTGTCGCCGCGCCAGGCGCATGGCCTCGAATGCTGGGGCGACAACGTGCAGGCCTATCGCATCGACGGCACGTTCGACGACTGCCAGCGACTGGCGAAGCAGGCCCTGTCCGATCCCGCGCTGCGCGCCGAGCGTCCGCTGGGGTCGGCCAACAGCATCAGCCTGGGCCGGCTGTTGCCGCAAGCCGCCTATTACGCGCATGCCGCGTCCCTGCACCACGCGGCGACCGGACGTCCGCTGCACTTCGTCGTCCCGACGGGCAACCTGGGCAACGCCTGCGCGGCCCTGGTCGCACAGCGCATGGGCGCGCCGATCGGTGGTCTGCGGCTTGCGTGCAATGCCAACGACACGCTGCCGCGTTTCCTGGCAGGTGCGGACTACGCGCCGCAGCCGACACGCGCGACGCTGGCGAATGCGATGGATGTCGGCGCACCCAGCAACATCGAGCGTCTGCGCCACTGGTTCGCCGACGATGCCACCCTGCGCGCCGCGTTGCAGGCGACGACCGTCGACGACGCGACGATCCGCGCAACCATCGAGGCCGCACCTGCGCGGCACGGCATCGTCGCCTGCCCGCATACCGCCACGGCACTGCATGTGCTGGAAACATTGCGCGTCGCCGGCGATACGCGCGACTGGGCGGTGGTTGCTACCGCGCATCCGGCGAAATTCGAGACCATCGTCGAGCCGCTGATCGGCAGACCCGTGACCGTGCCCCGCGCATTGGCGGACGGTCTCGCACGGCCGGCGCAGAGCGCGTCGCTGGACGCCACATTTCCGGCGCTGCGGGCGGCGCTGATGGCGGACTGAACTTCGACAGGGTCGAAAGCGAATCCAGCGGTATCGCGAACTGCCGCATCGAGATCTTGGCTCTGTCAGCACGCCCGAATGCCGAGGCCGACGCTGAAAACACAGGCCTGCGAACCCGGCGCATTGGAACGTCCGCAGCGATGCCCTGCCTGGCGAGCGCCAGCTGATCCACAACACGCGACTGCGGATTCCACACACGAAAACGCCTCCCGCCCCTGGAAGGACGGGAGGCGTCTGGACCGCGATCAGCGGGCCGGATTGACCTTGAGCTGCTTGGCGTCGACGGCGCGGACGCCCTCGATTTCGCGGGCAACTGCCGAGGCGCGATCGATCTGTGCCTGGGTCTCGACGTCGCCCGACAGGCTCACCGTGCCGTTGGCGGTCTCGACGCTAATGTCGAGGCCCGACACGTCGCTCTCGGCGAGCAGACCGGCCTTCACCTTAGTGGTGATCCAGGTGTCGGACATCGGCTGCTGCGACTCCGTGTGCGCAGCGGTGGTCTGCTCCGAACGGTCCGCGGTCTCCTGGGCGACCGCTGCGCCGGCGAAGAGCATCGCGCCGGCAATCGCGGACGACATCAGGGTCTTGCTGAAACGGGTGGCATTCATCGTCGAGTACTCCGATGGTTTGTGTGGCAGCGAGTCTCCGCACCCGAACGTGCCAACGAGGTGAAGCCGTGCTACAGCCGTTCACGAAAGCCTGATCCGTGCGTTGCTATCTGCCTGCCATGCCCAAGTCATCCGCCAGGTCCGACACCCCCGCCGACGATGCCGCGCGCATCGCCCGACTCGCAGGTCTGCGCTGGGTCAGCGATACCGAACCCGGCCTGCGCCGCATCCGCGCGGGCAAGGGATTCGCCTATCGCGATCCGGACGGAAAACCCGTCCGCGATGCGGACACGCTGGAGCGCGCACGCAAGCTCGCGGTCCCGCCGGCGTACACCGATGTGTGGATCTGCGCACGTGCGAACGGACATCTGCAGGCGACCGGTCGTGACGCGCGTGGACGCAAGCAGTACCGCTATCACGCCGACTGGAGCGAGGTGCGCGGCGACGGCAAGTTCGATCGCATCGTCGCGTTCGCGACCGCGTTGCCGAAGCTGCGCCGCACGCTGCGACGCGATCTCGCACTGCCGGGTCTGCAGCGCGACAAGGTCCTTGCGATCGTGGTCTCGCTGATGGCGCAGACCTTCGTCCGCGTCGGCAACGACAGCTACACGCGCAGCAACGGCTCGTTCGGACTCACCACCTTGCGCAACCGGCATTTCGAACTGGCACGTGCCGGACGTGCACGCCTCAAGTTCCGCGGCAAGAGCGGGCAGGAACAGGAAATCACCCTCGACGATGCCAAGCTGACGCGTCTGGTGCGCAAGGTGCAGCAATTGCCGGGGCAGGCGCTGTTCCAGTATCTCGACGACGATGGCGAACGGCATGGCATCGATTCGGGCATGGTCAACGACTACCTGCGCGACGCAATGGGCGGCCCCTTTACCGCCAAGGATTTCCGCACCTGGGGTGGCACCTTGATGGCCTTCCGCCGGTTTGCGGCGATGCCGTTGCCCGAAGGCAAGCAGGGCCGCGACCCCAGCGAACGTGCGTTGGCGATGCAGGAGAAGATCGTCGTCGCCGACGTGGCCGACGCGCTCGGCAACACCGTCTCCGTCGCGCGCAAGGCCTATATCGATCCGGTGCTGTACGTCGCCTGGCGCGACGGCACCCTGCAACGCGCAGCAGGCAATGCGCGCGGCGCGCGGCAGTGGGAAGGCGCGTGCCTGAAACTGCTGCGACGCCAACACCGCGCGGCGCGGAGGCGTTGATGCCAGGGCGTTTGGTTGACGAAGTAACTGTTGACACGCCGTATACGCCCATGGTTTTCTCGGATCCATGACGCAGCGCAGCACCCCTCCGCAGAAGATCCAGGTCGCCGATCACGGCGCCGGTCTGCGGCCGTTCGTCATCACGACCAGCCTCCTTCTTCTCGTACTCCTTATTACCGTCCGGACAGGCGCGGGGATGGGGTTTGCGTAGCAGTTAGAAGCAGACACCCAAGGTCGAAAGAACCTGAACCCCGCGCCGAGAGGCGCGGGGTTTTTTTTCGCCCATCCCCCGCTCATCCACCCACCGCACGTTTCCCACCACGGATCCTTCCATGTCCCAGTCCAGACCCACCATCGCCATCGTCGGCTACGGCAGCCAGGGCCGCGCGCATGCGCTGAACCTGCGTGATTCCGGTTTCGACGTCACCATCGGCCTGCGTCCCGGCGGCCCCACCGAACAGAAGGCCAAGGCCGACGGCTTCATCGCGAAGACGCCTGCCGAAGCCGTCGCCAATGCCGATCTGGTCGCGGTGCTGACGCCCGACATGGTGCAGAAGCAGCTGTATGCCGACGTGCTGGCGCCGCACATGAAGCAGGGCGCCTGCCTGCTGTTCGCCCACGGCCTCAACGTGCACTTCGACATGATCGCGCCGCGCGCGGATCTGGATGTCGTCCTGGTCGCGCCCAAGGGCCCGGGCGCGCTGGTGCGCCGCGAGTACGAGATCGGCCGCGGCGTGCCGTGCATCTACGCCGTGCACCAGGACCCCACCGGAAACGCCGAGCAGCTGGCACTGACCTACGCCGCGGGCCTGGGCGGCGCGCGCGCCAACATCATCAAGACCACGTTCAAGGAAGAAACCGAAACCGATCTGTTCGGCGAGCAGGCCGTGCTATGCGGCGGCGCGTCGTCGCTGGTGCAGGCCGGTTTCGAGACGCTGGTCGAAGCCGGTTACCAGCCCGAGATCGCGTACTACGAAGTGCTGCACGAGCTGAAGCTGATCGTCGATCTGTTTTACGAAGGCGGCATCACCCGGATGCTGGAGTTCGTGTCCGAGACCGCGCAGTACGGAGATTACGTCAGCGGACCGCGGGTCATCGATGCCAGCGTCAAGGCGCGCATGAAGGACGTGCTGACCGACATCCAGAACGGCACCTTCACCAAGAACTGGGTCGCCGAATACGAAGCGGGCCTGCCGAACTACAAGAAGTTCAAGCAGGCCGATTTCGATCATCCGATCGAGCAGGTGGGTCGCGAGCTGCGCGCCAAGATGGTCTGGCTCAACGCCGAGGCCGATGCCGCCACCGCGCCCGGTCCGCGGAAAGAGGCCGCCTGATGAACGGCGCCCGCTGGCTGGTGCAGGCCCTGGAGGCCGAAGGCGTCGACACGATCTTCGGCTATCCGGGCGGCGCGATCATGCCCTTCTATGACGCGCTGCACGGCGCGTCGCTGAAGCACGTACTGGTCCGCCACGAACAGGGCGCGGCGTTCGCCGCGAACGGGTTCGCACGGGCCAGCGGGCGCGTCGGTGTCTGCGTGGCCACCTCCGGCCCGGGCGCCTCGAACCTGATCACCGGCATCGCCGATGCGATGCTGGACTCGGTGCCGATGGTCGTCATCACCGGCCAGGTGGCGACGCCGCTGCTGGGCACCGATGCATTCCAGGAACTGGACGTGTTCGGCATGACCCTGCCGATCGTCAAGCACAGCTTCCTGCTGCGCAGCGTCGACGACCTGCCGCGCGTCGTCGCCGAAGCCTTCCGCATCGCGCGCTCGGGTCGTCCCGGCCCGGTGCTGATCGATCTGCCGAAGGACGTGCAGATCGGCGATGCCGCGCATCTGGGCGCCCATGTCCCGTCGCAGGCCGATGCCATGCCGGGCTGCGAAGACCACGCGCTGCACCAGGCCGCGGCGATGATCTCGCAGGCCGAACGCCCCGTCGTCTACGGCGGCGGCGGCATCATCCTGGGCGATGCACTGGACGCGTTCCGCGAGTTCGCGGACCTGACCGGCATCCCCACCGTGCTGACCCTGCGCGGCCTCGGCGCGCTGCCCCCGGCGCACCCGGCCAATCTGGGCATGCTGGGCATGCACGGCACGCGCGCAGCGAATCTGGCCGTGCAGGAATCCGATCTGCTGATCGTGGTCGGTGCGCGCTTCGACGATCGCGCGACCGGCAAGCTCAACGAGTTCGCGCCGCACGCGCGGATCGTCCATCTGGACGGCGACGACTGCGAGATCGGCAAGCTGCGCGCGACCGATGTCGCGGTCTGCGGCAATGTCGCCACCAGCCTGGCGCGACTGGCCGCCCCGTGTGCGGCGCAGATGCAGGGCCGCCACGCCGCTGCGCGTGCCGACTGGCGTGCGCTGTGCGACCAGCACCGCACCCGGTTCGCCGCGCGCTACGACGCCCCTGGCGACAAGGTGTTCGCGCCGGCGCTGCTGAAGCGCATGAGCGAGCTGGCGCCCGACGCGACCGTCGCCTGCGATGTCGGCCAGCATCAGATGTGGGTCGCGCAGCATTGGCGCTTCGATCATCCGCGCAAGCATCTGACCAGCGGTGCGCTGGGTGCGATGGGCTTCGGCCTGCCGGCGGCGATCGGCGCGCAGATGGAAGATCCGTCGCGGCGCGTGGTCTGCGTCAGCGGCGACGGGTCCTTCCTGATGAACGTGCAGGAGCTGGCGACGCTGCGTCGCTACCGGCTGCCGGTGAAGATCATCCTGCTCGACAACCAGGCGCTGGGCATGGTGCGCCAGTGGCAGGAACTGTTCTTCGAGCGCCGCTATTCCGAGATCGATCTGTCCGACAACCCCGACTTCGCCGAGGTCGCGCGCGCATTCGGTATCCAGGCGCTGTCGGTCGACAAGGCCGCCGATGTCGAATCCGCACTGGCCGCACTGCTGGCGGCCGATGGCCCGGCGCTGCTGCACGTCGCCATCGATACCGCGGCCAACGTCTGGCCGCTGGTGCCGCCCAACCACAACAACGCGCAGATGCTCGACGCCGACGAAGTCGCTTCGCTCGATGTCGGCGCCGCGGCCGCGCCCGTTGCCGGATCCACCGCCGCCGCCACTTCGAAGGAGGCAAGCCATGCGTTACCAGTGTGAGATGACCCTGCGCCACGCGGAAGGTGCGCTGGTGCGCGTGCTGGGCACCACCGAGCGGCGCGGTTTCCGCACCGTGTCGTTCGAGGGCGATGCCCGGGGCGACGGCGATCGCTGGAACCTGCGCATGACCGTCGAGGGCGACCGCGCGGCGAGCGCATTGCAAGGCCAGCTGGCCAAGCTCTACGACTGCCTGTCGGTGGAGGTGTCGCCGTGCGGGTGACTGTCGATCCCGCATCGTTTCCTGTCCGTCATTCCCGCGCAGACGGGAATGACGGGGGCTGCCCCAATCAGACGGAATCACCATGACCGCCACCGTCACCCCCATCTCCGACGCCGCGTCGGCGCCCAAACCCCAGGCCTGGTTCGACGGCGCGCTGTGCGACATCGACGCGCTGCAGGCCGGCCTGACCACGCATGCGATGCACTACGGCAGCGGCGTGTTCGAAGGCATCCGCGCCTATGCGACCGCCGACGGCGCCTCGGTGTTCCGCCTGCCCGAACACATGGCGCGCATGCGCGAAGGCGCGGCGCTGCTGGGCATGCAGTTCGATCCCGCGCAGGCCACCGACGCCGTGCTGGCGACGCTGCGTGCGAACCGCCACCGCGATGCCTACATCCGCCCGCTGGCGTGGTTCGGCGAGGGCAGCTTCGGTCTCGACGTCGAGGGCCACACCGAACATCTGATGGTCGCCACCACCGCCACCCAGGTGCATCTGGCCGGCAAGCGCGCACGGCTGGGCATCAGCACGTGGCGGCGCAATCCGGCGGATTCGCTGCCGCCGCTGAAGCTGTGCGGCGCCTACATCAACTCCATCCTGGCCAAGCGCGAGAGCAAGGCGCGCGGCTTCGACGAAGCGCTGTTCACCGATGCCGACGGTTTCGTCGTCGAATGCACCGGCGCCAACGTGTTTTTGGTCAAGGACGGGCGAGTGACGTCGGTGACGCATCGTGACGCGCTGCCGGGCATCACCCGCGACACGCTGATCGCGTTGACCGGCGCCGACGCGCGTGCGGTCACCGTCGACGAACTGCGCGACGCCGACGAAGTGTTCGCCTGCGGCACCGCCGCCGAAGTCGCACCGGTGCACGCCATCGAGGACCGCAGCTACGGCGACAACCCGGTGACCCGCGAGCTGGCTGCGCTGTACGCGCGCGTAGTGCACGGCGAAGCCGAGACCGGTCGCGGCTGGCTGACGGCCGTCTGAGCCCGACATGACGGATTCCGACGTACGCCGCGCTCCCCGTGTCACCGCCAGCGATGTGCTGGCGGCGCAGGCGCGGCTGCGCCGCTATCTCGACGTCACGCCCATGCACTACGCCGAGCGCTTCGGCTGCTGGCTGAAGCTGGAGAACCTGCAGCGCACGGGGTCCTACAAGGTGCGCGGCGCGTTGAACGCGCTGCTGGCTGCCCGCGAACGTGGTGACGACCGCATGGTCATCACCGCCTCGGCCGGCAACCACGCGCAGGGCATGGCCTGGGCCGCGTACCGGCTGGGCGTACCGGCAATCACGGTGATGCCCAGGACCGCGCCCGAGACCAAGGTCGCCGGCGTCGCCCACTGGGGCGCGACCGTGCGCCTGCACGGCGAGACCTACGACGAAGCCAAGGCGTTCGCCGCCGAACTGGCCGCGCAGAACGGCTTCCGCCTGCTGTCCGCGTTCGACGATGTCGACGTGATCGCCGGCCAGGGCACGGTCGGTCTGGAAATCGCCTCGGTGCTGACGCCGGATGTGGTCATCGTGCCGATCGGCGGCGGCGGCCTGGCCTCGGGTGTGGCGCTGGCCCTGAAATCGCAGGGCGTGCGCATCGTCGGCGCGCAGGTCGAAGGCGTGGATGCGATGGCCCGCGTGTTGCGCGGCGACCACGCCCCCTTCGATCCGGTGGCCACCCTGGCCGACGGCGTACGGGTCAAGGACGCCGGCCACATCACCCGCGGCCTGCTGGCCGATCTGCTCGACGACATCGTCATCGTGCGCGAGGCGGAACTGCGCGAGACGCTGGTGCGCCTGGCGCTGGAAGAACACGTCATCGCCGAAGGCGCCGGCGCACTGGCGCTGGCGGCCGGCCGGCGCGTTGCCGGCAAGCGCAAGGTCGCGGTGGTGTCCGGCGGCAACGTCGATGCCGGCGTGCTGGCGCGGCTGCTGTCCGATGTGCGGCCGCGTCCACCGCGCAAGCCGCGCCGGCGCGTGCGCGACACCGATGCCGCGCGCGTGCTGGCAGCGGTCGTGCCGGTCGCGGTGCCGCGCCGGCGCAACGATCTGAGCCCACGCGCCTCGTCCGCTGCGGCAGGCGGCGAACCCCGACTTCGTCCCTCGCCCCCGCACGCCAGCACGACCGAACGCACGCCGCACCGTATTCCCGAGGACGTTCCCGCATGACTTCACCCGACATCATCCGAATTTTCGACACCACGCTGCGCGACGGCGAACAGTCGCCCGGCTGCAGCATGTCGCCGCAGCAGAAGGTGGTGATGGCGCGCGCGCTCGATGCGCTGGGCGTCGACATCATCGAAACCGGATTCCCGGCGAGCTCCGAATCCGACCGCGAGTCGGCGCGCCTGATCGCACGCGAAGTCCGCCGGCCCACGCTGGCCGTGCTGTCGCGCTGCCTGCCGGCCGACATCGAAGCGTCGGCGCGTGCGCTCGAAGGCGCCGCCAACCCGCGGCTGCACGTCTTCCTGTCGACCAGCCCGCTGCACCGCGAGCACAAGCTGCGCATGGGCAAGGACGAGGTGCTGGACTCGATCGCCCGCAACGTCGCCCATGCGCGGCGGCTGATCGACGACGTCGAGTTCTCGGCCGAGGACGGCACCCGCACCGAAGAGGATTTCCTGGCCGAATCGATCGCGGTCGCGATCGCTCATGGCGCGACCACCATCAACGTGCCCGACACGCTGGGCTACACCACGCCCGACGAGATCCGCGGCCTGTTCCAGCGCCTGATCGCCGGCATTCCCGGCGCACGCGACGTCGTCTTCAGCGCGCACTGCCACAACGACCTGGGCCTGGCCGTCGCCAATTCGCTGGCCGCGATCGAAGGCGGCGCGCGCCAGGTCGAGTGCACGATCAACGGCATCGGCGAGCGCGCCGGCAACTGCGCGGTCGAGGAACTGGCGATGGCGCTGAAGGTCCGCAACGCTTACTACAACCTGGACACGCGGATCGACACGCGCCGCCTGGTCCCGACCTCGCAGCTGCTGACCCGGCTGATCGGCATGCCCGTGCAGCGCAACAAGGCGATCGTTGGCGACAACGCGTTCGCGCACGAATCCGGCATCCACCAGCACGGCATGCTGCGCCACCGCGGCACCTACGAAATCATGAATCCGGCCGATGTCGGCTGGCCCGATTCGAAGATGGTGCTGGGCCGTCACAGCGGCCGCGCCGCCGTGGGCCATCGCCTGCGGGCGCTGGGCTACACACTCGAGGACGGCCAGATGGACCAGGTCTTCGAGGCGTTCAAGACACTGTGCGAAGAACAGCGCGTGGTCGATGACGACGACCTGGAGCGGCTGATGAACGGCGGCGTGCAGAGCCAGGGCTTCCGGCTGGCGTCGATGACCGTCAGCGACCGCGGCCAGCGCGCCAGTGCGCAGGTCGAGCTGTCGGATCCCGAGGGCCGCACTATCGTCGAGAGCGCACTGGGCGATGGCCCGGTCGATGCCCTGTTCGCCGCGCTGGCCGCCGCCACCGGCGTCGAACTGTCGCTGGAGAGCTACCAGGTGCACAGCGTCGGCATCGGCCGCGACGCCCGCGGCGAGGCCAACCTCGGCGTACGCCACGGCGTTGCCGATTACACCGGTTCCGGCACCAGTCGCGACATCATCGAGGCCAGCGCGCTCGCCTGGCTGGACGTCGCCAACCGCATCCTGCGTGGCCGCGCTGCCGTGACCACGCCGCAGCAGGCCGCCCACGCCTGATCGCCCCATTCCTCATTACGTAGGCGCGCGCTTGCGCGCGATGACGCTTCCCGGTCCCGCTTCATCGCGCGCAAGCGCGCTCCCACACAAAGACAAGAGCCAGCAATGATGTCCAGCAAGCCACGCACCCTGTTCGACAAACTGTGGGACGCACATGTCGTGCTGCCCGAGAGCGATGCCGCGCCTGCGGTGCTGTACATCGACCTGCACCTGATCCACGAGGTCACCTCGCCGCAGGCCTTCACGGAACTGCGCAGCCGGGGCCTGACGCCGCATCGCCCGGACCGCACCAAGGGCACGATGGACCACTCCACGCCAACCCTTCCGGCCGATGCCGATGGTCGCCTGCCCTACTACACCGAGGCCGCGCGCACGCAGGTCGAGACACTGGCCGCCAACTGCGCCGAGTTCGGCATCGAACTGTTCGACATGGCATCCGACAACCGCGGCATCGTGCACGTGATCGCGCCCGAGCAGGGCTTCACCCTGCCCGGCATGACCATCGTCTGCGGCGACAGCCACACCTCGACGCACGGCGCCTTCGGCGCGCTGGCCTTCGGCATCGGCACCAGCGAAGTCGGCAACGTGCTGGCCACGCAGTGCCTGCTGCAGCGTAAAGCGAAGACGATGTCGATCACCGTCGACGGTGCACTGGCGCCGGGCGTCGGCGCCAAGGACGTGATCCTGCACATCATCGGCGTGATCGGCGTCAACGGCGGCACCGGCCATGTGCTGGAGTACCGCGGCTCGACCATCCGCGCGATGGACATGGAGCAGCGCATGACCCTGTGCAACATGTCGATCGAGGCCGGCGCGCGCGCGGGCATGGTCGCCCCGGACCAGGTGACGTTCGACTGGATCGCGCAGACACCGCGCGGGCCGAAGGGTGCCGACTTCGACGCCGCGGTCGCACGCTGGTCGTCGCTGCGCAGCGATGCGGGCGCGCGCTTCGATGCCGAAGTCGTCATCGATGCCGCCGACATCCGTCCCACGCTGACTTGGGGCACCCATCCGGGCACCGCGATCGGTGTCGACGTGCCGATTCCGGCCGCGGCCGACGTCGCCGCGCAGAAGGGCTTGGACTACATGCGCCTGCACGCGGGCGACACGCTGGCCGGCACGCCGGTGGACGTGGTGTTCGTGGGTTCGTGCACCAACGGCCGGCTCAGCGACATGCGCGAGGTGGCGCAGGTGCTGCGCGGCCGCCACGTCGCGCCGAGCGTGCGCATGCTGGTCGTGCCCGGTTCGGAGATCGTCAAGCGCGCCGCCGAGGCCGAAGGCATCCACGACGTGGTCCGCGCAGCCGGCGCCGAATGGCGCGAATCGGGCTGTTCGATGTGCATCGCGATGAACGGCGATCTGGTCGCGCCGGGCCAGCTGGCCGTGAGCACCAGCAACCGCAATTTCGAAGGCCGCCAGGGCCCCGGCTCGCGCACCTTGCTGGCCTCGCCGATGACCGCGGCCTGGGCGGCCGTCCATGGTCGCGTCGGCGATCCACGCGACCTGTTCTCCACCCCGTCCCAGCGTGAGGTCGCCTGATGGCCGCGTCCGATTCCGCCGCTACGTCCGCGGTCAATGAAGTCCTCGAGTTCCCGGTGCGCTCGCGCAGCGTCGTGCTGCGCGAAACCAACATCGATACCGACCAGATCATCCCCGCGCGCTTTCTGTCGACGACAGAGTGCAAGGGCCTGGGCCGCCACGCGTTCAACGACTGGCGCTGGCTGGATGACGGCGCGCCGAATCCGGCGTTCGCGTTCAACCGCGCCGAGAACGCGGACCGGTCGGTGCTGATCGCCGGTCGCAACTTCGGCTGCGGTTCGTCGCGCGAGCATGCGCCGTGGGCGCTGCGCGACCTCGGCCTGCGCGCGATCGTCAGCAGCGAGATCGCCGACATCTTCCGCAACAACGCATTGAAGAACGGGTTGCTGCCGATCGTACTGCCCGAAGCCGACGTCCAGGCGCTGATGGCGCGTCCGGACGACGTGCTGGAGATCGACATCACCGCGCGCGAACTGCGCACGCCCGACGGCACCGTGCATCCCTTCCCGCTCGACGCATTCGCCCGCACCTGCCTGCTCGAAGGCGTCGACGAAATGGGCTACCTGCTGGCGCGCCGCGCCGACATCACCACCTACGAGGCACACACCCATGCACGCTGACATCGTGATCCTGCCCGGCGACGGCATCGGCCCGGAAGTGACCGCCGCGGCCGTCGAGGTGCTGCAGGCCGTGGCGCGCCGTTACGGCCACCGCTTCTCGCTGCACGAACACCTGATCGGCGGCGCCGCGATCGACGCCACCGGCAAGCCATTACCCGACGAGACGCTGACTGCCGCGCGTGACGCCGATGCGGTGCTGCTGGGCGCCGTGGGCGGCCCGAAGTGGTCCGATCCCAACGCGCGCGTGCGCCCCGAGCAGGGCCTGCTGGCGATCCGCAAGGCGCTGGGCCTGTACGCGAACCTGCGCCCCACCAAGCCGCATTCCGCCGCGATGGGCGCCTCGCCGATCAAGCCGCATCTGCTGGCCGGCGTGGATCTGCTGGTGGTGCGCGAACTCACCGGCGGCATCTACTTCGGCGAGCGCACCCGCACCGCCGAGTCCGCCAGCGACCTGTGCACCTACACCGTGGCGGAGATCGAACGCGTCGTGCGCCGTGCCTGCCTGCTGGCACGCGGGCGCCGCGGCCACGTCACGTCGGTGGACAAGGCCAACGTGCTGGAAACCTCGCGGCTGTGGCGCGATGTCGCCACGCGTGTCGCACGCGACGAGTTCCCCGACATCACGCTGGAACATCAGCTGGTCGACTCGATGGCGATGCACCTGCTGTCGAAACCGCGCGCCTACGACGTGATCGTGACCGAGAACATGTTCGGCGACATCCTGACCGACGAGGCCTCGATGCTGGCCGGCTCGCTGGGCCTGCTGCCGTCGGCGTCGCTGGGCGAAGGCAGCGTCGGCATGTACGAGCCCATCCACGGTTCGGCGCCGGACATCGCCGGCCAGGGCATCGCCAATCCCTACGGCACGATCCTCAGCGCCGCGCTGCTGCTGCGCTACTCGCTGGGACTGTCGATGGAAGCGGCGTGCATCGAGCAGGCCGTGGATGCCGCGCTGGAGGACGGCGTGTTCAGTGCCGATCTCGCCGCCGGTGGCGAAGCCCGCTCGACGCGCGCAGTCACCGCCGCGGTGCTCGAGCGCATCGAAAGCACCTGTCAGGTGGCCGACCTGCGTGACTGATCACGCAGGCCGCCGCATGGGGCTGCGTCGGGATCAGATCGACGAAACCCACCTGCGGATCGGCGGGTGGAGAAAGGTCGAAACCGTTCTCCACATCGTCGTTTCCACACCGCCCCGGACGCGGTGCACCACACGCCCGACGACACTGATCATTCGAAGACGCCAGCAACGCGCCACCGGATGACCGGACCATCGGAAGGTCGCGAGCCGTCATCGCGCGGACCCGCCTTCCTGTTGAGTACGCCAACGTCGATGGCAGCCGGTCCAACCGTCACCCATCGCCACACGCCAATCGCTTTCGAGTCCCCGATGCCCGAGTATCGCTCCAGAACCTCCACCCACGGCCGCAACATGGCCGGCGCGCGCGCCTTGTGGCGCGCGACCGGCATGACCGATGGCGACTTCCACAAGCCGATCGTCGCGGTGGCGAACTCGTTCACCCAGTTCGTGCCCGGACACGTGCATCTCAAGGACATGGGCCAGCTGGTGGCCCGCGAGATCGAACGTGTCGGCGGTGTGGCCAAGGAGTTCAACACCATCGCCGTCGACGACGGCATCGCGATGGGCCACGACGGCATGCTGTATTCGCTGCCGAGCCGTGAACTGATCGCGGACGCCGTCGAATACATGGTCAATGCGCACTGCGCCGACGCCCTGGTGTGCATTTCCAACTGCGACAAGATCACGCCCGGCATGCTGATGGCCGCGCTGCGGCTCAACGTGCCGGTGGTGTTCGTCTCCGGCGGCCCGATGGAGGCCGGCAAGACCCGGCTCGCGAACGGCGAGGCGGGACGCAAGCTCGATCTCGTCGATGCGATGGTGATGGCAGCGGATCCCGCATCGAGCGATGCCGAGGTCGCCGCGGTCGAACGCAGCGCCTGCCCGACCTGCGGCTCGTGTTCGGGCATGTTCACCGCGAACTCGATGAACTGCCTGACCGAAGCGCTGGGCCTGTCACTGCCCGGCAACGGCACGCTGCTCGCCACCCATGCCGACCGCGAACAGCTGTTCCTGCGCGCCGGCCGCACCGCGGTCGAACTGTGCCACCGCTGGTACGGCGGCGAGGATCCGACCGCCCTGCCGCGTGGCATCGCAACCTTCGCGGCGTTCGAGAACGCGATGACGCTCGACATCGCGATGGGCGGTTCGACCAATACGATCCTGCATCTGCTGGCCGCGGCGCAGGAGGCCGAGGTCGACTTCACGATGGCCGACATCGACCGCCTGTCGCGCCGCGTGCCGCAGTTGTGCAAGGTCGCGCCGAACTCGCCCGACTACCACGTCGAGGACGTGCATCGCGCCGGCGGCATTCCTGCCATCCTCGGCGCACTGGCGCGCGGCGGTCTGCTGCATACGGATGTCGCGACCGTGCACGCCGCCACCCTCGGCGAAGCCATTGCGCGCTGGAACATCGACGTCACCGACGACGACGCCGTGCACACCTTCTTCCGCGCCGGCCCGGCCGGCATCCCCACACAGACCGCTTTCAGCCAGGCGACGCGCTGGGACACGCTCGACGCCGACCGCGTGGGCGGCTGCATCCGCGATGTCGCGAGCGCCTACTCGGCCGAAGGTGGCCTCGCCGTGCTCACCGGCAACCTCGCCGCCGACGGCTGCGTGGTCAAGACCGCCGGCGTCGACGCATCGATCCATGTCTTCGAAGGCCCGGCGCGCGTGTTCGAAAGCCAGGAGGACGCCGTCGCCGGCATCCTCGATGACGTGGTCCAGTCCGGCGACGTCGTGGTGATCCGCTACGAAGGTCCCAAGGGCGGCCCGGGCATGCAGGAGATGCTGTATCCGACCAGCTACCTGAAGTCGAAAGGTCTGGGCGCGAAGTGTGCGCTGCTGACCGACGGCCGCTTCTCCGGCGGCACCTCGGGCCTGTCGATCGGGCATGTCTCACCGGAAGCCGCGGCCGGCGGCACGATCGCCCTGGTGCGCGACGGGGACCGCATCCGGATCGACATTCCCGCGCGGTCGATCGCGCTGCTCGTCGACGATGCGCAGCTCGACGCACGCCGTAGCGCGCAGCGCGCTCAAGGCTGGAAGCCGAAACACGCGCGTCCGCGCCAAGTGAGCACAGCGCTCAAGGCCTACGCCCTGCTCGCCACCAGTGCCGACAAGGGCGCGGTACGCGATCGCGCCCTGCTCGGCGACTGACACCTCACCGCCGCGCGGTGTGACGTCCCGACAGGCGGCGGCAGGCGATCGAGCGGGCTGGCCACGGCATTCGCGCCGCGCCCCAGCACATGCACGTAGATCTGCGTGGTCGCAATGTCCTTGTGGCCCAGGAGTTCCTGCACCGTACGGATATCCTGTCCACGTTCGATGAGGTGGGTGGCAAAGGAATGGCGCAGTGTGTGTGCGGACACACGCTTGACCAGGCCCGCACGCGTGCACGCGCCTTTGAGCACGCGCGACAGCATGCCGTCATCCAGGTGGTGCCGGCGCTCCGCGCCATCGCGCGGATCCGTGCTTCGGCGCGGCGCCGGGAACACGTACTGCCAACCCCAAGCCGCGGCCGCGTTTGGCAGTTTGCGTTCAAGCGCATACGGCAACCATACGCGGCCGAAACCCGCTGCAAGATCCGCCTCGTGGAGCATGCGCGTTCGCAGCAGTTCGCGCTCCAGCGGCTCGACGAGGGACGTCGGCAGCATGGTGCGCCGGTCCCGACCCCCTCGCCATCCCGGACCACGATCTCCCGCCGGACGAGATCGAGATCCTGTACGCGCAGGCGCAGACCTTCGAGCAGTCGCATTCCGGTGCCGTAGAGCAGCGAGGCGACCGGCCAAGCGCGACCGTCCATCTGCGCGAGCAGCCGCGCCACCTCGTCTTCCGACAGAACCGTGGGCAGTCGCCGCGGACGCTTGGCGCGCACGACATCGGCCATCCACGGCAATTCGATGTCCAGCACCTCGCGATACAGAAACAGCAATGCCGACAACGCCTGGTTGTGTGTGCTGGCCGCCACGCGCCCCTCGACCGCCAACGAGGAGAGAAAGGCCTCGACCTCCGGAGCGCCCATCTCGCGCGGGTGGCGACGACCATGGAAGCGGATGAATCGCAGGATCCAGCCGACGTAGATCTGTTCGGTCCGGATGCTGTAGTGCCGCACCCGCAAGCGCGCCCGCACCGCGTAGATCAGCCTTGGCGAACGATCGTCCGGTGCATATCCCACATTCGAGCCGATTCGTGCACAACAGCGCATTTCCTTCGACAAGCACCGGACGCTACGCGAGCAGTTGCTGCCTACGGCATCAGGTAATTACTTGAGTCGACGTGCGTTCTTCTGCGTTGACAGACATAGGCGGGTCAAAGATCATCCGTGCATATCGCGCTTTTTGAGCGCTACTTGGTGTTAGGAATACTAAGGAGATTGCTATGCCATTGGACGCTTTTGATTACATTTCCAAACAGCTCCAGAAGCAATTTGGTGTCTCAGAGCAGAAGGCCGACGCAAGTTCCGACAACATCATTACTAACTATGCGAACTGCGCCGGAGTTGCTGTAGACAAAGTTAGAGAAGGATCGCCAATAAATATTAGACACTGTTTTGACAGCTGCTATGCAAGTGCCCATATAAAACATCCGAACAACATCGCCTTGTTCGAGAAAGAGATCATCGACTGTATGTGTCAATGCGCGAAAAGCATGGTTACCGAACAATAGCCCTAACAATTCATTCAAGCCGACGCCACTTCGTGGCGCGGCTTAATTCAGGCGTTAGGCCTCAGATGAAAGACCGCGTGCACTCGGAACTATTGGCGATCAAGCCCCATGATGCTCTGGAAATGGAGCATCTACGTGACGCACTCGCTTGGGTTGAGTCAGGAGCGCCGCTTTTCCGCGTTGAGAAGCCTGCCGTGCCACCTAAGCATCTAGTTTCGTACTTCGCCCTGGTTTGTGACGAAAACATTCTGCTAGTGGATCACAAGAACGCTGAGCTTTGGTTGCCAACTGGTGGGCATGTCGAGCCTGATGAAGATCCGCGACTCACGGTGGTCCGTGAGCTCAAAGAAGAGCTTGGCATTGACATCCATCTAGACCAAGTTGGTCAACCTCGGATGGTCACCGTGACAGAGACCGTCGGCCTAACCTCGGGTCACATTGATGTTTCGCTTTGGTACGCTGTCACTGCAGATCGCGCCAGCCCGATCAACTTTGATCCTTCTGAGTTTCACGATGCAAAGTGGTTCCCGTTCTCAGAGGCGCCGCTCCATCGTACTGACCCACATCTCCACAGATTCCTTGCCAAGTTGCGCGGAGTTGAGGCCTAACAATGCGTTCAAGCCGACACCGCTTCGTTACGCGGCTTAACTTAGGCGTTAGGCCTTGCATGGACACGAAACGGAAGTTCGAAGAATGGAGAGCAGAACTTCTGCACGTTGGTAACATCGTGCAGGATGAAGATGATTCGGTCGGATGGGATGAAAGGGAAACTCGATTCAACCGCTATATGGAGATGCTCGACGCCCTTCAAGGAACTGAAGGTTTTGAGTATGCGCTGGCGGTAGTCGAGTCGTTTCAGGCAGAGAACGACTATGGTGCCTATCAGATAGCCGGGCATGCCGCTTGGCGGTTTGGAGAGATCCCGTACTGCAAGGCACTCGTCCAAGAGCTACCTCGTCTCATCAAGACCTTGCCGGATTGGGCTGGAGACTTTCTCGTCTCAATTGCCAATGGAAAAGACACGCCAGATGAGTCGACAATTCGTGTGTTCAATCATCTTCTTTCCGAGCTTGACGCTGCTACCAAACAGAAGATAGATGATTTTATTCGCCAGGAAGAAGCCAGCGGTTGGCTCCGCGGACGAGTAGGTGTTCTGGGCAGCAATGCCTAACAACTCATTCAAGCCGATTCCGCTTCGCGGCACGGCTTAATTCAGGCGTTAGGCCTTGCGCTCACTTATGCGGCTCACCCACCTTTTAACCACTTACCTATTGAGCGGAGTAGCAATGGCTGCACCTGGCGAAAACCTTGAACTCCTAAACGTTGGGGGCTACGCAGAGCTTGCCTCGCGACCAAATCCGCAGAACCTCACAATTGCCTTTATTCCCTCCTTAGCATCCAAATTGCTCGCCGAAGAGAAAAGAAAAGGTAGTGCCCTGACAGAGTCTGAGGTCTTGGCAGTAAGAGACAACTCAACGGTCACCGTCGTTCCCGGCGACAAGAACCGCCTCGAAGAGGTGCAGGGCTACAAGGATGTCGATCCCAACAGTTGCTGGGCAGAGTGGCAAGCCCTGCGTATCCAATTGGTAGGTCCCTAGGCAAGGCCTAACAACTCAATCAAGCCGAACTGGCTTCGCCAGTCGGCTTATCTCGGACGTTAGGCCCGAGGGGGAGAGTCGTGCGACGTGAGAATGAACTGCTAAGAGCGCTCATGCTCGATCTTGAAAGCGCTGACCGAGCGATCAGCTCGAACCATGCGGTGGACGGATACACCTCTGATCAAGTGAGCTACCACTTAGCACAGATTGTTGACTCCGGACTGGCGGTCGGAACTGTCAGATACTCCGTCGGGAACATAGACCCGACTGTTCCGGCTGCAGTGATGGTTACAAGACTTACCCCTTCAGGTCATGACTTCATTGAGAGTGTGAGGAGCGACACCGTCTGGCGTAGAGTTAAAGCGAAGTCAGCCGAGGTCGGTGGCGACATCTCGATCAGCCTTCTAAAAGAACTTGGCACCTCTATCACTAGACAACTGATCGGCTTAGGCTCCTGAAGTCCGGGCCTAACAATTCATTCAAGCCGAAGCCGCTTCTCGGGTCGGCTCAATTCGGGCGTTAGGGCGCTCGAAAACTATGTCGTCATCTCCATCAATCAACGAAATATTCGGGCACGGCGCCGAGAACTTCGCATCACTCGCCTCCCGAATAGAGTTGGAACTGAGCGCACGATCGGTCAAATACAAGTTCTTCCCGCCGGAAAACTTCGAGCAGCTCATCGTTCAGGATACCGGTCGAGCGCAACGCATTTACTGGCATGAGCTCGTGGGCCGGGCGCACTTCGCAGCCGCAAGCTCGATACTCCGCTCGGCTCAGTGGGTAAATGGTGTGCACGTCGCTCGCGAACAGAACCTATATCTGCCATTCTGCGCAAACTTGCGGTCTCTTATTGAATCTGCTGCAGACTCTTTATCTGGTGTGGCAGGCGCGGCCCCATTTCTTGCAGAGAACAGGGGTGCTGTTAATGACGCGCTAAACTTGAAGTCCAGTCAGATCATCACCAGCCGAGAGCTTGAAGACCAACTAATCCACTTCTCACACGGCCGTAAGCTGGCGAAAGATGAGGTTGCGCCACCTTCGCACTCGGCGAAGAGCGCGAGAGCTTACATAGGCCAGCTGGAGAAACTCGGACTCGCTCAAGCACACGCCATCTATGGCTCGCTATGTCAAGTTACTCATCCTGCCGCAGACAGCCTATCGCATTTCCTTTCAGAGACTGGAGATTCCGAGTTCGCGCTATGCCCGCACAACGATCGCGTTGCTATCACTACACTGATCCACAAACATGAGGCACTTCTTCACGCCTTACTTCGTTACGCATTCAACCAGCCAATCATTCTGTTGCGGGTACTTCTGCACATCGAGCTGCCGGAGTACCACAGCGCCGAAGTCTCTCGGCTCGATTTGTCGGATATGCCGGGGTGGCAAAAGTGCGCCAGACTCATGGGCGTCGCGCCCTAACAATTCATTCAAGCCGAACCCGCTTCGCGGGTCGGCTTAACTTAGGCGCTAGGGCGCTTTGGAAACTTCACATGCTTTTTGAAAGACAGTATAAACCTGCCGAGACCGAGATCCTGTATCACTACTGCTCTCCGGAAACCTTTCTGGCGATCTGCGCCAATAAGACGATACGCTTCTCCGACATCTTCTCAATGAACGATTTCATGGAGATGCACTGGGGCTATCACCGATGGGAACGCGCCGCCGGCAATTCACTTGAACGTCTCGGCAAAGAATTCCTGGATTCTATTGACCAAATCATTTCATCATCATCCCTCAGCATTCTTCCACTAGCCGCTTGCTTCTCCTTGAATGGCGACACACTAAGCCAATGGAGGGCGTATGCGGAAAACGGTTCTGGCTTCTTTGTAGGCTTCAAGGCTGATGCCCTGTGTCGTCTTGCAGCGAGGCCGTTGCGTGTGCTGTATGACGCAGAGCAGCAGGAGCGTGATATTGGACAATTTATTTCTGCCCTTAGTGAAGTTCACAAAGAAGAGCCCGAGAGTACTGATGACTTTTTCAGGGTATGCGCCACTTTCTCTTGCGATCTAGCTGCACTGAAAAACCCCTCTTTTGCTGAGGAGCAAGAGGTTAGATTGATTCACGCGGTTAATTTTGTTGAAAGTAATAGCTTCCTGAAGCTCGAGGACTCCGGGGGCACCTCCTTCGGTAATGATTTTGAGCCTCAGCCAATAAAATTTTCAATGCGCGGTTCAGTCCCTGTTCCTCATGTTGATCTGAGTTATGTCGATCCAAGCGGCAATCACCCAATTTCCGAGATAATCCTTGGACCAACAAATGATGCTCTACCTACAGCTATATCCGTGTTCTTGGAGACACTTGGACTTGGTAATATTGAAGTCAGAAAATCCCATGCCTCGTACAGATGAGTATTTTGCTATGCGCCCTAACAATTCATTCAAGCCGACGCCGCTTCGCGGCGCGGCTTAATTCGGGCGTTAGACCTGCATTCGGACTATGCGCGTAGCGTTCGCCATCTATGTCTCGCTGTTCTCTCTGCTGTACCTGTATGGCCTATTGTTGCGCCTTAGCAGCATCCAGGCTGATATAGCCGGCAAGGGTGCAAGAAAGACCTGGGGCGGCCTGCTCCTCGCCCTTTCTAGCGGGCTCATGTTTGTAGCGTGCTATGGGTACTTGGTTGAAAAGCCAATCCTGCACCAGTGGTTCTGGGCGGTGTTCTTCGCCGCAAGTGTTGGTAGCCTGCTCTGGTCGCGCAGATTCATATCCTCACTGCAGTCGGAGCACGGCACCAAAACCGGTCTCATTGCCTACTTGATCAACACGGCGCTTGTTTTTCCAATCGACTTGGTTGTGTTTCTCTATGCATTCTGCTCCCCCGAGGTCTGGCAGCAGGCCTAACAATTCATTCAATCCGATGCCGCTTCTCGGCACGGCTTAATTCAAGCGTTAGCTCTCATGATGATTAGTTTCATTCCGAAAGAAGAACAGATCGAAGCTGTGCTCAGCAATGCAATCTGGGCACTCAATAATCGGTACTTTGGCAACGGACCTTCTGAGCTAAAGAGACTTTGGACTGCGTCCGCCGATGAAATTATTCATGAAGCGCGATCACGTGGAATCGACACATTTGTTGAGGAAGAGCCCGGGGGAGAAGGAGTATTTCTTCTTAGGCGTGGTAATCGGTACGAAGTAAACTGGAAGGAACGAGCAGCAAACATACACACTGAGTACTTTGATCAACTTGAACCGGCATTCGAGAGATGGGTTTTGGCGCGCATCGGCGGATACGTTGACAACGTGGCATGAGCGCTAACAATTCATTCAATCCGACGCCGCTTCGCGGCGTGGCTTAATTTAGGCGTCAGGTCCCAAATTTCGAACCGCATGAATCCAGCACTCACAACAATCGTTCTCTTTCTGTCGGCCTCCCTACTTGCACTGGTCACCATTCTCGCGATTCGCTCTGGCCGCATTCTTTGGTATCCCGCATTTATTCAAGTCAACCGCTCGGAGCAACCCTGGCTGTTCTGGGCCGTCATCGTGGCTCAACTTGTTGCGGCGGCGGCTTTAACAGGTGTGGCTCTTTCATGAAGTTTCCAGCCACTACCGGAGTAAGCCTCATGCGGTTGGAGCCTAACAATTCATTCAAGCCGACGACGCTTCGTTACGCGGTTTATTCGGGCGTTGGCCATGAGTCCGATCTCTGAGTCACTTGAGAAGACAGCTGAGATCTTTCTCGCCGCTGTTTGCGATGCGCAGTGGGTGATCTGCAGTCCGCTGGACAGCTTTGGCATGTTCGGCTGGAAGATGGAGGCAGGCGCTTCGCCATATTCTGACGCCATGCAGGGCGATGAAAGATATGGTGCAGCGTATTTGAGGCACATGATTGGCCAACGCTTCTCCGTCGGGTTCGCGGTATTGCAGCAGCCTGGTCACGCACTCGTCCGCCTCAAGACAGGGGAAACCGGGGACGATGAGCCATCGTGGCCAATGGATACGGCGAGTGCACAAGTTGTCTATCAAGGCCTTTGAATGGCTGACAGGCCGCGGCCTCCGAACGCCTGCGGCGCCGGCAGAACGGGGGCGTTAGTTGCGATGGATCCTGCATACATCACCTGGATCGTGTTGATAGCTGGCGGAGCCATCGTGTCCGCGTTCGTGCGAACCAGGCACATCATTGTTGCCGGCGGAGCGTTGATGGGATGCTCGCTGGTCGGACTTGCGATGACTGGCCCCATGATCTTCGGAGTGGCCGCAATGGGAATACCCGTAGTGTTTGGGATGCTTGCGACGGGATCTGCAGTTGCGCAAGCTTTGAGAACGAAGGGCCGGAACGGTCGCAGCTAACAATTCATTCGAACCGATGCCGCTTCTTGCTTCGGCTCAGTTCGGGATTCGGGTTCTTGGGAAACCACATGCAGGCATTTGAAATCAAGAAGCTCTCCGTTGGAACGGTTTTCAAGCTCGTTGGCGTAGGACTGCTCTTTTCGTTCGTACCCTTCACCATCCTCATGGGCTGCATGGCAGCCTTGGGAATGGACACACTGTTCTGGAACAATCAGCCGCTGCACGGATGGGTGGCGATCGTGTCTGCGCCCTTCATCGGTTTGTTCCTGACGGCTGCCTTCACGTTGTTGATCGGCTCTGCAGCCACCTTCGGACTCTGGGTGTACTCGCTTCTTGGGTCCATCAGCATCGCTTACAAACCTGCCGATGCATCCGGCCAAGACCCCTGACGAGTCATTCGATCCGGCGCCGCTTCACGGCACAGCTTCACTCAGACATTCGAACGCAGGAGAGCCCTTATCGGGAACGACAAGGCACTATCAGGTCGCAGGATGATCCTGCTGTCCGCGATTTCGCTTTGCGCGGGTGTGATCGGCACCTTGATGGGCGGGATTCTGGGTGCGGTTCTCAAAACCTCGCCGGCCTGGGTCGGCCCTGCGATCCTGATGGGGTCAATCGCGCTCGTCTTGATCGGCGCTCTATTGCTGCCTATCGCGATCCGGGAGTACAGGGACGCAAACCGGGGGCCAGCAGCCTGACAGTTCGTTGAAGTCGATCTGGCTTCGCAACGCAGTCGGGGGATCCTGGCGTCAGGTTCCAGATGGATGCGCTCAAACACTTCCGGTTACGGAACTCGCTATGCCGGCACGGGGAGAAGCACTTCTGTGCGCCCACGATCCAGGGCAGATCCGCACGATGACGGACGCCGACATGGCCTTCGCCTCGTATCGGCGCTTTTACAGTGATGTCCGGCACCGGCACACGCCAGAAACTTGCGGCAGCAGGCCATTGATCCGTTCAATGGGCACCAAACGCGAATTCGTCGCGCGACTCAACTCGGACCCGAGATCACCCCATGAAGCCGGAAGATCTTGAATTTCTTCGAACCTACCGCAGGAGCGATTCCCGGGAATCGAAGGACGCGGACGGCGGTTCTTTCTTCGGTGAATTATTTGGTCATGCCATCATCTATGCAGTCGGCTTCGCACTGTTTCTGTTCTTGTCGCAACGCTGGTCATGGATGGTGTTCATGGCGCTCGGCGCTGTGCTGATGTTCGGGATCCCCGCCTACTTCCTTTTGCGTCGCCGATGACGTCACGCGCACATACCCGCAAGGCGGCTCAGCCATTTGATCAAGCCGAGCCGACTTTGGTGTATCCAATCAGGCGCCACACCAACCGATGAGTGATACATGCCCCTGACAGCGCTCCTGCACGCTCCGGATCTCGGCGCGACCCGTCAGTTCTATCAATCCGTGCTCGGCTTCGACGTGCGGGATACGGCGGAGGGCACGCTCACCGTCACGCAGTCGGGCGGCACCCTCATCTTCACGGCTAACCATCCCTGGGGAAGCTCGCCGGGCTTTTCCGGAACGCTCTACTTCACGGTGCCGAACGTGGATGACTACGTTGCGTTGGTCCAGGACAAGGCCGACGTGGTCTGGCCGCTCCAGGACATGCCTTATGGTTCGAGAGAATTCGGCATCCGCGACTGCAACGGCTACCACCTTGCCTTCCAGCAGCAGGTCTGATCAGGCCGGCATGTCGCCGTCTCAATGAAGGGGCCGCGCACACGCGGCGACTTCCGGTCGCCATGATGGGCCGCGCGCGATCACTTATTGGCGCCCCGCGAACGCCCACCCTTCGCGCGTCCGCTGCTCGGACACATCAGGCCTTTCATGCAGAGGGTTGCGCGGGCCGGCGCCGCGTCGTCGTTGCCCGCTGCTTGCGTGCCCGAGCGCCCTGACACAGCAGCGATGGGCCAACTCCGCTCCGATCTTTACGGGGCACGCGCCGCGCGGTACATAGTGCTGGCGTTGCCGGGATTGTCTGTCCGCGGCGCTTGGGGATGCTCCACCTTCTGCAATCCACGCGGTTGTCTTGACCGGGTGCGCTGTCGGCACCTGTTCGCCGGCCCCGCACTCGCCCTGTCGTCGTGAGCCGTGCCGGCTGTACGCCCGCGGACGCGAGCTTCCTGCGCGCGTCCGACGCTCCACGGCCATGCCGTCTTGCGGCCTGGCTTCACCCACATGGAAAGGAGTCTTTGTGAGCGATCCATACAATTCATACGGATCCAGCATTCCGCCCCTCGCTCCGCCCTCGCCCCGAATCCCGCCGAAGCCGACGGACGATCCGATCGCGCGACTGGATGTCTCGGAAACCTGGAAACGCAGGTTCAGGCTCATCGACAAGGCGGGCGGCCCGGATCTGCCGCGCTTCCGGGACCTTCCGTTCGGCGAGCGCTTTAGGCTGAACTCAAACTTCCTCGCTTTCATCTTCGGGCCGTTCTATTACGTTGCCAAAGGCTTGTGGCGCCAGGCTGTGCTGTTCCTGATCATGGCCATTGCGCTAGTCCTGCTCTTCGATGCCATCGGCCTCGGCAAGTTCTCGCGCGGCATCGGTTATGGCTTCGCGGCGCTGTACATGATCCGCGCAAACACCAGCTATTACCGGAAGGTCGTACTCGGCGACGCGCCATGGCTGTAAGGCTTCGACATGCGCTCAAGCGGATGCCGTCACCCGGCAGGACCTCGCTGAACTGCCAGGTGGTCTCGTGATGCGCGCAACGCGCCTCAACAGGGCGCAGCTCGCCCGCCTGCTGCTGGGCGCGAGCATCGCGTACGTGGCGGGCTTCTACTGCATTGGCGCGGCCCTGAAGCCCGGCTACTCGCAGCTGTCCAATTTCGTCAGCGAATACAACGCGACCGGAACTGCCTGGGCAGGCACGCTCACCTACGTGGGCTTCGTCGCGAGTACCGCGCTTCTGGCGGCGTTCCTGATCGCTGCAGCGCCCATCACACGGGTTTCGGGCACCAGTCGCCTAGGGTTCTGGCTTCTGTGGGCGCTTCCGTTCTCCTATTTTCTGGGGGCCATCGCGCCCTGCGATGCTGGCTGCCCGCTCGACGGCTCACCGAGTCAACGCTGGCACAACCTGCTTGCGGTGCTTGCGTACTTCGGCATGGGGATCGGGATCGCGCTCGTCTCGGTGGCCCCGGGTTTCAGGCCTTTCCGCATGCGGCGCGGCTTTCTGCTGCTGACCGGCGCCGCGTTTCCGGTGGTGTTCGTGGCCATGGTCCAGCCAGAGGTCGCACCCTGGCGCGGTCTGTTGCAGCGATCACTCGACGTTGCGATGGCCGTGTCCCTGGTGCTGATGGTGCGCACACTTGCGGACCCGCACCCGGTATCGCAGCCGGCGGAAGGGTCGGCCCGTGCGGACACTCGGTGCTAAACGCGTGTTGGACTTTTGGGCCCGTCCTTCAACGGCTCGATCAGGACGCGCACCGGCCACCCGTGTCCGCGGGTGACGGGACAAGGGAACACGATGGGCACGGCGCGATGAGCAGACAGACAGCAGCGCGGTCCGAGGTCGGCACGGACCTCGGCAGCCGCATTCTCAAGGTCAACCATGCAGGCGAACATGGCGCGGTCTGCATCTATACGGCGCAGATCCACATGGCCCGGATCACCGCGCCCGAGATGGTGCCCGCATTGCAGGCGTTCAGAGCGGACGAGCAGCGACACCGCGCACTCTTTGGCGATGAGTTGCGTCGTCGGGGCCGGCCGCGCTGCCGCAGCTACTGGCCGTGCGGTATCGGCGGCTATGTGCTGGGCATCGTCACCGGCGTGTGCGGCGCCCGCGCCATCGCGGCGACGACCGTGGCGGTCGAAAGCGTGGTGCTGCGCCACCTCGAACACCAGCTGGTCACGCTGCGCGATGTGGATCCGGCCGCCGTGATGGCGATCGCCGACATCGTCGCCGAAGAGCAGCAGCATCACGATGCATCGGCGGGCCACTTGGCGGAGACGGACGCCTGGTCGAGGCTGCTCAGGCCGGTCGTGTCCGCGTCGACCGAAGCGGTCATCTGGCTGGGCATGCGCCTGTAAGGCCGGCAGCACTCCGCGTTTCGGATCGAGCCGACGGCGCGCTCGCGCAGGCGACGTGCCAAGGCGCCCACGAAAGCGGCCATCAACCTTGTCGATGTCGGCGCCGGGCGCCTGTAATTCCAGTATTGCTCCCGGCATCTCGCGTACACGGATGCGCTGCCTCGACATCACGATGCGAGCCGCCTCGCAGGCGACCCACCATGCGCGATTGCATGCGCCGAGACGTCGAAGCACCATCGTCGTTGCATCCGCCGCCGGCGGTGCATTCCGGTCATCGAGGCGACACATGCACGACACCTACACGGCCGGCACTCCGATGGACCGCACGGACACGCTTTACCGCGTATACCTCGAGATTGGCGATCACGCGAGTTTCGGGCGTGGCGTCATCGAAACCTTCCTGAGCGCGCGACGCCACGACATTCCGGCGATGGCGTCGACGGCGCTGGTGATCGAAGACCGCCCGCATGGCCATGTGGTCACGGTGCCGGTGCAGCTGGTCCCGGAAATCGTGCGCGAACTCGGCCGACACAATGTGGCGGTCTACCAGGTCGTGCAGCTCGGCAAGGCAGACGCACCCGACTGACGGCGATACGGATCGGACTGCGGACTGCGTGCGTCCGATCCGGACACTGCGCATCGCCAGCAGGGCCCAGGCGCCGAAAGGCCTCACGCCGCAGTCCCACTGCCGCGGATACGCGCCTGTCGCAGGCAAGGCATGCTCGGCTGGCGGCACGATGCGCCTGTACATCACCTGCGATTGCATGCACCGTCTCCCAGCGCCCGTCAGGCGTCTCAAGTTGAGCGCGGCGGCGCCGATAGGGACGCGGGGTCCATCGTTCCAGTTGCCTATCGGCGCGCCTGTCTGCGGACGGCGTCCTGCCGGCATCGCGACGGCGCGGACGCCCAGAACGTCCCGCCCGCCGCTACCGACGCCCGATGCTCCGCACGATCCGTACCGACCAGCTTCGCCCGGGAATGTTCGTCCAGCGCCTGTCCGGCTCGTGGCTCGATCACCCGTTCTGGCGCAGCTCGTTCCTGGCTGATGCCGATGCGGTGGCGCGAATCGGTGCGAGCGGGGTCGAGACGCTGGTGATCGACATCAGTCAGGGGCTCGATGCCGCGCCCGAACCTCAAGCGCGCGCCGCATCGACTGCCACGTCGTCAACTGACAGCACGCCCGTCGATGACGCACCCGGGTCCCCCACGACGCCTGTGACCACACACGCGCCCCGCACCGTGCCCGAAGGCAGCTTCGAGGCCGAGGTCAAACAGGCGCGCACGCTGCTTGAGGAAGGCCGCGCCCTGGTCGAGGCGATGTTCGGCGAGGCGCGGCTGGGGCGCAGCGTGGACACCGGCCAAGCGACGCCACTGGTGGAGGCGGTCTGTGCCTCGGTGCTGCGCAATCCGCACGCGCTGATCAGCGTCGCGCGGCTGAAGACCGCCGACGATTACACCTATCTGCATTCGATGGCTGTGGCCGGGCTGATGGCGGCCCTCGCGCGCCAGCTGGGCCTGCCCGAGGACGAGGTGCACGCCGCGGCCAAGGGCGGGCTGCTGCACGACATGGGCAAGGCGATGTCGCCGCTGGCCGTGCTCAACAAGCCGGGCAGCCTGACCGAAGCCGAGTACGGCGCGATGCGCCGGCATCCGGAAGACGGGCACCGCCTGCTGGTCGACAGCGGCGTCGATGACCCGGCCGCGCTCGACATCGCCCTGCATCACCACGAGAAGATGGACGGCTCGGGCTATCCCGCGCGGCTGTCGGGCGAGCGCATCTCGCGCATGGCACGCATGGCGGCGGTCTGCGATGTCTATGACGCGATCACGTCCGATCGCCCGTACAAGCGCGGCTGGTGTCCGGCGGAATCGCTGCGGCGCATGGCGTCGTGGACCGGGCACTTCGATCCCGCGATCTTCCAGGCCTTCGTCAAGAGCCTGGGTATCTATCCGGTGGGCACGCTCGTGCGTTTGCAGTCGCAGCAGCTGGCCGTGGTGATCGAACAGGCGCCGGGTGCGCTGCTCAAGCCGCGGGTGCGGGTGTTCCACTGCCTGCGCCGGCGCGCGCGCGTGCTGATGCACGACGTCGACCTGGCCACAACCGGCGATGGCGATCGCATCCTGCAGCCCGAATCCCCGGCGGAATTCGGGCTGCGCGATCTCGAGAAACTCTGGCTGCCGTGAGCGCGTTACGGCGCGCGCGGCGGCTCGTCCTCGCGCACCTTGAACCACGCGGCGTAGAGCGCCGGCAGGAAGGTCAGCGTCAGCAGCGTGGCAACGGTGAGCCCGCCCATGATCGCGACCGCCATCGGCCCGAAGAACACGCTGCGCGACAGTGGAATCATCGCCAGGATCGCGGCCAGTGCGGTCAGCACGATCGGCCGGAAACGGCGCACGGTGGCGTCGATCACTGCATCCCAGCGCGCGTGTCCGGCCGCGATGTCCTGTTCGATCTGGTCCACCAGGATGATCGAGTTGCGCATGATCATGCCGGCCAGCGCGATCGTGCCGAGCATCGCGACGAAGCCGAACGGCACCCGGAACACCAGCAGGAACAGCGTCACGCCGATCATGCCCAGCGGCGCGGTCAGCAGCACCAGCGCGGTCCGCGAGAAGCTGCGCAGCTGCAGCATCAGCAGCGAGACGACGACGAACAGGAACAGCGGCAGGCCGGCCTTGATCGAATCCTGGCCCTTGCCGGAATCCTCGACGGTGCCGCCGGTCTCCAGGCGATAGCCCGGCGGCAGCGCGGCGCGGATCTCGTCGAGCGTCGGCAGGATCTGCGCGACGACTGTGGGCGGCGTCGTGTCGCCACGGATATCGGCGCGCACAGTGATCGTCGGCAGGCGATCGCGATGCCAGATGATGCCGTCCTCGAACGTCGATTCCAGTCGCGCCACCTGGCCCAGCGGCACGGACTGTCCGCTCGATGTCGGCACGGCGAGACTGGCCAGCATGTCGAGCTGGCCACGCTCGTCCTCGGGGCCGCGCATGACGATGCCGATCAGTTCGTTGCCTTCGCGATAGGTGCTGACCTGCATGCCCGACAGCGAACTCGACAGGAACTGCGCCAGCTGCTGCGAGCTCACGCCGAACACGCGTGCGCGCCCCTGGTCCACAACCAGGCGCACGACACGGCTGGGTTCGTCCCAGTCCAGATTGACGTTGGTGACATGCGGGTTGTCGCGCACGCGGCCGGCGATCGACTGCGCGATCTCGCGCACGCGCTCCACGTGTTCGCCGGAGACGCGCAACTGCACCGGATAGCCGACCGGCGGCCCGGTCTCCAGTCGCGTCACGCGCAACTGCAGTTCCGGAAACGCCGGGGCGACCTCGTCGGTCAGCCAGGTGCGCAGACGCTCGCGCGCGGTGACGTCGGTGGCGGTGACCACGAACTGGGCGAAGTTGGTCTGCGGCAGCTGCTGGTCGAGCGGCAGATAGAAACGCGGCGAGCCGGTGCCGACATAGGCCACGCGCGACTCGATGCCCTCGCGGCCGTCGAGCAGTGCATCGAGGCGCGCGGCGGCCGCTTCCGTCGCACGCAGCGAGCTGCCTTCGGCCAGTTCGACATCGACCATCAATTCCATGCGCGTCGAGTCGGGGAAGAACTGCTGCGGCACGAAGCGGAACAGCAGCAGCGAGGCGACGAACAGCGCCACCGTCGCGCCGATGACCAGCCAGCGGTGCGTCAGCGACCAGTGCAGCCAGCCGCGGAAGCGCCGGTAGAACGGGCGCTGATAGGGATCGTGGTCGTGCGCGTGCGGATCGCGCGGCGCCAGTGCGAACGCGAATGCCGGCCAGCGATCCGCGGCGCGCGTGCGCGTGGCGTACCAGCGCGCGGGCAGCGAACCGGGCTTCGGCGGTTTCGGATTCGCGAGGTCGGGCAGCATCTTCTCGCCCAGCAGCGGAATGAACAGCACCGCAGCGATCCAAGACACCACCAGCGCGATCGTCACCACTTCGAACAGCGAGCGCGTGTACTCGCCGGTGCTCGACGCAGCAGTCGCAATCGGCAGAAAACCGGCCGCGGTGACCAGGGTGCCGGTCAGCATCGGGAACGCGGTGTGGGTCCACGCGTAACTGGCTGCCGCGAGCCGGCTGTCGCCCTGCTCCATGCGGATGGCCATCATCTCCACCGCGATGATCGCGTCGTCGACCATCAGGCCGAGCGCGAGCACCAGTGCGCCCAGCGAGATCTTGTGCAGGCCGATGTTGAACTGGTCCATCGCGATGAAGGTCATCGCCAGTACCAGCGGAATCGACACCGCGACGACGAGACCGGTGCGGAAGCCCAGCGAGACGAAGCTCACCAGCAGCACGATGATCACCGCCTCGGCGAGCACCTTGACGAACTCGCCCACCGAATCGCGCACCGCACGCGGCTGGTCGGACACCTTGCGCAGCTCCATGCCGGCGGGCAGCGTCTCCTGCAGCTGCGCGAAGCCGGTTTCCAGCGTCTGGCCCAGCTTGAGGATGTCGCCACCGTCGTGCATTGCCACGGCGATGCCGATCGCGTCCTCGCCCATGAAGCGCATGCGCGGCCCGGCGGGATCGTCGAAGCCGCGTTCGATCGTCGCGATATCGCCGAGGCGCACCGTGCGGTCGCCGGCGCGGATCGGGAACTCACGCAGGGCTTCGACCGATTCGAACGCGCCGTCCACGCGCAGCTGCACCCGCGCCTCTCCGGTTTCAAAGAAGCCGGCCGGCGCCAACGCGTTCTGCTCGGCCAGCGCCTGCTGCACCGCGCCCATCGAGATGCCCAGCGTCGCCAGCCGCGTATTGCTGACCTCGATCCAGACCTTCTCGTCTTGCAGGCCGACGAGTTCGACCTTGCCGACATCCGGCAGCTGTTGCAGCTCGCGCTGGATGCGGTCGGCGTAGTCCTTCTTGATCGCGTAGTCGAAGCCGTCGCCAGTCAGCGCGTAGATATTGCCGAAGGTGTCGCCGAACTCGTCGTTGAAGAACGGACCGATGACGTCCTGCGGCAGGTGCGGGCGCAGGTCGCCGACCTTCTTGCGCACCTGGTACCAGAGATCCGGAATCTCACGGGAGTGCATCGAATCGCGGGCGAAGAAGATCACCTGCGATTCGCCGGGGCGCGAATACGAACGCAGGAATTCGTAGTCGCCGGTTTCCATCAGCGCGCGTTCGATGCGCTCGGTGACCTGGCGCGAGACCTGCTCGGCGGTGGCGCCCGGCCACTGGGTCTGGACCACCATCGCCTTGAAGGTGAACGGCGGATCCTCCGACTGGCCCAGCCGGCCATAGGAAAAGATGCCGGCCACGGCGACGACCAGCATCAGGTAGACGACGAGGGTGCGGTTGCCCAGCGCCCATTCGGACAGGTTGAAGCGGCTCATGACGCACTCCGCGCAGCGAAGCTGCGGCCCGGACGTGGCAGGCGGATGCCCCGGTAGTCGATCGCGCGAAGCGCGGATGGCGGGCGGTTCACTCGCCGGCCTCCGCAGGTGCAGGCGCGGTCACGACCGGACGGTTGTCGCGGTCCACCGGTGCGACGATCTGCCCCTCGCGCAGCAGATGCCCACCGGCTGCGACCACCAGCGCGTCGGCGGTGAGGCCGGCGCGCACCGGCACCGACTGCGCGCCGTAGTCGCCGGTTTCGACCGGTACCCGCTGCAGCGCGCGGCTGGCCGGATCGACCACCCAGACCGACTTGCCGCCATCGGCGCCGGGCTGGATCGCCGCCAGCGGCACGTTCAAGGCATCGCCGCTGCCGGCAGGCCGCAGGAAGACCCGCGCGCTCTGGCCCAGTTCGACGCGGTCTTCGCCCGCATCCAGCGCCACGCGCGCGGCATAGGTGCGGGTCTGCGCGTCGGCGGCGGGCGCGATCTCGCGGATCGTGCCGCGCAGGCGCACGTCGGGACGGTTCCACAACGTGACCTCGGCCGGCTGGCCGATGCGGAACTGGTCGATCCCGGATTCCGGCAATGCGATCGCCACCTCGCGGCCGTCGTCGCCGGCCAGCGTGTAGATGGGCTGGCCGGCGGCCACCACCTCGCCCGCTTCGGCCTGGCGGCTGGCGATCACACCGTTGCGCGGTGCCAGCAGCCGGGTGTAGCCGGCCTGGTTGCCGGCGACGTCGGCCTGCGCACGCGACGCGCGCACCTGGGCGAGCGCCGCCTTGTAGGCCGCGTCCTGCGTGTCCATCGTCGAGCGGCTGACCAGCTGCTGGTCCACCAGCTGGGCGTAGCGTGCGCGATCGGTCCGCGCACGCTCGTACTCGGCTTCGGCGGCTGCCAGCTGCGCCTGGGCCGACTGCGCCTGCAGACGCAGGTCGCCGGGTTCGATCTCGGCCAGCACCTGGCCTTCGGTGACCTGGGCGCCGGCATCGACCAGCCGGCGCACGAGGTTGCCGCCGACCTGGAAGGCCAGCGGGCTTTCCTGACGGGCGCGGATCTCGCCGGCGAACGACAGGTCGTTGCGCGCCGCGAGATCGGCCGGGCGGACCACGAGCACCGGACGCGGTGCCTCGGGCGGTGTGGCATCGCGACTGCAGCCTGCCAGCACCAGCAGCGCGCAGAGCGCCGCCCCCAGCGGACCGGACGAACGGGACAGGACAGCGGATCGGGCGCAGGACATGGGAGGACCCGGAGCAGGGGATACGGAGGCGTATCGTATATTTTCAGAACTCGTTGGTATAGTATTAGGCGAATGAGCAGCCGCCCAGCCCCTGTCGCACCGCTTCCGGAATCGCGCACGGCGGGCCCCGGCCGTCCCAAGGATCTGGCCAAGCGCGCCGCGATCCTCGAGGCTGCCGAGCGCATGTTCCTGCAACAGGGCTACGAAGGCGTCAGCATGGACCAGATCGCGGCTGAGGCCGGGGTGTCCAAGCTCACCGTCTACAGCCACTTCGGCGACAAGGATGCGCTGTTCACCGAGGCCGCCGCCGCGTACTGCGAGCAGCAGATGCCGGCCTCGATCTTCGAACCCTCCCCGGGCACGCCGATCCGCCAGCGGCTGGGCGAGGTGGCCGAAGCCTTCTTCGCGATGGTCGGTTCGCCCGAGGCGATTGCTGGCCACCGCCTGCTGTGCACGCCGCAGATGGTGGAAAAGCGTCTGGCCCAGCGGTTCTGGCAGAGCGGTCCGGAGCGCGTGCAGGCAGCCTTTGCCGCGCTGCTGCGCCGGCGCATGGAGACCGGTGATCTGGACATCGATGCCGAGCGCGTCGACACCGCCGCGGCGCAGTTCTTCGTGCTGCTCAAGGGCGACCTGCACCAGCGCATGGTGTTCGACTGCGAGGACGCCGGCGCCTGCGCCGCGCAGCGTCGGGCGCACCTGGACGCCTCCGTCGACATGTTCCTGCGCGCCTATGGACGCGCCCGCCCCGGCCGCTGAGAGCGCCGGGCGGTCTCTGTATCACCCCGTCTCGCCATGCCGTCGGTGCCGGTGACTTCCGGCACTGCGTGAACCCGAATGCCCCCGCGATGATGACCCGGCCCGCGACCGCTAGAATTGCGCGCTGGCGAACAAGGAAACCGCAACGATGACGATCGACTACGCCAAGGCCCGCGAGGTCATGGTGGAACAACAGGTCCGTCCCTGGGACGTGCTCGACCCCCGCGTGCTGGAGACCATCTCCCGCGTGCCGCGCGAGGCGTTCGTCGCCGACGCGCGCCGGGCGCTCGCCTACAGCGATCTGGAGCTGCCGATCGGCTATGGCGAGACCATGCTCAAGCCGGTGCTCGAAGGTCGCGCACTGCAGGCGCTGGGTCTGGAACAGGGCGAAAGCGTGCTGCAGATCGGCACCGGCAGTGGCTATCTCGCCGCGTGCCTGGGCTATCTGGCGCGCGACGTGGTGTCGATCGAGCGGCATGCCGATCTCGCCGACGCCGCGCGCGACCGGTTGACCGCGCAGGGCATCGCCAACGTCGACGTGATCGCCGCCGATGCGTTCACCTGGCACAGTGACCGCCAGTTCGATGCGATCTGCGTCGGCGCCGCGGTGGACACGATTCCCGAACGCTTCCTGGCCTGGCTGCGTCCCGGCGGCCGGATGTTCATCGTCCGCGGCCAGGCGCCGGCGATGGAAGCGGTGCTGGCCACGCGCACAGGCGACGACGTCAACGCGCCGGCCATCGAATCGTTGTTCGAAACCGAACTCGTCTATCTCGCGGGTGCCGCTCCGGTGCCGCGTTTCTCTCTCTGATCGTTCGAAGGATCTCCTGATGTTCCGCCGCCCCCTGTTTCTGTCGCTTGCGCTGGCGCTGACGTCCAGCCCGCTGTTGGCCGCCGACCTGGTCCAGACCTACGAGCTGGCCCGCACCAATGATCCGACCCTGTCGATCGCCGAATCGCAGCGCCTGTCGACCCGGGAAGGCGCCGTGCAGGCACGTGGCGCCCTGCTGCCGCAGATCGGCGGCAGCGCGTCGCTGACCGACAGCCGCGCGGCCGGCGTATCCGGTCGCGCACGCACGCGCAGCTATGGTGTCAGCGCCAACCAGGTGCTGTTCGACTGGGGCCAGATCTCGACGCTGCGTTCGCAGCGCGCGCTGAGCACGGCGGCGGACTTCCAGCTCGACGCCGACAACGATGCGCTGATCACGCGCACCGCGGCCGCGTACTTCGACGTGCTGATCGCGACCGAGACCCTGGCCGCCGCCGAAGCCGCCGAAGCCGCGTTCAAGCGGCAGTTCGATTTCGCCGACAAGCGCCTCGAAGTGGGCCTGGCGCCGATCACCGACGTGCACGAGGCCCGCGCCCAGTACGACGGTGCGCGCGCCAACACCATCGTCCAGCGCAACGCGCTGCAGGACGCCTACCAGGCGCTGGCCGAGATCACCGGTTCGGAAATCCGCGACCTGCGCGGCCTGCCGGACGATTTCACGCCCGAGCTGCCGGAAGGCCGCGACGCTGAAGCCTGGGTGGCGACCGCGTTGGGTCAGAACCCGCAACTGCAGGCACTGCGCTATCAGGTCACCGCGTCCGAGTACGGCGTGACCGCCGCGAAGTCGGGCCATCTGCCCACGCTCGACCTCGGCGCCCGCTACGGTCGAAGTGATACCTGGGGAGAGCAGAATTTCGGCTCCGTGGAACAGCGCGGCGAAACCAACAGCATCGGCATCACCCTGACCGTGCCGATCTTCAGCGGCGGCTTCACCCAGTCGCGCGTGCGCCAGTCGATCGCCCAGCGCGACATCACCGCCGACCAGTACGAAGCGCAGCGTCGTGCGATCGAGCGCAACACGCGCAACGCCTATCAGGGCCTCGTCGCAGGCATCACCGAGGTCGAGGCACGCCGCCTGGCCCTGGTCTCGGCCAACAGCGCGTACGAAGCCTCGCAGGTCGGTCTGGAAGTCGGTACGCGTACCGTCATTGACGTGCTGATCAACCAGCAGAACCTGTTCTCGGCACGCCAGCAGTACGCGTTCGCCAAGTACAACTTCCTGCAGAGCCGTCTGCTGCTTGAACAGGCCGCCGGCACGCTCGACATCGGCAACCTGCAGGACGTGAACCGCCAGCTGACCGTCGACGTCAACAGCGTCGGTGCATCCACCGGGACCGGCGCGGCGACACCGCCGCCGCAGTAAGCGTCTGCGGCGTCAGACCCCGAACGGCGCGGATCGGATCCGCGCCGTTTGCGTTTCCGGCGCCGGCAGGTCGCCGTCGATCAGGGCGAGGGTGCGCTGCAAGGCGCCGCGGCCGGCTTCGACCAGCGTGCGTCCGGCCGCGCCTATTTCCGCCCGCGCATCGGCATCGCCCAGCAGGGCGGCCAGATGATCGTGCACCGCATCGGCGTCGGCGCCGATGCGCAGTGCCCCGGCCTTGCCCAGCTGGCGCGCGATGTCGGTGAAGTTCTGCAGATGCGGCCCGGTGACCACGGGCACACCGACCGCGGCCGGTTCGAGCAGGTTGTGCCCGCCGATGTCCTGCAGGCTGCCGCCGACGAAGGCGACATCCGCGCAGGCGAAGAACGCACCGAGCTCGCCCAGCGTGTCGAGCACGAAGACATCGTCGCCGGCATCGGGCCACGTGGTGAGCGCACGTGTGGCGACGCGCCAGCCGGCCTCGACCGCCAGCTGCGCGGCGCCGCGGAAGCGTTCGGGATGCCGCGGCGCCCAGACCAGCAGCAGATCGGGCCAGCGCGCGCGCAGCCGCCGATGCAGGTCGATGACGATCGGCTCCTCGTCAGGGTGCGTACTCGCCGCGATCCACACCGGCCGCGTGCCCGCACGCGCGGCGAATGCGTGCGACAGCGCCGCGACCGCCGCCTCGTCGATCGCGATGTCGTACTTGAGGTTGCCGGTGTCGAAGACGCGCTCGCGCATGGCACCCAGCTTGACGAAGCGGCGGCCGTCGTCCGACGACTGCGTGGCGACCTTGTCGACCGTGCGCAGCGCACGCCCGACCAGGGGCCGCAGCACGCGATAGCCGCGCAGCGAACGCGCCGACAGGCGCGCGTTGACGATGGCGGTCGGAACGCCCGCATCGCGGCAGCAGAACAGCAGGTTCGGCCACAGTTCGGTTTCGACGATCAGACCGATGCGCGGCTGGAAATGGGCGAGGAACCTGCGCACCGCGCCCGACAGGTCGTAGGGCAGATAGACATGTTCGACGCGGCTGCCCCAGAGCGCGCGCACGCGTTCCGACCCGGTGGGCGTGATCGTGGTGACCAGCAGGCGACGCGCAGGATCGCGCGCCAGCAACGCGTTGATCAGCGGCGCGGCCGCGTTGACCTCGCCGACCGAGACCGCATGCACCCAGATCGGTGCGTGCCGCGGCTCGGCGCCATAGACGCCGTAACGCTCGTTCCAGCGCTGGAAGTACGCGGGCTGACGGAAACCGCGCCAGATCAGGTGGTACACCGTGATCGGCGCGAGCACGACCAGCAGGGCCGAATACAGGCCGCGCAGCAGTCGTTCGGAGAGGTCGGCCGGCATCACGACAGGATAGCGGAAGGCCCGGGCGACAGGCGCCGCGCTGCAGGGACCGATGCGTCCGCCACGACCGGCGGCGAACGCACGCGTCCTACAATGGTCCGATGCCCGCGACTCCGACACCCCGCCCGCCGCTTGCGCCCCGTCATTGGCCCGCCTGGTGCGGCATCGGCCTGATGGCACTGGCCGCGCGTCTGCCCTGGCCGCTGCAGCGCGCGCTCGGCCGCGTGCTGGGCGATGTGCTGCGGCACGCCTTGTCCGGCCGCCGGCGCATCGCCGCGCGCAATCTCGAACTCTGCCTGCCGGAACTCGATGCTGGCGCGCGCGCCGAGCTGCTGCGCACCCACTTCCATTCGCTCGGGATCGGCCTGTTCGAGTTCGGCCGCGCCTGGTGGGGCTCGGTCGCGCCGCTGCGTCGCGGCCTTGTGGTCGAAGGCCTGGAACACATGGAGGCCGCGCGCGCCGGCGGCCGCGGCGTCATCGTGGTGTCGGGCCACTTCACCACGCTCGAGGTCTGCGGCCGCCTGATGTGCGATCACGTGCCGCTGGCCGGCATGTACCGCCCGCACACCGAGGCCGCGATGGAATGGGCCGTACGCCGCGGCCGCGAGCGCTACGCCGCGGTGATGTTTCCCAAGCGCGATGTGCGCGGCACCGTGCGTCACCTCAAGCGTGGCGGCCTGCTCTGGTATGCACCCGACCAGGATCCCAGCGGCGGCGACGCGGTCTACGTGCCGTTCTTCGGCCGCCCGGCGCACAGCCTCACCTCGACCCATCAGCTGGCGCGGATGTCGGGCGCGGCGGTCGTGCTGTTCGGCCATCGCCGGCGCGACGACGGCGGTTACACGCTGACGCTGTCGCCCGCGCTCGAGCCGTATCCAACCGACGATGCGACTGCCGACACCGCGACCGTGATGGCCGGCATCGAAGCCATGGCGCGCGCGGCGCCGGACCAGTACCTGTGGATCCACCGCCGCTTCAAGCGGCAGCCGGACGGCGCCGCGCTGTACGACTGAGGCGGCGCGCCGGGTCTCGATGCGGGCCACCGCCTGTGGCGATCGGCTGGCAGCTCAGGCACGTGCATTTCGAGCACGCGCTGCATCGAAGTCACGCGCGTCGATTTGGCTTCAGAAGTCTGGGTAGATCCGTCGAAACACGAACACCCGGTGCGCGATCCGCCGAACGGGAGCTGGTCGCCCGATGTTCGCTGCACGCCGTCACAGCGTGCCCGGACGCCACTGCCACACCGCAGTCGCGCGGACGCGCCTACTCACCAGATCGCGGCAGCGCGCCTCGGCGGCGGTTCGTCGCGGGCCAGCAGGCTGCCGGCATAGAGGGCGCACAGCAGCAGTGTGAAGCCGCCCCAGAACGTCGAATAGAACGCCAGATGGGTGTTGAGCGGGAACACCGTCACCGCCAGTGCCAGCATCGCCGGCCGGGCACGATCCCGCGCCTCCTGACTGGCGAAGCGCCACGCACGCCAGGCCAGGGCCACGCCGGCCAGCCACAGCAGCAGGCCGATCAGGCCGGTTTCGCTGGCAACCTCGAGCACGATCTGATGCGCATGCAGCGCGGGACCGTCGCCCCACGCGGCCTGTTCGCCCGCCTGCGGATCGCAGCCCGGGAACGCCTCGCGGAAGCCCCGCGAGCCGACACCGTTGACCGGGTTCTCGCGGATCATGCAGACCGCCGCCTCCCAGATCCGGGCGCGGCCCGACAAGGCGGTGTCGACCTGCTCCTGGTCCGCCGACAGGCCCATGACCGTGCGCTCGACGCGCTCGCGCACCTGCGGCGACAGCAGCGTGACCACGACGGCGATCACGGCGCCACTGGCGAACACCGCCAGCAGCCGCTTCCAGCCGAGCAGACGCCAACCCGAAAACAGCAGCACTAGCGCATAGGTCAGCCACGAAGCGCGCGAGCCGGCGAACAGCAGGACGACGCCGATCGCTGCTGCCGACAGGATCCAGCCCGCCGCGCCGAAGCGGCGCCCTGCGGCGTACAGCGCGAACGGCGACAGGCTGGCCAGCACGATGCCCAGTTTCAGATTGCAGGGCCCGAGCACGCCGCCCACGCGGTCGACGTGCGCCAGCTGCTCGAGCGTGCACATCGGCCGGTTGCTGATCAGCAGCTTGAGCTGGTCGATGCCGAAGAACAGCGGGCTGGTGCCCAGCACGACTTCGGCCAGCGCATCGAGCGTCCACACCGCGACGATGATCGCCAGGCCGCCGAGCGTCGTGCGGCGCGCCTTGCGCGTGGCAACCGCCGAAGCCACCAGCCACAGGAACGGCAGGTATCGCAGGTCCACCAGCGCTTCGCGCAGCGCACGGCCGACATCCACCGAATCGAGCGTCGACAGCAGCTGGGGCGTCCAGTAGACGAAGAACAGCGCGCTGGTCAGTGCCCAGGCCGCCGGACTCAACAACGCCGCGCCACCGCGGAAGCGCGCGCGCAGCAGCAGCACGATCGCGGCCAGCGCACCGAGCACCATCACGCCTTCGGCGTAGCCCGGCGCAGGCCAGAGGATCACGAAGGCCAGCACCCAGTGCGGCGCCCAGCGCCAGCCCACCGTGCGCGGCGCGCGCGCGTCGGTCATCGGCTCAGTTGTCGTCGTCGAATTCGTCATAGACCGCAAGCGTTGCGTCCTGCATGGCGCGCAAGGTGTAGGGCATCGTACCGGCTCGCGCCGGCGGCCGGGCGAGCAGCGCGCGCGCTGCCTGCGTCAACGCGGGCGCATCGAACGGCGCGACCGCGCCATCGGGCTGCAGTTCGGCCAGCAGTTCGCCGGCGCCGCCATGCGCCCAGCCGAGCACCGGACGCGCGGAAGCCAAAGCCTCGACGACGGTGCGTCCGAAGGCTTCCGGCTTGCGCGAGAGCTGCAGCACCAGATCGCTGGCGGCGTAGGCCTGGGCGATGTCGGACGTCGGCGCGGTGATCGCCAGCGCCTGCGCGCAGCCCAGCGTGCCGGCCTCGCGTTCGATGTCGGCGATGTAACGCTCGCGGCCGGCTTCGCGCGCGCCGGGCATCCACAGGCGCGCATCGCAGCCATCGGCGCGCAGCGCTGCCAGCAACTGCAGCGCGTCGCCATGGCCTTTCAACCGCGTGCCGCGACCGGGCAGCAGCAGCAGCGGACCGTCGCCATCCAGCGCCGGGTGCAGCGCGGCGACCGCGGCGCGGGCCGCATGATCCGGCCACGGCGCTGGCGGAAACTGCGCCGGATCGATGCCGCGCGGAATCACCCGCAGCCGCGCAGGATCGGTGGCCGGGTAATGCCGCAGCAGGTAATCGCGGACCGTGCGCGACACGCAGATCACGCGTTCGCCGCGCGCCATGATCGCGCTGTAGCGCGACGGCGAATTGAGCCCGTGCATCGTGGTGACGAAGTGCGGACGCGTCGCCGCCGGCATGCCGCGCAGCGCGAACTGTCCGAGCCACGCCGGCACGCGCGAGCGCGCATGCACGATGTCGGCGCCTGTCTCGGCGAACAGCCGGCGCAACGTGGAGACGTGGCGTAGCACCCAGGGCTGCTTGGCACCGATGTCGAGCGTGATGTGTTCGGCGCCGGTCGCGCGCAGCGCCGGTTCCAGCCGGCCACCGGCCGAGACCACGAGCGCACGGTGTCCGGCCGCGACCAGCGCAGCCGAGATCTCGATCGTGGAACGTTCGACACCGCCGGACGACAGCGCCGGCAGCAACTGGACGACGGTCAGCGGACGACGCATGCGGCCGCGGCGCGCGAGCGCGCGCTCAGTCGACGAGGACGAAGTGCGCGCCGCAGTAGGGGCAATCGGACTGGCCGCCCTCGGCTTCGATCGGCAGATAGACCCGCGGATGCGAGTTCCACAACGCCATCGCAGGCAGCGGGCAGCTGAGCGGCAGGTCGGCGCGGCGCACCTCGTACTGCTTCGCGGCGTTGGCTTGCGTCGGCTGGACGTTGGCTGCGG
Organism: Luteimonas sp. Soil_C_5; assembly: GCF_057656615.1. Taxonomy (NCBI): domain Bacteria; kingdom Pseudomonadati; phylum Pseudomonadota; class Gammaproteobacteria; order Lysobacterales; family Lysobacteraceae; genus Luteimonas; species Luteimonas sp. Soil_C_5. The sequence goes on from NZ_JBDGKA010000006.1 coordinate 198,337, forward strand.
TCATGACGGCGGTATCGATCGGGCGTGGGAGACGGCCATTCTACCGCGGCCGCCCGCAGCCGGCGTCGCCGAGCGCGTCGGGCCGCTCAGCGCGGCAGGGTGAACAGCAGGAGGTCGGCGACGTCGTCGCCCGCGCCTTCGAGCACCAGCGTCGTCGATTCGTCGACCCAGCCCAGCGCATCGCCGGCCACGAGGCGTTCGCCATCGACGGTCACCGCACCCCGTGCGATCTGCATCCAGTAGCGGCGCTCGGGCAGCAATGTCGCCTCCACCCGCTCGCCCGCACCCAGCCAGACGCCCTGCAGCGTGGCCTGCTGGCGGATCGCGAGGCTGCCGTCGCGCCCGTCGGGCGACACCAGGGTGGCCCAGCGACCGCGGCGGTCCTCGCCGGCGAATGCCTGTTGCGCATGGCCGGGCGGCAGGTTGACCCGATCGGGCTGGATCCAGATCTGCAGGAAATGCACCGGCGCGTCGGCCGAGGCGTTGAATTCGCTGTGTTCGATGCCGTGACCGGCGCCCATCCACTGCAGTTCGCCTGCGCGCAGCACGCCCGTGCCGCCGCTGTTGTCCTCGTGCGCCAGCGCGCCGTCGAGCACGTAGCTGAGGATTTCCATGTTGGCGTGGCCGTGCGGCGGGAAGCCGGCGCCGGGGGCGACGCGGTCCTCGTTGATCACCCGCAGCGCACCGAAGCCCATCCACTCGGGATCGTGGAAATGGCCGAACGAGAAGCTGTGGTGGCTGTCGAGCCAGCCGGTGCGGACATGGCCGCGCGCGTCGGCCGGGCGATGGAATTTCATGGAGGGGCTCGCTTGGGCGGAAAGGCCGGGCGGAAGGAAAGACTTCGGCCCGGCGATCGGTCCGCCGGACGATCCGGCGGACCCGGCAGACGTGGCCTCGGCCATGTCCGCCTGCAGAATCCCGCAGCAGGAGATCCCGCGCGCCACCGCGTGCGGTGGCGTCGGTGGCTTACTCGGCCTGCGCAGCCGCGGGCGCGGCGTCTTCGGCGACGACAGCTTCGGTGGTGATGCGCAGCTGGACTTCATCGCTGACGTTCGGCGCATACGCGCCCACGCCGAAGTCGCTGCGCTTGATCGTCGCGACCGCATCGAAGCCGGCCGCCGGACGCTTCGCCATCGGCTGCTCGCCGAACTTGTTGACCGTGACATCCAGTACCACCGGACGGGTGTTGTCCTTGATCGTCAGATCGCCGGTGACCTTCAGCTTGTTCGTGCCCGCGCTCTCGACGGCGGTGCTCCGGAACGTCGCGGTCGGGAACTTGGCCGCGTCGAAGAAATCGGCGCTGCGCAGGTGGTCGTCGAAATCGCCGACGTGCGAGTTCAGGCCCGACAGCGGCAGCGTGACCTCGACCGACGAATTGGCGACGTTGTCCGCGTCGTAGACGATCCGGCCGTCGACTTCGCCGAAATGCGCGATCGGATTCGAGAAGCCGAAATGGCTCCACTGCGCGACGACGTCGGTGTGCTTGGGGTCGAGGATGTAGGTCCCCGACACGCCGGTCACCGCCGCCACATTGGCGTCGGTTCCAGCCGGCGCTTCGGACGCGGGCTGCGCGGGGGCGGAGACGGCGGGCGGGGTGGCCTCGGCCGGTGCGCCGTCCTGCTGGGCGCAGGCGGCAAGGGCGATGGCGGCGGCAAGCGGAAGCAGCAGCAGACGATGGGTGCGCATGGCGGACTCCTGGTGGATCGTGACGTGGAACGCGTGACCGGTCGGCCGCGCGGGATTGAGAGGGTGCTCAGACGATGCGCGCGGCTTCGTCGAACGGCAGGCGCGGCGAACGCGGGAAGATCGTCGACGGATCGCCGGTGCCGAGGTTGATGATGAAATTCGACTTGATCGCGGTGCCGGCGAAGAACGCTTCGTCGACCTTGGCATTGTCGAAGCCCGACATCGGGCCGGCATCCAGACCCAGCGCGCGCGCGGCCAGGATCAGATACGCGCCCTGCAGGCTGCCGTTGCGGAACGCCGGCACCTCGCGGTTCTCGCGCGGACCGTCGAACCAGCTCTTGGCATCGGTGTGCGGGAACAGGAACGGCAGCTTCTCGTGGAAGTCCTCGTCGTGGGCGACGATCACGACGACCGGCGCGGACATCGTCTTCTCGTAATTGCCTTCGCTCAGGGCCGGGCCGAGTTTCGCCTTGCCCTCGGCCGACTTCACGAACACGAAGCGCGCGGGCGACGAATTGGCCGACGTCGGCGCGAACTTCAGCAGGTCGTAGAGCTGGCGCAGCGTCTCGTCGCTGATCTCGCCGCTGAACCCGTTGTAGGTACGGGCGGTGCGGAACAACTGGTCGAGCGCGGCATCGGACACACGGTCGGTCATCGGGAACACTCTGCGTTGGGCTGAACAGCCCCGAAGTGTAGAGTCCCGGGGCGGTGGCACGCGTGCACCGGTCGGAACGGAAGGTCACACACGTGGAACAAAACCCGCCACTCGATGCCGATTACCCACAAATCTGGGCAATCAGTGACGGCCGTGCGGGCAATGCGCGTCAGGCCGAGGCACTGGGACTGGCGCTGGCAGCGGATGCCCACGCGCTGCATCTCACGTCGCAGGCGCCGTGGCGATGGGCCGCGCCCCGCTGCCTGCCTGGCGCGGCGGCTGCATTCGGCCCCGATTTCAGGCGCGCACTGGCAGCGCCGCCGGCGCTGGCGATCGGCTGCGGTCGACAGGCGGCGCTTGCGACGCGGGTGGCCGCACGCCATGGCGCGCGCACGGTGCAGATTCTCGATCCGCGCCTGGATGCGCGGCACTGGGACCTCGTCGTCGTGCCGGAGCACGATGCCGTGCGGGGCGACAACGTCCTGGTCACGCGTGGCAGCCTGCATCCGGTGGACGACGCCTGGCTCGAGGCCGCACGCGCCGCGCATCCGGCGTTCGGCGCCCTGCCCGGTCCGCGCACCGGCGTGCTGCTGGGCGGCGACTCACGCCATGGCCGGTTCGATGTCGACGCGTTCACGGCGCTTGCCGACGCACTCGATGCGCTGGTCGCGCGCGAGGGCGGCAGCCTGCTGCTGGCCGGTTCGCGGCGGACGCCACCCGCCGTACGCGACGCGATGCGCGCGCGCTACCGCGACACCACCGGCGTCGTGTGGGCCGACGCGGCCGATGGTCCCAATCCCTATGCCGGCATCCTGGGCTGGGCGGATCGTCTGGTGTGTTCGGCCGACTCGGTCAACATGCTTTCGGAGGCATGTGCGACGCGGGCGCCGGTGTTCGTGTTCCAGCCGCAGCGTGTGGACGGCCGGCCGCGCCGGTTCGTCGATGGCCTGCTGGCAGACGGCCGCGCCCGCGTGTTCGAGGCCGATCCTGTGCAGGCCTTCGACGTCGTGCCGTTGCGCGAGACCGCGCGCGTGGCCGAGGAGATCCGCGCGCGCCTGCTGACGCCACAGCACCGCTGACGCGCTGCATCGGGCCGTGCAGGCTCAGCGCAGCGCGAGCAGCGCGTCGAACCGGTCGATGACGGCGTAGGCGCCGCAGGCGTCCAGATCGAAATCACGCCGGTAGCCGTAGCGCACCATCACCAGCGGCGCGCCGGCCGCGATGGCCGCGCCGGCATCGGCCGACGAATCGCCGACCATCAGGCACTGCGTGACCGGCACGCCGAAGCGCCCGGCCAGATGCAGCAGCGGCGCCGGATCGGGCTTGCGCTCGGGCAGCTCGCCCGCGCCGAGCACGGCCTCGAAATAGCTGGCGATCCCCATCGCGTCCAGCAGCGGCGGCACGCACGGCGCGGGCTTGTTGGTGCAGACCGCCATGCGCACGCCGGCCGCCTGCAACGCGCGCAGTGTCGCGTCCACGCCCGGATACAGCCGCGGATCCAGCAGCAGGCAGTCTTCGTAGTGCTGCATGAAACGCCGCATCACCGTGTCCACTTCGCGGCTGTCGCCGGCATGGCGCAGCGCCTGGCTGACCAGCTGGCGCGCGCCGTCGCCAATCCAGCTGCGCACGGTGGCTTCATCGACTGCAGCGTGTCCCAGTTCGACCCGTAAACGGTTGATCGCCTCGGCGATGTCGGAGGCGCTGTCGACCAGCGTGCCGTCCAGGTCGAAGAACACAACGGACCAGGGAAATCCGTCGGCGGATGTGGCGGCTGCAGACATGTCGGACCTTGTTGGACGCGGGCCGCCTAGTGTGCGCGATCATGCGGCGCAGGCAGCCGCTGCAACACACTGTTGGCACGCACGCGGCGGCGGACGCACTATCCTCGCGCCACGCCGTCCTGGAGCCCCGCGATGCCCGCCACCACCACGACCACCCGATCCAACGACGCCCCGCGCCTGTTGCGCACGCTGTGCAACCACTGGCGCCACAAGTTCGAGATCCGCCGCGATGACGAGGCGCATGCGTTCATACCGTTCGTCGACACCGCGCAGGGCGCCGACTTCACCGTCGACGGTGACGCGTTGCGCATCGTGCTGACGCTGGAGGATGCGGAGGGCATCGCGCGGTACCAGCAAGTGATCGAAAACCACCTGCAGCGCTTTGCGCGCGATGAGACGTTGGCGTTCGACTGGCAGCCGGCTTAACGCGTTTCGGGTTTCGCCTACTGCCTTGTCGGGGCGAGGCCCGCTGTTGGGTGGTGGACGCCGGATGACCTGTGGCGTCTGACACTTTGGAACGCAGCCGTCATTCCCGCGACGGCGGGAATCCAAGGACGTTGCTCCACTGAACCCCGAAGTCCCTGGATTCCCGCAGGCCCCAGACATTCGTCTGTTAAGAGCCGCGGAAATGACGAGTTTTGCTTCAGTCACGGCCTCGCTTTTTTGCCTTTGTCTTTGCTTCGGCTTCGGCTTCGGCTTCGGCTTCGGCTTCCAGCCTTTGACGTACCGAGCCGTAAAGCGAGCCGAGCATCGCAGGGCAGCGGGGCCGCAGAGCAGCCCATGTCTGAGCGCAGCGAGTTTGGGCTGCGTGCCCCACTGTCCGAGAAGCGCAGGGCACCGGCGCGGCGCAGCCGTGCCGGATCGCGTCCGGCGAAAGGGCTTTTTGGTTCCTTT
>NZ_JBDGKA010000007.1:0-50846 GCF_057656615.1 Luteimonas sp. Soil_C_5
GTGCGAGTTCCTTTTTGACCGGCCAAAAAGGAACCAAAAAGCCCTTTCGCCGGACGCGATCCGGCACGGCTGCGCCGTGCCGGTGCCCTGTGCTCCTCGCCTGACGCGGCACGCAGCCCAAACTCGCTGCGCTCAGACATGGGCTGCTCTTCGGCCGCGCCAGGCTGCGGTGCTCGGCTCGCTTTACGGCTCGGTAGATCAAAGGCTGAAAGCCAAAGCCAAAGCCAAAGCCAAAGCCAAAGCCGAAGCCGAAGCCGAAGCCGAAGCCAAAGCCAAAGCCGAAGCCAAAAAGCGGAGCTGACGCCGAGGCGACGCCGGCGCGAATTCAAAGCGATTCGGGGAAAGCGCGCGGACCTGCACATCGGACGTCCGCAAGACACGCTGACAACGCACAACGCACAACGCACAACGCACAACGCACAGCGCACAGCGCACAGCGCACAGCGCGCCGCGAAAGAAGCGCCGCTACCCCCCAAACGCCCCCTTGAGCGCATTGACCAGTCCACTGTTGTCGACCAGCCGACGCATCACCACCTCCACGAACACCCCCAGCATCAGCAGGATGATCGCCGTCGCCAGCCAAGCCTTGATCGGCATCGTCAACGCGAACACGTTGAGCTGCGGGGCGTAGCGGTTGACCAGGCCGAACGACAGGTCGATGACCAGCAGGATCACCATCGCCGGCGCGGCGAGCAGCAGCATCGCGGTCATGAGGTAACTGAATTGCCCGACGAACAGGGCCATGCCGCTCATGCGGATGTCCGGGAAGAAACTCATCACCGGCCACACCGTGTAGCTGGTCAGCAGCAGGTCGAGAAACACCAGAAACGCGCCGCTGGCCATGAACAACCAGGCCGCCAGCTGCGACAGGAATTCGCCGTGCAGCGACGTCTGGTGGCCCTGCACCGGGTCGAAGATCTGTGCCATCGACATGCCGACCTGGGTGTCGATGATCACGCCGGCCGAGCTGATCGCCCAGAAGACGATGCCGTAGCAGAAGCCGATCGAGATGCCGATGAAGGTTTCCTTGAGCACGATCGCCGACCAGTGCGCCGTGCCCACGGCTTCGATCGGCGGCGCGCCGGCCAGGGCAATCGGGATCGCCACGATCGCCAGGCTGACCATGAAGCTGTTGCGCACCATCGCCGGCACCGTCTCGGTGGTCAGCAGCGGCAGCATCAGGAACGCGCCCGCGATGCGCGGCAGGGTCAGTGCGAGCGCCAGCAGGGGGTTCTGCGCGAAGTCGAACACCGGGTCAGCGCCTGACCAGTCCGGGGAAGTCGAGGAAGATCCGGTCGGCGAACACGTACAGCGAGCCGCCGATCAGCGAGCCGGTGACGAACAGCATGATCACGATCGTCAGAAACTTCAGCGCGTACGGGAACGTCTGCTCCTGCAGCTGGGTGGCCGCCTGCAGAAAGGCGATGACCAGGCCGACCAGCGCCGCGGCCGCGACCGGAGGGCCGGACAGCAGCAGCACCAGCCACAGCGCTTCCTTGGTGAACTCGAGGACGTCGCCCATCTACGTGGCCGTCCCGTAGGTCAGTACCAGGCCGTGCACCAGCTTGGCCCAGCCGTCGATCAGCACGAACAGCAGCAGCTTGAACGGCAGCGACACGGTGGTCGGCGAGAGCATCATCATGCCGAGTGCCAGCAGGATGTTCGCCACCACCAGATCGATGATCAGGAACGGCAGGAAGATCAGGAAGCCGATCTGGAACGCGGCGGTGAGCTCGCTGACGGTGAAGGCCGGCACCACCACGATGAAGTCGTCGGGCGTGAGTTCGGCGCGGCGCTCCGGCGGCAGCATGCGCTGCACGCTGCGCAGGAAGAACGCACGCTCGGCATTGCTCGAATGCTGGATCAGGAAGGTGCGCAGCGGTTCCTTGCCGGCATCGACCATCGTCAGCAGACGGTTGGTGTCGAACGCGGTATTGCCCGGCGCGGCCGGCCCCGATGGCGTGGGTCCGGCCTGGCTCACCGTCTCGGCGAGGCCGGGCGCGGGGTCGGCGACCTCACGCCGCGGATCGTTGCTGGAGCCGCCCACCACGCCGGCGAACATCGGATCGGGCGTTTCACCCGCACCCTGCGCTTCGGCTTCGGCGGCCAGTGCATCGGCGGCCGCGGGACTGGTCGGCGCCGGGTCGCCGGACGCGGCCTGCGCCGCTGCGGGAGATTCGGGGCGGACGTCGATCGGCCGGCCTTCGCGGATCGCCTGCTGCTGCGCGCGCAGGTCGATCTGGCGCTGCACCGACGCCGGGGGTGGCCGGCCTTCGAGCCGCGCCTGCACGGCCTCGTTGACGTCCAGGATCACCGGGTACATCACGTAGATCGACAGCACGATCGCCAGGCCGTTGATGACCACGTTCGGCGGCACCTGCTGCAGGCCCAGTGCATTGCGCAGCAGGCTCAGCACCACGACGATCTTGGTGAACGAGGTGACCATCACCGCGACGAACGGGGCCAGCGCCAGGCTGACCACCGTCACCAGGACGAGTGCGGGTGAGAAGGTGCTGAAGTCCATCGATCAGCTCCAGCTGAGCACGCGGACGCCGAGCGTATCGCCGACCGCGACCACCTCACCCTGGCCGGCGACGCGACCGTTGGCGCGGATCGTCACGTTGGCGCCTTCGAGGTGCGCGGGCAGCGCGAACACGTAGCCCGGCTGCAGGCCGGCGATGTCGCCCAGGCGCAGCTCGACCTTGCCCAGCTCGAACGCGACCTCGACCGGCAGTCGTGCGGCCGGATCTTCGGCCGGGGCATCGGGGCCGGCATCGACGGGGGTGTCGGACTCTGTCATCGGAAACGTCTCCTGGAAGCGGGATTGTGGACTCGGCGGGCCGTCGACGCGCCAGCCTTCGGTGGCCGCGCGCAGCGGCCAGCGCAGACCGGCCGCGGACGCATGCACGGGCGGCAGGCGGGGATTGCCGACCACCACGACGTCGCCGGGGCACAGGCTGCGCAGATCGGCGAGGGTCAGCGGCGGCGCCGTCAGCGCGATCGCGGCGACCGTCGGCAGCTGGCGCCAGTGCCCGAGGTCGAGCGCGGGTTCGGACTCGGCGGCGCGCGCCAGCAGCGCGGCGAGCCACGCCGCGGGCGCGCGCAGGCTGCCCGACAATGGGGGCGCGGCGTCGTCGAAGGCCTGCAGATCGAAATCGAGCCAGATCACCGCGTCGTCCGGCGACGGCGCGGGATCGAGCAGTGGTAGCAGGGACGTGCCCAGCGCTTCGCTCAGGCGGACCAGTGCCGATTCCTGCGCGAGGCTCCAGGCGAGGATCCGCGCGCGGCCACGGCGGTCCTGCCAGTGCAGCGCATCGTCGGGTTCCGCCGGCGGGGCGGTGAGCCGCAGGCCCAGCCGCACGCCGTCGGCGTCGACTTCGAACACGCTGTCGGGCGCGCCGGGCCGGCCGCCGCGCAGGCGCAGCGTGCCGCTGGCCGAGGACCAGCGCCGTGGGCGGCCATGCAGGCTGCGCAGCAGTTCCGCCTGCACCGGGCTCAGTTGCGCGATGCGGCCGCGCACCGGGACCGGCGCCGGGTGTCGTGATGCAGGTGCGGTCGCGTCAGCCATGTCCAAGCGCCACCTTCATCAGTTCCGGCAGGGATCGCACTCCGAGTTTGCCCATCATGTTGGCCCGATGCAGTTCGACGGTCTTGATACTGATGCCGAGGATGTCGGCAATGATCTTGTTCGGTTTGCTGGCCACGACGAGATCCAGCACCTGGCGCTCGCGCGGGCTCAGTTTCTCCAGCAGTGCATTGGGCGGCGAGCCGGTGTGCTGGCGCTCGCGGCTCAGCGCGGTGCGGATGGCATCGATCAGCGCGTCGTCGCCGAAGGGCTTTTCGAGGAAGTTCGACGCGCCCTTGCGCATCGCCTCCACGGCCAGCGGGACGTCGCCGTGCGCGGTCACGAAGACCAGCGGCAGGGTCGAGCCGCGGCGCAGCAGTTCGTCCTGCAGCTGCAGTCCGCTCATCTCCGGCATGCGGATGTCGGAGACCAGGCATTCGCCGTCGCCGTGACGGGTGTTGTCGTAGACGGTGAGGAACGCGGCGCCCGACGCGAAGGCGCGGACCTCGAAGTCGGCGGTTTCCAGCAGCCACGCGGTGGAATCGCGGAAGCCGTCGTTGTCGTCGACCAGGTAGATGCAGGGCGTGCCGGACATGTTCAGAGCCTCCTGTCGGGCGTGGGCAGCGTGAAGCCGAAGACGCTGCCGCCGCCGTCCCGGGCTTCGAAGAACAGGCGTCCCTCGTGGTACTCGATGATCGACCGGCAGATCGCCAGGCCGATGCCGAGTCCGTCGGACTTGGTTGTGTAGAACGGCGAGAACAGCTGTTCGCTTTCGGCCTGGCTCAGGCCCGGTCCGCGGTCGCAGACCCGCACCTCGATCTCGCCGTCCAGGTTCACCCGGCCCTCGATGCGCAGGCCGCGCTGGCTCGCAGGCACTTCGCGCATCGCCTCGATCGCGTTCTTGACCAGGTTCAGCAGCACCTGTTCGACCATCACCCGGTCGGCGTAGACCTGGGGCAGGCCCGGGGCCAGCGCCAGTTCGATGCGCAGCTGCTGGCGTTCGGCCTCCAGGCGCAGCAGCTCCAGCACGGTGTCGACGATCAGCGGCAGGTCCTGGGCGTCGCGTCGCGGCTCGCGTGCCCGGACGAACTCGCGCACCCGGGCGATCACCGCGCTGGCATGTTCGGCCTGCGTGCGCGCGGCCTGCAGGGCACGTTCGACCTGCACCGGTCCGCCGGCCTGGCCGACCAGCCGCAGGCTGCCGTTGAGGTAGTTCACGATCGCGGCCAGCGGCTGGTTGAGCTCGTGGGCCAGCGTGGCGGCCATCTCGCCGACCGACATCATCCGCGAGGTGAAGAGCAGCTTTTCCTGCTGCGACTTGTGCGAATCCAGGGTCTCGATGCGTTCGCTGATGTCGACGGCGGTCAGCAGCGACAGCGCCTGCCCGTCGCGGTCGAGATCGCGCCAGTGCAGCGCATACCAGCGGCCGCTGCCGGGCGCGCGCACTTCCTCGCCGCGCGCCTCGCCGGTGAGGTCGCCGTACAGCATGGCCAGCAGGGCATCGCGTTGGCCGTGGCCGGGCAGCGTGCCCAGGTCGGCCGCGAACCGCGTGTTCGACGCGGCCAGCGCACCGCTGCGCCGGTCGAACGCGGCGCAGGCGAACGGCACCGCATCAAGGATGTCGGACAGCGCCCGGTCGCCATCCGCGCCGGCATGGGGCCGGGGCGTGGTGGCAGGGTTCCTGGGACGTCGAGACCCGGTGGCGGGCGGGGTCATGCGGTCGCGGCGGGTGCGTTAACGTAGCCGCGCACCGCTGGGGTGCCACCCCGGCGACAGGCCATGAAGACACCGTTCCATCTCCTGCAGTCCGCGTCCGCGCGCCACGCCATCCTGGCTGCGATGACGCTCGCGATCAACGTGCTGCCAGCTGCTGCCGCGCCGCCTGTTGAAACCATCGGGCGGGATTCGTTCCTCGGCGAAATGGTCGCGATCGTGCTGCCTCTGGTCTTCATCATCGCCGGTCTGATCTTCATTCTGCGGTTGCTGCGCAAGCGGTACGGACTGTCGGGCGGCGACACGCCGCTGTCGGTGGTGCAGATCCTGCCGGTGGGCCCCCGGGAGCGGGTGGTGCTGGTCAAATCCAGGGCCGGCCGGGTGTTCGCGATCGGCGTCGGCGCCCAATCTGTGACCTTCATTACAGATCTGGACATTGGCGACCTCGCTCCTGAATCAATCCCGGCCGACAATCCGGCCCCCCGATTCCCGGCCAATATCGACGGAGATCGTTAAGTCACTGTGACGCTTGGGGTTTTCCGCCCGTCACGGCGAAAGTGCGCGGCCTTCACATCAAATGGTTTGCGATAGCAACGCGCCCGCAACGTCAGTTTTATCTGACCATAACAAGGCGCGACTATCGTAGATTGGCACAATGTGACGCACGAGGTCAGGGGCAGATGCGCCGAATGCACTCCGTACTGCGGTGGTGGACAGCTGTTTCCGGAACGCGCCGTGGCGCGGGTCCGGCGACGACCGTGGCAGCTGCCATCCGCCTGAAGGCGGTGTGCGCATGAAGGCGCTGCTGGCCAACCTGACCGGCGCCCCGGCCGGCGCCGCGCCCCGGCCCAAGCTGGGCTACAGCGATGTCGTCCTCGCGTTCGGCGCGGTGACGATCATCAGCGTGATGATCCTGCCGCTGCCGCTGTTCCTGATCGACACCCTGGTAGCGGTCAACATCTCGATCGGCTTCGGCCTGCTGCTGCTGGGCATCTACATCCCCACCCCGGTGGCGTTCTCCAGCTTTCCCAGCGTGCTGCTGCTGACGACGCTGTTCCGGCTGGCGATCTCGATCGCGATCACCCGTTCGATCCTGCTGCACGCCGAAGGCGGCCACATCGTCGAGACCTTCGGCACGCTGGTCGCCGGCGGCAATCTGGTCGTCGGCATGGTGGTGTTTCTGATCATCACCGTCGTGCAGTTCATCGTCATCGCCAAGGGCGCCGAGCGCGTGGCCGAGGTCGCCGCGCGCTTCACCCTCGATGCGATGCCGGGCAAGCAGCTGTCGATCGACTCCGATCTGCGCTCCGGCCTGATCGACAAGGACGAGGCGCGCAAGAAGCGCCGCCTGCTGGAGACCGAAAGCCAGCTCCACGGCTCGCTCGACGGCGCGATGAAGTTCGTCAAGGGCGATGCCATCGCCGGCATCGTCATCATCCTGATCAACCTGCTGGGCGGCCTGGCGATCGGCGTGCTGCAGCGGGGCATGCCGCTGGCCGAAGCCACGCACGTCTACAGTATCCTGACCATCGGCGACGGCCTGGTCTCGCAGATCCCGGCGATCCTCGCGACGATCGCCGCCGGCCTCGTCGTCACCCGCACCACCGGCGAGATCGACGACCGCCATCTGGGCGATGCGATCACCCGTCAGGTGACCGGCCAGCCCCGCGTGATCCTGATCACCGGCCTGCTCGCCCTGCTGATGACGCTGGTGCCCGGCTTCCCGTGGCCGGTATTCCTGCTGCTGGGCATTGGCCTGCTGACGATGAGCGCGTGGCGCTACCGGCACCAGTTCGAGCTGCTGCGCCGCGCCTTCCGCGTCACCGACGAGGAAGTCGCCGCCGAAGCCGAACTGTCGGTGGCGCGCGACGATCTCGCGCCGCCGGCGCCGCTGCAGCTGCAGGTGTCGACGGCGCTGGCCCAGGCGCTCGGCCCGCACGAACTCGACGTCCGCGTGGCCGAGATCGCCCAGCGTCTGCGCGAGGAATACGGCGTGCCGGTGCCGACGCCGTCGCTGCGCATCGAGCCCGGCTTCGGCGCGGACGAATACCGCGTGACGGCGTTCGGTGCGCGTATCGCCACCGGCCGCCTGCGCGCGGACGCCTGGCTGGAGCCGCAGTCGGCGATGACCGCCCAGCAGGCCCGTCTGCCCGGTTTCTATCCGCCGATCGTCGCAGGCGAATGGCGCACGTCGCAGTCCGAAGGCACACAGCCGCCGCTCGATGTGCTGTCGACGCATGCCAGCGCGGCGATCCGTCGCCGCATGGGCGGTTTCCTCGGCATCCAGGAAACCTCCAATCTGTTCACGCGCATGCAGCGCGACTATCCGGATCTGGTCAAGGAGATGCTGCGCGTCGTCGCACCGCAGCGCGTGGCCGAAGTGCTGCGGCGCCTCGCCGAGGAAGGCGTGCCGATCCGCAATCTGCGCGATGCCTTCGAAGCGATCACCGATGTCGGTGGCCGCGAGAAGGACGTCGTGCTGCTCACCGAATACGTGCGGGTCGCGCTCAAGCGCGAGATCGCGGACCGCTATTCAGACGATGAGCGCACCCTGCATGTACTGTTGATCCATCCCGAACTCGAAGACAAGCTGAGGCAATCGGTCCGCGTGGCGGGCGGTGCCAGCCAGCTTGCGATCTCCCCGGAACTGGCCGGTCGACTGGGCAACGAGGTGCGTGCGCACCTGGGCCGTCAGGCGGCGGACATCAAGCCGGTGCTGCTGTGTTCGCTGGACGTCCGGCGCCATCTGCGCAAGTTGCTCGAAGTGGATTTCTTCGACCTGCCGGTGCTGTCGTACCAGGAACTCGCGCCGGACCTGCGCATCGTGCAGGCGGGGCAGATCAATGCGTGACCGTATCGATTCCACCGGAGGCATGCGCCGCCGGGCTGCCGCGCTTTTCGCGGTCCCGTGCGTCGCGCCGGAGAAGAGAGGACTGCCATGACGCAACCCAACGACATCCAGACTCCGCACGACGTGCTGCGCATCGTCGACGGCCTGCACTCCGGCGCCAGCCGCGTGCTGGGCCGCGACGAGATGATCCTCGTCGGCAGCGGCGATGACTGCGACATCGTGCTCGCCGATGACGGCGTGGCCAATCACCATGCACTGGTCACGCTTGCCGGCGGGCGCTTTCTGGTGCGCGCGCTGGATGCGCCGGTGCACATCGGCAGCGAGCAGATCGATCCGGGCGATCCGGTGGAACTGTCGGCCGTGCAGCAGGTGCGGATCGGTGAAGCGGCAATCGCCTTCGGGCGCGAGAACGATCCGGGCTGGGACGATTTCGTCACCGTGTTCGCACCCAACGACGAACAGGCGCCGCGCAAGCCCGCCTTCGCGCGACGTCTGCCGCTGATCGCGGGCGTGGCCGCGCTGTCGCTGGCATCGCTGGCGATCTTCGCCGCCGTGGTGCCCGCGACCGAGCCGGAAGTCGATGCACGTGACCGGCTGACCACGCTGATGACCGAACACCGCGTCGCCAATCTGGAGATCGTCGACGGCGTCGACGGCCGGCCCACGGTGACCGGCGCGATCGACAGCCGGGTCGAACTCGACCGCCTGCGCACGCAACTGCAGTCCGAGCAGATCGACGCGAACCTGCAACTGCGCACCGGCGAGCACATCGCCAGCGACGTCGCCGAGATGTTCCGCGGCCAGGGCATTCCGGTGCAGGCGCGTTACGTCGGCAACGGCGATGTCGAAGTGCTGGGCGAATTCGAGGACGGTGCTGAGATCGAGCGCATGGTGCGCTCGCGTGCGGTCGCCGACATCCGCGGCGTCAGCCGCATCCTGCCGCGCACGCCCGGCGGCGCGATCGCCGAGGGCACTGTCGAACAGGCACCGGCCGAGACGCCGGCGCACATCGTGTCCATCGCGCGCGGCGACGATCCGCACCTGACCGATTCCGAAGGTCGCCGCTTCGTGCCGGGCGACGAGATTCCCGGCAAGGGCCGGCTGATCTCGATCGGCGAATTCGCCCATGTCCTGTCCGGCGGCGGCGAACTGGTCCGGGTCGTGCCCGGCCCGGTGCCGACCGAGGCCGCCGAGGACGCGATGGCCGAGGCCGGCGATCCGCGTTTCGCGGCCGTCGTGGCCAGCGCCAGCTCGGGCACCCGCATCGCGACCGCCGCGACGGCCTCCGCCGCGCCGGACACCCAGTAACCGGACGGCGCGTCGCGTCGTTCCCTCCGCAGTACCTGTTCCGTTTCGAGTCGAAAGGAGTCACACCATGACCACCATCTCTCCCGATGCCATCGGTACCTTCGTCGGCCGCGCGTCGATGCACAACGACCAGGGCGTCAGCCGCACCCGCACCGGCGGCGCGTCCGGCGGATCCGACAGCTGGTACGCGGCGATGTCGCGCGCCTGGGGCCAGACCCTGGACCAGCAGGCGACCCGCATCACCAACCTGTCCGACGTGATCGGCAACGGCGGCGACCAGCCGTCCAACGTCGTCGCGCTGACCGCCGAGAGCCTGAAGATGCAGTTCCTGTCCAACAACGCCTCGACGTCGCAGAACAGCGTCGGCCAGGCGCTCGAGACCCTCGGCCGCAAGCAGTAAGCGGAACCCGCAGACAGCAAGGAGATCATCATGGTCGACGCGATCCAGGCCGTGGGCATCGAACCCGCAGCACAGGGGGCTTCGGCGGCGGGCGGTCAGCCCGTCGCCGCCGCGTACGAGGTGCGGGAATTCGCCGAGGCGATGCACCGTGCAGGCACGCCTGCGGCCAATGCGCCGCAGGACGTCGCCAATGTCGGCGCATCCGAACCGTCGGAGGGCATGCGCATGCTCATGTCGGCGGTCGACAACCTCAATGGCGGTGCGCAGAGCATCAACGACCTCGCCAAGACGATGACCCAGAACACCGGCGAACTGACGCCGGCCCAGGTCATCGAGATGACGATGAAATCGCATCACTTCCTGTTCCAGTGCGAGATGACGTCGAACGTGGCCAACCGCACGTCCGACGGCATCCAGCAACTGTTCCGCCAGCAGTCCTGACAGCGAGGTCAGCGCGATGCGCAATTCCAAACGCGGTCGATGGATGCAGATGCTGTACGCATTGCTGGCCTGCCTGGTGCTGGCGGCCTGCAGTGGCAGTGCGCTGTACAGCGCCATGGACGAACGGCAGGCCAACGAGGTCATGGGCGCATTGCTCGGCTCCGGCATCCAGGCCCAGAAGAAGCCGTCCGCCACCAAGGTCGGCTGGGACGTCGTCGTCGCCGACAGCGACATCCCGCAGGCAATGGCAGTGCTCACCGCGCGCGGCCTGCCGCGCGAGCAGTTCCAGACCCTGGGCGACATCTTCAAGAAGGAAGGCTTCGCCTCGTCATCCACCGACGAGCGCGGCCGTTACATCCACGGCCTGCAGCAGGAGATCACGCACACGCTGACGATGCTGCCCGGCGTCGCCAACGCCCGCGTGCACATCGCGCTGCCCGAGCGCGATCCGCTCGGCGGTTCGACCGGCAAGACGTCGGCCGCGGTGTGGATCTTCGAACAGCCCGGGGCCAGCGTCCGCGACCGCGAGGCGGACATCAAGATCGTCGTCAAGGACGGCGTCGAAGGCCTGACCGACATCAACCAGGTGTCGGTGAAGTTCGTCGCGATGCCGCCCCCGCCGGACACCAGCCAGAGCAGCGGCACCGCGATGGCGCTGTCGGCGATGAGTCCGTTGGCGATCGGCATCGCCGCGCTGGTCGTGGTCGTCATCGCGCTGTTGCTGGCGTTCGGCAGCCGCTTCCGTACGCGTGCCGCCGTGCCGGCGGAAGCGCCGCCGACGAAGCGCTGGCAGGGCTGATCCATGCGCCTGCAGGCCCTGCTGGCCGAGGTCGATCCCGTGTGGCACGGCACGGGCGCGGAGGCGCCCGATGCCGCGCTGCTGGCGCGCGCCGTGGCCAGTCCGCTCGGCCGGCGCCTGCTCGCCTCGGATCTGGCCGAGGGGCCTGCGGCCCAGCTGCTGTCGCCGGTGCCGGCGGGCACCGTGTCTCCGATCAGCCGCTGGCAACGCGTCCGCGTGGCCGCGCTGCAGCGTGACCTCGGCACACTGGCATTCGCGCCGGCGATCCGCGCCGAGATCGGACGCGAGCCGGTCCGTCGCCTCAAGGCGGCACTGGGCACCGGCTATCTGCTGGCCCTCGACCGGACGGTCTGGGACGGCAAGGTCGACAGCGATGTCCAGACGCGGCTGACGACCGCGCTGGCCCAAGCGTTGTCCTCCGGCGGTGACCTGGCCGAGACGCTGGCGCCGCTGCTCGATCTGCAGGGTCGTGCCGAGCTGCAGGCCTGGGCGACGCAGCGCGATCCCGCACTCGCGCAGTGGGCGTCGCTGGTCGATGCGCCTGCGTCCCTGCCGGCCGCGCACCTGCCCGAGAAGCCGGTGCTCGTGGTCCACACCCATCACCAGACCCGCGCCGTCGCCAGCTGAGCGCCGGGTCCCGACCGGAGACCGCATGTCGATTGCGCCTGCCACCGACCGTTCCACCCAGGGTGCCGCCACCGTGTTCGAGCGGCGCCAGTTCCAGCGAGCCGTGTCCGCGACGATCGTCCGCGCCGAGGAATGGCAGGCGCTGTCCGAACTCGATGCGCTGCTGGCGCGGGTCAACGCCCTGTACGAAGAAGCCGGCGCCGAGGTGCAGAAGGCGCGCGAGCAGGGCTATGCGGAAGGGTTCGCCGAAGGCCTGGACCGGGTGAAGCTGCAGATGACCGAACAGCTCGCCTCGCTCAACGAGCGGCGCGCCCGCGTGCTGGGCGATGCGGTCGGCCGGATCGGTGATCTGGCCTGCGCGATCGTCGCGCGCGTCGCGCCCGGTTTCGATGCCAGCCAGGTCGTGCCGCCGCTGGTCTTGCGGGCGGTGGAATCGGCGCAGGCCGAACAGTTCCTGATGATCCGCGTGCACCCCTCGGTGCGCGACAGCGTCAACCAGGGCCTCGGCGCCGTGCGTCAGGCGCATCCCGGCGTGGGCGTGATCGAACTCGTCGATGACGAAAGTCTCGATCCGCTGAGCTGCATCGTCGTGTCCGAGGCCGGCGAAGTACGCGCCGGCGTCAGCCAGCAGATCGAGGCGATCCGCGCGGCGCTGGCGCAGGCGAGCGCGGCGGCGTCGGCATGAATCCCGATCCCGCCCTGTCCGCGCTGGAGGCCGTGCGCACCGACGCCGCGCATGATCCGCTGCTGCACGCGCTCGGCCAGGTGCAGACCATCGAGCGCGTCGGGCGTGTCAGCGAGGCCTACGGCACCCTGATCAAGGCCACCGGCCTGCGCGCGGCGATCGGCGAGCTGTGTTACCTGCGCAATCCCGGAGACACCGGGCCGGACGCATTCGAACTGGCCGCCGAAGTCGTCGGCGTCTCGCGCCAGCACACGCTGCTGACGCCGCTGGGCCCGCTCGACGGCATCGCCGCGACCACCGAGGTCTACGCCACCGGCAAGCAGGCCTCGGTCGCGGTCGGCGACGGCGTGCTCGGACGCATCCTCGATGCGCACGGCGTGCCGATCGACGATGCCGGCCCGCTGGGCGCGACCGTCGATGCGCCGATCTACGCCGCATCGCCGAATCCCCTGAAGCGCACCTTGATCGAACGCCCCTTCACCACCGGCGTGCGTGCGATCGATGCGGTGATGACCGCCGGCGAGGGACAGCGCATCGGCATCTTCGCCGTCGCCGGTGGCGGCAAGAGCACGCTGCTGGGCATGCTGGCGCGCGGCGGCGACGCCGACGTCAACGTGATCGTGCTGGTCGGCGAACGCGGCCGCGAGGTCAATGAATTCGTCCACGACAATCTCGGCCCGGAAGGGCTGGCGAAATCGGTCATCGTGGTCGCCACGTCGGACCGGCCCGCGCTCGAGCGCAGCCGCGCCGCGTGGGTCGGCACCGCGATCGCCGAACACTTCCGCGACCAGGGCAAGCGCGTGCTGCTGCTGGTCGATTCGGTCACCCGGTTCGCGCGCGCCCTGCGCGATGTGGGCCTGGCGATCGGCGAGCCACCGGCGCGGCGCGGCTTTCCGCCGTCGGTGTTCAGTGCGCTGCCGCGGTTGTTCGAACGCGCCGGCAACAACGACCGCGGCTCGATCACGGCTTTCTACACCGTGCTGGCGGAAGACGAGGACGGCGGCGATCCGATCGTCGAGGAAGTGCGCTCGATCCTCGACGGCCACATCGTGCTGTCGCGCAAGCTCGCCGCCGCCTACCACTACCCGGCGATCGACGTGCTGACCAGCCTCAGCCGCACGATGCCGCGGGTCGTGGACGCGGCGCATCTGCGCGCCGCCGGCCAGTTGCGCAAATATCTGGCCAAGCATCAGGAGATCGAACTGCTGCTGCAGCTGGGCGAGTACAAGCGCGGCACCGATCCCGATGCCGACATCGCGATCGAGAAGATCGCGCCGATCCGGGCGCTGCTGCAGCAGGGCGAACACGACCTGGTGCCGTTCGAGACCTCGTCGGGCGCGCTGCGGACATTGTTCAAATGAAACGCTATCCGCTGCAGACGCTGCTGCAACTGCGCGCGCACCGTACCGCGGCCGCGCGCCAGGTGGTGCTGGAGCGCCAGCGCGGCGTGCAGCAGTGCCGCGAGGCCTGCAGCCGGATCGAAGGCGAGATCTCGACGCTGGACAGCGACCGCGCGGCGCAACGCACGCGGCTGCTCGACCCGCCGCCGCCCGGCGTGGCCTGGCCGGCCGCGATGGCGCAGCGCGAAGCCCACATCGATCTGCTGGGCGAACGGATCGTCGCGGCGCGACAGCGCCTGTCGAAGGCCGAGGACGCGCTGCGCCAGGCCGAGGCGGCGCTGGACGAGGCGCGCGTGGCCTTCTTCCGCGCGAAGGCGCGCGAGGATGCACTGGAAAAACGCCGCGACGTCTGGCGCGACGATCAACGGGGCCTGCAGGCCCGCCAGGAGGAGGCGCTCACCGAAGACCTGCTCCAGGCGCGGCACATGGCCCGTCACTAGCGGTTGCGAGGAGCTCACGATGACCATCCAGCACGGCAGCGATTCCACGATACGTCCGCCCGACCAGTCGGCGCGCAACCGCCAGGTCGACCGCCAGGCCAAGGGCGAGCCCAAGGCCGCGCCGGCGCGCGAGACGGTCGACCAGTTCCGGTCGTTGATGCAGCAGACGCGAAGCGAGCCCGGCATGCCGCAGGTCGCCGGCGGTGAGGGTGACGCCGAAGGCCTGCTGGCCGAAGGCGAGGCCGACGATCTGCTGCTGGCCGATCGCGCCGGCCAGCACGAGGCGCTGAAATCGCGGCAATCGGTGGACGAGGTCGTCGATGCGCGCACGTTCCGGCAGCAGCACGATCCCGGCTTTTCGGCGACGCACATGCCGTCGGCGGAATCCGCCGCGATGCTGCAGGCGCAGATGGCGCTGCGCGATGGCAGCCACACCCCGGCGCCGGCATCGCCGCAGGGCGATCCGGGCCAGCTGCTCGAGATGATGGAGCGCCACGTGCGCCAGCTCGCGGTGCACGACGCCACCCAGAGCGGCAGCGACGGCCAGGTGCTGCTGCGCATGAACGACGCGACGCTGCCCGGCACCGACCTGCTGCTCAGCCGCGAGGGCGAGGGCTGGGTGCTGCGTGCGGACAGCCGTTCGCGCGAGAGTTTCGATGCGATCCGCGAGGCCGGCCCGCAGCTGGCCAAACGCTTTGCCGAGCGCAATCTCGGCACGCTGACGATCGACCCGCACTTCCATGGGTGAGCGCGCGCGATGCAGGCGTGGACGCCGCGGCTGACGTGCAGCGCACGTCCGTCCAGACGCAGTGGGTGCACGTGACGCGTTTCGGACTGACCAACATCTGGTTCAAGGCGGGCCTGTGCGCGCTGATCGTCGGACTGGGGGCACGGCGCTGCTGATGTTCCGTAGCCCCGTCAGCGCCGCCTCGCCCTGGCGCGGCTGGACTGCGTCCGCCGGCATCCTGGGCGGTGTGGTGCTGTTTGGGATTGAGCGGGTCGTGCAGGTCGTGGGCCCGCTGCTCCGCGCCTGAGAACCGGGCTCAGCTCGGGACCGGTGGATCGTCGGCAGGCCGGGGCGCCAATCGCCGCCGCGGTGCGGCTCCGCGCCAGGCCGCACGCGCCAGACGGAAACGCCGCGCCGCGTTGCCGAACTGCGCGCCGCCGCCGGTTTCCTCGAATCCCAGCCGCAGCAGCAGCGGCGGCACCGAGCGGTTGTCCGGTGCGCACTGCGCGATGAGCGCGGGCAGCGAGAGTGCTTCGAACGCCTGCGTGCACAGCGCAGCGCCGCCTTCGATCGCATAACCGCGTCCCCAGGCCGCCGGCAGCAGGCGCACGCCGATCGCGACATCGTCGCCAGGGCCGCTCGGCGTCAGCGAGAACAGGCCGAGAAAGCGCCCGTTGCGATCGCTGGTGTGCCACAGGCCGAGGCCGGGCCGCGTGCGATACAGCCGGTTCGCCCAGACGACGAGGCCCATCGCGTCGTCCAGGGTGTCGACCGGGCTGTCGAGCAGCAGCCGGGTCACGCGTTCCTCGCGGCCGAGCCGCAGCAGATCGAGCGTGTGCCGGAATCCGAACCCGTGCAGGCGCATGCGTCGCGTCTCCAGCTGGAGGTCTGCCGGATAGTCGCGGCCGTCCGCCGGCAGGTCGTCGGCCGAGAAGCGGGGCGGTGGGGCGTCGTGGGCAGCGGTGTCGGAGGCGTCGGACATGCCGGTCGTTATAGCGCGTGCGCCGGACCCGCCCACGGCTAGGGCCTGCCCTAGGTGGGGTGCGTCCTAGCTGTCGCGACGTCCGGATCGACGCAGACTGGCGCCGCAGTCGCGACAGGGAGGTGGCATCGATTCCCGCACGCGCATCCCGTTTCCCCCTGCTTTTCCATTCGACGACACAAGGAGTTTCATCATGTCCAGCGACGTCTTCTCCGGTATCGGCAATCTGGTCGGCACCGCTCTCGGCGGCCCACTCGGCGGTCTGATCGGCAACTTCCTCGGCGACATGGTCGGCCAGATGTTCGACTCCGCCCTCAGCGGGATGTTCTCGTCCCTCGGTCTGCCCGACTCGGCGCAGGACGCGCTCAGCGAAGGCTTCAAGGGCGGCTTCAGCTTCTCCTTCAACGGGAAGTAAGCGATGCAGGCCGATCAGCAGGCGCAGCGCCAGGCCTGGATCGAAGGTCTGGCCCAGCTGCGCGAACAGGGCGTTCTCGGCGCGGACGACGAGAACACGCTCATCCGCCACATGGACGAACGGCTCGAAGCGGTCCAGCAGGAACTCAAGGCGCTGGTACCGGAGTACGAACGGCGGGTCGACAGCGATGGCCGCGAGGCCGCCGATGCCTGGCTCGGGGCGCAGGCCCGCGATGTGGGCGAACGCGAAGGCGCCGATGCGCGCCGGATGGTCGATTCGCTGACCTCGGTCCGCAACGCGGCCTGATCCGCACCGCGGCCGTGCCGGCCGCACCCATGCCCGCAGGCGTCGACGATGCCTGCGGGTTTTTGTTTTCCACGGTGCGACGCGCGACGTCTACGCGGTGCTAATGCGGCCGCTCGCACCATCGTCCCGTGCTGTTCCGGACGGCGTGTCTGTCGCGCCGTCCTTCCATCCGCTGAAGGAGCCGACGTATGTCCTCGCCCGATCATTCCTCCGAAAGTCTCGCCCGGATGCGCGAGTCGCTGTTGAGCGAATTCGAATCCATCCTGCAGACCCAGCCGGGCCTGGAAGCCGCGGACCGCGACAGCATGCTCAGCCGTTTGCAGGGCGCGCTGGAGGATCCGGCCGCGCTCGAAACGCCGGTGGATCCGAGCCGGCTGCAGGCCAGTGTCGAGGAGACGATCGGTCTGATGCAGCAGAACGGTCTGCTCGATGCGAGCGAGGCGGGCGAGGCCCATACCGCGTTCGCAGGATCGCTGGCGACGCTGCAGAACGAATCGGTGCAACGCGCGCTGGAATTCGCGCGGATCTCCCGCGAGCAGGGCGAAGACGCCGCCCGCAGCTGGCTGGCCACGCAGACCGAAGCCGCCTCCTCCACCGCCGCATCCGATGCGGCGCCCGGCGGCATGCCGCACCACGTGGCCGCGGCCCTGCGCCAGGGCGCGGGCTTCCGCCGCTGACTGTGCGGCCGCTCTAGGGTACGCCCCAGCTGGCAAGGGCCATCGCGCGGCGTACCGTCGACTCCATGGCGAATGCCACCCGATTCGCGGCAAGGGCCCCGGCCCGCACCGCAGCAGCGATCCCTGATTTACCTCACTGGAGAAAATGCCATGTCCGAAGTCAGCTTTGATTACAGGGTCGTCCTCGATGTCGCCGAAGGTGTGGGCGACGTGCGTGCCAAGCAGCGTGGCTCCGGCGACGGTGGCTGGTTGATGGCGTTCGCCGAGGCGATGGGCCGCCTGATGGAGAAGCAGGTCAACGAGATCGAGAAGTTCTCGAAGTCGATCGGTGACAAGCCGACGCCGGAAGACTCGACCAAGCTCACCGCAATGACGCAGATGTTCCAGATGTTCATGAACGCCGTGAGCACCGCGCTCAAGTCCATGGGCGAAGGCGCTGCCGGTATGGCCCGCAAGCAGTAACGCGGCGACCAGCGGAAGGCCGGGTGGCATCCACCCGGCCTTTCGTGTGTCTGGCGTTCGCCCAGATGCGATGTTTGAAGCGGCGCCATGGCGTCGTGGTCTGGAATCGACACCGGAATCGCCATGGACGGCGGCGATCCGGGCAGGAGGTGGTGGATGCACACAATCCGAGGCGTCGTGATCGCACTGGCGGTGCTGCTGTCCGCAGCCTGCGGTGCGGCCAGCGCGCAGGACATGCTCAACAACACGCCCGACTACATCGGCGCGTGGAACCACGCCCACATCATGCGGCACCACGGCGACAGCGACGGGACGTCGCGCGAGTCGCAATCGCAGGTGGCGGCGCGTGAGCGTGCGACCGTCGTGCGCCAGCTCGCGTATCGCAGTTCACCGCGTGTGACCGCGCGCGTGCAGTCCGCGTTTGCCGACTATCTGGGCGGCGGGCGTGGCGACCGGTCCAGCTGGCCTGCGCTGCTGCGTGCGGTCGCGCAGGACAATCCGCCGGGTTCGCCGTTCGCGCAGGCACTCGGCCGACGCTTCGGCGATGACCGCGCGAAGATCCTCGCCACGCTGCAGAGCGGCGCCGCGCAGGCCGAGCTGCGCAAGGGCCTGGCCGCTGCCGGCCGCTCGGACCGGAACCTGCTCGACGTGCACGCCTCGTTCCTGATGATTTCCTGGATCGTCGCCAACGGCGAGGACGCGGTGCGCAATCCGAACGCGGCCTTCGACGGCCTGCAGACCCAGCTCGTCGCCCAGCGCGCCGACGATGCCGACGGCAACGACGCGACCCTGCAGGAAGCCGCCGAAACCATGGCTCTGCTCGACGTGATGTTCAACGTCGCCTGGTTCGGCGCGACGCCTGCCGAGCGGCAGGTGATGCAGCGCGGCGTCACGGCGCTGGGCCGCCGGCTCGGCCTGGACTACACGCGTCTAGGTCTGACCCCCAGCGGCTTCCGCAGCCTGTGACACGCCTGCGCGGCACGCTGCCGCGCGGGTTCGCGACCGACATCCGCCCCATGGAGATCCACATGCACGTCCGACAGTCCCGTATCCCCCGCACCCTGCAGGCACTGCTGATGCTGGCCTGCCTTGCGGTCGCCGGCGCGGCCGCCGCACAGGACGGCGACGCCGGCGTGCGTCGGGCGCTGCAGCAGGCGGTCTTGCAGCCGGCACCGGCCGAGGTCGATGCGGCCGCCGTGTCGACGCTCGATTTCACCCGCGATCCCGCGGTGACCGCACGCGTGCAGCAGGAGACGATCCGCGCCTTCGGCCGCACGCCGTCCCAGGTCGCCGATCTCGAGAAGGTCATCGGCTCGGGCGAAATGATGCGCGAGTTCGATGCCATCCTCCGGCGCTACGGCTACGACCCGGGCAATCTTGGCGACGTGCTGGCCGCGCATCTGCTGATCTCGTGGGAAGTGGTCAACGACCGCGACTCGCGTCGCTCGCCGCAGGGGCAGCGCGCCGTCCGCCGCCAGCTGATCGGGCCGTTGGCTGCGGTGCCCGAAGTCGCCGCGATGAGCGACGCGGCCAAGCAGGCCCAGGCCGAGCGCACCGCCTATCTCACGATGGTCTCGGCGCTGAGCTATCAGACCCTGAAACGCGGCAACGACCGCGACGCGCTGACCGCGCTGGCGGCGAACGTGCGCAGGGGCCTGCAGGGCAACGGCGTGGACCTGCAGCGCGTGGAACTGGGCAACGGCGGACTGGTCGCGCGCTGAGGCGCACGGGTGACCGGCGCCAGCCTCAGCGCCGGCGTCTGCCGCGGACGGGCGGCGCGGTCAGCCTGCGCGCCAGCCACCAGGCGCCGGCCGCGGCCACCAGGCCGGCCAGCGCGAGTTCGCCGCTCCATTGGCGCATCGCCGGCCCGGCCGGCACGTCGCCGGCGCTGAGCAGGAAGGCGGCGATCACCAGCGCGAGGCAGCCGTAGGCCACCAGCGCAAGCGTCCAGAACACCCACTGCATCGCCCGCGCCACCTCGCGCGGCGTGTCGTCGTGCGGGCGTACGAGATGCAGCCGGCCCTGGGTCAGCGCCAGCATCCAGGCCCCGACCGCTTCGGGCGCCGCGCGCAGACGCGTGCGGCGGCGCAGGCCCGGGCCGTCGGCCGTGTAGACGCCCGTCGCGGTGAGTTCCGCCCGTGAGGGGCCGCCCAGCTCGCCGGCGACCGGCGCCGTCGCCTGGGGATTGCCGGCGATCTGCGGGTTGCCGGCGACCGCCTGGCCGGGCGGCAACTGGGTGGCGGCTGCCGCCAGTGGCACGGCGGCCAGCAGCGTCGCGCCTGCCGGTGACGTGGGCGCTGCGGTCTGCGCGGGCGGCGGTGCCTGGTTCGGCACGGCCGCGCGTTCGGTCGCCATGGCTTGTGGGACCACGCCGTCATTGCGCTGGGGCGGTAGCGCCGATGCTGCGGGGACCTGCGCCGGCGCCGCCTGTTGCAGGGCCGGCGGCGTCTGCGTCGCGGTCGGCGCAGGCGCGGCCGCAGTCTGCGGTGCGCTGGCCAAGGTGCTTGCCTGCGCATTGGCGCTGGCAGTGGCCGAAGCCGGGACCGACGTCGGCACAGGCACGACGCCGGTGGCCTGCAGCACGCCCGCGCCCAGCGCGCGCGCAGGCGCCGTGGCGGCATCGGCGAGCGCCGTTGCCGCAGCGCCTGCGGTGCCCGGCGTCGTGACCGGCAGGCCGGACGGCGTCGTCGTCGCGGCAGGCGGGGGCGCGATCAGGCTGCGTACTGCATCCAGGGCATTGGCCACCGGGCCCTGCGTCGGCGTCGCGGTCTGGAATGGCGCGCCGGCACCGAAGGGATTCGAGAGGACCGGGGGCGCAGCCGGCCCAGGCGGATTGCCTGCGAACGGCGTCGGCGGCAGGGGAACCGTCGGGGCACCGGGCAGGCCGGTCGGGAGCGCATTGCCGGCGGGCATTGCGCCCGCGCCCTGTCCGGCTGTGGCCGCCGGCCCGCCGACCGGGCGGAAGTCCACGTTCGGAAAGATGTCGGCTGCGCTCCGCATCGCCGACGCGGTCGCGTTGGCGCTGTAGCTGTTGCCCAGCAGCGATTGCAGCGGCGATCCGCTCGGCAACGCAGACCGCACGGACTGGACGAGGTCGCGGGGGGACGGGATGTCCACGTCGAAGCCTCCCGGGCGGACGGGGCCGGACCAGCCGGATGGGGGAAGGGGCGCCGGTCGAGACTAACGCCCGCCCGTCGCGGCGCGGCCCTGGGGTCGACCCTAGGGTGCGCGATTCTGCGACGGCGATCGCAACGCAAAAAAGAAGGGAGACCTGGGTCTCCCTTTCGAGCCGGCAGGGCCGGAGGACTACGTTGGCGGACGCAGGCTACCGCGCCCGCCGATCTGATGCAACACCCGAGGTGTCATCTACAAGTAGTTGATTTTACTAATTCGCCAGTTCCAGTGCTGCGCGCTTGGATTCGCGACGCGCGGCGGCGGGCTGGTCCCAGGCGTTGTTGAACTGGGCCGGCTCCCAGCCGCCGTAGCTGGGATTGGCCAGCATCCACCAGCGTTCGCCGAACCAGTCGCCATAGGTATCGAGCAGCTCGCCGCGCGCTTCGGGCGTGTTGGCGAGGATGTCGACGAAGTCGCCGAGCTGGTCGCCGAACTGCATCAGCACGCGGTAATCGCGGCCCGCGACGCGGCGGCGGCAGGTCTTCTCGCTGCCGTGCTGCTCGCAGCCTTCGACATGCATGCCCAGGCCCAGGAACACGCTTTCGTCCTTCACCGGCAGGCCTTCGGCGCGGAGGTTGGCGAGCGTCGCCTCCTGCAGATGCTGGGCGCGGTTGGACAGGTACAGGATGGTCACGCCCTTGGCCTCGGCGGCTCTGGCGAACTCGAGTACGCCCGGCACCGGCTTGGCCTTCTGCTCGGCCACCCACTGCGCCCAGGTGACCTCGTCGTATTCCAGCCCGTTCTGGATCAGCCGCGCCTGGTAGGGCGAGTTGTCGAGCACGGTCTCGTCGATGTCCATGATCACCGCCGGCGGCAGCGCGGTCGCATCGCCGATCAGCTCGCGTTCCTCGGGCACCAGCGCGTCCCAGTTCGTTTCGGCGATCGCCCGGTCCAGCTGATCGGCCGCGGCGCGGAAGATCGACAGGCTGTTGGCGTGGTACTCCTCCGACCGCTGGATCCACAGCACGGCGTTGAGGTTGTCGCTGGGGTCGGTCGCGGCCGGCGCCTGCGCCGGCGTGGTCGCAGCCGGACCGGCGACGGCAGCAGGCGCGTCGGCCGGCGTCGTCGGCTTGCAGGCGGCAAGCAGCATGGCGCTCGCGAGCAGGGACAGGGCGGGTGCGTTCAGGCGCATGGCGGGTCCGTCGTCGTGTGAACCCGCGAGTTTAACGGGCCGGGTCGCGGCGAACATGACAGGCGGACAGGCGGGGCGCATCCTGTCGCCCCCTTCGCACCTGGAATTCCATGGACGAGCAGACGCAGGATCCGGACCGCTGGCCCCGACTCACCCCGCTCGAGGCGCGCGTGCTCGGGTGTCTGGTGGAGAAGCAGGCGACCACGCCCGACGTCTATCCACTGACCGTCAACGCCGCGCAGTCGGCGGCGAACCAGAAGACCGCGCGCGATCCGGTGATGGCGGCTTCGTTCGGCGATGTGCAGCACGCGCTGCGGCAACTGGAAGGGCATCGCTACGCGCGGCAGTCCTACTCCTCGCGCGCCGAGCGGCATGAGCACGTGCTGGGCACCGCGCTCGACGTCCCGCAGCCGCAGGTCGTGCTGCTGGCGCTGCTGATGCTGCGCGGCGCGCAGACGCTGGCCGAGCTGGTGGCGCGCAGCGAGCGCATGCATCCCTTCGCCGATGCCGACGACGCCCGCCACCATCTCGAACGTCTCGCCGGCAAGGGGCTGGCCGTGCGCATTCCGCCGTCGGCCGGGCGCCGCGAGGACCGCTACGCGCATCTGCTGTGCGGGCCGGTGGATGTCGCCGCGCTGGCGGCTGCCGGGCCTGCGCGGGAACCGGCGGGCGATGCCGGCCTGGCCGCGCGCGTCGAGGCGCTCGAGGCCGAAGTCGCCGCGCTGCGCGAGGCGCTGGACGCGCTGGCGGCCCGTCTGCCGGACTGAGGTGTGCACGATGTCGGCGCTGCCCGGATGGCGCCGCCGACAGCCCGCTCGCGGCCGGCGCTGCTTCCATATTCCGACTCGGGCAGGGCATCGATCGGAAGCGCCCCTGCCTTCGGCGGGGCACCGGTCGCGCCGACTCAGCTTTCCAGCAGCGCCTTGATCGAGGCGAAGCCGTGGTTCGCGCGTTCGCGCTTGCGCGCGGCATCGGCGACCGGATCGGCGCCGTCGCGCTGCAGTTCGGCCGCCGGCAGTTCGTCGAAGAACCGGCTGGGCGTCAGCCGCAGTTTCTGGCCCCAGCGCTGGGTCTCGCGCGGGTGCGACAGCCACAGCTGTTCCTTGGCGCGGGTGATGCCGACGTACAGCAGCCGCCGCTCCTCGTCGATCCGGCCCTCGTCGATGCTGGATTCGTGCGGCAGCGTGTTGTCGTCCATGCCGATGATGAAGACGTAGCGGAATTCCAGGCCCTTCGCCGCGTGCATGCTCATCAGCCGCACCTGGTTGCCGGGATCGCCCTTGTCCGAATGGCTCAGCAACGCCAGCTGCGCGGCCAGTTCGCCCGGCCCCGCACCGCGTGCGCCTTCGAACCAGTCCGCCAGTTCGTCGAGGTTGCCGCGGCGGATGTTGAACAGCGTGTCGGTCTTGCACTGCGCCTTGAGCGCGGCGATCAGGCCGGAGCGCTCGTTGAGCGCACGCACCAGTTCGCCGGCCGGCAGCGTGCGCGCGTCCTCGCGCAGTCCGCGCAGGATGTCGGCGAACTCGCTCAGCGCGTTCGCCGCGCGCGGTGGCAGCTGCTTGAGCAGGCCCATCGATTCGATCGCCCGCGACATCGGCATGTCGGCATTGCGCGACAGTTCCGCCAAGCGCGCCAGCGAGGTCTGGCCGACACCGCGCAGCGGCGACTGCACCGCACGCAGGAACGCCGAATCGTCGTCGGGATTGGACAGCACGCGCAGCCAGGACATCGCGTCCTTGACCTCGCCGCGGTCGAGAAACGCCGTGCCGCCGCTGAGGTGATAGGGCACGCGCAGCAGCTGCAGCGCTTTTTCCAGCGGCCGCGAGAGATGGTTGCTGCGGAACAGGATGCAGAACTCGCTCCACTCGACCTGGCGCGAGGTCTGCAGGAAGTGGATCTCGCCGGCGATGCGCTCGGCCTCGTGCTCGGAATCGCGGCATTCCCAGACGCGGATGCGCTCGCCGTCGGCCTGCGCGCTCCACAGCGTCTTCGGGTGCTCGTGCGGGTTGTTGGCGATCAGCGCATTGGCCGCGCGCAGCACGCGATTGCTGCAGCGGTAGTTCTGTTCCAGCTTGACGATGCGCAGCGCCGGGTAGTCATGGGCCAGCTGGCTCAGGTTCTCCGGGTTCGCGCCGCGCCAGGCGTAGATGCTCTGGTCGTCGTCGCCCACGCAGGTGAAGTTGCCGGCCGGCCCGGCGATCGCCTTGAGCAGGCGGTACTGCGCATCGTTGGTGTCCTGGCACTCGTCGACCAGCAGGTAGCCGATGCGCTCGCGCCAGGCCAGCACGGCCTCGGGATCGGATTCCAGCAGTTGCACCGGCAGGCGGATCAGGTCGTCGAAATCGACCGCATTGAAGGCGGTCAGCCGCGCCTGGTACTGCGCATACAGCGCCGCCGCTTCGAACTCGCGCGCGGTGTGCGACGCCGCGTGCGCTTCCTCGGGCGACAGGCCGGCGTTCTTGGCCTTGGACACCAGGCCCTGCATCAGCTGCACCACGTCGGGCTTTACCCCAGGCATCAGATCCTTGAACTGCCCGGCGCTGTCGTCGGCATCGAAGATGGAGAACCCGCGGCGCAGGCCGATCCGCGCGTGTTCGATCTGCAGCATCTTCAGACCGAGCGCATGGAAGGTGCTGATCGTCAGACCGTCGGCACCGTCGCCGCGGATCCGCTTGGACACGCGCTCGCGCATCTCCTTGGCGGACTTGTTGGTGAACGTGATCGCCGCGATGCGCTTGGCCGGATAGCGGCCCGACTGGATCAGGTGCGCGATCTTCTCGACGATCACGCGCGTCTTGCCACTGCCCGCACCCGCGAGCACCAGCAGCGGGCCTTCGATATGGCCGAGGGCCTCGGCTTGTTGGGGATTCAGACCGTGCATCGTGCGGGGGTTGGGACAGCGGCCCCTAGTGTACCGGCCGCCCATCGCGCGCCCGCCGCCGCGATGCGCCCGCGCGCTGCAGGTGGCCCATCGCGCGGCGTCGATCCCGAGGCCGTTGCGGGCCGCGTCGATCGGCCACACCGCGCGCCACGCGCGACCGGCGCGCGGTCGCGACGCTAGAATTCCGCGATGGCCAAGCTCTATTTCTATTACTCGGCAATGAACGCCGGCAAGACCACGACGCTGCTGCAGAGCGCGCACAACTACCGCGAGCGCGGAATGCGGGTGGCGATCCTGACGCCGCGGCTGGACCATCGCGCCGGCGTCGGCCGGGTCGCCTCGCGGATCGGCCTGTCGTCGGAGGCGCACGCCTTCGACCGCGCCGACGATCTGCTCGCCTGCGTGCGCGCGCTGGTCGCATCGGACGCCGGCCTGCACTGCGTGCTGGTGGACGAGGCGCAGTTCCTGTCCCGCGCCCAGGTCTGGCAGCTGTCGGAAGTGGTCGACGCCCTGCGTATCCCGGTGCTCTGCTACGGCCTGCGCACGGATTTCCGCGGCGAGCTGTTCGAGGGCAGCCAGCACCTGCTGGCCTGGGCCGACGAACTGACCGAGATCAAGACGATCTGCCACTCCGGCAAGAAGGCGACGATGACCGTGCGCGTCGACGACCAGGGCTATGCGGTGCAGGACGGGCCGCAGGTAGAGATCGGCGGCAACGAACGCTACGTGTCGGTCAGCCGCGCCGAGTTCAAGCGGATCGTGCGCGGCGAGGGCCGGATCGAGCCGTCGCAGCCGCCGTTGCCGCTGGGCTGAGCCTCAGCGGCGCGCGAGCCGCATCGCGCAGCCGCGACCGGCGGCCTCGATCTCGCGCACCAGCACGCCGCCTTCGGGCCGCGCCTCGCGCAGCTGGCCGGCAAGCGCCCGGAAGTCCGCGCGGGCATCGTCACCGCGCCCGCAGCGCAGCGATGCGGCATAGGCGCGCGCCAGCCAGGCGAGCTTCCGGGTTTCGGTATCGCCGGCCGGGGCGCGCGCCAGCGCATCGAGCCGGGTGAGTGCGTCCGCATCGCCGCGTCCGGCGTCGAAGCGCGTCAGCGCCAGCAGCGCGCGCTGGGTGGCCGGGTGGGACTCGCCATAGGCGGCGCGCGTAATCGCGAGCGCCTCGGCCAGCCAGGTCCGCGCGCGGTGCGCATCGCCATCGCCGGCCTCGACCTCGCCGAGCAGCCGCAGGGTGTCGCCGATCAGGCCATGGCGCGTGCCGTAGCGCGCCCGGCGCAGGGCCAGCGCCTCGACCAGCAGCGGCCGGGCCTCCGCGCCGCGGCCGGCCGACTGCAGCACCAGCGCGTGGTTGAACAGGCCGTCGGCGAGCATGCCGGCGGGACTCGACGCGCGCCAGATCTCGACGCAGCGGGCGAGTTCCGCCAGCGCGGTGGCGGTGTCGCCGCGCTCCCAGGCCACGATGCCCAAGCTGTTGTGGATGCGTCCGACATCCGCATGCGCAGGCCCCAGGCGGGCAACGGTGCGCTCCAGCGCATCTCGGAATTCGGCGTCGGCCTCGGCGTACCGCCCCTGGTCGACATGCAGTGCCGCCAGCTGGCGGCGGGCATCCAGCGTGGCCGGATGCGCCGGGCCGGACAGGTCCAGGGCCAGCGACAGCGCAGCCGTGCAGCTGGCCTCGGCAGCGCGCGTGTCGCCCCGGGTACGCAGCAGGGCGCAGCGCGTACGCAGCAGATCGATCGCCAGCGGATGGCGGGGGCCGAGGCGGGCGTGCAGCCGGGCCAGTGCGATATCCACGGCCGCCAGCGCGCGCGGCACGTCGCCGCTGGCGCTGTGCAGCGAGGCCAGATCGGCCAGGCTTTCGACGGTGCCGGCGTCGTGACGGCCCTGGCGCAGGGCGAGTGCGGCGTCGAACAGCCGCCGCGCGCCGGCCAGATCGCCCTGGTCGCGGTGGCAGCGGCCGAGCTGGGTGTAGAGCTCGGCCGCCTGGCGCGGAAAGGCCTGTTCGCGCCGATGGGCGAGCGCGCGTTCCTGGCTGGCGTGGGCGATGCAGTCCGGCAGCCGGCCGAGCATGCGCAGCGCGCGCGCGTGGTCGCTCGCCGACTGCAGCCGCAGGCTGACGGGCACGGAGTCGAGTGGCGCCAGCAGCGCCTGCTGGCGCTGCAGCAAGGCCAGCGCAGGTTCGTAATCACCGAGGCCCAGTCGCAGCCGCGCGATCACGCCGTAGAGCTCGGCGCGGGCCAGGGGCTGGCGTGCGAGTTCCGCATCGCCGCGCTGCACGCCGGCCTCCAGCAGGTCGCGCACGTCCAGCGACGCGGTGCCGGGCGTGGCGCCGGTGTGCTCGAACAGGCCGATGACGAAATCCTGCATCGCCTGCGCGCGCGCCGACTCGCCGATCGCCTGGCCAGCCTGCCAGCTCACCGCGCCCAGCGCGCCGACGAGGGTCAGCACCACGGCAGCCGCGCTGGTCAGCGCCCAGCGGTGGCGCAGCGCGTACTTGCGGATCCGATAGCCCAGCCGCTGCGGACGGGCCTGGACGGGTTTGCCGTCCAGCCAGCGGCGCAGGTCCAGGGCCATCGCCTCGACCGAGGGATAGCGGTCCTCGGGGCGCTTGGCCAGCGCACGCAGCACGATGTTGTCGAGGTCGCCGCTGATCGTGCGCACCAGGCGTCGACGCTGCGCCGGGCCCAGTGCCGGGTCGAGTGCGGCGCCTTCGCGCTGCAGGGTCAGCGAGGGCCGCACCGGTTCGGCATCGAGGATCGCCTGCTCCCAGGCCGCCGCGGTGTCGTGCGTCGCGCGGTAGGGGCGCCCGCCCGACAGCAGCGCGTGCAGCACGACGCCCAGCGCGTAGATGTCGGTCATCGTGGTGACCGGCTCGCCGCGCACCTGTTCGGGCGCGGCGTAGTGCAGGGTGAAGGCGCGCCGGCCTTCGCGCGTCTGCTCGGGCGCGTGGTCGGTGTCGATCAGCTTGGCGATGCCGAAGTCGAGCAGCCGGACGTGGCCCTCGTCGGTCACCAGGATGTTCGACGGCTTCAGGTCCAGGTGCACGATCAGGCTGGCGTGCGCATGGCTGACCGCGGCGCAGACCTGCAGGAACAGGCGGATGCGTCCGGGCACCGGCCACGCGCGCGCCTGGCACCAGTCGGTGATCGGGGCGCCGTCGACATAGTCCAGCGCGAGGTAGGGCTGCTGCGAGGCGTCGACGCCGGCGTCGAGCAGGTGCGCGATGTGCGGGTGTTCCAGCCGCGCCAGGATCTGGCGCTCGCGGGTGAAGCGCAGGCGCAGGTCCGGGTCGGCCAGGCCGGGGCGCAGCAGTTTCAGCGCGACGCGGCGCTCGTACAGACCATCGGCTCGCCAGGCCAGCCAGACCTGGCCCATGCCGCCTTCGCCCAGCATCCGCTCGAGCGCCCACGGTCCGATGCGGGTGCCGGCGCGCGCGCCGGCCAGCGCGGCGACGATGGGGTCGTCGAGGAAGTCGCCGCCCTCGGCATCCAGCGCCAGCAGCGACGACAGGGCGTCCGCCAGTGCGGGATCGGTGTCGCGGATCGCCTGCAGGTGCGCGGCGCGTGCGTCCGGTTCGAGATCGAGCAGCCGGTCGAGCGCCGGGGACAGCCGTTGCCAGTGCGCCGCGTCCATGGGCCGGGGGCGGTCAGTCGGCCTGCAGCGAAGCCAGCAGGTACATCCGCGCCTTCTGCCAGTCGCGGCGGATGCTGCGCTCGGAGCGCTCCAGCAGCGCGGCGATCTCCAGTTCCGACAGGCCGGCGAAATAGCGCAGCTCGACCACCTGCGCGAGCCGCGCGTCGACGGCCGCCAATCGGGTCAGCGCGTTATCCAGCGCCAGCGTGTCCTCGTCCAGGCGCAGGCCGCTGTCGACGTTGTCGGGCAGTTCGGTCACGCGGTGCAGGTTGCCGCCGCGCTTCTGCGCCAGACGCTGGCGGGCGTAGTCGACGACCACGCTGCGCATCGCCGAGGCGGCATAGGCGAAGAAATGCCCGCGGTCGTTGAAGCGCGCGTCCTGGCGGCCGGCCAGTTTCAGATAGGCCTCGTGGACCAGGGCGGTGGCGTCCAGGGTCATGCCGTGACGCCCGACCAGCTGGCGACGGGCCATCTGGTGCAGCTCGTGATAGAGCGTGGACAGCACGCGATCGAGCGCATCGCGATCACCGCCGCGCGCGGCATCCAGCCATAGGGTGATGTCGGTGCCGGTCGTCATGGCGTCCCCCATCCGGAGCCGACTATAGCGCGCGTTGCGCGGGCCGACGCGTGCCTGCGGAGGCTGGGTCCGGCGGGGGTGTCAGCGCTGGCAGCGCGGGCACCAGACCGTGGTGCGCTGGGCGATCGCGGCCTGCCGCAAGGGCGTGCCGCAGCCCGGGCAGGGCTGGCCGCCGCGGCCGTAGGCCGACAGCTCCTGCTCGAAGTAGCCCGGCGCGCCGTCGGGGCTGATGAAGTCGCGCAGCGTCGTGCCGCCGCGGCCGATGGCGTAGGCCAGGATCCGGCGGATCTCCGCGGCCAGCCGCACGTAGCGTTCGCGCGAGATCCGGCCCGCCTCGCGCAGCGGCGAGATGCCGGCCGCGTACAGCGCTTCGGCCACGTAGATGTTGCCCACGCCGACCACGATGCGCTGATCCATCAGGAACGCCTTGACCGGCGCGCGCCGGCCGCGGCTGGCGGCGAACAGGTAGGCGCCGTCGAAACCGGCATCCAGCGGCTCGGGCCCCAGCGCGGCCAGCAGCGGATGCATCGTGTCGACGGGCTGCC
Source organism: Luteimonas sp. Soil_C_5 (assembly GCF_057656615.1). Lineage (NCBI taxonomy): Bacteria > Pseudomonadati > Pseudomonadota > Gammaproteobacteria > Lysobacterales > Lysobacteraceae > Luteimonas > Luteimonas sp. Soil_C_5. The sequence continues at coordinate 29,738 of NZ_JBDGKA010000007.1, forward strand.
ACAGCAGGCAGCCGAAGCGGCGGGGATCGTTGAAGCGCAGCACCTGGCCGGAGTCGAGCGCGATGTCGACATGATCGTGTGTGCGCACCGGCACGTCCGGCGCCAGCACGCGCAGGCTGCCCGACATGCCGAGGTGCAGCAGCGCGCTGCCGGCGGCAGTGTCGAGCAGCAGGTACTTGGCGCGCCGGCGGATCGCCTCGATGCGCTGGCCGGGCAGCAGGGCCGCGACCTCGGGCGGGATCGGCCAGCGCAGGTCGGGGCGTCGCAGCGTGACCGCGGCGACCGTCCGTCCGATCAGGTGCGGCGCCAGGCCGGCGCGGGTGGTCTCGACTTCGGGCAGTTCGGGCATCGGGCCGGCGACAGAGGGGAGCCCCCCGTTATCGGGGGGCGCGCCGCGGATTCAATGCGCGGCGCTGAACGCGGCGGCGTTCAGTCCGCCCACGGCGGCAGACGCTTCGGCACCGCCGGTGCGTCGAGGGTCACGTACTTCGGCAAGCCGTCGCGCCCGTAGGGCGGCGGCGCCTCGCCGCGGATCAGCGGCTCCAGATAGCGCCGCGCGGCTGCGGTGATGCCGAAGCCGTCGCGGCGGATGAAGCCGGCCGGCATGGTCTTCTCGTGGTTGGCCACCTTGTGCAGCGGCGCGGCCTCGACCGTCCAGCGGTAGGGCGCGTCGCCGGTGCGCCGGATCACCGGCATGGTCGCGTTGCGGCCATCGAGCGCGAAGCGCACCGCGGCCCGGCCCACGGCCATCGCCTGGTCGAGATCGGTCTTCGAGGCGATGTGGCGGGCGGAGCGCTGCAGGTAGTCGGGCAGCGTCCAGTGGACCTTGTAGCCCAGCGCGTCCTTGACCCGGCCTGCGAGCTGCGAGGCGACGCCGCCGAGCTGGGTATGGCCGAACGCATCCGTGCCGCCGCCGGCATCGGCGACGAAGCGCCCGTCCGCATCACGAATGCCTTCGCTGGCCACGACTACGCACCAGCCCACGCGCTCGACGACCTGACGCACCCGGGCGAGGAACGCGGCCTCGTCATAAGCGCGCTCGGGAAACAGGATGATCTGCGGCGCGTCGTCCGGGCCCTGCCCGGCGAGGCCCGCGGCCGCCGCCAGCCAGCCGGCATGCCGGCCCATGGCCTCGTAGACGAAGACCTTGGTCGAGGTGTCGGCCATCGCCGCGACGTCGAGCGCCGCCTCGCGCACCGACACCGCGGTGTATTTCGCCGCCGAGCCGAAGCCCGGGCAGCAGTCGGTGACGGCCAGATCGTTGTCGATCGTCTTCGGCACGCCGATGCAGGTCAGCGGGTAGTCGAACTCCGCCGCCAGCTGCGAGACCTTGAGCGCGGTGTCGGCCGAATCGTTGCCGCCGTTGTAGAGGAACCAGCGCACGTCGTGCGCGCGCAGCACCTCGATCAGGCGCGCGTACTTCTCGCGGTCGGCCTCGATCGACTTCAGTTTGTAGCGGCAGGAACCGAACGCGCCGCCGGGCGTATGTGCCAGCGCGCGCACGGTCGCCAGCGGCAGTTTCGAGGCATCCACCAGGTCCTCGCGCAGCGCGCCGAGCACGCCATTGCGCGCCGCCAGGACCTGGATCCGGTGGCTGCGCGCTTCCTGCAGCACCGCCGAGGCGGTGGCGTTGATGACGGCGGTCACGCCGCCGGACTGGGCGTAGAGCAGGGTTGGCATCGTGGTCTCCGTCGGTGGGTCCTGGCGGGATACGGTAAGCTGATGCGGCTGTTCGCCGCCCCGTCAGGCAGTCTACGCCGGCGGTCCGGGCGGTTTCCCACACAAGGCAGGAGCGTTCGATGCGTCTGGTTCTTCTCGGTGCGCCCGGTTCGGGCAAGGGCACGCAGGCGACACGTCTGAAAGAGCACCTGAAGGTGCCGCACATCTCCACCGGTGACCTGTTGCGCGCCGAAGTGGCCGCCGGTACGCCGCTGGGCCTGGAGGCCAAGGCGATCATGGCGCGGGGCGACCTGCTGCCGGACGACGTGCTGCTGGGCATGCTGGAAGAGCGCTTCTCGCGCGACGACACCCGCGCCGGCTTCATCCTCGACGGCTATCCGCGCAACCTCGCCCAGGCCGCCGCGCTCGACGCGCTGCTGCAGAAGCTGGGCACGCCCTTCGATGCGGCGGTGCAGCTGGAAGTCGACAACGAGCAGATCATCGCCCGCCTGGCCGGCCGAGCGCAGGCCGAAGGCCGCGCCGACGACAGCCCGGATTCCGTGCGTCATCGCCTCAACGTCTACGACCAGCAGACCGCGCCGGTGATCGCGTTCTACCGCGACCACGACCAGCTGACCGTCGTCGACGGCGTGGGTTCGCTGGACGCGGTGTTCGATCGCATCGTCAAGGCGATCGGTCCGAAGGAAGCGGCGGCCTGACCGTCGCCGCCTGTCCGGCGCGCGCGACAGCGCGCCCGCGCAGGCGACGACTGCTGCATCGACAGCCGCAGCACGGGTCATCCAGAAGCGTCCGCCCATCGGCTCCCGGTCCATCGATCCCCGCCTGCGCGGGCGTGACGGGTGCCGGATGCGTGCGTGCGACGAGGTCACTCCAATCGCCGGGAAGTCCGCACCGTGAAACTCCACATCCTCGGCATCGCCGGCACCTTCATGGGCGGCGTTGCGGCACTGGCGCGCGAACTCGGCCATGCGGTCGAGGGCAGCGACCAGGCCGTCTACCCGCCGATGTCGACCCAGCTCGAGCAGCTCGGCATCGCCCTGCACACCGGCTACGCGCCGGCGCACATCGGCGCCGATGTCGACCAGGTGGTGATCGGCAACGCACTGTCGCGCGGCAATGCCGCGGTCGAGGCGGTACTCGACGCCGGCCGTGCCTACACCTCGGGCGCCGAATGGCTGCGCGACCACGTGCTGCCCGGCCGTGAGGTGCTGGCGGTCGCCGGCACGCACGGCAAGACCACGACGACGACGATCCTCGCGTTCCTGCTCGAAGCCGCCGGCCGCGCGCCGGGCTTCCTGATCGGCGGCGTCGCCGAGGATTTCGGCGTGTCGGCGCGCCTGGGCGGCGACGGCCTGGCGCCGGAGGCCGGCTCGCGCATCCCGTTTGTCGTCGAAGCCGATGAATACGACACCGCGTTCTTCGACAAGCGCAGCAAGTTCGTCCATTACCGGCCGACGGTGGCGATCCTCAACAATCTCGAGTTCGACCACGCCGATATCTTTCCCGACGTCGCCGCGATCCAGCGCCAGTTCCACCATCTGGTGCGCACGGTGCCGGGCCGGGGCCGGCTGATCGTCAACGGCCACGACGCGCACCTCGACGCCGTGCTGGACATGGGCGCGTGGACGCCGGTCGAGCGTTTCGGCTTCGACGCCGGCTTCGACTGGAGCGCCGAGCGCCTGTCGGACGACGGCAGCGTGTTCCGCGTGCGCCATCGCGGCACCGAACTGGGCGTCGTCGAATGGCCGCTGGTCGGCGACCACAATGTCCTCAACGCACTGGCCGCGATCGCCGCCTGCGCGGCGGTGGGCGTCGACGTGGCCGGCGTGCTGCCGGCGCTCGCCCGCTTCCGCAGCGTCAAGCGCCGGCTCGAATGGCTGGGCCAGGCGCGCGGCGTCACCGTGTACGACGACTTCGCCCACCACCCGACCGCGATCGCGACCACGCTGGCCGGCCTGCGGGCGAAGGTCGGCGATGCGCGGATCGTCGTGGCGATGGAACCGCGCAGCAATTCGATGCGTCTGGGTGCGCACGCCGATGCACTCGCGCCGTCGCTGGACCTGGCCGATGCGGTGGTGTTCCTGCAGCGCCCGGAACTGGCCTGGGACGCGGGCCGCGTGATCGGCGCCGTGCGCGGCGACGCGCATGCGGCGGCCGACGTGGACGCGCTGCTCGACACGCTCGATGCGGTGGCCGGCGACGGCGACCATGTGGTGTTCATGTCGAACGGCGGGTTCGACGGTGCGCCGCGCCGCTTCCTCGCGCGTCTCGACGCCTGAGCACACCCGGCTGCGTACACTGCCCCGCGTGTCTGCCGACGTCGACCATCTGCCGTTGTTTCCGCTGCGCACCGTGCTGGTGCCCGGCGCGGCGCTCGGCCTGCGCGTGTTCGAGCCGCGTTATCTCGATCTGGTCCGCGAATGCGGCCGTCGCGGCAGCGGCTTCGGCATCAGCCTGATCCTCGACGGCGGCGAGGTCGGCGCGCCGGCGACATCGGCCGGCTTCGGCACCGAAGCGCTCATTGAAGATTTCGACATCGGCGGCGACGGCCTGCTGGCGCTGCGCGTGCGCGGCGCGCGACGGTTCCAGGTCCAGCGCACGCGGGTGCGCGACAACGGCCTGGTGATGGCCGACGTCGCCTGGCGTGCGCCCGATCCGGTGGTCGATCTGCAGCCCGAGCACGCCCTGCTGGGCGTCGTGCTGCGCAAGATCCTCGAACAGATCGACGGCGCCGACCAGGTGTTCCCCGAGCCGCATTTCGACGACGCCGCCTGGGTGGGCTGGCGCCTGGCCGAGTTGCTGCCGCTGGAACCGCCCAAGCGGCAGCAACTCCTGCAGCTCGACGATCCGGACGAGCGCCTGGAACTGCTGCTACGGCTGGTCGACGACGACTGAGCCGGCGGTCGTCGAGCGCAGCCGCAAGGTCGGCACGCCCGACTGCGGATGCACGTCCTCGCGCGGTGCGAACGCATCCAGCACCTCGCGCAGGCCGCGATGCACGCCGTGCGCATCGGGCTGCGGCTGCCACAGGCCGAACACGCCGAAGTGGCGCGTATAGCGCATCGACTGGCTGGTGCCGACCCACAGCGGTTCGCCGCTGTCGAGTTCCACCGGCGCGCGCCACAGGCGCAGCACCTCGAGCCCGCCTTCGCCCGCGTCGCGACGCATCAGCAGGGTTTCGGCAACGGCATCCAGCGTGGCCGGCAGCAGGGTCTGTTCGACCGGCGCAACGTCGTCGTCGAGCAGGTTGATCATGTCCATCCAGTCCGCCTGCGGCTGCACCGTCCAGCCGCGGGCTTCGAGCTGCGCCTTCAACGGTGCCAGCGGGCCGGCGATCTGCAGGTCCAGCGGCCAGCGATGGGCGGGATCGCGTTCGCGCAACTGCCCCGGCACCCGGGTCCAGTCGCGGTCCCACCAGTCGGCTTCGGTCATGCTGACCTTGTCCGGGCGCGGCGCGAACTTGGCCAGCAGCGGATCCACCGCGCGCGGCGCATGCCACAGCGCCGCGACCGCGAAGCTGATGTAGAAGACCAACGCCACCGGGCGCATCCAGAACGAGCGCTCCACGTGGCGGCGGTAGGCGATGCCCAGCACCAGCAGCCACACGATGCCCAGCAACATGCCGCCCACGATGTCGCTCAGCCAGTGCGCGCCCAGATACAGCCGGGCGAAGCCCAGCACCGCGACGATCACACCGGCCACCAGATATGGCCACACCCGCGAGCGACCCGGCAGCTCGCGCGCGATCAGCACCGCGAAGAAGCCGAACACGATCGTCGACAGCGTGATCTCGACCGCGGGGAAGCCGAAGCCGCCATGCACGGTGGGCGGCTTGGGCATGTCGATCACCGCGCCCAGCAGTGCGGTCAGTGCCATGCCGAACGCGATCGCCGCCAGCCAGTGCGCGGCGCCCAGCCAGCGCCTGCGCCAGATCAGCCAGACCAGCGTCAGCCCGACGGCGGGTGCCAGCACGTGGACGTCGCCGATCGATGCCAGCCCGGCCATCATCCGGTCGGCCAGCGGGTTGCGCAGTTCGTACATGAACTGGAAGACGGTCAGATCGATCAGCAGCGGCTCGCCGCGCATGATCACCGTGGCCAGCAGCCCGAAGCAGGCCCAGCCGATGGCCAGGAGGCAGACCGCGAGGATCGCCAGCGACGCCGATTCCGGCCGCCGCGGATCCACCAGCGCCACTGCATACCGGCCCAGCCGGGGATGCGCGCTGCTCCAGGCCAGCAGCCGGGCGAGCAGGCTGTTGGCGTGCTGGTCGAACCAGCGGTAGGTGTAGATGACGATCGCCCAGGCCAGCGCCAGCACCACGACCAGCGCGCCCAGCACGATCGCCAGCCGGTCCGCGACCGCCGCCACCGCATCGTAGGACGCGCCGAACAGCCAGCCCGGCGCCAGGAACAGCGCGGCCCAGGACACGCAGGCGGCCAGGCTGATCGGCAGGTACTGGCGCATCGGCATGTGCGCGATGCCGGCGATCGCGGGCACGAACGGCCGGATGGGGCCGACGTAGCGCGCGACCAGGATGCTCTTGATCGCATTGCGCCGGAACACCGCTTCGCTGCGATCGAGCAGCTGCGGATACTTGCTGAAGGGCCAGATGTTGCGCAGGCCGTGGCCCCAGCGATGCCCCACCCAGTAGCTCAGGCCGTCGCCGGCCATCGCGCCGAGTGCGGCGCAGGCCACCGCGTAGGGGCCGGAGATCTCGCCCAGTCCGATGAGCACGCCGATCGCGAACAGGATCGGAAGCGCCGGCACGATCGCGCCGAGGATGATCACCGAATCGCAGAATGCGATGAGGAAGATCACGATGCCGGCGGCGACCGGGTGGTTGCCCACCCACGTGACCAGGCTGTTGAAGAAATCGCTGAGCATCGCGCCATTATGGCAGCGCAGCGGGTCACGACCGTTGCAGGCACGGGGCGCGGGCGGCTGGCGTTAACCGCGCATCGGGTCCGTACAATGCGGCCGATGTCCCGTACCGACCCCCGCGCCGACGGCGCGACCGAACTCGAAGCGCTGAAGGCCGACAGCTTCGGCCGCATCGCGCTGATGCGCGGCGCCGACGGCGTCCGCTTCGTACGCCGCGACCTGCGTCACGTGCCGCTGTGGCTGCGCCTGCCCGCGTGGTGGCTCGCCCGGCGCGAGGCGCGTGGGCTCGAAGCCGTGTCCGGCCTGATCGACGTGCCGCAGCTGCTGGGCTGGGACGGGCGCCGGCTCGATCGCAGCTACATGTCCGGCGCGGCGATGTACCAGCGGCCGCCGCATGGCGACCTGTCGTATTTCCGCCGCGCGCGTCGCCTGCTGCAGGCGCTGCACCGGCGCGGCGTCGCCCACAACGATCTGGCCAAGGAAGCCAACTGGCTGGTGCTCGACGACGGGCGCCCGGCGATCATCGATTTCCAGCTCGCGGTGCGCGGCGATCCACGCTCGCGCTGGATGCGCCTGCTGGCGCGCGAGGATCTGCGCCATCTGCTCAAGCACAAGCGCATGTACTGCCGCGCGTCGCTGACGCCGGTGGAGAAGCGCGTGCTCAAGCGCACCTCGTGGCTGCGCGACGTCTGGTTCCGCACCGGCAAGCCGGTCTACCGCGTGGTCACGCGGAAGATCCTCAAGTGGGAAGACAACGAGGGCCAGGGGCCCAAGCCCTGAGGCTCAGTCGGCGTCGCGCAGGGCGATGATGCTGCGGCCCTGGTAACGACGGTCCGCGTCGAAGTCGTAACCGAGTTCCAGCGTGCCGATATCCGCGCAGGCATGGCAGCGGCGCATCGGCACATCGAAGCGCAGGCGCAGGCCGCCGTCGGGCAGCGCGTCGCGGCCGACCGCCTGCGCCGGGGCGAACGGCAGCGCATCGGGATGCGCGTCGAGGAAGGGCTCGAGTTCGCCGCGCAGACGCACCGCGCCCGCGGGCAGCACGTTCTCGTCGACATCCACCGCGCGACCGTCGGCATCGACCAGCCACTGGCCCTGGTTGGTGTTGGCGCGGAACGGATAGGTGATCTCCGCGATACCGATGCCGTCGATCTCGCGCCAACCGCTGACGTGGCCGGGATTGCCCAGCGCGATCAGACGCGCGCTGGCCGCAAGGGCCTCGGGCGATGCGTCTGCGGCGCGCATCGTCGACAGCAGGCAGTCGTCGATCGGGGCGCTCGCCGTACGACAGGCCGCGACATCGCCCTGCCAGACGGACTTCGCGCTGACGATGACGTCGCCATCGGCTGCGGCGGCGAGGTCGTCGGGCACAGGCGCCGGTGGCGGCGCATCGGCGGGCGGCGATGGCTGCGTCTCCGCAGCAGATGCAGACACGGCGGCCGGCGGCGCGGCATCGCAGGCGGCCAGGGTCAGGGCGAACAGCGCGAGGGCGGCAAGGTGGCGCATCTGCGGATCCTGCGGCGGGCAAGGCGGCCAGTATCGCGCCGCGGCGGGCGAAGGTCCGGACCCGGCGCGCATAATCGGCGGCCCATGACGCTGCAGGATGTCCGCATGTCGACCCTCGCCGGCAAGACCCTCTTCATCACCGGCGCCTCGCGTGGCATCGGTCTGGCGATCGCCGAACGCGCCGCGCGCGATGGCGCCAATATCACGATCGCCGCCAAGTCCGAGGTCGCCAATCCCAAGCTGCCCGGCACGATCCACAGCGCCGCGCGCGCGGTCGAAGCCGCGGGCGGACGCGCGCTGCCGATCCGCTGCGACATCCGCGAGGAAGACCAGGTGCGCGCCGCGGTCGCGGCGACGGTCGACGCCTTCGGCGGCATCGACATCCTGGTCAACAACGCCAGTGCGATCTGGCTGCGCGGCACGCTGGACACCCCGATGAAGCGCTTCGACCTGATGCAGGAGGTCAACGCCCGCGGCAGCTTCCTGTGCGCGCAGGCCTGCCTGCCGCATCTGCTGAAGGCGCAGAACCCGCACATCCTCACCCTGTGTCCGCCGCCCTCGCTCGATCCCAAATGGTGGGCGCCGCATACCGGCTACACGCTGGCGAAGATGGGCATGAGCTTCGTCACGCTGGGGCTGGCGGCGGAATTCGGACCGCAGGGCGTCGCGGTCAATGCGCTGTGGCCGCGCACGCTGATCGGCACCGACGCGCTGAACATGATTCCCGGTGTCGAGCGCGGCAACGGCCGCAGCCCCACGATCATGGGCGACGCCGCGCATGCGGTGCTCGTGCGCGAGGCCGCGGGCTTCCACGGCCGCTTCCTGATCGACGACGAGGTGCTGGCCGAGGCCGGCGTCGACGATCTGTCGGGGTATGCGATCGATCCGGACCAGCCGCTGCTGCCGGACCTGTTCCTCGACTGAGCGCAGCGTCTCAGCGCGTGCGCAGGCGTCGTCGGCGCAGCGCACCGGGCAGCGCCAGTGCCGCGCCGACGAGCGCGCCGGCCAGGTGGGCGGCATGGATCACCGGAAACGCGGCGCCGTCCGCGGCCGGCGCGACCTGTTCCCAGAGGAGCTTGCCGGCCAGCAGCGCCGCACTCACCAGCGCCACGCCGCCGCCCTGGCGCAGCAGCAGCCACGCGGCCCAGCCATGCAGCAGGCCGGACAGACCGGCGTACCACTGCAGCTCGGGCACGGCGAGCAGCAGCCCAGCCGCACTCAGCGGCATCATCAGCAGCGACGCGGCCAGCAGCGGGCGCAGTTGCCGCATGCGCGCGGCGATCAGCGCCAGCAGTGCCAGCGCAACCAGATTGATCGCGGCATGGCGCAGGTCCAGATGCACCCAGTGGCCGCTCCACAGCCGCCACAGCTGACCGCCGAATACCGCGTCGCGGTCCAGCACCAGGGCGTCGAACAGCGAAGCCTGCAGCGTGGACGGCGACACGGTCGCGGTCAGCGACTCAGCCCCGACGTCGCGCCGCCAGCAGCAGCGCCAGTGCGCCGAGCAGCGCGCCGAGTTCCCACAGGCCGAGGCTGCCGCCGCCGCCGCGGCCGCGCCAGCTGCCGCCCGACTGGCGATCCACCAGCCTGACCTGGCCTTCTTCGCGCACGCGCGTGCTGAAGTCCGCGATCGCCACGTCCAGATTCGTGCTCATGTCGTCCATGGCCGCCTGGAAGCCCTCGCGGCCCAGACGCTCGCGGGTGTCGCCGACGCGGATCGCGGTCGAGCCGGCGTCGCGCTGGTCCTGGCCGGGCGCGCGCAGCAGCAGGGTGCGCGAAGCGACATGGAACACCGTCGTCTCGACGAAGGTGCTGACCTGGTTGCGCGTGGCCGGCACGGTGTAGGCGCCGATGATGGTCCAGTACAGGAACGACGCCGCGGTCTCGCCGGTGTCGGCGACCTGGTCGTAGGAGACCAGCGCCACGATGTCCAGACCCTGCAGGCGGGCGATCTGCTCGAGGTTGTCGAAGCCGCCGCGGCTGCGCAGATAGGTGTCGGGAATGATCTCGATGCGGTCGATGAAGGGCTGCGCCTTGAAGGTGTCGCGCACCTTCACCAGCAGCTGCTGACGATCGGCCGCGGTCAGGCCGACCGGATCGCGCGTCGACGGCACGAACATCAGGCCCACGCGCGCCGGCAGCCGCACCTCGGGCACGCCTTCCTGCGCGGCTTCGAACTTGGTGCCCGGCGGATACAGGTAATCCACCACGCTGCTGGAGACGCCGGCGCGGTGGGTCGGGCCGTCGAAGAACGAGGCGCAGCCGGCCAGGGCGAGCAGCGTGAGGGCGAGGGCGAGGGCGGCGGCGCGCGCGATGCGGCGGGCGGTGGAAACGTTGCTGTGCATGTCCATGCGGGTCCTTGTGTCCGGAGGTCGTCCGGCGACGACCGGCGGGACTATAGCCGGGCCTGCCAGGCGCCGGCACCGGTGCAGGCCGCATGGCGCCGTCCGCCGGGCCCGCAGGGATCAGGCGTCGAGCGCCTGCGCCAGATCGTCCAGCAGATCCTGCACATGCTCCAGGCCCACCGACAGACGCAACAGACCGCGCGGCGTGGTCGACGTCGGCCCTTCGATCGACGCCCGGTGTTCGACCAGCGATTCGGTCGAGCCCAGCGAGGTCGCATTGGTGAACAGCCGCAGGCGTCCGGCCACGGCCAGCGCCGCCGCTTCGCCGCCCTCGACCTCGAACGACAGCATGCCGCCGAAGTCGTGCATCTGCGCCGCGGCCACCGCGTGCTGCGGGTGCTGCGGCAGGCCGGGGTAATGCACGCGCGACACGCGCGGATGCGCGGCCAGCCGCGTGGCGATCTGCATCGCATTCGCGCAATGCCAGGCCATGCGGGCCGGCAGGGTGCGCACGCCGCGCAGGATCATCCAGGCCGCGAACGGCGACGCGGTCGCGCCGGCCAGCAGGCGCAGTCCGTGGCAGTCGGCCGCATGCGCGCCGTCCTCGCGGAAGGCCAGCACGCCGCCCATCACGTCGCCATGGCCGCCGAGATACTTGGTCGCCGAGTGCAGGACGATGTCCGCGCCCAGCGCCAACGGCTGCTGCAGCACCGGCGGCGCGAAGGTGCCGTCGACCAGCAGTTGCGCGCCGGCGGTATGGGCGATGTCGGCCAGCATCGCGATGTCGCAGACCTTGAGCAGCGGGTTGGACGGCGTCTCGGCCCACAGCAGGCGGGTCTCCGGACGCAGCGCGGCGCGCACGGCATCGGCATCGGTGAAGTCGGCCAGGCTCCAGGTCAGTCCCCAGCGCGGGAACTGCTGCATCGCCAAAGCGCGGAACGAGAAATAGCTGTCGTCGCACAGCACGACGTGGCTGCCCACCGGCAGGGCCTGCAGCGCGGTCGCGCCGGCGGCCATGCCGGTCGGAAACAGCAACGCGCGCGCGGCGCCGTCCAGCGCGGCCAGCGCCTGCTCGGTCTCGTGCTGGGTGGGATTGTCGTAGCGCTGGTACAGCCAGCCTTGCGGCAGCTGGCCGTCGGGCGTGTGTTCGTAGGTCGTGGCCAGCTGCAGGGGCACCGACAGGGCACCGCTGGTGGGGTCGGGCCGGCTGCCGGCGCGGGCGGCGAGGGTCTCGATGCGGGACATGCAGCGCTCCGGGCGTGGATCGAGGGACGAATCGTCGATTCTAGGCGGCTGCGGCCGAGCGACGTGCGCGCCGCGATGGCGGCACCGGCGCGCGGGTCCGATAATGGACGCGCCGGCACCCGCCCGCGCTTCCGACGGAACTCCCCACGCCATGAATGCCCCCACGCCGCACGCCGGCGCCGCCGCCGACCTCATCGCCCTCGCCCAGCGCCACGTGCTGCCCGTCTACCGGCCACGCGAGCTCGTGCTCGAGCGCGGCGATGGCGCGCGCGTCTGGGACAGCGAGGGTCGCGAGTACGTCGACCTGTCGGCGGGCATCGCCGTCTGCGGCCTCGGCCACAACGATCCCGATCTCGTTGCCGCACTGGTTGAACAGGCCGGCAAGCTCTGGCACACCAGCAACGTGTTCTTCAGCGAACCGCCGCTGCGGCTGGCGGCCGAACTGGTCGAGGCCAGCGGTTTCGCCACGCGCACCTTCCTGTGCAATTCGGGCGCCGAAGCCAACGAGGCCGCGATCAAGCTCGTGCGCAAGTGGGCCACCGCGCAGGGCCGCAGCCCGGACCGTCGCGTCATCGTGACCGCGCGCGGCAGCTTCCACGGCCGCACGCTGGCCGCGGTCACCGCGACCGCGCAACCGAAGTATCAGGCCGGCTACGAGCCGCTGCCCGGCGGCTTCCGCTATGTCGACTTCAACGACATCGCCCAGCTCGAAGCCGCAATGGCCGATGGCGACGTCGCCGCGGTGATGCTCGAACCCGTGCAGGGCGAGGGCGGCGTGATGCCCGCCGCCGACGGCTATCTGGCCGCGGTGCGCGCGCTGTGCGACCGCCATGAGGCGCTGCTGGTGCTCGACGAAATCCAGTGCGGCATGGGCCGCACCGGCACGCTGTTCGCGCATCCGCAGGACGGCGTCGTCCCCGACATCGTCACGCTGGCCAAGGCGCTCGGTGGTGGCTTTCCGATCGGCGCCCTGCTGGCCGGCCCGAAAGTTGCCGAGGCCATGCAGTTCGGCGATCACGGCACTACATTCGGCGGCAATCCGCTCGCCGCAGCGGTCGCGCGCGTTGCGTTGCGCAAGCTGGCATCAAAGGACATCGCCGCCAACGTCGAACGCCAGTCGCGCGCGCTGCGCGACGGCCTCGCCGCGCTCGATGCCGAGTTCGGTTTGTTTTCCGAAGTCCGCGGCCGCGGCCTGATGCTCGGCGCCGTGCTGCGTCCCGAGCATGCCGGCAAGGCCGCGACGATCCTCGACCACGCCGCGCGCCACGGCCTGCTGATGCTGCAGGCCGGCCCCGATGTGCTGCGGTTCGTGCCGGCGTTGAACATCACCGATGCCGACATCGCCGACGGCCTGACGCGCCTGCGTGCGGCGATCGTCGATGCCGTCGCCGCCGGCTGAGACCACCGCGGACAGCTGCGCGTTCTGCGCGATCCTCGCGGGCAAACTGCCCGCGAGTTTCGTCCACGAAGACGATCAGGTCATCGCCTTCATGGATCTGCGCCAGGCGGTGCCCGGGCACGTGCTCGTGGTGCCGCGCCGGCACGTCGACACGCTGTTCGACCTGGACGAAGACACCGCCGCGCAGCTGATGCGGATCGCGGTCCGCATCGCACGCGCGGCCGAAGCGGTCTTCGCACCCGACGGCCTCAACCTGTGGCAATCCAATCGCGCCGCCGGTGGGCAGGAAGTCCCGCACGTGCATCTGCACGTGCAACCGCGGATGGCGGGCGACGGCTTGCTGCGGATCTATCCGGGACCGCAGCCGCCTGCGCCGACCGGGCGGGAGACGCTCGATGTCTGGGCCGGACGCTTGCGCGAGGCCTTGCAGGCGTCCCGGGCGGAATGTAGATCCGGCGATTGATCGCGCAGTCGACTTGATCCGTCTCAGCGCACCGCGTCGTCGGACGGCGCGAGTGCGAGGCGGACTACCGTCGCGACGCCGTCGCTCTCGAAACGCAGCGCGATCCGGTGCCGTGCGCAGAGGCGGCGGACGATCGCGAGGCCCAGTCCGACACCTGCGCTGGCGTCGCCTTTGACGAACGGCTGGAACGCCGCGTCGCCCGGCCACGCGCCCATATTGGCGATGCGCAGACAGCCCGCATCGATATCGATGACGACCTCGCCGGCGGCGCCATGGATGAAGGCGTTGCCGACGAGATTCGAGAGCACGATGTGCAGCACTGTCGCCGGCAACCGGGTCTGTGTCGCGTCCGGCACGTCGACACGGATCGACACATCGCGCCCGTCGAGCAGCGGCGCCTGGTCGACGATCACGCGTTCCAGCACCGGCAGCAACGCACTGTCGGTCGCGGTCTCTGTGCCGTCCTCGCGCGCCAGCGCCAGCAATGCCGCGACCGTGCGTTCGAGTTGCTGCGCCGACTGGCGGACGTGTTCGAGTTGCCGTTGCGCGTCGAGGCCCAGATCGGTCCGGGCGCCGAGCCGTTCGCAGGCGCTGCGGATCACCGCCAGCGGTGTGCGCAGTTCGTGGCTGGCATCGCGGGTGAACTCGCGTTCGCGCACCACGAACGCATCGACGCGCCCGATCAGGCGTTCCAGTCCGCGCGCGAGCGTGCCCACCTCGTTGTCCGGAAATCCATCCGCGAATCCGGCCGGCAAGTGCGTGGGTTTGGCATCGTCGACGAGGGCTGCGAGGCGCGACAGCGGCGCGGTCATGCGCCGCGCCAGCCACGCGCCGAGCAGCAAGGCCAGCAGCGTCACCGCCAGTCCCGACCAGCCCAGCCACTGCGCGATGCCGCCCCGCATCGGCCGCACCACGAGTTGCTGGCTGACTTCCGCCAGCAACCACGCCGGCGCTGCGGCGCCCGCCGGCTCCAGCGCCTGCAGGTGGTAGTGGCGACCGGCCTCGCCGGGGAACTCGCGACGCCACGGCGACTCGGCCAGGCGCGCGCCGAGCGCGTCGGGGAATGTGGCGGGATCGACATGCAAGGTGACGAACCGCAGCGCCGGTGCCGTCCAGCCGCCGGTTTCGGCATGGTGTGCCAGCTGCGCCGCAGCCTCGTCTTCGAGCAGGCCCTGGAAGACCGCGTCTTCCACCAGATAGACGAACAGCACCACATAGAACCCGTAGAGCAGGGCGACCAGCAGGGCGAAGCCGGAGAAGGCCAGCATCAACCGGTCGCGCAGACGATGGCGCCGGGACGCTGCGCTCATGTGTCGGCCTCGAGGCGGAAGCCGATGCCGTGCACGGTCTTGAGCATCGGCGTGTCGGCGGGTCCGTCCAGCGCACGCCGCAACAGATAGAGGTGCGTGCGCAGCGGGCCGGATTCCGGCGGTGATTCGCCCCAGACGCGCTCGATCAGTTCGCTGCGGGTCAAGGTACGCGGCCACGCCTCCGCCAGTGCCAGCAGCAGGTGCTGCGCGGTGTGCTGCAGATCCAGCGTGCGGCCCGCGCGCTGGGCCAGGCCGCTGCGGCGGTCGATGCTGAGACTGCCGATGCGCAGCACGTGCGTCGTGCCGGCACGGTGGCGCTGCGACAGTGCCAGGCACCGCGCCAGCAGTTCGGCCGCGGCGAACGGTTTGACCAGATAGTCGTCGGCGCCGCTGCGGAAGCCGAGCAGCTTGTCGTCCAGCGCATCGCGCGCCGTCAGCATCAGTACCGGCACATGACGATCCGCCTGCGCGCGCAGGCGTTCGCACACGCGCAGGCCGTCCAGCCCCGGCAGGCCCAGATCCAGCACCAGCACATCGGGCGGCGCCGACAGGGCAGCCTGCAGCCCGCTGAGACCGTCGGCGGCGAAGTCCGCATGGATGCCGTGTTCGACGAACATCGCGTCGAGATTGGCCCGCAGCACCGGGTTGTCCTCGATCACCAGAATGCGTGGGGCGGGCGTGTCCATCGTCAGCCGTCGATGCGTTGCAGGAGGGCCTCAGCCTGTTCCATTCCCGGAGCCGCTTCCAGTACCTGGAGTACCAGACGCCGGGCTTCCGCGCGCTCGCCCAGACGCAGGTACGCGTCGGCGGCGGCCAGCGTCAGCCGCGGTTCGTCCATGTGCGGCAGCGCCAACTGCATCGTCTGCAGCGCGGGGCGCAGCGCCACTGCATCGTCACCGGCAGCCTGGGCCTGGTAATAGCCGAGGATGCCGATCAGTTCCGGGTGATAGCGCGCGGGCGATGCCGCCAGCGCCGCACGCGCGCCGGCCACATCGCCAGCGCGCAGCTGTTCCACCAGCGTCATGCTCGCCTCGTCGCGCCAGGGCGTGCGGGCCAACGGTGTGCGTCCCAGCCCGCGCACGATCGCCTCGGCCACGGCGGTGGTCGAGTAGGGGTTCTGGCCGGTGATCAGGCGTCCATCGACGACGAGCTTCGGCATCATCAGCGGCGCTTCGTCCCAGAGCGCACCACGCGCCCGCGCCGCATCTTCAAGCTGCCACGGGAATTCAGCGGCCCACTTCTTGCCGAAGACGGCTTCCTCTTCATTGCTGAAGCCGGTCATGCGACGCCCGGCGAGCAGCGGCGCGCCATCGGACAGACGCACGTCGACCAGCGCCGCCGGCCCGTGGCAGACCGCAGCGATCACCGCACCGTTGTCCCAGGCATTGGCGATCAGCTGTTGCAGGGCGGCATCGCGCGGCAGATCGAACATCGCGCCTTTGCCGCCGACCACATAGACGGCGGCGTAGTCGCCCGCGTCCAGCGCGTCGGTGCGGCGGGTACCGGTCAGTTGACGCATCGCGTCCGCATCGGCCAGCAACGCGGCATTGAAGGGCTCTTCCGCGTTGTAAGCATCCGCTTCCACCGCGCCGCCCTGCGGACTGGCGACCTCGACCGCGAGGCCATTGGCCTTGAAGATCAGCCAGGCCTGGGACAGTTCGTCGAACTCGTAACCGGGACGGGTCTTGCCGGCATCGCGGCCTTCGCCGCTGAGCACGATCAGGACG
This sequence comes from Luteimonas sp. Soil_C_5, assembly GCF_057656615.1. Taxonomy (NCBI): domain Bacteria; kingdom Pseudomonadati; phylum Pseudomonadota; class Gammaproteobacteria; order Lysobacterales; family Lysobacteraceae; genus Luteimonas; species Luteimonas sp. Soil_C_5. Next base: position 46,294 of record NZ_JBDGKA010000007.1, read on the forward strand.
GTGTCGGCGGCCCGGGACAGCGCGGGCGTGAGGCACAGCGTGGCGACCAGTACACAGGACACGAAGGGATGTCGCATGGGAACTCCGGATTGGGATGACCGGAGACAGCATCCCGCTGCGGGATCAAGCAGATTTCAAACCGCGGCGCCGCGACCGGTGGGCAGCACGCCGTAACGCCGCAGCACCATCCGCATCGACCGCGCATCGCCCACCGTGTCGGCGTGCAGGCCCGCCGCGCGTGCGCCTTGCACGTTGACGAACAGGTCATCGACGAACAGCGTCTCCTGCGCGCGCACGTCGAAATGCGCGAGCGCGTGGTCGAAGATCGCGCGGTCCGGTTTGCGGACGCCAAGAACGCCGCTGCACAGCACGCGGCCTTCGAGCATCGGGAACAGCGGCGCGACGATGCGGGGGATCGCATCCAGCATCAACGCGCCGTTGTTGGTCAGCACGCCGACCTGCACCCGGGATGCGACCGACGCGACGAGTTCCAGTGCGATCGGGTCCGCCTGTGTCCCGGCGATGCGCGCACTGATCCAGATGTCCGCATCGATGGTGCAACCAAGACCTGCGCCCAGCTGCTGCAGATAGGCCGCTGTATCGAGCGCACCGCTGTCGTAGGCGCGCTCCAGTCCCGAGTCGAACAAAACCTCCGACACGCGCGCCGGCGTGCAGCCGGCGACGCGAGCGAGGTCCGCCATGCGCGTGTCGTGCGAATAGCGCGCCAGCACGCCATCGAAATCGAACAGCACCAGCCGCAGTGGCGGTGGGGTCATGCGGCGAGTTCGGCGAACGCCTCGCGTGCGGCGGCGATGGTCGCCTCGATCACCGCAGCATCGTGCGCCGACGACATGAAGCCGGCTTCGAACGCCGACGGCGCCAGGAACACGCCACGTTCGAGCATCGCGTGGAAGAAGCGGTTGAACGCAGCGGTATCGCAGGCGACGGCCTGTGCGTAGGTGTCGACGTAGGGCTGGTCGGTGAAGAACAGGCCGAACATGCCGCCGACGCGCGTGGTGGTGAACGGCACGCCCGCATCGCGCGCCGCGGCTTCGAGACCGTCGCACAGCAGGTTCGAACTGGCCTCGAGCGCATCGTGGAAGCCGGGCGCCGACACCAGATCCAGCATCGCCAGGCCCGCGGCCATCGCGACCGGATTGCCGCTCAGCGTGCCGGCCTGGTAGATCGGCCCGGCCGGCGCGATCTGCTCCATCAGCTCGCGGCGTCCGCCGTAGGCACCGACCGGCATGCCGCCGCCGATGATCTTGCCGAAGGTGCTGAGATCCGGCGTCACGCCGTAACGCGCCTGCGCACCGCCGAGCGCGACGCGGAAGCCGGTCATCACCTCGTCGAAGATCAGCAGCGCGCCGTGCTGGGTGCACAGATCGCGCAGGTGCTGCAGATAGCCTTCGCGCGGCGGCAGGCAATTGGCGTTGCCGACCACGGGCTCGATGATCAGGCCGGCGATGCCTGCGCCCACCTCATCGAACAGCGCAGTGGCCGCGTCGAAATCGTTGTAGGGCAGGGTCAGCGTCAGATCGGCCAGCGCTTTGGGCACGCCTGGCGAGGTCGGCACGCCGAGTGTCAGCGCGCCGCTGCCGGCCTTGACCAGGAACGAGTCGCCGTGGCCGTGGTAACAGCCCTCGAACTTGACGATGCAGGTGCGTCCCGTCGCGCCGCGCGCAAGGCGGATCGCCGACAGCGTGGCCTCGGTGCCGGAGTTGACCATGCGCACCATCTCCATCGACGGCACCAGCGCGGTCAGGCGCTCGGCCATCGTGATCTCCGCTTCGGTCGGCGCGCCGAACGACAGGCCGTCACCGATCGCGCGCTTGACCGCCTGGCGCACGCTCGCATGGTTGTGGCCAACGATCATCGGCCCCCACGAGCCCACGTAATCGATGTAGCGGTTGCCGTCGACGTCGAACAGATAGGGGCCGTCCGCGCGCTGCACGAAAAAGGGTTCGCCGCCGACCGACTTGAACGCGCGCACCGGCGAGTTGACGCCGCCCGGCAGCAGGGTGTGGGCGCGTTCGAACAGGGCATGCGAGCGGGACGTATCCATGGAGACTCCAGAAAGAAGAAGGTTTAGAGGCCGAACGCCGCGCGATACGCGCGGGCGGCAGCGGCAGGATGCCGGGCGTCGAAGACGCCGCTGATGACGGCGACCAGATCGGCACCGGCCGCCGCAAGCTGGCGCGCATTGTCCGGGGTGATACCGCCGATCGCCACCCGGGGCACCGGCGGCAGCGTGGCATCGCGCAGCAGAGCCTTGGGCGCGACGCGTGCATCGGGCTTGGTGGGCGAGGGAAAGAAGGCGCCGAATGCCACATAGCTCGCGCCGGCGTCGACCGCGCGGTGGGCGAGCGTCGCATCGTCGTAGCAGGACGCGCCGAGGATCGCGTCCGGGCCCAGCGCCGCGCGGGCGTCGGCCAGGGCGCCATCGTCCTCGCCCAGATGCGCGCCATCGGCGCCCAGGGCTTCGGCCAGGCGCCAGTCGTCGTTGACGATCAACGGGACCCCGGTCGCGCGGCAGAGCGGCAACAGGGCCTGCAGCTGGGTCCGGCGCAAGGCGGCATCGGCCTGCTTGTTGCGGTACTGCAGCCACGTGGCATGCGGCAGCACCGGCGCGACACGCGCCAGCAGGCGCGCGGTATCGGATTCGTCGGGCGTGAGCAGGTACAGGCCGCGCGGGGCGGAAGAGAGGGCGGCGTTCATCGGCGTGGGTTCCGGTGGCGGGTGCGCGATGGGACAATGCGGCATCACACCCGATACCGCATGCAGACCATTATCCGATGAACGATTCGACGACGCCGACCGCATACCAGACCTGGATGTGCGTGGTCTGCGGTTTCATCTACGACGAGGCCGTCGGTATTCCCGATGAAGGCATCGCGCCGGGCACCCTCTGGGCGGACGTGCCCGATACCTGGACTTGTCCGGATTGCGGCGTCACCAAGGACGACTTCGAGATGATGGCGCTGTAAGCCATCTTCTAATGGGCGGCGCGTCCGGCGCCGCCGATCCGGAGCAGATGCGCGCGCAGTTCGCCGGCATCATCGGCGTCCGGGTGGCGGATCAGGTAGGTGCTCAGATCCTGCCGCGCGCCATCGCGATGGCCCAGGGCCACATAGCCGAGTGCCCGGTCGCGCAGCGCATCCCGGGTATCGGGCGCCAGCTTCAGCAAGCGGTCCGCACACCGGACCACGCGCGGCCAGTCGTCAGACTCGCGGTACACGCCCAGCAGATTGCGCAGCATGCGCATCAGCATCGTCCGGTGCGAGGCCGGATGCAGGATGCGCGACAGCATGTCGTCGTCGGGCAGGTCGCCATCGAGGTGCGGTCGGGCGCGCGTCCGCAGTTCGTCGAGATCGAGCGGTCGGCCGCTGTTGAACGGGTCCATGACCAGCATGCCGTCCTCGACCGGCAGCCGGACCAGGAAATGCCCGGGGAACGAGATCCCGTCGAGCGGCACGCCCAGGTGGCGCGCCACTTCCATCTGCACCAGGGCCAGCGAGATCGGATTGCCGAGACGGCGGTCGAAGACCTCATTGAGATAGCTGTTGCGCGGATCGTAGTAGCGCTCGTGGTCGCCGGTGTAGCCCAGCTCCTCGAACAGATGCCGGTTGATCGCCTGCATCTTCAACGGACTGGAGCCGATCGCGTCGATCTCCACACGCAGATGTTCGGCATGCCCGCGCACGTGGGCGCGGTAGCGGTCTGCGTCGAGGGCCGGGTACTCGTCCCGCGCGATCAGCAGGGCGACCTCGAACAGCGGCAGCGCATCGTCGTCGAGGCCGGCCAGTGCATTCCAGTCGGGAAGCGGCGTGGCGTGTTCCATGATTGAAGCCTGCGCTGCCGCTCCGCCGCGCGCAAGCGCGCACGGCGGGGGCGACGTGGATTAGGGCAGCTTGATGGCGGGCGACAAGGTCAGCGCCTCGCCGTCCTTGAGGCCGATGCGCTCGGCCTCGCCGGCATTGAGTTCCAGTACATAACGCGCGGGCGCGTTGCTGGGGTAGCTCGGGCACCGGTTGCCGCCGGAGCAGGGCGGCACGTCGCGCTGCTGCGACACCAGGCGCCTGGCGTCGTCGAAATAAAGGATGTCGAGCGCGATCCGGGTGTTCTTCATCCAGTAGGCCTGCGGCTCTTCGCGGTCGTGGACGAACAACATGCCGCGGTCGGCCTCCAGTGCATCGCGGAACATCAGGCCGCGGGCCCGTGCCTCATCGGTCGCGGCGATCTCCACCTTGTAGCGGTGTCCGCCCAGTTCGACCCAGGGGTCGCTGGCGCAGGCGGGAAGTAGCAGGGCGGCCAGCAGGCAGAGCAGGGCGAAGCGGGCGATACGCATGACGGTGCACCGGACAATAAGGAAGGGCGAGACACGCACATTCCGCATGGCGGTCGCCTGCGTCAACAATGTGCGCCAAAGGGGTTTGCAAACCGGTTCGAACTCTGCATAATTCGCGCCCCGCACGGCGGGCTGCTCTTCGGGGCGGCGGGCCAAGCGGGACGAGAACGACAGCAGCCTTCACGCGGTGTTGACAGACTCGAAA
>NZ_JBDGKA010000008.1:0-20075 GCF_057656615.1 Luteimonas sp. Soil_C_5
AAGCAGAAGCAGAAGCAGAAGCAGAAGCAGAAGCAGAAGCCAGTACTCGTCATTCCCGCGAAGGCGGGAATCCAGGGACTTTGGATCTGAAGGCCGCAACGTCCTTGGATTCCCACCTTCGCGGGAATGACGGCAGGGCAATCGAAGCCAAGATCGAGCCGAAGCGGAAGCGGAAGCAAGCGAGGGCAAGACCGCAGCGGGACTGAGACCCGAACCTCAATCCGGCACACGTCACATGCCACGAGAGGGCAAGCCGGGTGCGCCGCCTTTGGCCACGCATAAATCAAACAGCGCCGTCACCCTGCGACGCTCAACAGGCGGATGTCGGGTCAGGCGGGAATCCAGAGCCCTGGGCATCCGCCGCTCACCCGGCCGGACAGGCGCCCAACCCACAGACAACCCCAACGCCAACCCCGACGAAGCGGCCCGCCGCACCTTCGCCAGAGCCCGCGCCGCGGCCAACGCCCGCACGCGAACCAGCACGTATCGCCTGCCGGCCCCCCGACCCCATGCAGTACGATGAGCACCCCTCGCGGCAGCCGCCGCGGGGCGATCCCGAGACTGGAATACGCGGCAATGACGATTCGGAACGTGGGAGCCGGCCACGGCTGGAAGTGGCTCGTGCAGGCGGTCAACGTGGGCCGTGGCAATCCCCGTGCGGTCTATGGCGCGATCGCCATCGTCGCCCTGCTGGCGCTGCTGCCCAGCGTGCTGCAGCTGGTGTTGCAGGTCGCGTTCGGGCTCGATCCGCAGGCACAGCTGGCGGTCATCGGCGCGACCACGCTGCTGTCGATCCTGATCTATCCGCTGCTGATCGGCGGCGTGATGCGGGTGATCGATGCGGTCGAGAACGGGCGCCCGGCGCAGGCCGGTGATGTGTTCTCGACGTTCTCGCCCGATGCCGGCGGCGGACGCCTGGTCGGTTTCGGCCTGCTGATGGGCGTGCTCTACATCGCCACCTTCTATCTGCTGGTCAGCGTGTTCGGCGAAGGCGTGCCGGAGTGGTACCTGGAAGTGATGACGCTGTCGCAGGACATGGGCGCGCAGGGCGGATCGCCCGCGGCGCCGCCCGAGCTGCCGATGCCGCCTGCCGGGATCGGCCTGCTGATGGCGCTCGGCCTGCTGGTCGGCATCTACTACGCCACCGTGTATGCGATCGGCCTGGCCCAGGTGGCACTGGGCGATCGCCCGGTCATGCAGGCGTTCCGCGATGGCCTGTCCGGTGCGCTGAAGAACGTGCTGCCGGTGATGGTGGTGGCGGCGATCTCGATGGCCGGCGGCTTCGCGCTGATGCTGGTGTTCGGCCTGATCGTGGTGATGATCAGCGTGGTCGCCAACCTGGTGCATCCGGCGCTGGCGGGAGTGCTGGTGCTGCCGCTGTACATGGCGCTGTTGCTGGTGCTCTACGTCGTGATGTTCGGCGTGATGTACGCGATGTGGCGCGACATCTGCGGCGTGCCGACGTCGGGCGGCACCGATGGTGCGGCGTCGCCGCCGGGCCAGATCGAACTCTGAGGCTCAGCCGGCCAGCGCCGCGTCCAGCGCGCTGGCCAGGCTCTGGTCGACGGCGCGCAGCAGCAGCGCCAGCAGCAGGAAGAACGCCGGCAGTTGCAGGGCGAGCCACAGCCGCACCGCGATGGGCAGCGGCCGGTCGTCCACCTGCACCACCCGAGTTCCCGCAATGCGGTCATGCAGGGCCTGGTGGCGCGGCGCCAGGCCGGCCAGCGCGTGTCCGATATTGAGGCTGAGCCAGGACAGCAGCCCGGCGCCCTGGCGCAGGGCGGCGCGTGCGAAATGGGGCGCACAGCCGTCGTCGTCGATCACGCGCAGGGCGAGCAGGCGCTTGCCGGGCGTCGCCTGCCAGGGGCCGCCTTCGAACGCGGTGAACCAGACCAGCGACAGCAGCGCGAACGCCAGCATCGGGATGAGGACGAGCGCGCTCGTGGCGGCGGCCAGTGCGCTCACCGCGCCGTGCAGCGCAGGATCGACCATCCAGGTGCGCGCCAGTTCCAGCGGCGTCGCGCCGGTGTCGAGCGCGGCCTGCATCGTGCCGGCCATGGTCCGGGTCAGGCCATCGAGTGCGTGGCCGGCGGTGCCCAGCGCGCCTAGCAGCCAGCGGTGCAGGCACGCGACCACCAGCAGGCCGATCGCCGCGGCGTCCAGCGACCAGGCCGCATAGCGCCGGATCAGGGAAGCCGGAGGCGGCGCCGGCGCCGGGTTCATGTCCGGTCGTCGCGCAGCGGTTCGGGCTTCGGCGCGAGCAAGCGTGCGGCGATGATGCCGGCCTCGTACAGCAGGCACATCGGAATCGCGAGCATCAGCTGCGACACCACATCGGGCGGGGTGATGATCGCCGCCAGCACGAACACGCCGACGATCGCGTACCCGCGCGCCTCGCGCAGCTGGTCGGTGGTCACCCAGCCCATCAGCACCAGGATCACCAGCGCGACCGGCAGCTCGAAGCTCATGCCGAACGCCAGGAAGATCACCAGCACGAAATCGAGGTAGGCGTTGATGTCGGTCATCATCGACACGCCCTCGGGCGTGACCATGGTGAGGAAGCGGAACACCGACGGCAGCACGAGGAAGAACGCGAACGCGCAGCCGATGTAGAACAGCGCGACGGCCGAGGCCAGCAGGGGCATCGCCAGCCGCTTCTCGCGCTTGTACAGACCCGGCGCGACGAACGCCCAGGCCTGGTAGAGCAGCCACGGCATGGTCACGACCAGCGCGGTGAAGAACGCGAGTTTCAGCGGCGCGAAGAACGGCGAGGCGACCTCGATCGCGATCAGATGCGCGCCTTCGGGCAGCTTGTCGAGCAGCGGCTGGGCCAGCATGCCGTAGAGCTTGTTGGAGAACGGCAGCAGGCACAGCAGCACGATGCCGGTGCCGGCCAGGCCGCGCATCAGACGCATGCGCAGCTCGATCAGATGATCGATCAGGCTGCCGTCGCCGGTGTCGTCCTCAGCGTGCAGGGCCATCGCCGGGATCCTGGGAGGGCGGGGTGTCCGATGCCCCGGTCACGGTGACCGGCGGTGTCGTCGGATCAGCGGCGATCGCGCCGTCGGGCAGGGGCGCGTCGTGTTCGCCGCGCGGCGGATCGCCGGGCATGCGCCGCGCCGATTCCACCAGATCCTCGGTGCCGCGGCGGGCCTGGTCGACGCCATCGCGGACCCGGTCGCCCGCATCGCGCAGCTGGGTGCCGACATCGGCGATCGATTGCTTGGCCTCGCGCACGCTGCGCTTGAGGTCTTCGGCTTCCAGTTCACGCTCGAGTTCGGATTTGACCGAATACCACTGCGTGCGGGCGCGCCGGATCCAGACGCCGGCGAAACGCGCGGCCTTGGGAAGACGTTCGGGGCCCAGGACGACCAAGGCGACCAGCGCGATGATCAGGAGCTCGCCGGTACCGATACCGAACATCTGTGCAGCAGGTGCCGCGCGTCAGCGCGGGACGTTGTCGTCGTGACGCGTGCGCTCGGTCGACGCCGGGTCCTTCGAACGATCATCGAGACGCTCGGGCGTCTCGTCGTCGTGCACGCCTTTCTTGAAGCCCTTGACCGCCTCGCCGAGGTCGCGACCCGCGCCGCGCAGCCGCTTGGTGCCGAACACCAGCAGGACGACGAGCAGGACGATGAGCCAATGCCAGATGCTGAAACTGCCCATGGCGGTACCGGTGAAGTCGGGTGGACGTGGAGGATACCGCAACCGGCCATGCAGACCGGTCGCGGTGTCCGGGTGTTCACCATTCGGGCAGCGGTTCGGCCTGCGCCGGACGGTCGTCGACGGTCTCGAATGCCTGCGGCTGCGGATCACCCTGCTGCATCGGCACCGTGGTCGCTTCCGGCACGCCGCTGATCGCAGGTGCGGCGGCCGGCGCCTGCGCGGGACTGCGCGCGGTGGGCACCGCGCTGCCGCCGCGGGCGACGCGCGCGGTCGCGCTGGCTTCCTCGAGCCGGTCGCGGAAATCCACCACCGCGTTCGAAGGCTGCTGGCCGGGACGGTTTTCGAGGATCGCGCGCGGCGTCGTGGTGTTGCCGTAGACGGCGATGTTGGCGGCGTCGTCGATCTGCAGCACCGCGCCGTCCAGCGACACGCCGGCGAACAAACCGCGCGCACGCGACCACGACCAGATCTCCGCCTTGAGCTGGCCATCGGTCAGCGCGGCGGCGTTGCGGCCCACCGGGCCGGCGGCGACGCCGGCATCGGCGCCGAGGGTGAACTTGCCGTTGACGATCGATTCCAGGCTGCGTTCGTTGCGGAACACCAGCACCACGTCCGACGACTGCACGCCGGCCTGGAAGCCGATGCTGCCGCCGGTCAGGCGCACGAAGGCGGGGTTGGACCAGGTGCCGTCGGCGGTGCGCACCGACATCAGGCCATGACCGCGGCGTCCGCCGATGATCAGGCCCGCCTTGACGGTGTCGGGAATGACGACGATCGCGCGGGCCTCGTCGAGCAGCTTGTCCGGAATGCCGGATTCGGGAATCGCTTGGATCTCGCCGAGGACGCGCACGGCGTTCTGCGCGCGGGCGTCTTCGCGAGGACCTGCGAAGGCGGCGCCGGCGGCGAGCGAAACGCCCAGGGCGAGGGCCAGCAGCGTGCGGGGGCGGCGGATCGTGATCATGCAGGCTCCAGAAGCGGCGGCTGCCGCAGGTCGAACGGGTGAGGCGGGACGGGTCGCACGAGGGCGCCCGGCAGAATCGGACCGCGTGGATCGTGCAAAGTTCAGGCTAGTGACGACCGAATGAATCGAGGGTGAGTCCATCCGGCACGCATCGGCCTGCCCCGCGCATGCGGAACGCCTGCCATCCTATGCGCATGCACACGCCGACTCCCGCTTCCGACCCGCAGCCGCCCGCCCTCGTCCTGGTCAATCTCGGCACGCCCGACGCGCCGACCCCGAAGGCGGTCCGCCGTTACCTAGCCGAATTCCTGCACGACCATCGCGTGGTCGCGCTGACCCGCTGGCTGTGGTGCCCGATCCTGCATTTCGTGATCCTGCCGTTCCGCTCGCCGCGCGTCGCGAAGCTCTATGCCGGCGTGTGGATGGAGGAGGGATCGCCGCTGGCCGTGCACACCCGGCGGCTGGCGACGGCGGTGCAGACGGAGATGCCGGACGCGCATGTCGTGCATGCGATGCGCTACGGCAATCCGTCGCTGCGCAGCGTGCTGACACGCCTGCGTGACGCGGGCCATGCGCGGGTGCAGGTGCTGCCGCTGTATCCGCAGTACTCGACGACGACGACGGCATCGGTCGGCGACGTCGTCGACGAGATCTTCGGCGCCACGGGCATCGCGCGGATGCGCGACGACTATCACCTCGATCCGGACTGGGTCGACGCCGTGGCCGGATCGATCCGCGCGCACTGGGACACGCATGGTCGCGGCGAGCGCCTGCTGTTCTCTTTCCACGGCATTCCGCAGCGGCTGGCCGATGCCGGCGATCCGTATCCCCTGCAGTGCCGCGCGAGCTTCGATGCGATCGTGCAGGCACTGGGCCTCGCGCCGGACGCGGCGATGCTGACCTACCAGTCGCGCTTCGGCCGCGAGCCCTGGCTGCAGCCCTACACCGACGACACGCTCAAGGCGTTGGGCGGCGAGGGCATCCGCACGATCGACGTCGTGTGTCCGGGGTTCGCGGTGGACTGTCTGGAAACGCTGGAGGAGATCGCGCTGCAGAACGCGGAAGTGTTCCACGCACACGGCGGCCAGGACCTGCGCTACATCCCCTGCCTCAACGACGCACCGTCGCATGCGCGCGCGCTGGCCACACTGGCGCGTCGCGATCTGGCGGTGGGCGCATGAGCGGCGCCGCACAGGTGCAGTCGTTCGAGGTCGAGATCGGCATCGGCACCGTGCGCGGCTTGCGGTTCGGGTCCGCCGGTGGCCGTCGCGTGCTCGCGCTGCACGGCTGGCTCGACAATGCCGCGAGTTTCGTGCCGCTGGCCGCGCAGCTGCAGGGTCTGGACATCGCCGCGCCGGACCTGCCCGGGCACGGTCGCAGCGTGCACATGCCGCCCGGCACCGACTACACCTTCGTCGGCGCCGTGCACCAGGTGCTCGATGTCGCCGATGCACTGGGCTGGGACCGCTTCGCGCTGCTCGGCCATTCGATGGGGGCGGGCATCGCCAGCCTGGTGGCGGCCGCGGTGCCGGAACGCATCGAACGTCTGGTCGCGATCGAGGCGCTGGGCGCCTTGCCCGAGACCATCGAGCAGACCGTGCCGCGCCTGCGCGATGCGGTCGCCTCGGCGCGTGGCCTGTCGCAGCGCCCGCTGCGCGTGTTTCCGGATCTCGATGCGCCCGTGCGCGCACGGATGCGGGTCAACGGACTGTCGGAGACCACGGCGCGCCTGCTGGTCGAACGCGGCGTGCGCGCTGTCGAAGGCGGCCACGTCTGGTGCAGCGATCCGCGGCTCACGGTCCCCACCGCGGTGCGCATGACCGGCGGCCAGGCCGATGCACTGGTGGCCGGCATCGAATGCCCGACCCGGGTGATCTACGCCGATCCGCCGCAGCCCTATCTGCCCGAACCCGATCGCACGCGACGTGCGCGGCTGCTGCCCGACGGCGATCTGGCGGTCATCGCCGGTGGCCATCATCTGCACATGGAACAGCCCGACGAGGTGGCCGCGGCGATCGGCGATTTCCTGTTGCGTACGGACTGAGGGTTCTCGCCGTTGCGCGCACGGCAGACGCCGCGTGCGTCAGCCGCCGAGCAGCGTATGCAGGTCGCCCTTCAGCCGGCGGCCGTGGTCGCGGAAATAGTCGCGCGCATCGCGCCAGGCCGGGCAGCGCGCTTCGACTTCGCGCCAGAACGACCGCGAATGGTCGGCGTGGATCAGATGGCAGAGTTCGTGCACCAGCACGTACTCGAACGCCGAGGGCGCGCCCAGCAGCAGCGCCAGATCCAGGGTCAGGGTGCCGTCGGGGGCCAGCGAGCCCCACTGCGAGGACATCACCTTCAGCCGCACCCGTGAGGGCGTACGCGGCAGACCGGACAGGTAGGCGGGCATCCAGCGGGCGATGTCCGCACGCGCCTGCGCCTCGTAGAACTCGCGCAGCGCACGACGCAGCGCTGCAGGGCCGGCGTGTTCGGGCGCGGCGAAGACGATCGTGCCGTCCTCGCGCAGCCGCGCATGGCTGTAGCGGCCGGCCTCCCACTGCACCGGGCAGAGCGCGTCGCGCAGCGGCAGGTGCGTGGTCAGGGCGCGGTCGAGCGGCAGCGCATCGCCGTGTTCGGCCAGCTGCGCGGCCAGCCAGCCGCGGTGTTCGCGCAGGAAGGCATCGCCGGCGACCAGGCTCGCGCGCAGCGGCAGCGTCAGCCGCGCGCCGCGTTCGCTGACGCTCAAGCGGATCCGCCGGGCCCGCGGGTCGCGCACGCGGGCCACTTCGATCTCGCGACCGTCCTCGAGCGTCAGACGGAGCGAGTCGCGCTGGATCGAAGCGGGCTTCGCGGAACGCGACAACAGGCGCGACAGGGACGGCATGCGCGGATTGTATGCGCTGCGTGTCGTGCGCCCGGCATTGACGTCGCGGGCCGACGCGAATCCACCTAACCCGTCATTCCCGCTTTCGCGGGAATGACGAAAAACACCGAAGCAGGGCCGAAGAGCGAACTAACCGCTTTTACTCCGCCTTCGACAGCTTCAATGCGCCTTCGAGCACCTTGAACAGGCGTTTGAACTCGCCGCGCATCAGCGCGAAGCGGGCGTCGAGCTCGGCGCGCATGTCGTCGTTGTCGGTGTTCTCGAGCGTATCGAGCGCGCCGTCGAGGAGCTTGAACTTGCGCACGATCAGATCCTCGCCGAGCACGAACGAGACGTGGTCGTCGAGATTGAGCGCGAGCTTGGTGACCTGCTTGCCGGCATCGAGATGGCGCGTGATTTCCTCGCACTGCAGATCCTGACGCTGGCAGCGCACGATCGCGCCCTGGTCGGACGGATCCTTGAGCTCGCATTCCTCGCCCAGCGTCAGACCGTCGGGCAGCGGTTCGCCGGCGATCCAGCCGGTCATCACGCCACGGGGCGAGATTTCCGCGTTGAGCGGCAGCGCGGGAAAGCTTCCCAGCGCGGTGCGGATCTGCGACACCAGGTTTTCCGCACTCTTGCGGCTGGAGGAGTTCACTGCGACCACGCCGTGTTCGAGGTCGATCAGCGCGTCGCTGCGCACCGGCTTCACGAATGCACGTGGCATCAGTTCCTGCAGCAGGTCGTCCTTCATCTGCTTGCGCATCTTGCCGCCGGGCTTGCGGCCCTGCTTTTCCTCGAATTCCTCGATGCGCCGCGACAGCAGCTCATTGACCACCGGGCCGGGCAGGATCTTCTCTTCGCCGCCGACGGTGACCCAGATGGTGTCCTCGATGCGGTGCGCCATGACGTCGGCGTCGCGGCTGATCGGCGAGACGAAACCGTGCGAGGACATCTCCAGCGGACCGACCGGCTTGAGCGGGAATTCCGCCAGACGCGCGTCGAGTTCGGACAGGTCGAGATTGGTGGGGAAGCGGAACAGGGTCAGATTGCGAAAGAACATGGGGCTGATAATTCCAGTGGAAGAGGAGAAGGACGTCGCACGGAAGCGGTGGACATCAGAAATGGCGTGATAGGTGACTGGTCAGGGCGTGAGCAGCCGTGGACGGCCAATCCCGCGTCGACGCGGCGCGGATGGCGGTGTTCATGCTTCCCGCATCGCGATGTCGATCGGGGCGTCCTGCGCGTCGGGCAACCAGGCGTCGACCGCGGCGGGCGCCGCGCCCGCACCGGGCATGCGGAAATCGAACAGCGCCGGATCGCTGAGCTGCGACGGGCTGACATTGCCCAGCGAGCGCGCGATCGTCTCGATGCGGCCGGGCGTCTCCCGCTCCCAGGCATCCAGCATCTTCTGGACCTGTTTGCGCTGCAGGTTCTCCTGCGAGCCGCACAGATTGCAGGGGATGATCGGGAACGCCTTGGCCTGTGCATACGCGGCGATGTCGGCTTCGGCCGCGTAGGCCAGCGGACGGATCACGACATGCTGGCCGTCATCGCTGCGCAGTTTCGGCGGCATGCCGCCGAGCTTCGCGTGGAAGAACATGTTCAGGAAGAACGTCGCGACCAGATCATCGCGATGGTGGCCGAGCGCGATCTTCGTGAATCCGTGCTGCGCCGCGTGGTGATACAGCGCGCCGCGACGCAGGCGCGAGCACAGCGAACACATCGTCTTGCCTTCCGGGATCACCCGGCTGACGACCGAATAGGTGTCCTGTTCGATGATGTGGAAATCGACGCCGCGCGATGCCAGATACTCCGGCAGCACATGTGCGGGAAATCCGGGCTGCTTCTGGTCGAGGTTGACCGCGGTGATCGAGAACGTCACAGGCGCCTTCGACTGCAGCTGCAACAGGATGTCGAGCAGGGTGTAGCTGTCCTTGCCACCCGACAGGCACACCATCACCTGGTCGCCGTCCTCGATCATGCCGAAGTCGGCGATCGCGCGGCCCATCTGGTGGCGCAGCCGCTTGCCCAGCCTGTGCACCCCCGCCGCGTCACGGCGCGGATCGTGCGCGCGCGGCAGCGGTTCGTGCAGGGGCAGGACGGTACTCATCGCGCCAGTTTACCGGGCGCTCCAGGCGGACGTACGGCAACGTCTCCGCGACCGCGCGCCAACATGCGCCGTGCAAGGCTGTGACGCCATTCCTGTTGAACGGAGAGCGCCATGTCGCGCATCGTCATCATCGGCGGCCATGGCCGCGTCGCCCTGCAGTTGGCCCAGCGCCTCACCGGAAGCGGACACGCCGTGACCGCGCTGTTCCGCAACGCGGCCCACCGCGACGCCGTCGCTGGCACCGGCGCCACGCCGGTCGTTTTCGATATTGAGCACGCGCAGACCGATGCCATCGCGGCGCAGCTCGTCGCCCACGACGCCGTGGTCTGGTCGGCCGGTGCAGGCGGTGGCGATGCTGCGCGCACGTATGCGGTCGACCGCGATGCGGCGATCCGCTCGATCGATGCCGCGGCCATTGCCGGCGTACGGCGCTACATCATGGTGTCCTACATCGGCGCGGGCTTCGATCACGGCATCGCGCCGGACGACGGCTTTTTCGCCTATGCGCAAGCGAAAGCCGCAGCCGACGCGCACCTGCGCGACAGCGCACTGGACTGGACGATCCTCGGTCCGGGCCGGCTGACCGATGACGCCGGCAGTGGCCGTGTCGCCGATGGTGCGAATGCCGACAGCGGCACGCCGGTCTCGCGCGCAAATGTGGCGGCGGTCGCAGCCGCAGTGCTGGATGCGGCGGGCACGGTGGGCGGGACGCTGGATTTCGTGGATGGCGACGTGCCGATCGAGACCTTCGTCGGCGGCGACTGATCGCGCGACACGGCGGCTGTGTTCGTCATTCCCGCGAAGGCGGATGCGCCTCACAACAGCCGAATGGCTGGTCAATCCAGTGCCTTTGCTCTCAATGGTTGGAGAGTCACTGAATTGATCAGTCATTCGGATGTTTAGAGGCGTATCCGCTTTCGCGGGAATAACGACCTTCTCATCGTTGCGTTAATGCCACGGTGCGGCGCGCGGCCGTAGACTGCACGCCGATCGCGCGACTGCCTATTGCAGCAAGCGCGTTCTCAACGATCTTCCAGGAGCGCAATGACGTGAAGTACTGAACCGACATCGAGTCCGACGACCCCTCCGGGTCGCGTCCCCGTGTTTGCGAGGTGCTTCCATGTCCGTGCCCGTCTCGTCGACGCTATCCGCGTCGCTGTCCCTCTCTGCTTCCGTCGTGCCCGCGCTGCGCGCCCGCGGCCTGTCCGCTGCGCGCGACGACGGCAGCGTGCTCTACGACGATCTCGCGCTGGTGCTGCACGACGGCCCCAGTGGGCTGGTCGGCGCCAATGGCGTCGGCAAATCCACGCTGCTCCGGCAACTCGCCGATGGCGCTCGCGCTGGCACGGTCGAGGTGGCCGGGGGACTGCAGCTGCTGTCGCAGCACCCGGGTCCATTGCCGCCGCGTGTCGTCGACCTGCTCGGTCTCGGCGCGCGTTTCGATGCGCTGCACCGGCTGCTGGCGGGTCATGGCGACGCGGACGATGCGGCGTGCGTCGACGACGACTGGGCACTCGAAACGCGACTGGCGGATGCGTTCGCAGCGCTGGGCTTCACCGATCTCGCGCCAACCTCCGATCCGTCGCAGCTGTCGGGCGGGCAGTGCCAGCAGCTGAGACTGCTCGCCGCGTCGTGGTGCGATGCCCGCGTGCTGCTGCTCGACGAGCCCAGCACCTTTCTCGATGGCGACGCGTCCGCGTCCTGGTGCCGGCAGTTCCTGCACCGCGCAGGGGCGGTACTGGTCGTCACCCACGATCCCGTGTGGCTGCGCGCGATGCCGCGACTGATCGAGTTGCGCGCCGACGGGTTGCAGTGGATCGATGGCGGACTCGACGCATGGCGCGCCGCGCGCGATGCCGCACGGCGTCAGACCGAAGACGCACTCGCGCAGGCGCGGACCGATCGCTCGCGCGCGCAACGGGCGGTGGGACGTGAGCGTCAGCGGCTCGACCAGCGCCAGGCGCGCGGGCAGCGGATGCGCGAGACCAGCAACCAGTCGCCGCTGCTGCTGGACCACGCCAAGGGCAATGCCGAACGCCATGCCGGACGCGCGCGCGGCGCACTGGCCCAGCGCCTCGCCGACGGTGACACCGCCGTGCGTGACGCGTTCGCCGCGACCGATGCCACGGCTGCGCCCGAGTTCGTCGATGCCGACGTAGCCTTGCCCGCCTCTCGACGGGTGCTGCGTTTCGACGGCGCGCATCCCGTCGCCGACGCGCCGCTCCAAGCACTGACATGGGACGCGTTCGGCCCGGTGCGGATCGGGCTGGACGGGCGCAACGGCAGCGGCAAGACCACGCTGCTGCGCGCGCTGCGCGGCGAGGCGCCGCTCGCCAGCGGCACCGTCGAGGCCTGCGTGCCGGTGCAGTCGCTCGACCAGATGCTCGCCATCCTGCCCGACGCGATGCCGGCCCTCGACTGGCTGGCCTTGCGCATGCAGGCGGACACGATGGAGGTGCCGGCGACGCGGCTCGCCCTGCTCGGCCTGGCCGGTGCGCGGGCGCGCCAACCGCTGGGCCTGCTGTCGGGCGGCGAACGCATGCGCGTCGCCATCGCGGCCGCCGCGTGGGCGCAACCGGCCGCGCCGTTGCTGCTGCTCGACGAACCCGCCAGCCATCTCGATCTCGACAGTGTCGACGCGCTGGTCGCGTTGCTGCGTGGCTGGCCCGGCGCACTGGTCGTCGTCAGCCACGACCCTGCATTGCTCGATGCGCTGGCACTGACCCACCGCCTGCACGTCGATCCTGATCGTCTCCGCCTGGACACCGTCGAGGGCTGAGCCTCCGGGCGGTCATCGGACGTGTCCCGCGTGGCAACGCACTTCCATGCGCCCCGAACGCAGACAGGCGCCTTCCGGCGCCTGTCTGTGCGTTCCCGCCTCACGCCGGTGTCGGCTGCCTCAGGGCACCCACACCAGGTTGCGGGTATTGGCATCGGTGGTGATCTCGCGCACCCGGCCGTTGCCGTCGAACTGCACCTGGAACTCGGCGAAGCTGCTCAACCAGTAACGCCACAGGTCGGCGCTCAGATCCGGGTTTTCGCTGCTGATCGGATAGCCCAGCGCCATCAGCACCTGCTCGCGGGTCATGCCGGGGGTGATCTTGGCGCGCTTGATCGCGTCCTGGATCTTGGCAGGGTAGCCGGCGATCTTGAGCGCCGGATCCTCGGTCACGACATAGCGCTTCGCGAAATCGGCCAGGCTGAGGTCGCGGCTGTAGTCGTTGCCGATCGCCTGGCGGGCGCCGTCGATGCGCACGTTGATGCGGTGGCGGCCGTGGCCGGTGACGCTGGTCGGCGTGCCCACCGGGATGATGCGCTTGCCGTTCTCGGCGTAGTTGCTGTCGCTGATCCAGCTGCCGTCGCTGCGCATGTTGCAGCACAGGAAGCCGTCGTACTTCTCCTGGGCGAAGGCGCCGGCAGGCGTGGACAGCACGGCCAGCGCGAACAGCGCGGCGGAAAGGCGGATCGGGGTCTTGCGCATCGGGACATCCTTGGCAATGCGGTCGGGGCGCCGCGAAGCGGGCGACGCGCGGAACGCTCTGCGCGGTGCGCCAGCCCCGTCTGGCGCGCCGCGCATTCTTGCAGGCCCGGTGACCGGCGCCAAGCATGGATGTCGGGGCCTTCGGGTAAGCTGGGGCCATGGCGTCCGACCCCATCGACGACAGCAGGTACGAAGACAGCGCAGGCGGTCCGCTGATCGCGCTGCGCCGCGAGCATCGCGAACTCGACACCGCGATCGAGCGGCTGCAGGCCGATCCGGCCCACGAGGAGCTCACGCTCAAGCGTCTGAAGAAACGCAAGCTGCTGCTCAAGGACGCGATCGCGCGTCTCGAATCGGCGCTGATCCCCGACGAACCCGCCTGAAGACCCGCCCTGCGCGCACCGCATCGCAGCGGGCGCAGGGCATGGCGGCTGCAGTCCTGAAGCCTCAGGCCGCGGGCGGTGCCGGCGGCACGGTGCGCACGGCTTCCGGGCTGACCTTCTCGATCGAATGCCGCAGTTCGCGGCCCAGGATCACCTTGGCATCCTTGGCCAGCACCGCGAGGCGCTCGTCGAACACCAGCTTGCTGTTGCCGTCCAGCTTGACCAGGCCCAGTTCGCGCAGCTTCTGGATGAAGCCGCGGAACAGCGACTTGTCGAAGAACTCCGGCGCGGCCGGCGCGTACAGCAGCGACAGGCGCTGCGCGGCGAGCTGGCACAGGCCTTCGAGTTCACCGGCGCCCAGCGTGCCCGGGCCATTCTTGGCCAGCACCGAGATCGCGATGTAGTAGCGCTCGAACGCCTGCTGCAGCGGATGGCTCAGCGCGCGCAGGCGGAACACCTCGTCGGTCTGGCCGGCGTTGCGTGCGAACACTTCGCCATCGTCGGCGCTGGCCAGTTCCAGCAGGCCTTCGCGCACGAACACGTCGAACGTGCGCTCGATGCGTTCGGCGAAACCGTCCTCGTCCCAGGGCAGGAAGAGTTCGGCCTGCAGGAACGGATACATCGTCCGCCCCAGGCGCAGCACCGTGTGCCGGTTCATGCGCCGGTTGTGCAGGAAGCAGCACGCGATCCAGGCCGACGCCGTATGCAGGTGCAGCACATTGTTGCGGTAGTAGGTCAGCAGCACCGCCTGCTCGTCGTCGACGCGCAGCACGTCGCCCAGCGGATGCGCGACGCGCTCCAGCACGCCGATCTCCTCGCCGTGCGCGACGATCTCGGCCGGCGTGTGGGGCGTGATCGTCACCCGGTCAGAGTACGGCACTTCGGCCAGCATCTGCTTGGACAGCGCGATCTGCGCCAGCAGGTCGGCCTCGCCCATCGCGTGCTTGGGCGTCGACAGCAGCGCCATCGCCAGCAGGTTGATCGGGTTCACGTCCGCGGCGCGGTTGATGTTGACGTGGATGCGCTGCGCGAGTTCGGCGACCGTACTGGCCAGCCACGCCGGCTTCTCGTCTTCCGACACCGGGCCGCCGTCCCATTCGGGCGCCAGCTCGGCGAGCACATCACTGAGATGGATGGGCTCGCCGAAGTTCACCACCACCTGGCCGAAGTTCGAGCGCAGCACCTTGGGGATGCTCCACAGCAGCTGCCAGATCGATTCCTTCTTCTTCTGCTTGCCCGACAGCTCGTCGAGATAGCTGCCGCCTTCCATCAGCTTTTCGTAGCCGATGTAGACCGGCTGGAACAGCACCGGCTTGCGCGGCTCGCGCAGGTACGCGCGCAGCGTCATCACCAGCGCACCGCCCTTGGGCGGCAGCAGGCGCCCGGTACGCGAGCGGCCGCCTTCGATGAAGTACTCGATCGAATAGCCGCCGCCGACCAGCTGCGCCATGTACTCGGAGAACACCGCCGAATACAGCGCGTTGCCGCGGAAGCTGCGGCGGGCGAAGAACGCACCGCCCTTGCGCAGCAGCGTGCCGATGACCGGCAGGTTGAGGTTCACGCCGGCGAAGATGTGCGGCGGCACGATGCCGCGGCCGTACAGCAGGTACGACAGCAGCAGATAGTCCATGTGGCTGCGGTGGCTGGGCACGTAGACGATCTCGTGCCCGGGCGCGGCTTCCTTGAAGCGGTCGAGGTGGTGCACCAGCACGCCGCGGAAGATCCGGTTCCAGACCGTGGTCAGCAGGAAGCTCGCCGAGCGCACGACCGGGTGCGAATAGTCGGCCGCGATCTCGTAGGCGTAGGCGTGCGCCTTCTTCCACGCATCCTCGGGCTTGCTGCCGTCGCGGCGCGCCTGGTCGCTGATCGCGTCCTTGACCGAGGGCGAGGCCAGCACCTTGTCGACCAGCAGGCGACGCGTGGACAGGTCCGGCCCGACGATCGCCTCGCGCACGCGGTTGAAGTGCGTGCGCAGCACGCGCGAGAGCTTGCGCACCGTGCGCTCGGGGCCGAGGTCCTCGGCCAGCAGCGGACGCACCGCGACCGGTTCGGCAAAACGCACCAGGGTGTCGCGGCCGTTGAGCAGGATCGACAGCAGACGGCGGAAACGGCCGACGATCGTCCAGTTTTCCGAGAACAGCACCGAGAACCAGCCATTGGCCTTGTCCGGCGACCGGCCGACGAAGATCGAGACCGGCACCACCTGCACATCGAGCGCGGGATCCAGCCGGTGCGCTTCGAGCAGGCGCGACAGCGATTCGGAATGCGTCGATTTGGACGGCGTCTTGCCGGTCGCCAGTGCCAGCGCGCCGCCGGCATTGCGCCGCGACAGGGCGACATAGGCCCGCTTGCGGCCCAGCGGATCGCCGGGCAACGGCTGCAGCGGCGACGGCAGGCCGGCCTCGCGGCAGGCGCGCTCGAGGATCATCGCGTTCGACAGACCGTAGTCTTCGAGCACGTAGCAGACCGGGCGGTGGTCGACCAGGGTTTCGGGCAGCTGCGGCTCGACCTTCAGCGTGATCCACGGACGCATGACGCGCGCCAGCAGGCCTGTCCACCAGGGCGCGCGGAAGGTGCGCGCACGCGGCGGCGCCAGCGGCACCGGCAACCGGTTGGCCGGCTCGGGCGACACGGGTGCGGCGGGCGGAGTCTCACCGGGGCCGGGCTCGGGCACCGGAACGTCGTCCGGGTGGGTCGGCAGTGCGGACGGGTCGGCATCGGACGCGCGGCGTGTACCGCCGCGGGGGTCCTGGCCACCCGGGAACTGCAGGGAAGGTTGGTCGGGCATCGGCGGCATTATGCCGAAGCGGGCGCGGCAGACCGCATCGGCGCACCGGCGTTCAGGGCGCAGCGGATGGCGCGGCGTCCACGGGGGCGGCCGCGGCGGCGCGCGCATGGCCCAGGAAGTCGGCGACGTACCAGCGCTCGCCGACACGGGCGACGTCGACCACCGCGTCCACCGGTCGGCCGGCCAGCATGTACTGCAGCCGCACCCGGGCGTCGTCGCCGGTCTGCTCGAGCAGGCTGGCCTTCACGCTGTCGAAGGCCAGGTCCAGATCCAGGCCGTAGCCGCGCAGCTGCTGCTTGCCGGCGGCGAACAGCGGCGACAGTGCGGTCAGGCCCGCGTCCATGCCGGCGCGGCCGAGAGCCGCGTCACTGTCGAGACCGGTCTGGCGCGCGGTGCCGACCAGGGCGGTGATCGTCGCGTGCGCCCGCTCGCGGTCCGACAGCGGCGCGCGTGCGGCCCAGTCGCTCAGGGCCGCGACCAGCTGCATGTAATGCGCGCGCTCGGCATCGCTGAAGGCGCCGTCGTGTTCGAGGTACTGCGCGGCGAAGACGCCGAGCGCGATCGCCGCCGAACGCAGCTCGCGGTCGGCGCCGGCGAACTGGCGGTTGAAGGCCTGCAGCAGACCGCGTTCGGCCTGCGGCGCGGTCAGCGCGGCCAGCACGGCAGGCACCTGGCCCGACAGCGGGAACTCGGTCAGCGGCCAGCGCGAACGGCCGTCCCGCCACGCCTGGTCGAGCGGCGCGGCGAGGTCTTCGGGTACAGCGTCGCGGGCGAATGCAGCCAGATCGCCACTGCGCAGGTGCCCGGTCAGCCCGATCACCGCCTCGACGGGCGTGGCACCGCCGGTCGCGGGGACGGGCACCTCCTCGGCTTCGCGCTGGCAGGCGCCGAGCCACAGCAGCAGCGGCAGCGCGGCGGCCAGCTGCCAGCGTCGCGGAGCGTGCATGTGTTCGGCCGCGGCGTGCGCCTGCATCCGATGTCCCCTGGTCGTGGTCCGGCCGCCCATCGTGCATGGCCGACCGGAACCGGACAAGCCGCCCGGGCCCGGACGGCATGTCTAGAGGTCGCGCAGGACCCAGCCGCGCGGCGTGTCCGCGGCGCTGGCGTCGAGGGCCGCCTGGGCGATGTCCTCGGGCGAGCGGCCGGCCTTCCACGCCGCGGCGATCGCGTCCAGACGTTCACGGGTGGCCCGGGTATAGGCGCCTTCCAGCTCGTTCTGGGCATCCACGGCCAGCTTCTGCGGGTACAGCGTGCGCGCGTCGTCGCTCTGGTTGAGCAGCGCGATCATCCGCGCCAGGCTGGTGCGGAAGGTCTCGGCCGACAGTGCGGTGCGCTGGGTGCGCTGGAGATGCCAGACCGTCAGATATTCGACCGGGCCGAGCATCCGCCGCGGCGAGCCGCCGAAGAACTGGCCGGAGGCGAACGCGCTCGCATCGAGCGGACCGGTGGTGTCGGGCAACCGGGTCGCGCCCCAGGAACTCAGCGCGCCGCCGGGCAGATCCATGCGCCGCAGCGCGGTGCCGAAGGTATCGGCCAGCAGGCGCTGCGCGCGCGGATCATCGCTTTCGGCGACCACACCCAGCAGCCGCAGGAACACCGGGTAGCGGTCCTCGCCCAGACGGCGGACCAGCCGCTTGAGCACCGTCAACCGGTATTCGGGGTCGCCATGGGCCGCCAGCGCCGAAACCAGACGGTCGGCAGCGGCGCGCAGAGACTGGGCGGACGGAACGGCAGCGGTCATCACGGCGTGGAATCGAGGATCGGCTGCGGCACTTTAGCCGACCGCCCCGACGGGCTTCCCGGCACGCCGGTCCAGCCGGTTTCAGAGCAGGGCGTCGAGAACCGCGTCGGCGCCCTGGTCGGCCGCGGTCGACAGATCGAGCGCGGACAGGCGGCCTTCGAACCCGAGATCGCCGCCCAGCTGGCGGGCCCCGGCCGGCACGCCGTCCCAGGCCGCCACACACAACACATCTTCACCCGGGTCGGCCTGCGGTCCCCGCGCCGCGCCGTCCGGTACCGCATCGCCGACCGGCGCCTGACCATCCGGACCCTGGCGGCGCAGGTCGTCGAGCGCGACCTGGCTGCCCAGCCGGTCGAGGCTGGTGGCGGCGTTGAAACCGGCGTCGGAGGAGATGCTGCTCATCGTGGAATCGGGGGCGCTCGGACTGCGGGGAGACGGCCGCAACTGCGGCGATGGCGGGACTGTAACGAAGCTGCCATGGAGCGGCCATCTCGGGCTGGCCCTAGGTCGCCTGCCGGCCCGCCTCGCAGGGGCGACGCAGCTGAATCTCCGGTGGCTGCGTCGCCCGGTGCCCGCATGCCGACGGATGCGACCGACACGCTGGACCACACGCACCGGCCAACGGCCGTCTCACGGACGCATGCTAGCCTCGCCGCGGATCCCGCACGCTTCCGGAAGTCCCGATGGCCGAGCAGAACGAAGGCGCGGACAAGACCGAAAAACCGACCAGCAAGAAGCTCAAGGACGCGCGCAAGGAAGGCAATGTCGCCAAGAGCCGCGAGCTCACCGGCACGGTGCTGATCATGGGCTGGCTGGCCGGCGGCTGGATGCTGATGGGCGACATGTTCCGCCGCGTGAGCGGGCTGTTCGAACAGGCGCTGGTGGTGATGACCCAGCCCTTCGACGCTGCACTGCGCACGATCGTGCCGCTGGCGGTCCAGACCTTCCTCGCGATGACGGTGCCGCTGCTGCTGCTCGCGGTGCTGCTGGCGCTGGTCGTGGAATTCCTGCAGGTCGGGCCGGTCGCGACCATCAAGAAGGTCACGCCGGACCTGACCAAGCTCAATCCGGTCAGCGGCATCCAGAAGATGTTCTCGATGGACAACCTCGTCGAGCTGCTGAAGTCGGTGTTCAAGAGCGTCGCCCTGCTCGGCATCGGCGGCTACGTGCTGTGGGGCATGATCCCGAGCCTGCTGCACCTGCCGTTCGCACAACCGGCGGCGATCGGCAGCGCGATCTGGCATGCGCTGAAATGGATCGGCATCTGGACGATCTTCGTCTTCTTCTTCGTCTCCGCGCTCGATGCGTCGTACCAGAAGTATTCGTACATCAAGAAGCTGCAGATGAGCCGCCGCGACATCAAGCAGGAGGTCAAGGAAAACGAGGGCGACCCCTACGTGAAGCAGCGGCGCAAGCAGTTGCACCAGGAATGGTCGCAGCAGAACATGCTCAACGCCGTTCGCGGATCGAGTGTCGTCGTGACCAACCCCACCCACATCGCCGTCGCGCTGCAGTACGAGCAGGGCGTCGACGACCTGCCGCTGGTCGTCGCCAAGGGCGAAGGCCACATGGCCGAGGAGATCAAGCGCGTCGCCGAGGAATCGGGCGTGCCGATCCTGCAGAACGTGCCGCTGGCACGCGGGCTCAATGCCAAGGTCGAGATCGACGACTACATCGGCAACGACTTCTTCGAAGCCGTGGCGCAGGTGCTGTACTGGGCCGAAGGCGTGCGCATGGGCGATGCGCGACCGGCACCGCCGGAATGGGTACCGCCGGAGGATCTGGCCGAGGTCGTGGGGACGGGGGATGCGGCGCCGCCTCCGCCGCTGGCCGAGGATCCGACGGTGACCGAGCGTTTCGAGGATCCGCGGGATCCGATGCGATAGGGGGTTGCGTCTGCTTTTTTAGGCGCTAG
The DNA here is from genome assembly GCF_057656615.1 of Luteimonas sp. Soil_C_5. Lineage (NCBI taxonomy): Bacteria > Pseudomonadati > Pseudomonadota > Gammaproteobacteria > Lysobacterales > Lysobacteraceae > Luteimonas > Luteimonas sp. Soil_C_5. The sequence goes on from NZ_JBDGKA010000008.1 coordinate 19,894, forward strand.
CCGTTCGCCGTTCGCCGTTCGCTTCTGCTTCTGCTTCTGCTTCGGCTTTCGCTTTCGCTTCGGCCTTCGCTTTGCTTCTGCCTTGGCTTCGCGCGTCTGATCTTTCGAGCCGTAAAGCGAGCCGAGCATCGCAGGGCGGCGGGGCCGAAGAGCAGCCCATGTCTGAGCGCAGCGAGTTTGGG
>NZ_JBDGKA010000009.1:0-14664 GCF_057656615.1 Luteimonas sp. Soil_C_5
TGACGCGTGCGAGTTCCTTTTTGACCGGCCAAAAAGGAACCAAAAAGCCCTTTCGCCGGACGCGATCCGGCACGGCTCCGCCGCGCCGGTGCCCTGCGCTTCTCGGACAACGGGGCACGCAGCCCAAACTCGCTGCGCTCAAACATGGGCTGCTCTTCGGCCCCGCTGTCCTGCGATGCTCGGCTCGCTTTACGGCTCGGCAGATCACAGGCCAACCGCCAGAGCCAAAGCCAAAGCCAAAGCCGGAGCCGACATCAGAACGGCGGTGCAGCGTTGTGCGCGGTCGAGAAGCACCTGCACGGGAATGATGGAGCGACGAATGGAAATGGCAGGGGTGCGCATTGCGCCACGCACCCGCGCATAAGGACCGAGACCTTCAGGACTCAGGCAAGGACCGCGAAGCCACGCCACGCCTCACGATGCGATACACCCATCAACGCATCAGCCGCGCAACCGCACCAGGCAAACCCACTGCCCACGCACCCGAACCGAAACGCTCAGCCTTCGTACTTCTGCAGCGCCATCATCAGCAGCGAACGCGCCTGCTCGCGCAACGCGACCGGCTCGACGACCTCGGCGTCGGCACCGTAGTGCAGCACGTCCATCAACAGTTCGCGGGCGCCGCTATAGGGCACCTTCAGTTCGAACCGGCCATCGGGCAGGAACCGGCCCTGCTGCTGCGAATGCCAGTGCTCGTCGGCGACCCAGCGCGCGGCCTTGGCGCTGAAGAGGATCGTCGCGATGCCCTTCGGCGGACCGGAGAAGATGCCGTAGCTGCCGGCCAGATGCGTGTCGAGTTCGGCATCCTCGATATCGCGCGCATCGGCGGCGAGGACGCGCGCGTTGGTGATGCGATCGACCGAGAAGCTGCGCAGCGCATCGCGATCCTGGTCCCAGGCATCGAGATACCAGTTGTCGCGGTAGTGGGTGATGCGCTGCGGCGACACCGTGCGCTTGGTGCGCTCGTCGGTCGAACGCGCGCGGTATTCGAACGACAGCTGCTTGCGCTGCAGCACCGCCGAGCAGACGTTGCGGAACGCGTGCTCGTCCATGCGCCGGCCGCGATGCGGAATCACCCGGACGCGCTGCACCGGCCACTGCTTGCCGGCCGAGTGTTCGTCCAGCAGCTTCTCGATGCGCGACTGCAGCGGTGCCAGCGCGCTCGACAGCACGCCGCCGCTGCTGCGCGACATCAGCTGCTGCGCCGCGAGCAGCGCATGCAGTTCCTCGGAACTGAGCCACAGGCCGGGCAGTTCGAAGCGCCCGCCCTCGTCGTTGTCGTAACGGAAGCCCGCGTCGCCGTCGCCGATGATCGGCGCCATCAGCGCGTCGCGCAGGAAGGCCAGGTCGCGGTAGACCGTTGCACGCGAGCATTCCAGCTCATCCTGCAGCTTGGCCACCGTCACCGGATAGCGCGAGGTCTTGAGGATGCGGTGCAGCGAGAGGATGCGTTCGTATCGGTCCATGCGGCCGATTATGGCGCGTCCTTCGCGCGCGCGCCGTCGCGGCCGCGTGGATAACCGGTGATTAACGGCGGCCTTCTATAGTCGCGCCGGATCCACGGGGGTAGACGGATGGTGTCGCAGGGAGGCGGGGCGATGCGCGTGTTCGCGCTGGGTGGCACCCTGATCGTGCATGTGCTGCTCGGCGTCTGGCTGTGGCGGCTGTCCAACGACACCGCCGCACCGCCGCCGGATGTCGCCCTGCAGGTGATCTGGATCGACGCGGCTGTGCCGCCGCCGCAGGCGCAGATGCCAACGCCGCCGCCCCGCGCTGATGCGGCGCAGGCAACGCCCCCTCGCCAATCCGAACGACCGCGTCCCGCCCTCCAGGCGGTCGAAGTGGCTTCACCCTCACCGGCACCGGCACCTGCAGCGCAGGCCCCTCGCCCGTCGTTACATGAGCAGGCCCGTGCGCTGGCGCGCGAGGCGGCATCGCCGGGGGCCTTCGATCCCGATCCGCTGCGCCATCGCCCCGCACCGCGCGCCGATGGCCGCTTCGCGATGCGCGATCCGCTGTCGGCGCAGGATGTGGTCAACGGCATCGGTGCGCTGTTCGGGGGCGGCCCCAGCGACCCGTGCCCGCGCATCCGCCAGAACCTGGCCAACGCGAACATGGGGGCAGGCCGGGAACTGGCGGAAGAGGAGATCAGGCGGCTGCAGCGCAACTGCCTGTAAGTGCCATCAGCGCGCGGCGTCCAGCGCCGACTGCGCCGCCGCGGCGACCCCCGCTGCCTGGCCGCGCAGCTCCGGCATCGCGACGCTTTCCCACAGCGTGCCGATCCGCAGGGCGCCCAGCGTCCACAGCCCCGGCACCGGCTGGCCGTCGGCGCCCAGCGCCTGTCCGGAGGCATTGGTGTCGATACCGATGCCGTGCGGCCCCGGCCGGACCAGGCCGCTCGCCTGCAAGGCAGGCAGCAGCGGCCCCGGCGCGCGGTCGATGCGTTTCTCGGTGCCGGTGGCGTTGACCACACGATCGACGATGCAATGCGCGCCCGACCCACCGCCGCGCGGATGCCAGTCGATCCGCACCCGCCCATCGGCCGTGGCCTCGATGGCACCGACCCGACCCGCATGCAGCACGAAGCGTCCCTGGGCGCGCATCAAGTCGACGATGTCGCCGACCTCGGGCGCGATGCGATGGCGATGGATGTCCCAGTGCCGGACCGCATGGCGCAGGAATCGCCGCTGTTCCGACGCCGGCCACGCGGCCCAGAGCACCTGCACTTGCGGACGCAGCCGCTCCAGGGCGTCCTGCCAGCGGCCGCCCTGGGCCACGGCGGCGTCCGCCCATTCCCGCAGCAGGCGCATCCGCGCGCGCGTGCCCAGCGGTAGCAGCGCGTCGATGCCGCCCGCCTGCGGCTGGGTGCCCGGCGCATGCGACAGCGGCATCAAGCCATGCCGGGACAGCGCGACGATGCGTCCCCGATGTCCGTTGGCCTGCAGGGTCAGCAGGGTGTCGACCATGCTCAGACCGGCGCCGACGATGCACACGTCATCCGCGGGATCGATCGCGCCGACCGCGTCGTACTGCCAGGCATCGACCACATGATCGGGCGCCAGCGCATCGCCCGCGCCCGGCAGACCCGCCGGCAGATTGCCCGGAGCCAGTACGACCACGCGCGCGGACAGTGCCTCGCCGTCGGCCAGCCGGATCGCATAGCCGCCCTCAGCCGGCACGACATCGACCGCGGACGTCGCCCGCAGGTCGAGCGCCGCATGGCCGTCGACCTCCGCCAGTCGCGCCTGCAGATAGCGCCCGTACTCGCGCCGCGGGGCGAAGCGGCCTGCCAGTGCGGACGCGTCGACACCCGACTGCATGGCGAGGAAGGCGACGAAATCGTCGGGCCGGTCGTCGAACGCACTCATGCGCGCGGCATTGACGTTGAGCAGGTGCTCCGGCCGCGCCGTGGAATACGCGGCGCCCAGCGCCGGTACGCCGCGCGGTTCGACCAGGGCGATGGACACGCCGCCCTGGGCCAGCAAGTGCTGCGCGACCAGGACACCGGCCGCGCCGCCCCCCAGGATCGCGACATCGACGGCGTGGACGGAACGGGACTCGGTCATCGGATTCGGTGCGGGAAAGACGCACCCAGTATCCCATCCGCCGGATGCCGGGTCCGGCGGCGTCATCGGACGCGTGCAGCCGCGCATGCCACCATGCGCCCGGCGCGCCGGCTGCGCGCATGTCGGACGAAGGGGATCCATGGCATCGGGTGATCTGCATCTGTGGCTGACCGTGGCCGTGATGGCGGGCGCGATCGTGTTGTTCATCACCGAGAAGCTGCGCGTCGATGTGGTTGCGCTGCTGGTCGCGGCGACGCTGCTGGCGTTCGGCGTGGTGACGATGTCCGAGGCGCTGTCGGGCTTCAGCAACCAGGCCACGGTGATGGTGGCCGCGATGTTCGTGCTCAGTGGCGCGCTGCAGCGCAACGGCGCGCTGGTGGCCGCGGGCGACCTGCTCGCACGCATCCGCTTCCAGTGGCTGTTCCTGCTGGTGATGATGGCGCTGGTGGTCTGCGTGGCCGCGTTCGTCAACAACACCGCAACTGTCGCGGTGTTCCTGCCGCTGATCCTGGCGACCACCGCGGCCAACCGCTGGGCGCCGTCGAAGTTCCTGATCCCGCTGTCCTACATTTCGCAGACCGCGGGCGTGTGCACGCTGATCGGCACCTCGACCAATCTGCTGGTCGATTCCATGGCGCGCGAGAGCGCGGGCATCGGCTTCGAACTGTTCGAATTCGCGCCGCTGGGCATCGTGTTCGTCTGCATCTGCGCGGTGTACCTGGCGACGGTGGGGCGCTGGCTGCTGCCCGACCGCGGCGTGCCGGCCGGTGACGCGGCGGATCCGATCGGGCGCTACGTCGCCGAACTGCTGGTGCCCGAAGGTGCGACCGCAGTCGGCCGGCGACGCGATGCGCTGCTGGGCGATGCGCACGAGGATGTCGTGGTGCTCGAGATCCTGCGCCGGGGCCGCGCGGTGCGCGGCGATGCCGTGGTTGTCGAGGCGGGCGATCGCGTGCTGCTGCGCGGGTTGTGGCAGGACATCGAATCGGCGCGCAAGGCGCTGAAGCTCAATTTCGACCATGTCGCGCGCGACCTCGACGGTGACATCAGCGCCGAGCGCATGCATGTCGAGGTGATGGTCGCGCCGGGTTCGCATCTGATCGGCCACACCCTGGCCGGCATGCGCTTCGGCCATACCTACCGCGCACGCGTGCACGGCATCCACCGTCGGCAACTGGGCATCCGCCAGCCGCTGGACCAGGTGCCGCTGTCGGTCGGCGACGTGCTGCTGCTCGATGCGCCCGCACGCGCGATCGACGAACTGCGCGTGGACCGCGGCATGCTGGTGCTCGGCACACGCGCGCAGCGCAAGGTCGACGTCACCAAGGCCACGTTGTCGGTCGTGGTGATGGTGGCGGCGATCGCGGTCGCGGCGCTCGGCTGGATGTCGATCGTCGCCTCGGCGCTGCTGGGTTGCGTGGCCCTGGTGGTGCTGCGCCTGCTCGATCCCGACGAGGCCTATGCCGCGATCGACTGGCGCGTGATCCTGCTGCTGGCCGGCATCATTCCGCTGGGCATCGCCCTGCAGAAGACCGGTGGCGCGGCCCTGGTCGCCGACCAGCTGATCGCGGTCCTGGGGCGGCATGGCCCGACGGCGACGCTGGCCGGCATCTATCTGATGACGTCGGTAGCGACCGAGTTCATGAGCAACAACGCCTCGGCCGTGCTGGTCGTGCCGATTGCGCTGGCGACCGCGGCATCGCTGGGCGTGGATCCGAAACCGTTCCTGATCGCGGTCGCATTCGCCGCCTCGACCAGTTTCGCCACGCCCATCAGTTACCAGACCAACACGATGGTCTACACCGCAGGCAATTACCGCTTCAGCGATTTCGTGCGCGTGGGCATGCCCTTGAACGTGATTTTCCTGGTCACCGCGACGCTGCTGATTCCCCGCTTCTTTCCGTTCTGAGTGTCGCGCGCGCGGCGCGCATGGCAGGCTTGCACGGGGCTTGGAACCGGGGACGACACCGTATGGGATGGCAGGCGCGATGGCTGGCCGCACTGGCCGGTGCCGGGTATGGATTGATGATGTGGTGCGGCATGACGACGGCCGTGCTGCATCTGGGCACGTCCGATGCGCTGCCGCTGCAGCAGTTGCAGGTGGCGGGCCTGGCGCTGGGCGCGGCGCTGGTGGCCGCTGCGCTCGCTGTCGGCGCCTGGCGTACGCGGGCACCGAACGCGTCACCCGCGGTGTCCCTGCGCGGATACACGCCCGCGATCGGCGCAGGCCTCGTCGCGATCGCGCTGATCACGGTCCTGCAGCCTGGATCGGGCGGCGGCCGCTCCGTGGTCGTCGCGGTGCTCGGCATCCTCCAGCTGCTGCTGGCGTTTGCCGCGGTCGCGCTGTCGCCGCCCGTGTCCGGCACTGCCGCGTGGCGCACGCGTCCGCTGCGCCTGCCGATCCGCCTGCTGTTCGCGATGACCAGCGGACTGTCGCTGCTGTACCTGCTGATGGACCGGCTGCTCGGCGCGCACAGCGACGTCCGGCTGATGCTGGCGACGTTGCTGGGTCTCGCCAGCGTGCTCGCGCTCTGCCAAGCGATCGACGGGCATGCCGGCGCGTCGGCGAACGCGACCGCCGGTCGCGGCGGACATCTGCGCGTGTTGCGGGTGCCGGCGTTGCTGGTGGCCGGTCCGGCGATCGGTATGCTGCTGGCGACGACGGGCGTGGCACCGGCCGCGGTGCTGCTGGCACTGGTGGCGGCCGCGCTGCTGGCGGCCGCCGCATCCGCTCCGCTGCAATCACCGGAAGCGGCGCCAGATGCGCGCCCGGATCGCGCTGCCGATCACGAAACCTGAATCGTGCACGCGCGACGCCTTGGAGGCGTCATGTTCCGGCGGCATACTGGCTGGAACCGCTTACATGAATAGATGACATGATCGCCGGCTGGTGGCTGGCCATTGCGGGCCTGCCGATCCACACCTCTCCGCTTCCGGCTGCGCCGGAGCAACCCGCCATCGTCGCCGTCGCCGCGCGACAGGTGCCGCTGCGCCTGCCCTGCTACCGGCTGGCCTGCACCGATGCGGAGTGGACGCCGGTCGCCTCGTACCAGCGCATCTGGTCGCCGCGCGCACCGGGCGTGCGTGCGCGTACCGTGGCCGCGCCGGTGGTCAAGCTGCCCAATCGCCGGCTGGCGCCGTTGAATTCCCCGTATTCCAGCCGCGACAGCATCCGCTCCGGGGGCAACCACGTGAAGTGGGATACGACCTACGGGCTGGAGGCGATCCGCAGCCCGGACACGTCGCTGCAGGTGGAATTCGGCACGGGCGTGCGCCTGGAGCCGTACACCGATTACGGCACCGCCGTCGCCGGACCGGTCGCGCGCGGACGCCTGCTGCTGTCGCAGGACCTCGGCCGGCATGCGTCGTTCACCCAGCAGGTGCAGGTGGAAACCGGGCGCGAGAACACCTATCTGCGCCAGACGCTGGCCTTCGACTACGAAATGTTTCCGCAGTGGACGCTGCGCTCGGACTTCGAGCTGCGCCACGACACGCTGGGCAACGGTGGCCGCGGCCTCACCGAGACCGAAAGTTCGGTCAAAGTGCGCTACACGTTCTGATCGATCAGCCGGGCAGGAATGCGCCCGCGCCCAGTTCCAGCAATCGTGCGGCGACCATGCCGCCCAGCGCTTCGCGTTCGCCCGGCGCGGCATCGCCGCTGGCGCGCACGGTCCGGCCGTCCTGCGCCGAGCCCACCAGCCCTTCGAGCCAGATCCGGTCGCCGTCCAGCCGGGCGTAGGCCGCCACCGGCACGTGGCAGCTGCCGTGCAGCGCCCGGTTCATCGCCCGCTCCGCCTCGACGCAGCGCCGCGTGGGCGCATCGTCGAGGGCGGCGAGCAGCGCATGGATCGCCGGCGCGTCGTCGCGGCATTCGACCGCGATCGCGCCCTGCGCGGGCGCGGGCAGCCAGTCCGGCGCGTCGAGCCGCGCGCGGATGCGCGACGCCAGCCCCAGCCGTTGCAGGCCGGCGCAGGCCAGTACGATCGCGTCGTAGTCGCCGGCGTCGAGCTTGGCCAGCCGCGTGTTGACGTTGCCACGCAGATCGCGGATGTCGAGATCCGGTCGCAGGGCGCGCAGCTGCGCCTGGCGCCGCAGCGACGAGGTGCCGACCCGCGCGCCTTCGGGCAGCGCGTCGATCGATGCCGAGGTGTCGCTGACGAAGGCATCGGCATGGTCGGCGCGGGCCAGGATCGCAGGCAGCGCGAAGCCCGGCTCCAGCGTCATCGGCACGTCCTTGAGCGAATGCACCGCGCAGTCGGCCTCGCCCGCCTGCATGGCGATTTCGAGTTCCTTGAGGAACAGGCCCTTGCCGCCGATCGCGGCGAGCGAGCGGTCCAGGATCTCGTCGCCGCGCGTGCTCAGCGGAACGAGTTCGACCTCGAGCCCCGGATGCCGCGCGCGCAGCGCGTCGGCGACGTGTTCGCTCTGCCACAGCGCGAGCGGGCTCTTGCGGGTGGCGATACGCAATGGTTCCATCCGCCCATTATCGGCGATCGCCGCGCCGCGCGAGCGGATGCATGATTCTGCGGCGTTTCGCACGGGCACGCGGCGCGCCGACGGCGCTCAGAGCTGGCGGATCGCCTCGCGCAGCTGGGTCACGCAGCGGCGGCTGACCTCCAGCGGTCGATCGCCATGGCGCAGCACTGCGTGCACGTGTCCGTCGAGGTCGCGGCGCAGTTCCACCAGCTCGTGCCGGGCGACCAGGCAGTTGCGGTGGATGCGCACGAAGCGATCGCCGAATTCGTCTTCCAGCGATTTCAGCGATTCCTCGACCAGATCCTCGCCGCGCGCGTGATGCACAACGACGTACTTTTCCTCCGCCTGCAGATAGCGGATGTCCTCGATCGGAATCAGACGCAGGCTGCCGCGCAACCGGGCGCAGAGATGGCTGCGGCGCTTCTCGCAGGTGTCGTCGGTGCGGGTGAGCTCGCGGCCCGCGGTAAAGGCGCGCACGCGCTCCAGCGCAGCGTGCAGCCGTTCCGGCCGGATCGGCTTGACCAGATAGTCGACCGCGGCCGCTTCGAAAGCCTTCAGGGCGTGCGCGTCGTAGGCGGTGCAGAACACCACGGCCGGCCGCGGCTCGAACGCACTCAGGTGGCGCGCGACCTCCAGGCCGTCGATGCCCGGCATCGCGATGTCGAGCAGCACCAGCGCGGGATCGTGCGCGGCGCAGGCTTCCAGCGCGCTACGCCCGTCGCCGACTTCTGCGACGACCTCGATGCCCGCATGGTCGGCCAGCAGCAGGCGCAGCCGCTCGCGCGCCAGCGGTTCGTCGTCGGCGATCACCACCTTCATCGACCGTTGCTCCCCTCCCGCAGTACCTCGCCATCGGGTACCGGCACCCGGATGGTGCACGCATAGCGGCCCTCGTTCCACCCGTAGCGCATCGATGCACGCGGTCCGAACGCATAGCCCAGCCGGTGCGCGATGCTGCCCTGCGCATGGCCGGCGCCCTGCGCGGGCGCATCGACCGGCGGCAGCGAGGGATTGGCGATGGCGATGTCCAGCATCCCGTCGCGGGCGTCCAGAGTGACCTCGATGCGACCGCCTTCGGGCAGACGCGAGATGCCGTGCAGCACCGCGTTCTCCAGCAGCGGCTGCAGCACCAGGCGCGGCATCGGCATCGCCCACGGCAGCGCGGCGTCGCGGGTCCAGTGCACCTGCAGCCGATCGCCGAGGCGCAGCTGCTCGATCGACAGGTACTGCTCGGCCAGCGCCACTTCGTCGGCCAGCGTCGACGTGCCCTCGCCTGCGCCGAGTGCGGCGCGGAACAGGTCGGAGAGATCCAGTACCGCGCGCTCGGCAACCACCGGATCGCGGCGCAGCAAGGTCGCGATCATGTTCATGCTGTTGAACAGGAAGTGCGGCCGGATGCGCGCCTGCAGAGCATCGGCCTCCGCCCGCGCCTGCGCGCCGACCTGGGCCTGCCAGCGGTCGATGACGTAGAAGTAGCGCAGCGCGATCGCGGTCAGCAGCCCGACCGCCGCCGCGCTGCCCCCGACGAAGCGGCCGAAGCCGGGCAAGGCGGGATCGGCAGCGATGCTGGAAAACAGGCCGTGGACGATCGCCGCCGCCACCAGCGCGACCACCATCGCCAGCGCGAGCGCGGCCGCCGCGCCGAAGCGCATCGGCAATCGCGACAGGGCGCGGCGTCCCGCGCACAGCAGCACCGACACCGACAGCGCCAGCCACAACGCATAGCCACTGGCGGATACGAAACCGCCTGCATCCCACGGCGGCGTCGCAATCGGCACAAGCATCACCAGCACAACAGTGACCTGGGCCAGGCCCAGCATCGCCAGCAGGCGCGGCAGCCGGCACAGATCCGGCAGCCAGATGCCGTCGGCAGACTGCGCCGGCGCGCGTGCCACGTCAGCCTGCCGCGAACCGCGCGTCGAACCAGTCGCCCAGGGCGACGATTTCCTCGGCGCAGACCGAGTGCGGCATCGGATAGGTCTGCCACTGCACGTCGAATCCGAACTGGCGCAGCAGGGCCGCGCTCTGCTCGCCCGCGAACGGCGGCACCACCGGATCCTGGGTGCCGTGCGCCATGAAGACCGGTTGCCGCTCCGTGCCGGGCACGAGCGCAGCCTGCGCGCCGTGTGCCGCCGGCATATAGGTGGACAGCCCGACCAGACCGGCGAGCGGCGCGCCGCGACGCAGGCCCGCGGCCAGCGTCACCGCACCGCCCTGCGAGAAGCCGGCCAGGATCACCCGCGCCGGGGGCACACCACGTCCGGCCTCGCGTGCGATCAGCGCATCGACCTGGGCGACGGACTCGAGCACGCCGGTTTCGTCGGCGCGGTTGGCCAGGTCGAAATCGACGATGTCGTACCAGGCGCGCATGCGCGCACCGTTGTTGATGGTGACCGCACGCACGGGCGCATGCGGAAACAGGAAGCGGATCGCCGGCCAGTGCGGCCGGACGAGTTCCGGCACCATCGGCACGAAATCGTGTCCGTCGGCGCCGAGGCCATGGAGCCAGATCACCGACCAGGTCGGCGCGGGGCCGGTTTCGCGTTCGATGCAGTCCAGCAGCGCGGGGGTGTCGTTCATGCGGTCTCGCCCGGTTCGTCCGCCCGCCAGTGTAAGCGGTCGTCCGACCGGGTCGAGCGCCTCACCCCGCCTGCGGCGTCGGCACCGTGGGCGCGGCCACCGGCTCGGTCACGCTGGCCCGCAGTGCGCGGGCGCGCAGCAGGACCTGTGGCGGCGCGGCTTCCTCGGGCGTGGCAAACAGGCGATGCCGCTGCATCGCCAAACCCAGCCGGCGCGAGGACGTCAGCATCACGATCGGCACCGAGCCGGCCAGGCCGATGATCATCGGCGACATCCACAGCGCCAGGCCGGGCGACATCATCCAGGCCGCGATCCCCATCAGCACGCCGAGAATCGTGGTGCCGCGATAGTTGCGCCACAGGTCGCCATAGGTCTGGCGTCCATCGTCGCGCTGCTGCGCATCCCAGCCGGAATCCCGCCCCGCCAGCACTTCGGCGACGCCGCGCGACTGCACATACATCGTGACCGGTGCCATCAGCGCGGCCAGCACGTTCTCGATCAGCAGGCTGACCAGCCCGCGCACTGCACCACCGGTACCGCGTCGCATCTGCGGATCGGTGACGGTCGCGATGTAGCCGAGCACCTTGGGCGCGAACAGCATCACCATCGTCAGCACGAACACGCCGAGGAAACGGCCGTCGTCGATCGCCATCCAGTAAGCCGCGACCGAGAAGCCTTCGCTGCCGGGCATCCCGTGCTGCAGTGGCACGGCCAGGCCGACCAGCACCAGCATCGCCCACAGCGGCGCGGTGAGGTAATGGCCGATGCCGATCAGCAGATGCCAGCGACTCACCCAGTGCAGACCACGCGCCGGCAGCACGCCGCCGTGCTGCAGGTTGCCCTGGCACCAGCGACGATCGCGGACCAGCATATCGGTCAGTGTCGGCGGGCCTTCCTCGTAGCTGCCTTCGAGCGTCGGGATCATGTGGAGCGCCCAGCCGCCGCGTCGCAGCAACGCGGCCTCGACGAAGTCATGGCTGAGCACGGTGCCGCGGAACGGCGTGGTGCCCTGCAGTTCCGGCAGGCCGCCATGGGCCGCGAACGCCGCGGTTCGGATCAGCGCGTTGTGGCCCCAGTAATTGCTTTCCGAGCCGTGCCACCACGCCACGCCGTGCGCGATCACGGGGCCGTACATGCGACCGGAGAACTGCTGCATCCGCGCGAACACGGTGGCGCCGTTGACGATGACCGGCAGGGTCTGGATCAGCGCGACATCGTCATGGCCTTCCATCGCCGCAGCGAGGCGCACCAGCGTGTCGCCGGTCATCAGGCTGTCGGCGTCCAGGATCAGGAACTGCGGATAGGCGCCGCCCCAGCGCCGCACCCAGTCGGCGATGTTGCCGGCCTTGCGCTCGCGGTTGTCGTCGCGCCTGCGGTAATAGAGCCGCGTGCCCGGACACTGGATCTGCAGGCGCGCGAAGGCGTCGCGCTCACGCTGGTGGATGCCGGCGTCGCGTGTGTCGCTGAGGACGAACAGATCGAAGGCATCGCCCTGTCCGGTGTCGGCCAGCGATTCGCAGATTGCCTGCAGGCCGGCGAACAGGCGCTCGGGATGTTCGTTGTAGGTGGGCATCAGCAGTGCGGTGCGCTGGTGCAGCGTCGGCAGCGGCGCCTCCGGATCGATCCCCAGACGTGCCGCGCGCCGGCCCATCACCAGCACGAAGCCGGCCACCGAACTGACGAACGACTGCACGATCCATGCGAACAGCGGCACGAACACCGCGAGCAGCAGACCTTCGAGCACATCGATGCCGCCGATGCGCAGCAACCACCAGATCTGGTAGGTCGCGATGATGGTCAGGACCGCCGAAGTCACCAGGATCGACCCACGCCGCCAGCCCATGCCACGCGGCGTGGTCGGCAACCGGGGCGCGGCGAGGCGGCCTTCATGCAGACTCTGCACGGGCATCGCGATCGGAGACTCGGGCGGCAACTCCGCGCTGGCTCCTGTGACCATCGGGGTATCGAGATTCATGCCTGCCACCGGTAGACCCAGGTTTCGGACAGCGGTCGGCCGCCCTGCAGAACGCGCATGCGCAGTTCGGACACGCGATGCGCACCCGGCTCGAATTCGAATCCGACACGCCAGCCGCCATCAGGCCGCGCATGGACCACCGCATGCTCGATCGCGCCGACCGACGCGTCCGTTTCGACGGTCAGCGCATCGTTCCGGGCCAGTGCCTGGCCGGGGTCGAGATCGACGACGATCAGACGCGCACCCGACGTGGTCTTCGGCACTGCGCCGATGCGCGTGGCCACCACGTGCGCCAGCTCCGGCTGCCACAAGTGCGCGGACGTCCAGTGCAGCCGATAGCGCCAGCGGCTCTCGCGGCCGGCCGGCATCGGTGTCGCCGGCCGCCAGAACGCGACGATGTTGTCGTGGTATTCGTCCGCCGTCGGAATCTCGACCAGATGCACGTCGCCATCGCCCCAGTCGTCCAGGGGTTCGATCCATGCCGAAGGGCGCCGCTCGTAATGCGCTTCGGCATCCTGGAAATCGGCGAAGTCCCGCTTGCGTTGCATCAGGCCGAACGCGCGCGGCGCGCGGCCCTCGAATCCGCTGTGCTGGATCGCGGCCGGATTGTGCAGGGGCCGCCAGACCTGCTCGCCGTCGCGCGTCCACAGCGCGAGACCGTCGGAATCGTGCACGGCGGGGCGGTAATCGTCCACATTGCGGCGACCGGAAGCATCGAAGTGGAACATGCTGGTCAACGGCGCAATGCCGGCATCGTCCAGCGAAACGCGCGGATACAGGCGCGCATCGACGTCGAAGACGGTCTCATCTCCCGGCGTCACCACGAACCGGAACGCGCCCGCCACGCTGGGGCTGTCGAGCAATGCGTCGATGGTGATGGACGTGCTGCCAGCCGCGGGGCGATGCAGCCAGAACGCCCGGAATACCGGGAACTCCTCCGCCTCGGGATCGCCACTGCCCAGCGCCAGCCCGCGCGCGGAGAGGCCATAGCCCAGCCCACGCGCGACGGCGCGGAAATAGCTCGCGCCGAGAAACGCGCAGAGTTCGTCGAAATAGTCGGGGCGATTGAGCGGGGCATGCAGGCGGAAGCCCGCAAAGCCGATGTCGTCCAGACGCGGCGCCGGGTTGGGCGCGTAATCGAACAAGGACGTCGAGAACGGCACGGCCCGGGCCTGGCCCTGTTCGACGACGTTGATGTCGACACGCGGCTTGAACAGGAAGCCACGATGGAAGAACTGGGCCTGGAAGCCCACGCCGGAGGCGTCGCGCCAGAGTGCGCGATCGGCGCGGTAGCGCAGGTCGCGATAAGCGTCGTAGTCGGTGCCGGCCAGCGCCTCAGGAAGCTGTTGATCCGGTGCCTCGTAGGCACGCGCTGCCAGTGCGGCAGCCAGACGGGGCACGGTCTCGCCATCGAACGCGGCCTGCGGCCCCGTCGCATCCGCCGCCAGCGCGGACCACCAGCCTCCCAGCAACGGCGCGCTCGCCGCTGCCGCCAACACGTCGCGTCGTCGCACAGGTACTCACCGGGTCGTATTCAGGTCGCCGCACTCTAGCGGGGCGCTTGTAAGGTTCACGCGAAGCTGACGCTGGTGGGCCCACCAGGACTCGAACCTGGAACCAAAGGATTATGAGTCCTCTGCTCTAACCATTGAGCTATAGGCCCGTCCAGCAATCGTACCCAATTCAGGCGCATTCGAGGATCGGTGGGTGCGTGATTGGCGGCAATTGGAAGTCGCTGCCGACACGAAACCCCGCAATTTAGCGCCGCTGAAGTTGCTGCAAGCCGGTGTCCGCGTCTGACACGACCTAGACTCGAACCTTGGAACGCTTGTTATGAGTCCTTTTCCACTAAGCCCGAGACGTAGCGTCGCCACTACTGCCGAATAGCTCGAGCCAGGGTGCTCGCTTCAACTTTGGCGCCCTATCCAAGCCCTTCACCAGAGTTTCGACACGCGGTGTGAGCAACTCTATCGAACCTCTTGAGCTCGCCGGTTTTAGCCCCGGCCTTAAGCGTGATCCAAGCTTTTCAACAGCGAGCCGACACGCAGCAACAGAGCCTCTGCCACG
>NZ_JBDGKA010000010.1:0-9546 GCF_057656615.1 Luteimonas sp. Soil_C_5
AAAGCCAAAGCCAAAGCCAAAGCCAAAGCCAAAGCCAAAGCCAAAGCCAAAGCCAAAGCCAAAGCCAAAGCCAAAGCCAAAGCCAAAGCCAAAGCCAAAGCCAAAGCCAAAGCGAAGAGGCAGAGCGGATGCCGATCCAAGCGGCCAAAAGTGGAACCCACAAACGAATCCAGATCTGATTCCAGCGTCCAGCCAACGCAAGGCCAAGCCGGGCCAAACGAGGCCAAGCCGGAATCGAAATCAAATACGAAGCCGAAGCCAAACAAAGCGACGCGCATCGCGCGGGCACCACGTCGCCACCCGCGGTCAACTCACCTGCGCCGTCTGATCAGACGCACGCCTGTCGAAACGTCCGGGCGCGCATCGCCCGAACCACCAGGCTCAGTTGTCGTGCGCCCCGCGCAGATCGCGCAGCAGCGTCGGCTGCGCCGCGAAATAGGCGGCGAGGTCTGCGATCTGCTGGTCGCTGAGGTCGACGGCCTGCTGCGACATCAGCGCATGCTCCCGGTCGCCGTCGCGGTAGGCCTGCAACGAGTGCGCGAGGTAGTCGCGGTACTGGCCGCCGATCTTGGGATAGGTCGGATCGAGCGGTTCGTTGCCGGCAGCGCCGTGGCAGTCGATGCAGGTCTGGCCGGTCGCGGCGCTCTTGACGTTGGCGGCCTGTTCGCCGGCCTCGACGACGCCCGTGGGCAGGCCGGCCGAGGACGTGGTGCGCATCGGCTGGGCGTTGGGATCGTGGTCGGCGCCGCCGCAGGCGACGAGCAGGGCGGCGGCCAGCAGCGGCAGCAGGCGGACGGTCGATCGGATCATGGGGCCGCTCACTTGGTCAGCTCCGACAGGAAGGCCGAGATGTCGGCGATGTCCTGGTCGGAAAAGCTCTTGGCCTGGGCTTCCATCGTCGGATGCCGACGAGTGCCGCGCTTGTATTCGTGCAGGGCGTTCACCAGGTACTCGCGCGACTGGCCGCCGATCTTCGGCACGTGATAGTGCGGATAGACGTTGCGGTAGCCGTCGATGCCGTGGCAGCCCTGGCAGGTGTAGGTCAGCTGGCGACCGGTCTCGGCATTGCCGGTGAGCGGTGCATTGGCCGCATCGGGCGCGGGGGCCGCCGGCGCCTGCGCGAACGCGGGCAGCGACAGGGCGGCAAACACGGAACAGGCGGCGAGCAGCAGCGGTCGCGTCATCTTGGTATCCGCAATCCTGGAGGGCTGGAACGTGGCGATCTGGGAAGCGTGACGGCGGTGCCCCGGCCCGATGGATGAACCGGTACACAACCGGGCCAGTATAGCCACGGCCCTGCGGCAAACCCAAGGTGCGGGCCGGGAGATCTCCCGGAGGTCACCATGACCAATGGCGCATGAATGTGCATGTTCTGGTGATATACCTTGCTACAACACCGTAGGGGTCTCTCGAATCCAATGTCCACACCGCATGCTGTTGCGTCCGTCCGACGCGTTCTGACCGTTGCCCTCCTGGTCGCTGCCCTGGGCCTGTCCGCCTGCAAGGGCGGCGGTGATGCCCAGGCCAAGACGGACGAGGACGCCCCGGCGCCGGTACCGGTGGAGACCGAAGCGGTGTCGCGCCAGAGCGTGGCTGCCAGCTGGGTGGGCACCGCCGCGCTGGAAGTGCCGCGCGGCGCCGATGTGGTCGCCAAGACCTCGGGCATCGCGCTGGAGGTGCTGGTCGAAGAGGGCGACACCGTGCGCGCGGGCCAGCCGCTGGTGCGTCTCGATCCCGACCGCGCGCGCCTCGCCGTGCTGCAGAGCCGCGCGACGATGGGCAAGCTGGAGAACAGCTACCGGCGCGCGCAGCAGCTGGTCGACCAGCAGATGATCAGCGCCAACGATCTCGACCAGATCAAGTTCGATCTCGATACCGCGCGTGCGCAGCACGAGATGGCGCAACTCGAACTGTCCTATACGACGGTGACCGCGCCGATCGCCGGCGTCATCTCGCAGCGGATGATCCGCACCGGCAACTTCGTGCAGATCAATACGCCGATCTTCAGCATCGTCGACAACGCACGCATCGAGGCCACCCTCAACGTGCCCGAGCGCGAACTGCGCGTGCTCAAGCGTGGCCAGCCGGTGCGCCTGCAGGTCGACGCGCTGCCCGGCGAGACCTTCGAGGGTGTGGTCGAACGCGTGGCGCCGATCGTGGAGTCGCGCAGCGGCACGTTCCGCGTGGTCACGGCATTCGCCGGTGACGAGGCGCTGCGAGCGGGCATGTTCGGCCGCGTCCGCATCGATTACGACCAGCGCGCCGATGCGCTGGTGATTCCGCGCAGCGCGCTGCTCGATGATGGCGATGCGCCGGCGGTCTTCACCGTGCGCGACGGCAAGGCGGCGCGCGTGGAGGTCGAGCTGGGCTATGTCGACGGCGCGATGATCGAAGTGCGTTCCGGCCTGTCGGAACGCGATCCGGTGGTCACCGCCGGCAAGGTGGCGTTGCGCGAAGGCAGCACCGTGCAGATCGTCGGCGCGAACGCGCCGGCCGAGCCCGCAGCCGCAGCCGCAACCGACGGCGATGACGCGGACGCCGACACCACCCAGGCCGACGCACCCTGATGTCCACGACGCCGACCCAGGATCCGTCCGGCCAGGGCACGCCCCCGGACGGCCAGCCCCTGGACCCGCATGCCGCGCCCACGGGCCGCTTCGATCTCGTCGAGTTCTCGACCCGCCGCCGGGTGACGGTGTGGATGGTCGCGATCAGCATGATGCTGTTCGGCCTGATCGCGTTGACCAACCTCAAGGTCAACCTGCTGCCCGACCTCAGCTATCCCACGCTGACCGTGCGCACCGAATACACCGGCGCCGCACCGGCCGAGATCGAGACGCTGGTCAGCGAGCCGGTCGAAGAAGCCGTCGGCGTGGTCAAGGGCGTGCGCAAGCTGCGCTCGATCTCGCGCACCGGGCAGAGCGATGTCGTGCTCGAGTTCGCCTGGGGCACCGACATGGACCAGGCCAGCCTGGAGGTCCGCGACAAACTGGAAACCCTGCAGCTGCCGCTGGAAGTCACGCCGCCGGTGCTGCTGCGCTTCAACCCCTCGACCGAACCGGTCCTGCGTCTGGCGCTGACCGCAGGCGGCACCGGTGATCCGGTCGCCGAACTCACGCGCATGCGTCGCTACGCCGACGACGACCTGAAGAAGAAGCTGGAGCCGGTCGTCGGCGTCGCGGCGGTCAAGGTGGGCGGCGGCTTCGAGGACGAGGTGCAGGTCGACCTCGATCTGCAGCAGATGGCGCGCATCGGCCTGCCGATCGAGAATGTGATCCAGCGCCTGCAGCAGGAGAACATCAACCTGTCCGGCGGTCGTCTCGACCAGGGCACGCAGCGCTATCTCGTGCGTACGGTGAACCAGTTCCAGACCGTCGATCAGATCGGCGAGATGCTGGTCGCCACCCAGGGCGGCGGCGACGATGCCGCGGCCAGCGCGGCGCAGCAGATGGCGGCGATCGCCGCGGCCAGCGGCTCGCAGGCCGTGCTGGCGGCGGCGGCGTCGGTACAGAGCGCCTCGGGCGCCAGCGGCACGACGATCGCCGGTGGCCGAGCCGTGCGCCTGCGCGACATCGCGACCGTGCGTCAGGGCTTCAAGGAACGCGAAAGCATCATCCGGCTCGGCGGCGACGAAGCCGTGGAGCTGGCGATCTACAAGGAAGGCGACGCGAATACCGTGTCGACCGCCGATTCGGTGCAGGCGAGGCTGGACGTCATCCGCAAGGAACTGCCGCCGGACATGCGCCTGACCGTGGTCGACGACCAGTCCAAGTTCGTGCGCGCCGCGATCCACGACGTGCGCACCGATGCGCTGATCGGCGGCACGCTGGCGATCCTGATCATCTTCCTGTTCCTGCGCAACGGCTGGAGCACGCTGGTAGTGAGCCTGTCGCTGCCGGTCTCGATCATCACCACGTTCTTCTTCATGGACCAGCTGGGGCTGAGCCTCAACGTGATGTCGCTCGGCGGCCTGGCGTTGGCGACGGGGCTGGTGGTCGACGATTCGATCGTCGTGCTGGAAAGCATCGCCAAGGCGCGCGAGCGTGGCCTCGGGATACTGGAATCGGCGATCGTCGGCACGCGCGAAGTGGGCATGGCGGTGGTCGCGTCGACGCTGACGATCATCGCGGTGTTCCTGCCACTGGTGTTCGTCGAAGGCATCGCCGGCCAGCTGTTCCGCGACCAGGCGTTGACGATCGCGATCGCGGTCAGCGTGTCGCTGCTGGTGGCACTGACCCTGATCCCGATGCTGGCATCGCTGAAGGGTCGCCCGCCGCTGGCGTTCCCGGAAGAAGCGCCGCACCCGCAATGGCGCCCGGAAAGCCGGTGGCAGAAGCCGTTCGCGGCGACCGGCCGCGGCATCGGCGCCGGCATCCGCGGCGTGCTGTTCGGCATCGTCTGGGTGTTCGTGCGTGCGTGGCGCGGCGTCTCGCACGTGGTCGGCCGCGTCATGGGCCGCGCCAGCGACATCGCGATGGCGCCGTACAACCGCGCGGAATCCGGCTACCTGCGCGCGCTGCCGGCGGCGCTGGCACGGCCGTGGCTGGTGCTGGGCGCGGCGACCGCGGTGTTCCTGGTCAGCCTGCTGGCAGTGCCGCTGCTCGGCACGGACCTGATTCCGCAGCTCGCGCAGGACCGCTTCGAGATGACCGCCAAGCTGCCGCCCGGCACGCCGCTGCGCGAGACCGACCGCATCATGCGCGAGGTGCAGCTGGCGCATCAGGGCGACGAGGGTGTCGACCTGCTGTTCGGCGTCAGCGGCAGCGGCACGCGGCTGGATGCGAATCCCACCGAGAGCGGCGAGAACATCGGCAAGCTGAGCATCGTCATGAGCGGCGGCGGCAGCCGGGAGTTCGAGGCGCAGCAGACCGAGAAACTGCGCGAGACGATGCAGCAGTATCCGGGCGTCGCCGTGGACTTCGCCCGGCCTGCGCTCTTCAGCTTCTCGACGCCGCTGGAGATCGAACTGCGCGGGCAGGATCTCGATGGCCTGGCCAAGGCCGGCCAGCGCATGGCCGAACTGCTGCGCGCCAATCCGCACTACGCGGACGTCAAGACGACGGTGGAACAGGGCTTCCCCGAGATCCAGATCGTGTTCGACCAGGAACGCGCCGGCGCGCTGGGGCTGACGACGCGCCAGATCGCCGATGCGGTGGTTCGCGCCGTGCGCGGCGAAGTCGCCACGCGCTACAACTTCCGCGACCGCAAGATCGACGTGCTGGTGCGTGCGCAGGAAAGCGAGCGCGATTCGGTCGACCGCATCCGCAACCTGGTGGTCAATCCGGGGGGCGGCGCCGCGGTGCGCCTCGACGCGGTGGCTGACGTCATCGCGACCATCGGCCCGAGCGAGATCCATCGCGCCGACCAGGTGCGCGTGGCCGTGGTGTCGGCGAACCTGCGCGGCATCGATCTGGGCACCGCGGTCACCGAAGTGCGGCAGATGGTGGCCGAGAATCCGCTCGGTCCCGAGGTCGGCATGCACATCGGCGGACAGGGCGAAGAGCTGGCCGAATCGATGCGCTCGCTGCTGATGGCGTTCGCACTCGCGATCTTCCTGGTCTATCTGGTTATGGCGTCGCAGTTCGAATCGCTGCTGCATCCCTTCGTCATCCTGTTCACCATTCCGCTGGCGATGGTGGGTGCGATCGGCGCGCTGTTGATGACCGGCAACACGATCTCGGTCGTCGCCTTCATCGGCTTGATCCTGATGGTCGGTCTGGTGGTGAAGAACGCGATCATCCTGATCGACAAGGTCAACCAGCTGCGCGAGGCCGGCGTGGCCAAGCGCGAGGCGCTGGTGGAAGGCGCCCGTTCGCGCCTGCGTCCGATCATCATGACCACGCTGTCGACGCTGTTCGGCTTCCTGCCGCTGGCGCTGGCCTTCGGTGAAGGTGCCGAGGTGCGCTCGCCGATGGCGATCACGGTGATGGGTGGTCTGGCGGTGTCGACGCTGCTGACGCTGCTGGTGATTCCGGTGGTCTACGACCTGCTGGACCGCAAGTCCGACGATTACTACGCCGAGCGTGGCCGGCGTTCGCGCCTGGGCGCCGCTGCCGATCTGGAGGCCGCCGCGCGATGAGCATCGCCGAGCTGAGCCTGCGTCGCCCGGTCACCACCATCATGTGTTTCGTGTCGATGGTGGTGATCGGCCTGATCGCGTCCGTGCGCCTGCCGCTGGAGGCGTTGCCGGACATTTCCGCGCCGTTCCTGTTCGTGCAGCTGCCGTATGCGGGCGCGACGCCCGTCGAAGCCGAGCAGAACCTGCTGCGCCCGGCGGAGGAAGCGCTGGCCACGATGAGCGGCATCAAGCGCATGCGGGGCCAGGCCGCGGCTGACGGCGCCAGCGTGTTCCTGGAGTTCTCAGACTGGGATCGCGACATCGCGATCAGCGCCTCCGAGGCGCGCGAGCGCATCGACGCGATCCGCGGCGAACTGCCCGACGATTTCCGGCGCTACTTCGTCTTCAAATGGTCGAGCAGCGACGAAGCCATCCTGCGCCTGCGTCTCGCGGCGAACGTCGACCTGAGCGGCAGCTACGAACTCATCGACCGGCAACTCAAGCGACGTCTCGAGCGCGTGCCCGGTGTGGCGCGCGTGGAGATCAGCGGCGCGCCGCCCAACGAGGTGGAGATCGCGGTCGAGCCCGATCGCCTGACCGCGCACGGCATCGAACTCAACGAACTGGCCACCCGGCTGCGTGCCCTGAACTTCTCCGTGTCCGCCGGCCAGATCCAGGATGCCGGGCAACGTCTGCGGGTGCAGCCGATCGGCGAGATCGACGACCTGCAGCAGTTGCGCGACCTGGTGATCAACGCGCAGGGCCTGCGCCTGAGCGACATCGCCGAAGTGCGCTTCAAGCCCCAGCGGGTCGACTACGGTCGACGCCTCGACGGGCGCGCGGCCGTGGGCCTGGACATCTTCAAGGAGCGCGACGCGAACCTGGTCGAGGTCTCGCGCAACGTCCTGGCCGAGGTCGAGGCCGCGCGTAGTGAGCCGGGCCTGGAAGGCATCGATCTGAAGGTCATCCAGAACATGGGGGACGAGGTCACGTCGTCGCTGCTCGAGCTGGTGGAGGCAGGTGCGATCGGCCTCGTGCTGTCGATCGTCGTGCTCTATTTCTTCCTGCGGCACTGGCCATCGACGCTGATGGTGACGCTGGCGATTCCGATCTGTTTCATCATCACCCTCGGTTTCATGCACTTCTTCGGCGTCACGCTCAACGTGCTGTCGTTGATGGGGTTGCTGCTCGCCGTCGGCATGCTGGTCGACAACGCGGTGGTCGTGGTGGAGAGCATCTACCAGGAGCGCGAGCGCATGCCCGACCAGCCGTGGCTGGCGTCGGTGCTCGGCACCCGCCACGTGGCGATCGCCCTGTCGGCGGGCACGCTGTGTCACTGCATCGTGTTCGTGCCCAACCTGCTGGGCGAGACCAACAACATCAGCATCTTCATGACCCAGCTGGCGATCACCATCTCGGTGTCGCTGCTGGCCTCGTGGCTGGTCGCGGTGAGCCTGATCCCGATGATGTCGGCGCGGATGAAGACGCCGCCGGCGGTGGCGCGGCCGGACGGGTTGATCCCGCGTCTGCAGCGCCGCTACGCCCGCATCCTGCGCTGGTCGCTGGAGCATCGCGGCTGGACGATCGTCGGCATTCTGCTGGTGGTCGCGGCCAGCCTGGTCCCGATGACCCAGACCAAGTTCGACATGTTCGGCAGCGGCGACGGCGGCAAGGAAATCAACGTCTTCTACCAGTGGAAAGGCAGCTACAACCTGCAGCAGCGTTCGGACGAAGTGCAGCGGATCGAGGACTTTCTCGACGCCCGTCGCGACGAGTTCCGGATCAAGCAGCTCTACTCCTGGTTCGGAGAGAGCAACGATTCCGGCACCGTCATTACGTTCAACGACGACGTCGGCGACACGCGGCCGCTCAGCGAGGCGATCAGCAAGGCGCTGCCGAAATCCGCGCGCGCCGAGATCGGCATCAGCAGCGGCGGCCAGGGCGGCGGCGGCGGTGGTGGTGGGGGCGGTGGCGTGCAGGTGCAACTGGTCGGCGATTCCAGCCAGGTGCTGCGCGAACTGGCCGACAGCGTGGTGCCGCTGCTCGCCGCGAACCCGGCCCTGCGCGACGTGCGCGTGGATGCGGGCGATGCGAACCAGGAACTGACGATCCGGGTGGACCGCGACCGAGCGGCCGCGTTCGGCTTCACGGCCGATCAGGTGTCCAGCTTCATCGGCCTCGCGCTGCGCGGATCGCAGTTGCGCGATTTCCGCCGCGGCGATACCGAGGTGCCGGTGTGGGTGCGCTTCGCGGGCGCCGAGCAGTTCAACGAATCCGACATCGCCGGTTTCATGGTGCGCGCGCCCGACGGCCGCACGGTGCCGTTGACCAGCCTCGTCGAGATGACGGTCGAACCCGCCGCCAGCCGCATCAGCCGCTCCGACCGGCAGACCTCGGTGACGCTGCAGGCCAACCTCGCTGGCGACACCACGATGCCCGATGCACGCAAGGCGCTCGAGAACACGCTCGACACCGTCGTGTTTCCGCCGGGCTACGGCTACACGTTCTCGGGCAGCGGCTTCGAGGACGATGCCGCCGCGAGCAAGCAGATGATGTTCAACCTGCTGATCGCCGTGATCATGATCTACGTGGTGATGGCGGCGGTGTTCGAATCGCTACTGTTCCCGGCGGCGATCATGAGCTGCGTGGTGTTCTCGGTGTTCGGCGTGTTCTGGCTGTTCTGGCTGACGGGCACGTCGTTCACGGTGATGGCCTTCATCGGCATCCTCGTATTGATGGGCGTGGTGGTGAACAACGGCATCATCATGGTCGAGCACATCAACAATCTGCGCAGGCGCGGCATGTCGCGGCTCGAGGCGCTGGTGGAAGGCAGCCGTGAACGTCTGCGTCCGATCCTGATGACGATGGGCACCGCGATCCTGGCGATGATCCCGATCTCGCTGAGCGACACCGTGGTACTGGGCGGCCTGGCGTATTCGCCGATGGCACGTGCAGTGGCCGGTGGCCTGGCGTTTTCGACCGTAGTCAGCCTGCTGTTCCTGCCGACGATCTACGCGATCCTCGACGATCTGCGTCATGGCAGTGCGCGCCTGATCCGGCGTGCGCGAGGGGCTAGCGCGGAGCCTGTGGCGAGCACCTGATCTCGCATGTTTCAGCTGGCGCCTGAAAGGCGCCAGCTGTTGTGCTGGCTTCGTCTCGGTCTCGGTCTCCGGCTCCTGCGCCGGCTTTGCCTTCTGTGTGGCTTTGCTGTGGCTGTGTCTTTGCTGTGGCTGTGGCTGTGGCTGTGGCTTTGGCTGTGGCTTTGGCTTTGGTTTGTGCACTTGGCTTCATCGAGCCGTAAAGCGAGCCGAGCATCGCAGGACGTCGGGGCCGAAGAGCAGCCCATGTCTGAGCGTAGCGAGTTTGGGCTGCGTGCCCCGTCGACCGAGAAGCGCAGGGGCCCGCCGCGGCAGCCGTGGCGGATCGCGTCCGGCGACGGCGTTTTTGCTTACTTTTGGCAAGACAAAAGTAAGCCGCGCGACAGCGCG
>NZ_JBDGKA010000011.1:0-5943 GCF_057656615.1 Luteimonas sp. Soil_C_5
GGTTTTAGCCCCGGCCTTAAGCGTGATCCAAGCTTTTCAACAGCGAGCCGACACGCAGCAACAGAGCCTCTGCCACGAATCCGGGCCAATTGTTCTCTTTGGCATCGCGCAGCCGCGTTATTAAAGAGAATCACGCAAGGCATAGGTCCGGCCACTGCCCGGATTAACTCTGGGCCACGCAGCAAGTTATTGACGCCTGAGACCGCAAAAGCCCCGGATTCCCGCCAACACGGCCGCGGATTGCGAGAATCTATCGCTACGGCCTGACTTTCTCGCACACAAAAAGAAACCCCCGCTTTTTGGGCGGGGGTTTCGGGGTAAAAAACCCTGGCGATGACCTACTCTCGCATGCTAGATGCACACTACCATCGGCGCATGTACGTTTCACTTCCGAGTTCGGAATGGGATCGGGTGGTTCCATACAGCTATAGTCACCAGGGAGAGGGTGGAGGGTCGCAAGTCGGTCCGGCGATCGGTCGCAGGGATGCGATCGAAAGTGGGACTGACAGCGCTCACGCTCTCAGAGGTTGGGAAGTAGCGAACATTTTGGACGACTCATTCGTGTCGTTGGCCAAGGATGCTTCGATTAGAAGCAACTTGAGGTTATATGGTCAAGCCGCACGGATCATTAGTACTGGTTAGCTCAACACATTGCTGTGCTTACACACCCAGCCTATCAACCACCTGGTCTTGATGGTTCCTTCAGGGGAGTCAAGCTCCCGGGAGATCTCATCTTGAGGCGCGCTTCCCGCTTAGATGCTTTCAGCGGTTATCGCTTCCGAACATAGCTACCCGGCAGTGCCACTGGCGTGACAACCGGAACACCAGAGGTTCGTCCACTCCGGTCCTCTCGTACTAGGAGCAGCCCCTCTCAAATCTCCAACGCCCATGGCAGATAGGGACCGAACTGTCTCACGACGTTCTGAACCCAGCTCGCGTACCACTTTAAATGGCGAACAGCCATACCCTTGGGACCGACTACAGCCCCAGGATGTGATGAGCCGACATCGAGGTGCCAAACACCGCCGTCGATATGAACTCTTGGGCGGTATCAGCCTGTTATCCCCGGAGTACCTTTTATCCGTTGAGCGATGGCCCTTCCATACAGAACCACCGGATCACTAAGTCCTAGTTTCCTACCTGCTTGATCCGTCGATCTCGCAGTCAAGCACGCTTATGCCTTTGCACACAGTGCGCGATGTCCGACCGCGCTGAGCGTACCTTCGAGCTCCTCCGTTACTCTTTGGGAGGAGACCGCCCCAGTCAAACTACCCACCATACATGGTCCCCGATCCGGATAACGGACCTAGGTTAGAACGTCAAGCACGACAGGGTGGTATTTCAAGGTTGGCTCCACCACAGCTAGCGCCATGGTTTCAAAGCCTCCCACCTATCCTACACAGACGAACTCAACGTTCAATGTAAAGCTATAGTAAAGGTTCACGGGGTCTTTCCGTCTTGCCACGGGAACGCTGCATCTTCACAGCGATTTCAATTTCACTGAGTCTCGGGTGGAGACAGCGCCGCCATCGTTACGCCATTCGTGCAGGTCGGAACTTACCCGACAAGGAATTTCGCTACCTTAGGACCGTTATAGTTACGGCCGCCGTTTACCGGGGCTTCGATCAAGAGCTTCGCCTTGCGGCTGACCCCATCAATTAACCTTCCGGCACCGGGCAGGCGTCAGACCCTATACGTCCACTTTCGTGTTTGCAGAGTCCTGTGTTTTTGATAAACAGTCGCAGCGGCCTGGTCACTGCGGCCCCCGATCGCTGTAGCCCGCATGGGCCACGATCAAGGGCGCACCTTCTCCCGAAGTTACGGTGCTATGTTGCCTAGTTCCTTCACCCGAGTTCTCTCAAGCGCCTTAGAATTCTCTTCCTACCCACCTGTGTCGGTTTACGGTACGGTCTGCATAAGCTGAAGCTTAGGGGCTTTTCCTGGAAGCGTGGTATCAGTCACTTCGCTCTAATGAGCTCGTCTCGGTGCTCGGAGTTAAAGGGTCCCGGATTTGCCTAAGACCCACTCCTACCGCCTTTCTCCAGGACAACCAACGCCTGGTAGACCTAACCTTCTCCGTCCCCCCATCGCACTTATGCGAGGTGCTGGAATATTAACCAGCTTCCCATCGACTACGCATTTCTGCCTCGCCTTAGGGGCCGACTCACCCTGCGTCGATTAACGTTGCGCAAGGAAACCTTGGGCTTTCGGCGTGGAGGCTTTTCACCCCCATTATCGTTACTCATGTCAGCATTCGCACTTCCGATACCTCCAGCAGACTTCTCAATCTGCCTTCGACGGCTTACGGAACGCTCCTCTACCGCGCACATATAAATATGTGCACCCCAAGCTTCGGTTTATCACTTAGCCCCGTTAAATCTTCCGCGCAGACCGACTCGACCAGTGAGCTATTACGCTTTCTTTAAAGGGTGGCTGCTTCTAAGCCAACCTCCTGGCTGTCTGTGCCTTTCCACATCGTTTCCCACTTAGTGATAATTTGGGACCTTAGCTGTGGGTCTGGGTTGTTTCCCTTTTCACGACGGACGTTAGCACCCGCCGTGTGTCTCCCATGCAGTCTGTCTTGGTATTCGGAGTTTGCAATGGTTTGGTAAGTCGCAATGACCCCCTAGCCATAACAGTGCTCTACCCCCAAGAAGATTCACATGAGGCGCTACCTAAATAGCTTTCGAGGAGAACCAGCTATCTCCGGGTTCGATTAGCTTTTCACTCCTAATCACACCTCATCCCCTACCTTTGCAACGGGAGTGGGTTCGGACCTCCAGTTGATGTTACTCAACCTTCATCCTGGGCATGACTAGATCACCCGGTTTCGGGTCTATTGCCCGCGACTATGCGCCCTTATCAGACTCGGTTTCCCTTCGCCTCCCCTATACGGTTAAGCTTGCCACGAACAATAAGTCGCTGACCCATTATACAAAAGGTACGCAGTCACCCCTTGCGAGGCTCCTACTGCTTGTACGCACACGGTTTCAGGGTCTATTTCACTCCCCTCTCCGGGGTTCTTTTCGCCTTTCCCTCACGGTACTGGTTCACTATCGGTCGGTCAGGAGTATTTAGCCTTGGAGGATGGTCCCCCCATGTTCAGACAGGGTTTCTCGTGCCCCGCCCTACTCATTTTTCATCGATATGGCCCTTTCGCATACAGGGCTATCACCTTCTATGGCCGGTCTTTCCAGGACCGTTTTGCTAAAACCATATCGACTTTTGGGCTGTTCCCCGTTCGCTCGTCACTACTCAGGGAATCTCGGTTGATTTCTTTTCCTACGGTTACTTAGATATTTCAGTTCACCGCGTTCGCCCTGCATGGCTATGTATTCACCATGCAGTACCTCCTAGGAGGTGGGTTTCCCCATTCGGACATTACCGGATCAAAGCTTGTTGCCAGCTCCCCGATACTTTTCGCAGGCTACCACGTCCTTCATCGCCTCTGACCGCCAAGGCATCCACCGTGTGCGCTTATTCGCTTGACCATATAACCCCAAGTCGCCTCGGAGTTCTATTTCTGTCGATGGGTACAAAGCATCGACGCGAATATAACGACTCAATTTACTAGGGACTCGAAGTCCCCGCCTTAGCCACACGACACGTATGAGTTCTTGTCTCAGACGCTCGCTACTTCCCTATTTTTCAAAGAACCATCGTCAGGCCACAGTGCCTGGCGACATTCAAATCTTGTGTGTGCGCAGCGATCGGTACATCAAGCATCAAAAATGGTGGAGCCTGTCGGGATCGAACCGACGACCCCCTGCTTGCAAAGCAGGTGCTCTCCCAGCTGAGCTAAGGCCCCAAGTGGTGGGTCTGGGAGGACTCGAACCACCGGCCTCACCCTTATCAGGGGTGCGCTCTAACCACCTGAGCTACAGACCCAGTCTTGCTCTTGATTACCAATCGTGCAGGTTACTTATGAGGACGCCTGGACAAGCGATGTTGTCTTTTCTCTAAAGGAGGTGATCCAGCCGCACCTTCCGATACGGCTACCTTGTTACGACTTCACCCCAGTCATCGGCCACACCGTGGCAAGCGCCCTCCCGAAGGTTAGGCTACCTGCTTCTGGTGCAACAAACTCCCATGGTGTGACGGGCGGTGTGTACAAGGCCCGGGAACGTATTCACCGCAGCAATGCTGATCTGCGATTACTAGCGATTCCGACTTCACGGAGTCGAGTTGCAGACTCCGATCCGGACTGAGAGAAGGTTTCTGGGATTGGCTTGCCCTCGCGGGTTTGCAGCCCTCTGTCCTTCCCATTGTAGTACGTGTGTAGCCCTGGCCGTAAGGGCCATGATGACTTGACGTCATCCCCACCTTCCTCCGGTTTGTCACCGGCGGTCTCCTTAGAGTTCCCACCATTACGTGCTGGCAACTAAGGACAAGGGTTGCGCTCGTTGCGGGACTTAACCCAACATCTCACGACACGAGCTGACGACAGCCATGCAGCACCTGTGTCACGGTTCCCGAAGGCACCAATCCATCTCTGGAAAGTTCCGTGCATGTCAAGGCCAGGTAAGGTTCTTCGCGTTGCATCGAATTAAACCACATACTCCACCGCTTGTGCGGGCCCCCGTCAATTCCTTTGAGTTTCAGTCTTGCGACCGTACTCCCCAGGCGGCGAACTTAACGCGTTAGCTTCGATACTGAGTTCCTAGTTGAACCCAACATCCAGTTCGCATCGTTTAGGGCGTGGACTACCAGGGTATCTAATCCTGTTTGCTCCCCACGCTTTCGTGCCTCAGTGTCAGTGCTGGTCCAGGTAGTCGCCTTCGCCACGGATGTTCCTCCCGATCTCTACGCATTTCACTGCTACACCGGGAATTCCACTACCCTCTACCGCACTCTAGCCTGCCAGTATCCAATGCAATTCCCAGGTTGAGCCCAGGGCTTTCACATCAGACTTAACAAACCACCTACGCACGCTTTACGCCCAGTAATTCCGAGTAACGCTTGCACCCTTCGTATTACCGCGGCTGCTGGCACGAAGTTAGCCGGTGCTTATTCTTTGGGTACCGTCAGAACAATCGGGTATTAACCGACTGCTTTTCTTTCCCAACAAAAGGGCTTTACAACCCGAAGGCCTTCTTCACCCACGCGGCATGGCTGGATCAGGCTTGCGCCCATTGTCCAATATTCCCCACTGCTGCCTCCCGTAGGAGTCTGGACCGTGTCTCAGTTCCAGTGTGGCTGATCATCCTCTCAGACCAGCTACGGATCGTCGCCTTGGTGGGCCATTACCCCGCCAACTAGCTAATCCGACATCGGCTCATCTATCTGCGCGAAGCCCGAAGGTCCTCCGCTTTCACCCGTAGGTCGTATGCGGTATTAGCGTAAGTTTCCCTACGTTATCCCCCACAAATAGGCAGATTCCGATGTATTCCTCACCCGTCCGCCACTCGCCACCCAAGGAGCAAGCTCCTCTGTGCTGCCGTTCGACTTGCATGTGTTAGGCCTGCCGCCAGCGTTCACTCTGAGCCAGGATCAAACTCTTCACTTAAATGTTTCGACATCACCGAAGTGACATCTAATGCTTCGAGTGCAGTCGTCTTTTCCGGAACTCGAACTACTCACTAGCATTTGCATGCTTTTGAATCTTTCTTGCTCTTTCTAGAACGTCTGCTGATGGACTAACGCCACCTGCCAGACGTCCGCATAAGTATCCTGCGCACACTGTCAAAGATCTTCGGAAGCGGCCTCAGCGCCTGCTTCCCAGTGCTTCGAAGTTTCCTCCGAAGCGAGCCGCCCATTGTAGCGCGGTTTTGGCTTTCGTCAACACCTCGGTGAGGGTTGGTTTCCGCCGGCTTCTCCGTCTGCCCGAAGGCGTTTCGTTGAAGCGAGCCGCACATATTACCGCGACTTTCGAGTCTGTCAACACCGCGTGAAGGCTGCTGTCGTTCTCGTCCCGCTTGGCCCGCCGCCCCGAAGAGCAGCCCG
>NZ_JBDGKA010000012.1:0-5740 GCF_057656615.1 Luteimonas sp. Soil_C_5
CCAAACTCGCTGCGCTCAGACATGGGCTGCTCTTCGGCCCCGTCGCCCTGCGATGCTCGGCTCGCTTTACGGCTCGAAAGATCAAACGCGCGAAGCCAAAGCAGAAGCAAAGCGAAAGCAACAGCAAAGAAGAGCGAAGCGGAACAAAGCGAAACGCAAGATGGACGCGCGACATCCACAAGAGCGGCGCTAGCGCTATAAACGGGGACTGCGACTAAGGAAGCTGGAATCAATCGCCGCGGGCTCAAGCAGCATGCGAGGCACACAGGGCCAACAGCAGCAACCACGACACCCATACCCCTACTCCCCGCCGAACAAGCCCGCCTGCATCGGCAATTCCTCACGCTCGCGAAATCCCCCGATCCCGACCCCCACCAGTCGATAGCGCGTCGACCCCGGCAGCGCCACACGCGCACGCAGCGCGAGGGCGATGCGGGTCAGTTCGGCCTGCGACGACGGCGGCGCATCCGGCGTGAAACTGCGGGTGAGGATGCGGAACTGCGACGTCTTGAGTTTCAACACGACGGTCCGCCCGACGCGCTCGGTCTTGCGGGTCGCGAGCCACGTCTTCTCGGCCAACCGCTCGATCATCGGCGCGAGGTCTTCCAGCGGCAGGTCGGTCTCGAACGTGTCCTCGGAGGAGATCGACTGCACCGGCTGGTCCGGCTCGACCGGCCGGTCGTCGATGCCGCGCGCACGCTGGTAGAGACGCGCGCCGAAGGTGCCGAACCGCAGCTCGAGTTCTTCGCGCGCAAGGCCACGCAGGTCGCCGACGGTCTGTACGCCAAGCGCTGCAAGCTTCTGTTCCATGACCTTGCCGACGCCGGGAATCTTGCCGACCTTGAGCGGCAGCAGAAAGGCATCTACCTGCGCGGGTTTGACGACGAACACGCCGTCTGGCTTGCGCCAGTCCGAGGCGATCTTGGCCAGGAACTTGTTCGGCGCGACGCCGGCCGACGCCGTGAGCTGGGTGACCTCGCGGATCTGCGCGCGGATGGCTTCGGCAGTGGCGGTTGCGCTGGGCGACGGGATCTTGGGCGCCGTGACGTCGAGGTAGGCCTCGTCGAGCGACAGCGGCTGCACCAGATCGGTGTGCTGCAGGAAGATCTCGCGCACCTGCCGCGACACGGCCTTGTAGCGCGCGAAATCGGGGGGCACGAAGATCGCGTCCGGGCACAGGCGCTCGGCCGTGACCGCGGGCATCGCCGACCGCACACCGAAGGGCCGCGCCTCGTAGGACGCAGCGCAGACCACCGACCGCGCGCCGCGCCAGGCAACGACCACCGGCCGGCCGCGCAGCGCGGGGTCGTCGCGTTGCTCGACCGACGCGTAGAACGCGTCCATGTCGATGTGGAGGATCTTGCGCACCGGTGTGATTATCGCCGGGCGCGTCGCAGACCAGGCGACCGGATCGACGATGCGGGCAGGTGCATCGTCCGGGTGTTCATGATCGGCGAGGCAAGGCCGGCAACGCTCGTGGCTGCGACGCAGCCAGTCGCGCACGCGATGCGAGTGCACCGGCGCCCGACTCGTTCATACGCACGCTGCGCCCGACAAGCCCCGGCAGAGGTCTGCATCGCCCCACTGCGAAGAGCGACGCCCCCGTCGCGCGCCCGGCCGCCGTTTCACCGCGACCACGCGGTCACGGCTGCGTAACCGCGTCTCACCTGCGCCGCAGATCCGCTCCCGGCGTTTGCAGCGATCGTTGCCTCGGACAAGCGGTTCGGCGCGCAGCACGTTGCAGGCCGAGTGCCACGCGGGCCGGCCCGGTCAACCCACGGCATCTGGCGCCCGGACCAATGCCGTCCGCCGCGCCTGACGGTCAGGCCTGCACGGCCTGGCGCACGGACAGCCGCACGATGGCGACGGTGCTGTCATCGGGATCAGCCTCGATCCGGAAGCCGAGCTGGCGGCACATCGCGAGCATGGTGGTGTTCTCGCGCAGCACCTGGCCTTCGACGGTGTGCAGGCCCTGCCAGGCGGCGTACTCGATCATGATCCGCATCAGGTGCCAGCCGAGGCCGGCGCCCTTGAGATCCGAGCGGACCATGATGCCGTACTCGCCGGTGGCGTAATTGGCGTCGGCCAGCAGTCGCACCGCGCCGAGCATCTCGCCGCTGTCCGGATCGATCGCCGCCAGCGCGATCGAACGGGCGTAGTCGAGCTGGGTGAGCCGTGCGATGAATTCGTGGCTGAAGTGGCGCACGGCGCTGAAGAACCGCAGGCGCAGATCCTCGCTGCTGACCTTGTCGAAGAAGCGGCGGAACATGCCGTCGTCCTCCGGCCGTACCGGTCGCACGAACGCCTGGGCGCCGCCGGCCAGGGTGATCGTGCGTTCCCACTCGCTGGGATAGGGAAAGATCGCGAAACGCGGGTGGCCGCGGCCGCGATGCAGGCGCCTCACCGGCGCGATGCCGACCCGCGCATCCAGCGCGATCACGCCTTCGCGATCCGCCAGCAGCGGGTTGACGTCCACCGCGCCCAGTTCGGGAATGTCGGCCGCCATCTGCGCCAGCTTCACCAGCACCAGCGCGATCGCGCGCTCGTCTGCCGCGGGCACGTCGCGATACGCCTTGAGGATGCGCGAGACCCGCGTGCGCCCGATGAGTTCATGGGCAAGCCGCAGGTCCAGCGGCGGGAGCGCGAGCGCCTTGTCGTCGATGACCTCGACAGCGGTGCCGCCACGTCCGAATACGACCACCGGCCCGAACGTCGGATCGTCTGCGATACCGGCGATCAGTTCGCGCGCCTTCGGCCGCACGATCATCGGATGCACGGTGACGCCTTCGATACGCGCCTGCGGACGCAGACGCTGTGCCCGCTCGACGAGCTCGGTCGCCGCAGCGCGCACGGCATCGGGCGTCGACAATCCGAGGCGCACACCATCGACATCGGACTTGTGCGGGATGTCCGCCGACCAGACCTTGACCGCGACCGTGCCGCCAGCCGAGATCAATCGCCCGGCGGCTTCGACGGCCGCATCGGGCGTGGCGCAGGCGATCGTCTGCGCCAGCGGGATGCCATAGGCCTCGAAGAGCCGTGCGATCGAAGGCGGATCGAGCCAGGACTGCCCGGCCGCGAGTGCGGATTCGACCACCTGTCGTGCGCCGTCCACATCGACCACGAAATCGTCGGGCAGGCTGGGTGGCGTTTCCATCAGGGCGCGCTGCGCCTCGCGATGCCGCACCAGATACATGAAGCCGCGGATCGCGTCGGCCTCGCTGGCGAACGCGGGCACGCCGGCATCGCCGAGTGTCTGCCGCGCAGGCGCGTCGTCACCGATCCACACCGCGAGCACGGGTTTGCGTACCGGATCCCGGCGCCGCGCCTGCAGCGTGGCGACGACGGCATCCGCCGTGTCCTGGGGGGCCGACAGCACGGTGGGTACATGCATCGCCAGCACCGCATCATTGCCCCGGTCCTGCAGCAGGGCATCCAGCGTTGCCGCATAGCGCGCGCCGTCGGCGTCTCCCAGCATGTCGACCGCATTGCGCCGCGACCATCCGGCCGGCAGTGCCGCATCGAGCGTCCCGATTGTTTCGTCCGACAGTTCGGCGCGCGCGCCGCCCATGTCCATCAGGCGATCGAGCGCCAGCTTGCCGATCCCGATGCCGTTGGTCATGACGGCCAGCCGGTCGCCCTGCGGCATCTGCAGGTGCGACAGCGTCTCGGCCGCGGCGAACAGTTCGTCGAGCGCATGCACGCGCAACAGGCCGGCGCGCCGGAACGCCGCATCGTAGACGGCGTCGGAGCTCGCGAGCGCGGCGGCATGGGTGGCCGCGGACTCGACCACACGCCCGTGGCGACCGGGCTTCACCACGACCACCGGTTTGGCGCGAGCCGCGGCCCGCGCGGCGCTGAGGAACTTGCGTGCATCGCGGACGCGCTCGACATAAAGCAGGATCGATCGCGTGTGGCGATCGGTCGCGAAATAGTCGAGAAGATCTGCGAAATCGACATCAAGCGCATCGCCCCAGTGAGGCGACTGCAGAGAATCCGATACCGCGGGCGCGGCTCCATTCGATCATGCCGGCCGCCACGGCGCCCGACTGCGAGATCAATGCCAGATCGCCCGCCAGCGGCACATGGCCGGCAAAACTCGCGAACAGGCGGGCGTGCGGCGCGATCACGCCCAGGCAGTTCGGCCCGACGATCCGAAGACCGAACTGGCGTGCGACCTCGGCGAGCGCAGCGTTGTGCGAGCCCGGTCCATCCCCCATGTCGCGGGTCAGTACGATCGCAGCCTTTGCCCCGCGCTCGGCCGCGGCTCGTGCCACATGCGCCACATCGCGCGGCGGCGCGGCGATGATCACCAGTTCGGGCACGAAGGGCAGCGCCGCGAGACTCGCCACCGCGGCGACGCCATCGATCCGCGGATAGCGCGGATTGACGAGACCGATTCGCCCTTCGAACCCACCCTCGCGCAGTTGCTGGAGCACGAGACGCCCCAGGGACCGCGGGCGCGGACTGGCGCCGACGACCGCCACGGATGCAGGACGGAATACGGACTCGAGTGCGTAGATGCTCATCGGATAACGCGGCAACGCTCGACGGACGGGAACCCCGGGACGATACACGACCCCGATTCCGCGCCCGGATCACTGCATCCGTGAGGCAGTTTCCGGTTGCATTCCCCGATGGAGGTTTTGGTCAGTGGCTGCCCTGTCAGATCATGGCTCCAGACGAGACGCACGCGGGATCGTCCGTAGGGCACGCTGTCAGTCAGGCCGCTGTGTGGCGTCGAGCGCCACACACGTGCCCGAATTCAAGAATCGACATCTCGACAGTTCAGCAGTGCTGATAGGCCTTTCAAATGCCTGCCATCGGCGCTCGATCGGCGGGGGGCGTGACAATTCAAGGCGATTTCATGCCACGGCCCGCTTGTGGCATCCGACCGTCCCTCGGGAGCACTTCTATCTCCCAATGCCCGACTTCCTGCAGCGGACCCTTGATCCGCCTCAGGTCCATAACGCCGCTGAGACACAGACCGGGCGAACTTTTCTTCGATAGCGACGAATGCTGAAACCCGTACGCCGTATGGCATACGAGTGCGCGAAAGAGTGATCAGGCAAACCGGAACGTCTACTGGACGAACCGCAAGGTGGAGCCATCCGCATGGAAATGTCGACGCACGCTCTTACCTGCGCTACGCGCTGCTGCCCTTCGCACAGCCAGCCCCCAGTCGTCGCTGTCGGGTTGGTAATACGCAAGATCGCGCACTTCGAGTTGAGCAGAGCCTTTTCTCGGAGCTACAGGAGCCGATCCAAACGACAGCTTGCTGGAAAAAATGAGCAACTGCGTCGCCGTCGCTCAAGGTCAGACGCAACGATTACCGCTTCCAGATGCTTTCTCGCATCCAAGCAAGGATCGTCATGCGAGCTTCGAGATAGCACTCGAACCTGGAACCAAAGGATTATGAGTCCTCTGCTCTAACCATTGAGCTATAGGCCCGTCCAGCAATCGCACCCAATTCAGGCGCATTCGAGGATCGGAGGGCGCGTGATTGGCGGCAATTGGAAGTCGCTGCCGACACGAAACCCCGTGATTCAGAGCCGCTGAAGTTTTCTTGCAAGCCGGTATCCGCTCCGACATGAAGGGGCCACCACGCCTCCAAGTCATTTTAAAGAGGAAGACACGACTCTGCCGAATCTCTCAAGCCAGCAGGTTTTAGCCCCGGCCTTAAGCGTGATCCAAGCTTTTCAACAGCGAGCCGACACGCAGCAACAGAGCCTCTGCCACG
>NZ_JBDGKA010000013.1:0-248 GCF_057656615.1 Luteimonas sp. Soil_C_5
ATCGCGTCCGGCGACGGCGTTTTTGCTTACTTTTGGCAAGACAAAAGTAAGCCGCGCGACAGCGCGGAAGCCCTGTTCTTGGCAATAACGCTGATCGCGCCTAACAGCGAACACCTCGCGCGGATTCCGATTCAAATTCCGTGTTCGGATTTAGAGCCGAAGCTAAAGCAGAGCGATAGATCAATTGCACGGCTTTCGCACGCTGACGCGTGCGAGTTCCTTTTTGACCGGCCAAAAAGGAACCAAAA
>NZ_JBDGKA010000014.1:0-248 GCF_057656615.1 Luteimonas sp. Soil_C_5
TTCCTTTTTGGCCGGTCAAAAAGGAACTCGCACGCGTCAGCGTGCGAAAGCCGTGCAATTGATCCATC
The DNA here is from genome assembly GCF_057656615.1 of Luteimonas sp. Soil_C_5. Lineage (NCBI taxonomy): Bacteria > Pseudomonadati > Pseudomonadota > Gammaproteobacteria > Lysobacterales > Lysobacteraceae > Luteimonas > Luteimonas sp. Soil_C_5. The sequence continues at coordinate 69 of NZ_JBDGKA010000014.1, forward strand.
GCTCTGCTTCTGCTTTCGTTCTGAGTCGAGCTTGAGATCGAGTCCGGAATCGAATCTGGAATCGGATTCCGCGCCAGGTGTTCGCTGTTGAGCGAGATCAACGTTCTTGCGAAGGACAGGGCTTCCGCGCTGTCGCGCGGCTTACTTTTGTCTTGCCAAAAGTAAGCAAAAACGCCGTCG
>NZ_JBDGKA010000015.1:0-237 GCF_057656615.1 Luteimonas sp. Soil_C_5
GACAAAAGTAAGCCGCGCGACAGCGCGGAAGCCCTGTCCTTGGCAGGGACGCTGATCGCGCCCAACAGCGAACACCTTGCGCGGATTCCGATTCCAATTCCGGATTTGGATCGGATTTGGATGGATCTGGATCTGGATGTAAAGCCGAATCAAGAACAAGGCGATAGATCAATTGCACGGCTTTCGCACGCTGACGCGTGCGAGTTCCTTTTTGACCGGCCAAAAAGGAACCAAAAA
>NZ_JBDGKA010000016.1:0-209 GCF_057656615.1 Luteimonas sp. Soil_C_5
TTTTGGTTCCTTTTTGGCCGGTCAAAAAGGAACTCGCACGCGTCAGCGTGCGAAAGCCGTGCAATTGATCTATCGCTTTGTTGTTGATTCGGCTTTGAATCCAACCCCGGAATTGGAATCGGAATCCGCGCGAGGTGTTCGCTGTTGGGCGCGATCAGCGTCCCTGCCAAGGACAGGGCTTCCGCGCTGTCGCGCGGCTTACTTTTGTC